>NZ_PPSW01000056.1 GCF_005876835.1 Pseudoalteromonas phenolica
CAAATAATTACTGATTGGTATGATTCACCTTGCGCAAAAGAAGCGCTCTCACTGCGTTCGCAGTCGCTAATTTTGCACTTTACTTGCAAGTAATGCGTAGTCACCAACTTGACACTTAATCCTAAAAAAGCTCTGCTTCTTGATGAGATAGATTACCTCGTAGGTTTTCAACCATTTTTGTTAGGTCTCTATTTGCATTTGCCACAGTTCGGGATACATTGTCGCTTTGGGCCAATTTCTTATAATTGTCAGAAATAACTTGGAGTTGAATTAATGTTTCATGAAGCGTTTCTGATATTTTTGTTTGCTCACTGGCAGAGTCTGTAACTTGCTGGTTTAGACTCTTCATTTGTTCCATTTCTTGGAGAATCTCCTTCAATGCTATTTGTGCATCTTGGCTCTTCTCTGCGTTATCAGCTGTTATTTTAATTTCATGCTGCATTGCAGCTACAGCTTGTTTGGATGTAGCCTGAAGTTCATCTATAACGGAGGTAATACTCATAGTTGATTGATGGGTTTTAGACGCGAGACTTCGAACCTCATCTGCCACAACAGCAAAGCCTCTGCCTGCTTCTCCAGCTCTTGCAGCTTCGATTGCGGCATTGAGTGCGAGTAAGTTGGTTTGTTCTGCTATAGAGCCAATCATATCGAGCACACCGCTAACACTTGCAGCTTTGGATTCTAGAGACTCTATGACAATCGACGTATTTTCTACCTCTCTAACAAGCTCCTTCATGCTATTAGCAGACAGCTCCATAGTATCTCCACAGTTACTCGCTTTTTGTGTGACTAGGGTAGTTGATTGCAAAGCTTGTTGAGTAAGTCCTTGCAACCTCGTTGCAATTTCAGATAATCCATTAATGGTACTTTCCATAGTTTGAGAGCATGCGACTTGTTCTTCAGAACCTCTGCTTATTTCATTGCTAACATGATCTATTGCTTCAAATGCATCTTCAACTTCTCCTTTTACAACAGCTATGTTTGAGACAGCTTCAACAATATGATTCTTTATTTCCGTTATGGCTTGACTGAGTTGACCCACTTCATCATTGAAGGGGTAATCCATGTGCAAATCATATTTCCCATTAGAGATCTCAACTGTTTTATCTATCAAATCTCGTAGAGGTAAGATAATTGCTTTGTGTATAAAAAGTAGGATACCGAGTATTGCAACTATAGCTATGAAAAATGACATTATTGGATAGACAGTCATAACAGTAGATTGCTGTTGCTCTAGGTTGCTCTGAACTTCAGTAAAGTGCTTAGTTACTGCGCTTCTTTTTTCTATAAGTCCTCGAGCGAAATCTCTGTCAATGCCTCTTACCATTGTATCGCTTTGTTTATAGTTTTTATTTAGAACAAAGCTTCTTTGAGCTTTCTCATAAGCTTTTAGCATAGATTGATGCTGATTAATAAACCGAGTTGTCCAATCTCCTTCTTCAAAAGTTTGCAGTTGCTTTAAATCTTTCTGCACACTTTTATGAAGAGAAAGGAATTCTTGCCAATACTTTTCTTCATTTCTGAGTAGCAGGTTTTTCCATGCTTGAACTTGGCTTTTGAAAGATGACTCTGCGTTGGTAATTAGAATAATGCGTTGCTGATCTTTGTTGACTAAGGATTGGTAATCCCAAATCAAAAACTCAAGTTTTAAGATGCTGAATGTATTTGCGGCTAAGATTAAAGAAATACCTAAAATTATAGGGACCGCAACCTTACTTTTTATATTCATACCACTCACCACTAGATTTAGATTTTAAAAGTGTGAGTGACATTCTTTATTTTGTCTAATTAGTATTCAAGTTACTTACTTTTAGCTGGTTGTAAGTTCTGAGGCTCATAATCATTAAAGTAGCAGCAATTAAGCCGCTTGCTATATGGTGAATAACAAGATGACTGGCTAAAAAGGCAGGAATATCGCTGAAGTCGTCAATAAATATAATTTTTCCGATAAAAGCAATGTAAACACTGATGTGCCCCCAAAGTGCTATTTTAAACTTTTTACTAAACCTAATTATCAACAACTCTGAAAGTTTTTTGTGCATGACTTTTAAAAGTAACAAGCTGGAAAAAGCAGTTACTATGGATAATATACCAAAGCCAAGAATTGATAGTTTGATAAGAACAGCGGTGATGATATAGACGATAATTGTCATAGTTCCTCCGAATAAAGGGCTCATAATATGAAAAATTGCAGATATGTCTATCAGATGTATATGTTGATTAAAGCAGTTATTATCTTCATTAATGTATCGTTACATAAAACTGTATGATGAGACCAATGTACCGATAACATTTGTGCATTTTAGTCAGTATAATTTCGACCTCTTCAATTTTTTATTCCCAAGGAAAATTTATGCCCGTGCAGGGGTCGTATCTATTTGTGATCTTAGTTTGGTCAACAACACCGCTTGGTATTGTCTGGAGCGCCGAGACGATGCCACCAACACTAAGTGTTTTTCTACGTATGTTGATTGCATTGGTGCTTGCCATTGTCACTGTGTTTGCTCTAAAAATACATGTGCCGTGGTCGAAAAAGTCCTGCCTGTTATATTTCTATTCTGCTGCAGGCATTGTAGTGGGTATGCTTTTCAGCTATTTGGCAGCTCAGACTGTGCCTTCCGGTGTGATTTCTCTAGTGTTTGGTCTTGCGCCAATAATCTCGGGTCTTTTTGCGCAAAAAATATTATCAGAACACGCTTTTACACCCGTTAAACTAATCGCCTTATTGTTCTCTATACTCGGCTTGTTTTTAGTGTGTAAAACGCAAATTCAGCAATTGAATGTACCTGTTGAAGGGATTGTCTATGTGCTCATGGCAGTAACAAGTTTTAGTTTAAGTGGCGTAATGATTAAGACAGTACCAATTGCAATCCACCCAATGGCAACAACGCTAGGGGCATTGGCATTTGTAACGCCTGTTTTTGCAATGATTTGGTTAGCAGCAGGTGGTGAGATTAATTATGAACAATGGCAAATGAAGTCAATTTTAGCTACGGGTTACTTAGCACTTTTTGGTTCATTGTTAGGATTCTTAGCCTATTTTCATGTACTGCAAAAGTTACCGGCAAGTACAGTTGCCTTAACGACTTTGATCACCCCTGTTTTTGCGGTAAGTCTGGGCGCGTTTCTGAATGATGAGGTTTTAACGTCATCGCTTTTAATTGGCGGTACTATGATTTTGCTAAGCTTATTTCTTTACCAGTTTGGTGATAAGTACATCAAACGAAATAAGCTAGAAGCGGTTGAAAAGGCCTAAATCTTTAAAAGTGTACACACGGTTTCAACACGTGTTTGAAAACAGCTAGCGATGAGTAATACGCGTTGATGCGCATTGTCTAGCTGTTCATTTACTTTTTCTTTAACTAAAAACTGACATGTCGCATGTAATAGACCCGGTTCGCTTTGCTGAGACGTTTTTGACTGTATTTCAATAAGGGCTAAAAGAGCAGAAAATTCATGGTCTGGCAATTTGGCTAAGTTATGATTAAATGCAAGATAACAATCGATAGGGCGCATGCTTTGATGATTTTTATGCCCGAGAGCGAGAGCAAGTGATTCATTTCTTTCAAATAACATAAGAGACCTTAAAAAGTTAAACGGCCATTGTGTTTGCTGAGCATTAGAGCAAAGCGCATGAATAACCGTGTTGCCTTGTCTGTTGGCTTGCTTATAGCCCTCAATTTCAGTGAGTGCATTCGAGAAAAATGCCAGTCGCTCTAATGTATTAATACCAGTGATCAGTCCTTCAGGTAGTGCTTCTTTTGTTGTGATTAGCTGCTTGCAAAGATCTTGAAAAAATACGTAGGTCTCTTGGTTCTTTATTGCTTGCTCAAAACAGAACTTTAATACAAGCGTACAGTCAGAATCGCTGAGTTGACTATAAAACTCAGGCAGTTTATCTACTTGTTGTGACTTTATATAAGAAATAAATTTCTGAAGTGTTTGGTTTTGCACTGTATTCGGGATCTTTTTTAAATTTAGTTTATAGTATCAAATTTGAGGTTTAGGAAAACAATAAACTGCGCCTGTAACTTCCACATTCTTTACACATTCATGGCGGAACATGATCTTGAGTCAATTTTTTGAAGTTAAAATGAAGACGCTTAGATTACCTATTCGCATAAAAATATTAATTATGCTGCTGTTAGCTAATTCGACATTGGTATTGGCCATATTTTTGGCTAATCAGATAGCATTTGATAAAAGCTTTTCTGACTATGTTCAAAGTCAAACTAAAGCGCGTCTTGAGCCAGTTATTGAAGCTTTTCACCAAACAATGGAAACGCAACAAAATGTTGACTGGCTAGATAGAAGATCGCGATATTGGAAAAACTTAATGCGAACTTACCATCAAGTAAGTGCCGCCAATGAGGCCTTACCTAAAAAACGTCCAAAGCCTAGCAAGGATATGCGCCCACCTCATCGAGGAGAGCGAAGAGGCAGGGGACCTTCAGATAAACTATTTTTTAAAGCGCTAGATGGTACATTATTGGTAGGTAGGCCAGCAATGGTTAAAGATGCCCTTTGGATCCCTGTGTATTGGCCTGAGATGGAAGGATATAAAATTGGCTATATAGGTGTTGAGAATGGATCGATGGTAACGGGAAAGTTTGAAACACTATTCGCTAAGCAGCAGCGTCAACACTTTGTTGTCATTGCTATTATTGCTTTTGTAGTGACTTTTTTACTGTCTATCCCTTTTAGTAAATATTTAGTCAGACCAATACTTGCATTAAGGCAAAGAACAAAAAACCTCACCAGTGGGGATTACTCGTTATCAAAACAAATCATTCGCAGAGATGAATTAGGCCAGCTTGAAAGTGACATGAACTTGCTGGCAAAAACATTGGCTGAAAATTTGACTGCCCGACAACGTTGGATAGCTGATATTTCTCATGAATTAAGAACCCCGATTGCTGTTATTAAAGCTGAAATTGAGGGCATGATTGATGGCGTCATAGAAGCAGATGAAGCGCAGCTTGATTCATTGCATGAAGAGATCATGCGACTTACCAAATTAGTTAACGATCTTCACCAGCTTTCGATGTCAGATAGGGGGTCTTTGTCCTATGAAAAGTCGCAAATGGTTTTGCCTGAACTCATAGAACGCAGTCTTGAAAAAAGAAAAAGTGAGCTTAGTCACTTTGATTTGCAGTTTGATTTCAGCCCCAGGTGCTTCTTGTTCTGTGATGCGCATCGTATGGGACAGTTATTCGATAATTTATTGCAAAACACGTTACGCTATACAGATGCATCGCCAGAAAACAAGGGGATGTTAGACATCAAGGTGAGCAGGATTGGGCAAGGGGTCCAAGTTATATGGCAAGATAGCAGCCCAGGAGTAGAGTCTGAGCAGTTGTCACACCTCTTTGATAGACTGTACAGAACAGACTCAGCCAGAAACCGTAAAACAGGTGGTTCGGGACTTGGATTGGCGATATGCCAGAATATTATTATGGCGCATAATGGCGAAGTACACGCAGAGCAAAGTAAGCTTGGTGGATTAAAATTGACGATAGAATTCAAATATAAGGAAAATTAAATGGTGACTGCATATTCGGTCCTTATTGTTGAAGATGAAGAAAAGCTGGCTGCGATTTTAGCAAAATACTTATCAGCTTCAGGTTTTGAATGTCATGTCGTTACTGATGGTGGCGAAGTAATGACAGCATTTGAGCGCTATAAGCCTTGTATGGTGCTGTTAGATATCATGTTACCTAACGTTGATGGTATAACTTTGTGTAAGCAGATCAGGGCTCAAAGCCAGATACCCATCATTATGACGACAGCTAAGGTTGAAGAAATTGATAGGTTGATTGGTCTTGAAGTTGGTGCGGATGATTATGTCTGTAAGCCATATAGCCCAAGAGAAGTTGTAGCCAGAGTAAAAGCGATCATGCGTCGAGTAAATTATGTTGCAGAGCAAAACCAAGAAGCTCTTCATGGTTTAGAAGTTGATGAGCAAACATTTATGGCAAGGTTCAATAATGAAAGTATTGCACTCACACACGTTGAGTTTCTATTGCTTAAAGCCATGTATGTGCACCCAGGGCGTATTTTCAGTCGTGATAAACTGATGGATCATATTTATTCAGACGACCGGATTGTGAGCGATAGAACGGTTGATAGCCACATCAAGAAACTTCGTAAAAAATTACAAAGCATTGCACCTGAAGCCAATTTTATTCACTCGATTTATGGAGCCGGCTATAAGTTCGAACCTATCTAAAAAGAGAAGCACCCTTGGGTGCTTCTCTTTTTAGTACATCTTTTTAAGACGTGCGTTTTACATCGACTTTTAGCTTTAACTTTTGCCCCGGCTGAAGATACTTTTGCCCAAATAAGTTATTCCACTCGACAATTTCTTTTACCGTTAAGTTAAACTTAGAAGCAATACGGGCTAAAGAATCACCACGTCTAACCTTGTAAGTAATGGTTCGGGTAGTAGAAACTAGTCCGGTTGGTTTGCTTGCTTCTTTTGTTTGATAAATTGTGAGCTTTTGCCCGAGCTTTAATACGCTGTTGGTTTTTAGCTTATTCCAGTTAGCAAGCTGCTTTACTGTAACATCATACTCTCGGCTGATATCCCACAGTGTGTCACCAGATTTCACCGTATGTGTTTTTTTAGCGCTCGTAGACTTATTCGCGGCAACTCTGACCGACTTTGGTAAGTGCTCACTATTGATTTTTCCATCGCTTAGAGGAACAAGCAGTTTTTGGTTGACACGGATAATGTGGGTATCAAGCTTATTAAGAGATTGAATGGTTTTACTGCTCGTCGAAAACTTTTTAGCAATCACAGATAGAGTGTCACCGCGTTTCACCGTGTAGTATTGCCAACGCAACCTGTCTTTCACTGGTGTTTGTGCGAGTTTGTTTTTAAATGCATCCGCTTTATCACTGGGGATCAGTAATTGATGTGGACCATCAGGTGCGGTTGCCCAACGGTTAAACCCTGGGTTTAAACGGTATAATTCAGTGAGGCTTAAATCAGCCATGTCAGCGGCAAGGGCTAAATCAATTTGTGAGCCGACATCGACAATCTCAACTACCTGTGCATTAATAATTGGCTTCCAATTAACATTGAACTCTTCTTGTCGTTTTAATAGATCTGATAACGCTAATAACTTTGGCACGTAAGCCGTCGTTTCTCTTGGTAAATCAAGCGACCAAAAATCAGTTGGTAAATGCTTTTTACGATTCTTTCTGATGGCTTTTAAGACGCGTCCTTCACCTGAGTTGTATGCTGCAATGGCATTCAGCCAGTCACCTTCTAAAGTTTTATGCAGGTAACCCAAATAGTCTAAAGCCGCACGCGTTGACTGTACTATGTCTCGGCGACCGTCATACCACCAATTCTGATGTAAGTTAAAACGCTCTCCCGTCTGTGGCATAAACTGCCAGATACCTGACGCGCTTCTATGCGAGTAACCAAATGGGTCGAACGCACTTTCAACGATGGGGAGTAAAGCTACCTCGATCGGAATTTGGCGTTTTTCTACTTCTTCAACAATAAAGTACAAATACGGCTCTGCACGCTTTGATATACGGTCTAGATATTTTTGATGGCGTTGATAATAGTTCCTCTCAGCCACAACAGGGCGGTTTTGAGGCACTGAAATTGAGAGTTGGTAACGAATACGTTCCCATACATCATCGAATACAGGAGCCGGTTCGTCTGCTTCTACTGGCTCTGTGATTGAATTAGCAAGCGCTTCGCTAATATCTAAAGGGCTTGCTAGGTTTTCATTAGCAGCCGTATTGGTGATCTCTGATTGATCTTTTGGTGTGTCAGTTAGGGTTTGACAACCCGTTAACAACGAGAGCGTTAAAACTAAACTTGCAGACTTTTTCATAGTGATTCATATTCGAGCAAAAACCGCTCAATTCTACAGATTCTCTTGCGTTATTTAAAGTAATCACATGGTAACTTGGTTAAAATTCATCTTTCCAAGCCCTTAAAGCTGCAAATTTTTGCCAGTTTTTATTTGTATCTTGAATTAAATGCTTAGGTACATGTACAAGGCTATTTTCTTCAGAGGCTCTTAAAAAGGGATTTACAGCCCGCTCAAGGCCAAAATGTGTCGGTAAACTTGGCTGATTATCATCTCGAAGCTTTTGTACTTTTTCGATATACGCTAATAAGTCTGCATTGTTAGGTTCAACAGCTAAAGCAAATTTAAGGTTGGCTTGCGTGTACTCATGGGTGCAGTAGATAAGCGTATCATCGTCACATTCGGCAAACTTTTGTAAAGAATGCCACATCATTTCAGCGTCGCCTTCGAATAAGCGGCCGCAGCCAGCACTGAATAAAGTGTCACCTGTAAAGCAAAAAGCATCGTTCATATAGCAAATATGATCTAAGGTGTGACCTGGCGATGAGATGATTTTAAATCTTGTATCAGCAACGGTTATTTCATCACCGTCATTTAGTTTGTGTGAGATACCTTCAAAAGGGGAGTTTTCAGGGCCATAAACAGGAATGTTTTTGAACGCCTTAAGTAAAGCCTCAACGCCATTGGTATGATCCCAGTGATGGTGGGTGATTAGAATACCAGCCAGCGTTGTGTGAGTTTGTTTTAAATAATCAAATACCGGTTCAGCTTGCCCTGGGTCAACAACCCAAACTTTATTTTCTTTTCTCAATGCCCAGATATAGTTATCAGAAAAAGCTTTAATTGGATCAACTTGCACCATAAGTATTTGCTCTATAAAGTGTAGATGGGTTTAGTATAACGAGCATCAATAATGAAACCAGCATTAAGTTTTCGGTCTGGACCAAAACCATTAACTTGGTCTGACTTTCCACATGGCGATTATATAAAAGTCGGCTTAGAGCGAAGAATGAAAGCTTGGTTACCTAGGATGTTTGGATATCACTTACTTAAACTAGGCTCATTAAGTGGTCAGCTTGATACATCAAAATGTGTGATCCCTCATCAAGTGAATGTATCTCCCAACCAATGTAAGAAAACCAGTGTGGTTGCTGAAATTGATGAACTCCCTTTTTCGGAGCACAGTGTTGATGTATGTGTGCTGGCCCACAGTTTAGAATATGAAAGTGATCCTCATCACATTCTGCGTGAAGCACATCGTACTTTAATTCCTGGTGGCTACTTGGTTATTTCAGGGTTTAACCCGTTCAGTTTATGTGGATTGGCGAATTTATTGCCGTTTAGTTCTCAAAAGCTGCCGTGGTCAGGGCGTTTTTTTACCCCTGCTAGGGTGAAAGATTGGTTAGACTTACTGGGGTTCGAAATAATCAGTGATGAGCGCTTTGTCTATGCATCGTTGGCTCGTGGCAGCCGTTTATCTCGTTTTGCGCCTTGGCGGCGTTTTTGTCGTCATTATTTAAAACCCATGGGCAGCTGTTATATGCTGGTGGCACGAAAGCGGGTCGCACCTTTAACACCAATTAAACCTAAGTGGCACGCAAGGCCCAAATGGGCACCTGCGGTTAAAAATGCGGGGCTTAGACAAACTCGAAACAAGTCGAACTAACAACAAAATTTAAGCTGCTTGATATCCTTCATCTTCAAGCAGTTTTGAACTACCCGCAGCTTCTCTGGCCAAGTCATCTACGATTTCATTATATTTATTGCCACTGTGACCTTTTACCCAACGCCACTCTATGTCATGTCTTTGACAGGCTTCATCGAGGCGCTTCCATAAATCAACGTTTTTAACTGGCTTCTTTGCGGAAGTAAGCCAGTTACGCTTTTTCCAACCTGCAACCCAAGACTCGATACCTTGTTTAACATATTGGCTGTCGGTATGTAGCACGACTGTGCAAGGTCGTTTAAGGGTTTCGAGTGCAACAATGGCAGCGAGCATCTCCATTCTATTATTAGTAGTGAGTTTATAGCCTTGAGAAAGCGTTTTTTCATGGCCTTGATAATGAAGATAAATGCCATACCCACCAGGTCCGGGATTGCCTAAACATGAACCATCGGTATAAATCTCTACGCTTTTTTGCACGAATTAGCCTGTTTTTATGTAGAATAAAGTGATTAGTTGCTAACAATAGCAAAGTTAACAGGCAGACGATATGTTAAAGAGACAAATAGTCCTGGATACTGAAACCACAGGTATCGACCCGAAAGCAGGGCATAGGATCATTGAAATTGGGTGTGTTGAACTCATTAATCGCCGTTTAACAGGAAATAACTTTCATGTGTACATCAACCCTCAGCGTGATATTGAAGAGGAGGCAATCGATGTTCATGGTATCACCAATGAATTTTTAAGAGATAAGCCGCTTTATCATCAAATAGCACAAGAGTTTTTTGATTATATAAAAGGGGCTGAGCTCATTATTCATAATGCACCGTTCGACGTCGGCTTTATGGATAACGAATTTGCGCTGTTACAGCAAGGCTACCCCAACACTCACGAGTATTGCGAAGTGTTAGATACGCTTGTGATGGCGAGAAATCTGCATCCTGGGCAGAAAAATAATCTTGATGCATTATGCCGACGTTATGACATAGATAACGCCAAACGTACGCTTCACGGCGCATTACTGGATTCAGAGATCCTTGCTGACGTTTATCTAGCAATGACGGGTGGTCAAGTAAAAATGAACTTGGCGAATAATACCGATGACACATCGCAAACTGATAACACCAGTATTCGACGTTTGCCTGATAACCGTCCGGCACTTAAAGTTGTTAAGGCTTCTGCCGATGAAGTAATAGCGCATGAAGAAAGGCTAAAAATCGTTAATAAAAATGGCGAGACTCTTTGGCAACTAAATTAAGGTAAATTTTATATGAAGCGATTATTGTTAGTGCTGCTCTTATTGTTTGTTCATGAATGTATTGCACTCACAACAACCCCGTCGATTACGTTGTTGAAGAATAATCGCAAAGTAAATGAAGTTCCGCTGTTAGATAACCGCTTCCGTATTGATCATAAAGTCGAGAAAATAACACTGCTTTTCTTTCGTAAGCCAGGCTCCCCAGCGGTTATCTTAGTCAAACCTGATGGTAGTAAATACTACGCGCATCATGCTATGAAAGATGAAATGCTAGAGTGGTACGATGAAGCAAGCTATGACCTTATTACCATAGAAAACCCAACGCCAGGTCCTTGGCAGGTAATAGGTAGAGTGCAACCCGATAGCCGAATTATGGTGTTAGGTGACATTGAGCTGGTGGTAGAGCCATTACCTAAACTGATGTTTAGGGGAGAAACACTCAAAGTGACTGGCCAAGTAACGAACGATGATAAGCCTATCGATGTCGGCTATTTTCGTGATGTGGTCAGCCTAATCGTCGAGTTCGTGAGTACCAACAATGATCAATATGACAATTTTGGGGCTGGCACACAAAGTGTGACCGAATTTAAAGATGATGGTCGCGAATTTGATGAAAGACCAATGGACGGTATTTTTACTGGAGAATTTAAACTTGTTTTTCCTGCAGGTGAGTGGCAACCAGAGTTCTATATTGAAACGCCTATTCTTAAACGCAGGGTAGTACAAGCACCTATCGTTATCGCAGAGCCACCCTTTGAGTTTGATTTGACGCTTGCCAGTAATGCTACAGCTAGTCATGAACTGTTGATTAAGCTGGATCAAAATATCATCAAACCTGAAACGGTTATTTTTCAAGGCAAAATATTTTATCCAAACGGTGAAGAGCAAATCTTTACGATTAACCCAGAAGCGCGTCTTTACCGCAAATTAGAAGTAAGTAATTACGATTGGGGTCGTTATCAAATCGAGTTTTCTGTCTTTGGTGAAAATATCAATGGTCGAGAATTTATGGCCAAGTTACCTATGTATAACTTTGAGATTGAAAGGCCAATTGAGAAGGTACCTGAGTTACAAGCGCCAAAAGTAAACCCTTTACTTGCTAAATTACCTCCTCCAGAGCCTGAACCCACTTTGAGCACAGGTGCGTTAATAACGATTATTGCTGTTGGTAATGTTTTTGTGATGCTAATTGGCTGGTTAGCTATCAGAGTTTTTGTTCAAAAGAAATCAATTAAGCTGAAAATTAAATTTCCGTCATTCAAGAAAAAGCAATCGACAACAGAACAGGATGACGACAAAGATAACGCAAATGATCCGAATGGTTCAAAAAATAACAAATCAGGTGATATTTTGAACCTTTCTATGGATGGAGACTAAAAAAGACAGTTTTTTTAAAAAAAACAGTTGACTCTAAACAGGTCGATTCGTATTATTCACGCCGCTGTCAGGGAGCAACCTGACAACAAGAATAAAGCGGAGTGGTAGTTCAGTTGGTTAGAATACCGGCCTGTCACGCCGGGGGTCGCGGGTTCGAGTCCCGTCCACTCCGCCAATTATTCTAAAATTTGTAAGTCGCGCTGGAGTGGTAGTTCAGTTGGTTAGAATACCGGCCTGTCACGCCGGGGGTCGCGGGTTCGAGTCCCGTCCACTCCGCCAATCTTACAAAATGCCTTTAGGCACCCTTTCCTAAGTGTGGAGTGGTAGTTCAGTTGGTTAGAATACCGGCCTGTCACGCCGGGGGTCGCGGGTTCGAGTCCCGTCCACTCCGCCAATTAGGAAAAGATTAAAACTCAGTGGAGTGGTAGTTCAGTTGG
>NZ_PPSW01000057.1 GCF_005876835.1 Pseudoalteromonas phenolica
ATGGCAAAAGAAAAGTTTGAACGTTCGAAACCGCACGTAAACGTAGGTACAATCGGCCACGTTGACCACGGTAAAACAACTCTAACTGCAGCAATCACTAACGTACTTGCAAAAGTATACGGTGGTGACGCAAAAGACTTCGCATCAATCGATAACGCTCCAGAAGAGCGTGAGCGTGGTATCACAATCTCAACTTCACACGTTGAGTATGACACACCAACTCGTCACTACGCACACGTAGACTGTCCAGGACACGCTGACTATGTTAAAAACATGATCACTGGTGCTGCACAGATGGACGGCGCGATCCTAGTAGTTGCAGCTACTGACGGTCCTATGCCTCAGACTCGTGAGCACATCCTACTTTCACGTCAGGTTGGTGTACCTTACATCGTTGTATTCATGAACAAATGTGACATGGTTGACGACGAAGAGCTACTAGAGCTAGTAGAGATGGAAGTTCGTGAACTTCTTTCAGAATACGACTTCCCAGGTGACGACCTACCTCTAATCCAGGGTTCAGCGCTTAAAGCACTAGAAGGCGAGAAAGAGTGGGAAGACAAGATCGTTGAGCTTGCAGAAGCACTAGATTCTTACATCCCAGAGCCAGAGCGTGACATCGATAAGCCATTCATCATGCCTATCGAAGACGTATTCTCAATCCAGGGTCGTGGTACAGTAGTAACAGGCCGTGTTGAAGCTGGTATCATCAACGTGAACGACGAAGTTGAAATCGTAGGTATCAAAGAAACTACGAAGACAACTTGTACGGGTGTTGAAATGTTCCGTAAGCTTCTAGACGAAGGTCGCGCTGGTGAGAACATCGGTGCACTTCTACGTGGTACTAAGCGTGACGAAGTTGAGCGTGGTCAGGTTCTTTGTAAGCCTGGTTCAATCAACCCACACACGAAGTTCACTTCAGAAGTATACGTACTTTCAAAAGACGAAGGTGGCCGTCATACTCCATTCTTCAAAGGTTACCGTCCACAGTTCTACTTCCGTACAACTGACGTAACAGGTGACGTACAGTTACCAGATGGCGTAGAAATGGTAATGCCAGGTGACAACATCAAGATGACTGTTGAGCTAATCGTTCCAATCGCGATGGACGAAGGTCTACGTTTCGCGATCCGTGAAGGTGGCCGTACAGTAGGTGCTGGTGTTGTAGCAACTATCGTTGAGTAATATCGACTTTAGTTAATGCCACAAAGCATTAAAAAAACCCGAGCTTAGGCTCGGGTTTTTTGTTTTTAG
>NZ_PPSW01000058.1 GCF_005876835.1 Pseudoalteromonas phenolica
AAGGTTCAATAAGTATCAAGGCAAATAAAGCGGGACTGCTAACAGTTTGCTCGGTTTCGCTCCGCTTCACATTTTAGCAAACTATTAATCAGCCCCTTATTGTGGGCGTTATATTTTCAGGGAAGTTCATGCGTAAAATTTGTCTTTTAGCACTTTTATCAATAGTGGGATGTAGTGAAGCGGATATTGAGCCATGTAGTCAAGTGGTTATTGGAATGCTCGAATCAGAACTAGTCACAAAGCTTGGTGTTCCTTTTCAAAAATCTGATGAAGTTGATGGTAAAAAAGCACTAATGTTTAAAGGTAAAAATATTCCAACCATGATGGTTGTTGAGCTGAACAAAACTGAACTAGGTAAATATCAAGTTTCGCATTGCAACATCATGTGAAAATTGAAAATATAACAAGGCGCTAAACTAGGACAAAATTAAATAAGCTCGCCGCTTCGCTCGATTTTAGCTTATTTAATTTTGCCTGTTAGCTAAGCGTTAGGCATTTAATGCTATTCCAATTCCGTGCAATTATGTTAATATCAGCTAAACTAACCATTATGGTTACATGGAGAGTGTGTGGCTGAATACGATTTAGGACAGGTAAAGGCAGCAGCTCAAAATCTAGATATTGAATATAGAGGGCGAAAAGTTAGTAGAGATATAGCTAACTTAGGATATGACATACAAGATGTTTCTGCATGCATATGTCAACTCAGTTCAAATGACTTTCGTAAAACTCATTCCTATGAAAGTCAACCACCAGATGATGAGTATATCTGCCGCTATAAGAAAGATCCTGAGGAAGATGAATATGACGAATTATACGTTAAGTTCTGTCTTCTCGAAGGTTATCTAGTTATTGATTTAGCTTCTTTCCATTTACCTCAGTATTAGCTTGAGGAGAGTTGATATGACCAATTGCAAATTATGTAAATCTGAAAATATAGTTCAATTAGATGATATGGAAACTATCACCTATAAAGGTACGGATTTATCTGTATCAATGGAGTATTCCATCTGTAATGATTGTGGAAGAGAATTTGTGTCGAAACAACAAATTTTGAACAATGATTCTCGAGTTAGGGATGCTAAAAAAAGTGTAGATGGTCTTTTGACTTCTTCAGAAATTTATCATGCAAGAACTTCATTAGGATTAACTCAAGAACAAGCTTCTCTCGTTTTTGGTGGTGGAAAAAATGCTTTCTCAAAATATGAAAGAGCTGAAGTTTCACAAAGCGCAGCCATGGATAAGTTAATCCGTGTTTGCTTAAAGCATCAATCTGTTTTAAACGAACTATTAGAAGAAGCTGGAATTAAATCGTCTTCAATTCAATTAAGCTATGAAAATAATGTAATTCCTTATCCAAAATATAAGGCTGCTAATCAACCTATGTTTAGGACGGTAAAATCTGTAGAAGTATCAAAGGACGTCTCTTATGGATAAAGAATTAATTAGTCAGGCAATTAAATCACTTGAATTAATTGATATACATTTGTATTCCACTTCTATTGCTCGCTTTGAAGAGATCAGCGCTGATAGTTATCCTGATGAAATGGCACAGCAAAACAAAATATCCATTAAAGCTGAGTTTCTCGAAAAAGCTGATGAATCAGATGATTCAAAGTTAATCCACGCCAAGGTTGAGTTTGGTTTAAGGTTCATTGAAGAAGAGGAAGGAAGTGACATTAAAACTCTTGCCGAAATAGAAGCATGTTTTATTGCTAAGTACCATCAATTAGCTGACATATCAGAAGAAGCCATTAGCGAGTTTATGCAATTTAATGTAGTTCATAATGTATGGCCATTTTGGCGTGAACATGCATTTAGATCTGCAGCACAAGCGAAGCTACCAACCCCAATGATTTCTCTGTTTAAACCTGCATCCGAATAAATGCCTAACAAGTTGCTTAAACGGAAAAATAAAAGCTGGCCATCGCTTCGCGATTATAGCCAACTTTTATTTTCCGCTTAGCAAAGCGTTAGGTGCCTATTGAACCATGTTTCAATTTCTACTTTTTATATTAAGTTTATCGCTTGTAATATATTGGCCAATTAGGCTATTTATTACGCGCCGTAAATTGGTTAAGTATATTAGTAACACGCACCCTAAACTGTACGGTCAATTAGAAATTGAGATAGGCGCAGCTCGAGGCGAGTCAATGGAAGTTGATGGAAATCAATTCCACAAATGGCTATTAGATTCTAGCTATGAGCAACTTGATGATGACAAGTTATCTTATTTAGCCAGTAATTTTAAAGCTATTCGTATTAAATCTATTTGTTTAGTTTTTATTGGTTTTGTAATGTTACTAATTAGCGTAAATTTGTAGTAGCACCTAACAAGCCACTTAAGCGGGACTTTCTACAGTTTGCTGTTTCGCTTTCGCTCACATTTTAGCAAACTGTATTAAGCCCCTTAGTGGGGCGTTGA
>NZ_PPSW01000006.1 GCF_005876835.1 Pseudoalteromonas phenolica
GCAAGGCTAAAATTTTGCTATTTAGTTGTTCTAAATAAGAAATTTTTAACGAAGCTAGCGTCAGTTTTAGTCCTTCAAAATGATTGAGTATTATTGAGGATTGGTATACTTTAGTTAGTTCTTTTGAAATGCCTTTGGAGAAACACCAAAGGCATTTTTGAATGTACGGCTAAATTGACTGGTATGATTGAAGCCTAAATCAAACCCTATTTGGGTAATACTTTTACCTTTTTTAAGCAGCTCTTTGGCCTTTGACAGTCGCCGTGTTTGCAGCCACTGTTGCGGGGTCATGTTTAAGCATGACTTAAAGTAATTAAAAAATTTACTGCGACTCATACAAGCAATTTTACACAAAGTATCGATATCTAGAGGCTCGCTCAAATGATGCTCTATGTATTGAACGACTTCTGTAATTGGGTCTTGATGATTATGCAAGCTTGCGCACTTTAAAATAAGTTCGCGAGTTTGCTGAGTGAGCAATCGTGTCACCAATTCATTCAGTGCTAAATCAATCAAAAATCCGCGTTGATCTCCATTTTCAGTAAATAAATGCACCATACGGTCGAGTAATGCCTGAGTTTGCCAATTGTGCTCGACATGGACGAGTTCATTTTGATAAGCCACTTCGATACTAGTTTGATTTTGTATATTAAGCTTTTGGGCAATATCAGCCAGTTTATCAGAGTTAATTTCAATGGCTAAGCAGGTTGTGGGTGTTGGCCCTGATGCGTCAGGAAAGTCAATATGGACGGTTTGGTTTGGTGCAAGTACAAAGCTTTCATTAGGCAAAAAATCATGGTGGTAATCACATGTTTCTACATGCATCACCTTTTTGCCTTGTAGCATACCGCAAAACAATACATTGCTTGATGATAAGGGCACATTAAATGCGCTTTCATAAGTGTCATAAATACTCAATTGCGCGTCATTTGAATCAAAGCTGAGCTTATTCTCTACCAATTTATCAATGTGTTGGTGCCTAGCTTGTAAATCAAAGCGCATATCTGTTCCTTATGAATATCAAGACTGAGAGTTAAGCAAAAAATACCTAGAGTTAATTTTTTAAGCCTCCTTTCGCTTAATGTCAATTCAATCGGCTCAAAAATAAACACATAACTGAAGTATGAGCCGGGCAACAAGTTGATAGAAGAGGACACTATGATTTATTCAAACCCGAATACCCAAGGCGCAGTCGTTAATTTTAAAGATAAGTATGACAATTACATCGGTGGTGAGTGGGTTGCTCCCTTAGATGGTGAATATTTTGAAAACAAAAGCCCTGTGAACGGAAAGGTGTTTTGCCAAGTGGCACGCTCTAAAGCAGCAGATATCGAGTTGGCACTCGACAAAGCACATGAAGCAAAAGAGGCGTGGGGCACAACCAGTGTCACTGAGCGCAGTAATATTTTACTGAAAATTGCTCAGATCATTGAAGATAACAAAGAGTATTTGGCCGTTGCTGAAACTTGGGATAACGGTAAAGCCGTACGCGAAACCCTCGCCGCTGATATTCCACTAGCAGCAGATCATTTTAGATATTTTGCTGGCTGTATTCGAGCGCAAGAGGGCAGTATTGGCGAGATTGACGAGCACACCGTGGCCTACCATTTTCATGAGCCGCTAGGTGTAGTTGGGCAAATTATACCCTGGAACTTCCCGCTATTAATGGCCGCTTGGAAATTAGCCCCAGCTCTGGCTGCGGGTAACTGTGTTGTACTAAAACCTGCAGAGCAAACGCCTACCTCGATCATGTTATTAGTTGAACTGATCGGTGATTTATTACCTGCGGGTGCTTTAAACGTGGTGAATGGTTTTGGTAAAGAAGCAGGTGAAGCGCTCGCGACGAGCAAACGTATTGCTAAAATTGCATTCACGGGTTC
Organism: Pseudoalteromonas phenolica; assembly: GCF_005876835.1. GTDB lineage: Bacteria > Pseudomonadota > Gammaproteobacteria > Enterobacterales > Alteromonadaceae > Pseudoalteromonas > Pseudoalteromonas phenolica_B. Next base: position 1,881 of record NZ_PPSW01000006.1, read on the forward strand.
AACCCCTGTTGGTTCGCACATCTTGAAATGCGCTGCCGATAATATCATTCCATCGACCGTTGAGCTTGGTGGTAAATCACCAAATATCTTCTTCAATGACGTGCTCGACAAAGACGATGATTATTTAAGTAAGTGTATTGAAGGTGCGGTATTAGCTTATTTCAACCAAGGTGAAGTATGTACTTGTCCTTCGCGCTTATTTGTCCAAGAAGACATTTATGACGAGTTTATTGAGCGTGTTAAGGCACGAACAGCGCAAATTAAGCGTGGCAACCCATTAGATACAGAAACCATGGTTGGCGCGCAAGCCTCTCAGCAACAGTTCGATAAAATCTTAAGTTATATCGAAATAGGTAAACAAGAAGGTGCGGAAGTACTGTTCGGTGGTGAAGTTGAGCAATTATCTGAAGAGTTTAATTCGGGTTATTACATTCAACCAACCTTGCTTAAGGGCAATAATTCAATGCGAGTATTCCAAGAAGAGATTTTTGGTCCAGTTATTTCACTGTGTACGTTTAAAGATGAAGCTGAAGCATTAGAGCTGGCGAATAGCTCTGAATTTGGCTTAGGTGCGGGTGTTTGGACCCGGAACATGAATCGCGCCTATCATTTTGGTCGCAAGATTGAAGCCGGACGTGTATGGACAAACTGCTACCACATGTATCCAGCGCATGCGGCATTTGGTGGTTATAAAAAGTCAGGTGTGGGTAGAGAGACGCATAAAAAAGCGTTAGACCATTATCAGCAAACTAAAAACCTATTAGTTAGCTATAGTGAAAGTCCACTCGGTTTTTTCTAAACAGTCAGCTATTCAATTGGTTATTTAGATATCACAATGCAAAGGGGCAAGTAGCGCAATGTTAAATTGCGCTACTTTTTTGTCTATTAATCTTCGATTGATTTTATGTAGTTTAAAGCACCAACGACAGAAGCTACTTGGCCTTGTACACAAATTTCATCATTTGCAGTTGGGCTATCAGGGTAAACTTCGGTTGTCGTTACGTACTCTGCGTCTGTCATACCCATACAAAGGCCGAGTTTAGTACCGTCATAGTTGATCACACCGAATTGCTCAATTGGCACACCAATTAACTTACCATCTTCATCAGCTGGGGCGATGTGGGTGACTTTTTCTACTTCTTTGATAATCGCAGTTTGGAACGAGTATTGCGGCTTTTGAGTATGACCAACTAAGTAAAAACCATCAGGAATATTCCAATTATCATGACTGACACCATCACGCGCTGCGAGCGCTGGTCGAAACTCAGAATTGTCGGTGTCTGTGGTTTCATGTAAATCGACATGACACAATAAATCATCAAACCTAGCGACATAAGCCATAGCTTGTTTTGACTCAGCAGCTGGACTGTCAGCATAAAATGAGCGGTTTGGATCAATCGCCTCTGGGTTCCAACGGTTGATTGTTTCATAACCCCAAGGACTAATACATGGAAGTACCACTAGATTGAAATCAGCTTGGTAATGTTTGCCCTGTGATTTTATGAACTCAATCGCACCATGTACACCACTGGTTTCATAACCATGTACACCACCTGTCACTAAAACAGTAGGCTTATTGTCAGAAAAGTCACGAGACTTTATCGCATACAATTTATATTCATGTTCACCGTAATTAAGTTCGCCATATTGCTCAACGTCATACTCGTCAGCGAGTGCAAGTATTTTAGTTTCTACTTCTTGTTGGTAACTACGCTTAATTACTTGTGCTGCAAGCCACTGTTTTTTTTCTGCTTCTTGCCATGGTTTACCAGGCGTGCCAATTGGGTATGCGGTTGTCATAATCTTCCTCGGTGAAAGTTTTTTGCCATCCTAGTGATAAAGCTGGGGTCAGTAAAGTAATTAAATCTAATTGCACACCATCTGAACACTATTACAGCTGTTTATTTTGCAAAGTAACCAAGTTGCGCTAGTCGATTTTTTTGCTGCGATGTTAATTTGCAGCTAAATAAAAAAATACTTCTCTGCTCAAGTTGTACATGTGTGACTTTACAGCAAATAATGGTATGAACTTTAATTTGTTGAATTTGTTCAACAGGGACATACTTTTGAGCGCCTAAAAAGTTATAGTAGCTCAACCCATTCACACACCAAGATGACCTTCTTCGGCTCATCAAGGTTTGAATTAGTGTGACAATCACAAATAAGCTGAGGGTGAATATAAGCATGATTTCTAATGCTTCTAACCAAGCAGTAAAGTTAAAAACCGTGCTTATTGACACAAGAAGCGCAATAACGCTCGCGGCAAGAATATAAAAACCAAAATTGATTGAAGATTTAATTTCGTACATTTCTTAACTCCTACGTACCTTTTTTGTTGGCGGGCAAGTTAATGTAAGAAAATGAATAAAATATGGAGCTAATACTTAAAGCTTAAATTAATCCAGTTTTGCTTTTATTTCTTGCCAGTCTTCAACAAGTGGGTTGAGAAAACCACATTCCTTATAAGCACGCTCAATGTATCCTGATTGTCTGAGCTGCTTTAAACCCTTCTGTAGTGCTTTAAATGTTTTGTTTCCGAGTGGATGTTTTTTTGATACTACAAAGTGTCTGCTGTCTTGAAGAGCGACTTTAACGCCATCTATTGCTCGAATTTTGTAGTTTCTTCCTGTGTACTCAAAAGGCTGGGCTGGTTTGAAAGGGGCCAGCATGGCATCGACCCAGCCACTACTGACCATTTTAGCCATAACTAGCCAATCGGCTTCAATAACTAAATTTTTGGGTTTGAGCGCAGTGAGTGTTTTTACATCAGTGTGCCAGGCTTCGCTGGTCACAAAGCTAAGGTCTGTAATGCCATTCGTAAGTTTTGGTTTGAGCTGAGTTATTTTATTGGGTGCGACATATATACCTGCGTAAAACTCTCCATTACGTATCACAGGTTCAGATATGAATACATCGTTTTCGTATTGGGATGCTTCATTAAGCCAAATTGAGTCAAAACTGATCAGGAGTAGCCCGTGCTGAATAAGACGAATATTTCTCGCATCATAATCACCTAGCACAAAATCATAATCCAGATTTAGGCCTCCGAGTTTTATCGCTTTTTGTACTAGGATAAATTCAACAACATCCCTAAGGCAACTTGGGTGATTGAAATGCTCTATTGACTCGATACTTTCTTCGCCGAGCACGTGTTGAGCGTAATTATATATATCGGTTTCAATCGAAATTGGAATTTTCGCCTTGCTACTTAAAGCTGTAAAAAAGCACAAAAATAAACATACCCATTTCATAAACATGATTCATTGGTCTGTATTTGAGTTAAGTATCGTATAAGTTGAGATAAATTAAAGTGACAAGAGCAAACTAGTTCACTATCTTGTTAAGTTGATGTTATTTAAAACATTGAAAATCGTGTTTATCGAGCGCTATAAAAGGGGACTTTATGAAATTCGAACAGTTACTTAATCATCTAGATTCAGGCGTTTGCGTTGATCAATTACAAACTGAGTCTGTGGTAGATTTAGCTGTATTACTTATGTCAATTGATGGCGAGGTATGTGAAAAAGAGTTATCGGTTTTAAATCAGTGGATACAGAAGCTATGTTGGAATAGCGAGATAGAATCAGGTCTTTATATCTCAAATATGATCACCCATTGCAAAGATGTGATTGCAAAAGGTGATGCAGAGCATTTTATTCACCATAGAATGAAACATATTGTTGATGCACCCATAAAGGAGCTGGCCTTAAGATTAACGACTCAACTAGCACAGGCTGATGGCATAGTGACTGAGTCAGAATCTAATGCACTAAAAGTTATTGAAGCAGAGCTTTAATTGTTTAGTGGTTTTGAGAAAACAACTTTTTACGCACGATTTTTCTATACTCACTCGGTGTTTGATTTAGCCTTTGCTTAAATACCCGAGTGAGTAAGCCCTGAGAATTAAACCCCACCGATATTGCCACATCTTGAATTGACAGATTACTAGACGCTAATAGCTCTTTGGCATTTTCTAAGCGTATAGTTTGCAGATAATGCGCGGCCGTTTGGTCCGTTGCTGCTTTAAAACGTCGATTAAACGTCCGGTAACTTAAGTCAAATTGCTCTGCCAAATCTGAAAGGGCAATTTCAGTGTGATAATTGTTTTTTAACCAAAATTGAATCGATGCGATTAATTCATCTGGGTGTGTATCTGCATCACCTTCAAGAAAACGTTGTTCTTCATAAGGCTTTCTAATTTCATGAGAAAAGTTTTGCTGTACATGTTGCGCCGCGGCAACACCATATAATTGCGAAATCAAATGCACAATTACATCTGCGAGAGCATTCAAACTGGCTACGGTATAAATGCGCTCAGACTGAGTAATGAAAAAGTCAGGTTTCAAATCGACTGACGGGTAATTGAGCTTAAATTGTTTCGCGTAATGCCAGTGTGTTGTCGCAGGGTGGTGTTCGAGTAAACCAGATTCTGCCAAAAAGCAGACACCAGTGCCGACACCAATTATGGTCGAGCCTTGATGCCAAGCTTGATTTAAAGCCGTTGCAAGAGCTTGGTTTTTTCTAAGTACAGGTCTAGGGTTTCGCCAAATGCTCGGAACAATTATGTAGTCTTGCTCTGACAAATAACTAAAAGCCTCGTCAGGTTGTATTTGTAACCCAAGCTCATTACTGATTGGCGAGGTATCATTTGCTAACCAAGTTATTCGTAAAGGTTTAAAGTCATGTCCTAAGTATCTTTTTGCAAATGCTTCACCTGCTCTGAGCATTTCTGCAGGCAGAGAAACACTGGTAAAGAGCATGCTTGAATAAATACAAAAACCAATTTTTATCGGGTTTTCTGGTCTGACCATGCTGATTTGGCGAAAAATAAATGATATTTGGCTATTTTTGCAAAATGTAATCTAAAGTTCAAACTAGAATCGAACATATCTAAGTTGTGTGAAAATTTTAAGAACGATTATTTATGACTGCATTACCAATTATTGTCGGTATGGGTGGCATTAATGCTGCTGGCCGTACATCTTTTCATCAGGGCTATCGCCGTATTGTTATAGATAAGCTAGATCATCAAGCACGCCAAGAAACTTTCTTAGGCCTAGCAACACTCATGAATTTAGTGCGTTTCGAAGACGGTCGACTAGTAACACACACAGGCGATGAAATTTCAACTGAACAAGTCGAAGCGAAATTTGGTGAGCAGATTAAAGCGGGTACTTTGATCCGTAAAATAGAAAAAGAACATTTTGATTGTGATGCAACACACTGGCAACAAAAGCTAACTATTAATGCGAATGATGAGGCGGGACTAAAGTTCACTTGTCGTAAGCGTGATTTACCAAACCCAGTACCTGCCTCTTGGCAAGTTGAAGAACTAGACGCAAAAACAGTCAATGTGGTTGTGCCTGATTCTTTAGAAGTAAAACACGATAGCTATCGTGATAATCCAATCAAAGCGGCGGGTCAATTACCAACCGGCTTTGATCCGGCATCGCTTTATAACAGTCGTTATCAACCTCGTGGTTTACAGGCTACTATTTTTGCCGCAACCGATGCAATACGTTCAACGGGTCTTGATTGGGATACCGTCATGAACAGTGTTGAACCAGACAAAATTGGTACTTATTCAGCATCAGTCGCTGGTCAAATGCAGCAAGAAGGTTTTGGTGGTTTGATCCGCTCTCGTCAACAAGGTGATCGCGTAAGTACAAAACAATTGGCACTGGGTTTAAATACCATGTCGACAGACTTTATTAATGCTTACGTTACAGGCAGTGTTGGTACGACGTTCACAACATCTGGTGCATGTGCAACTTTCTTATATAACTTACGTGCAGCTGTTAATGATATTCAAGCTGGTCGTACACGTGTTGCGATTGTAGCGAGCGTAGAATGTGCGTTAACGCCGGAAGTCATTGAAGGTTTTGGTAACATGAGCGCATTGGCAAACGAAGAAGGTCTTCGTAAGCTCGATAATACAGAAAACGTTGACTACCGTCGCACAAGCCGTCCATTTGGTGATAACTGTGGTTTCACAATCGGTGAAGGCGCTCAGGTTGCGATCTTAATGGACGATGCCTTAGCACTAGAGCTTGGCGCAGAGGTGATGGGTTCGGTAGTCGATGTGTTTGTTAATGCTGATGGTATCAAAAAGTCAATCACGGCACCTGGCCCGGGTAACTACATTACTATGGCTAAGTCTGTTGCATTAGCTGAGCAAATTGCGGGTGCTGACGCGATCAAAGAGCGTAGCTTTATTTTAGCTCACGGCTCAAGTACACCGCAAAACCGTGTAACTGAATCACTGATTTATCACAAAGTAGCAGAAGCGTTTTCAATTAATGGTTGGAAAGTGGTTGCTCCAAAGGCATACGTAGGGCACACCATTGCGCCTGCAAGTGGTGACCAACTCGCGCTAGCACTGGGTGTATTTAGTCACAACATCATGCCAGGTATTACAACGATTGATAAAGTGGCTGACGACGTGCACGCGGAACATTTAGATATTCGCAATGAGCACTATGAATGTTCACCGATGGATGTGGCATTTATCAACTCAAAAGGCTTCGGTGGTAACAACGCAACAGCAACGGTATTTTCGCCAAACTTTACCAATAAGTTGCTAGCGAAACGCTATTCTGAACAGCAGCTAAATTCATACCAAGCAAAGTTAGAGCAAACAAAGCTTGCTCAAGCAGACTACCAGCAAGCCGCTGACAATGGCCAATATGAACTTATTTATCGCTTTGGCAACGGTATGATTGATGAAAATGAGCTTGTACTGAGTCAAGATAGCTTAAGTTTACCTGGCTTTGATAAAGCAGTATTACTAAGTACAAATAACCAATATGGTGACTTAAGCGAATAAGCTTAAGAAGAAAAGAATGTTAAGCAAACTTAGGCGCTCTGGGATGAGCGCCTTTTTTATGTCTTGAATATAAAAAAAGGCCACTCTGTGGCCTTAGTAACTAGTTTATCCAATTTTGCTCTAAACTCTATCTACACTAATAAACCTTACAAATAAGGCCTTTAAGGTAGAAACCTTCAGGGTAGTTACCCGCGATAGGGTGATCGGCTGCTTGGTTCAAACGCTCCATAATCAGCAGCTCTTTACCCGCATCAAGGGCTGCGTCAGCAACAACCTTTTGGAACAGGTTTTGCTCCATTAAGCCAGAACAAGAGAAGGTAAGTAATGTGCCGCCAGGCTTCAGGATTTGCATTGCGATCATATTAATATCTTTATAGCCACGACATGCGCCCGTTAGTTGTGCTTTGCTCTCAGCAAACTTAGGAGGGTCCATCACGATAGTATCGAATTGACGGCCTTCTTCACGGTACTGGCGAAGCAGCTTAAATACATCTTGTTTAACGAACTCAGCACGTGACAAATCAAGGTCATTGTGCTCTACATTTCTTTTTGCAGTATCAAGGGCTGGTTGTGATACATCTACGTTAATGACGTTCTTACAGCCGCCACGTAGCGCATATAAACCAAAAGTGCCCGTGTAGCAGAAGCAGTTTAAAACCTCTTTGTCTTTAGAGAAACGTTCAAGCGCTGCACGGCTATCACGTTGGTCCAGATAAAAACCGGTTTTGTGACCGTTTAAAATATCAACTTCAAGCTTTAAGCCATTTTCTGTAATGACAACAGGCTCAGTCGGCGCATCACCCCAAAGTGCACCAGTGGTTTTTTCTAGGCCTTCTTTCTTACGTACGTCAACGTCAGAGCGCTCATAAATGTGGCAATCAGGAAAAAGCTCACGAAGTGCTTGAACGATATCGCCTTTATGGCGCTCTGCACCCGCACTTAATAGCTGACATACAATGTAATTGTCGAATTTATCAATGGTGATACCGGGTAAGCCATCAGACTCTGCTGCGCTTAAGCGAAAACCGCTTAAGCCGCCTTCTTCAATAACTTGACTTCGGGCATCAAAAGCACGCGTTAAACGACGTAAGAAAAAATCTTTGTCGATGCTTTCAGATTCATCAAAGCTCCATATACGTGCTCTAATTTGAGAATCAGGACTATATGCAGCAGTAGCAAGAAATTTACCTTCATTAGAGTAAATTTTTACGGTATCACCCAGAGCAGGTTTACCTTTTACTTTTTTGATGGCTTTGGAGAATATCCAAGGGTGTTTACGTTTTAATGATTTTTCTCTACCAGGCTGCAAGTACACTGCACAAGACATGAATTTTTCCTAACTTAATTGTATGCTGGGCATTTTAGTTAAGCGTTTACAAACATACAATGTTGATCAGCGAATTATCCGGAGAGTAGGGCATTGAATAACGATAAATTAGCGTCTTTAGAACAAAGTTGTCGCAAATTTGTACAAGCATTACCCATAGCCGATGCGGGACATGACCTAGCGCATGTGCAAAGGGTTGTTACAGCTGCAAAGCTATTAGCTGAAAAAGAACAAGCAGATTTACAAGTGGTGGTTGCTGCAGCATGGCTTCACGACTGTGTGGCAGTCGCGAAAAATAGCCCTCTGAGGAGCCAAGCTTCAAAATTGGCAGCTGACAAAGCCATCGACTATTTAAAAAATATCGACTTCTCAAGTGAAAAGTTGTCTGCTGTGCATCACGCCATAGTTGCGCACAGCTACAGTGCGAATGTGGAAGCTGAAACACTTGAAGCTAAAATTGTTCAAGATGCAGATAGGCTAGATAGTTTAGGGGCAATCGGTGTTGCACGCTGTTTTACCGTTGGCGGTGCGATGCATCGAAGCGTTTATAATGTTGACGATCCATTCTGTGAAAATCGAGCGCCCGATGATTATTCATATACCGTTGACCATTTCTATAACAAACTCTTTAAATTACCTGAAGTTATGCACACGTATGCAGGAAAGCAAGAAGCTGAATCTAGGGTGTTGTTTATGAAGGAGTTTATGGAAAAGTTAGGGCAAGAAATAGGCAGTTAAAAATAGTCAATTGAAAAATTTTATTGCGCAAGTCTGACACCGGTGTCATAATGTCGGCGTTTTATCATTTTGTTGTCAAAACGTGTTGGCTGCCCATGTATGTGGGCAGCATTTTTTTAAAATAAATGATAACCCATTAATCAAAGAATTCTAGATTGATATTTCTTTCGTTCAGGATGAATTGCAGTAGAGGTTGAAGTGCTTACTCCCTCGAATGTAGAGCGGGAAACCAGATGAAGAAAGTAACAATAAATAGTGTTGCAGAATACGCCGGTGTATCGAAAAAAACCGTTTCACGTGTATTGAATAATGAGCCCAATGTTAGCCCGGCAACACGTGAAAAAGTATTAAAAGTTTTCAAAGAACTTGATTACACACCGAATCCTATCGCCAGAGGCCTTGCTCGCAATCGCAGCTTTATCATCGGCTGTTTGTACGATAACCCCAGTAAAAGTTATATCACACGTGTACAAAGTGGTGCTTTAGAAGCATGTCATAAACATAATTACAACTTGCTTATACACCCATGCGAACTGCGTGGCGAAGCGCTCATTGAAAATATTGAACACCTACTAACAACGTCTCGCCTAGATGGCCTAGTTCTCACGCCGCCATTTTCTGATTCACAAGAATTAATCGAATTTCTGCAAAAGAAAGGTATTAATTACGCACGCGTTGCATCTGCAATCGAAGATGAAACGTCAATTTCAGTCAGAAGTAACGATGAACAAGGTGCTTTCGAGATCACAGAGCATTTGATTTCTTTGGGTCATACCCGAATTGCATTTATTAAAGGTCACCCAGATCACAGTGCCACAGAGCAGCGTTTCTCGGGGTATCAGAAAGCGCTTGCAGAGCACAATATTGCATTCGATGCAGAGCTGGTGGCTGAAGGTAACTTCAGTTATCACTCAGGTGCTGATAGTGCAAAAGAAATTTTAGATTTACAACCAAGACCGAGTGCGGTGTTTGCATCGAATGATTACATGGCAGCAGCGGTGTTAAAATTGGCGACACAATCAAAGTTGAATGTACCAGAAGATATTTCGATAGCGGGTTTTGATAACGCACCGATAGCCCGTCATATTTGGCCTGGGTTAACAACAATCGCACAGCCTGTAGAAGAGATGACGCGACAAGCTGTTGAGCAGTTGATACTTCAGATAAGCGACCCTGATGTAGAAAAAACGCAGACCACACTTGAAGCTAAGCTTATCGTAAGAGAATCGACATCTAAGCTATAAACCTTTTTCAATTTCTTTACTTGCCCAAGCCTAGCGGTTCGCTGTTAGGCTTTTTTCTTTTTTGACAACATTTATAGCTCATAAATCAAATTAAAAATTCTGTTTTAATCTCCTTATAAAACCGTTTTATAAATGTGTATTAAAACTTGTGCTAGATCAACATTCAGCATGACTGCAGGCGTACTATGAAAGTGAGCCAAGCATCAGGTTTGTTTGGAAAAATGACAACTTAAACAGGACTTCATTATGATTATTGATCGCCACAGCTTAGCTAAAGAGTTACCTGAATTTAAAGAAAAAATCCACGAACTAAAAATGAATGATCGACATTTTGCGCGCTTATTTGATGATTACCATAATTTAGATCATGAGGTGATCCGCATTGAAGAGGGGGTTGAAAACACCTCAGATGACTATCTTGAGTCACTCAAAAAGCAACGATTGCATTTAAAAGACCAACTTTATTCTATTTTGAAAAGCGCATCATAAAAGTTTTCACAATAGAAGGAGTAGCCTGCTGCTCCTTTTTAAGTCTTTCTTAATAACATAAAAGACCTCATACCAGTTGAATATCCCTATAGTTATTAATGTTTTATATTTAAAAGCACATTTCTGTCTGTTGTTAGACTTTGGTTTCGGTGACAAAGAGATTCTTTTGTGCAATATTAGAAATTATCAATTTCGAACATTTTTCTGAAAAATTTAATGACAACGCTGTCATTTTGTGTGTAACATTAAATCAACATGAAAAAATGCTCTGCCAAATAATCACAAACTATTTGAGCAATACGTTACAGATCAGGGGTCGCTAAATGATGGCTAAACAGGTTGAACAAGACCAGTTATTTATTGGAATAGATGGTGGTGGTACAAAATGTCGTGCAACTATCTACTCTGCTACACAAGGGGTGTTAGGTACTGGGTTAGGTGGTCCTGCCAATCCATTACATGGTCTTGAGCGCACATTAGAGTCAATCATGGTATCAACTCAGCTAGCCTTACAAGATGCGGGTCTTCGTGTTGAACAGGTGCATGACATAGTAGCCGGCCTTGGCTTAGCGGGTGTGAATATTCCAGGTCTTTACGATAAAATCATGCAATGGGACCATCCTTTTAAAGAAATGTATCTTACAACCGACTTGCACACAGCGTGTATTGGTGCACATGACGGTAGTGATGGCGCAGTGATTATTACAGGCACAGGCTCATGCGGTTTCGCTATAGTAAGCGGTGAAACAGTCAATTATGGCGGTCATGGTTTTGCGCAAGGCGATATGGGCAGTGGTGCATGGATGGGTCTAGAGGCGGTCAAAGCAGTACTTGTAGATCTTGATGGCCTCGGGCCAAAAACCGTTTTATCAGACACGTTAAAGCAACATTTTCATGTCACAGACGCAATGGGGATCGCCGAGCAAATGGCAGGTCAACCTTCAAGTGGTTATGCGAAGTTAGCACGCCACGTATTTGCAGCTGCAGAGCAGAACGATGAAGTCGCATTGCAAATTGTTAAACAAGGTGCCGAATATATCAGCAACCTTGCGAAAAGATTATTAGAAATTAATCCACCGCGTTTATCTATGATCGGTGGTTTAGCTGAGCCGCTAAATAAATGGCTAGATGCTGATATTGCAAAGCTTGTTCAGCAGCCAAAACAGCCTCCAGAAATTGGCGCTATCTATTTTGCGATGGAAAGCACCCAGTATGAAATTAAAAAGGTGAACTAATGAGCCTGCAAATTTACAAAGCCAAAAGGCTTTTTGATGGTGAGCAATTTCATCATGATGTTGTTTTCTCAGTAGAAGACGGCAAAGTTAGTTATAACGTTTCGGCTGAAAACGCCGAAGTAATTAATCTCGATGGCCTAGTCGTACCAGGCTATATCGACGTTCAAGTAAACGGCGGTGGTGGGGCATTTTATAACGCTGAGCAAACCACGGCCTGCCTTGAGAAGATGGTATCGGCACATGCGCAATTTGGTTCTACTGCGCTTATGCCAACTCTGATCACAGATAAAATTGAAGTGATGCAAGCGGCAGCAGATGCGATGGCAGCTGCCATTGAAAGCAATCAAGCTGGTGTAGTGGGGATCCATTTTGAAGGTCCACACTTGTCTCATCCGAAAAAAGGCACGCACAGCGAGCAGTTTATTCGACCTATCACTGAACAAGAATTCGATATTTATGCGCGTCAAGACTTGGGCATAAAGATGGTCACTTTAGCGCCAGAGACAGTGCCTCTAGCTGATATAGAACGCTTAATTAGCTTAGGCGTTAAAGTGAGTATCGGTCACTCAAATGCAGATTTTGAAACAGCTAACACTGCGTTAAAAGTGGGTGCTGATGGTTTTACTCATTTATTCAATGCTATGTCTGCGTTTACTTCACGTGAACCGGGTGTTGTTGGTGCAGCTTTATGGGATGACAACAGCTGGTGCGGTTTAATTGTCGATGGTCATCATGTTCATAACACGTCTGCTAAATTAGCGATCCGCTCTAAACAGCGTGGCAAAATCATGTTAGTAACAGATGCGATGCCGCCGGTTGGCACTGACGATACTGAATTTGCTTTCTTCGACGGTCGTAAAGTAATTCGTACTGGTGACCGTTTAAATTCTACAACCGGTGAACTGGCTGGTAGTGTATTGGATATGGCAAGCGCAGTACGAAATACAGTTGATTGGTTAGACGTCAGTCTACCAGAAGCGCTTCGTATGGCATCGCTTTATCCGGCGCAATATTTGGGCTTAAACAGCAAAGGTCATCTGAGAGAAGGGGCAGATGCAGACTTTGTGCACCTTGATGAGAATTTATTTGCACAGGCAACGTATATCGCTGGTGCTCAGATTTAACTTTCCCTGAGGAAAAAACCCCGCTGCAGTATAGCGGGGCTTTTTTATTTGTACTGGAATAAAATATGACAACAAAAACACAAAAAAAACGATTAGCATCTTTAGATGCACTCCGAGGCATGGATATGTTTTGGATTTTAGGCGGCCAAGGTATATTTGCCGCTTTATTTGTTTTAACTGGCTGGCAGGGATGGAAAGCATTTGAAGTACACACAGTGCATAGCCCATGGCATGGCTTTACTTTTTACGATTTAATATTCCCGTTATTTATCTTTTTATCTGGTGTTGCCATGGGCCTGGCCCCAAAGCGTATTGATCACCTTCCTTTTAACGAAAGACGCCCGTTATACAATAAAGCACTCAAGCGATTGTTTTTACTTATGGCATTTGGTGTTCTGTATAACCACGGTTGGGGCACTGGAGCACCATTTGCGTTTGAAGAAGTACGTTATGCTAGTGTGTTAGGGCGAATAGCTATCGCTTGGTTCTTCTGTGCTTTATTAGTTTGGCATTTTAGCTTACGTGTTTTAGCTTATTCAGGCCTTGGTATTTTAATTTTCTACTGGGTACTACTTTGCTTTATACCTGTGCCGGGTGGTGTCGCAGGTGACTTATCTGCAGCAGGTAGTTGGAATGCATGGTTTGATAAGCACCTTTTACCTGGTATTTCATATCAAAACCGTGTAGTTGACCCTGAAGGTATTTTGTCGAGTTTGCCAGCGATTGTGAATGCGATTGCCGGTGTATTTGCAGGACAACTGATTGCAAAAGCCAATGAGCGCGGTGAATGGAAAACCTGTGGTATGTTATTCGGCGCAGGTGTTGTAAGTTTAGTGCTCGGTTGGACATGGGACTTACACTTCCCAGTTAATAAAGAGCTTTGGACCAGTTCATTTGTATTGGTAACAGTGGGGTGGAGTGCAATTTTACTTGCTGTTTTCTACGCAGCAGTCGACATTTTAAATGGTCAAAAGCTGGCTTACCCGTTTGTCATCATTGGTGCAAACTCAATCATTATCTACCTAGCGTCATCTTTAGTTGATTGGGAGTACATTAGCCGCAGTGTGTTCGGTGGTGTGGTAAACGCAGCCCCAAGTGAATGGCAGCCGGTATTGGCGGTCACTGCGCTGATGGCGGTGCAAATGTTAGTACTACACTGGATGTATCGTCGTAAGATCTTTGTTAGCGTTTAATTTCAAACCTTGATTATTTACTTATGCAAAAGGCTCATATTAATGGGCCTTTTTGTTATAAAAAAATACAAGTTTTTTTTCACTTTTACTTTACAAGCGCTCAATTAATGATAATAATGACAGCGTTGTCATAATGGTACAGCCTAATAAGATTATCCCGATTAGGTTTTGATCTGGCGCTTATTTTGATTGCACGCGAAGTAAGCCCAGATCCCATTTTTTCTTTTCTTCTACAACGAGCCAAAACCATGCAAATAGTAATCTTAAACGACGCCAATGAAGTTGCAGCTTATGGCGCAGATATCTTTACAAAACAACTACAAAAGAAAGCAGAGTCTGTGTTAGGTTTAGCGACCGGTTCAACACCAGTAGCGCTTTACCAAGAACTAATTCGTCGTAACGAAGCAGGTGAAATTAGCTTTAAAGATGCGACAACATTCAACTTAGACGAATACTTAGGTCTAGATGGTTCACACCCACAAAGCTACCGTTATTTTATGAACGAGCAGTTGTTCAACCATGTAGACATCGACAAAGATAAAACTCATGTACCACCGGGTGATGCGAAAAATCCTATCACTGCGTGTCAGGAATACGAAGGTCATATTGCCGCTGCCGGTGGTATTGATATTCAACTATTGGGCATTGGTCGTAATGGTCACATTGGTTTCAACGAGCCGTCTTCAGGCTTAACGTCGCGTACACGTGTTAAAACATTAACCAAAGCAACCATTGATGATAATGCGCGTTTCTTCAAAGAAGATGAATATCAACCACATTTATCTATCACTATGGGTATCGGCACTATTATTGATGCTAAAAAAGTGGTGCTTCTAGCGACTGGTGAGAACAAAGCTGAAGCGGTTCATGCAATGATTGAAGGCCCGTTAACAGCAGCTTGCCCTGCATCTGCATTACAAATGCACCGTGATGCGGTTATCGTGATTGATAAAGCTGCAGCTAGCAAGTTAAAAGACATTGAGTTTTATCAGCACATCGAAGCTGAAAACCAAAAGCTTCAGGCCTATTTAGCCTCTTTGTAGTATCGCAACTACATGTTTTAAAAGCCCGTTAGGGCTTTTTTTTTGCAAATTTTACGGCTTATTTATTTAGCTTAGAGTGTCTGTGTGTTAGCTTAAGCTCAAATCACGCAAAGGAGTGAATATGCTTCATTACACGCAGATGAGTTTAGACAGAGCGTCGCAACAACGCAAAGATAGCAATTGGCTAAACACGCAAAAAACGACCAACAGCCGATGGCTTTTAATTTACCAAGATAAAAACTTATTTAGCGCTGATTTACAAAAGCTTCAGCTATTACTCTGGTCGTCAGTCGCACACCTAAATACCGATGATGCCGTGTATATTGGCCATCAAAACGAATTACACTATTTTGTGTTAGATGTGTCGAATATAGACCCTGATGAAGTGAATGATTTATCAGCGGGTGGCACATTTGAAGATATGCGTAAAGTTGGGCCAAAACTAAATGGTTTTGAAGCATCTATCGGCGTACTCGCAAGGGGCATGTGCTATTGGCATAAAACCCATGTTTTTTGTGGCCGTTGTGGCACGGCAAATAAGCCTTATGAGGGCGGGCATGCACGTCGTTGTCAAAATGGTGAATGTCGTCATATTACATTCCCACGAACTGATCCGGCGGTGATTATGTTAGTGACCCATACCTTTGACGATGGCATAGAGCGTTGTTTGATGGGTCGTCAAGAAAGCTGGCCAGAAGGCGTATATTCAACGCTCGCAGGTTTTGTTGATCCAGGAGAATCACTAGAGCAAGCGGTACTGCGTGAAGTAGAAGAAGAGTCGGGCATTATTGCAGAAGATGCGCAGTATATCGCATCACAGCCATGGCCTTTTCCGTCGTCATTAATGCTGGGCTTTATTGCCAAAGCGAAAACCACAGAGATCTCTGTGGAACAAGATGAATTGCAAGATGCTAAGTGGTTCTCAAGAGCAGAATTAAATACATTCGCAGAGTGGGGCGATGATACGCCTGGGTTTAAACTTACCCGAAGAGATTCAATTTCACGTTATTTAGTTGAATATTGGCGCGCACTTGGCGAATAAAACAAGTTAAAAATACCAAGGTTTAACAATGAAAAAGAACACTCAGATTGTCAGTGCTGGCAGAAAAAAACAATATACCCAAGGGGTCGTAAACCCAGTTGTGCAACGTGCTTCAACAGTCGTATTTGATACCGTAGAAGAAATGCAAACCGCCATTAAAGAGCGTGCTGATCGCACCTTATTTTATGGTCGTCGTGGCACAAATACTCACTATGCGCTACAAGATGCCATTACGGAACTTGAAAATGGCGCAGGTTGTGCACTTTATCCATCGGGTGCCGCAGCCATCAGTCAATCTTTATTGTCTTTTTTGAAAGCCGGCGACCACTTATTAATGGTTGATAACGCTTACGAGCCGACACGTGATCTATGCGACAAGATTTTAGCTGGCCTTGGGATCACGACTACGTATTATGACCCAACGATTGGCGCAGGCATCGAAGCCCTTATTCAAGAAAACACTAAAGTGATTTTCTTAGAATCTCCGGGGTCAATCACCATGGAAATTCAAGATGTGCCTGCACTTGTTGAAGTTGCGAAAAAGCATAACATCATCACTATGCTAGACAATACCTATGGTAATGGTTGGCATTTTAGACCATTGAACTTTGGCGTTGACGTCAGTATTCAAGCGGCTACTAAATACATTGTTGGTCACTCAGATGTGATGATGGGCGTGGCGGTTGCAAATGAAGCCCATTGGCCGACATTGCGTGAGCACTCTTATTTGTTAGGTCAATGTACGTCTGCTGATGATGCTTACTTAGCATTACGTGGTCTTCGTACTATGCCTGTGCGTTTAGCCCAGCACGAAAAAGCGGCTATACAAGTCGCACAGTGGTTGTCTGAACACGAACTCGTTGATCATGTACGACACCCAGCATTTGAAACTTGCCCGGGGCATGAGTTCTTTAAGCGCGATTTTGATGGCAGCAACGGTTTATTCTCGTTTGTTATGAAAGAGGGCAACCTCAAATCAATCAATGCGTTTTTAGATGCATTGCATCATTTCAAAATGGGTTTCTCATGGGGTGGCTACGAAAGCCTTGTCACTGCCAATAAAACCATGGCAAAGCTGCGCTCAACAACAGGGTGGGAGCACGGCCCGATTATTCGCCTACATATAGGTTTAGAAGATGTTGAAGACTTAATCGCAGATTTAGAGCAAGCACTGAAGGTCTATAAAGAGAATTTGTAAGGTTCGATTAGTAAATTGAAACAGATGTATGAAAATGCGACTTAATGTCGCGTTTTTCTTTTTACATCGCGCATCTTTCTATTCTCAAATAGAATAAACTCATAAAACCAATCTGCCCGAGCCAATTAACCCCATCACTAAACCAAAGCCGCCGCTGGCAAACCCAAGCACCAGACCAATTCGGCCAAAAAGCTTTTGCCATTTAGGGCGGCACAAAAAAGGCTTAGCTGCAATTTCACTGTCACTCATATTTTGTTGATCTAACATAACAATGTTTTGACCTTGGAAGATTTGCAAGCCAAGAATCAATGCAAATGCCGAGTAAACAAGGGTTGGCATAATCCAGCCCGAGCTAAATGAATAACTCATAACGAATAGCACCCCAAACACAAACGTGGTGATTAACATTCTGGTTCTCATAACTTTAAGTATTGCTTTTGTCTGCTCAGTCTTTGCGTACTTAATGGGATACTTCATGCTATAAAACACCGCAAGCATTGCAGCAAAAGCCCCAATAAAAGCGCCACCTAAGACCGCAAAAAGCTTCAATAATGGTGAGCTATACGTTGTATTGGTGACCAGTGTTGCCGCAGCAACTGGCGCACTTGGGGCGACCAAGCCTAAAGCAACAGCTGGGGTAATCGTCGAAATTGCCAATGTACCAAAACGATTTAAATATTGAGACTTAAGCTTCTTTCGGCTTCTTGATAACTGCTGACGTACTTTTTCCTCAGAGATATCTAATAATGCAGCGACTTGCTTGCTAGATTGCTCTTCTCGGTAGTACAAGATTAAAATCTCACGGCTCTCTTCTGGTAAAGCTGAAACAAGTTGATTCATCAGCATGACTTGTTCATCTTTTAGTAAATCACTATCAGGACAATCATGGTGAGCAAGTAACTGCTCAAGTGATTGCTCGAGTGACTCATCATTGTCAGATACTAAGTTCGACTTTTCTCGCAATACGTTTAAAGCTTTATAACGAGCAGTTTGGCGAAGCCAAGGTAAAAAGCTGTGATCGTTTTTTAACTTATCGAGGTTTTGCCATGCATTGATAAATACTTGTTGCGCTACATCTTCACTCGCATGCACGTCCTTCGTGATAGCGAGCGCAATACTGCAAATGAGTTGTCGACATGCTTTGTGAAGTGCTTCAAAGGCATTTACATTACCTTTTCGTGCATGCGACACATATAAAGCAATACTGGTACTGTCTTTCATGTCTAGTTTATACGCTAATGTATTCATGATTTATCCTTAATGAATGCCGTAACTTGGTCGTTTAGCCATTTAGGATCATCATACATAATAAAATGACGAGAAGTTGTATTCATTTTGACTACAGCATTGGGTAGATTTACGACTTGCTCTTTGTATAGTTGTTCAACGCCTTGTTTACGCGAGTTATCGTTAAATCCACCCGATGCACCCAGAATAAGTAAGTCCGCTTTTATTTTAGCCAGTGATGGTCTTAAATCATTGCTCATTAAATAGTGCATAGCTTTGCCAACGGTTACCGGATCAGATCGTTCAGCCATATCAATGATATGCTTTTGGTGCCTAGGCTGAGTGGCTTGAATAAATATACCGCTTGCTGTTTGCTTTGCTAGTTGCGCTTGAGTCATTGATTTGTGCATTAAAAGTATGCGTTCAGCTTGGTGGCTAAGTGAAGCTGGGGTCGTTTGATTAGTGCCAGTGAATATCGGACCAATATAGGGAAGGCCATCTACTGAAACGACCTTACTAACAAGCTCTGGCTTTTCTAATGCAATCGACATAGCTAAAAAGCCTCCCAAACTATGGCCAATTAGAATTGTTTTATTTGCTACAGCATTTGAAGCTTCTGACTTGCGATTCTTTTCAGTAATAAAATCAATTAGCTCGTTTTGTAACTCGTACATCGAAAAGTTTGTAGGTTTTTGACTATCGGCAAATCCGCTGATTGAGATCACATGAACGCGGTGTTCATCTTTGATTGCGTCTAGGGTGCTTTGCCAAACTTCTCCGTTAGACATAAGACCTGGGATCAGAATGATATTGGCATTATCTGCTTGGCTATTTCCGAATGATTTAACAGTAAAGTGATTATGCGCCCATACTTGTGCGCTATTTAATGCTGCCGCAATAGCGATGAACAAAACAATCAATAGGCTTAATTTTGTAGGTTTATTTGGTTTGTAGTGTGACTTAATCATAGTAGCTCCTGTTGGTTATATAACTAAGTCACTTGAGCGGATCAAAGTGTGACAACTTTTATTAAATTTATTTGTTATCCAAAGTAACAGCGGTTAAATTGCAACAGTTAATTAAAAGGATTAAAGCCATGACTCCAGCGATTTTACTCGCCAGAAAAAACAAAATTCCATTTAGCGTACACGAGTACAAGCACGAGCCAAACGCGCAATCTTATGGCTTGGAGGCGGCCGAAAAGCTAGGTTTAAACCCATCTCAAGTATTTAAAACCCTAGTAGTTGAAACTGACAGCAAACAACTTGTGGTCGCAGTTTTACCCGTTAACCAACAACTGAACTTAAAGTCTTTGGCAAAAGCCGTCGGTGCAAAGAAAGCAGCCATGGCTGCACAGCAATTAGTCGAGCGTTCAACAGGGTACATTTTAGGTGGCGTTAGTCCATTGGCGCAAAAGAAACGCCTTGCCACCGTGATAGATAGCTCAGCCAAAACTTTTGAAACCATTTTTGTGAGTGCAGGGCGCAGAGGCCTCGAAATTGAATTGGCGGCAGCTACTCTATGTGAATTAACGCAAGGGCAGTTTGCAGAAATCAATACTTAATTCAGTCTATCCAGAAAACTGATATTTATAAGTATAAAGGAATGTTGCATGCTTTTCTCAAATGAAGAAATGAAAACAGCTTATGAAGAACTCATAAGAAAAGAAAGTCCATCGGGTGCTATATTAGGGGCATTTATTGGTTCAATACCAGCTGCATGCGTGTATTTATTAATCGAAGACATTCGCATTGCAGCAATATTATTGTTTCTCTTACCCCCATTGATTGTTGGAGTGACTGCAAAATTTTTAGGAAAAACACATAAGACCAAGCATAGAATACCAGTAGGATTAATCGCAGTCTGCCTGCATATTACTGGTTGTTTATATTTAGAATTAAATCCACTTTATTACTTATTAACTCCTTTAATATTTGGTATTAGCTTTGTCTCTGCACGTATTCATCTCAACAGAGTTGATGAGTGGGCTTTAGAATTTTTACCTATATTAGAATTTAATTCTGACTCAGATGGTAATGCTAAAAGATCAGAAGAAATAAACGCCAGAAAAGAAAAGCAACGACTAATTGAGATGGAACGTCAAAGCGATGTTTATTTTGGTATACCTTCAAACCTACCTAAAAGTTATCGTGAATTTAGAAACTTACCGACAGAAGCTAAAGGTTTTTATTTTTATTTAGGTTCAGATGGCATCGAAGTTATAGAACAATTTTTACAGTCAGAATATGTAAATCAAGTAGAGCGATTGGTTATCGGAGATTCAACTTATGCTTTAGGGTCTGGCCTAAAGTATGACAAGATAACTGAAGCAGTTTCGAAAGTTAACTTTGCAAATGTTAAAGAGCTCTCTTTGGGTGCAAGTGAACTATTTTGTAATGCTCATTGTGTTTTTGGCACCATAGGTGACATAACTAATAGTTTTACAGGTATGCCTAAATTAAAAGACTTATATTTAGGTGGGGCCTTTGAATTACATAAACCTCTTTATTTTCCTGAGTTAGAAAGGTTAACTATTCAACTTAATGATTATTATACGTGCGTAAATGGTGGACCGATTGCACAAGCTACGTTAGATAATCTTCTTAAATCTCGTTTTCCAAAACTTAAAGAAGTTGAAATAGATTTAGAACGCTTTGAAGAAGACAAAGAATATACATTTGTAGATTCATTTTTATCTGAATTACAAACACCTAATCTAACTCAATTAGAAATTTACGGTAGTTTTAAATCTGGAGAGTTCGAGCGTATAAATCATTTGGTAAAAATAAATAATAAGCAGGTTAATCTTACGCTAGCTGAAAGCAAGTATGAGTGAGACGCTTCTTCTAGCATCTCACTTAGACATGTGAGCTTTTATATTGACTCAAACATTGCAATGTTGGTCTGCACTGTATTTTTAGAAGCTACTTTGCGACTTTATTTAAGATCCAATCTCTTAACAAACTGCCATCAACAAGCTTAAAGTTTTGTGTGCTTTTAGGCATTACATTATGACCATCTTGAACAACTAATAGGCCATTCGGGAGGGCTTCACCAAGATAGCTGCTTGTTACTGCCAAACCATCGGTTTCTGAAGCACCATCGATCATGCTCGCCCAGTTTACGCCGACTTCAAAAACACCCAAAAATTCATTGTTATTGTCTACGGCATATACCGCAAAGCGGTTATTACCTTGGCTAGATACAACAAGGTATTGTTTGCCGTTTAAACGATATAAGCTCATGCCTTCAATATCGGCTTCGATTTGCTCATTTAAACCGGAGATCAACTTGTCGGGCTGGTTACCTTTAAGGTCTTTTAGCCATACACCCGTTGACTCTTCACCATAAAACAAGCGTTTATTCGCATCATCGCTTACACAGCCTTCAGGTTGACTAGGTACTGTCCATTCTAGAGTTTTCTTGCCTGTTACTTTTTGCTTATTAAATGCAATCTCGTATTTTTGAAAGCGACCATCGGTGTCATTAATCCATACCGCCAGTTCATTATCGTATTGTCCCATACATAAACCATATGGATCAGCCAAGTCTGTTTCAATATCGGCAAGCAAAGTAGGGAGCCCAGATTTTTGATCGATTTTAAATAGGCTGATGTTTTTATTGGTTCGGTTACTGGCTGCTGCTATATCAACAACCTCACCATTGAATTTAACGCCGTAACGAATATCGACATTGTTTACTCGACCAACAGGTAAAGTTTTTACAAGGTTGCCATTAAGATCGTAAATGTTGAGTCCTGACTTTTTATCAGTACCATAAACGAGGCTGTTTGAAGGCGTTGTGCTATTAATCCAAATTTCAGGATCATCTGCGGCGTCACCATGAGATGCAACAGAGGTCGTTTGTGCAAAGGGGAGCAGATTGGCAATCGGTTGCTCATTCTTCTTTTTCAAAGGTAACTTATGTTTGCCCATATTGATTTTGATATTCTTAGATGTCTCATCATCGAAGATATAAGCAATTAAGTTTTTGTCAGAGCGGTGAAGCTGAACGGTTTTTGGCGCTATGTCTTTGGGCAGCTCATTAGGTTTGAACGCCTTACTACTTTGGTTAAGTAGCCAAAGCTTGCTTGTACTTGGTGACACCACAGACACATCACCCGAAGCGGTGGTATCTAAGTATTCTACTTCGAGCCCCTCAGCAAGCTGTAAAAGCTCGCGAATAATTTCAAGCTCAGGGTTAGTCGAGTACTGCCAAACGCCAATATTTTCTTCTGCGATATAGAGTGATTCGGTGAGGTCATTCACTGCACAAGACTTCATATTAAGGCCCGCTGCAAAATGTCGAATTTCACTTAATTGCCAATCAGTATCGTTTGCGGTATTTAGCGCCATTTGACTAACGATGCCGTTTACATCAACAGTGAATAACTCAATATGCTCAGATGAAGAACCCAAACACAGTGCATCAAATGCTGTTTTATCTGCTAAAAGCTCATACGCTTTTTCAATACGATTCCGTTTAAAATCAACTTTAATGAGCTCGATATTGCCGGTGTTTTTGTTTAGGGTAGATAACACTCCGAGAGACTTAGAGTTTGGTAGCCACCTAAAGTCTAAATGTTCAGACTTAGAGTTAATTGTCGATAAAGCATTACCTTGCTCATCGAGTAAAGCGATACCGTGCGCTTCACTCACCGCAAGTTGTTTATGGTTAGTATGTGCGACATCAATAGGCGAAATAAACTCAGACTCGGTTAGCCATTGCTTATTAGTCTGTGAAGCATTGGCAACCTCACTACAAAGTAATCCACCAATCAGCCAAGATAATTTTAAATATGTGTTTGTCATGTTGAGCTCTAAAGCTGTTACTAAATCATTGCGGCAGACAGTAACGATGAAAAATGACATAAATGTTTCAGTTGTCTTTATGCAAAGTGTCAGCAGGGCACTTTAAGGCCTTTAAGCATCTCATTACGAACTTTTTGAGCTAATTTGACCCCTAAAAAAGGCGTTTAAAACTTTGCTGCGAAATGAAATGAGGAGCAATTTAAGAAAAGTCACTTAATGCACATTCTTGTATGAGCCAATAAGACCCTTAGGCAAATCTGCATGATAAATAGAGCGCTTTAATAGACTATCTTACATGTTGCAGCTTGAAGTGATTTTATTAAATTTAAGAGAATAGGTGTCTTAACAGAGTATCACTATGAGAATACATTACCTTGAAATCGTTACCCCAGATGTTGAAGCGTGTGTAAAGCGTATGAGCACTCACAGAACGCAAGTTTTAGCCAGCCAGATGCAATGTTAGGCGGTGCTAAAACAAGTCTTTTACAGGATGGTAGCATTCTTGGTGTAAGCGGGCCCTTAAGAGAAAACGAAACGCCAGTAGTTAGGCCATATTGGTTAGTCGACAATATAGAGGCACTGTTAAGCATGTTGAGGCCCAAGGCGCTGAAATAGCTATGTCGCCTATGGAGATACCAGAGAAAGGCAAGTTTGCAATTTACATAATAGGTGGCATTGAGCAAGGATTTTGGGAGTTATAACCTCCAGAGAAACTTATTCTTTATTTATAAACTCTGGGATTGGATCAGTTAAGCACCTTCAAATTGAAATAAAGAACACAAAATGTTCAAACAATCCAACAGGTTGTTGCCTTTTAAGATTAATCTTGTATAGTTGCTAGCAAGTCGGCATATAGCGCAGCTTGGTAGCGCACTGTCATGGGGTGTCAGGGGTCGCAGGTTCAAATCCTGCTATGCCGACCAGCTTTTCTCTCCCCTTTAAATATCAACGACATTTTAATACTAAACTCTTCTCTTAAAGCACCATAAAAATAGCGCAATTTGCAGCCCAGCTACACCGCTGTAAAACCACAGTGTTTCTATACCCCCTGAAATGAATATGATCATGGCGCTAAATAAAAGAAAACCACCTAAATAACCCCAATGACTGCCGTGAAAAAACTTAGTTGCAATAAAGTGAGTTGGCAAGCCGAAAATAATCCAGCCAATAATCGAAAAAATAAAGTAAAAGAGTCCAACAAAGATAATTGAGGTATAGAAGTAATATAAATCAATAGATACATAACTTGATTTGTTAGACCAAAACAGCACCATGAATGGAATAAACGACATCAAGATGGCTTTAAATATTGAGTGAAAGCTGTGTATCACTTGTTTATTATTGAGGTAAAACAGAGTTTGAGAGTTAGGTTTCATCGTCTTCATTTATTATCGCCATTAGGGCTGGTCTTGCAACAGACTGAATGAGTACACCATATAAGAACAAAAATGGCTATGATGAGTGATATACCAAGTGTCATCATTAGTTTGAGTTCTTTTGTGATGATTGTATTGATGTTGTTTCTCCACAATTTCGATTCTAAAGCTTCAATTCATAATTGTTATTTTCTTGGAGGCCCATTAAATCACAGAGCCTCAATGACTCTTCTTTTAAACCGCTCCCGCAAACAGCCTCGCATGCGTCTTTCTCGCATATTCATCAGACATACCCGATAAATAGTCGGTTAGTACACGCATTCTCGCGTTTTCATCATGTGCTTCTTCAAAGATCACTTGAGTCGTGTGTGGCAGTAGTCGCATCGGATCGCTGGCGAATGCTTTGAATAAATCCATTAACAGGTTTTGACCGCTGAATTCTATTTGCTGCATTTTGGGCTCACGGATGAGTCGCTCGTAAACGAAAATTTTCAGCACTTGCAGAATTGCTGCAAACTCGGGCTCGAGTTTCACGGTGTTTTTAAGTAACTCTGATTCAAACGCGTCGTTTTGTGTTTGCATGCTGCTGTTTACAATGAATAAGTTTACAAGCTCGCCAATGGCGTCTTTTCTGAGTGACTCATCATCTGAGAATAAGCGCTGCGTGAGTACGTCTAAGTTTTGTTTTAACCAAGGTGAATCGAGCGCTTTGAGTTTTGGCATGGCATAGTTGTGCCAATCTGAGGCTGACAATGTTTCAGTGGCAATGGCGTCTTCTAAATCGTGAACCGCATAGGCGATGTCGTCGGCCATTTCCATGATGGCGCAATCGAGCGACTTAAATTGGGTTTTATTTCTAAAGTCATCCCAGGGTTTATTTGATTGCAGTAAGTCTTTATCGGCGTCTGAGAAAGGCGCGAGTACCCAGTCAAAAATGTCTTGATCGCAGTTATAAACGCCTTTGGCTGGTAGCCAGTGGTGGGCGGTAATAAATGGTGAAGCAGGGTTGTGCTCAGCTTGCGAATGCCAAAGCTGGTTGATTAATGCCGGATATTTTATAAAGCCTAGTAAGGTGCGGCGCGTCAGATTCATGCCGAACCCTTTTGAGTAAGGCTCAAGTTTGGCGACAATGCGCAGTGTTTGGGCGTTGCCCTCAAAGCCACCGTGTTCGCGCATCATAAAGTTCAGTGCGGTTTCGCCGCCATGACCAAATGGCGGGTGGCCGATATCATGCGCTAAACATAAGGTTTCAATTAAGCTTGTGCTAGGAAACAGTGAAAAATCGGGATGGCTATTTTGTAAGTGGCGTAATAAGCCGGTACCAATTTGCGCAACTTCGAGCGAGTGGGTTAGTCGTGTACGGTAAAAGTCGTTAACGCCAATCGACATGATCTGTGTCTTGGCTTGCAGTCGTCTGAAAGCGGCTGCATGAATAATACGAGAGCGGTCAACTTGAAAAGCTGAGCGGTTATCGTTAGGTCTGTTTTTACGTTGTTCACATCGTCTTTGCTGCCAAATCAAGTCCATAAATCCTCGAGTATTCCTCATTCAGGTGTATCAAAATAATGACATAATCTCAGCGTATTTTGGGGTAATTCGCCTTTATTGGCGAATTTATATATAATTACGCGCTTTTGAGTTCATTAATAGTATACATAGTGCAGGTTACAATTGCTTTTCGCAACGCATAAAGTGTGGTGTTTAGCTGGTAACAACCCATTCATGGAAGCGGGGAATGTGCTGTTTTATCGGAGAAAAAATGCTAAGAAATTTACTTAAACTGGTTATCGCTGTGGTTGCAATTTATGGTTTGATTTATCCATTCATTCAGCCTGAAGAAGTGATTGAAGAGGTGGTTGAAGCGCCTGTTCAAAAACAGCTACCAGTAAAAAAAGTGGAAGTAGAAAAACCACTTCATGATGTAGAGTTACCAGACTTTGCAAATATCAAAGATGTGAGAGCCAAGAAGAAGGCATTCTTTGATTTCATAAAACCTCATGTAGTAAAAGAAAACCAAGCTATTTTGCAGCAACGTGCGTCGATTGAGATTGCATTAATGATGCTGCAATTTGAAGAAGAGTTGACCTCAACACAAGTTAAAAAACTAGACGATATTTTTGCTTATTACCGTTTGGGTGATGCCGACTATACAGTCGAAAGCCTACAAACTGCATTGATACATGTTGATATAATTCCAAAAGAATTGGCGCTAATGCAGGCAGCCAATGAATCGGCTTGGGGTACATCAAGGTTTGCGCGAATTGGCCTTAACTTTTTTGGACAGTGGTGTTACAAGAAGGGCTGCGGTTTGGTTCCTAAAAGACGCGCAGACGAAGCAGCCCATGAAGTTGCAGCGTTTAAGTCTGTGAGAGCCAGTGTTAAATCGTATTTTAGAAATTTAAACACCCATAATGCGTACACCGAGCTAAGAGCAAAGCGTGCACAATTACGTGCTGAGAAAAAGCCAATTGATGCAACAGAGTTGACAGCAGGCCTGCTTTCTTATTCTGAGCGCGGTGATGCGTATATTGAAGAATTAAATGACATGATCCGTCATAACAAGGCTTATTTTAATGAAGAATAAATTTTTTGCGCTCGCGTTAGCGGCTATTGGGTTTGCCCAACCAGCTATGGCCGATAACTTTGTGGTGTCTTACGATGGCTTTCACGACCGTTTGAAGGTGATCGAAAAAGGTGAGTTCGAGTTTGCCCGCGTTAATTTTTACATTGTCGATATTGCCACCCTTGAGCCGTGCAAAATTGCCAAAGGTAAAATTGTAACCGAGAACAGTGAAACTCCTTTAACTTACACTGAAGACGCGCAATTATTACTCCCTTACGACGATAAACTAGATAAAGATAAAGCAGTATTGGTCATTGAGCCACAAAACCCAAAGCATGATTGCCAGTTAAAGTTTCAGATTGAAGCTGAACACTTTGGGTTAGAAAATTTAACCAAAGCTGACATTTATCAGCTTCATCATGAGTTTGATGAACTGTTATCGGACTTATCTGGCTTCTTTGTAAGTAAGTTAATGAGCTTTTTATTGCCATCGCAAAAAGGGATCTCAGTTAAGTTTGATAATCAGGTTGCTTTCAATCAGCCGGGGGTCAGATGCGCGAATAACGTGTGTAAATTTACTGTAGAAGACAGCTGGGAAGGCGATGATTTTAAATTTACCAGTGACTCTATGAGTGCAAAGCCTGTATTAATTACACCTTGGATAGAGAAATAAGCGCTTAAATTAACGGCTTGTTTTATCGACATTGAGAAAGCGTTGAGTTATGAACTCAGCGCTTTTTTTATGGGTGTTTAACCCGACATAAAGTCGGTGCTACAGAAATGTGGTTTATAAAATAGGGCATTGAAACAGCAATTTTGTACAAAACAGATTGCTCAAATAGTGTTATAAAAGAAATACCATTATTTAGAGGCAAATCGGTTGGCAAAAGAGCAGGCAAAATATCACTACGCCGATGTATTAAACGGCCTTGAAGTGGTCGATGCACAATACGAGCGACAAACCTTTTCTAAGCATGTTCATGAAGGCTATACCATTGGCTTGATTGAGCAGGGGGCACAGCGTTTTTATCGCAGTGGGGCAAACCATGTTGCTGCTGAAAATAGCATTATTCTAGTTAATGCCGATGATGTTCACACAGGCGAAACGGCAACGGCGGGTGGCTGGAAATATAAAGCCCTTTATCCGACTGTTGAGCACTTTAATCAAATCTCTAAAGATTTAGTAAATAATCAAAGCCTCACGCCTTATTTTAAAGACTCTGTGATTGAAGATGCTCGAATAGCGGCCCAGCTAAGGTGTGTATTCGAACAGATTGAAAATGGGGCGTCTAAATTACTTATTGAAACGCTGTTATACAGCACGTTGGCACAATTGGCGTCTGGTTATGGCCGTCATATTGAAGTGGCAAAAGCAGCGAGTGTTGATGTGCAAAAACTCAAACTCGCCAGAGAGTTTTTAGACGAATATACCCAAGTTAACGTCTCGTTAGAGCAACTAGCGAATGTAGTAGGCTGTAGTAAATTTCACTTTGTGCGCCAATTTAGTCAGGCATTTGGCATTACCCCTCATGCCTACCAAATTCAGGCAAGGCTTATCAAAGCAAAGAAAATGCTTCGCGCTGGTGCATCTATTTTAGATACCGCTATCGGCTGTGGTTTTCACGACCAAAGTCATTTCAACCGCCATTTCAAAAAAGCATTGGGCACAACGCCTAAGCAGTTTCAGCTCACGTCATTAGTAGCCTAGATAATACCAACTCTAAAATAGGTTACTTAATCAAGAGGATTAGTATTAAAGCAATCGAACGAGCGCAACTTTGTACAATAAATTGTTTTGAACCCTGTTTATGCTTTAACGACGAACTATTCATCGTTGAGCTTAAAATATGGCATCATCCAAACCTTTAATGGAAGAATTAGACAAAACAGCACCTATGCAAGCTGAAAATCAACAAGGTAATTTGAGTATTATTGTGCGCGGGTTTATTGATATGTTCCCGCTCTGTGTGGCTGTGATCCCGTGGGGGATCTTATGTGGTTCTTTAGCCATTCAAGTTGGGTTGTCGCCTTGGCACGCACAAGCCATGTCTTTGTTTGTTTTTGCTGGAGCCGCGCAGTTAGCGGGGATGCAATTAATCGGCTTGGGTAGCCCTGCCATGCCGATTTTATCTTCAACATTTGTAATAAGTTCTCGCCATTTATTGTATTCAGCGGTTTTTCAGAGTTACGTGAAAGGTTTACCCTTGTTTAAACGTATCGTTTTTGCCTTCTTTTTAACAGATGAAATGTTTGCGTTGACCAACGCCTACATCGCAAAACATAAACGTTTTTGTTATGTGTATGCGGTTGCGTCTGGTATTGCCTTTTATGTGATGTGGAATCTAGCCACGCTGGTGGGCATAGTGGCGGGTAATAACATAGAGAATTTACAAGCCTATGGGTTAGAGTTTGCGATTGCGGCAACTTTCATCGCATTGGTTGTGCCAGCCATTAAAGACAAACCCGTATTGATGTCGGTATTGGCAAGTGGTGTTTCAGTGTTGGTTTTAGAGCTGTTAGCATTTGAGTATGCGTTAATTGCCTCGACCTTTGTCGGTATGTTTGCGGGTTATTATTTTGCAATAAAGAGTTCAGCAATAAAGAGTGCTGTGAGGGGCGAAGCTAAACAGGAGCTAAGTGATGAGTAACGATCTATTGATAGTATTAATGACAGTGATCACTTTCTCATGTCGATATCTGTTTTTTATGAAGTCACTTCCCATCAGTTTGAGCCTGAGAGTACAACAATTGTTGCAGTACACAGCACCATCAGTGTTGACTGCAATGTGGGTGCCGATTGTGTTTTTAGGTCATAAAACCGAAGGCGCTGCGTTTTTCCATAGTCCATTTTTGTATGCTGGATTAATTACAGTGTTGGCTAGTTTAAAAATTAAAAATACCTTGGCTGTGGTGGTTGTAGGTATGGGGTCATTTTTGATACTGAATTGGGTTTTATGATTTGAGAGTGAAAAGCGCGATATAAAATCGGCGCCTACCGGTTTGAAATTGGTGTTGGTGAACAGGGCTGTTTTACTTTCAGGCGTGAGTTTATCCCATACAAAGGTTTACAAAGCGCGATGTAAAATCGGCGCCTACAGGTGTGAAATTGGTATTGGTGAAAATGCTGGTTTTATTTGTAGGCGTGGGTTTATCCCACGCAAATAAAAACGCAGCCTTGGGCTGCGTTTTGTTTAGAGTAAAACGTAAAATTTAATACGCGTCGTTATGCACTTTTGCTGCGCGACCAGATGGGTCGGCATTTTCTTGGAATGCTTTATCCCAAGCTAAAGCCTGCGGGGTTGAACATGCAACTGATTTTCCATGTGGTACACATTTCGCAGCAGCTTCCCCCGGGAAGTGCTCTTCAAAGATTGTGCGATAGAAATAAGCTTCTTTGCTATCAGGGGTATTGATAGGGAAGCGATATTGCGCATTTTCAAGCTCAGAATCAGATACTTGCTCTTCAACAAACTCTTTCAAAGAATCAATCCAAGAATAGCCTACGCCATCAGAGAACTGCTCTTTTTGACGCCATAACACTTCATCAGGTAAATAGCCGTCGAATGCTTCACGAACGATATGCTTCTCAATGCGGCCATCTTTACACATCTTGTAATCAGGGTTGGTGCGCATGGCAATATCAACAAACTCTTTGTCTAAGAATGGTACGCGAGCTTCAACACCCCAAGCGGCCATTGATTTGTTCGCGCGCAAACAGTCAAACATATGCAGTTTTGAAACTTTACGGTTTAACTCTTCATGGAATTCTTGCGCATTTGGCGCTTTATGGAAGTATAAGTAACCGCCAAATAGCTCATCAGCCCCTTCACCTGAAAGCACCATTTTAATGCCCATGGCTTTAATTTGACGCGACATTAAATACATTGGCGTCGATGCACGTACCGTAGTCACATCATAAGTTTCAAGGTGATAGATCACTTCTCGTAGTGCATCTAAGCCTTGCTGAACAGTAAAGTGAATAGGGTGGTGCACAGTACCAATTTCATCTGCAACTTTTTGCGCAGCGGCTAAATCAGGCGAGCCTTCAAGACCGATAGAAAAAGAGTGTAGTTTAGGCCACCATGCATCTGACTCATCGTTGTCTTCAATACGTTTTGCGGCAAACTTTTGGGTAATGGCTGAAATAACCGATGAATCTAAGCCGCCAGACAGTAATACGCCATAAGGCACGTCACACATGAGTTGGCGTTTAACCGCAGCTTCAAGACCGTCTTTTACTTCCTCAGCACTGGCAGGGTTGTCTTTTACCGCATCAAATGACTGCCAGTCACGTTGATAGTAGCTATGTAGCGAGCCTTCTTTTGAATATAGATAATGACCCGGAGGAAACTCTTCGATACTGGTACAAATCGGTGTCAGCGCTTTCAGTTCACTGGCGACATAAAAGTTGCCGTGCTGATCGCGACCCGTATAAAGTGGAATAATACCAATGTGGTCACGACCAATTAAATAAGCATCGTTTTCTTCATCGTATAAGCAGAACGCGAAAATACCGTTCAGGTCGTCTAAAAACTCAGGGCCTTTTTGTTTATATAGCGCTAAAATAACTTCACAGTCTGATTCGGTTTGAAATTCAAAGTCAGTGGTTAAATTCGCAGCAAGTTCTTTGTGGTTATAGATTTCACCATTGACTGCAAGAATATGGGTTTTCTCAGGGTTGTATAGTGGTTGCGCACCACTTGAAACACCAACGATCGCTAAGCGCTCATGGACTAAAATGGCTTTATCTGATGAATAAACACCTGACCAATCTGGGCCTCGATGTCGTAGCTTTTTAGACATCTCAATTGCTTGTGTTCGCAACTGAGCGGGATCTGTCTTAAGTTCTAGTACTCCAAAAATAGAACACATAATTACCTCATTCCTGTTAATTGCTGTCTGCGCATTGCCTGTTTTGTCAGGCATAGTTAAAGAATTGTAAAATTGCGCAGGTACAGTCTCTATAACTAACAGAAAATTTTAGTTAAGTCACATAGATAATTAGGCTTAAAATGAATTTTTTATGTCAAAGCTGGTGCAATAGCAAAGCACTATTGCACCAATATGAAAAAGAGGGTGAATTGCGTGATTAATGTGTGGTACCAGCGGCTACTTTGAGATCAGGTTCGCTTGAAAGTCCATTTTTTATCAATAACTTGAGTGCATCAACAACTGTTGTTTGACTCATGCTTGGTGCACCACCGTGGTGCACAGCTTGCTCTGGCAAAAATGGAATATGGATAAAGCCACCTCGGATTGATTTGTCATTCTCACCAAAATGGCGCGCTATATAATGCAGTAAGCCAAACATCACATGGTTACACACATAAGTGCCTGCCGTATTTGACACTTCTGCTGGAATGCCTGCTTCTATTAAGCCTTTAAACATGGTTTTAATGGGCAGCTTGGCAAAATATGCCGCAGGTGCATCATCAATAATGGTGGTATCGACTGGTTGATTACCCGCATTATCAGCAATGCGCGCATCATCTATATTAATGGCGATACGTTCTATCGAAATATGAGAGCGGCCGCCAGCTTGACCGATGCACAAAACAAGACTGGGCTGATGTTTTTCTATCGCTTGATATAGGTGTTCAAGGGAGCGCCCGAACTCACAAGGTAGCTCTACACATTCAACCTGGTGGTCATTAATGCTTTGACCATGTAATTGTTTTACTGCTTGCCATGATGGGTTAATACTTTCGCCACCAAAGGGTTCAAAACCCGTCAGGAGCACGGTCTTTAATTCGACCTTGGTCTGTTTAGTCATTAAAGATCACTCCGTACATTAAGAAAATATTGATAATGAGTAATGCAATGGCCGTTGGGATCTGCACTTTGATAACTTGATATTTGTCTTTTAAATCAAGCAGTGCGGCAGGCACAATATTAAAATTCGCAGCCATAGGCGTCATCAGCGTACCGCAATAACCAGAATACATACCTATGGCAACAAGCGGTGCGGCTGCGGCGCCATGGCCTTCAATTAAAAACGGTAGGGCAACACCCGCAGTCATCACAGGGAAAGCCGCAAACGCATTGCCCATGATCATGGTAAATAGCGCCATACCAACACAGTACAACACGACTAACATGAAGCGGTTATCTGGCGAGATAAATAGCTTTACAAGGTCTTGAATCGCAGTGCCGGTGTTGGCTACGATAAAGACACCACCTAACATGGCGAGCATTTGCGGTAAAATGGCCGCCCAGCCAATTGAATCAACCAAACGGCGTGATTCAGAAAGTGCTTGAAAAGGCGAGCCTGAGGTAAAACGCCAAGCAACAATCAGTGCTACACCACATGCAAGGGTGAGTGAAGCAAGCGTCACATGCTTTTGGTCAAATAAATACACCTCAGCAATGTTCACATTACTTAAAAGCAAAGTACAAATTACAGTAACCACTGGAATTAATACCGCGGGCACAAACAACTTATTGCCTATTCGCTTGGCATCATGTTCAAGTTGCTCTTCTGATGGCTGGTGGTAAGAGCCCATAGAAACTTTGCCAAAGCCAGCAAGTAAGGCAATGGCGATGACACTAAAGCCAACCCACTGATAGGTGAGAGACTCGCCGATTAAATTTATTGAGAGGTCGCCAAATAAAAACACATTACCAAACAAGAACCAAAATAGGGCTGTGGTGTATTTTTGAGGGTGTTGTTTATCTTGTAGGGTTTTAACCACTAAAAACATCACAACAAAGCCAATCAAAAGATAGATGTTTTCAATTGAAATAATGGCTGTGCTGTTAACTGCAGTGTCATTTACTGGCGCACTCATGATAATGCCCCCTCAGCGTTTTCTGTTTGCTGTGATTTATGCTCTGCGATGAGGTTTCTAATTTTTGCTTCAAAGCGCGCTAGACGGAATAGGTGAACGATTAAAGCGGCGATTGCAGTTGGAATAGCCCAAAGACCAATATGCAGAGGCTCAATGCCCGCAATGCCATTTTCTTTTAAGAACGCGTCCATCAAAAGTACAGCGCCAAAAGCGATAAAGATATCTTCACCAAAAAACACCGCAATGTTGTCGCAAGCCGCGGCATGGGCACTAATTAAATCTTTAATTGGTTTAGGCAAATCACCATGTGTATTTGCTGCGGCACCTAATGCCATAGGGGCAAGTAATGGGCGAACGGTTTGCGCTTGACCCGCTAGGCTTAATAAGCCCAAAGCCGCTGAGCATTCACGTACCACAAAATACATACTTAAAATGCGGGTTGTCGTAGCGCCTTTAATGTTAGCAATCCAAGTTTTTGCGCGTTGCTGCAGACCGTAGCGTTCTAGAATAGCTATCACAGGCAAGATAAGTAAAAAGCTAGCGAGTTGGCGGGAGTTCATAAACTTTTCGCCAAAGGTTTCGATTAAGGCGATAAAGTCCATATCCACGGCAATACCGGTGGCAAGACCTGCCGCAGTCACAACCAGCAGTGGGTTGAACTTTAAGGCAAAGCCAACCACAACGACCAAAATGCCAATCAGCGGCATATAGTTTAAATCAAACATGATGTTACTTCTTATTTTCTAATTGTTGTATTGCGATTTTGAACCGCGTTATTTCTTGTTCTTGTTTTTTCAATGCAGTGTTAGCCACATCAAAATCTACCAGCTCAAAGCGACAAGTTTTAGTTGGCGCTAATTGGCTAAAATGACGTAAGTCTGCTTGGATCACAGAGGCTATAATTGGGTAGCCACCTGTTGTTTGGCAGTCATTGAGCAAAACAATCGGGGTGCCTGTTGGCGGTAATTGAATAACGCCGGGGTGAACACCTTGCGAATCAATGCTTTTTTGGTGCGGTAACAGTGTGGGATGCTCTAAACGGGCACCCATACGATTACTTAAGTCGCTGACAGTCCATGTTTTCGATAAAAGCTGTGCCAAATAATCCTCTGGCAAGATATCACAATGTGGGCCTTTGAGTACTCTTACCACGTTTGTATAGTCAGTAGGCTTTATAGCCAGCTCTGAGCAAGGAACTAAGCTTTCAGAGAAGGGAATGACATCACCTTTTTGCAAAGCGTTTCCTTCAAAACCGCCAAATTTGGCTTGGCAGTCGGTACTGCGAGAGTTCATCACTTTCAGTACATCGAAACCATGCTCTACACATAAATAGGCGCGTAAAAACTCTGGATGACTGGCAAATTTAATGATGTCGCCCGCTTTTGCATGGTAACGCCATCCAGGGTAGAGGGCTTTTGAGTTGAGTTTTGCATTCAAGTTGCCCCCAGTGATGGCAAAATTACATGGCTGAGTAAATTCAAATTCAGATAAACCAACAGTAATTTCAATACAGGCGGCAGTTTCTATATTACCCAGTAGTGCATTGCCTGCTTTCAATGCGATTGGATCGAGTACGCCAGCTTGCGAGACACCTAAATGACGATGCCCGTGACGACCTAAATCTTGAATGCTACTGAAAACGCCGGGTTTGATCACTTTTAGCATTAGCGGTGCTCCTTAGGAATAAACCTGACAACGTCACCGGGTGCTAACAAGCTAGGCGAATCAGTATGAGGGTTAAATAAAGGTTGCTCGCATCTACCTATAAGGTGCCAACCTCCAGGGGAGCTAGACGGGTAAATAGCAGTAAGAGATTCTGCTATTGCAACACTGAGTGCAGGTACATGCGCCCTTGGCGTGGATTTTCGAGGCAACTTAAGTTGCTCTGGGAGCGATTCTAAATAACCAAATCCAGGTAAAAAGCCTAAAAATCCGACCTGATAGTCTACAGAGGCATGTAACTCGATGGCTTGTTTTTGGCTTAAACCGGTAAGCTCAGATACTTCATTTAAGTCAGGGCCGTATTCACCGCCGTAGAAGGTATCAATTAGATGTGTTTTAGGTGTGAATACTTCAGGTTCACTTTTTTCCCATAGGGTGATTAGTTGTTCTAACCAATAATCAGCTCGAGTAAAGTCATTGAGGTAGAAGGTAATAGATGAGTTGGCTGGAACTATGTCAAAAAAATCATTGGTATTATATGCGGTTTGTGCGAGCGCAAAGATTTTTTGTCGTACTTCCTGAGTTATTAATCCGTCAATTGATAGAACTAATGCTTGTTCACTAAGTTGATAGCATTGCACGCAGGTCATGGTTGTTCCGATTATTATATTTATTTTCTTATTGTGTCATAACAGGCAAGTATTGAGTACCTTAGCGATTCACCAATACAAAAAAGCCACATCTATAAATGGATGTGGCTTTTAGATAAACTGTTTTAACTGAAGCAGTTATTACTGCTTGTTAGTTAAAAGCCAGTTACTTAGCATACGAACACCATAACCTGTGCCGCCTGCTGGGATTTCATCTTTTGCAGAGTTAGTTAACGCATTACCCGCGATATCGATGTGTAACCAACGTGTGTCACCAGCAAAATGTTGTAAGAATGATGCTGCAGTTGTTGCACCTGGACCACCTGAACCAATGTTTGCGATGTCAGCAATTGGTGACTTAAGCTTGTCTTTGTAGCCTAACGGTAAACGCCATACAGGCTCATTTACTTGCTTACCAGCAACAGTGATTTGGTCAACTAGCGTTTGGTCATCAGAGAAGATTGCAGAGTAACGGTTACCTACTGCACGGATCTTAGAGCCTGTTAGTGTTGCTACATCAATCATGACCTCTGGCTTGTAGTATTCACGTGCATACCACATAGCATCACTTAATACTAAACGACCTTCAGCGTCCGTGTTTAATACTTCAACACTAATGCCTTCAGCTGTGCGAAGCACATCACCTGGTGCGATTGAGTTTTCTGACACCATGTTTGCAGCCATACCCATAACCGCAACTACGTTTACGTCTGCTTTGCTTAGTGCCATTGCTTTAACAGTACCAAGTACCGCTGCAGCACCTGCCATGTCAGATTTCATGCGGTTGATAGATGAACCCGTTTTGATGCTGTAACCACCTGAATCGAATGTAATACCTTTACCAACAAGTGCGATTGGTGTGCTGTTATTACCTTCATAGTGTGCAACTACTAGACGTGAACCGTCTTTAGAGCCACGGCCAACACCTTCAAGTGCACCCATGCCAAGCTCTTTAAGTTTTGCAGGTTCTAAAATAGTAACCTTAACGCCGTATTGCTCAAGATCTTTTGCCGCTTTTGCGAAATCAACAGGCGTCATTTCAGTTGGTACTTCAGACGTTAGGTCACGTGCTAAAAATACACCTTTTTCGATGTTTGCTAGTTGCTCGTACGCTTTCGCTGTTGCTTTTTTATTAGCTACATCGAAGTTGTAAGTCACGTTAAATTTGTTTGGCTCTTTTTTGTATAGTTCAAACGTGTAATCACGTAAATTTGCACCGTGTGCAAGTTGTGCAGCAAGGTCAGCGTTGCTCACTGCGCCTTTTACATCTTCAAACGCGATTGTCGCTTTATCTACTTTTTTACCTTCAAGTTTAGCGTGTAAGTTAGCACCAAGCTTAGCCATTTTTGCTGAGTCAAGCTTGTCTTCTTCACCTAAACCAACCACCAAGATGCGGCCGTAATCGCTGTCAACTGGCGCGATTACTTCTAATGTTTTACCGTAAGCACCTTTGAATTCAGCTGTTTTGATAGCGCGATTAATTTGTTTTTTGGTATCTCTATCTAAGAAATCAAATTGTGTTGCTGCTTCGCCTGCTTGGAAAACAACAAGCGCATCACCCTTGCTTAATTTAGAGTTGAAATTGAAGTCTGCTGCAAATGCGCTTGAAGCAGAAACTGCTAACGCGATTGCACTGATCTGTGAAACAAATTTCATAGTACATTCCTAGATAAATAATTTGTTGGCTTTTTACATTAAATTCGAAAAAAAAGACACTCAATGTCGTTAAATTTACGAGTTTAAACGGTGGATGAAAGTAAATTCACATCCACAAGGTCATAGTTAATATGTTTCAAGCACATTTTAGGTCAAATAAATGAAAGTAATAATTACGATTTTGTCTACGTTGCTATTTTTTCCTCTATTTTCAAATGCAATGGATAAAGACAATGCAACTTCGCATATTCAAACATTGGTGCTGGGTTCGGGATGTTTCTGGGGAGCTGAAAAAGGCTATGAACAGTTAGAAGGGGTCTTAGACGCTGAGTCTGGTTATGCAGATGGCCGTGGTTTTAAAGCCACCTACAAAGAGATCATCAAACGTAAACGACGTTTTGATGACAATAATTATGCCGAAGTCGTGAAAGTTACTTACAACGCCAATATGCTCAGTACACGCGCATTGCTTGAACATTTTTTTGAAAAGCACGACCCAACGCAAGAAAATCGCCAAGGCAATGACATTGGTACTCAGTACCGTTCAATTATTTTGTATAACACACCTGAACAGCTTTCAGTGATTAATGAAGCAAAAACAGAGTTTCAGAACTTATTAAGCAAGGCTGGGTATGGAGAAATAAAGACCCAAGTGAAACCGCTTGAGCAGTTTTATCGTGCCGAAGAATATCATCAAAACTACATTGCTAAAAACCCGAACGGGTATTGCCCTGATCATTCTACTGGCGTGACGTTTAAGCAAACAAAACCAAGTAAAGTTGATAACAGTTCATTGCTGGTGGGTAAGCAAGTGGTGATCATTGATTCTCGCAATTACTGCCCATATTGTGAAAAACTGAAATCTACCGTACTAAACGACTATCAAGGCACAATTCCTTTAACCTATCGCTATGCAGATCAACTTGAGCGTTTAGTAGTTCGCTCTGCGACTTGGGCAACCCCTACCATTTTATTTTTTGAAAATGGCAAAGAAGTGGCTGGTTTTCAGGGGTATATGACTCGTGAAGACTTTTATCAAGCGCTGGGTGCATTTAAATTGGGTGAGTCAGAAGCCTATGAGGTTGCTTTTCAAAAAGGAACTGACAGACCGTTTTGTAAAGAATATGACTTGTTTAAGAAAACAGGTGAGGGCGTGTTTATTGACAAACTAAGCGGTGCGCCTTTGTTTGAAACATCAAAACGGTTCAACTCAGGTACAGGTTGGTTGTCGTTTACTCGTCCTGTAAAAGACAGTGTGACTTATCATGACGATCACAGCTTTGGTATGAAACGAATTGAAATACGTTCTAAATCTAGTGGTATTCATTTGGGTCATGTTTTTAAAGGCGAAGGTCCAAGAGGGCAAGATAGATACTGCATTAACGCTACCGTATTAGAGTTTATAGAAAAAGTTTAAATTTGACTTTAAACTACAATTAACTAATTCAGTGTCATATAGAACATGTTTATGTTAAATGATGCAAAAGTGCACTATTTTCCATTGTTTAGCGTATACTTTAATTGTAGAAAATATGTGAGTTAGGGCATGGTGCTATTCGCAGGTTATTAATTAGTTAGATGGTGTAGTTTTGGACCAAACTTTATTTCTATTAACAGTTCATAGGCAATTTAATCGTCTTTTAAGTGATTTAGCATTAAGCTCGGACATTGCTCCTTTTCTCAAAGAAGTGATCGGAACAGTAGAGCAATTTTTGCCTGGCTGTAAAGTTTCTATTCTAACTTTAAATAAAGAACACAATACACTCCACAGTGGTGCTGAAAATAACCTACCAGACTTCTATAACGATGCCATTGAAGGCGTTAAAATAGGCGAAAATGTGGGAAGTTGTGGCGCAGCAGCATTTTTAAACAAGCCAGTTATTGTCGAAAATATAAATTCGCACTCAAATTGGCAACCTTATTTAGCGCTTACCCAACAAGCTAATCTTCATGCATGTTGGTCAATTCCTTTCACTGACTCTTACAAAGAAGTAATGGGGACGTTTGCGATATATCATCATGAAGCAAAGTCTCCGACGGAAGCTGAAATTGAAATTGTAAAAGTAGCAGCCCTTATAACATCAGTTGCTATGGAAAAGCTGAAACTAGAAGAGCAACTAATATTTAGTGCGACACATGATGAACTCACTCGTCTCCATAACCGCGCTTTTTTAAACGAAGCTGGTGAAAACTTTTTATCACTTTGCGCCAGAAATGAAATGAATTGCTCTGTGCTATTCATGGACCTAAATAAGTTCAAACGCGTTAACGACGAACTAGGTCACAAAGCCGGCGATGAATTACTTGTTCATGTCGCTAAGATAATTCAAAAGCAAACTCGTAAAAGCGATATTTCGGCGAGGTTTGGCGGTGATGAATTTATTATCATTATGGAAAATACATCAGAAGATGATGGTGAATCAGTAGCAAAGAGAATTCACCACGCAATTATGGACAGCGTCTCTGAAAAAATTCTAGCGTTAAATTTTGGGGTGAGTATAGGTATTGCCAAAATGTCTACGTATGAGCAATTATCTTTGAAAAAGTTAATTCATATTGCTGATGTAGCTATGTATTTTGCAAAACAAAATGATTTAGGAGTTTATACAAAAAGGGTGTAAATGCTAGTTTTACTGGAAGTTATTTAGAGTGTTGGTACAACCGAGTGGATTCGAACCACCGACCCCTACCATGTCAAGGTAGTGCTCTAACCAACTGAGCTACGGTTGTATAAAGGAATAGTTGGTACAACCGAGTGGATTCGAACCACCGACCCCTACCATGTCAAGGTAGTGCTCTAACCAACTGAGCTACGGTTGTACAATGCTAGGAAGTTCCTAAGCAACGGCGGCTAATATATAGCGCTGAAATAAAATGTTCAAGCGTTGAAGCTAAAATTTTGTTTAATTGCAGTTTTTTTGTTCATAACGGTCTAATGTCACACGCTTTATAAAAATTTTGCCACCATATAACGTGCTCTTTGCTTGTTTGTTTTAATTGGTTAAGTAACGAGTTCTTACTTTCAACATCGACTAACTCTGACAGTTCCGAATGTGTTTGCCACAATTCAAACAACATAGGAGAGGTCTTTTCGAGTAGACCTGTTAAGTCGGCTTGATACCCCTGAATTTTATTTAAATAAAATTTGTTGAAAATCGTATTTAGGATTTGGGCCTCTTTTTTACTTCTGCCTTCTCTACACACAGAGTTCATATAGTCGAAACCGGATATCCAAGCGGTAGATTGTTGGTTGTATACAATTTGTAATTGGGCACTTGATAAAAGTCGTCTAATAAATCGATTTTGGTGCAACTTTTCTAACGATGTAGTGATTGACGATGCATCGATAGAGTCGTTTTTTTTACTGGCTATTTGTTTGCGTATATTCAGAAGGTTATCTAACGCTTCTAAAGCACTAGCACTGCTGTATTGATTGCTGTCTGCAGGAAGAAAGTCACTAGTAAGCTGCAATAAACCTTTTAATTCAGCTTCATTGAAAAGCATATAATTAAATTCGCTCATTAGGTTTTGCTGCTTTTCTACAGCTGCGCTTTTAAGTGTAGCTTTTAGCGACTCATCTTTGGTTAGCGGGTCATTTAGGCAATCATTAGCAAGTTTAATGAACTGAATTTGATACTTTAGACGCTCACTGGCAACTTGCGTTTTACCTAGCTGATTGTTTCTTTTTGCAACTAAATTAGATAGCTTGCAGTGCCCTAGCGAACCTAATTCGAGTATAGAAATTTGAAACTGCGATTCAAGCTGAGATATAACAGGCACTTGGATATTTTTTAATACTGGCTTGTCAGGTGCATCTCCTAACACGGTATTTAAACGGGCTTTGTAATCTTCATTTATATCAACAGCGTGCTCAGTACACGCTGATAGAATAAGCAAACAACTAATCAGTAACCATTTTTGCAAGACGAGACCTCACACTAAGTAAGAGTAAACAGGCGGCAACAGATAAACCAAGGATAATGCCAATCCAAAACCCTTTCGCGCCCATTGGTGCAACCAGCCAATTTGTTTTTGCCAGCACATAGCCCAGCGCGAAGCCAATCAACCAATAAGAGACAAAAGTGATACCCATGATAGGCTGAGTATGTTTAAGGCCTCTGAGTACACCGCTGGCTGCAACTTGAAGGGCATCTGGTAACTGATAAAAACAAGCTAAGATGATGATCCCCATTGCCAACTGAGCAACTTGTTCGTTTTGAGTATACAAGTAAGTAACTGGCTCTCTAAATATAAATGTAACGAGTGCGACAAAGAAAGCGATCATTGCCGCTAAGCAAAAACTCGTAAAAATGGCCGTTTTAAGTTGTGTGTATGCTTGTTGGCCTGAAAGGTTACCAATACGGATCGCAATGGCCATAGAGAGACTTAAAGGCATCATAAATAATACGGCAGTAACACTCGCAGCAATCTGGTGTCCAGATACCATAATGGCACCTAAATCAGCAATAAATAGTGGAATACATGCAAATAAAGTGACTTCAAAAAAGGTCGCCATTGAAATTGGAAAACCAAGTTTAGTCAGATAAAACATGGATTTAAAGTTAGGTTTTTCAAAGCGGCTTACCAGCCATCGGCCTTTCAGTTTTTTGCTATTGAAACTATAGATAATTTGGCTCAACGCCATCGCACATGCGACTAGACTTGTAGCGACACCACAGCCAGCAGCCCCCATCGACGGCATGCCTAACTTTCCGTATATAAAAATATAGTTAGCTACTATGTTTACCAACAGCCCGATAATACTGATATAAAAAGTCACCTTAGTCAGCCCAATGCCTTCTGAAACGTTTCGGTAAACGTTAAACACCAAAAAGCCAAGAACACCCCATTTTACATACTCAATATAAGCTTGCGAGGTGCTAATAATTTCAGACTTTGCACCAAGTTTAGAAAAAATATAAGGGGTAATAAGAGGGAACAGAAATACTAATGCACTTAATATAGCAACTAAAAATAAGCTTTGTTGAAAGTAGTGTTTTATCCCTTTTTTGTCTTTAGCGCCATGGCAGTGAGCAACCACGCTGGTCA
Source organism: Pseudoalteromonas phenolica (assembly GCF_005876835.1). Taxonomy (GTDB): domain Bacteria; phylum Pseudomonadota; class Gammaproteobacteria; order Enterobacterales; family Alteromonadaceae; genus Pseudoalteromonas; species Pseudoalteromonas phenolica_B. Next base: position 45,122 of record NZ_PPSW01000006.1, read on the forward strand.
ACGCCAATAAGATCCCCTGCAAAGAAAAAATAACCGGGTTTAATACCCCAGTTGCAATCGATAAAGCTGCGAGGTCATTGGCACTAACTTGTCCGGCCATCATGGTGTCTACCACAGACATTAAAACAAGAATGATCTGTGCAAAAAATACAGGTATGGCAAGTTGTAGAAGGCGTTTGGCTTCCCAAAGACTAAATTTCATAAGGTACGACGGTAAAAACCCTAATTCTAATCTGGTTATAAACCATAAGCTATTAAAAGAGATAAATAACTTAAATGATCGCTTACTGCCGTTATTTCGTTCCTGTATGATTGCCTTATTACGATAGAGGAGTATTCATGTTTACAGGCATTATTCAAACAAAAGCAAGTGTAATTTCAACAAACCTTAATGGTGGTGTACTCAGACTGGTATTGTCAGTTGGCTCTGAATACTTACAGCATCTTGATTTAGGTGCAAGCATTGCCATAAATGGATGTTGTTTAACGGTTGTAAGTTATGAATTAAATCCGCAAGATGTAGTTGGCCAAGTGGTTTTTGATGTGATTGAAGAAACGCTGAAGTTGACGAATCTTGGTGAGCTAAAGCGTGGCATGTTTGTAAACTTAGAGCGTTCGGTAACATTTGGCACTGAACTCGGCGGCCATATCGTGTCGGGTCATATTCACTGTACTGCTGAAATTGAAGATATTGTTGTGAGTGGCAATAACTGCAAAATCTTGCTTGATTTACCTAAAGCGTGGTTGAAGTACATAGTGTATAAAGGGTTTGTCTGTATTAATGGTGCAAGCTTGACGGTTGGAGAAACGACTGATACCGGGTTCTGGCTACACTTAATTCCAGAAACCTTGTCGATCACCAACCTTGGACTTGCACAAGTAGGCGATAAACTTAATATCGAGGTTGATCAGCAAACCTACACAATAGTAAATACAGTAGAAAATTATATGCAAAAGCATATTCAATAATGGTTTATACGAACAGATCTAAAAGATCTGTTCGTCATCGCTATCTACATGTAGCTCTAATTTATTTTGTGCATAGTCAATATGCATATTCAAGTGAATGGGGTTGCAACACGCAGCACAATCTTCATACATATCTTGATCGCCTTCGCTTGCATCTAAACTGACAAATACATGATGGCCACAATGTGGACAGCTAATACGTTGTTGATATAAAGACTTCATGGAAGCCTCCATAAATCAAAGAATGTAACTTAAATATAGCAGCTGTCATGAGAATTACATTGTTGTTAAAATTTGTATAGTTTAGAGCTGTTCAAGTATGTGTTTTATTTTCTCTTTCGATTGGTTTATGTAATCACCAGAGAAACGGTTAGCTAACACTAAAAGTGGGTAGAGTTGGTAAATATCTTTTAAGATAGGCGATAAATTAATTGCAGAGACTGACTGATACCCAGCATAAAACTGATCAGGCAATGTAGCGAATAGTTCGGCTGTTGCAATATCAACAAGCTTATCACCGTAATAGCAAGCTGGGTCAAGCAACATGGGCTTACCATGATAGAAACGAATATTTCCTTTCCAAAAGTGACCATGTAATAAAGACGGTGTAATGTGATGAGGGATATGGGGTTTTATGATATGCACAAATTCATCAATGTCGACCAGTTTTATTGCCTGTTCTGATAAGAGTTGCAGTTGCCAGCCAAGCCGTTCTTCACCAAAGAATATGTGCCACTTCTTATGCCAATGATTGGGCTGAGGTTGGTCAATAACGTAGTTATCTTCATCTGAGCCAAACATTTCTTGCTCACACTTTATGTGCATTTTTGCTAAGGTTTGCCCGCATAAATACCAATTATCCTGAGATGTTAAATCTTCAAGAAACTCTAATACGATAAATGCAAACTCTTTTGAGGTGCCGAGGGTTATTGTGTCTGCAATGATGAAATCAGAATCTCTGGTGAGGGTATCTCTGGCGTGCTTCTCAGCTTCGAAAAGTTCAATTTGCTCTATTGGGGCAACTTTGACTAAAAAGCAGTGGTTATCATCAGAAATCTTATAGTGCTTGAAAGCAGAGTGTGTAGTAATTGCGTGTTTTTGGGTTAATTCAAAAGAGGTATGAATGGCCGCGGAAACTTGTTGTTTGACACATTGCCACATAAGACAGCTCAGCTTTTTCGATTTGAATACTAAAACTATGGTTTAAATTTCAAATAACTCAATAAAAGCAAACAAAAATATCCATGATATTTGTGATTGAATCTGTATTTTGCGCAAAAGCATAGTTACAATCCGTGTCCTTAACATGGGAGGACAAATGAATAAGAGCTACATCACTAACATAATTGCATGTCTATTGGTTTTTATTGGCTATTTTTACCCTCAACCGATTTTATTTTCAGTTGGTATATTTGCTTTGTCTGGTGCAATGACAAACCTTATTGCAATCCATATGTTGTTTGAAAAAGTCCCTTTTTTATATGGCAGCGGGGTTATCACGCTGAAGTTTAAAGAATTTAAAGCATCTATACGTTCGCTCATTCTTGAGCAATTCTTTACCAAAGAAAAAATAGAATCGGTATTAGAAAGTCAAGGTGACGTAAATCTCAAACCTGTTATTGAGAAAGTAGATTTAGGCCCAGCCTTCGATAAGTTAGTCACTGTGATTGAAGGATCTCAATTTGGTCCGATGCTAGGTATGTTCGGCGGAAAAGAAGCCTTAGAGCCAATGCGTGAGTCATTCACTGAGAAGATGCAAGGGGCGATTATAGAGATTACCGAAGAAGAAAAATTTAAGCAGTTATTAAAAGACGAACTATTTAGCCATGGTGGCTCAGATAAAATTTTCTCCACCATTGAAAAAGCAGTCGATGGTAGGCTTGCTGAGTTAACACCTGTGATGGTGAAAGACATTATTCAAAATATGATCAGAACTCATTTGGGTTGGTTAGTTGTTTGGGGCGGTGTATTTGGCGGATTGTTCGGTTTAGTCGCTGCGCTTTTAGGTTAGAGAATAGAATGCGTCAAATAAGATAATTTGACGCATTTTGTTCGTAAAGCATATAAATCATACCCGCAGTTATCTTGAACCAGCAACAACAAGTACTTTCTGATCGCGTTTAGCTGCTAAGTCTCTAATGGTTGTGACAGTATTCAAATCAAGGTTGAGAAATTTAGCACTGTTTTCTAAATCATAAGTTGCGGCAAATTTAGCGACGCTTAAATCATTACAGGTTAACTTGTTTACTAGTGAGTGCTTTTTAATGCGCACATCTTTCATTGTTTGCGAGAGTGCTAGTTTGTCGTCTTTCGCAACTGCCATACATAGTTGAGTGCCAATTGAGTTGTCGGCAGCTGTAAATTCGGTTGCATTTGCATTAGTTGCTACAAATGTTGATGTTGCTAGAAGTAAAGTTACACCTAATGTAGTTAAAGTATTCATCATTTTGCTCCATGTGTTTATGAGATACAGGTTTAGTATTACCTGTTCTCGAACAGAATGCTGTAAAACAAAATCGACAGAATGTAATGAAATGTGTTTTATGTTTCCGTTTGATTAACTTGTTGTTTTATCAGTTTTTTATCTTTCAGATATGTAAATGAGACACAGAAAAAAATTGTAGATATTTCATTGTTAACAGCCTGTTTTCAAAATTTGTACCTTGTATTATCTGAAAGTATTTATTTGCAACGGTAAATGGCAAAATGTGTCATTTACGACATACTTTTCGGTAATTCTTACAACTCATTTTTTAAACCTTTTTTGTAATACCAATCCTCAATAATACTTAATCATTTTGAGGGACTAAAACTGACGCTAGCATCGTTGAAAATTTCTTATTTAGAACAACTAAAAGGCAAAATTTCCGCCTTGCTATCGACAAGTTTTATTTGCTTCAAAATAGATCACTTAATTAAGAGGATTGGTATAAGCTAGTTATATGGCGTAAAAATGTAATATTTCATCGTAAATCATTGAAGTGACAGTTAGACACGTCGTAACCTATTAATGACAAACTAAAATCAACAAACTGAGATAACCTTATGCAAAAATTTGCAATGTCTACGGTTGTACTTGCACTTGCTGCAGCTTTATCTGGATGTCAGGATAAAGGCCCGCAAAAAGAGTTTGTATCAATCGAAAAAAATCCATATCCGAGTACTTATAAGCCAGTATCTAATAAATCAGTGTTAATTACTGATGCCACTGTACTTACCGGTACGGGTGAGCGTTTAGAAAGTGCTGACGTATATATTGTTGACGGTAAAATTCAACAAGTAGGTAAAGACTTAGCTGTTCAAGCTGACACTACAGTAGATGCAGCTGGTAAATGGGTAACACCAGGTATCATAGATGTTCACTCACATCTTGGTGCATATCCAAGCCCGTCTGTTGAGTCACACCAAGACGGTAATGAAATGATCAGCCCGAACACTGCTGAAGTGTGGGTTGAGCACTCGGTATGGCCACAAGATCCTGGTTTCAACCGTGCTCGTGAAGGCGGTATTACTACGCTTCAAATCTTACCAGGTTCAGCTAACTTATTTGGTGGTCGTGCTGTAACACTTAAAAATGTGCCAGCACATACCATGCAGGCAATGAAATTCCCTGAAGCACCATACGGTCTAAAAATGGCATGTGGTGAAAACCCGAAACGCGTTTATGGTCGTAAAGGCGTTGCGCCATATACACGTATGGGTAACATGGCCGGCTACCGTCAAGCTTGGATTGAAGCAACAGAATATAAAGCGGCTTGGGAACAATATGAAGCTGCTTATAAAGCTGGTTTGAACCCAACAGCCCCTGAGCGTGATATTAAGTACGATACGTTACGTGGTGTATTAGACGGTGAAATTTTAATTCATAACCACTGTTATAAAGCAGAAGAAATGGCGATGATGATCGACCTATCTAAAGAGTTTGGTTATCACGCTGGTACTTTCCACCACGGTATTGAAGCGTATAAAGTCGCTGACTTACTCGCTGAAAACGGCAACTGTGCGGCGCTTTGGCCAGATTGGTGGGGCTTCAAGATGGAAGCGTATGACATGGTCCAAGAAAACGTGGCTATCGTTGATGCAGTTAAGAACTCATGTGCTGTTGTTCATTCAGATTCAGACACGACAATTCAGCGTCTAAACCAAGAAGCTGCAAAAATCATGTACACAGCGAACCAAAATGGTTTCAATCTAACTGAAGAGCACGCCATTAAGTGGATCACTTACAATGCAGCTAAATCATTAGGTGTTGCAGATAAAACAGGTTCACTTGAAGCGGGCAAACAAGCTGATGTTGTAATTTGGGATAAAAACCCGTTCAGCGTATACAGTAAAGCTCAAGAAGTTTACGTTGATGGTGCAAAAGTATATGACCGCAACGACGAAAAGTATCAAGCAGTCAGTGACTTTATGTTAGGTCAGCGATAGGAGTAAAGCATGAAAAAGTTTAATTTATCTTTGGTAACAGGTGCTTTACTTGCGAGCTCGGCAGCATTTGCACAAGTTACGGCAATTACGAATGCCACAGTTCATACTATGACTGATAAAGGTGTACTTAAAGACGCCACAGTACTAATCGAAGACGGTAAAATCATTGCGATTAATCCATCATCAGTATCAGCAGACGTAACAATCGATGCGCAAGACAAAATCTTAACGCCTGGTTTCATTGGTTCAATGAATCAAGTGGGTTTGGTTGAAGTGGGAGCCGTTTCACGCTCAAACGATGGCTATGACAAGAAAGCGAGTGCAATGTTTGATGCAAGCACAGCATTCAACCCGCGCTCTTCGTTAATTCCTTATGCGCGTAAAGGTGGTCTAACACAAAACGTGGTTGTACCACGTGGTGGTGAGAGCATTTTCTCAGGTTTAAGCTTTGTAACAGACCTTACTGGTGACTTTGAAAGTGTTACAGCTACAGAGACAGCCTTGATTGTGCGCTTAGGTGCAAAGAGCAGTGGTTCTCGTGCAGTGTCTTTAAAGCAGCTAGTTGACAAACTTGAAGGTCAACAAAAGAAATTAGCTAAGAAAGACAAAAAAGAGGATAAGAAAGACGAGCCTAGTAAAGAAGAGCAGGTTTTAACAAAAGTTCTTAAAGGCGAGCTACCTGTTATTACTAAAGTATCTCGTGCATCAGACATTTTAGAGTTGTTAAAGGTTAAAAAGCAGTTTGGCTTAAACCTAGTGCTTTGGAATGCTGAAGATGCGCCTTTGGTAAAAACTCAGATCTCAGAAAGCAACACGCCGGTTATCTTAAGCGCGGTTAGCAATTTACCTAGTGACTTTGATTCGCTTCACGCAAGTCTTGAAACAGCGGGTGAGCTTGAAAAAGCGGGTGTTAAAGTTCTTTTAGCAGTGGGTTCAGACTCAAGCCATAACGTATATCAACTTCGTTTTGATGCGGGTATTGCTGTTGCAAATGGCATGAGCCATGACGGTGCATTAAAAGCAGTAACAAGCAATATTGCAGATGTATTTGGTCTGAATGCAGGTAAAGTAGCGAAAGGTCAACGCGCTGATTTAGTTCTTTGGAGCGCAGATCCATTTGAATTCAGCACAAGTATTGAATCAATGTGGATCAACGGCGAAAAAGTGAACACGAATGATTCACGCCACGATAAGCTACGTGATCGTTACAATACTCCTTCAGATATGCCGCGAGCATATACTAAGTAAGGTATTAAAATGAGAAAGGGCTGATAATCAGCCCTTTTTTTATAATTAAATTTTGATTAGATGCTTAAATGCACCGCGCAGGTTTTGGTAAACCGGCTATTTTGGTCGCTTGTTTAGCTGGACCTTTTGGAAATAGTTTGTATAAATACATACTATTGCCTTTATCTTCACCAAGCACTTTGGCCATGGCTTTCACGAGCATACGGATTGCAGGGCTAGTGTTGTACTCTTCATAAAAGTCTCTGACAAAACGCACAACTTCCCAGTGAGCTTCTGATAGCTCGATATTTTCTTCAGCAGCAATAATAGGCGCTAATGCTTCGCACCACTGTGTGTGGTCAAGCAAGTAACCTTGCTTATCGGTCTCTATTTGGATGTTATTAAATTCAATCATATTACCAATTTACTGTGTTGTTGGTGGTGATTAGCTCGACCCATGTTGAGTCGTCAACTAAGTTAACAGCGTTTGAAGTTTCAATATTTCGAAGCTCAACACAAGTTTTTAATAAATAAATATTCTTCACTTGTAGTGACGTAAACGAGCGCCAATCAAAGCAAGCATCACCGGTTAATAAAACCTGGTTAGCGTTATTTTGGAGCAGCGCAATTGTTGTAGCACTATATTTACTGAATGGCTTTGAGAAAATATGAACAGTACTCATGATAAAACCACCGTATGATCTTGCTTAGAAATTAGTGATTGCTGCTTTTCTAAAGAGAGTGAGGTGACCTCGATACTTAAATTATCGGAAGTCATCGCATACTTTTTAAGGCTTTCAGCACACACATAGACTTGTTCAACATCATAGATTTCAAGCGTCTTAAGGGTTTTAAAAAAATCTTTTAAACCTGAATTTGAGAGATTGTAGCCGGCTTTTAAAGCTAAAACAGCATCATCTTTAAATAACCAACTGATGTTTTGCTCAATGGCTGCAAAAATTAAGCACGTATCCAATGATTCGCGAATATGCATTTTATCGAAAGGGGCTTTATTGCTGATGACTAAGATATTCTTCATTTGAATTGCACCCATTTATCAGCTTTTGCTGCCAACATTGAAAACTCAGCCAGACCTGCGACTTTAAAGCTACCCGTGTTATCAATATCAATACCACGTTTTTCTGCTGCTGTTACACACAGTAAAATAGGGATGTTTAAAGTGTGTAATAATTGCCAAGTCTCTACAAGAGCAAACTCGTCACTAGCGAGTTGAATATTTTGGTTGGCGTGATACACACCATCTTGGTACAAGAAAATACAATCAATCTGATGACCAGCTTGTAAAGCAGCATCAACAAACCGTTTTAAAAGGAATACATTGTGGTGATCATCAACACCAGAATGCAGTGACAAGACGAAATTGCGCAAATTTTTCTCATAAAAAAAGCCCCAGATGGGGCTTATTTTAACAAAACTTATGACTTAGTCATCATTTGACATGCCAAGAAGTTGAAGTAGTGATACGAACAGGTTGTAGATGTTCAGGTAAAGACTTACCGTCGCCATTACATAGTTTGTTTCGCCACCGTTAACGATACGGCTAGTATCAAATAAAATCATACCTGACATCAGCAATACAACCGCAGCGTTAATAGCCATAAACGCAACTGAACTACCAATGAAAAGGTTTACTAGGCTTGAGATTACAACCACGATTAAACCAACTGTTAAGAAACCGCCCATGAACGAGAAGTCTTTTTTAGTTGTTAACGCGTACGCTGAAAGACCGAAGAAAATCAGAGCTGTAGAACCTAGAGCTTGAGTAATAAGTAGGCCACCATTTGGCATTGCTGCATAGTGAGCAAGTAGAGGACCTAAACCAAAACCCATAATACCAGTGAAAAGGAATACTAGACCGATTGCTGATGATGAATTGGCTTTTTTCTGAATTACGAAGATCAAACCAAAACCAATCAACGAGCAAACCAGGCCAGTGAAGCGTGGTAATGCCATTGTCATTGAAATAGCGGCCGTCACTGCACTAAATGCCAGTGTCATAGCCAGTAGGAAATAAGTATTTTTTAAAACCTTGTTCGTTTCAATTGTCGACATTACCGGTTTAGCGGCGCCGTACGAATGATTGAATGCCATGGTTAAACTCCTTAAATGAAACAAATGTTCCGATAAATGAACTACCTAAGAGTATCAAGTCTTATAAATGTGGGCAAATATAGTTATTCAAATACCCGATCGGTTTTTTTTGGGTCAAACACAATAAAAACCTGATTTCGATATACTGAATGACCATTTTCGCTGAAATAACAAACGTTGTGTCCTTTTTTTGCTCGGTTAAACAAAAAGTTGAAAAAAAAGCTTCACAACTGCCTCAGCTTTCCCTATTATTCGCCCCGCTGCGGAGAGATGGCTGAGTGGTTGAAAGCACCGGTCTTGAAAACCGGCATACGTTAATAGCGTATCTAGGGTTCAAATCCCTATCTCTCCGCCACTAATTTTGACTTTTTGAACAATCAAAAAGTTCCGACTTCGGAGAGATGGCTGAGTGGTTGAAAGCACCGGTCTTGAAAACCGGCATACGTTAATAGCGTATCTAGGGTTCAAATCCCTATCTCTCCGCCACTTATTCATAGAATAAGTAAGCCGCTAGATTACTAGCGGCTTTTTTTTTGCCTTTCATTCACTCACTTGGCTAGAGCTTCGACTAAAGTCCACTGGTTATTTGTACGTTTTCATACACTCTCTAATTCATACAATAAAAAGAAGGGTGAGATTCAATGAAACAACAACTGGCTAAAAGTGTGGCAATGTCACTACTGGCTCCTGTAATTGTAGGGACAACGTTAGGGGTATACTACGCACTGAGTGTAGAAAGTGGTGGAGCAAAAATGTTTTTTTCTTTATTGATGAGCGCCATTGCTAATGCGCATATAGTCGGCCTTTCAATGGCGTTACTCGTCGTGCCTGGTTATATGCTTATGTATAAATATAATAAAGTTCAATATTCAGGTGTTTTGACTCTAGGGATGCTTGGCGGGGCCTTATTTAGCTTCTTATTTTCAGCTTCAGCAGGTATGGTATTTTTAGTTAATACAGTGATGGCTGCACTTGCTTCAGGTCTGTTTTTATATGGCTTAAGGCGCTTTAATTAACGCGCAGCCTGAAAACTAACCAATTAATGCTCTGTTTTTCAGTTTATTAACAGTTTTTATGCTGAAAAGGTTTTAATTCTTAACGCTAAAGAGTACCTTAAGCATTTGAACATTTTATTTTGATGAGTCGAATGCAAAAAACAGACTTCTATCAATCTTTGGCCAAGCAGGCCGAAGGTTTGATCAGCGACGAAAAAAACGCAATCGCTAATATGGCAAATCTAAGTGCTTTGCTTTTTACATCTTTAGAAAACGTTAACTGGGCAGGTTTCTACTTAATTGATACGCCTGATGAGTTAGTGTTAGGGCCTTTCCAAGGTAACCCTGCATGTATCCGTATTCCGGTTGGAAAAGGAGTATGTGGTACTGCAGCACATTCGAAAAGTACACAGCTTGTTGAAGATGTACACGCTTTTGCAGGTCATATCGCCTGTGATGCAGCATCAAATTCTGAAATTGTAGTGCCTGTTTTTAAAAACGGTGAAATATTTGGCGTGTTAGATATTGATAGCCCACTGCATGCTCGCTTTGATTTAGATGACCAAGCTGGTTTAGAAAAAATTGTGAAGATTTTTGAGGCCACACTTTAGTGAAAGACCTTTTAAATGTACAAGATTATCTTTTTGCCATTCATGATGTAGGTGATTGGGAAGGAGAAGAAGAGCAGGTAGCTGAAACCTTAAATGAATTAATTCATTTTGCATGGGATATGCTACCTGATGATTTAGATTGTGAAACAATCGACAACTTGATTAACGGCATCTGGGAACATCTTCGTGGTGATTTAGCGCTTATTGAGGCTGAATTTGAAGAGTTAACAGATTGGGTTACTCACTATATTCATTCATCACTAGATGAACAGGTATAACAAATAGGTTAAACATGGAAACCACAAACAAGCTAAAAGACATTAATGAAGTATTGGAGTTCTTATTCAAAGAATTTCCTAACTGCTTCAAGAAAAAAGACGGCATCAAACCGTTAAAAGTTGGTATTTTTAAAGACGTTGCTGAACGTATCGAAGGCTCAGAAGTTGTAAGTAAAACGCAAGTTCGTCAAGCACTTCGAAAGTACACTTCAAACTGGCGTTATTTAGAAGCCGTCACTAAAAACGAATTCCGCGTTGATCTAGATGGTAATGATGCTGAAAAGGTGGAACAAGAGCACATTGAACATGCTCAAAAAGCACTTGAAGAAAGCCGTGCGAAAATGGCTAAACGTAAAAAGCCTCAGCGTCCTCGTCAACAAGACGGTGACACAAAATCTTACAAAAAGAAACCGCATGGTCAGTCACGTTCTAACGACAAAGGCGCTAGAGTTAACAAGAAGCCTGCAGCTCAACAAGCAAAACGTAGCTCAGGAAAAGTTGAACCTTTGCCAGCTTCTGAAGTCAAGGTTAATAACAAAGTAAAAGTTAAACTTGGTCAGGCCCTTGTTAATGCGACCATTACTGAAGTAAACAAAGACGAAGTTCATGTTGAACTAGTAACTGGTATGCAAGTTAAAACAAAAGCTGACAGCTTATTTATCGTTTAAGGAGTAGTGTATGAGTAAAAAGTTTTCGCTCATTCCCGTTGTCGCTGCACTCATCTCTAGTGCTTCTTTTGCTGCAGTTGATGCTGTTACAGCGAAGGATATTCCCGTATTAAAGCAAGAGGCTCAGCATACAACAGCAAGTAAAAGGGTGACTAACTTATTTACTCGACAGCATTACAAGCGATTTAGCTTCAATGACGCGCTGTCAGAGCAAATTTTTGATAGATATGTTGAGTCTTTAGATTTCAGTAAGTCTATCTTTTTGCAATCTGACATTGCGCGTTTTGAAGCGAACAAAAAGCAATTTGACGATGCCCTTATGTCAGGCAAACTTGATTTTGCTTATGACTTATTCAACTTAAGCTTACAACGCCGTTTTGAACGCTTTCAATACGCCATCTCGCTGCTAGATAAAGAAATGACTTTTGATAAAGAAGATGCATTTTACTATGACAGAGAAGAAGCTGAGTTTGCTAAAACACAAAACGAGTTGAATGAGTATTGGCGTCAACGCGTAAAATCTGATGCGTTACGTTTAAAACTGACAGGCAAAACGTGGCCTGAAATTAAAGAATTACTGACTAAACGTTACAACAATGCGTTAAAACGTTTAAGTCAAACCGACAGTGAAGATGCATTCCAAGTCGTGATGAATGCGTTTGCGCGAAGCATTGAAGCACATACATCCTACTTATCGCCACGTAGAGCTGAACAATTCAAGATGGATATGGATCTTGAGTTAGAAGGCATTGGCGCAGTACTTGGTTATGATGAAGACTACACAGTTATTCGTTCACTTGTGCCTGGTGGTCCGGCAGACAAGTCTGAAAAGATTAAGCCAGACGATAAAATTGTTGGTGTGGCTCAAGAGGGAGAAGAATTTGTCGATGTTATCGGCTGGCGTTTAGATAACGTTGTTGATCTGATCAAAGGTCCTAAAGGCACTAAAGTTCGTCTTCAGTATTTAAAAGGTTCAGATACCCATGGCACGCCTAAAGTGGTTGAAATTGTTCGAGATAAGATCAAGCTAGAAGATAGAGCCGCAAAATCTGACGTTTTTGAAGCAAAATATTCTGATCTAACTTCAAAAATCGGTGTTATTGAGATCCCAAGTTTCTATAACAACTTATCTAAAGACGTTAAGGTCGAGCTAACAAAGTTAAAAGAACAAAACGTTGATGGTATTGTGATTGACCTTCGTCAAAATGGCGGTGGTTCATTGTATGAAGCTACGCAATTGACTGGCTTGTTCATCGACCAAGGTCCAGTTGTTCAAATTCATACAGCATACAATCGAGTAGAAGCTCAAAAAGACAGAGACGGCATTACTTTTTATGATGGTCCAATCACTGTACTTGTAGACAGATATAGTGCATCGGCATCAGAAATTTTTGCTGCAGCTATTCAAGATTACGGTCGTGGTATTGTAATTGGTGAGCAAACGTTTGGTAAAGGTACAGTGCAGCAGCACCGACCTCTTGCAAAAAACTATGACTTATTCAGCAATGCCCTCGGCAGCGTAACTTACACAATTGCGAAGTTTTATCGTATTAACGGCGGTAGCACGCAACATAAAGGGGTCGTACCTGACATTTTATTACCTTCGGCTATCGAACCTGAAGAGTGGGGTGAGAGTCAAGAGGACAATGCGTTGCCTTGGGATAAGATTAAGCAAGCGAAATATAAGAGTTTAGATAACTTAAACCCGCTTGTAACATATTTAAACGAAAAGCATGCATTACGTGTGGCGCAAGAGCCTGAATTTAATTATGTATTGGCTGATATAGCTCGTTATAACGAAGAGAAAGATAAAAACTTTATCTCTTTAGTTGAATCTCAGAGACTAAAAGACAGAGAGGAATCAGAACAGCGTTCATTAGCGAGAACAAATGAAAGATTAAAACGTCTTGGTTTAGAACCAGTGAAAGACTTAGACGATTTGCCTGATGTAATCTCTGAACTTGACCCTTATTTAGAAGAAGCAGCACTTATAACTCAAGATTTAATCAGATATGGGCGATTAGCTAAGAATAATCTTCAAAATTAAGCAATAACCTATTCAATAAAGGCGCTTCGGCGCCTTTTTTATTACTCTAAGCAATATGTTTTGTTATTATTGGAATAAGTACGTAATTTTTTTAAAAAGAAGATTACCGTGAATAAAACCAATCTTTGGAATTGAGCAGTCAATTGAAAAAGTAGGTATTGCCTCCACGCGAAAAACTGAACTTTTGCTAAAACACTGAGAAGAAATCAGTGCTTTCGCAAATATTCAATCGTGTAAATGATATAAAAATAAAAACGGCCTTGAGCCTTTTGAATATTAATTAGAGCAAGGTCCACCTTGCCGGGAGAACCCAGTTGAAACAACAAAAGCAAGCATCATTTCTTGATGCATTTATACCAATCTTTGTATTGGTCTGTTTATTAGGCTCAGCAGTGTATCTGTACGGTGATAATTCTTCATCAGGTCCTAATCAAATTGCGCTTCTATTTGCCACATTTACAGCAGCCCTTGTTGGTTTAAAAAATGGCTACACTTGGCGTTTATTAGAAGAGGCAATGATCAAAGGCATCACCTTATCCTTGGGCGCGATATTAATCCTTCTGATGGTTGGTGCCTTAATTGGTACGTGGTTGCTGTCAGGTACTGTTCCGACATTAATCTATTACGGGTTACAAATAATCAGTCCACAATGGTTCTATGCAGCGAGTTGTCTAATTTGCGGGATTGTTGCAATGAGTATCGGCTCTTCGTGGACGACTGCTGCCACCATAGGTGTCGCTTTACTTGGTGTTGCAACAGGTCTTGGCTTAGATCAAGTTGTCACAGCGGGTGCGGTAATCTCAGGCGCATATTTTGGTGATAAATTAAGTCCGCTTTCTGAGACAACAAATTTAGCCCCAGCTGTTGCCGGAAGCGACCTTTTTGAACATATTCAACATATGCTTTGGACGACGGTACCAAGCTTTGTGATTGCGATGATCATCTTTGTCATCATGGGCTTCAGTGCTGATGTATCAAGTGATATTGGTCGAATTGATGACATTGTTTCTATTTTAAATGCCAACTTTAATATCAACCCTATGATGCTGGTTCCTTTAATTGTATTGCTTGTTTTGGCTTATAAGAAAATGCCAGCTTTTCCTGCAATTTCAATTGGTGCAGTGATCGGTGCTGTTTGGGCTATTGTCTTTCAATCAGATCTACTGGCCACGCAAGTTGATGTTTCTCAGGGCCAATTAGTTGGTTATTTTAAACTTGTTTGGGCAACATTCTATGATGGTTTTGCGATCCAAACAGGTGATAGTACCATGGATGACTTATTAAGTGGTGGTGGCATGGCTGGTATGCTGACAACGACATGGTTGGTTATGACGGCTTTAATGTTCGGTGCCATTATGGAAAAGACAGGTCTACTGGAAGTGTTTGTAAGAAGTATTTTAAAAGTAGCACGCAGTACTGGGTCTTTGATAGCGTCAACGATTGCAACTTGTTTCGGTACGAATTTAATTGCAGCTGACCAATACATCGCGATTGTTGTACCTGGACGTATGTTTAAAGAAGAATATAAAAAACGTGGATTGAAAAGTGTGAACTTATCAAGAACACTTGAAGACGGTGGTACAATTACCAGCCCATTAATCCCATGGAATACATGTGGTGCGTATATGCAAAGTGTATTAATGATCAATCCACTCGACTACGCAGTCTATGCCTTCTTTAACTTAATTAATCCATTCTTGGCAATAATCTATGCATACATAGGCATTAAGATTTTAAAAATTGAGCCAAAACAGTTAGACAAAGAACAAGCATAATCCATGCATAATGATTAGCCCTTTTTAAGGGCTAATTCTTTTAAGGAATTCGATATGCAAAGCCAGCCTCAAGCTAAGTATTTAAAAGATTATCAAGCACCTTCTCACACAGTAACGAATTTAGAGTTAACTGTAGAATTACATCCAACAGATACCAAGGTAGTCAGCAAAGCGCTGTATTCTTCAACGCAAGCTGTCTCTGAGCTTTGTCTAGACGGTGTTGAATTAAACTTAATCTCGGTAAAAGTGAATGATCAATTATTTGAAGACTTCGTTCAAACAGAAACATCATTGACGCTAAAGAATCTACCGAATGAGTTCACACTAGAAATTGAGAACACGATTTCTCCTAGTACTAATACATCATTAGAAGGCCTTTATCTGTCAGATGGTGCTTATTGCACCCAGTGTGAGGCTGAAGGGTTTAGAAAAATCACATATTTCTTAGATAGACCCGATGTGTTAACTGATTACTTAGTGACAATTATTGCTGATAAAGATATTCCTTACTTGTTATCTAATGGCAATAAAATCGGAGAGGGCACTTTGCCTGATGGGCGTTGTTTCACTAAGTGGCAAGATCCACATAAAAAGCCGAGTTATTTATTTGCCCTTGTAGCCGGTGATTTTGATGTTCTTAGAGACACTTTTGTAACAAGAAACGGTCGTGAAGTTGCGCTTGAGATTTTTGTTGATAAAGGCAATTTAGATAAAACGCCTCATGCAATGGAGTCGCTTAAAAATGCCATGAAGTGGGATGAAGAGCGCTTTGACTTAGAGTACGATCTAGATATCTATATGATAGTGGCTGTTGACTTCTTTAATATGGGGGCAATGGAAAATAAAGGATTAAATGTCTTTAACAGTGCTTGCGTTTTGGCAAATCAACAAACAGCAACAGATCGTGATTATCACACAATCGAATCGATTGTTGGCCACGAGTACTTCCATAATTGGACTGGCAACCGTGTTACTTGCCGCGACTGGTTTCAGCTATCTTTAAAAGAAGGATTGACCGTATTCAGAGATCAAGAGTTTAGTAGTGATCTTGGTTCGCGCGCGCTGAATCGCATCGACGCAGTTATGGCAATGAGAACACATCAGTTTGCTGAAGATGCCGGCCCGATGGCTCATCCTATACGTCCAGATAAAGTGATTGAAATGAATAACTTTTATACTGTGACGGTTTATAACAAGGGTGCAGAAGTCATTCGAATGATGCACACTTTACTAGGTGAAGCGAACTTCCAAAAAGGCATGAAACTTTACTTTGCACGTCACGACGGTCAAGCAGTCACGTGCGATGACTTTGTTACTGCAATGAGTGATGCCAGTGGCAAATGTTTAGAGCAATTTAAGCTTTGGTACCGTCAGTTTGGTACGCCGTCGGTTCAAGTCGAAACTTATTATAATGCTGAGCAACAAACGTTCACATTAAAACTTAATCAGATTCATGCAGAAAATGATCCTGTTTCTGAGCCACTGCATATTCCTTTTGCAATCGAACTTCTTGATACATCAGGCAATTCAATACCGCTTATTTCAAATGGCAAAAATTTCGATGCTGTTATTGAATTGAAAGAAATGAGTGCCGAGTTTACTTTTGAAAATATCTTATCGAAGCCAACGCCTGTATTACTGGAAAACTTCTCCGCGCCTTGTGTTGTAAACTATGACTACGAGCCTGAAGAGTTGATACATATATTAAAGCATGCTTCTAGTGATTTTACGCGTTGGGAAGCGGCCCAGCGTGCTCTCACGCTTGAAATTAAGCAGGCTGTGAACACAATGGCAGGTAGTGATTCAGTTAGTATCTCTGACACATTAATTAAGGCGCTTAAATCAATTGTTACTGAAGAAAACACTGACAAAGCGCTTATCTCTGAACTGATCAAACTACCTAATTTTGACACTGTCAGTTCTGAGTTTTCTCCTGTTCCGATCACTGAGCTGGTTCACATCTACAAGCAATTCGAACTTCAAATTGCGACACAAGTGCAATCAGAACTGATTGCTGCTTATGAAAGCTGTTCAGACTCTGGTGAGATTAGTGCCAGTGCGGTTGCAGCCAGAAGCTTAAAATCAACGGCACTGTATTATTTAGTGCTTATTGAAAATGAAGAGGTAACTGATTGGTTACTTGCTAACAGCCAGCAAGATAATATGACGCTGAAATTAGCTGCGCTTAAGGCGGTAAAAAATGCCGAACATGAAATTACTGAACAGTTAATTTCACAATTCGATGCGCAATGGCGACATGATCCATTGGTTATGGACAAATGGTTTGCACTTCAGGCGACAACAGATAATGATGGTGCGATTGACTTAATAAAGTCTTTATATGATCACCCTTGTTTTGATAAATCAAATCCAAACCGCGTACGCGCATTAGTTGGTCAATTTGCACGCAGTAACCCTGCTCAATTCCATCGTATTGATGGGAAGGGTTATGAACTACTTGCCGATTTATTAATTGAACTTAATGCAATTAATCCACAGAACGCCTCGAGAATAGTGACGCCGTTTATGTCATGGAAACGTTATGACAGTACTCGTCAGCAATTAATAAAGGCTCAGTTACAACGTATTGCAAGCATTGATAACTTGAGCGATGACTTATTTGAAAAGGTGGATAAGGCACTAAACGCATAAATGATAGAGTACTATTTTTATTTATCGTTAAGCTATGACGAATGCATGGCTTACTACCGAGGCGATTATGAGTATGTTCAAGTAATCGAAGATGGTGGTAAAAGCATTCGTTTTCCTGCTACACATATTAGACGTTTTGTCAGCTCCCTTGGTATAAGGGGGCGGTTTAGGCTTTGCCTCACAGACGAAAATAGCTTTATTTCTCTTGATAAAGTGTCTTAAAAACAAAAATTGCATTGTTATTAATAACTTCAAATTTCGGCTGAATAATACTCGATAATTTAGAATAAAATATTATTAGTTTATTGTTCAGCGCATTAAATCGTCACAATTTTGAGAATAGGATTTGTTATAAAGCAGAATTACGTGTTATAAATTATCTGGTAAGACGTCTTACCAAGGGTAAAGTCGTGTCCAGAACAAAAAAATAGTAACTTTTGGTTTAGTGAATTTGAGTTTTTCTACGTTCACTTCTAATGTTACTTCAATATAAAAACAACAACTTGATTAAAATAACCCGCATAGGGGGAACGCATAATGATTAAAAGAGCGCTCTTTGTTCCAAACAAAATAATGCTCGGCTTAGCGGCCACAGTTGCTGTAACAAGTGCAAATGTTTCAGCTGCAAGTTTCCAAGTCGGTGATTTTGACATCACATTCGATTCAACATTTTCATACGGTCAAAGTATTCGTGTAGAAGATCGCGACTTCCAATATATTGGTAAAAGTAACCACCCAAGGTTTGATTGGTCTGGTTATAATGCAGGTCTTGGTAATACAAAGTATGGCTCTTCACAAGTTTGGGCTCAGCCTGGCGCTTATTCAAATAATGGCGACGCTGGTAACCTGAACTTTGATTCTGGTGACACTTTTTCCCAACTAATTAAAGGTACTCACGATTTCGGTATCTCTAAAGATAACTGGGGTATTTTCTCGCGCTTTATGTATTTTAAAGATTTCGCGATGGAAGATGGCGATTTTGCATACACCAACCCAGTATCAGGTAAAAAAGTAGATCCTTGTGCTGATAAACAAACTAAAGAGCAGGTATGTTCTGATGTACGTTTATTAGATGCTTTCATTTGGGCTGACTTTGATTTAAATGATGGTCAAAACCCACTTTCTGTTCGACTAGGTCAACAAGTTGTAAACTGGGGTGAAAGTACACTCATCTCTCACGGTATCAATGTAAACCCTGTTGATATTGACCGTTTAAGAGCGCCAGGTTCTGAATTAAAAGAAGCGTTTATTCCTGTCGGCATGTTCTGGGCGTCTTTAGGTATTACTGAAAATGTAACCTTAGAGGGTTTCTATCAGTACCAGTGGCATGAAACCCGTTTGCCTGCATCGGGTAGTTATTTCTCTACAAACGATTTTGCATCTGAAAACGGTTATATGCAAAACGTACAACTAGGTTTTACGTCAAACCCTGATATTGATTTACACCATTTAACTGAGTCGCTTAACAGCCTATATGCTGATGCAACA
The DNA here is from genome assembly GCF_005876835.1 of Pseudoalteromonas phenolica. GTDB lineage: Bacteria > Pseudomonadota > Gammaproteobacteria > Enterobacterales > Alteromonadaceae > Pseudoalteromonas > Pseudoalteromonas phenolica_B. The sequence continues at coordinate 64,372 of NZ_PPSW01000006.1, forward strand.
GCGGCTTTAATTGCACAAGGCGTAGAGCCAACTCCTGAATTAGTTGGTCAAACTGCAGCGTCAATGTATATGGCTTACCCAACGAAAGTTGCGCTTAAAGGTAAGGGCTTAAACGGTAAGAGTGAACCTAAAGACGCAGGCCAGTATGGTATTCGTCTTGGTATGTTTGCACCTGAGTTAAATGATACAGAATTTGCGCTGTACTACATTAACTATCATAGCCGCCGTCCGCTTATCTCTGGTAAAGCATCAAACTTTGAAGCTGATGTTATTGCACAGGACTTAGCATATATTGCTGCAAACCCAATTGATGAACATAATGTAACTAATTTAAATGCTTTCACTCAAGCTACTATTACTTACCCAGAAGATATCAAGCTTTATGGTTTAAGTTTTAATACAGCCATTGGTGAAACTGCTTTCTCAGGTGAGTTTTCTTATCGTCAAGACGAGCCTCTGCAGATTGACGATGTAGAGTTACTTTACGCTGGTATGGCTGAACAGCTAGCTTACTCGGGTCTTCGTGAAGATTTCAGCAGTCTGTCTCAATTAAGTGCCAGAGATGAAGTGAGCTACGTTAAGCCAGGCGAAGTTGCACAAGGTTACATTCTAAAAGACTCTATGCAAGTTCAGTTTACTGCAACGCATTTATTCGGTCCTTCTTTAGGTGCTGATAGCTGGGCTGTAGTTGGTGAAGTTGGTGCTGTAACAATTAAAGACATGCCTAGCTACGACGAACTTCGCCTGAATGTTGCAGGCACGGGCCGCAGTGGTACGATTGAAGGCTATGGTCCTTTAATTGAAAAGGGAGCTAGGTATGATCTTCTTCATATGGCACTTTCGAATGGCCCAGAAACAAACCCATTCCCAACAGCGTCATCATGGGGTTATCGTTTAATAGCGAAGGGTGATTACAATAACCTTTTTGCTGGCGTTAACTTCTCTCCTCGTATTGTGTTCTCACATGATGTAAATGGTACGACACCTGATCCTATGTATCTATTCGTCGAAGACAGAAAGTCTTTGGGTATGACAATGAATTTCACTTACCAGAATGCTTGGTCATTTGACTTTAGCTACAACACATTCTGGGGTGGCGGTGCAACAAATACCTTTGCAGACCGTGATTTTGTCTCTTTCAATATTAAGTATTCAATTTAAGGGCTTGTTATATGTTTAAAAAACCAAGCATGATCGCAGCAACAATAATAACAATGATGGCTGCTCCATTCGCTCATGCAGATATGACTGCTGAGCAAGTAGCTAGATTAGGTGCTGACTTAACGCCAATTGGCGCAGAAAAAGCGGGCAACGCTGATGGTTCAATTCCAGCATGGACTGGCGGTATTACTAAGCCTCCTGCAGGTTTTGAGCCGGGCATGCACCATATTGACCCATATGCTGACGATAAAGTTATTTTAACTATCGATAAGAGTAATCTTGATAAGCATAAAGATTTATTGAGTCCGGGCCAAATTGCATTATTCGAAACGTATCCTGATACGTTCAAAATGAACATTTACCCAACTCGTCGAAGTGCTGCATATCCTCAGTTTGTTTATGATGCAACTAAGAAGTACGCACAAACTGCAGAGCTGATTGAAGGTGGTAATGGTATTAAAAATACGGCTATCGGTATTCCATTTCCTGTTCCTGCAAATGGCCTAGAAGCAATTTGGAACCACTTATTACGTTACCGTGGTCTATCAATCGCGCGTTTTGGTGGTCAAGCAATGCCTACGGCGTCTGGTTCGTATAACATTATCGGCTTTGATGAAAAGCTACTTGTTAAATACTCTGATCCAGCGGCAACGCCTGAAGCACTTCAAGAGTCCAATGTATTATTCAAGTTCAAGCAAAAAGTAACAGAACCAGCACGACTTGCCGGTACTGCGCTTCTTGTTCATGAAACAATGGACCAAATCTTAACGCCTCGTCAAGCGTGGACTTATAACACGGGTCAACGTCGTGTTCGTCGTGCTCCAAATGTTGCGTACGATGCACCAGGAACAGCTTCAGATAGTCTTCGTACAACCGATGATTTTGATATGTTCAATGGTTCACCAAATCGCTATGAGTGGACTTTAAAAGGTAAGAAAGAAATGTACATTCCTTACAACAGCTACAAGCTTCACAGCGATAAGCTAAAGTATGATGACATTCTTCACGCAGGCCATATCAACCCTGAACATGTGCGATATGAGAAGCACCGAGTATGGGTTGTTGAAGCGAATCTTAAAGAAGGCACACGCCATATTTATAAGAAACGCGTATTCTACATTGACGAGGATAGCTGGCAGATCCATGTAACGGATATTTACGATAACCGTGATCAAATGTACCGCGTTGCGATGGCGCATGGTCTGAACTATTACGATGTGCCTACGCATTGGAGTACATTAGATGTTTATCATGACTTAAATTCTCGTCGTTATCTAGCGATTGGTCTTGATAATGAAGAATCTATGTATGACTTCAGTCAGTCATTTAAAGACAATGAGTTTACGCAAAGTGCACTTCGTCGCGAAGGTAAGCGTTAATCTTCAAATAGAAATAAAAAGTGGCTGTCACCCAGCCACTTTATTCAACATTCAAGACAAACTTCCTTTGTCTTCGACAACAGATGTTCGAGTATTCAGCATGAAATTTAATCAGTACGCGTTTTGCTTAATGGCGGCTTTATCTTCCAATGAAGTAGTATCTGCACCGTCAGCTTCTTTGCAAGTTGCAAAACCAAATTCAACACTATTTACAGACATAGATAGCACCGATGATCAGGTCGTTGCTGTTGGTAAGTTTGGCACTATTGTGACTTCAACAGATGGGCAAAATTGGCAACAAGCTGAAGTACCTGTTCAATCTCTTTTAACAGCCGTTACGATAAAGTCTGATAAAGCAGCATGGGCATGTGGCCATGATGCAACCATAGTGCATAGTTCAGATAATGGTAAAACTTGGCAATTACAGCAATACTTACCTGAACAAGGCAAACCTTGCTTAGATATTGAATTCATCGATGAAAATACAGGTTTTGCTATTGGTGCCTATGGCATGTTTTATAAGACTACTAATGGCGGAAAAACTTGGAAGTCACAATTCATCAGTGATTTTGTGCACCCTGATGACAAAGAATATCTTGAAGAACTAAAGGAAGATGACCCTGAAGCCTATCAAGATGAAATTAAGTTTATTCTCCCGCATTTTAATCGTTTGCTAATGAAAGATAATGCTTTTTATCTTGTAGGTGAAATGGGCTTAGTGGCTAAAAGTGAAGACAAAGGCATCTCTTGGCAAAAATTTGAAGAGTTTTACCCTGGTTCATTCTTTAGCGTAAACGAAACACCCGATGGTCAAATTCTAGTTGCAGGATTAAGAGGGAATGCCTTCACTAAGTCTCAAAGTGATAATGATTTTGCTGAAATCGATATCGCACAAACCGCAACAATAAATGCAATTTTGCCATTTAAAGACTCAACTTTACTGTTTGCAAACTCTGGCTTGGTCCACGCTTTTGATGGTCATCAGGTAACAAGTGAGCAACTGCCTTCAGGTCATGCAATTTTGTCAGCGACTATATTTAACAATAAAGTAATTATGGCAACAGAAAAAGGACTAATTACTTGGGGAGATAGCAAGTAATGCAAGCTATATTAAATAAACTTGAATATGTCGTATTCCGTCACAGACTCTTTATGGTTTTGGCGTTTTTATTCGCCACCGTTTTTCTAGGTTACAAAGCTACACATATTCAACTAGACGCTGCGTTTACGAAGAATATTCCTCTGCAGCATGACTACATGAAAGTGTATCTTAAACATGAAAAGCAGTTCGGTGGTGCTAACAGTATTTTAATTTCAGTGTGTGATGCAAATGGCGACATTTTCAACGAACCATTTTTCTCTACACTGAAATCAGTACACGACCAACTGTATTTTATTCCTGGTGTAAATAGACCGTTAGTTAATTCAATCTTTTCACCGAGTGCACGTTTTGTAGAAGTCGTAGAAGATGGCTTCGCAGGTGGGCCTATTATCCCTGCTAATTTTGCACCAACAGAAAATGGTTTGGCAGTCGTAAAGCAAAACATTGAAAAAGCCAATGTAGTAGGGCGCATGATTGCCAGTGACTACAGTTGTGCGATGGTAACTGCGCAATTACTAGAGACTGATCCACAAACGCAGGAGAAGTTAGATACGTTGGCGTTTGCTAAAAAGCTAGAAGAGGAAATTCGCAAGCCTCTGGAGAATGATAATGTGAGTATTCATATTATTGGCTTCGCGAAAATGGCTGGTGATATCGCAGACGGAGCGAAAGGTGTAGTTTTATTCTTTGTTATAGCTATCGTCTTCACCTTTATCATGGTGTGGTTATTCTGTAAGAGTTTTAAACTAACTCTTTTACCTATTTTATGTTCGTTAATTGCTGTTATTTGGCAAATGGGCTTACTGTCTTCTCTAGGCTTTGGCTTAGATCCTATGTCTATTCTTGTGCCTTTCTTGGTATTTGCAATAGGTGTGAGTCATGGCGTACAAATGATTAATGCTATTGGTAAGAAAGTATCTGAAGGGGTATCAAGTAAAGTTGCTGCGCAGGCTAGTTTTAAAGCGCTACTTATTCCGGGTGGTATCGCATTACTATCAGATACGGTTGGTTTCTTAACGCTATTAGCAATTGATATCGGTATTATTCGTGAACTTGCTATCACGGCGAGTTTAGGTGTTGCCGTTATTATCTTTACAAACTTACTGTTGTTGCCAGTATTAGCTTCTTATTTTAACTCTTCAAAGATCCATCGTGTTGATGATGGTGATACAGCGTCGCATAAATTATTCACTGCGATGCGTGAAAGCTTAGTGTCTGCAACGGATCCAAAGAAAGCAAAAATCATTATTTTCGTGTCTCTTTTGTTGTTTGTTTTCGGGTATTGGCAATCAAACAGTATGAAGATTGGTGATCTACATGCTGGCGCCCCTGCGCTACATGAAACAGCAAGATACAACCAAGATACCTTCTTGATAAATGATAGATACACGATTTCGTCAGATATCTTAAAGGTACTAGTAGAAGCGTATCCGGCTGCCTGTACTGAGTTTGATACTATGGAACGAGTTAGTCGTTTCCAATGGAGAATCGAGAACTTAAAAGGCGTGCAATCTGCAGTGTCTTTAAGCTCTGTTGCGCAATCAGTGAATGCAGGCTACAACGAAGGCAACCTGAAGTGGCAAACACTTCCACGTAATAGTGCTTCTTTAGTTCAGGCAACTTCTCGTGTTGAAACGAGTACGGGCTTACTTAATGGCGATTGCTCTGTGATGCCGATTATCATCTTTATGGAAGATCACAAAGCTGAAACCATTGACCATGTGGTTGCTAAGATCAAAGAGTTTGCGACGATAGAGAATACTGACAAAGTTCAGTTTAGGTTAGCTTCTGGCCCAATAGGGGTAATGGCAGCGACTAATGAGTCAGTTGCAGAAGCACAAATCCCGATGATGATCTATGTATATGGTGCTGTCATCATTCTATGCTTATTAAGCTTTAGAAGTGTTAAAGCAACCATTGCAGTTGTTTTACCTCTCTATATTGTATCAACTTTGGCGCAAGCACTTATGGTGAAGCTTGAAATTGGCTTAACTGTGTCAACATTACCAGTTATAGCTCTTGGTGTTGGCATTGGTGTTGACTATGGTATTTATATCCTGTCATCGATGATGTCACAGCTTAAGCAAAATGTGCCTTTATCTATTGCCTACCGTAATGCTCTGGCTGAACGTGGTAGTGCTGTACTATTCACGGGTATTACATTAGCAATCGGTGTGAGTACTTGGATATTCTCTGCACTGAAATTCCAAGTTGATATGGGTATTCTGCTCACCTTCATGTTTTTAGTGAATATGTTGGGTGCAGTCCTGTTATTGCCTGCTATAGGGACACTTCTCTGGCCTGACCAGAAAAAAAATTGTGAATAAATGTGCTTTAAAATGGCAAGGATTGCCTATTTATATCTATTATTTGTGAATAGATGAGCAAATGGCTGAAAAGCTTGAAATGTTTTCGTCGAAAAAGCTGTTTATTAGCGTCAGAAAGGTTAGAATTTACCTGACTCCACGCTAATAAATGGCTGTACAAATAATCTACCGTTCAAGGTGGTATAGATTAAGGAACACATATGACACAAAATGAAGGTCCAGCATCTGTTATCTTAGATAATGTATGTAAGTTGATCCAAAAGAAAGTTCATGCAGACAATGTGTCACTCGTTGAAACTTTTGCCAAAGCCTTGTACAGCAATATGTCTAAAGAGGATCTGGCAAAACGTAACGACAGTGACCTATACGGTGCAGCACTGAGTCTTTGGAATTCACTTGAAAAAAATACGTCTGATGAAGCCGTAATTAGAGTGTTTAACCCAGAGGTATCAAAAGATGGTTGGCAATCGTCTCATACGATTGTAGAGATCATCGCAAACGACATGCCGTTCTTAGTTGATTCAGTGCGTATGGCAATGAATCGTCTGAACATCGTCTCTCATCTTCTTCTTCACAGTCCGTTGAAAATCAAACGTGATGAAAACAGCCAAATCTCTGCAATTTCAAACTTAAAAGCCGAGCAAGAATCAAATTCTACTAAAACTGTTTTCTTTATCGAAATTGATCGTCAAACAGACACTCAAGCAATTGAAACTTTGACAAGTGAATTACAGTCAGTTCTAAAAGACGTTTCGCTTGCTGTAGCTGACTGGTTGCCAATCAGAGACAAACTTGTTTCTGTGACAAATGAGCTTCCATCTCGTAACTTTGGTTGTTCTGAAGCTGAAGTAAAAGAAGCCTCTGAATTTTTAGAATGGCTAGTGAAAGATAACTTCACTTTCATGGGCTATCGCCAGTATGACTTGAACCCAGTGCAAGGGGATTACGAGTTAAAACCGGTTACAGGCACTTCTTTAGGTCTTATGAAAAATACGTCTGATGAAAACAGTCGTTTACTTTCTGAGTTACCAGAAGTTGCTCGTAAAGAAGCACGTAGCAATAACTTATTAATTCTTACAAAAACAAATTCGTTATCGCGTGTACACCGACCAGCTTACGTTGACTATGTTGGTATCAAACGTTTTGATGATAAAGGCAATGTAGTAGGGGAAGATCGCTTTATTGGTTTATTCTCTTCAAGCTTTTATAACAACAGCGCAGCAGATGTGCCAATTTTAGAGAGCAAAATTAATCGCATCATGGAAGCATGTGACTTTGCAAAAGGTACGCACGCATACAAAGCGGTATTGAACATCCTTGAAACTTATCCTCGCGATGAATTAGTTCAAGCCCGTGAAGCTGAGCTATTGGAAGTTGCAACAGGCGTTTTACAGGTACAAGAGCGCAACATGTGCCGTCTATTCATCCGTAAAGATGTCTATGGTCGTTTTTTCTCTTGTATGGTTTATGTACCAAGAGAGCGATACAACACAGCGCTTCGACGTGAAACACAGCAGCTCCTAGCCCGTTCATTTAATTCAACGGATAAAGTTGAATTTACCACTTTCTTCTCAGAATCTACGTTAGCGCGTACACATTATATTGTGCGTGTAGCTGACAACAATATTGAATATAACGTGAAAGATATCGAAAATAATTTAGTTGAAGCGGCCCGCACTTGGGAAGACAAGCTTCAAGCAGCGCTTTTAGAGAGCAATGGTGAGTCTCGTGGTAATGAGCTAAACCGTAAATATAGCAATGCGTTCCCGTCAGCATATAAAGATCAAGTTTTACCTTCAGCTGCGGTTGTCGATATCGAAAAGCTTGAAACGCTAGATGAAGAGAACAAGTTAGAAATGTTGTTCTATCGTCCGCAAGAAGAAGCAAACTCAAACATTGTTCGTTTAAGCTTATTCCATAAAGATGAGCCTATTCACTTGTCAGACGTGATGCCGATGCTTGAGAACTTTGGTTTACGCGTTATCGGTGAAACACCCTATGCAGTGAAGACCAGCGATGGTCAAGTAAACTGGATCATGGATTTCTCTATGCTACTTGATAGCAAAGGAATTTCTGACTTCAACCAAGTTTCAGCGCGTTTCCGTGCAGCACTGACAAATGTTTGGAATAACCGTTTAGAAAATGATGGTTTTAACCGTCTAGTGCTTATGGGTGGCTTAAAAGGTCGCGAAGCGTCAATTCTTCGTGCATACGCTAAGTATATGCGTCAAATCGGTGTAACTTTCTCTCAGTCATATATCGAAAATACTTTTGAGCATTATCCTCAGATCGCAAGCAAGATTGTTGAGTTATTCACCAAAAAGTTCTCTCCTGCAAAACCTGCAGCGCAGAAGACCTTAGACAAACTAGTTGCAAGCATTCATGAAGATTTAGAACATGTAGCAAACCTGGATGATGACCGAATCATTCGCTTATATGTTGATATGATCAACGCAACACTTCGTACTAACTTCTTCCAAAAAGAAGCTGATGGTACGAACAAATCATATGTATCATTCAAAGTACAGCCAAGTGCTATCCCTGAAATGCCATTACCGCTGCCTGCGTTTGAAATCTTCGTATACTCTCCTCGTGTAGAAGGTGTTCACTTACGAGGTGGTAAAGTTGCTCGTGGTGGTTTACGTTGGTCTGACCGCCGTGAAGATTTCCGTACCGAAGTATTGGGTCTTGTAAAAGCACAACAAGTTAAGAACACTGTTATCGTGCCTGTTGGTTCAAAAGGTGGCTTCGTTTGTAAGCAGCTTCCAACAGAAAGAGAAGCTTTCTTCAAAGAAGGTCAAGAGTGTTACAAACTATTTATCCGTGGTCTATTAGACATCACTGATAACATCATTCATGGTGACATTGTGCCGCCTGTTGATGTTGTTCGTCACGATGAAGACGACCCTTACTTAGTTGTTGCGGCTGATAAAGGTACAGCGACATTCTCAGATATCGCAAATGGTATTGCTGAAGAATACAACTTCTGGTTGGGCGATGCGTTTGCTTCAGGTGGTTCTATTGGTTATGACCATAAGAAAATGGGTATCACAGCGAAAGGTGCTTGGGAGTCAGTTAAGCGTCATTTCAGAGAAATGGGTATCGATTGTCAAACAACTGACTTCACTGCGGTTGCTATTGGTGATATGGCAGGTGACGTATTCGGTAACGGTATGCTTCTATCAAAGCATATTCGTTTACAAGCTGCATTTAACCACATGCACATTTTCATCGACCCGAACCCTGTTGCGGCAAGCTCTTACCTAGAACGCGAGAGATTATTTGCATTACCTCGTTCAAGCTGGGAAGACTACGACAAGTCATTGATTTCAGAAGGTGGTGGCATATTCTCTCGTGCTGCTAAGTCAATTACGCTGACACCTGAAATTAAGAAAATGCTTGGCACTAAAAAAGCGAGCATGACACCAAACGAATTGATCAAAGCATTATTAATGATGCCTTCAGATCTTTTATGGAATGGTGGTATAGGTACTTACATTAAAGCTAAATCTGAAACAGATGCTGATGTAGGCGACCGCGCGAATGATGCACTGCGTATCAATGGTTCTGAACTTGGTGCAAAAATCTTCGGTGAAGGTGGTAACTTAGGTGCGACGCAATTAGGTCGTATTGAGTTTGCTGCTAAAGGTGGCCGTATCAATACTGACTTCATCGATAATGTAGGTGGTGTTGCGTGTTCAGATAATGAAGTAAATATTAAAATCTTGCTTAATGGTTTAGTGGCAGAAGGCGACTTAACTAAGAAGCAACGTGATGAATTACTTTATGCAATGACAGATGAAGTGTCTGAGCTTGTATTGGCTGATTGTTACCGTCAAACTCACACGCTTTCTATCACTAAGTCTAAGGGTCCTGCAACGCTAAAAGAGAAGATCCGCTTTATCCATGCCTTAGAGAAAGATGGTAAATTAGACAGAGCTATCGAATTCCTACCGACAGATGAAGAGTTAGCAGAACGCGCAGCTGCTGGTCAAGACTTAACACGTCCTGAGCTTTCTGTTCTTGTTTCTTACTCTAAAATGGTACTAAAAGAGTCTTTAGTAACAGATGAAGTTTCTGAAAACCCTTATTACCGTCAGTTATTGGTGAATTCTTTCCCTGTTCCGCTTCGTGACAAATTTAATGCAGCAATGGATAACCACCCACTGCGCAAAGAAATTATCGCGACTAAACTTGCGAATAATATTGTTAACGACATGGGTCTTAACTTTATGGTTCGTATGCATGAAGAAACAGGTGCGTCAGACAGCGAGATTGCACTTTGTTACTCAATCGCCAATGCTATTTTTGAAATGACAGGCACTTGGAATGACATTGCTGATTTAGATAACCAAATCTCGGCAGATGTTCAAACTGAAATGCTATATCAACTTCGTCGTACAGTTCGTCGCGCAACGCGTTGGTTCTTGCGTCACCGCAACAAGGCTATGACCATTGAGCAAACAATTGCGTTCTTTGCACCGACATTTAAAGATGTAAGTGCAAACCTTAGTGATTACTTAGTTGCTGACGAAGCTGAATCTATTGCTAAAAATGCAGATAAGTTGATTGAACAAGGCGTTCCTTCTGATATTGCGACACGAATTGTATCTCTATCTAGCTTGTTCTCAGTAATGGACTTAGCTGAAGTTGCAGATAACTCGTCTAAAGCAATTGATATGGTATCTAATACTTATTTCAAGTTAGGTGCGAAAATGGGTCTGCATTGGTTCTTAGACCAAATTACAGCTCAGCCAGTGACAAACCACTGGCAAGCACTAGCACGTGCTTCATATCGTGAAGAGCTAGACTGGCAACAGCGTTCATTGTCTGAAGTTGTACTTAACAGCCTAGAGACTGACACAGCAGATGTGAATGAACTGGTAGAGTCTTGGATGGACACTCAATCTGTGTTGCTAACACGTTGGCAGCATATGCTTCAAGAGTTTAAGACATCACAAAGTCACGACTTTGCGAAGATTTCAGTTGCGCTACGTGAATTAATGTTACTTAGCCACAACTGTGACACTTCCAAATAATTTATAAACCGCTAAAATACCTCAGCTTTGCTGGGGTATTTTTTTGCCCAGATTTTTTAACGATTACTAAGGAGTTTTCATGTTTTATGAACTAGCGCGTCGCTATATGTTCGGTCGAGATGCCGAGTGGGCCCATGATTTTGCATTGGGTAACCTTCGTCGTTTTGCCAATACACCGCTCAGTATGGCTTGGTCGCAATCTGTTGCAGATAAACCTGTAAACTTTCTTGGTATAGATTTTAAAAATCCAGTCGGCCTTGCTGCTGGATTGGACAAAAATGCTGAATGTATTGATGCCTTTGGTCAAATGGGTTTTGGCTTTATTGAAGTAGGTACGGTGACACCGCGCCCCCAAGCAGGTAATGATAAACCTCGAATTTTCAGACTACCTGAAGCACATGCTGTTATTAATCGTATGGGTTTCAATAACAAAGGTGTCGATAATCTTGTTAACAATGTAAAAGCTTCAAAATACACAGGTGTTTTGGGTATCAACATTGGCAAAAACAAAGACACGCCAAACGAAAAGGGTAAAGATGATTACATTCACTGCATGCGAAAAGTATTTGAACATGCTTCTTACATCACAGTGAATATTTCATCACCGAACACACCAGGCCTTCGCGACCTTCAATATGGTGATGCTCTGGATGACTTACTACAGAGCCTGAAGAATGAACAAGTGGATTTAATCGCAAAACACAATAAATCAGTGCCTATGCTTGTGAAGATTGCACCTGATGTTGATGCTGTGCAAGTTCAACAAATTGCTGAGTCTCTTATGAAGAATCGTATCGACGGTGTGATTGCGACAAACACAACCCTTGAGCGTGAAGCGGTTAAAGGTTTACAGTACGCAGAGGAAATGGGGGGGTTGTCAGGTCGTCCAGTTCGTGAGAAGTCGACCTTTGTTGTTAATGAATTGAAAAGGATCACTGAAGGAAAACTTCCGATCATTGGTGTTGGTGGGATCGACTCTGCAGATTCTGCGAAAGAAAAACTGAACGCAGGTGCCGATTTAGTCCAGGTATACACAGGCTTTATCTACGAAGGTCCGCAATTGGTTAAGCGTATTGTTGACGCTTTATAATGATCAGTTATATAACTAAACGATCCTTTTAAATTTGTTCTTATAAAGAATTTTAACATTCGTTATTTTTCGGTATACTCCTGTCTCTATCTAGATATGGCTAGTAGGCAGGAGATTTCACAGTGCAAGCTTCTAAAGAATGGCAGTGGTTACGTTGCAATGAACGCAACCGACTTCTCATTGACTTAGGCGATGAGCTTCAACTTTGCACTCCCTACAAGCTACACCAACTCACTGGTGATTCCTTACCTAATCCAAATTTTTGTATCGACGATGCAGAATACTACCAAAACGTATACTTCTACTTGCAAAACTTTAAGGTCTGGACCGACGCCCAGTGTTGTCAAATAGCTTTGAACGCGACAGCTGCCAAGTTTCATTTAAAACCCATGCTTGCAAAAAGTTGGTTTTTTAACGAATACACAGGAAATTCAGATAGAACAGAAGCCATTATTGCACTTACTTCATCTGAGCAAACCGGTGAATTTTTCATCGTTGAGTGTGACGCTGAGAGTTCATTGTGTATTAGTTTAAACGCTGAGTTCAAACTAGATGAGCATCTTACTTTAGAGCCATTTCAAGCAATACGAGTTTTGAATAATCGTATTCACCCTCTGATGTTAGCTGACAAAATTACCAAAACAGCTTAACTCAACAAGGCAAGCAACAAACAACCTGTGATATACTTTCGATCATTAAAGTATATAGGGTTAAAACATTGCAATTTATCGCACTTACTTCAATTGGTATTGAAAATTTATTAGTAGATGAAATCAAAGAGCAAGGCTTAGAGGTTATCAAACAGTCTGTTGGTTCGGTAAAGTTTGAGGCGGATAACAGTCAAGCACAAAGATTTTGTTTAGTCACACGTTTTGCAACACGTGTCATGCTGCTTCTAGAAGAAAATGCAGAAATAAACACCAAAGAAGATTTATATAAATTTGCACGTTTTCAGCCTTGGCAGGAATTCTTTGGCCCAAAACAAACATTTGCAATTGAATTTAATGGTACTAATCAAGCTTTAAAAAATACTCAATTCTCAGGCTTAGTGATTAAAGATGCTGTCGTTGATTACTTCAACGATTTGTTTGAACAACGTCCGAACGTAGATAAGGCCGAACCAAATATTCGTATTGTGGCTAAATTAAATAAAAGCCACTGTATGCTTTATCTTGATTATTCAGGTCCACGATTATCAGATAGAGGTTACAGAACTCGTCAGGGTAAAGCGCCTATTCGTGAAAATTTAGCTGCCGCATTGGTAAAACGCAGTGGTTGGTTGAATGATATAAGCCAGCCTCTGTTTGATCCATGTTGTGGTTCGGGTACTTTACTCATTGAAGCTGTGGGAATGGCAAACAAGGTGCCTGCAAATATTAATCGCAAGTTTGCATTCCAAAACTTACCTAGCTTCAGACCTGCAAAATTTGATGAAATCAAACAGGCTTTAAAAATTGAAGTAACAGAAAACAACCTATGGATCATGGGGTCGGATTTTGACGAGCGAGTGATCAATGTTGCACAGCAAAATGCGCGCAGAGCAGGCGTTGAAAATCTCATTGATTTTAGTGTTAAAGATGCAAATAAATTATCTCAAGTTGCCAAGCGTTCTGGGGTTGTATTAAGCAATTTACCTTATGGTGAACGTTTAGGTGCGATGGCTGAACTTATAAACCTATACAGAAATATGGGTTTAGGCTTTAAAAAGTACTTCCAAAATTGGCAACTTGCACTATTAGGCACAGATGAAAGCTTATTCAAATTACTTAAATTAGCTAAATCTAAAACCTATAAGTTTAAAAATGGTCCACTTGATGTTGCACTCTATCTTTACGATGTGAACGAAAAGCAGATAAGTCAGAGTCAAGAGAAGACAGGTCTAAACTTTGAAGGTTCATCGGCTTTTGGCAACCGTTTAAAGAAAAATAAAAACGCACTTAAGTCATGGATTAAAAAAGAGGGAATTAATGCGTATCGTTTATATGATGCTGACATTCCTGAATACAATGTCGCTGTTGATATTTATAACGATTCTGCGGTTATCTTTGAATATGCAGCACCGAAAGAAATTGATGATACTGTTGCGCAAAAACGACTTCAGGATGTGATCACTTTAACATCTGAACAGCTTAATATTCCTGCCGAGAATATTGCGGTTAAGGTACGTAAAAAGCAAAAAGGTGATGCGCAATACAACAGCTTTGACAAGCAAAATCGGGTTGATGTTGTTGAAGAGTTTGGTGCAAAGTTTAAAGTAAACTTGTTCGACTATTTAGATACAGGCTTATTCTTAGATCACCGCCTGGCACGTCGCTATATCCAGCAAAATGCAAAGGGTCAACGTGTATTGAACTTGTTCTCTTACACAGGCAGTGCGTCTGTTCATGCTGCATTTGGTGGTGCTAAGTCGGTTACAACCGTTGATATGTCAAAAACCTATTTAAAGTGGGCAGAAGAAAACTTTGCACTAAACAACCTCAAGAACCCTCGCTTTAGATTTGAGCAAGCAGATTGTTTAAAGTGGCTCGAACACGCACAAGGTCAATATGATTTGATCTTTTTAGATCCACCGACCTTTTCAAACTCAAAGCGTATGAAAGCTGAGTTTGATGTACAGCGAGACCACATCAAATTAATGGAGTGGGTGAAGAAAATTTTAAGTCCTAAGGGTACGTTATTGTTTTCTAATAATAAGCGTGGGTTCAAAATGGATGAAGTCGCTTTAATGGGCTTAGGTCTGAAGGCTGAAAATATTTCTGATAAGACGCTCTCACCTGACTTTAAACGTAACAAACAGATCCATAATAGTTGGTTGATCAGCCATGGATAAGTTTACCCTTTATCACACCGAGGGCTGCCATTTATGCGAGCAAGCCCTTGCGTTATTGAATGCTCAGTTACATTCTGAGCAAATAATTTTAAGAGATATTGTTGAAGAGCCTGAATTGGTAGAAAAGTATCAGTACACCATTCCTGTAGTTGCAAATAAAAACAACCAAGAGCTAGGTTGGCCATTCGACGAGCAAAAATTAAAAGAGTTTATAAACTAAGATGGATTTAATCAGAATAGCCAAAGCGCAGTTAGCTTTTGGCACACACCCACTATTAGATAATGCCGATGCGGTCATTGAAGCCGGTGAACGTGTCTGTATTGTTGGTCGTAACGGCGCAGGTAAATCAACTTTACTCAAAGTACTTGATGGGCAAGTTCAACTAGACGATGGTGAAATCAACCAAGTTGGTAATTTAAAGGTATCACGACTAGAGCAAGATCCGCCTAAAGGTGCTGAAGGCTCGGTTTTTGATTATGTAGCGAATGGCATTCCTGACATCGCTAATTTACTTATTGAGTACCATCATGTCAGCGAGCAAATGCAATCAGATTATTCGGAATCTGTGCTAAATAAATTTGAGAAGCTATCTTCTCGTATTGAAGCACAAGATGGTTGGCGTTTTGAAAGCCGTATTAAACTGGTTTTAGCACAGTTAGAGCTGACTTCTGAGATGCGATTAGAGAAGTTATCAGGTGGCTGGCTAAGAAAGGTTGCCTTGGCAAAATCACTTGTGAGTGAACCAGATTTATTGCTACTTGATGAGCCAACCAACCACTTGGATATGAACAGTGTTATCTGGCTTGAACAGTTTTTAAAAGACTTTAAAGGCGGCATCGTATTTATTTCGCACGATAGGGCGTTCATCCGCAGTATTGCAACACGTATTCTAGATTTAGATCGTGGTAAATTAATTTCTTATCCAGGTAACTACGAAAAATACCTTGAGCAAAAAGCGCATGACTTGAAAGTAGAAGAAGCGCAAAATGCATTATTTGATAAAAGGTTGGCCGAGGAAGAAGCATGGATCAGGCAAGGTATTAAAGCACGTCGTACTCGTAATGAGGGGCGTGTAAGAGCATTAAAAGCTCTGCGTGTAGAGCGAAAACAGCGAGTTGAACAAGTTGGTAAAGCTGACTTTAATATCGAAACTGCAGATCGCTCTGGCAAGCTTGTGTTTGAAGCTAAAAACTTAAAGCATGCTTTCAAAGACAAACCTATCGTCAATGATTTCTCTACCCTTGTTATGCGTGGGGATAGAGTCGGTTTAATTGGACCAAACGGTGTAGGTAAAACTACTTTGCTTAAATTGCTATTCGGTCAACTTGAAGCCGTGTCAGGTAGTGTAAAGCAAGGCGTAAACCTTGAAGTTGCTTATTTTGATCAATATCGAGAAAAGTTAGACGAAGAGGCAACGGTGCAAGACAATGTTGCTGAAGGTAAGCAAGAAGTCATGATGGGCGGTCGTAGCCGACACGTGTTGGGTTATCTACAAGACTTCTTATTTCCGCCAGCAAGAGCAAGAACACCCGTTAAGGCACTATCAGGGGGTGAGAAAAACCGCTTATTATTGGCTAAGCTTTTCCTAAAACCTTCAAATGTGCTTGTGCTAGATGAACCGACGAATGACTTAGACATTGAAACGCTTGAGTTATTAGAAGATATTATTAACCAGTATCAAGGCACGATCTTAATTGTAAGTCACGACCGAGAGTTCATTGATAACACCTGCAATAGTGTCTGGGCGTTTTCAGGTGATGGTGAAGTAATTGATATTGTTGGTGGTTACACAGACTATCAGGTGTATAAAGCAGAGCTTGATGAAAAAAGAAAGCAATTAGAAAAGCAACAAGTTGTGCAAGCTGCTAAAGAGATAAAAAAAGATAAGAATACTAACAAAAGTAATAAGCTAAGTTACAAATTAAAACTTGAATTAGAGCAACTGCCAAGTAAAGTAGAAGCCCTTGAACTTGCGCTTGAAGAACAACAAACCCTGGTGAATGATCCAGAGTTTTTCAAACAACCTCAACAAGAAACGCAAGCGGCATTGAACCAATTGGCAAATCTAGAGTCTGAGCTTGAAACTGCTTATGCCCGCTGGGAAGAGTTAGAAGAATTACAGAATCAGTAGTAAGGATTAAAATGAAAAAAACAATTTTAGCAGCAAGCATGTTGTCTGTACTAAGTAGTACAGCATTGGCTGCTACTTACCAGTTAACTGAATTACCAAGATATGAAAATGGTAAAAATACATTTATCTCAGATGTAAATGAGTCTGGAGATATCATAGGTGCCGCAACCCAATTATTCAATTATGCTATCGATGTGTCGTATTTAAACTTCGATGAATCAGACTTAAAGACAGCCTATGATAGATACGTAGATGCACTTGCAGATATAAATGAAGAGCCCACCTTTACACTAGAAGATGTAAAGAATGGTATTACCTCAACTAATGCAGATGCTAATTCATTTATGCTAGGATTTTTGGCTGGTAAAAGCAGCGATGCTGAATACCAAAAACTCAATGATCGTATTGGGTTAACAATTACCGCTAATTCAGCAGATGAACTTGTTATTTTTGATACTCAAGCAACATATGCTGATTCACTAACTCGTTCAGTAACTAACTTCCCCACTGCAATTACCAACGACGGTGTCATTGTTGCTTGGGGTTCTGCACCATATAGGCAAGAAGTTTTCAAAAAAGAAGGAGAAGACGATAAATTCGTTTTTGTCAGAGACTGGTCTTCTCGAGGGTTGGTCATTTCTCCGAGTGGCAAAAGAGTCACGCTTGAGCCTGAATTAAACACATATGGCGGCTATTCTTTAGTTTCAGATATTGTGCAACTAGATTCTGGTAATTACATTGCTGTAGGTAGTAGTAGTGTGTCAATCCCAGAAAATAGCCAAGAAAATTACGATGAACAATGTGATGGCGTTGATGAATTAGTACAAGTCTGTTCATGGGATTTGCAAAGAGGGAGTTTTTACGACACTGAAGCATATAAATGGGAGTTAGATAATAATTTAAATGTGGTAAGTACTACAAAGTTAGGTTTAGGTTTAGTTCGTAAAGAAGATGAAACAAGTACTTTTAGTAGTTTGGCACTTGCAACGAATAAAAATGGCATAGCGGTGGGTTACTCAAATGTAAGAAACACTGATGATGACAGGCTATATTCATACGAGCAGGCTGGTTACTTTAAAGATGGTAAGTTTATTCGAATTCACCCTCACGAAACCTATATTCAAGGTGGTAAGGCCATAGATATCAATAACAATAATGTTGTTATTGGCAATTACTATGAACAAGGTAGAAGTTATGGTGGTGGTGTTATAGTAAGGAAAAAAGTTGGCTTCTATTATGATATTAACTCCGATACTTATAAAGAAATTCCTGCATTCTTTAATGGTTCTAAAGCGACATTAAGAGATATTAATGATAAAGGCCAGATCATTGGTCAAGGCGAAATTGAGAAGAACACTTCAGTGCCAAAATATGAAGCATTTTTATATGAAATTGGTTCAGACACAGTGACGAATATCAATGATTTCCTGCCTTGTAGAGCTGAAGATGGCAGTGCATTCCCTTATACGATTGCAGAAGCAACAAAAATCACTGAATCTGGTCATATATACGCAAATGCAACAAAAACAGTTGAGCGTCGTGACAGCTTAGGCCAAGTAATGAAGGATTCTGAGGGTAACATTGAGAAAGAAGCAGTTTCAGTGCCTGTCCTTTTGACGCCAATTGCAGGTGGTTCAATCGAAGAGTGTACACCTCCTGAAGCTGAAAAATACGAAAGACAGTCAGCAAGTTTTGGATTTCTCTCTATCTTTGCACTTCCTTTATTGTGGTTGAGAAGACGAAGAGCATAAAATTTATCTGAAGACATAAAAAAAGCCCGTAAGGGCTTTTTTTATGTCTATAGTTTATATAGTTATTGGCCTCGAGAATTCCAAGCCTTGTTGACTGAATGTCGCCATAACCAATCAATGCCGAAATAACCAATCAGTGCAGCGATAGAGGCACAAATAAGAGAGCCAACCATGAATGCAGGGCCAATTGTTGATAAGCTTTCCACAAGCCATTCCCAGCTTGCTTCAAAGTGGAAAGGTTGTGTCTCTTGACCTAATGCAAATACACCTACTCTATAAGAGCAATAAAAAATAGGCGGCATAGTTAAAGGGTTTGTTAACCAAACTAATGCGACAGATAAGGGTAAGTTGACTCTAAAAGGGATTGCACAAGCTGCTGCTAGAACCATTTGAAAAGGAACAGGGATGAAAGCGAAAAATAAACCTACTGAAAAAGCACCCCGTGCAGAGCGGCGATTGAGATGCCAAAGGTTTGCATCGTGGAGTAAACTGCCAAAAATCTTCAAAGATTTTTGCTGTTTAACCTTGTTGTGATCAGGTAAAAATTTTTGGATCGTCTTTTTTGGCATAACAAGCAACCATATACTTCAATGTTGATGTGCTGGGGATTTCTGTACGGCTGTGTTCAAGCGGTATTTTACTTTCACACTTGGCAGTTTTACAGCTCACTGATATTCCTCATCGTAATGTGTTGCTATTTTAAGCCCATTTTCAATCTATTGTTAGGGTTTATTTTTGCTATTTTTGTCGTAGTTCTACAATCTGAGCTTTTTTATAGCTATGAATCAGATAAAAGGGTGCTGAATGAAGCAAGCGAAATAAAAGGTATTGTCACAAAAGTTATTTCACCACATAAAAACTCGCTCGTAGAATTAAAATTAATTGCAATAAACAATCAAAAAATCCCTTTTTATAAATCGGTTAAAGCGCAATTAGCAGTACAAGCAGGCGTCACAGACTTAAACCAAGGTGACCTTGTTACAGTAAAGGCTAAACTAAAAGTTTTTAGAACACGGAAAAATAAGCATAGTTTTGATTCTGAACTGTATGCTTTTAAGAAACAAATCTACTTTAAGGGAACAATTAAAGAGCTTGAAGAGCGTACTTCAGCAGAAAAAAGCTTAAGGCAAAGATATCGGGATAAAACCTGGGAGGCGTTCAAAGAAAAAGAATTAAATTGGCTTTACTACGGACTGAGTACCGGTGATAAATCAAGAACACCGGAAAAAACGAAAGAGCATGTCATAAAACTTGGTATTGGACATATACTGGCAATATCTGGGCTACATGTCGGGATACTGGTTTTCATTTGTTTTTATGTTGTAAAGGGCTCGGCTTGGATGATACTAAGTGTGTTCCCGATTAGTTACCAGCGTTTCAACCTCAATAAACTCTATATTACTTTGAGTCTACTAATTTCATTTCAGTATATTTACCTTTGTGGCTTTCCAGTCTCAGCAATCAGAGCTTGGCTAATGGTGGCCATATTCTCGTATATTTTTCTTGCAGGACGAGAAGTAAAAGTTGTTCAAATGTTAACTTATGCGCTGGTCGTTGTGTTATTGCTAAACCCCTTCTCATTACACGACCCAGGTTTGTATTTATCGTTTATCGGTTTTGCAACCGTTGTAGGGGTTTTGAATAAAACCAAAGCTCCCAGCTTTTTTTCAAATCCTATAATTAGGTTATTGCTAATTCAGTTTGCTTTGTTAATTAGCTTAGCACCACTGAGCATCTTCTATTTCAATGGGGTGAGTATTGTTGGCTTGCTTGTTAACTTATGCGTCATTCCATTATTAAGTATGGTTATATTTCCATATATTATCTTATGTTTATTAATAAAAGGTGTATCTAGCAATATAGATTTTCTGTTTGTTGATTATCTATTGTCAGCAGGATTAGATATGACAACGCATTATCTTCTTGACTACGCATGGCTGAAATGGTCAGAGGTATCACTTGAAACTCTGGTGCTATTTTACCTGTTTGCGATGCTCCTACTAATCAAACACTTCAGGGTATTTTCACTTGTACCAGCATTTTCATTTGTATCTAGTTATGCCGTTTCGAAACCTCTATGGCAGGTTGATGTGATGGATGTAGGGCATGGTACATCAGTACTCGTCGCGTCTGATAACCATGCATTATTGTACGACCTAGGAGCCAAGTACTTTAACTTTTACTCTCTGTTTGAACGTGTCACTTTACCTGAGATCAAGGCGCGAGGATTACACCTTAGGCACACTATCATTAGCCACGATGATAAAGATCACAGTGGGGGTCTCGACGAGCTTTATGCTTTTGATAATTTTACTTCATTAAGGACTTTTCATGATGGAGAACCACTTAACTTTTGTCATATTCAGAATATAAAAATGCAAAACATAAATATTCAGACTATTTGGCCTATTAAAACCATGGACTCTGATAACAACAATTCATGTGTAGCTAAAGTCACAGGCCCTAGTGGAAGTATTTTATTAACAGGTGACATTGAAATTGAAGCAGAAAGCCGACTCGTTGAACAATATGGTCAGAGGTTACAGTCTAATATCTTACTCGTACCACATCATGGTAGTAAAACTTCTTCAAGTGCTGAACTTTTAGAGGCTGTTAAGCCTGAGATAGGCTTAATTTCGAGAAACTATTTCTCTCCTTGGCATTTACCCCACAAAACGGTTAAAGATCGTTACTCTTCGCAAAATATAAAATTAATTGATACCGCACTTTCCGGACAAATTACCATTAAATTTTTTGAGGATACTTATACAGTTGAGCAGGCAAGAGAAAACACGAACTTTTGGGTGAAGCATCGTTATAGATTTTAATTAAGAATTTAAATATTGTAGTAGCGTTGAGTTAATATGGAGATTCAAATGAATGTTCATCTTTAGTTGCAACTTAACCTATCCGATTTAACACCCACAGCAAGTGTTATGGCTAGATTTCTTATTTAGAACTTAGGTTATTTGCTGTAGAGCATTTAGTTTTGTGCGTTTGAGAAGTACAATAACAGGGTTATTAAGTAGTTGAGAGCTTCTATGCAAACCAGTGCCAAGCATAATGCAAAGCAAATTTATAAACGTCTTTTTTCATACACCTATGATTTCAAATTAGCAGCCATATTCTCAGTCATTGGTATGCTGGGCTACGCGGCGATGGATGCCCAGTTCATACGCTTAATGCAGCCATTTATTGATGATGGTTTAACATCAAGAAATACAGAAGTATTAACTTGGGCCCCCGTGGTTGTTATTGTGCTTGTGCTAGGTCGCGGTGTATTTAATTACATGGCTTCTTATTGCTTAAGTTATGTTGGCTCTAGGGTAGTACAAAAACTAAGACAGCAATTATTTGAGCATATGTTGTTTTTACCCGTTTCATTTCATGATCAGCACTCTAATGGTGAACTGATATCTAAAATCACATTTGACACTGAACAAGTTCAACAAGCCATTACTAGAGCCTTACAAGTCATTATCAGAGAAGGCGCGTTTGTCTTTTTCTTACTGTACGTTATGTTCGAAGCGAACTGGAAGTTATCGTCAATATTTTTAACCGTCATTCCTGTAGTTGCAATAATTGTGGCTGTAGTCGCAAAACGTTTTAGAAAAATATCAAAAAATATTCAAGACGCCATGGGTGGGGTGACTCGTGGCTCAGAACAAATGTTGGCAGGCCATAAAGTGATCCATGGCTATGGTGGCCAAGATAAAGAAATTGCCAATTTTGCTCAAGTAAATAATCAAAACCGTCAGCAAAGAGTAAAAATGGATGCAACACGAGCTATCAGTGTCTCTGTTATTCAGTTTTTAGCGGCTGGTGCTATGGCATTAATTCTAGCCATTATTGCGATGCCAAGTGTTATCGATACCATCACTTCGGGCACATTTGTGGTTCTTTTGTCATCAATGATGATGATGCTAAAGCCACTAAAACAATTAGCGAATGTGAATGTCGAGTTGCAACGCGGTATTACTGCAGCACAAAGTATCTTTGAAATTTTAGATTTAGATATTGAAAAAGATACGGGCACACTTAAGCTTGAAAAAGCAAAAGGTAACATTGAAGTTAACAATGTTACCTTTACTTACCCTACGAAGGATGAGCCTGTTTTAAGCAACTTGTCGTTAAAGATAAAAGCAGGTGAAAATATCGCGTTAGTTGGTCGTTCAGGCTCTGGTAAATCGACACTTTCATCTCTACTTCCTCGTTTCTATGATTTCACAGAGGGTGAAATTTTATTAGATGAACACAATATTTCAGACTACCCGCTTAAAGATCTGAGAGCTCAATTTGCGATTGTTTCGCAGCAAGTTGTGTTGTTCAACGATACGCTAGCAAACAATATTTGCTATGGTGCTGATAGGGTTTTGACCGAACAAGAAATCATCGAAATAGCCAAAAAAGCCCATGTTTGGGAGTTTGTAAAAGACTTACCACAGGGTCTTAACACAGTAGTAGGTGAAAATGGGGTGATGTTGTCTGGTGGTCAAAGACAACGTATTGCAATCGCTCGTGCAATTGTCAAAGATGCGCCGATTTTAATTTTAGACGAAGCGACTTCTGCACTCGATACTGAATCTGAGCGTTTAATACAAGCAGCACTTGATGAACTAATGAAAGAAAAAACCTCAATTGTAATAGCGCATAGACTATCGACAATAGAAAATGCTGACTGCATTTATGTCCTTGATAAAGGCAAAGTGATTGAGCAGGGCGATCATAAATCGTTACTTGCGCAAAAAGGCACCTATGCAGCGCTTTGCCAAATGCAATATGGCGAATAACTATGAGCTATATTGAATCATCTTGGTATAAAAAAAAGTCACTGATCACTTGGCTGCTTTCGCCATTCAGTGGCCTTTTTTTTATTTTATCAAGTTTTAGAAAATTGCTGTTTAGACTCGGTATTGTAAAATCTTTTAAGGCTGATATTCCAATCATCGTAGTTGGTAATATAGGTATTGGCGGCAATGGTAAAACTCCGTTTGTGTTATGGTTAGTACCGCATTTAGAGGGTATGGGGCTCAAAGTTGGTGTGATCAGCCGTGGGTATGGCGCTAAAGCACCGACTTACCCATATGAGTTATCAAGTACATCGAGTGTAGAAGAAGCCGGAGATGAACCTTTCTTAATTTATAATCGCTTGCAATGCCCTTTGGTGATAGGTGCAGATAGAGAAGCGAGTTATAAAGTACTCAAAGAAAAATACAAAGTAGATGTGATTGTTTCTGATGATGGCATGCAGCATTATAAAATGCCAAGAGCCATTGAATTTTGTATTATTGACTCTAAAAGACGTTTCGGAAATGGGTTTTTAATTCCCGCGGGTCCATTACGCGAACTTCCTTCTCGTATTGAAAGTGTTGATTTGGCAATTGAAAATGGCGGCGATGGTCTTTTCTCATATCAGTTAGCGGCTTCAGGCTTTTATAAGGTAGAAAACAAAGAATTTGCTGACAATACACCGCACGAGGGGATTGCTGTCAGTGCCATTGGCTCTCCAGAGCGATTTGAAAAAAGCCTTGAAGCACTCGGTAAAAAGTTGATTGAATGTAAGCATTACCGTGATCATCATGCATATACTGAGCAAGACTTTACAGACACAGAATCAAACGCTGTATTTATGACGGAAAAAGATGCCGTAAAATGTCAGCAGTTTGCAAAAAACAATTGGTATTACTTAAAAGTAGACGCCACACCAACCAAAGTATTGATTGAAAAGATCAATCAATTATTAAAAGAAAAGGGTATTACACATGGCATTTGATAGAAAATTACTTGAGATCATCGCGTGTCCGGTAACAAAAGGAAAGTTACAGTACGATGCAGAAAATAAAGAGTTGATCAGCACACAGGCTAAGCTTGCATACCCAATAAATGAAGATATTCCAGTACTATTAGAAAATGAAGCGCGTGAGCTTTCTGCTGATGAGGTAGAGCAGTGGAATTCGTAGTCGTTATTCCTGCGCGTTACGCATCAACTCGTTTACCAGGCAAACCTTTGGCTGATATTTGCGGTAAGCCAATGATCCAAAGAGTTTATGAGCAAGCGTGTAAGTCAAAAGCTGCTGCGGTTTATATCGCTACAGATCATCAAATAGTGTTTGAAAGCGCAAAAAACTTTACAGACAATGTATTGATGACCAGAGAAGACCATCAGTCAGGTACTGAGCGTTTGTCTGAAGTGGTTGAAAAATTATCACTACATAAAGATACAATCATCGTTAATGTTCAGGGTGATGAACCGCTATTAGAAGCTGAAAATATCGACCAAGTTGCAGACCTGCTATTTAACTCTACAGCGCCAATGGCAACGCTAAGTGTTGATATTGCAGACAAAGAGGAGGTTTACAATCCAAATGCAGTAAAGGTTGTTCAAGATGTGAATAACAACGCGTTATATTTTTCTCGTGCGTCTATTCCGTTTCAAAGAGACAGTATGCTAGCAAAAAAAGAAGCGATTCCTTTACAGCATTTTCAAAGACATGTGGGTATTTATGCTTACAGAGCAGGTTTTATTTCTGAATATCTAAATCTTGATGTTTCACCATTAGAGGTTCAAGAGTCACTTGAGCAGTTGCGTGTTTTGTACCACGGCTATCAAATAAAAATCACCAAAGCGTGTAAACCTGTTTATGCTGGTGTTGATACTCCTGAAGACTTGGTTAGAGTTAATAACATTCTGAGTGGCAATGCTTAAAGTTATTTCTGACGAAGCTGATTTTATCGTTGCAGTAAAACCTGCTGGACTTAGCTTTCACTCTGAGCAAGGCGCGGGTTTCGTTGCGCTTTTAGAAGCACAAAAAGCATGCAAATTATATCCAGTTCATAGGTTAGACAAGGTCACTTCAGGTTTAATTGTTTTGGGTAAATCTAGCCAAGCAGCGGCTATGCTGACTGAGCTATTTTCGAATCGATTGGTAGATAAGTTTTATCTCGCGATCACTGAAGGCAAGCCGAAGAAGAAGCAAGGCTGGATAAAAGGTGATATGTCGCCGTCAAGGCGGGGTACCTATAAACTCGAGAAGACATCGAAGAATCCAGCGGTTACACGGTTTTACTCAACAAGCCTCGGTGAAGGGTTACGAGGGGTGATATTAAAGCCATTCTCTGGTAAAACGCATCAACTGAGAGTGGCTATGAAAAGTATCTCAAGCCCAATATTGGGCGATACTGCTTATACGGCCTCGTCTTCCGATAGGGTATATTTACATGCCTTTGCTTTGTCGTTTCAATGGCAAGGACAAGACAAGTATTTTTCTTATTTGCCTGATACGGGCAAAGAATTTAGTAAACTAGTAACAACAGATGCTTTTCAACAATGGAAAGCGCCTTTGAATTTAGATTGGTAACATGACAGAAGAGCAACAATTACGATTTGGTGGCATCGGCCGTTTATATGGTGCGCAAGCTTTAACTTGGCTAGGTGAAGCACATTTTTGTGTCATTGGTATTGGCGGTGTTGGTAGCTGGGTTGCAGAGTCTTTAGCGCGTACGGGTGTTGGTAAAATCACGCTGATCGATATGGATGATATTTGTGTGACCAATATCAACCGTCAGATCCATGCTCTGACTGACTCTGTGGGTGAGCAAAAAATTGAAGCTATGGCCGCGCGCATTAAACAAATCAATCCAGAATGCGATGTTCAACTCATTGATGATTTTTTAACACTAGAGAACATTCGTGAATATATTACTGGCTTTGATTATGTAATTGACTGTATCGACGCGGTAAATGAAAAAGCAGCCTTGATCGCGCACTGCAAAAGAAACAAGATCCCAGTTATCACTACGGGTGGAGCAGGTGGTCAAATCGATCCAAGTCAGATTTTATATGGTGATGTGGCAAAAACAACGCAAGATCCGTTATTAGCAAAAGTTCGCTACTTATTGCGTAAGAAGTATAACTTCACCACGAATCCTAAGCGTAAGTTTGCAGTGGACTGTGTATATTCAACTGAGCAATTGGCTTATCCCACAGCCGATGGTGAAGTTTGTCTTGCAAAGCAGGGCACTGAGGGGGCTAAGAATATGGACTGCGCGACAGGATTTGGCTCTGCCACTATGGTCACAGCCAGTTTTGGCTTTTTCGCTTCATCAAAAGCGATAAAAAAATATCTCGAGAAAAAGAAAAAAACAGTGGCGGTTTAAAGCCACTGTTTTACTTGTTCATGAATGGTATCAGCAATGGCTTTGATACCATTGCCTCTTGATGGACTTAAATGCTTGATCAAGCCCAACTGCTCAAACTCGTCATAGGCATTAATTTTTACGCTTTGCTCTGGCGTTTTGCCTTGGTGCATAAGCATAATTAGACCCATCAGACCTTTGACAATGCGCGTGTCGGAATCACCAATCAGCACAAGTATTTGATCATCACTTAATTCAACTCTCAGCCAGACTTTACTTTCACAGCCTTTAATCAAAACATCGTCTGTTTTTAGCAGCTCAGGCATTTCTGGTAAGCTTTTGCCGAGTAACATGATCTCTCGATACATTAACTGCCAAGATTTTAAATTAGAGAGTTTTTCTTTAAATTCGTTATACGTCATTTTTTAGATTTCAAGTAAGTCAATGGACTCTTTTAATGCCTGAATAAACGCATCAATGTCGTCATGATTATTATAAAACGCCAGGCTCACACGGATTGTACCGTCGATATCGAGCGCCTTCATTAAAGGCTGTGTACAGTGGTGACCACTGCGTATTGCGATCCCATAGCCATTCAAAAATGTTGCCAGGTCAAAGTGGTGTTCATTTTTATATCTAAAACTCACCGTGCCTATATTATTTTCAGTATCACCATAAATGATAATGCCATTAATGCTGCGCAATTGAGTCAGTAAGCAGTCATAAAGCCCTTGCTCATATTGTTGTAATTCTTTGTAATCTATTGAATTTAAAAAATCGAGTGCAGCAGAAAAACCAATGACAGCTGAAATATTTGGAGTACCTGCCTCAAACTTGCTTGGCGCATCTTGAAATGATGTCATTTCAAACGAAACTTCTTTGATCATTTCGCCACCAAACCTTAAGGGATTAAGTGCATTTAATTGGTCATATTTACCATACAAAACTCCCAATCCTGTCGGTCCCAATGCTTTATGTGCAGAAAACACATAAAAATCGCAGTCTAGTTTACGAAGATCAGGACGAAGGTGCATAAAGGCTTGTGCGCCATCAACAACAGTAGTAGCTGTAACTTTATGGGCAGCTTCAATAATTTTCTCTACAGGTTGAATATTTCCTAAGGCATTTGAAGCGTGGCTTATGGCAACTATTTTTGGTTTCTGTTCGAAAATTAGCTCAACAGATGATTTTAGATCTAAAATCCCCGATTTTGTGATAGGTAAAACTTTAAGAATACAGCCTTTTTCTTTACATATCTCTTGCCAAGGTACGATGTTTGCGTGATGCTCCAAAGCTGATACGCATATTACATCACCTTGGCTTAGCTGCGCTTTAATACCATTAGCAATAATATTAATGCTATCTGTCGCACCTGATGTCCAAACAATTTCGTTACTCTGAACATTTAAAAACTTAGCGACTTTTTCACGGGCTTGCTCAAATGCTGACGTGGCTTGAGCGCTTAGCGTGTGTAAACCTCTGTGTACATTTGCATTTTGCTCGCGATAAAAAGAATCTATAGCCTCGATAACTTGTTGTGGTTTTTGGCTCGTTGCACCTGAATCAAGGTAGATAAAAGGCTCTTCATTCTTTGAAGTCAAGATTGGAAACTGTTGTCTAAGTTCAGGGATAGGGCACATACTAGAAAGATTAAGTAAAATTTCGCAAATTATAACAATAAAAAAGGCCGCGAGTGCGGCCTTTTTTAAATCTTAAAGCATTATCTTTCAGATTTTGCTTTGTAGTCGCGCTGTGTGTAGCCAGTGTAAAGCTGACGAGGACGACCAATTTTGTGACCAGGTTGAGAAAGCATCTCATCCCAGTGTGAGATCCAACCAACTGTACGAGACATTGCAAAGATCACAGTGAACATACTTGTTGGAATACCAATCGCTTTAAGAATGATACCTGAGTAGAAGTCTACGTTAGGGTATAGTTTCTTCTCGATGAAGTATGGGTCTTCAAGTGCAATTTGCTCTAAACGCATTGCAACGTCTAGTAGCGGATCTTGAATGTTCAGTTCTTCAAGTACTTGGTGACAAGTTTCACGCATTACTGTTGCACGAGGATCGAAGTTTTTGTAAACGCGGTGACCGAAGCCCATTAGACGGAATGGGTCGTTCTTGTCTTTCGCTTTAGCAACATACTCGTCAATGCGATCAACTGAACCGATCTCTTCTAACATGTTCAAACATGCTTCGTTTGCACCACCGTGAGCCGGACCCCATAGTGACGCGATACCAGCAGCGATACACGCATACGGGTTAGCACCTGAAGAGCCTGCTAGACGTACTGTTGACGTAGATGCGTTTTGCTCGTGATCAGCGTGAAGCATGAAAATACGGTCCATTGCTTTAGCAAGAACTGGGCTTACTTCATACTTTTCAGCCGGTACTGAGAACATCATGTGTAGGAAGTTTTCAGCGTAGCTTAGGTCGTTACGTGGGTAAACGAATGGTTGACCGATGTTGTACTTGTAACACATAGCCGCAATCGTAGGCAGCTTTGCGATTAGTTTAACCGCACTACGGTGACGCTGCTCAGCATCTGAGATGTCTAAATCGTCGTGGTAGAATGAAGAAAGTGCACCAACAACACCACATAGCATAGCCATTGGGTGTGAATCTACACGGAAGCCTTGGAAGAAAGCAGCAATCTTCTCGTGCATCATAGTGTTGGTTGTGATTTCTTCAGCAAACTCAGCGTGTTGTTCTTCTGTAGGAAGTTCACCGTTAAGAAGTAAGTAGCATAACTCGATGTAGTTTGAGTTTTCAGCTAACTGCTCGATAGGGTAACCACGGTGAAGTAGAACACCTTTGCCACCATCGATGTAGGTAATAGATGACTCACAAGAGCCAGTAGACATAAAACCTGGGTCATATGTGAAGTGGCCGTGAGCGCCTAAGGTACGAACGTCAATTACGTCTTGACCAGCTGTGCCAGAGTAAATTGGAAGTTCGATTGGATCATGACCATCAATATGGACTGTGGCTTTTTTATCTGCCATCTATTTATCTCCTATGAAATAACAATGTCGATTGTTATGTTGTGATACTAATGTTAAGCAAATTCAGATCATTTTAACGTATAACTGGGGTATAAAGTCAATTTTTATAAGGATTATGCAAAAATGGATAATAAATATTCTACTCAAGTTTAAATATTATACCATTGGCTAATTCGCAAGCTTCTCAATCTAAACAAGAATTGTAAAAGCACTCACGGCCTTATATACTGTATGCGGTTTAATACCATGTCGTCTGTGGGTAAACCTATTTTTACAACAAAAATTCGTTTCTGTTGCAAAAAAGGTTTACTTAGAGTGTGTCATTTATACATTCGGTATAAATGGTTTTATAAAAACAAGTAGATGAAGCTCCTTATGTGGGCAAGATGGGCAAGTAACTGTGAAAAAGCAAAGACCTGTAAATCTAGATCTTACGACTATATCTATGCCAGCAACTGCTAAAGCATCAATCCTTCACCGTATTTCTGGTGTGGCATTGTTCATTGCTTTAACTTTTGTTATCTGGGCTTGGTCTGAGTCTCTTTCTTCTCCTGAAGGGTTTGAATTTGTAAAAGAGCTATTCACTGGCTTTATTGCAAAATTCATTGCATGGGGCACCTTCGCGGCGCTTTCATATCACCTAATCGGTGGTATTCGCCACATGATCCAAGATATGGGTCACTGGGAAGAATT
Organism: Pseudoalteromonas phenolica; assembly: GCF_005876835.1. GTDB lineage: Bacteria > Pseudomonadota > Gammaproteobacteria > Enterobacterales > Alteromonadaceae > Pseudoalteromonas > Pseudoalteromonas phenolica_B. Next base: position 95,019 of record NZ_PPSW01000006.1, read on the forward strand.
AGAATCGGGCAATAGCAGCGCTAAAATTGCGATTGCACTTTGGGTAATCGTTGCAATTCTAGCTGGAGTGTGGATATGGTCTTAAATCAAGCAACTCTGAAGCGTGATGGTGTACAAGATTATGTATCATTACGTGCTACCGCGTTAATCATTGCAGCATATGCATTCTTTATCGTTGGTTATTTATTCCTTACCCCTGAACTTACTTATGAAGCTTGGACGGGTTTATTCTCAAACCTTTTCGTTAAAGCAGCAACGTTTATCACTTTAGTGTGTATTATGGTTCACACTCGCATTGGTCTTTGGCAAGTCCTAACAGACTATGTGAAAGCATCTGCGTTGCGTTCAGTTTTAGGTTTCGTATTAAACCTTATGGCCGTTGCTTACGTAGCAATTGGTCTATTCGTTTTATGGGGTGTTTAAGTGAAATATAATGTTCGTGAATTTGATGCAGTAGTAGTAGGCGCCGGCGGTGCTGGTATGCGTGCTGCTCTTGCGATTTCTGAATCAGGCAAAAGCTGTGCTCTGATCTCTAAAGTATTCCCAACACGTTCGCACACAGTGTCTGCGCAAGGTGGTATTACAGTTGCTCTTGGTAATTCTCATGAAGATAACTGGGAATGGCACATGTACGATACGGTTAAAGGTTCTGATTACATCGGTGACCAAGACGCTATCGAATACATGACTAAGACAGGTCCTGAAGCTATCACAGAACTTGAGAACATGGGTCTACCTTTCTCTCGTTTTGAGAACGGCCGTGTTTACCAACGTCCATTTGGTGGTCAATCTAAAAACTTTGGTGGCGAACAGGCTGCACGTACAGCAGCTGCAGCTGACCGTACTGGTCACGCACTTCTTCACTGTCTTTACCAACAAAACGTTAAAAACAAAACAAACGTATTCTCTGAGTGGTATGCGTTAGACCTTGTTAAAAATGACAAAGATGACGTTGTTGGTGTAACAGCCATCTGTATTGAAACAGGTGAAGTTGTTTACTTCAAATCAAAAGCTGTTGTGCTTGCAACAGGTGGTGCTGGTCGTATTTATGCGTCTACAACGAATGCACACATTAACACTGGTGACGGTGTTGGTATGGCAGTTCGTGCTGGCATTCCTATGCAAGACATGGAAATGTGGCAGTTCCACCCAACGGGTATCGCTGGCGCAGGTACACTTGTAACTGAAGGTTGTCGTGGTGAAGGTGGTTACCTTCTAAACAAAGACGGCGAACGCTTCATGGAACGTTATGCACCAAACGCTAAAGATTTAGCAGGCCGTGACGTTGTTGCACGTGCAATGATGACAGAGATCCGTGAAGGTCGTGGTTGTGAAGGTCCTTGGGGTCCACATATCAAACTTAAGCTTGATCACCTTGGTGCTGAAATGCTTAATCTACGTCTCCCAGGTGTTTGTGATCTATCTAAGACATTCGCACACGTTGACCCTGCAGAAGAGCCAATTCCAGTAATCCCAACATGTCACTACATGATGGGTGGTGTACCGACTAACGTAAATGGTCAAGTACTAAACGTGAATGAAAACGGTGACGAGCGCATCGTTGAAGGTCTATTCGCTGTTGGTGAAATTGCATGTGTATCTGTACACGGTGCAAACCGCCTAGGTGGTAACTCACTACTTGACCTTGTTGTATTCGGTCGTGCAGCAGGTAACTTCTTAGGTACTTACCTGAAAGACTTCGAGTCTACAGGTGATGCGACGCAAGATAACATCGACGAAGCATTTGCTCGCTTTAATCGTTGGGAAAACTCTGAACCTGGTAAAGGTGAAGACCCAGCGCAAATTAAGAAAGACTTACAAGAGTGTATGCAGCTTAACTTCTCGGTATTCCGTGAAGGTGACTCAATGGCTGAAGGCCTTGAACAGCTTAAAGCTATTCGTGAGCGTCTTAAGCACGCACGTCTTGACGATAAGTCGTCAGATTTCAATACACAACGTATCGAATGTCTTGAGTTAGACAACCTTATGGAAACTGCATACTCTACAGCAGTAGCTGCAAACTTCCGTACTGAAAGCCGTGGTGCTCACTCTCGCTTTGATTTCCCAGAGCGTGACGATGCAAACTGGCTATGTCACTCATTACATCACCCAGAGTCAGATTCAATGACTAAACGTGATGTAAACTTTGCGCCAACTACGCGTGAAGCATTCCCACCTAAAGCACGTACTTACTAGGAGTTAACGATGGCAACATTAGAATTTTCTGTTTATCGTTATAACCCTGATGTGGACAACGCACCACGTATGCAGGATTATAAACTCGAGGTAGAAGAAGGCCGTGATATGATGGTTTTGGATGCGCTTTTATTATTAAAAGAGCAAGATCCAACACTTTCTTTCCGTCGTTCTTGCCGTGAAGGTGTATGTGGCTCTGATGGTTTAAACATGAACGGCAAAAACGGCCTTGCATGTATTACTCCGTTATCTGCATTAAAGGGCAACAAAGTAATTTTGCGTCCTTTACCAGGTTTACCAGTCATTCGTGACCTTGTTATCGACATGACTCAGTTCTACACTCAATACGAGAAAGTTAAACCTTTCTTAATTAATGATAAGCCAACAGGTGGTATTGAGCGTCTTCAAACTGTTGAGGATCGTGAAAAGCTTGATGGTCTTTATGAGTGTATTTTATGTGCTTGTTGTTCAACATCTTGTCCTTCATTCTGGTGGAATCCAGATAAGTTCATCGGTCCTGCAGGTCTATTACACGCTTACCGTTTCTTAGCGGATAGCCGTGATACTGCGACTGAAGAGCGTCTGAAAGACTTAGATGATGCATTTAGCGTATTCCGCTGTCACAGTATCATGAACTGTGTAAGCGTATGTCCAAAAGGCTTAAATCCAACTAAAGCCATTGGTCAGATTAAATCTATGTTGTTAAATCGTTCGGTTTAATCCATAGTTAAATCCACAAGATGGCATCTGCAGATGCCATCTTGTTTTTAGTTTAATTTCTGCGCGAATAAAAAGGGCTAATTAATGCACGAAGGTGTGATGAAGGCATGGCTAGAATCTTCGCATTTATATGGCGGAAACGTAGCTTATGTAGAAGAGCTTTATGAAGCGTATCTAGACGATGCGACTTCAGTGCCAGAAGAATGGCGTGAGGTGTTTGATCAACTTCCTAAAGTTGATGGTGTGGATGTTGATGTAAAACATTCAGAAGTGAAAGCACAATTTGCTGAACTTGCGAAAAACAAACACAGAGAAGTAGTTGTTGCAGCAGCTGGTACTACAGATGCTAAACAAGTACGTGTACTACAGCTTATTAATGCGTTTAGATTCCGAGGCCATCAAAATGCAAACCTTGATCCGTTAGGTTTGTGGCAACGTGAACGTGTTAGAGATCTAGATTTGTCTTACCATGATCTAGACAATGCTGACTTAGACAAAGAATTTAACGTTGGCTCTTTTGCTTGTGGCAAAGAGACAATGAAACTAAAAGATTTGTATGCAGCCTTGAAAACCACATACTGTGGTTCTGTTGGTGCTGAATACATGCATATCACTTCTACAGAAGAAAAACGTTGGTTACAAAAACGTTTAGAATCTACCTTCTCACAGCCTCAATTTAGCAAAGAAACTAAACTTAGAATTCTTAAAGGTCTAATTGCAGCTGATGGTCTTGAAAAGTATTTAGGCGCAAAATTCCCTGGTGCAAAACGCTTCTCTTTAGAAGGTGGTGATGCATTAGTACCTATGCTTAAAGAGCTTATTCACCGTGCAGGTGAAAGCGGCCAAGAAGAAGCTGTAATTGGTATGGCACACCGTGGTCGTTTAAACGTTCTTGTAAACGTACTAGGTAAAAATCCACAGGTTCTTTTCGATGAGTTTGCTGGTAAATACGGTGAACTAGCTGGTTCGGGTGATGTTAAATATCACATGGGTTATTCGTCTGACTTCGCTACTAATGGTGGTGATGTTCATATGGCGCTTGCATTCAACCCATCTCACCTTGAAATCGTTAATCCTGTAGTGATGGGTTCAGTAAGAGCACGTCTTGACCGTTTAGGCTGTAAGAATGGCTCTAAAGCGCTACCAATTACTATTCACGGTGACTCTGCAATTGCTGGTCAAGGTGTTGTTCAAGAAACATTCAATCTATCGCAAACACGCGCATTTGGTGTAGGTGGTACAGTTAGAATCGTTGTAAACAACCAGGTAGGCTTCACAACGTCTAAGCAAGAAGATGTCCGTTCTACAGATTATTGTACTGACATCGCGAAGATGGTTCAGGCACCAATCTTCCACGTGAATTCTGATGATCCAGAAGCAGTTGCGTTTGTAACTCAGCTAGCGCTTGATTTCCGTAATCAGTTTAAGCGCGATGTTGTAATTGACTTAGTTTGTTACCGTCGTCACGGCCACAACGAAGCAGACGAGCCGAATGCAACTCAGCCACTGATGTATCAGAAGATCAAAAAGCACCCGGTTCCTCGTCAACTTTATTCAGACAAACTTGCTGCTGAAGGTGTAATTTCTGCTGATGAGTCAAAAGCGCTTGCGAACGAATACCGCAATGGCTTAGACAACGGTGTATGTGTTGTTGAAGAAGTCAAAGAAGAAACTAAGCACTCGTCTGATTGGTCTAAGTTTGTAGGCCATGATTGGGATGTAGCTTACGATCCGAAAGTGTCAGTTGAGAAGCTTAAAGAGCTTGGTAATGTGCTTGCTGCTTATCCTGAAATCCACAAAGCACAGTCTCGTGTTAAGAAAATATATGACGACCGTAAAGCAATGGCGAGCGGTGACAAATTACTAGACTGGGGTATGGCTGAATCTTTGGCGTATGCAACTTTAGTAGATGAAGGCACAGACGTCCGTATGACAGGTCAGGATTCTGGCCGTGGTACTTTCTTCCACCGTCATGCTGTTGTTCATAACCAAGAAGATGCATCTGTTTACTTACCTCTACAGAATATCCGTGAAGGTCAGGGCGCATTTGAAGTTTACGATTCAGTTTTATCTGAAGAAGCAGTTTTAGCGTTTGAATATGGTTATGCAACAGCAGAACCTACTTCACTGGTTCTTTGGGAAGCGCAGTTCGGTGACTTCGCTAACGGTGCTCAGGTTGTATTTGACCAGTTCTTAAGCTCTGGCGAGCAAAAGTGGGGTCGTTTATGTGGTTTAACTATGCTTCTTCCTCATGGCTACGAAGGCCAGGGTCCAGAGCACAGTTCTGCACGTTTAGAACGCTACCTACAACTATGTGCTGACCATAATATGCAGGTATGTGTTCCTTCAACACCAGCGCAAGTTTATGCAATGCTTCGTCGTCAATCAGTTCGTCCTTTACGTCGTCCATTGATTGTTATGACACCTAAATCTCTATTACGTCACCCGCTTGCGGTTTCTTCTCTAGAAGAGCTTTCGGAAGGTGTTTTCCACAACATGATTGACGAGATTGACGATATCAATCCTGAAAATGTTGAAAGAGTGGTTTTCTGTAGTGGTAAAGTTTATTACGAACTACTACAAGAGCGTCGTAAGCTTGAATTAAACAATGTTGCTATTGTTCGTGTTGAACAGCTATATCCTTTCCCTCACCAGGAAATGGAAGACATCATGTCTCGCTATCAACATGTTAAAGATTTTGTATGGTGTCAAGAAGAGCCACAAAACCAAGGTGCTTGGTATTGTTCTCAACACCACTTCTGGGAAGCAATCCCAGCAGGTGCAAATCTTTCTTACGCAGGACGTAAGGCTTCAGCTGCTCCAGCATGTGGTTATATGTCTACTCATACTAAAGAACAAAACGCGTTAGTTGCTGACGCATTAACAATTAAGAAATAAGGGATAAGAGATGACAACCGAAATTAAGGTTCCAGTTCTTCCTGAGTCAGTAGCAGACGCTACTGTCGCGACTTGGCATGTTAAAGTTGGTGACGCTGTATCACGCGACCAAAACTTAGTTGACATCGAAACTGACAAAGTTGTTCTAGAGGTAGTTGCACCAGAAGACGGTGTTATTGTTTCTATCTCTGAAGATGAAGGCGCAACTGTATTAGGCGAGCAAGTGATTGCTCAACTTGGTGCTGCTGGCGAAGCTGCTGCACCAGCTCAACAATCAAATGAACAAGCTGCACCAGTAGCTGCTGCAGCAACAGAAGGTAAAGACGTGGAAATTAAAGTACCTGTACTTCCAGAATCAGTAGCAGACGCTACAATTGCAACTTGGCATGTTCAACCTGGTGAAGCGGTAAGCCGTGACCAGAACCTTGTTGATATCGAAACAGACAAAGTTGTACTAGAAGTTGTTGCGCCTGAAGACGGTGTGATGGGTGAGCAGATCCATGCTGAAGGTGAAACTGTACTTGGCGAACAAGTCATTGGTAACATCGTTGTTGGCGCTTCTGCTCCAGCGGCGACACCTGCTGCTGAAGCTGCACCTGCTTCTGATGAGTCTTCAGACGTATTAACACCTTCAGTTCGTCGTTTAATCGCTGAAAAAGGCCTTGATGCTTCACAGATCAAAGGTACTGGTAAAGGCGGTCGTATCACAAAAGAAGACGTTGATGCATTCCTAAAAGCTCCAGCGGCTAAGCCAGCTGCGGCGCCTGCGGCAGCTTCTGCACAAGCACCTGCTGCGCCTTTAGGTGACCGTTCACAGAAACGTGTACCAATGACGCGTCTACGTAAGACAATTGCTAACCGTCTTCTTGAAGCTAAGAACTCAACGGCAATGCTTACTACGTTCAACGAAGTTAACATGAAGCCAATCATGGACCTTCGTAAGCAATACAAAGACGTATTTGAAGAGCGTCACGGTATCCGTTTAGGTTTCATGTCTTTCTATGTGAAAGCCGTAACTGAAGCACTTAAGCGTTTCCCTGAAGTTAATGCGTCAATTGACGGTGATGACATCGTTTACCACAACTACTTTGATATCAGCATCGCGGTTTCTACTCCACGTGGTCTAGTTACACCTGTACTTCGTGATTGTGATAAGCTTTCAGTGGCTGAAATCGAGAAGGGTATTCGTGAATTAGCGCTTAAAGGTCGTGACGGTAAACTAACTGTTGACGATATGACAGGCGGTAACTTCACTATCACAAATGGTGGTGTATTCGGTTCATTACTTTCTACACCTATCATCAACTTACCTCAGTCTTCAATTCTTGGTATGCACAAAATCCAAGAGCGTCCTATGGCTGTAAACGGTAAAGTTGAAATTTTACCTATGATGTACCTAGCGCTTTCTTACGACCACCGTCAAATCGACGGTAAAGAATCAGTAGGCTTCTTGGTAACAATTAAGGAACTTCTTGAAGATCCAACGCGTCTTCTTCTAGACGTATAATCGTTATTGTTTAGATATTAAGCTGTATGACACATCATACAGCTTTTTTTTTGCGGCTTTGGTCTAACTAGGGTTTTCATACTTAGCCTTGGGATCTATACTAGGGGCGCAATTTGGGATAGCTATTTATTAAATGTAGATAGCTTTAATAGTATAAGAAATTGGATAAAGCATCATGAATTTGCATGAGTATCAGGCAAAACAACTTTTTGCCGACTATGGTTTACCTGTATCTGAAGGTTTCGCTTGTGATACACCACAAGAAGCAGTTGAAGCTGCTGGTAAAATCGGTGGTGACAAGTGGGTTGTTAAATGTCAAGTGCACGCAGGTGGACGTGGTAAAGCTGGCGGTGTAAAACTAGCTGACAGTAAAGACGAAATCCGCGCATTCGCAGAAAACTGGTTAGGTAAAAACTTAGTAACTTACCAAACAGACGAAAAAGGTCAGCCAGTTGCTAAAATCTTAGTAGAAAGCTGCACTGATATTGCAAATGAATTATACCTAGGTGCTGTTGTAGACCGTGCTTCACGTAAAATCGTGTTCATGGCTTCAACTGAAGGTGGTGTAGAAATCGAGCAAGTTGCTGAAGAAACACCTGAACTAATTCACAAAGCAGAAATCGATCCATTAGTAGGCCCTCAGGCATACCAAGGTCGTGAGCTAGGCTTCAAACTAGGTCTAACTCCTGCACAAATCAAACAGTTCACTAAGATCTTCCTAGGTCTTGCGAACATGTTCATCGATCACGATTTCGCACTTCTTGAAATCAACCCTCTAGTAATCACAGACGCTGGTAACCTTCACTGTCTAGACGGTAAGATCGGTGTAGACGGTAACGCATTATTCCGCCAGCCTAAGATCCGTGAATTCCACGATCCTTCACAAGAAGACGCGCGTGAAGCTCACGCAGCAAGCTTCGAGCTTAACTACGTTGCGCTAGACGGTAACGTTGGTTGTATGGTTAACGGTGCAGGCCTTGCAATGGGTACTATGGACATCGTAAACCTACACGGTGGTAAGCCAGCTAACTTCCTAGATGTTGGTGGTGGTGCTACTAAAGAGCGTGTTGCTGAAGCATTCAAGATCATCCTTTCTGATGACAATGTTAAAGCTGTTCTAGTTAACATCTTTGGTGGTATCGTACGTTGTGACATGATCGCAGAAGGTATCATTGGTGCTGTTAAAGAAGTTGGTGTAAACGTACCAGTTGTTGTACGTCTTGAAGGTACTAACTCTGAACTAGGTCGTGAAGTTCTTGCTAACTCTGATCTTGACATCATTGCAGCTGAGTCTCTAACTGACGCTGCTGAGAAAGTAGTTGCTGCTGCGGAGGGCAAATAATGTCTGTTTTAATTAACAAAGATACTAAAGTAATCTGTCAAGGTTTCACTGGTGGTCAAGGTACTTTCCACTCAGAGCAAGCTATCCAGTACGGTACACAGATGGTTGGTGGTGTTTCTCCAGGTAAAGGTGGTACAACTCACCTAGGTCTTCCTGTATTCAATACTGTACGTGAAGCTGTAGAAACTACTGGCGCAACTGCATCAGTAATCTACGTTCCTGCTGCGTTTTGTAAAGATGCTATCTTAGAAGCAATCGATGCTGGTATCCAGCTGATCGTTTGTATCACTGAAGGTATCCCTACACTAGACATGGTTGACGTGAAAGAGAAGCTTGAGCAAACTGGCGTTCGTATGATCGGTCCTAACTGCCCAGGTGTTATCACTCCAGGTGAAACTAAAATCGGTATCATGCCTGGTCACATCCACAAGCCAGGTAAAGTAGGTATCGTATCACGTTCTGGTACGCTTACTTATGAAGCAGTTAAGCAAACAACTGACGCTGGTTTTGGTCAATCAACGTGTGTTGGTATCGGTGGTGACCCAATTCCTGGTACTAACTTCATCGACGTACTTGAGATGTTCGAGAAAGACGAGCAGACTGAAGCTATCGTAATGATCGGTGAGATCGGTGGTACAGCTGAAGAAGAAGCAGCTGAGTACATCAAGCACAACGTAACTAAGCCAGTGGTATCTTACATCGCTGGTGTTACAGCTCCTCCAGGTAAGCGCATGGGCCACGCTGGTGCAATTATCTCTGGTGGTAAAGGTACAGCTGACGAGAAGTTCGCTGCACTAGAAGCTGCTGGTGTTAAGACTGTTCGTTCACTAGCTGACATCGGTGTTGCACTTAAAGAAAAAGCGGGTTGGTAATCTAACCTCGCGTAAAAAAGGCTCCTAAAGGAGCCTTTTTTGTGTCCTGATTTTGTTAGCTATAAGCTATAAGCTATAAGCTATAAGCTATAAGCTATAAGCTATAAGTGTAAAATAAAATTTAAATCTGTTCTTCTTCGCGAAGTGTGAGTACTTCATAGCCGTCTTTTGTGACAAGAATAGTGTGTTCAGCTTGTGCTGAAAGTTTTCTGTCTTTAGTCACTACAGTCCAACCATCTTTCTTTGTTTTAACGCGAGCTGTGCCTTGGTTGATCATTGGCTCAATAGTGAAAGTCATGCCTTCTTTTAAAGTCAGGCCAGTGTTAGGGCGGCCATAGTGTAAAACATTTGGCTCTTCATGCATTTCTCGGCCTATACCGTGACCGCAATACTCTTTTACAACCGTGTAGCCGAATTTACTCACATAACTTTGTATTGCAAAACCAATGTCTCCTAGCTTTGCGCCTGGTTTAACGGTTTTTATACCTAACCACATCGCTTCTGTTGTGACTTTGACTAATGCTCTGGCATCAGGTTTCGCATCTGGCATGACATACATTTTGCTTGAGTCTGTAATAAAGCCATTTTTTTCTAAGGTAATGTCAATATTGACGATATCAGTACTTTTTAAAACCTGGCTTGCACTCGGTACGCCGTGACAGACTACTTCGTTAATTGAGCTATTGAGACAATACTGATAGCCGTATTGTCCTTTTGAAGCAGGGCGCGCCTTTAATTCATTAACGATATAGCTTTCTACTTGCGAATCTATATCGAGCGTTGAAACACCGGGTTTGATGAAATTATCGAGCATTTTGAACACTTGGGCGAGCAATTTTCCTGATTCTCGCATCAGTGCAATTTCATCTACCGATTTAATGGTAACTTCATTCATTCAGTGATGCCTCTTTTTGTCGCTGTAACATGAGCTCTTGTTGAATTAACTCGTTAAATGTTTTGTCAGGATGCATTTCGCATAAGCGACCGATTTTTATCCAAAATTCGGCTTGTGAGTTGATAGAGCGAGACATAACTGACGACGTTGTACGAATTTCTTCGTGTAGTTCATCTGAAATTTTTACAATACCCATTATATATTCCATATATAAAACATATATAGATTGTATATCGTAAAATAAAAAAAGGAAGCGAATGCTTCCTTTGGTTTGCTTAACATTACATCTAAAATGCTTTTATAACTTTTGCTATTTTTCCAATCCAAATGGGTCATCAATACTATGACTTGGCTCGGTAAACCATTTAGGACCGTTTTCTGTCATATAGAAGTGATCTTCAAGGCGAATACCAAACTCATCAGGGATCACAAGCATAGGCTCGTTACTAAAACACATGCCTGGTGCTAATAGTTGCGGGTTATTCTTTATAAGGTAAGGCCATTCATGAATATCTAAGCCAATACCATGGCCTGTTCTGTGCGGACACCCAGGTGTTTGATAATCAGGACCAAGATTAACTGATGCTAAATAATCTCTTGCCGCTTTATCTACATCGCCACATGTATTACCAATTTGTGCCGCTTCAAATGCAGCAGCCTGCGCATTCTTCTCATGTTGCCACATTGCTCTTTGGCGCTCTGTTGCTTCGCCAAATACAAATGTGCGGGTGATATCCGATAGATAATCATGTACTTTACAGCCGGTATCAATCAGAACCACATCACCTTCTTTTAATGTCTGCGGATCTTTCACACCATGTGGAAACGAGCTTGCTTTACCAAAGAGTACTATGACGAAGTAGTTTCCTGATGGGGCGCCCACTTTTTTATGAGCTTCATTGATGAAGGCTTCAACTTCAGTTGTGCTGATCCCTTCATGTAACATACTCGCCGTTGCTTTATGAACTTCTAAAGTCATGTCCATAGCACGTTGAATAAGCTTCAATTCGTTGTCTGATTTATACATACGACAATGTGCTGTAACTTCCTTACCGTTAATTAGGTTAAGAGAAGGAGCAAGGTTGCGAATGCCATCAAAAATGAAGAACGCCGCGCTTTCATCAATGGCAACTTTAGCATCAGAGCCAATGCTATGCTGTTCAAGCACGTTTAAGAATAATTGGTAAGGGCTCTGTTCTTCTTGCCAGCCGTGAATTGGACCTTCAACGACTTGATAGTCCAATAGTGTGCCAATTTCGAAATAGGGCGCGATAAATTGCACATCGCCTTTTGCTGGTAATATAGCACCGACCATGCGCTCACTGGCATACCACTGCATTCCGGTGAAGTATTTTAAATTCGTGCCAGCATTCAAATATAAAGCTGCAATATCGTTGTCTTGCATATAGCGCTGTGCTTTTTCAATACGCTGCTGGTATTCTTCGATGTTTATTGGCTTTAAGTCATGAGTCATATTTTGTAATGACTCTAAAGCTTCTTGTTTGGTCTTCGTACCAACGCCTAATGGCTTCATATTTTGCTCCTAGAATCTGTCTATTCTGTAGGGGGTTAAATCTATGCTAGTTTTTTCACCTAAGCAAAGTTGTGAGACAATTTGTGCTGTAATTGCCGCTTGGGTCAGACCTAAATGTTGATGGCCAAAAGCAAATACAATATTTTTATTATTGGGTGCTGTATTTAATACAGGCAATGAATCAGGAAGAGAAGGGCGATGACCCATCCACGTGGTTTTAACGGTGTGTTTTTCTATACCATTAACAAGTGCTTTAGCGTGATCTAAAAGCATGGTTGCTCTTGTCATGTTTTCAGTTGCCTCAAGTCCTGCAATCTCTACTGTCCCTGCTAGTCTCAGCCCTTGCTTCATAGGAGTAATAATGAATTGTCTATCTGCTGAAGCAACTGGGCGTTTTAAACTAGTCGAATTATCAATCATGGCATGGTAACCACGCTCTGTATCTATTGGCACTTTAAAACCAAGCTGTTTTGCTAAAGGTTTGCTCCAAGCACCGGTCGCAACTACGACTTTTGCAAACTGGTGTTTAGCCCCTGATGCGAGCTCGAGCATCACTCCATTATTATTTGGAATTATTCGTGTCACTTTATCATTTTTAAATACTAAGCCTAGAGCCTTTGACATTTTATATATGGCTTGGCATAAGTCATATGGGTCAACGCTGTGGCCAACCTCGGTAAAATATAACGCTTGCTTAATGTTTTTACTTAGACCTGGCTCTAGTTCAAAAACCTCATCACCTTTTAAATGTCTAACCGCAACATCGTTTGCTCGGAATGATTCAGCCATAGCCGCCGCCAGTTTAAAATCTTCGTGTTCGAAGCTAAGTAAGCTGCCGTCGACATGTATCAATTTTTTGAAATTATCTTCACCCAATAAAGTTTTATAGGCAGGTAATGAGGCTTCGTTTAATTGCCTTAGCGCCTTGGTATGAGCAATAAATTTCGACTTCGACATATTCATTAAGAAGCGAGTGAACCAAGGTAAGGCTTTAAATAGATATAACCAATCTATTCTTAAAGCCCCTTTTGGGTTTAACAACATACTTGGGAGTTTTGGTAACAAACTCGCTTGTGCTAGCGGAAAAACTTGCTCAGTAGCAAAGTGACCGGCGTTACCTTTCGAACATTTTTCTGCAATACCGTGTTCATCAAATAATGTGACTGAAAAGCCAGCATCAGTCAGACTTTTCGCATTGCAAAGCCCAATGATCCCAGCGCCGATAACAGCAATATGTTGCTTTTCTTGCATTGATTGTCTCCAAAATACCTTGAAAACCTAATTTCAAGATATTGCATGTCTCAATTTTATAGTTTGCATAGAAAACTTTGTTCGTCTTCAAACTGTAAGATTTCTTATTAGTTTCATATGCTTAATCTTTTAATTGTCAATATGTATTTAAAACGATAAAAACTTTTAAAGAAAAATACATAGCAGAATATTGAACATTGTATACAATATGCGTAGGATGTAAACCATAAAAGGTAAAGAGGAAAGACAATGAACATTAATTGCCAAGTTCTGTATTCAGTAGTTGCTCCGCAATTAAATGATATTTTCACTAATCAATTCCAAAATGCTATGAACACGAATACGGTTCTTAGCTTAGTCAAGCAGGGTTATTAATATGCGTAAAGGGACATTTGCTTGTATCGATGGCCATACTTGTGGCAACCCTGTACGCTTAATCACCAGTGGTCACCCATATCTTAAGGGTGAAACGATGAGCGAAAAACGTCAGCACTTTCTTGCCGAGTTTGATTGGATCCGTCAATCACTGATGTTTGAGCCGCGCGGGCACGATATGATGTCAGGTTCATTTATTTATCCACCGACAACAGATGATGGCGATGCAGCTATTTTATTTGTTGAAACCTCTGGCTGTTTACCTATGTGTGGTCACGGCACCATAGGCACTGTGACATTTGCACTTGAAAATGCACAAATGCATCCAAAAGTACCTGGTAAATTAAAACTTGATACGCCAGCAGGGCGTGTAAATGCAGAATACTCAATGATTGATGGCAAAGTTGAATGGGTAAAAATATTCAATGTGCCAGCTTTCTTAGCCTATGAAAGTATTGAAGTTGAAGTGCCAGAGCTTGGCAAGTTAACGGTTGATATCTCTTATGGTGGTAACTACTACATTATTGTTGAGCCACAGGAAAACTTCCCGGGTATTGAAAATTGGTCTGCCGCAGAAATTCTTAAATATAGTCCGCTTGTTCGCACAGCAATCAATGAGTTGCTTGAGTGCGTGCACCCTGAAGATCCAACCGTAAAAGGTGCGTCGCATCTTCTTTGGACTGGCAAACCAAAACATGCAGAATCAAGCGCAGCCAATGCGGTTTTCTATGGTGATAAAGCCATCGACAGATCGCCTTGCGGCACCGGCACCAGCGCGAGAATGGCGCAGCTATTTGCCAAAGGTAAATTACAGCCAGGTGTAGATTTTGTACACGAAAGTTACATCGGCAGCCAGTTCGTAGGTTGCATCGAAGGTGTTACGGAAGTAGCAGGTAAAACAGCAATTCTACCAAGTATCAAAGGATGGTCGAAAGTAACGGGCACTAGCAACATTAGCGTGGATGACAGTGACCCGTATGCTTTTGGCTTCCAAGTTGTATAACAAATTTAAACTAGACTAAAACCAGCAATTAGTAGCTGGTTTTTTCATTGAGGAGAAAAAGATGGAAATTAGCGGTGCAAGTTTTATCGCAGGTGAATGGTTAAAGGATGCGGACGCATCAGTATTTCATGCCTTTTCACCAAAGCGCCATGAGCCAATCGATACTCAGTTTTTCGAAGCAAGCCAAGACATGCTTGCAACAGCGATCAATGAAGCTGAAAAAGCATTTAAAGTTTATAGAAAGACTTCTCTTATTGAGCGTGCAACATTCTTGCATGCTATTGCAGATGAAATAGAAGCCCTTGGTGATAAATTATTAGAAGTAACGCACGAAGAGACAAACCTACCGTTTGCCCGTTTACAAGGCGAGCGCGGACGCACTATGAATCAGTTACGTGCTTTTGCTCAAGGTTTAGAGCTAAGCCAAAACGGCATTGTGAACCTAAGTGTATTAGACGAAGCAGACCCCGCACGCGCACCTCTTGCTAAGCCTCGTACCCAACTTGATTTTATTCCTGTTGGTGTGGTTGCTGTTTTTGGTGCCTCAAACTTCCCTTATGCGTTCTCGACGCTTGGTGGTGATACGGCATCGGCGCTTGCTGCAGGTTGCCCTGTTGTAATGAAGAGCCATACTGCGCACCCAGCAACCAGCGAGTTAATGACCCGAGCGATTGAAAAAGCGATTGAAAAGTGTGATATGCCAAAAGGTGTATTTTCAATGATCCAAGCTAAGAAATACGATATGGCACATGCGCTTGTTGCTGCCGAGCCAGTTAAAGCAGTTGGTTTCACGGGCTCAATGTCTGTCGCGAGTAAATTAATCGAGACGATTAATACACGTAAAGAAACTATTCCATTCTATGGCGAGTTAGGCAGTATTAATCCACAGTTTGTGTTACCAGAAATGGCAGAACAAAATGGCGAAGAGCTTGGTGCAAACTTATGTAATTCAATGTTGATGGGCAATGGCCAATTTTGTACTAGCCCAGGTCTTTGGTTAGTACCAAACAGCTCAGTTGCATTAGTAGAAAGCGTTAAGAAAACTGTGGCTGCAAGCAGTTCAGATACTTTATTATCCCCAAATATTCTGAATAGCTTCAAACAAGCCATGGTCGAGCGCTCAGATATCGAGGGTGTAGAGCTTTTGGCTGCGGCAGAATTATCTGAAGCGTTTCATGCAAATGCCCATATTTTTAAAACGGATATCGACACCTACTTGAATACGCCAGCATTACATGAAGAGGTATTTGGTCCTGCTGCTATGTTAGTGACCTTCGACTCTTTGGCTCAGCTAGAAACTTTAATAGATGGTCTAGAAGGTCAGTTAACAGCCTCAATTCATGGTACGGGCAGTGATTTGGCGTCTGCGTCTGATCTAAGTGAAGATCTACAATACAAAGTAGGGCGTTTAATAGAGAATCAAATGCCTACGGGCGTTGAAGTTTGTGCATCAATGAACCATGGTGGACCATTCCCATCTTCAACAGATGTACGTTCAACCTCTGTTGGCTTGAATGCGATTCAACGTTTTTTACGTCCAATATGTCGTCAAAGTGCGATCTAATCTAAGTATTGAATTGCTTTATTCGCATATTTAATGCAAAAAAAGACCCAGAGTACAGGTTACTCTGGGCTTAGGGGACGGCTCATTTGAGCCAATGCGTTAACTTAAAACACCTTTCTAACAATCAGGGAGAAGTAAGAAAGTAATTTAATTGTAGTTAACTCTTAACAAAAACTACAAATAAACAACACAAAATAAACTCTATAACTATCAGTGGTATATATCCTTATAAGAATTTAGTCTAAAAACTTAATTCGACTGTTAGCGCGACCATTCAATAACTCTATTATTCATAACCAAATCTCTAGGTAATGAGTTTTTAATTTTATTTTTCTGCCATTTCCCCAAGCCTATTGGTGCGCCACAAAGGGTTAAAATTACCTCTCCACTGTGATTAGAGACTGTTTCAAGTCGAATATCTTTGCCTTGATAATAATCTGCAGCTTGTGATTGGGTAAGCGCATAGGTGTTATTTTTTGCATGTTTCCCAAGTGCTGTTGCAAATTCATGTTCAAGCCGTACGCCATTTTTATGGGTTGTGCCTAACTTGATCCCGATACGAGAATATTTGATCTTGTTTTCTATGTCAGAGAATTGTTCAGGAAAAAGCCAGAGCTCCTTGTCTCGAACTGTCAGCTCCCCCGGTAGTGATTTAATACCAAATTGCTTTTTTATTGCTGACATGAAGGTTTGTGCTAACTTTTTATCAGCCGATGAGAATGGGAAAGCGCCTTTTTTGGTCTTTAAATTCGGGTTTTCAACCGAGTTTAATTTTTTGAATTTAGCGATGAAAAAGCCTTCACTGTCAAAAATCTGCGGCCATACATGCAAATAGCCTTCTGAAGTACAGGCTTTGTCTGCGTTTTCAAAAAGTGTATTTAATGGCTCGATTTCAACATAGTCGCCAAATTGCTCAAGCAGATACAGGCAAACAGCTTGGTTTTCAACAGGCGTGAGTGTACAGGTTGAGTAAATTAAAGAGCCACCGGGTTTCAGAGCAAAGAATGCGCTCTTGATAAGTTGTTTTTGTACATTGGCAATATCAATATTTGACTCAACAGACCAATTTTTTAAAGCATCAGCGTCTTTTCTGACTGTGCCTTCACCAGAACAAGGCGCATCAAGCTGAATGTTATCGAAACACTCAAACATATAATCGCCAAAGACAGCACCGTCAAAATGAGACAGAGCACAGTTATGCACGCCCATACGCTTCATATTGGCTGCAAGTACTTTTAGTCGTGAAGATGAAAGCTCGTTTGCAACCAGAATTCCTTTGTTATTCATCATTGCGGCTATTTGCGATGTTTTTGACCCGGGGGCAGCAGCCATATCTAGGACTATGTCGTCTTGTTTTAAACTTGATTCAAGAGCCATAGGTGGCAACATTGAGCTGGCCTCTTGAACATAAATACCACCACTCAAATGAATATCCGTACTGCCCAGAGGAAGTGCCTCTTCCTCTTCAGCACTTCGCTCAAGCCAAAAACCTGTGTCACACCAAGGTACAGCTTCAATTATCCAATTATTCGCTGAGCAATACTGCTTAAATTCAGTGACTGTCATCTTCAATGTATTCACTCTGACTGAGCGTCTAAGCGGTTTTTGACAATACTCAATGAAAGATTCAATACTTAAGCTGTTAGGCAAATAGGTTTTTACATCGTCGATGAAATTCTGTGGAATGTGGGTAGATTTATTCAATGTATTCTCTAGCAAATTTGCTTTTGACATGATTTTATCATTTAAAGGATAAATTTCTTTCAAATAAAAAAGATGTTTAGTGTAAAAATCTAAATTTACTCAAATATTCGTATTTCAACATTTTCTAGTTAGTACTAAAGTTTATTAATTGTTCGAATCGGAATAATTACACATGTTCGCTAGGTACGTTTATATAATATTGATAGCCTCCTTGATAACAGGGTGTGGCGGAGGAACTGAGGCAGAAGAACAAGTTCCTGAACCTATAATATCTGATTCTGATAATGGAGGTGGCTCAGGTTCTGATGGGGATGGAGAGGGTTCCGGTGACGACTCTGGTGGTTCGAACAATG
Organism: Pseudoalteromonas phenolica; assembly: GCF_005876835.1. Taxonomy (GTDB): domain Bacteria; phylum Pseudomonadota; class Gammaproteobacteria; order Enterobacterales; family Alteromonadaceae; genus Pseudoalteromonas; species Pseudoalteromonas phenolica_B. Next base: position 113,233 of record NZ_PPSW01000006.1, read on the forward strand.
ATTCAGGCAATGACAGCAGCGATGAAGTCAAAGCACCTGTTATTGCCATAAAATTAGATTCAAATACATTCAAACAAGGTGAAATAGTTAAAGTTAACGTCGAGGTATCAGAGCAAGGCACACAACAAGTTAGCTTTGTATGGGAACAATTATCAGGACCTGAAATCGCACTGACAACGACTGATTCGTTAGAGTTTACTGCTTCTAACAATTCCACAGCTCTAGATGAAAAGTATCATTTCTTAGTGACAGTGACCAATTCAGCTGGTCTTTCCACACAACAAGAAGTTAGATTTTCAGTATTGAAGAATATGAATGATGCACAAGCTTCAAGACTTCTCCATCAAGCAAGCCTTGGACCAACTTACAATGAAATTCTGGCAGTTGCAGGTAAAAGTTACGAACAATGGCTTGATGAGCAGTTTAACCTCCCGATTACGTATCACAGTCCACTCATTGAGAGTTTCCCAGACCGAGATGAGCCAAATCAAATTAACCGTATTGATGCTTGGTGGAAAGCAAGTTTGAACGCAGAAGATCAGCTAAGACAGCGTGTTGCTTTTGCCCTGAGTGAAATCTTTGTTGTATCAGATCTAAATACATCACTCAGTGGTGAGCCAGAAGGCATGGCTGCTTATTATGACATTTTACTTCAACACGCTTTCGGAAATTATAGAGACTTATTAGAGCAGGTCACCTTATCACCAGTAATGGGCGTATACCTAAGCCATCTAGGAAATGAAAAAGCGGATCCTGAGCGGAATATTCGCCCTGATGAGAATTATGCACGTGAAGTTATGCAGTTGTTCACTATAGGTCTTAACGAACTAAATTTAAATGGTACGAATAAGCAAGATGAGAATGGCGAAATCATACCAACATACGGTCAAACTGAAATTGAAGGGTTTGCAAAAGTGTTTACTGGTTGGACATTTGCGTATAGCGCAAGATGGAGCCGACCAAGTCGAAACTATACTTTGCCAATGCAAGCTTTTGAAGACTATCACTCAAGTGCTGAAAAAACATTACTAAATGGTGAGGTTATTCCAGCAAATACGAGCGCGGAACAAAGCCTAGAAATTGCGTTAGATAATTTGTTTAATCACGATAATGTCGCACCATTTATCTCAAAGCAACTAATACAAAGACTGATCACTTCAAACCCAAGTCCTGGCTACGTTGAGCGAGTCGCTATGGTATTCAATGATAATGGTGAAGGAATAAGGGGAGATTTAGCAGCCACAGTGAAAGCGATTTATTTAGATAATGAAGCAAGAGGTCTAGGAACTCCACTCGCGTACTTTGGAAAAATAAAGGAACCTTTACTTAAAACCGTTCAGTTCTGGCGTGTTTTTAACGCTAAGACCCTTAACAACCGTTATTACACTTGGAATTTGCCTTCGACTTATGGTCAAGGCCCTTTGCAATCACCATCGGTATTCAATTTTTTTAGACCAGATTATCAACCAGGCGAATTAGCCGATACTGAACTTGTTGCCCCCGAACTGCAAATCGCGAATGACGCAGCATTAGTTGGTATTATTAACACGCACTATGCAGATCTCGTTTGGCGTGTGGCTGAGCGTCATAATGAGTTAAATGAAAACAGTCTTTATTTATATATGCAAGAAGACCACGACTTAATCAATATGAATGGGCTGAGTGCAGTCTTAGATAAGTACGATTTGCTGTTTTTCGCCGGTAATATGTCACAAGAAATGAGACAAGCGTTAATTGATATGGATGAGTTTTTTGCAAGCCGCGACAGCTATCAACGTATTTCGAATATTGTTTATTTAATTTCAATTTCACCTGAATTTACCTTGCAGCAGTAGGAGACAGACATGAATAGAAGAAAGTTTTTATCTTATTGTATGAAAGGTGGTGTATCGGTAGCCGCATTAACTCAATTGCAACTGCAGGCTTTTCAAGGATCTTTGTCTTACAACTTTGACGATCACAAAGCGCTTGTCTGTGTGTTTCTATTTGGTGGTAACGATTCACTAAATATGTTGGTACCGTTAGAGGGCGAACAGCGGACTTTATATGAAGCAAGTCGGCAAAACTTAGCGGTGACAGATGCACTCCAGCTATCTCCCGTTACTGAATTTGCTGGTGGAGTAGGTCTTCATCCTGCTATGGGCTCAATAAAAAATATTTTTGATAATAAAAATTTAGCTTTTATATCCGGTGTAGGCAGCTTGATTGTGCCAACTAGCAAAGCAGACTATCAAAATGAAAGTGTGCCTCTTCCTAAGCATTTATTTTCTCATAACGACCAGCAAGCTACATGGATGCATGGAAGAGAAAAAGTATCGTTAAATAGCGGCTGGGGCGCAAGACTATTAGAGCGATTAGAGCAAGGTGGTTCATTCGTAAACAACATTTCATTATCGGGCACTAACCCTTGGCAGACCAGTGTTAATCTAACGCCATTTTCATTACACAGAAGTGGTGTCAGTAAAATAAATCCAATCAATGGCACTGGAAATCGTGCTTCGCATGTCAAAAGCTTAATGAATAGGGTACTTGCCCAGTCAACCCATCCACTAGCAAGTGCTTATGGTATAAAAATGCAAAATGCCATCACTAATACCGAAGCAATGAACAGTGCCATTGAATCGAGCGTCGATCTAAGTAACTATTTTTCTGATAGCAGTTTGTCACAACAGCTGCATACTGTGGCTAAATCAATATCAGTAAGAGAAACACTCAATGCAAAAAGGCAAATTTACTTTGTGAGTATGGGAGGCTTTGATACACATGATAATCAGCTTACTACTCATCCTGCATTGTTAGGCGCTTTATCTCAGTCTTTGTCAGAGTTCAATACTGCGATGTCATCTCTTAATGCAAACGATGATGTCACTTTATTTACGATGAGTGACTTTGGCCGCACTTTAACGTCGAATGGTGACGGTACTGATCATGGTTGGGCGGGAAATCAAATCATTATGGGCGGCGCGGTAAATGGCGGAGAAATTTATGGTTCACTGATGACGCAACACCTAGACGGCCCGAATGATACGCGAGGGGGGCGTTTGATCCCACAAGTTGCGAATGAGCAATACTTTGCGTCTTTGGCGCAGTGGTTTGGTTTAGATAACACAGAGTTGGTTGATATCTTTCCAAACTTAACTAATTTTAACTCGCATACCTTGCCATTTATGCGAAGTTAACAAAAGAATATTGTATACAATTGTTGTTTGAGTTATGTTATTGCCATTATTGGTGGTGGTTTAACTCAAATGCAGACACGATATCTTCAACGTCAGCAACGTTTATTAGTAGCTTTACAAGAGAAAGGCGTAAAAAACTTGTTGGTGTTTAATTATGAAAACATCTTATACCTAACAGGCTACAGTGGTAACGCAGCTTACCTCATCGTTTCAACACAAGGTCTATGGCTGATCACTGATTACCGATATTTCGAGCGGGCAAAATTAGAAAGCAATGGTTGTGAAATTATTTGCAGAGACAGAGATTCAGAATCATTGGGCGCGTGTATCAAGCGTTTATTACCTCGCGAAAAGACGGGATTTGAAAGCCAAGCCGTCAATTATGGCGTGTGGTTATCCATTGCGAATGAATTAGCCTCATATGACGTTTCATCACTCGATGGCTGCATCGAAAAACTCAGGATGGTTAAAGACGAGTTCGAAGTTGCTTCAATTAAAAAAGCAGCAGCTATTGCAGATTTGGCCCTAGCAGATTTGCTCACACAAGTTTCAACAGGGGTGACTGAATTAGATTTGGCTACTGAGCTTGACTACAAAATGAAAAAGCTTGGCTCTGATGGGGTAAGCTTCGACACCATTTTATTGTTTGCTGAGCGAAGTGCATTACCCCATGGAAAGCCTGGAGAAAGAAAGCTTAATTATGGTGACTTATTATTGATTGATTTTGGTGCTGTGGTAAATGGCTATCGTTCAGATATGACGCGTACTTATGTTTATGGCGAGCCAAACCCACGTCAACAAGCTATGTATGAGGCTGTTTTGGCATCTCAAAGCAAATCTTTAGAGAGTCTTAAAGCTGGGGTCGATTGTCAGCATCTTAATCAGGTTTCATTAGATGTTTTAGCTCAAGCTGGTTTTTTAGAGTATTCAGGCAAAGGACTAGGGCATGGTGTTGGCTTGGCATTACATGAAGTGCCTTTCATAAATCCAAATACAGATTATCGGTTAGAAGCAGGCAATATTATTACTATTGAGCCCGGTGTATATATAACTGACGTTGGTGGTATTCGAATTGAAGATGATGTACTCGTAACCAATGATGGTTTTGAGTTTATAACCCATGCACCAAAATCGTTTGTGATTAATTAAGGAAAAGAAATGAAAATAGTTTCCGAACAACAAGTACATGCTAGTTTAAGTTTCAACAAGGCCATCGACGCATTAAAAAAAGGCTTTTCAAGACCTGCAGGCACACCGACCAGGCAAGTGTTTGAATTATCAGAGTTTGAAGAGAACCATGATGCTTTTGCCGTTTTACCTGCGTGGAATGAAGAAGTTATCGGCGTTAAATCTTTTACTTATTTTCCTTCAAATGCAGAGCATGGCTATAAAAGCTTATATTCAAAAATTATGTTGTTTGACCGCTGTCACGGTGAGCCATTGGCATTGGTAGATGGGACGAGTGTGACACTTTGGCGAACGGCAGCAGTGTCCGCGCTAGCAAGTCAATACCTATCAAGACAAGATAGTGCCCATTTGGTGTACTTTGGGTCAGGGAACTTGTCACATTACATGATTGAAGCACATATGAGTGTACGTGATATTAAAAAAGTGACTATCATTGCCAGAAACACAGACAAAGCAGAAAGTCTGCGAGCGTTACTCGCTGAAAAGTATTCACAAGTAGAATTCTTAATTGGCGAGTCAAATCAAGCAACGATTAGTTCGGCTGATATCATCAGTTGTGGAACGGGGGCGCATGATCCTTTGTTTGATGGTAATTGGGTATCAGATGGCGCGCATATCGACTTAATTGGCAATCACCATAAAAAGTTTAGAGAGTGTGACTCCGTTTGTGTTGTTCGTTCAAAAGTCTTTGTCGATAGTAAAAAGAACGTGCTTAATGAAGCAGGGGAGATACTCATTCCTATTTCAGAAGGCGTTTTTTCGGAGCAGCAGATCATCGCTGAGCTTAGTGAAATGCATCAATTTGATACATTAAGAGCTAAAACTGATATTACCTTATTTAAATCAGTTGGTACTGCGCTAAGCGACCTTATAACAGCGCATTTGGTGTATAAGACACAGTGATGATCTGGTTAAGTATACTCGTTTCCTCGTTATTTTTTACCGCTACATTTATTATGTTTCAAAGCAAAAAGAAACTATTAAACAAGCGGATATGGCGACAGGTGCAAGTTGATAACTTGGTTAAAGTAAAACAGCATAAAGCCGGGCCATTAGAAATGTTAGGGGAGTCGAGTCTTTTAGTTGAATTTACTTTTAATGAAATTAGTTATTGCTGTCAAACTGCCTTTAGGCCCGATTTATATGCATCATTTAAAGCGCAACAGGCTACTTTTATTCTAATTGATCCTGAAAATCCCAAACAGTGTTATTACAATGCTTGTCAGCAAACGAGATATGTAAAGTTGTGGGTGAGTCTTTCACTTTGTCTTTGTGCTTGTCTAATTCTAATTGCTGTATTCAAACATACTTAGAAGTTAGTGTTTGAAGATAGGTAAGTAGGTATTAAGTAGGTATATAGGAAGGGCTTATATTTACATTAGAGCAATAAAAAGCCGACTTACGTCGGCTTTTCAAATTTAGCTATTTTCTTCAGCGTATTTTCTACACGCTTCTGCATCTTCACATTCACCGTAAAGATATAAAGAGTGGTTAGTCAATTTTATACCATTTTGAGTCGCAATCTCAACCTGACGGGTTTCGATAACTTCATCTTCAAATTCAACAACCTTGCCACACTTCAAGCATACTAGGTGATCGTGGTGAGTGCTGCCCGCTAATTCAAAGACAGATTTACCACCTTCAAAGTGGTGGCGAGTAACAATGCCTGCATCATCAAACTGGTTTAAAACTCGATAAACTGTTGCAAGGCCAATTTCTTCGCCTTTATCTAATAAAATTTTATAAACGTCTTCAGCGCTGATATGTTGATTATCAGGAGACTGCAAGATTTCTAAAATTTTAATTCGTGGCAAAGTAACTTTTAACCCTGCTTTCTTCAACTCTAAGTTATGATCAGTCATTATCTGTCTCAGTAATTTTATTAATTCTATTTTACTCTAGCAATGAGCACGACTTCATTACTAAAGGTAACGTGCATTGACTATAAGTGCAAAACTTATTGATTAGTCAACAAGTTCACTTAGGCACATTTCATCAAATACTTGTGCACACCATGCTTTAACACGTTGCTCTGTTAACTCTGGTTGACGGTCTTCATCAATACCCAAGCCAACAAAGTGATTATCATCAGCCATCGCTTTAGAGGCTTCGAAGTCATAGCCTTCTGTAGACCAGTGACCTACAACAATAGCACCTCGCTCAGTAACGATATCGTTGATCATGCCCATTGCATCAAGGAAATACTCAGCATAATCTTCTTGGTCACCACAACCGAAAATAGCAACTAGCTTGCCTTCGAAATCAACTTCTTCAAGCTCAGGGAAGAAATCATCCCAATCACACTGTGCTTCACCGTAATACCAAGTTGGAATACCAAACAGGATTAAATCAAACTCAGCAATTTCTTCTTTACTACTTTTAGCGATGTCTTTTACATCAACAAGCTTTTTACCAAGCTCTTTTTGAATCATCTTAGCAACGTGTTCAGTGTTACCAGTATCGCTACCGAAAAAAATACCTACGCTTGCCATGTAATACTTACCTTCTATCTATTATTCGCTAATTTCTCTTGCAAAATGGTTTCTATCAGTGCGCTTCTACTGATATTTTGCGCTTGTGCCATATCACTTAGAGCTTGGTAAAGCTCAGAGGATACTTTGAACTCAATACGCTTTAACCCTCTTGCCTTATCACGTTTGATCTGGTTCCGCTTATTAACTTTTAACTGCACTTCACGTGGAAGCGGGTTAGTTTTAGGACGACCAGGACGTTTTTCATTTTCAAAAAGATCGATTGTTGTACGATCTGTTTCTGACTTGGCCATGTTTATCCTACGCCAGCGCCTTGCCAAAATGCTTGTATAAGCCCTTTCGCAATAAAACCTGAACAGCCTAGAAACAATACGAGCCAAACAATATATCGACCAAATTTAGGCACATCACCTTTTTTTAAAACATCGTTGATTGCCATTCCGATAAAGAAAAAGATGCCTGCTAAACCGAAATACAGTCCCATAGTTTCAAACTGTTGAATATACTGATTGGCCATACTTGCTCTAACTAATATTTAAACGGCGGCTACTATACCATAACCGAGTATCATAATTTAATAGTGTGAGTGAAAAACTCGCTAATTATTGAAGAAAATCAATAATTGACCGATTTACGGCTTGTGGTTTTTCAGCATGCAGCCAATGACCAGCGCCATGGATGACTTTTGCTTTCGACTTTGGAAATAATGAGACGATTGCTTCTCTATGTTCTGGCAATATGTAGTCCGAATTATTCCCCTTAATAAATAAGGTATCACATTGGCAAGAATGAGTCTCATTAATATTTGAAATGATCTTTGAATAGTTTTCAACAATGGTATTTAAGTTGAATTTCCAAGCGTAACCGTTTTCAAACTTAGACAAGCTTTTTAATAAAAATTGTCTAACCCCCATCTCATCTATAAATTCTTTCATTATTGCGTCAGCTTCACTTCGCGAGCTGACACCTTGTTTCTGAACAGATTGCAGGGCATTAATAATTGAATTATGGCGAGGGTGGTAATCAACAGGTGCAATATCAAGTACCACTAGTTTATTAACACGTGCTTCATCAAGCATGGCTAATTGCATTGCAACTTTACCACCCATAGAATGGCCGATTATATGCGCATTTTCTATATTCAATTCATCAAGCAAATTGAGCACATCTCGAGCCATAGCAGGGTAACTTACTTCATCTTCATGAAAAGATACACCATGATTTCTTAAATCTATATTAATGACAGTGTAATGTTCGCTAAGGGCTTTTGCGATAACGTTAAGGTTCTCTAATGAGCCGAATAGGCCATGCATGATCACGACAACGGGACCAGCTCCTGTTTGCTTGAAATTTAATAGCATTTTGCACTCCGATAAATTATGAGGTAATTTTGCCAGTGTATTGGTGAAATGCAAAGGCATAGTGTCTTGGCTCATTTCATTATATAATCAGCTCGATGCACCAAAATCAGTAATGACAGGAAAAGCATGAAAAAAATAGAAATAGATGACGAGCTTTATCAATATATCGCCAGTAATACGCAAAGCATTGGTGAAAGTGCCTCAGACATTCTGCGTCGTTTATTAAAGTTATCACCCAACACATCTTCAGAAGTTGATGATGTTGTATTAGAAGAAGAACCACAGCAAGAGACAGTTGAAGAACAAAGCGTCACAAAAGTGACCACTAAAACTGCTAATGTTTTTAATATTCTTAATAAAGAAGAGCTCGCTATGCAAAAAGGTGTAGTAGGCCGATTTTTATTTATTTTAAGTGCATTACACCGCACCCATAAAGACAGCTTTGATTCAGTATTAGAAATCAAAGGCCGTGATAGAATTTATTTTGCAAAAAGTAAAGAAGCTTTATTAGAAAGTGGCAGCAGTATGAACCCTAAAAATATTGCAGACAGTGAATATTGGGTCATGACCAATTCTAATACCACTCGTAAGAAAATGATGTTACATGAGGTTGCCCTAGGTTTAGGGTACAAAGAAGCTGACGCTGAAACTATTAGAGATTACCTATAAGGACGTTTTATGTCTATCCATCCAGGTGCTGGCAAACCAGCAAAACACGACACATTAGTGAACATACCAAAACTTGTCTCGGCATATTATTTAAATGAACCAGATTTAGAACAAAACCCTGAGCAATGTGTTGCTTTTGGCACATCAGGCCACCGTGGATGTTCGTTAAATGTTAAGTTTAACGAGTCTCATATTCTAGCGATTACACAAGCTATTTGTGATTATCGTAAAGAAAATAATATCTTTGGTCCGTTATTTTTAGGCAAAGACACACATGCGTTATCTGAAGCGGCTTTTAACTCAGCCATAGAAGTGTTAGTAGCGAATGAAGTCCAAGTCATTACACAAGAAAATGATGACTATACACCAACACCTGTGATCAGCCATTCGGTTGTGTGTTACAACAAAGCGCATCCACACGAATTAAGTGATGGTATTGTTGTTACGCCTTCGCACAATCCACCTGAAGATGGTGGTTTCAAATATAACCCGCCAAATGGTGGCCCAGCTGATACTGATATTACAAAGTGGATCGAAGACAGAGCCAATCAGTTATTGCTTGAAGATTTAGTCGAAGTTGAGTTATTTCCTTTCGCGAAGGCTAAGCAATCTGGCTTCATTAAGTACGAAGATTTAATCACACCTTATGTTGAAGATTTAATCAATATTGTTGATCTAGACGCTATTGCAAAAGCAGGTGTAAAAATTGGTATCGATCCTCTGGGTGGTTCTGGTATTAATTTCTGGCCTGTAATTAAAGAAAAGTATGGCCTTGATTTAACCGTTGTAAATCCTGAAGTTGACCCGCGTTTTGCATTTATGCCTTTAGATAAAGATGGCAAGATCCGCATGGATTGTTCGTCACCTTATGCGATGGCAAACTTAATTGCGTTAAAAGATGACTTCGATATTGGTATCGGTAACGATCCAGATTATGACCGCCATGGCATAGTAACCAAAGATGGTTTAATGAACCCAAATCATTTCTTAGCGGTTGCAATTGATTATTTGCTGACTCATCGTGATTGGGCGAAAGACATTAAAGTGGGTAAAACACTCGTGTCTTCGGCGATGATCGACAAAGTGGTTAAATCATTAGATAAAGAAGTGTTTGAAGTACCTGTTGGTTTCAAATGGTTTGTAAAAGGTCTAAGTGAGCAGTGGCTCGCATTCGGTGGCGAAGAAAGTGCAGGCGCGTCATTCTTACGTCGTGATGGAAGTGTTTGGAATACCGATAAGGATGGCTTTATTTTAGGTCTACTTGCAGCAGAAATTTTAGCTGTAACCGGTAAAACACCATCTGAACGTTACAAAGAGCTTGAAGCAGAATTTGGTGCGCCTCTTTACAAACGTATTGATGCCCCCGCTAATGCAGCGCAAAAAGCAAAATTAAAAGCGCTTAGTGCTGCAGATGTGACTGCAGATACACTAGCAGGTGACAAGATTGTTGAAAAGCTCACTGAAGCACCAGGTAACAAAGCTGGAATTGGTGGCTTAAAAGTCGTAACTGAGTCAGGCTGGTTTGCTGCTCGTCCATCAGGCACTGAAGATATTTACAAAATTTACCTTGAATCTTTCAAAGGTGAAGAACATTTAGCGTTACTAGAACAAGAGGCCAAAGCGCTTGTTGATTCTGTAATCAGCTAAACAATTTATTCTATAAAAGCCATGCTTAAGCATGGCTTTTTTATTTATACACTCTCACAAAAGGGGACAGCATGTACCTTGAAACACTTAAAAAGTCTGGTGACTTTTTATCTATCACTCGTGAAAACGAATTTCATTTAGAACCGACATCATTTGTACTAGCAAATGGTACCCAAGTTGATGTACTTGATACGGGCGTTATTAAATTCACACCTAGTGCAAAAACAACAAAAGATATTGTCTTATCAAGCGCGGTTCATGGTAATGAGACTGCCCCCATTGAAATTTGTGATGAACTGATCCAAAACATTATCTTAGGCAAATTAGAACTTAAGCAACGTGTGCTGTTTATTTTTGGTAATCCAAAGTCAATTAATATTGGTGAGCGATTTGTAGAAGAGAACTTGAACCGTTTGTTCAGTGGTTCGCATAGCAAAGGTGATGTGCACAATGCAGAAAGAGACAGAGCAAAAGAATTAGAAACTTATGTGTCTGACTTTTTTAATGAGGTAGAAGCTGGGCGTTATCGTTGTCATTATGATTTACACACGGCTATCCGAGGTTCAAAAAACGAGAAATTTGCAGTTTACCCGTTTTTAAATGGCAAGCCTTGGAAAAAATCACAACTTCAGTTCTTACTTTCTTGTGGTGTTAACACCGTATTAATGATGGCAGCACCGGCAACGACATTCAGTTATTTTTCTTCAAATGAATTTGGAGCTGATGCATTTACCATAGAGCTGGGACAGGTTAAGCCTTTTGGTGAAAATGATATGGCTCGCTTTGAGAAAACCAAGAAAACTCTCACTGCATTAATTAGCCAAGAAAAAGTCGAATATAAGGAATTTAATTCTGAAGACTTTGAGTTGTTCGAAGTGTATCGAACGATTAATAGAACACAAGAAGCATTTAGCTTTACTTTCCCTGACAGCGCAGTGAACTTCACAGGCTTTGCAACGGGTGAGTTGTTAGCAAATGACGGCGAAAAGCAGTATTTTGCAGAAGTTGAAGGTGAAGCCATTATTTTCCCAAATGCTAAAGTTGCACTAGGTCAACGTGCATTATTAACCGTTATTCCTATGCAAATTAATGAAAACTTCATATAAGTAACTGAATTAAAAGCTAATAACATAGCGTATTCTTTTCTTTCCAGTAATATTTATGCAAATTAAGTGTTATTCATCTATGATCAGTTGAATAACACTTTACGTTAACGTAAAGTGTCGATAGGTTTAATTTAAACCAATTGCATAAATCGCACAGATTATTCATAAAACAACATAGCGAACGAATAAATACTTTTGAGTAGTTATTTGCATGCAAATGGATAATGACAACAAGAGAAGGTAGGTTATGATTAACCCGAATAACATATCTCTAAATATCAGCCACGCGCTGGAATTTATTGATGGCCATGCACTGAATATCCCCACCTTAAAAATTCTCGGTGACAATGGTGAGATCCTTGATGGTGCAACCGCACCAGAGCTAGATAAAGAAACAGCATTAAAAATATATAGCACTATGCGCTTCATTCGTTTACTAGATGAACGTATGCAGGCTGCACAGCGTCAAGGTCGTGTTAGTTTTTACATGCAATGTCTTGGTGAAGAAGCCGCAGTGACAGCAAGTGCTGCAGCGCTTAAACATGATGACATGATTATGGCCCAATACCGCGAGCAAGCAGCGCTTGCTTATCGTGGTTTTAGCCTAGATAACTTTATGAATCAAATGTTTTCCAATGAACTTGATTTAGGTAAAGGTCGTCAGATGCCAATCCACTATGGCTCTAACGAACTTAATTATATGACGATTTCTTCACCGCTTGGTACGCAAATCCCGCAAGCGACAGGGTATGCGTATGGTCAAAAATTGAATCATATCGATGCTGCAACCGGTGAACTAGCTTCTGAAATCGATAACGTGACAATTTGTTATTTCGGTGAAGGTGCTGCATCTGAAGGTGACTTCCATGCGGGTTTAAACATGGCTGCTGTGCATAAAGCACCGGTTGTATTCTTCGCGCGTAATAATGGTTATGCGATTTCAACGCCAGCTGATGAACAATTTAAAGGCGACGGTATTGCTGCGCGTGGTGTCGGTTATGGTATTAAGACTATTCGTGTTGATGGTACTGACACACTGGCTGTTTATGCCGCAACACAAGCTGCACGTAAGATTGCAGCAGAGCAGGGCGACCCTGTACTAATTGAATCTATTGCTTATCGCTTAGGTGCTCACTCAACATCAGATGATCCATCTGGCTACCGTAGTAAAGATGAAGAAGCAGAATTCAGAGCGGCTTGTCCAATCGAGCGATTCAAAAGCTGGCTATTAAAGCAAGGCTGGTTAAATGAAGCAGAAGACGAAGCGGCAAAAGATAAGATCCGTGAAGAAATACTTGCGGCATTAAAGGTTGCTGAGAAAGTTCAGAAACCAGCACTAGAAGAGCTCGTTTCTGATGTATACGACACGCCAATTCCTGCACTTCAAAAACAATATGAAGAATTAAAAGAACATATTAAGCAACATCCAGAAGCGTACCCAGTGACTGCAGGGAGAATCAAATAATGGCTAAAATGAACATGCTACACGCCATTAACTCGGCGCTAGACATCACTATGGCAGAGCATCCGCAAGCGTGTATCTTCGGTGAAGATGTGGGTTATTTCGGCGGTGTGTTCCGTGCGACATCAGGCTTACAAGAAAAATACGGTAAGCACCGCGTATTCAATACACCTCTGACAGAGCAAGGTATCCTTGGTTTCGCAAACGGTTTAGCTGCTTTTGGCGCACCGGCACTGGCTGAAATTCAGTTTGCTGATTATATCTTCCCGGCATTCGATCAGATCGTGAACGAATCTGCAAAATTCCGTTACCGTAGTGGTAACGAGTTCAATGTTGGCAATCTAACAATTCGAACGCCTTACGGCGGTGGTATTGCGGGTGGTTTATACCATTCACAATCTCCAGAAGCTTACTTTGCGCATACGCCAGGTTTGAAGCTAGTTGTACCTCGTAACCCTTACCAAGCTAAAGGCTTATTGCGTGCATGTATTAAAGACGATAACCCGGTCATTTTCTTCGAACCTAAGCGTTTATATCGTGCCTCAGTCGGTGAAGTGCCAGAAGAAGATTACGAAATTGAACTAGGTAAAGCTGAAGTCGTAAAAGAAGGTTCAGATGTGACGCTACTCGCTTGGGGTGCGCAGATGGAAATCATCGAGCAGGCTGCTGAAAAAGCACAAGAAGCGGGTATTAGCTGTGAGATTATTGACTTACGCAGTATTCTGCCTTGGGATGTTGAAACGATTGCTAAATCAGTCACCAAAACAGGTCGCTTGATTATTAGTCACGAAGCACCGATCACCAATGGCTTTGGTGCTGAGATTGCTGCAACTATTCAGCAAGAATGTTTCTTACATTTAGAATCGCCGATTTTGCGAGTGTGTGGCTTAGATACCCCTTACCCACTAGCACTTGAAAAAGAGTATGTACCAGATGCACTTAAAGTGTTCTCTGCGATCAAAAAGTCGGTTGAGTTTTAAGGATTAGACATGTCAAAAGAATTTATCTTACCAGACATTGGCGAAGGCATTGTAGAGTGCGAAATTGTTGAATGGTTAGTTTCGGTCGGTGATGAAGTAAAAGAAGATCAACCTATCTGTGATGTTATGACCGACAAAGCCTTGGTACAAATTCCTGCAGTCCATGATGGTGTGATTACACAATTACACTATGAAAAAGGCGAAATTGCCAAAGTACATGAGCCGCTTTTTGCTATGGATGTTGCGGGCGCAGCACCTGTCGAAGTAGCTAATGACACTGAAGTATCACCAGATACTTCAAGCTCACATTTAGAAGACTTTATTCTGCCAGACATTGGTGAAGGTATTGTTGAGTGTGAAATCGTTGAGTGGTTAGTCAGCGAAGGTGACACCATTGTTGAAGACCAAGCTGTGTGTGACGTAATGACAGACAAAGCCTTGGTACAGATCCCAGCTAAATACGATGGTGTAGTTGAAAAGCTATACTATAAAAAAGGCGAAATTGCGCAAGTTCATAGTCCGTTATTCCAAATGCGTTTAGCTGGTGGTAATGGCAATGTTCAAACTTCTTCGGTAGCTGAAAATAAGCCAGCTGCAAAAGCTGAAACACAAAATACTGCAGTGAAAACGCAATTACCAAAAAATGGTAAAGCAATCGCGTCTCCCGCTGTTCGTCGTTTAGCGCGTGAGCAAGATATCGACATTAACTTAGTACCTGGCTCTGGCAAAAATGGCCGAGTGTATAAAGAAGATATTGCTAGGTTTGTAAGCGGTGAGACTGAGCAACATGCGGTTGTTGAAACTAAACCAGCTTCAACAAACAACACTGCGCCGGTTTCTGAGGTTGCTCAAGCAGTTACTTCAGGTGGCACACGAGTAGAGCCTATTCGTGGCATGAAAGCAGCAATGGCAAAACAGATGGTAGCGTCTGTATCGACCATTCCACACTTTACATTCAGTGATGAAATCGATTTAACCGACCTTATTGCACTTCGTAAAGAACTCAAAGAACAGTATGCGAAAGAGGGCATTAAGTTAACGATGATGCCATTCTTTATCAAAGCACTCTCGCTTGCGATTAAAGAGTTTCCAATCGTTAACTCACAAGTAAACGACGACTGCACAGAGATCACCTATTTTGATGACCACAATATCGGTATGGCCGTAGATTCGAAACTTGGTTTATTGGTGCCAAATATTAAAGGTTGTCAGAGTAAATCTATAATCGATGTTGCACAGGATGTAACACGATTAACTGATGCAGCTCGAGAAGGGCGAGTGTCACCTGATGATTTGAAGGGCGGCACAATTTCAATTTCGAATATAGGTGCGATTGGTGGCACAACCGCAACGCCAATTATCAATAAGCCTGAAGTTGCCATTGTTGCACTCGGTAAATTACAGCACCTACCACGTTTTGATTCGCAAGGTAATGTTGTATCTCGTGCAATTATGCAAGTCAGTTGGTCTGGTGACCATAGAGTGATTGATGGTGGCACGATTGCTCGATTCAATAACCTATGGAAAGCTTATCTTGAAAACCCTGCGAAAATGATGATGGCGATGCGCTAAGTTATTTTTTCAAAATAAGTTTGTAAAGCCCCGCCAAGAGCGGGGTTTTTTGTTAATAACCACTTCACGTTATTATTCTAATTCTACTTTGCCGGTATTTCTTTCTTGTACCTGTCCTCCCTTAATTTATGAGTAAATGTATATTTTGTTACATATTCCAGTTAACAAAATATCAAATAAAATATTGTATACAATATAAATTGTATGTATTGTGTTACGCGTCATTATGAAAAACGCAAAACTCACAGGAGTAGGACAACTCATGAAGTACAATAATAAAAAAGGTAACTATCTAAGAAAAAGCCTTGCAGCTACTGCAATCGCTGCAGCATTAAGTTGGCACGCGCCAACGTTAGCTGTAGACGGTAGCAGTGTTGTTAAGGGTCATATCGAAGCAAGTACGGGCTCTGATATTATTGGTGCAACATTGACTTTCAAACACAAAACTAAAGGTTTGAAATATACAGTGACAACCAATGCTGAAGGTGAGTACTTGTTACGTAATGTACCTGTCGGTACTTACGACGTAACAATCGTAAAAGATGGTTATCAAAGTGTACTGCAAGAAAATGTAAACGTTACCATTGGTCAATCTATGATCATTGATGCACAAATGTCGCAAGCTGGTCAAAATATTGAGCGTATCGCTGTAACAGGTGCTTCAATTCGTCGAGTTGATTTAAGTAACTCGACATCAGGTGTGACATTCAGTGATGAAGAATTAAACATGATGCCTGTAAATACGGGTTTCGAAAGCATTGCACTCCTTGCACCGGGTACGTCTGCGCCTGGTGGCAGCAGTTTCAATGGTGCATCAAGCTTTGGTGGTGCGTCATCAGCTGAAAATGGTTACTACTTTAATGGTTTGAATGTTGCTTCAATCAAAACAGGCCTAGGTTCAATTCGCTTACCTTGGGAAGCGATTTCTCAAACGCAAATCAAAACGGGTGGTGTAAGCCCTGAGTTTGGTGGTGCGATGGGTGGTATTGTAAACGCGGTATCTAAGTCGGGTGAGAACGATTTTGATTTTGGTGCAGAAGTGCGCTGGGACCCTTCAAGCTTAGAGTCTCACCATGACTCTATTTTCCAAAGCAATGGCACTATTTCAACAAATAATCAACGTGATGAATACGACTTTAAAGAGTTTCAGGTATGGGCTTCAGGCGCATTAGTTGAAGATAAACTTTTTGCTTATGCATTATTTTCACCCCGTCGCTCAGATAGTGAGGGTGCAGGGCAAACGACCTTCAGCTCAACATCAACAGAAGAAGATCGTTGGTTCACTAAGTTAGACTGGTTCATTAATGAAGATCATTCATTTGGTTTCTCAGCGATGAATAACAAGCGTACTTGGGATACAACTAACTTTGTCTATGATTGGCAAACGAATGTCATCGGCGATCAAAAAGGGGTTGCTGCACCAGGTGAAGATGGTGGTAAAGTTTTCAGTGTTAACTATAACGGCTACTTAACAGATTCTATGTCAGTTTCTGCTGTAGTTGGTCAGGTTACTGAGAATGTTGAAAATGTGGTTGCATCCACAGATCCTGGTGTATGGGATTCTAGAAATGGCTGGACAACATTAAGCCAACATACAACATCAACTGTATCTGAAGAGAAGTATGTACGTGAGCAAGCGCGTGTTGATTTTACTTTGGACTTAGATGAGCACGCTTTACAGTTCGGTATTGACTATAACAAAGTAAAAGTAAAATTTAGCTCAGGTCAAAATGGTATTGGCGATGGTATGGGCTGGTGGGAAATCAAAAACGCAGGTGTTGATGATATCTCAGGCGCGGCTGAGGGTGACTCTTTTATCGAACGACGTGTTAGAACACGTGATGTAGATTCTGATTCAACTTCAATTGCGTTCTATATTAATGATACTTGGCAAGCAACTGACAATTTAGTGCTTAATTTAGGTCTACGTTATAGTGAGTTCGAAAACACGGTAACAGACGGTAGAGCATACGTTGATATGAAGGACCAAATCTCACCTCGTCTTCAAGCAATCTATGACTTACACGGTGATGGTACAGCTAAAGTGTTCGCAACATTTGGCCGTTATTACCAACCTGTTTCTGCAAACATGAATATCACGCAAGGCTCTGCGTCAGTTGAATGGTTCGAATACCATGAAATGGGCGATGTAAATGCAGATGGTACACCAGTACTGTTAGCTGATGGTTCACCAAGTCGTGGCGATATGTTACGTGACCGTCGCTGGCGTCAACGTGGTATTACTGAACCTGGCCTTATCGCTTCTTCAAGCTTGAAACCTATGTATTCTGATGAAATCACCATTGGTTATCAGCAGGAAATTTTTGACACTATGTCAGCGGGTGTACGTGTGGTTCACCGTGACCTAGGTCGCAGTGTAGAAGACACAGATGTAGGTCCTGTACTTGCTAAAAAATTAGCTGAAATGGGTATCACAGATAATGTGGGTCAAGGCTCATATTATGTGTTGAACAACCCAGGTGAAGCGATTGAAATGTCTTATGACTTTGATGGCGATGGTACAGTTGATGTAATTAACTTATCTGCTGAAGAGCTAGCTTTACCTGCAGCAGTACGTAAGTACACAGCGGTTGAGTTCACTTTAGATGGCAACGTTACGGATGATTTAAGAATAAATGCATCTTACACTTGGTCTAAAAACTACGGTAACACAGAAGGCCTAGTTAAAACTGATAATAACCAGGCAGATCCAGGTTGGACGACTTCATACGACTATGCTGACCTAATGGACCATGGCTACGGTAACTTACCAAATGACCACCGTCATGCATTCAAATTTTCTGGCTCGTATAATATCACGGATAACCTAATTGCTGGTTTAGTTGCTCGTACTACTTCAGGTCGTCCGCAAAGTTATTTCTCAGTACACCCTAAGAATGTCGATAGTTGTGCAGAAGGTAACCCATGGGATGCATGTATCAGTCGCTACTATGATCATGCCTCACACTATGACGAAAATGGTAACCCAGCACCTCGTGGTAGCGCAGGCACACTACCATGGGTAACGAATGTTGATCTTTCAATGTCATATTTCACAGAGCTAATGGGTAATGAAGTATCACTGAAAGCCACCGTTTATAACTTACTAAATGCTGATAGTGCATTAAACATCAACGAAGAACGTACTCGTTATGGTGATGATGGTATTGAGTTAAACCCAGATTACGGCATGGTGACAGGTCGTCAAGCGGCACGCTATGTCTCACTGACTGCACGTATGGTTTTCTAATCTCCCTGAAAATACCCGTGCGAGCTGAGCGAAGTACCTACGCTCAGCATTCACCCAATGCCAAGCTTGCTTGGCATTTTTTGATCTAAGGAAGTTTCATGTCAGATTTTATAAAACAATTAGAAACACTAAAAATTCAGTCTGGTACACAAATAAAGTGCATTGATATGCATACAGGAGGTGAACCGCTTAGAGTAATTAAAAGCGGGTTCGCACATCTGAAAGGCAAGCGCATAGTTGAAAAGCGGCTTGAATGTCTTGAACATCAAGATCATTTACGAACAGCTATTATGGGAGAGCCAAGAGGCCACACAGATATGTATGGTGCTTTAATCACAGAGAGTGAAAGAGCAGACAGTGACTTTGGTGTGTTATTTCTTCACAACGAAGGATACAGCACTATGTGCGGTCATGCGATCATCGCATTGTCTACATTGGCTGAAAAAGCAGGCCATTTTAAAGAAAAAAAAGAACTAAAAATTGACTCACCATCAGGGCAGGTAACTGCCTATTATAATAATGGGCAGGCGTATTTTGATAATGTGGCCAGTTTTGTAGTGAAACTCGATCACCAAATTAATCATCCTGCTCTTGGGTATTTTTCAACTGATGTCGCTTTCGGTGGTGCCTATTATGCTTTCGTAGATGCAGACAAGCTTGATATCTCGCTGTCAAAAGCAAATGCTGCACAATTATCTGAGCTTGGTGAAGAAATTAAAGCTTTAGTTAACGACTCTTTAGCGCTTTCACACCCAGAAGATGAAAGTTTGAGTTTTCTATATGGTGTGATTTTTTATTCGTCATCTCAAATTAAAGACAAAGAAAGCCATAGTAAACACGTGTGTATTTTTGCTGATGGTGAATTAGATAGGAGTCCAACAGGGACGGGTGTGAGCGCAAGAGCTGCAATACTTCATGCTAGAAAGCAAATAAAAGTGGGTGATAAAATTACCATTGAAAGTATTGTTGATAGTAGTTTTGATGTAACAATCCAAAAAGAATCACAATTTCATGATTATAACGCTGTAATACCACGAGTATTTGGTACAGCATATATCACTGCATTTTCTAACTTTGTTTTAGAAGACTCAGATCCATTTAAACATGGCTTTTTCCTAAAATAACTCGCTCTAATCAACCAGAACGAAAATTAAACTTGAATATATGGAAAATCGAATATATGATTTTCCATATATTTGGTGTTTGACAGTTTTCTCTTCAAAACTAGTAATCACATTTTCAAGAAAGTTGACCATAATCGATGTGTCTTCGTTTAATTTCTGGGAGTTAACATGAGTATAAAAGTTGGAATAAATGGCTTTGGCCGTATGGGTCGCCTAACTATGCGTGCCTTATATGATACTGCAGGCATTGAGATCATTCAGATCAATGACCCAGCAGGCAATGCAGAAACACTGGCGCACCTGATGAATTTTGACTCGGTACATGGTCGTTGGAACCATGAAGTGGATTTCGCAGGCGATACCATGCAAATCAATGGTCATACTATTTCAGTTACTCAGAATAAAACGATTGAAGCGTCTGATTGGTCAAGCTGTGATTTAGTGATTGAAGCATCTGGTGTGATGAAAACAAAGGCTAAGCTGCAAGCTTACTTTGAACAAGGTGTGAAACAGGTAGTCGTAACTGCACCTGTTAAAGAAGAGGGTGTATTGAATGTGGTTTATGGCGTAAACCATGATTTATTTGATGTTGAAAAGCACAATATTGTGACCGCAGCATCGTGTACAACGAATTGTTTAGCACCACCAATTAAAGTATTACAAGATAAAATTGGTATTGTGCATGGTTCAATGACCACAATTCACGATATCACCAATACTCAAACTATCCTTGATGCACCGCACAAAGACCTTCGTCGTGCAAGAGCATGTGGTATGAGTTTGATCCCAACAACGACTGGTTCTGCTAGTGCAATTACACATATATTTCCAGAATTGAAAGGTAAACTAAACGGCCATGCTGTTCGCGTACCGCTGGCTAATGCGTCAATCACAGATTGTGTATTTGAAGTAAGCCGTGCGACTACTGCTGAAGAAATCAATGAATGGATGAGAGTAGCGGCTGAAGGTGAACTAAAAGACATTCTAGGTTTTGAGACTCGTCCACTTGTGTCAATTGACTATAAGACAGATCCAAGAAGCAGTGTGGTTGATGCGCAATCAACCATGGTCGTAAATGGTACTCAAGTAAAAATGTATCTGTGGTACGACAACGAATGGGGTTATGCAAATCGAACTGCAGATCTAGTTCGTTATGTTATTGAGCAAAAGTGGGGATAATCTAGATGTTGTCCAAACTTTCGGATGACATAAAACAATACTTACTCATCACCAGTAATTATTGGGCGTTCACATTAACAGATGGGGCGCTCAGAATGCTGGTGGTGTTGTATTTCCATCAGCTTGGTTACAGTGCACTTGAAGTCGCCATGTTGTTTTTGTTTTATGAATTCTTTGGTGTTGTGACTAACTTAGTGGGTGGGTGGCTTGGTGCGCGCCTTGGTTTGAATAAAACCATGAATCTGGGCTTGTCCATTCAAATCTTTGCATTGGTCATGCTTGCTATTAACCCCCAGTGGTTGAGTGTTACTTATGTTATGTGTGCTCAGGCATTATCTGGCATAGCAAAAGATCTCAATAAAATGAGTGCCAAAAGTGCCATAAAAAAATTGGTTCCTGAAGACGCTGATGGTGTTTTATATAAATGGGTAGCAATCTTAACGGGTTCAAAAAATGCGCTAAAAGGTGTCGGTTTCTTTCTAGGTGGCTTGCTTCTGACCTTGTTTGGGTTTCAAGACGCATTATGGTTAATGGCAGGTATGCTGACACTTGTTTGGTTATTAAGTATATGGCGATTAAAAGCAGACTTAGGTAAAAAGAAAGCAAAACCTAAATTCACTGAGATGTTTTCAAAAAGCCCACAAATAAACCGTCTTTCAGCCGCGAGACTATTCTTGTTCGCAGCTAGAGATGTGTGGTTTGTAGTTGCATTGCCGGTTTATTTTGTCAGTGAATTGAGTTGGCAAAGTAGCACTGTAGGTACTTTTATGGCTGTGTGGGTCATTTTATATGGCTTAGTACAGGCAAACGCCCCCAAAGTCACTGGCAGAAATATGGCGTTAACCCAAAGTAAGCAGTCAGCGCTGTCATGGGTAACAACCCTTGCAGTTATTCCTGCAATGATAGTATTGGGTTTAGATTCAAGTTTCTCACCAGAGCTTATCCTTGTTGGTGGTTTGCTAATTTTTGGTGCTGTATTTGCCATCAACTCATCGTTACACAGCTATCTTATTGTGAGGTGTGCAGACAGTGACGGCGTATCAATGGATGTGGGCTTTTATTATATGGCCAACGCCACAGGGCGCTTAACTGGTACCGTATTGTCTGGGGTCATGTATCAATATTATGGCTTAAGCGCCTGCTTATTGGTTTCGTCAGTTATGTTAGGCATTGCCATAGTACTAACTAAGCGACTTTAATCTCTTTTATAAAACCCAGAAACTTAGACTCTGGGTTTTACTTCCACTTTTTATCCATAATTATCAACTACAGTTAATTTAGGTTTGATAATGATTGGTGCCACATTGAAAAAGTTAATATATGTCTGTGTACTTTCCTTAGTATTTATATTTTCAAGTTTTCCCGTTTCAGCGAAACAAATCACTTTATCTGTTGGAGAGTGGCCGCCTTATATGGGTAGTGATTTACCTAATAACGGTGCCATTGCTGAGATAATTACCGAGGCATTTTCTGATATCGGCTATCAAGTTGCTTTTGAATTTTACCCGTGGGCGAGAGCGATGGAGCAAGCGCAATTAGGGAGAGTTGATGGTACTGGCTTATGGCTTAAAACTGAGTCTAGAGAAAGTGAGTTCTATTTCTCTGAGCCAGTATTAGAAGAAAAGCATGTATTTTTCTACAACAGAACAAATAAACCGAAACTTGATAGCTTTGAAGCATTAAAGTCCTATAGCTATGTTGGCCTTGAAGATTTCAGTTATGGCATCGACCTAGATAACATTATTCGAGCGAAACAAATCAACATGCACAGAGTGTCTAATGATGAGCAAGCATTTGGCATGTTGTTAAAAAACAGAGTATCGATTTACCCACAAGAAATGGCTGTAGGTTACTATCTGTTACGTCAACATTTTTCAGAGCAAGACATGAAAAAAATAGGTCATATTGAACAGCCGTTTATGCGGAAAAATAGCCACATCATTTTATCGAAAGCAGATAAAGATAATGCCGATATTCTGAGGATGTTTGATGAAGCTTTACTTAGAATGAAACAATCAGGTCGTTATGATCAACTTTTAGCAAAAGTGATTAAATTTTAAATATGAGCTGTGTGTAATACACAGCTCATAGAAGGTTTTAAAGTGACGCAGTAATCGTCTTGACTTGATCTATTAGCTCTTGGTTTGTTAACTGACCGGTTTCTAAGTCGAAATTATCATAGAAACTCGGTACAGAAAGAGAACCTTTTACATCCATGGCAAAAAACTGAGATGAACCAACTGCAGAAGCGAGTACGCTTTGCGCACCACCGGGACCCGGTGAAGTCGCTAACAAAATAACTGGCTTACCTTGATACACTTTCATATCAATTCTCGATGTCCAATCAAAAATGTTTTTGTAAGCAGCCGTATAAGAACCATTGTGTTCAGCAAAAGAAATAACAATTGCATCTGCTTCACCAATTTTTTTGAAAAAAATTTGTGCTTGTTCTGGAATACCTGATTCATTTTCACGATCTGAGCTGAAGATTGGCATTTCAAAATCGTTTAAATCTAATAATTCAACCTCTGCATTTTCAATTTGATTTGCCGTATACTGAGCCAACTGTTTGTTAATTGATTGACGGCTGCTACTTGCTGCAAATGCTAATACTTTCATGATTTCTTCCTCATTAATTAAGTGATGAGTCTTCAATTCATTGCTCGACTCGATGAAACTTAGTCTATATTATCTTTATCTAGTTATTAATCCCTCTATTGGGTTTTCACTATTTCCATATGACTATGAATAAGCTGTTTGAAGGTATAGAAGTTTTTGTTGAAGTGGTTAAGCGAGGCAGCTTTGCAAGTGCAGCGCAACAACTAGGCCATTCTAACTCTCATATTTCTAAAGAAATGAATAAGCTTGAAGCAAGACTAGGTGTGAGATTGTTAAATAGAACAACACGCTCTTTAGCGCTCACACCAGAAGGTGAGGCTTATTATCAGCAATGCATACAACTAATAAGTGATGCACAAGATGCCTTTAACCTTGTCACACAAGGAGACGATACGCCAAAAGGTAACTTAAAGTTAAGTTGCCCAATTGGGTTATATCGATCCCATATTCAGTCTATATTGGTCAAGTTTTTAAAGCTTTATCCAAATGTGACGCTTGACTTAGATTTAAGTGATAAACGGGTCGATTTGGTTGCAGATGGTTATGATCTTGTGATCCGTGCAACGCCGGCATTAAATGAGTCTAGCCTCATATGTAAAAAGATTTATGCTTGTCCAACCTATGTTGTTGCATCAAAATCTTATCTTGCACAATATGGTCGCCCTCACCATCCCAGAGAGTTAAATAATCACCACTGTATAGGCTACAGTAACCATAAGAACCCAGGTAAATGGACATTTACGCCAGCTGATGGCGAGCAATTTACCGTTGATGTGAGACTCAAAGCACTTTGTAATAATGGAGAAGCTGAAACCGCGCTGGTCGAGGCGGGTATAGGGATCACGCGTTTACCTGAGTTTTATCTATCGAGAGGTATTGCATCAGGTAACTTACAGATCCTTTTCGAAGAATATCAACAACCAACAGTGAATGTTTTCGCGGTTTACCCAAGTAGAAAGCACCTGTCTTCTAAAGTCAGGCGCTTTATTGATATGTTAAGCAATGAGCTTAAGTAATGTTTTAGACCTTTGCTTAAGACTGAGGTTAGAAATTAACGCCAACAAAAATTGCAAAGTTGCTTACATCATAGTCTAAGTTTACTTTTTCTGTAAATTGACCGTCTTTTTCTGTTTTGTCCGATGCCATATTAGTAATAGAGTATTCTAAACCAAGATAGATGTTTTCAGACGCTAAGTATTTAAGCCCGAAACCATAGTAAAGGTCATTGCCATCTTCGCTATCTTCTTCAACAACACCAGGAAAATAACTATCTGTACTTTTTGCTTTTAAATCCCATGCAGCAATACCTACTCGGCCATTGATAAAAAATTTATCGTTGATTGGCCATTGAGCATTAACACCCAGTGTGGTTGACGAACTTTTGATTTTATCGTTAATGGTGTCATTAAATTCGTCAACATAGGTATGATCAGTTTCGCCGAATTGATTGTGACCAATTTCAACACTAAAGTTGTTAGTAAATTGATAGCCTAGTCTTACGCCAAAAGAAGTTGTATTTTGACTCGGTTGCTTATAATACTCTTTACCAGAATCATAAGGGCTTGAATATTCAAAACTTGATTCGAATTCTTGTTTTGCTTTACCAAGAAGAATGTCTGTGTAAATGTTATTATTTGCAAAAATTGATGGTGATAAAAAAAGAGCAGAAGTAAGAGCTATAACTGTTTTACGCATTATTGTCCTTTTTACGTTTAATTCTTATGTTAAAAGTTGGCCCTAATAAGGGTGCGGGGATTATAGTTAAAATTAATAAAATGTACACCGAAAATAATGAGACTAAAGCGAGCTTACCCTTTTTAATGCGTGCTTAGCACGAGTTGATTCTGGGTTGAGTTCAGCATTTAGCTTTAAAAATGCTAGAGCAGCTTGTTGTTCGTTAGCATCAACCAGCTCATATGCAAATCTGATTAATTGACGCTCACTAAACCCTTCGTGTTGCGCTACCAATGTCTTATACCAAGCGATTGATGTAGAGTTTCCTTGCTCTATGATCATTCTATAGAGTTTTTGTGAAAGCCTTAATTCAGGCTCTTCATAGTCTTTGTCATAGATAATACTCAGCACCTTTTCGGTGATTGGTGTCATTGGCGCACCGCCCGTATTATCGAGCAATACAACTAAAATGTCGTCTTCTAACACACGACTGATATTGGCATTAAAGCCAGGGATCATACCGCCATGGTGTACTCGAGTGAGTGCTTTACCAAATCGCTCTTCTGGGTAGTTATCAACCAACCAGCCCGCTGCATAGTTCCTATGCTCAGAGACTTGATACAAAACTGTGGTTAACGGTTTTGATAATATTTTGTTTTCGGCTAAGCCTCGGTCCCAAAGGTACAAATCCATGGCCGTTGAATACATACTGCCAGCAGAAAAGGGCACTGACATATCTATAAAGCTGGGATGTTCTAAACGATTTAATAGTCGTTCATAACCAGTCACTCGATTGTTTAGGATAGAATGTTGTTGGTTAAATCCAGAATTATTCATATTAAGCGGTTTTAAAATCTGTTGTGTTAAAACTTCGCTATAAGATTTACCTGTTACTTGTTCGATGACTTTACCTAAAATGGTATAACCCGCATTGCTATACCTGAATTGGGTGCCAGGCTCGAAGTTTAAATCCTCGCTACAAAACTTTGAGATAAACTCGTCAAGTGTGTAAGGGTTTCTAGCTTCAACGACTTTGTAGCCATCAAGGTGAAAGAAGTTGGCAAGGCCCGATGTGTGATTTAGTAACTGTCTAATTGTAATTTTAGAGGCAGTATCTGCTCTGTAGCCTGGATAGTATTCGATTAACTTTTCATCCAGCTTTAGCTTTTTTTGCTCAACAAGTTGAAGTATCAACATGGCTGTAAATTGTTTAGTGATCGAGGCAATTTTGAACTTACCTTCGACAGTATGATTAATGTCCCATTCAAAGTTGGCTTTGCCATAACCTTTCTTAAAGAGCACTTTCCCTTTATGACTGATTAACGCGACACCATTAAATTGTTCTAATTGGTGATATCGAGTCAGTAGCTTGTCAATTTCTTTGCTCTTTATTTGATTAGCAACGCTAAAAAATGAAGTAAAAAAAATAAGTAAAAAAAGTATCTTAGTACGCATCATGCTTTTCCCAAATTAAACATGCATTTAATTTAACGACATTCAAACTAATTGAAGAGTGAATTAAAGTGAGTTAGGGTGACGCATAGTGACAAGACAACTTATTTAATAATAAGAATAAGTTAAGTATATTTAAGGAATGAGATGTCAGTTTATAAAGTCGGAGAAAACCTAACTTTAAACCTTGATGAACGAAAATTATTTAAAGGTTCTACAGAGGTTTCTTTGCCTGAGTTATCTTATCGATTATTAGTGTGTTTGGTTGAACGCGCACCGAGTGTCGTTTCACATAACATTATCTTGGATTATGTATGGCAGGGGAAAATCGTCTCAGAAGACACCGTTAAAAAACGTGTATCTCGCCTTAGGGAAGTTTTGGCAGTCGAAAAAGAACAAGATCCTATTATTGCAGAACGAGGGCTAGGATATCGTTTAAATTTATCAGTTAAGCTTGTAGAACATACAGTTAGCCAACTAGAAGAACAACAAAATTCACCAAAACTTGTAAGTCCACAATTTCATTTTTCTATTAGGCACCGTGTCATGCTTAGTGGATTAGTCATCTTTGGGATGATTGCTTTAGGTGTTTTTAAGCAAACAGAATCAAGTAAGATACAGCAACCAGTACAAGCAAATATAAGCCTATCACCACCTGATGAATCAAATGAGCTAGATGTGTCTCGATTTATGGGGTTACAAGACAGCTCAAAAATAGATAGTGCGATTAGCGAGCTAGAAAACTCAATCAAACACGCCAGCAATAAAGTCGCTATTTTCTCAATATTAAGCGAATTGTATTTAACTAAGCATAAGTTATATGGTGCCAATCAAGACGATTTAATACAAGCCTATCAATTTGCATTAAAGGCAGTTAACGCTTCGAATAGCCAACCTTGGCCTTATGTTGCGCTTGGGAATGTGCAAATTGAACAGGGAAAATATAAAAACGCCATTGAAAGCGCCAGTAAAGCCATTTCACTTTCGCCTAAGTGGGTGAACGCTCATGCCGTCAAATCTAGCGCACTGAATCACTGTGGTGATATTTCAGGGGCGTGGCAAGCGATTAAAATTGCACATAAACTACAACCAGAAAATCCGCTTGTACAAAAGATACGGGCTCAGGTTCTGTTAAATAAAAATATGTTTAGCTGGAGTGAACGTCATTTAGCGTCATTGGTAGCGTCTTCTCCGAATAATGCGTTTTATTTACTGACTCAAGCTGAGTTTTTCTTGGCGACTAAACAATATGAGAAAGCAGAAAAAACCTTAATTGAATTACTGACCTTAAAGCCAAGCTTTATTGAAGCCCATCTACTTATGGCGAGTGCTTTAGAGTTACAAGGAAAAATAGATAAGTCACTTGTTCATTTAGACCGGGTTGCTTATAGCCAAAGTAAATATGCACATCTAGCGTTGCTACTTGCAAATTTAGTTGACGGTAAAGTTAGGAAGACGAAGGGGGAAGCTTCAGAGGAAGTTAAAAGCTCCAATCAATTTATCGCATCACTCACCGCGTTAAATAACAAAGATCCTGCTCTCTTTTTACAGCTAGCAGAGAAAGCCGTGCAAAACGGGTTTTCTAAAGAGTATTTATTAGATTCCAATTTTATTTATACTTCATTAGAGCAACAAGTGCATAATGATAAGCAACTCAAAGACTTCCAAGCCATTAAAACAAACTTGTTTAATATCAAGCAAGCCCGGCAAGTAAAGCGGGTGCCTATCCTGTAGCTGAAATTAACCATTCGCATTTCACAACAAAACCTTCACAAACGCTTTGCTAACTTTGCCCAGTACCACATAGGAGCAAAGCGATGTTAAAAAAAATTCTAAAACCACTAAATAAATCACTGATGATGGCGTGCGTGCTACCCGTGTTAGTTGCGTGCCAAGGTAGTCATTTAGAGATAATGCCTGACTTGTCGGATGAAACCTTGCTGACAGAACATTTATCTGTTGAACAAATGCATCAAGATATTGATGCTTTATTAAAAGGCGCATTGGAGCGTCACCCTAACCTTGATAAATACACTCAAGTATCTGAGTTAAAAAGTTATACTGAAACACTTAAGTCTCAGGTTACCCAGCCTTTAATGCGAACGGAGTTTTACAAAATAGTAGGTCAAATCAGCCATAAATTTAATGATGGTCATGCATTTTTGATTTGGCCTTATCAAGAATATAACTTATTGAAAGAGCAAGGTGCTAAACCTTTTCCTTTTGAAGTATTTATCAATACGCAGCAAGAGCTATATATACAAAACGACTATCAGTCAGGTAGTGAAAGGGTTGTAGGGCAAAGCAAAATCTTATCAATTAATGGTATTTCAACAAAAGACCTTGTATTAGACATGCAAAAATACACCGGTGGTGAAAGTCAGTTTCTTCGTGAAAAGGTCGTGGCAGCGAGGTTCCCCGTTAACTTATGGGCTGTATACGGTTTTATTAATGAATTTAAACTTGAAATAGAATCTGACGGCAGAACTAAAACATTAGAGATCACGCAAGCCCAAGATTGGCAACAGACAGAGAGCGCTATTTCAGGAAAAACTAAAAAAGAGCATTACTTTAAAGAGCTAGAAGATGGTGTTGCCTTGTTGTATTTAGAGCACTTTGATATTAAACCTAGCGAGTTTAAAAATTTTGTTGATGAAAGTTTTAAGAAAATTAATGCGTCAAACATTCACTCTCTTATTATTGATATTAGAAACAACCCCGGTGGAAATACGGATACCGTTGCTTATTTAAGTCGATACCTTGCAAACAAACCATTCAGACTGGTTTCAGCACTTCAAGAAAAACTCAACAAAGACAACCGTGGTTGGTTTAATTATAAAGGTGAGGAAGGGGAGATTGTCGACACAAAATGGGATGAATGGGAAACCCCAATGAGTGACGATGTCAGATTTACCGGTAATGTGTATCTATTGACCGGTTCGATTAGTTATTCTGCTGCGATTGTATTTGCAACGACCCTTAAAGATAATGGCTTTGCAACCTTAGTAGGGCAGCCAACTCAAGGGTTTGCTAATCAATCAGGACAGGGCAATTTGTTTAACTTACCTCACTCAGAGCTAAGGGCCTATATTACAACTCGATTATTAGTTAGACCGAGCGGTGAGTTGACTCAACAAGGTGTTCAGCCCCATTATGAGATTGAGCCAGGCAATAGCATCACGCAAAACATGGATGATAAGACCATTGCGGCCACACTAGAATTAATTCGACAAAAGACAGTTAAATGAACGAAGAAAAATGCCATATTTTATTGGTTGAAGATAATCAGCAATTAGCAGAGCAGCTGAGTAATTTCCTTATGCAAAAAGGCATGGTCGTTGACTATGCCTGTAATGGTCAACTAGCGACTAACTTACTTGAGTCTGAGCGTTTTGATGTTGTGATATTAGATTTAACTTTACCTGACACTGATGGACTAAATCTTTGTCGTTTTATTAAATCAGAGCTTACGACGAATATTCCTGTATTGATGCTCACCGCAAGAGACAGTATTGAAGAAAAACTAGATGGCTTTTCACACGGCACAGACGATTACCTAACAAAACCTCACGTGTTAGAGGAGGTTTATGTTCGGTGTTTAGCACTCGCTAGAAGGCATCAATTACATAAGTCTCAGAAGGCATGTATTGGTGATTTAGAAATAGACTTTCATCAAAAAACAGTTCAGCGCGGCGGTCAGAACATAAAACTCTCAAAAACTGATTTCTTATTGCTTAAATTGCTTGCTGAAGCATACCCGAACGCGCTGAGTAAACGCCAATTGATTGAAAAAGTATGGGGGGATGATATGCCCGATACCGATGCCGTTCGCAGTCATATATATACGCTTCGCAACGCCATAGATAAACCGTTTGAGTGCCAGATGATAAAAACGGTTCACGGAATTGGTTTTAAAATTGTTGTGCCTGAGTAATGCGTGTCTAAAAAACGAGTATTTTAATTAGAATAACTAAAATAAAGTGAAGCAACGATGAAAAGCCTTTCAAGTAGTATAAGCCGCGTAATTATAACGACTGTGTTGTCTATCTCGCTTATTTATAGCTTGTTGATTATCTTATATGCATGGACAATTGAAGATAATATTTTTAACCGTTTAGTCAACGATGAAGCGACTCATATTACTGAACAATTTAAACGTTCAGGTGAGGTTCTCCCACCAAAAGCAGATTACATGCGTTTGGTTAAAAACTTTTCTGATCTACCTATCGAAATCCAAAAAGACTACCCGTCAAACTCTAGCAAAGTCGAGTACCAAATAAGTTCTGTAAAAACGCTCCATATGACTACCCTAGAGTTAGGTGGACAACAATTATTTTTGCTCGCTGATGTAGAGCAGTTCGAGGTTAGCAAAGATAATATGCCAAACTTGCTCGTGTGGCTTTTAGTAATAGCTTGTGTTATTTCTGCCATAGCCCTCGTTGTTAGCTTATTGACAGCCAAGAAGATAGCAAGGCCTTTAAAAACGCTCGCATCTCAAGTGAACACAAAAAATGCAGAAAACATTGAGCCTGATGTATTTCCAGAAAACGAAATCGGTTTATTAGCACTCAATACTAAAAACGCTTTTACTCAGTTGAATAGCGCGCTTGATCGAGAGCGCGTTTTTACCAAAGACATAAGTCACGAAATCAGAACGCCTGTGGCGATTATTCAAAATGTACTTTCAGAAAGCAAAGAAGAAAAAACAATCAGAGAAAACAATTTTAGTAAGGTTGCAGAGGCGGTTGCTAATATCAATCAAATCACTTCAATTTTATTGGCGCTTGCACGTTCCGAATCCAGCCAAACAGAGGTGGTTAATTTAACTGCAGAGTTAGAGTCTTTGATTATTAACCAATTCGATTTTTTACTCGCAGAAGCAGACAAACATCTTGAGTTAACCCTTAATTTTTACAGTGATGTGAAAGTAATGTGTAACCAAAATCTGGTTAGCATTCTAATGCTAAATTTACTTTCGAACATGGTGCGACACGCAAATGGTGATAATGCCGATATTACCTTAAATGAACGACAACTTATTTTTAAAAACCAGACTCAACAAAATACCATCAATTCACCATTTTTAAGCGGCGTAAAAGGCAAGCAGAGTGAAGGGTTAGGGCATGGTTTAAACTTGATAAAGCGCATTTGTGAGCAATCAAACTGGCAATTGAGCATTGAACAACCGCCAGGTTACTTTATAGTGCAAATAAGCTTTGGTAACACGCCCTCAAACACTTAAATAAATATAAATCACGACAAAGTCACGACAACTGATTGGTTAAAGTGTTGCTAACTTCAACAAGGAGAAGCAGCAATGAAATATTTAACTTTATTCATAATTTGTCTGGGCTTAATAAGCCCCCATGTATTTGCCAAAAAAGTCGCTTTATTAATTTCCGGTTACGGCAATGAAACCCAAGGTAAAATTAGTTATGACCTTGAAGAGCTTGCACAAACTTATTTGGTTTTACATAACCATAACTTAGAGCTCGATATTGTCACACCTAAAGGCGGTGAGGTTGTTGTTAAGACAAATAAAGATAATCTAATTTACATACAAAAATTCAAAGGGCTTGCCCTTCATAAATTGCAAAATACTCACTCAGCAAAACAGGCAATTCAGCAAAGCTATGACGCTTTATTCATTGTTGGGGGAGACGGCGCAATGTTTGATTTACCTTTTGACCCGTCAACTCAAACTTTCATTAATCAGTTTATCGAACAGCAATCACCCATTGCTGCTGTATGTCACGGTCCTGCCGCATTGGTTAATTTGAAAGGCCCTGATGGTGATTACTTTGTTGCGGGCAAGAAGGTAAATAGTTTTACACAAATTGAAGAACAAGCTTTTAATGCAGAATTACTTGATAAATTTCCATTTTCACTTGAAGAAAAGTTGATTGAGCGCGGTGCAACATTTGTGAAAAACAGCCCAATGATGCCGTATATTTCTGTTGATGGAACGCTTATAACAGCTCAAAACCCGATGAGTGTCGCTAAAGCCGCAGAAGCCTTGTTACTAAAGTTAGGCATTTCACCAAAGCAAAGAACACCCTTTAAAGATGAAGCAACTTTCGAATTAATAACACAGGCCAAATCAAACGGTGCTGCGGTTATTTCAATTGAGCTTGCCAAAGATAAAACGAGATATGACTTAAATTATTTGGGGCTTTATGCTTTTTACGCATATAGACTCGCACAAACGCAAGATCAAAAACGGCAGGAGTTAACGCTTAAAGCTGAAATAGCAAACATCTTTAAGCATCCTAAATTATCAGAGTCTCTAATTAACGCTTATCTTGAGCAGCAATTAATTAAAGAGGCAGAGCAGGCATATCAGGTATTTAAACTCGATTTTCCAAACGATAAGTCTATCGCTTTGCTTGAAAACAAAATAAATAGTTACAAATAGACATCCACAAAAAAGAAACAAACTACTTGCCTAAAATCTTAACTCGATCTAATGTGATATCAACTTGATATCACATTGATGGAGTTTTCAATGAAAGAAACAAAAGGATTCTCAACAAACGGGTATGTTGCAACGGTGATTTTTATTGCAATTGCATTAGCCTGTTTAAGCCAATTTAACCCAGTAAATGGGAGTGGCATTTTATTTGTTGTTCTAGCTGTGCTTAGTTTGGCCTGTTTAACAGGTTTATTTATGGTGCAGCCAAACCAAGGCCGTGTACTGACTTTGTTTGGCAGCTACGTAGGCACAGTAAAAGAAAATGGGTTACGTTGGACTGTGCCTTTCTTTATTCGTAGAAATATTTCTTTAAGGTTAAGAAATTTTGAAAGTAATAAAATCAAAGTAAATGATGCTCACGGTAATCCGATTGAGATTGCTACCGTGGTTGTGTGGTCAGTGAATGACACTGCAGAAGCCGTATTTGAAGTAGATGACTACGAAAGCTTTGTAAACATTCAAAGTGAAGCGGCGCTAAGAAATATGTCAAGCGCTTATCCCTACGATCAACATGACGGTGATGAAATTGCATTGCGCAGTCACCCAATTCAAGTCTCTGAAGCTTTAAAAACAGAAATTCAAGATAGGCTGGCAAAAGCAGGTGTAAAAGTACATGAAGCTAGAATTTCACACCTTGCTTATGCGTCAGAAATTGCCAGTGCCATGTTACAGCGTCAACAAGCTTCAGCCATTATTGCTGCAAGACAAAAAATCGTAGATGGTGCTGTTGGTATGGTAGAGCTTGCATTAAGCCGATTGTCTGAGCGAGAAATCGTAGAGCTAGACGAAGAGCGCAAAGCAGCTATGGTTAGCAACTTGCTGGTGGTATTATGCGCCGAGCAAAATACGCAACCTGTGGTCAATGCAGGTAGCCTTTACTGACACTAGATTTTCAAATTGAGTTGAAGTGTAAGCTTCAACTCAGCAATTTAAAGAGGCTTATTTTGGCCAGTAAGAAAAGTTACCCACTTAGAATAAACCCTGATGTATTAGCGGCAGTACAGCGCTGGGCCGACGATGACTTACGCAGTGTAAACGCGCAAATAGAGTATATTTTGCGAGATGCATTGGTAAAATCGGGAAGGGTGAAAATAGTGCAAAAAGCGGTAACGGAAGTACATCCACAAGACCCAGAAGAATAAAGCTTATTTTAAGCTTCAAGGAGTAAAAATGGTTCAGGAAGAGATTGTATTTAAGTCACAAAAGTTAAATTTAAAAGGTACATTGTCATTACCTAAAAGTAAGGGGAAATTTCCTTGTGTTGTTATGGTTCACGGTAGTGGCCAGCAAGACAGAGATGGCAATATCAATGGTTTCGACACCAATATTTTTAAACAACTTTCAGAGCAGTTAATTGAAGCCGGTTACGCCAGTTTTTGTTATGACAAGCGTGGTGCAGGTAAAAGTGAAGGCGATTTTAAAACAGCTGGGTTAGAAGAAGTTGTGTTAGATGCTCACCAAGCAATCAACCATATTTCAACCCATAAACAAGTAAATACTGACGCTATTTATGTATTAGGGCATAGTGAAGGGGCTTGTTTAGCACCTGAAATAGCAAATGAGAATAAACTTATTTCTGGGTTAATTATGCTTTGCGCTAGCCTTCGTAGCTTTGAAGAAGATGGCATTAAAAATGCAGAAGTAATGAATAGAGATCTCGATGCTCTAAAGGGCTTAAAAGGCAAGATCTTAAGGCTTTTTTTGTACACCAAAGACCCTGCTAAAACTATGCGAGATTTGCGGCAAAAAGTTGAAATTAGCGATAAACCAACAGTGAGAGTTGGCTTTCACAAAGTAAGCACCAAGTTCTACAGAGAAACATTTAATTATGATGTGAAGTCGCACCTGGTTAATACGATAAAACCGATATTAGCCATTGGAGGTGAAAAAGACTTTCAATGTCACCCTGATGACACCAAGCTCATCGCTAAGGTTACAAAAGCATCAACAAGTACACATATCATAAAAAATATGGACCATACTTTGCGATTGCAAGCAGGTTTGCCTTCACTCGCCAGCTACAAACACGCTGGTAAAAATGACATAATGCCTGAGGTCGCAATTCAGTTAAATAATTGGCTATCAGGGCAAATGAGTTTAGCTGAAACACATGCAACTGATGAGAAACCAAAACCAACAGCCATAACTTAAGCGAATGACAGTTAACTTACTTAATAATATTCCTACTGACTTATCAGACGAAGTCTTTGAAGATCTAATCAATACTGATTCTGTTCGGGTCGAACGAATAATTTCTCAAGGACATAACTCACCTGCAACGGGTTGGTATGACCAAGACGAGCATGAATGGGTTATGGTCTTAGAAGGGTTTGGCGTACTTGAATTTGAAAATGGCAAATGTGTGAGGCTAGAAAAAGGAGATTCTTTAAATATATCAGCTCATACAAAGCACAAAGTGAAACAAACTTCAGAACAACAGCCAACGATTTGGTTGGCTATTTTTTATAAATAATCGCAATGGCAAAACCGAATAAAAAAGGGCCGGTAAGAACGGTTGATATTTTTTGCGCAAAATGTAGAACTCAACTTTTTAAATACCGAAAGGGCGGTAAAGGTGCGCTAGTTAAATGTTTTGAAGAGCGAATTGTTGAAGATTACACAAACGATAAAATACATTGTCCTCAGTGTAATATTGAATTTGCAAGAAAAACACTGATCAGAGGCACGCCCGCACTAAAAATTGTTGGTGGTAAGGTTACTTTTAAATAAACCCCTATCAAATGATTTTTGTTTGAGTGTGTCGAATTTATAGTGAGAAACAATCTTAGTTAAGATCATCTTGCACCTAGCTTGCACAATAAATATAAAGTCGTATCAAAAAAAAGCCGTTTCATGTATTGAAACGGCTTTCTCAGAAAAACAGCTTGTTTTATTTAAAATCCAACTTATTTAAAATATCGTCTTCGACATTTTGTGAAAGTGTGACTTTAAGCTTAGGTGTACGCGCCATTTCACGTTTGATGGCGAAGTTTGCTTCTTCGTTACGCGCCCAGCTACGACGTGCAATACCATTGTTTACGTCGAATAGTAGCATTGACTTAAGACGACGCTCAGCATCGCTTGAGCCGTCAAGTAGCATACCAAAGCCACCGTTGATCACTTCACCCCAACCAACGCCACCGCCGTTGTGGATAGACACCCATGTTGCACCACGGAAACCGTCACCGATCACATTGTGAATAGCCATGTCCGCCGTGAAGCGGCTGCCATCATAGATGTTAGATGTTTCGCGGAATGGTGAATCTGTACCAGATACATCGTGGTGGTCACGACCAAGTACCACAGGACCAATCTCACCGCGCTCAATGGCATCGTTAAATGCTTTAGCAATTTTAATACGGCCTTCAGAGTCAGCATAAAGAATACGCGCTTGTGAACCAACCACTAGCTTGTTTTCTTTCGCGTCTTTGATCCACGTGATGTTGTCTTGCATCTGTTGCTGAATTTCTTCTGGCGAGTTTGCCATGATCTCTTCAAGCACTTGCGCGGCAATCGCATCCGTTTTGTCTAAGTCTGCAGGGTTACCAGAAGTACATACCCAACGGAATGGACCAAAGCCATAGTCAAAACACATAGGGCCTAGAATATCTTGCACGTATGACGGATATTTAAAGTCAATGCCGTTTTCAGCCATAATATCACCGCCTGCGCGAGATGCTTCGAGTAAGAACGCATTACCGTAATCGAAGAAATATGTGCCTTTCGCTGTGTGCTTGTTTACAGCTGCCGCATGACGCTTAAGGGTTGACTGCACTTTTTCTTTGAATAGATCAGGCTCTTCACGGATTAAGCGGTTTGATTCTTCGTAGCTAATATCAACCGGGTAGTAACCGCCTGACCATGGGTTATGAAGAGACGTTTGGTCTGAGCCTAAGTGTACAAAAATGTCTTCAGCTAAGAAGCTTTCCCACACGTTTACAATGTTACCAATGAACGCAATAGACACCACTTCTTCGTTTTCTTGTGCTTTACGCACACGTGCAACTAGGTCATCGATGTTATCAACGAGTTCATCTACCCAACCTTGCTCATGACGTTTAATCGCGGCTTTCGGGTTAACTTCGGCACATACTGTAATACAGTTAGCAATGTTACCCGCTTTTGGCTGTGCACCACTCATACCGCCAAGACCCGCTGTTAAGAAGATCTTACCTTTCGGGCTTTCGCCTTTATTAAGTACTTTACGGAATGCATTCATTACCGTAATAGTTGTACCGTGTACGATACCTTGTGGGCCAATATACATGAATGAACCCGCAGTCATTTGACCGTACTGAGTGACACCCAATGCATTGAACTTTTCCCAGTCATCTGGCTGAGAGTAGTTCGGGATCATCATACCGTTTGTAACCACAACGCGCGGCGCGTCTTTTGAAGATGGGAATAAGCCCATAGGGTGACCAGAGTACATATGTAGCGTTTGGTCTTCTGCCATCTCGCTTAGGTACTTCATAGCCAGTAGGTATTGCGCCCAGTTTTGGAATACCGCACCGTTACCACCGTAAGTGATAAGCTCTTCTGGGTGCTGTGCCACAGCTGGATCAAGGTTGTTGTCGATCATTAGCATGATCGCAGCAGCTTGCTCACATTTTGCCGGATAGTCAGAGATTGAACGCGCTTTTAGCTCATAGTTAGGCTTAAAGCGGTACATATAAATTCGGCCAAAATCTTTCAACTCTTGAGCAAATTCAACGGCAAGCTCTGCATGCCACTCTTTTGGGAAATAGCGAAGGGCATTGCGAACTGCGAGCTGTTTTTCTTCTGCGCTTAAAATATCTTTACGTTTTGGTGCGCGGTTCGCACCAGCCGGATACGCTTTTGGCTCTGGCAAAACGCTTGGAATACCTTGTTTGATGATATCTTGAAAATTCATGTCGGTTTTCCTTAGTTTACTGAAACTGTGAAAGCTTGAGATGTTACAAATTCAACCATGGCATCGATGTCAGGCTTAAGTAGTCTGTCTTCTTCAAGCTTGGCAACCTTAGTACGGATCAACGCGTGGTTTTGTTCAATAATATCTGAACAAGTATTTGGACGTCTGAAATCAACGGCTTGTGCAGCGTACATTAATTCGATTGCAAAGATTTTTTCTAGGTTACCTAGAATTTGGTTGAATTTACGGCCAGAAATACTACCCATAGATACATGGTCTTCTTGACCCATTGACGTTGGCACGCTGTCAGCAGACGGTGGGAAACATAACGATTTATTTTCAGTTACTAATGCCGCTGTGGTGTACTGCGGGATCATCATGCCAGAATTTAAGCCGCCAGATGTCGTTAATAGACGTGGTAAACCGTGTAGGCCTTCAAGTAGTAAGTAACAACGACGGTCTGAAATATTACCCAGTTCAGCAGCCGCAATTGACGCGTAGTCAAGTACCATAGCCAAAGGCTGACCGTGGAAGCTACCACCCGAGATGGCTTCTTCTTCGCTGATAACGATTGGGTTATCAGTAACAGAGTTCATTTCAGTCTCTGCTAATTCTTTTAAATGGTTGTACGCGTTACGTGATGCGCCGTGAACCTGAGGAATACAACGTAAAGAGTACGGATCTTGTACGCGGTCACACTCCTCATGATCAGCCATGTTTTGTGAGTCTTTAAATAAGCGGCGCATACGTTTAGCCACTTCAATGTTGCCCTCAAACGCACGAATTGCGTGTAGTTCTTCTCTGAATGGTTGCTCACTGCCTTGCATGCCTTCAATACTCATTGCGCCTGCAATGTCTGCAAGGTCGAGTAAGTAACGCATTTTAGTTAGGCCAGTGATGGCATGTGACAGAATAAACTGAGTACCATTAATCAGTGCTAGACCTTCTTTGGCATGTAAGTCCATTACTTTAAGGTTGTTGTCTGCCAGTACTTTTGCCGCAGGTTGAATTTCGTCGCCTACCCAAAATTCACCTTCACCAAGTAGTGGTAAGAATAAATGAGAAAGTGGCGCAAGGTCACCTGAAGCACCAACAGAGCCTTGCTCAGGTACAACTGGAATAATATCAAGTTCAACGAACTTAAGCATACGCTCAACCACTGCTAAGCGAATACCAGAGAAACCTTGGCTTAATGCATGTACTTTGGTGATAAGCATGAGCTTAGAGATTGACTTTGCAATCGGGTTACCTACACCAACAGCGTGTGTGATAAGTAGGTTTTTTTGTAAAAGGTGAGTTTCTTCAGGCGTGATTTGGGTGTCACATAAAGGACCAAAACCTGTGTTAATGCCATAAACCGCTTCGCTCGATGCAGCCATTTTGTCAACACGTTGACGGCTTGTATTTATTTTGTTGATAGCTTCACTGGTTAAAACAGCATCAACTGAACCGTTTGCAATACTATTTACAGTATCAAGATCTAGACGGTCTACACCATATCTAAACGTCATCTTGTTCTCCAAATTCATTGAGTTCTTATATTTATGGCGTAAATATTAATGAGTGGATGAAGTTTTATAAATTGCATATAATCGATATTCATTCCGGGTTTATCAAACTAAATATTTGGCACATTAATGCAAATACATGACGTAGATCTCAAATTATTAAGAGTTTTTGTCGCAATCGTGGAATGTGGTGGTTTATCTGCTGCAGAATCTAGATTAAATATTGGACGCTCGACCATTAGTTCACATTTGTCGGACTTAGAAGTTCGTTTAGGCATAAAGCTTTGTAAGCGAGGTCGAAGTGGTTTTGAGTTAACAGAGCCGGGAAGGGTAACCTATCAAGCCTCTTTAGAGCTCCTTCGTCAATGTGAAGCCTTTGCCAATACTGTAGCCAGTTCTAAAAATGAGTTATCGGGTCGAGTGAGTATCTCTGTCATAGATACTATGGTGAATGACCCCCGCTGTGGCGTTGCGCAAGCGATAGCGTCACTTCGACAGTTAAGTAAGAACATTCAATTTGATATTAATGTTTGTGAGGCCAGAGAAGTTGAAACTTCGGTGATAAATGGTCGTTCACTCGTAGGTTTAGGTGTGAGTCGTCATCATATAAGAGGGCTTGAATATATTCCGCTGCACAACGAAAACAACTATCTATACTGTGGCAAAGGGCATGAACTGTTCAGATTAGAAAGACAGAGATTGTCTGAGCGTTTATCTGATGCTGAAGTGATTACTTCAAACTATATGAGGGACAAAGAAGTCAGAAATGATGGTTTGAATTATCAAAACAGTGCAACGGCATATCATGATGAAGGCATTGCGCATTTAATTTTATCTGGTCAGTTTATTGGTTATCTCCCGGAGCATTACGCGAGTTACTGGGTTGATAAAGGGCTAATGAAGGTAATACAGCCTGAGAAATACACATATCAGATCCCAGTGAGTTTAATCCTTTCGAAAAATCACCAAGCCAATCCATTGTTAAATGCCATCGTTGAAGCACTTATATACTCGCATAGTAACGAATTTTAATGATTTATTCGCAGATATTCAGAAGGAGATTATACTTAATTTAACAGCAATGTTTGGGGCGCTTTTTTGTCATTTAAAACAGCGAAACGTTCAATAAAGGCGGTATTACACAGTCGATTTCTTCTGTCTTTGCGTGAAGCCTTCATTGCTCTGATCCCCTATTTTGTCAGCAGTGCCATCGCTATTTTGTTGTTAAATAGTGCTGTAAAGTTCAATATTGTGGCACAGACCGATCATGCTTATTCAGTCATACTGGCAAGTGCTTCTTTAGTGCTTTCTTTATTTCCAGTTATTGTTTCTATTTCCATCGGTTTTTTTATTAGTAAAAACTTTGGGCAAAGTGGTGTGGTGGGTGCCATGCTAGCGCTGCTCTGCTTTTCACTTCATGGGCAGTATATCAATTTTGATGGTGAGTCATTTAGACTTGATCCTACTGGCGGCACACCCTATGCGGTAATTATTCCTTGTTTAAGTAGCCTGATCTTAAATTTGTTGGTAAACCTTCACCCTAATTTAGATAAACACTTTCATCATATAAGTCGTTTTTTGAGCGAAAAATTACTGATTATCCTACCTTTTACGCTGACATTCTTTAGTTTTTATACATTTATGCCGGTAATTAATTTTACCGGTGATCTGATTGCTTCTTGGATAACGCCAGATATTAGTCAATCAACGATAGCAGAATTAACGTTTGAAAGAATGCTGTTTATACACGGGCTTTGGTTTTTAGGCATTCATGGCGACAATACTTTTAATATGGTATTTGACGCAAATTATTTGATGCAGCCAATTATAGGAAACTTACCTGCGAAAACATTTTACGACACATTTGTTTTAATAGGTGGGACAGGCTGTTTCGCAGGGTTAATTATTGCGGCATTATTCTTGAAATCTGGCTCACATGAAAAGAACATCGCTAAACTTTCAATGCCATTTACGGTTTTCAACTTTTGCGAAATCATTCTTTTTGCATTACCGATATTTTTAAACCCGATTATGCTAATTCCTTTTGTAATGGCACCAACAATTAACTTTGTGATTTCTTATACAGTCATAGATTATGGGTTGGTTAACGTGAGTAATGAAACGATTAGTTGGATGACACCTACATTGGTAAATGGGTTCATTGTGTCTCAAGGCTTATCAGGGCTGTTATTGCAATTATTTTTATTATGCTTGAACACATTAGTTTATTACCCATTTTTGAAATGGCACAGTGAACAAATCAATTTTGATAAGGCCATCAGTAAATTGAGTGATCAACTCAACATCTCTGAGCAGATTCGTAATAAAGGTGAGTCAGATTTTATTGCACACCAAATAGATCTAGATAAAGCAAATAAAACACTGAAAGAAGTCCTCACAGAGATCAGCAAGGGTAGGCTACTACTTTATTACCAACCGCAAATTTGCCAATTTTCAAAAACCGTTTCTGGTTTCGAAGCATTGTTAAGATTAGAAAAACAATCAGGTGATATTGTTGGTCCTTATTTCTTAGACACTTTAATCAAACATGATGAAACAGAAATTATCGATATGTGGGTGATTGAACAAGCACACAGAGATTTATTGTATTTTAATAGTAAAGGGTTTAAACCAGTCATAAGCATAAATGTTAATCCAAAAGTGATGACAAACAGTTTGTTAGTAGAATATATCTGTGAAGTGTTCAAAGATTTTCCAAGTCAGCTAAAAATTGAAATAGTTGAATCAAGTTATCTAACAGATAAGAAAACGGTGCTTAAGAATATAAAAAGCTTACAGAATGCAAAAATACATACAGTTATTGATGATTTTGGAACCGGCTATTCTAGTTTGGCAATGTTGTCAGAGTTACCAATAAAATACATTAAGCTTGATAAATCATTACTAGACGATACTGGCACAGTTAAGGGAAAAGAATTCTATCAACATGTTGTTGAATTACTTCATAAGATGGATAAATCGATTGTTGCTGAAGGTGTAGAAACACACGAGCAGTTGGCGTTTATTAATGGTTTAAAAATTGAGGTAGTTCAAGGTTGGGTATATCAGAAAGCACTTGCAAAAAAGGATGTTATTAATTTCGAAAAGCGTTTTGAAAAATAAAAAACGCGGTAAGAAGAAATACTTACCGCGTTTTAAAATTAAAGAAGCTTAACAATATTAAGCATCAACAACTTTTACTGGCACAGCTTGCTCAGAACCAAACTTAGTTGTTAGTTCTTCTTCAG
The DNA here is from genome assembly GCF_005876835.1 of Pseudoalteromonas phenolica. Lineage (GTDB taxonomy): Bacteria > Pseudomonadota > Gammaproteobacteria > Enterobacterales > Alteromonadaceae > Pseudoalteromonas > Pseudoalteromonas phenolica_B. The sequence goes on from NZ_PPSW01000006.1 coordinate 156,309, forward strand.
CAGGAGTAAATGCTGTTAGGTCGATGCCCTCAACTGCCGCAGTATACTCTTCGATAGTTGGGAAGCGGCCAAGTACTGTTGAAAGCACTACTAGTGGTGTAGAGCCAAGTAGAGATTCACCTTTTTTCTCAGCTGTATCAGCTACAACACGGCCTTGGAAAAGACGCGTTGATGTTGCGATCACAGTGTCACCAGGTTCAGCTTTTTCTTGGTTACCCATACAAAGGTTACAACCAGGGCGTTCTAGGTATAGGATGTTGTCGTACTTAGTACGTGCAGCCGTTTTAGGTTGCTCATCGTCAAACTGGAAGCCAGCGTACTTAGCTAGGATATCCCAATCGCCTTCAGCTTTAAGCTCATCAACGATGTTGTACGTTGGTGGCGCAACAACTAGCGGTGCTTTGAATTCAATAGAACCATTTAGTTTTTCAAGGTTACGTAGCATCTGAGCGATGATTTGCATGTCACCTTTGTGAACCATACAAGAACCAACGAAACCTAGGTCTACAGGCTTGTCATTGTAGAATGAAACTGGGCGAATAACGTCGTGCGTGTAACGCTTAGATACGTCTTCGTTGTTTACATCTGGGTCTGCAATCATTGGCTCAACGATTTCGTCAAGGTCAACAACAACTTCAGCGTAGTACTTAGCGTTGTCGTCTGGTGCTAGAGCTGGTTGCTCGCCAGATTGAACACCTGCAATACGCTCGTCAGCTAGGTCGATAAGGCCTTGTAGCGTCTTAGCTTCGTTTTCCATACCCTTATTGATCATAATCTGGATACGGCTCTTAGCTAGCTCGATAGACTTAACAAGTGTTTCATTGTTTGAAATACAGATAGACGCTTTCGCTTTCATTTCTGCAGTCCAGTCAGTGAATGTGAACGCTTGGTCAGCCATTAGTGTACCAATGTGAACTTCGATGATACGACCTTGGAACACGTTCTCACCGCCAAATTGCTTAAGCATTTGCGCTTGAGTTGCGTGAACAACGTCACGGAAGTCCATGTGCTTAGCCATGTTGCCTTTGAAAGTTACTTTCACAGACTCTGGAATTGGCATTGCAGACTCACCCGTTGCTAGTGCTAGTGCAACAGTACCTGAGTCAGCACCGAACGCTACGCCTTTAGACATACGCGTGTGCGAGTCACCACCGATGATGATTGCGCGGTCATCCACTGTAATATCGTTAAGTACTTTGTGGATTACGTCAGTCATTGAGTGATATACACCCTTAGGGTCACGTGCAGTGATAAGACCAAACTTGTTCATGAATGCCATTAGCTTAGGAATGTTTGCTTGCGCTTTTTTATCCCATACAGAAGCCGTGTGACAACCAGATTGGTATGCACCGTCAACAAGAGGAGAAATTGTTGAAGCAGCCATTGCTTCAAGTTCCTGTGACGTCATTGGACCCGTAGTATCTTGAGAGCCAACGATGTTTACTTTAACACGTACATTCGAGCCTGCGTGTAATGGCGTTTCAGACTGAACACCAACTGCGTTACGGTTAAAGATTTTCTCTACAGCTGTTAGACCTTGGCCTTCGTGCGAGATTTCTTTAGATGGTGCGTATACAGCTGGTGCTGCAACACCTAGTGTTTCTGCTGCTAATGTTTGAAGTTTCTTACCGAATACGACTGCGTAAGAACCGCCAGCTTTCATGAATTCAACTTTTTGTGGTGTGAATGCAGATGAGATGTCTGCTAGTTCTTCTTCACCGTTGAATAGTTTTTTAGCTTTAGTATCGATAGTTAGCACAGTACCCGTTGCTACAGAGTATGCTTCTTCTAGTACTGGGTCGCCATTTTCATCAGTAACTGTGTTACCTTCAGCGTCTACTTTCTTAACCCAGTTTTTAAGGTCAAGTCCGATACCACCAGTTACATCAACTGTAGTAAGGAAGATAGGTGCAATACCGTTAGTACCCGCAACAACAGGTGCAATGTTGATGAATGGAACATATGGGCTTGCTTGCTCACCAGCCCAAAGTGCGACGTTATTCACACCAGACATACGTGAAGAACCTACACCCATAGTGCCTTTTTCAGCGATAAGCATAACTTTAGCGTTAGGGTGCTGCTTTTGAAGTGCAACAATTTCTTGCTGTGCTTCAGGTGTGATCATGCATTGGCCGTGTAGTTCACGGTCAGCACGTGAGTGTGCTTGGTGACCTGGAGAAAGTAAATCAGTTGAGATATCACCTTCACCAGCAATGTAAGTTACAACTTCAATTTTTTCTGCAACGTCAGGCAACTTAGTGAAGAACTCTGCTTTTGCGTAGCTTTCTAAGATGTCTTTAGCAACGGCATTGCCAGCTTTGAATGCGTCTTGTAGACGAGTTGTATCTGCATCGTATAAGAAAACTTGTGTTTTAAGTACGTCAGCAGCTTTTGAAGCGGTTGCAGCATCTTCACCTAGAGCAAGGTCTAGTAGAGCAGCGATTGATGGACCACCTTTCATGTGTGAAAGTAGTTCAAATGCAAAATCAGCTGTGATTTCAGCTACAGACTCTTCACCAAGAATGATCTCTTTTAAAAATTGTGCCTTAACACCTGCCGCAGATGTAGTACCTGGCAATGTGTTGTAGATGAAGAAGTTTAAAGAATCTTCACGGTGCTCATTTGTTGTATCTTTAATTTGAGCAATGATTTCAGACAGAAGCTCTGCGTTGTCGATTGGTTTTGGGCTAAGTCCAAGTTCCGCTTTACGCGTTTGGATCTCTTCCATGTATTCTGTATACAAACTCATAGAAAACTCTCGGTGTTTTTTTACTTGATACGAAGTGAGCAACTTAGTGCTAAATTAAATTGCCCAACGAAAATGCTCATTAAAGCCGACTCATATTATAGCCGACTTTATGTATGATATTTTGAATCTATCAATTACTTGCAGTGCGATTCTATCGCAAATACATAATAATTTACATCAATACCAAAAATAGTTGCTATAAATATAATTTATATCAAAGCGCGCCATCAGGCTCAAATCCATCTTCACCGCTGATATGCTCAGGTATACCGCAAATGGCTCTTGATGTTTGCATGCCAGCCATTACTGCGGCTTCAACACATCCGGCATTTACACCAGTTTTGATCCAGTCCCCCGTGATGAATAAATTACTGAAAATAGTGCCATCAGTTGGCAATCGATATTGGCTACTATTTGTGACTGATAGCACATAGCGCTCAGAAGGATCGACGTTTACGCGCCAATATTGTTCATCAAAACGTGACTCCCCCGGTAGCTTATTTGAAGAATAAAGAATGTCCCAATTAAATTCATCACCGTGATAGGCTTCAGGCCATAGTGGTTGCATTTCTTTATTCAATTTTTCGAGCGCGTTTTGTTTAACAATGGCTTTTTGCTGAGAAGGGAAGTCGTGTATATCTTTACCAGGGTAATCATCACACGTAAAGGCACTACAAAAATAAGCGATATTTTTGGGATGATTGTTTAGTGGCCAATCTTCTTTATCTAATAAGTTAGACATTGCAGCCCAGGTATCAAAAGGCTGAGAAAAACTACTTAGAATAGGACGCTCTTGGCTATCAGGAATGTATTTAAAACCAAGCTGCTCATCCGTTTTATTCAACCACAATTGAAATGCTTGAGTAGCGACAGCTTTAACTTCAGTTGCTTGTTGCTTAAATTTGTCGTCTAGTGCGATTAATTCAGGACATAAGTGCTCAATAGAAGCGACTGAAATACCAAAAATTACTTTGTCGAAATCTTTCCCTTGCTTTAGTGTCTTGGTCGTTAAAGTGTGCCCAAATTTCGCTTCATAAACTTGAGGCCAATCACTCCAGAATGATTCCAAATTAATATTTTTGTCTTGTAATAAATCAGCTTGCGCATCTTCAATTTGATCATAAAGCGGGTAGGAGGGCCAGCAGGGTAAACCTTTGACATCTACAAGTGGATCATAGCTATTTGACTTCAATGAGACTTGTTCAGTCATCACAATCTCACTAATGAGATTATCAGTTTGGCTATTAGTTGCGGGCTTTAAAGCTTCAACCTGGTGGAAAAATTCAAATTTTACACCGCGGTGTTTTAGTAATTCGTAAATAGGTGAAAATATTACATCACCCATGCCTGCTTGCATTTTCCACATAACGCCACCGTGGTAACAGAGCATAAGTCTTAGCATTGCTAAACTTGCAACGCCAGCTTCAACATCTCCTTTGCTAAAATCACCATCGACATAACCGAATACTAAATCGTAAAAACCGATTACAGGCGCTGATTCAACACTGTACTTTTCGTTAGCGCCATTCTTTTTAAGCCAATCTTTAAAATCGATATTGTTGATTGCACCAAAGCCTTTAGAGAAAACTTTATCTTTTATTAGTCCTGTCGCCATTGCGATGGCTAAATCAGCGCAGATATAAGCGCGTCTAATCGTTGGATTATCATCGAGTAATTCAATGGCCTCACTATTTAACCAGCGTTTCAATTTACGAACTATGTACCAAACAACAAGTCTGTCTTTTGGGTTTTGTAGATTTTTATCATTCGATCTGAGGGATAAAAGGTGTTTGAGCTGGGTGGCAAGGATCTTAGGCGAAGACCAAATTTCTTTCAGTTCATCATGCGCGGAGTCAAAAAAATCACTCACTTCGTCTTCAATGTCATCGAAGGCATCAGTTATTTCTGTAGCCAAGTGTCTTAATAAGTTTCTATCTCTAGGCTTTTTTGTTTGTAACTTAGTTACCTTGTTTGCCTGTTCTATTTCGTCTTCTAATGAGTCTATGAATTTATGAAGCCATGCAATAAGTACTTCGAGCAATTGCCAAAAATGCAGATCGAGAGTGCCATCAGCTGGGTTCCCCTCAATTGTTGGAAAGTCTACTGGCCAAGTTTCCCATTCACTTTCAATGAACTCTTGTAACACCACAAAACTATGTGGCTTAAATGCTTCTTGCCAGGTATTCAAGGGCATGTTGTCTGGCCTGTTTAATTTATTATATACAGTTTCAATAGCGCGAAATGAATTAACATAAGCGCCAAACCATACATGTAGACCATGCTCTTCAATTCTTTGTCCTAAATAGGGATTTCTACCACTGGCGCCTTTACCACCTAAACGCCAACCTAGCTGGTAAACTGTAATGTCATATTTATCTTGCCAGTTTTCATCTTCTGTCAAGTAAACAGCTGATGTCATTGCGGCAACGCCGCCACCTAAAATAACGATTTTTTCCTTAGCCATAGTCAGCTCCTTTAGCTGTTATTTGAAACTATTTCATAAGCACCATCCTGGTCAAAATCCATGCAAACATAATAGGGGAGTAGGGCTTTTTGCTGCCCAATTTTAATGCCAAACATCTGATCAAACGGGAAAGCATCGAGTTTATTGATGTTGACGTGATACTCGTCTTTGAGCATCGCTATCTTATGGACTTTTCTCACAGTTGAAGGTGAGTGAACCACGGCACTGTATACCGAATTGTAGGCAAACCCGTCAGGAATTTGCTTAAACAGAATTTGATCCATTTGCGGGTTTTTAATCCCACTCATAAATTGCTTTATAAGTTCAGCGCTTATCTGGATTTCCTCTATGCTCGCATGAATAAGCTCTGCCACTTCTTGACCAACTTCTATGATCTCTTCAAATAGCGAATCACCGTCAGAGAAACGTTTAATGGTGAGCAATTCGTGCCAGTCCATTTTGGTAGTTGGATTAAACGGCTGAAATGTTTCTAGGCTTAACGTAAAGTTGTCAGCTTGTTTATAGTCACTAGGCATAGAGTAGCGGCACAAATACTTGTTATAACCCCAAGTTTCGCGACCATTCACTAAGGCGTTAATATTATTTACGGTAATAAACGCCGGATACCAATAAATATGTAAAGCTTTCTTTGTGCTCTTATCTACCTTAGCAATAGGCAACCAAACAATAATATCTGTTTCTTGCATCCAACCGTATTGACTAAATGGTTCAACTTTTGAAGCGATGTTTTCAATATCAGTAAAAGTAAGTAAACAATATTGAGATAGCGGTTTAAAATACACATCATTGGTTGATACTGAATTTAACGTTGAATCGACAAAATTGGTGATCGTGTCGTATTTGCCTTCAATAAAAAAACCGTACATTCTTGCATTGAGCATACGACAGGGTGGCTTTGCAATAGGGTTTCCTAAAAAGTGCTGGTAACTTCCAGAGTTATTCTCTGACATAGCAATTTCCTTCTTTGATAGCATGATTGCTATATCTGTTTTAGCAGAGGAAATTTGAATTATCGAGTAAGTGATAAGAAATAGCAGAGCTTTAACTCTGCTATTTATAAATTAGGCTGCTGATGTATCAGCTTTTTTGTTTTTAGCCATTTTCTTAGCCCGCTTGATGGCAGACTTTTTAGATGCTTTCTTTTGGGCAATTTTCATTACTTTAGCGTCTTTAAGTTGCTTAGTTGCATATTTCAGTTTCTTAATGGCTTTTTCAGCGGCATTTTCTGCTTCTTTAGCTTGATCAACGGCAAGTTGTGCTTTATCTGAAGCGTCTTTTGCAATTGCCGATGTGCGCTCAACTTCTTGCTGGCTAAATTGTATTATTTTTTCCAGTTTCGTCAGTCTGTCTTCAAAAACAAGATCGGCATCTAATGTTAAATCTTCCATTGTGACTCCTTATTTACGTTCGAAAGAACTCGGCTCGCCGACAATCAGAGGGTCAACTTGATTAACGACGTCTTCATCTTTGCCTGGGTAATCTAAGCAGCTTAAGAAGTGTCTCATACAGTTAATACGACCACGCTTTTTGTCGTCAGAGCGGATCTGGGTCCATGGTGCATCTTTGGTATGCGTATGAAACATCATGGCATCTTTCGCTTCACTGTAGTCATGCCATTTTGAAAGCGAGGCCATATCAACCGGACTGAGCTTCCATTGCTTCAGAGGGTCATTTTGGCGAGACTTAAAGCGTCTAAATTGTTCTTCACGACTAACAGAGAACCAATATTTAAATAATTTAATACCGCTATTGACCAGCATGCGTTCGAGATCGGGTGTTTGGCGCATAAATTCGAGATATTCATTATCGTCACAAAAGCTCATGACTTTTTCTACACCAGCACGGTTATACCAAGAGCGGTCAAAAAGAATGATTTCTCCTTTTGTAGGTAAGTGCTGAATATAACGTTGAAAATACCACTGATTACGCTCTCTGGCATTTGGTTTTTCAAGTGCGATAACATGTGCGCCACGGGGGTTTAGGTGTTCCATAAACCGTTTAATTGTGCCACCTTTACCTGCCGCATCTCGGCCCTCGAAAAGCACAACAATACGTTGATTGGTTTGTTTTACCCAACCTTGCATTTTAAGAAGCTCAATTTGCAATTCATGTTTGTGCCTTTCGTACTCTACGACATCCATCTTTGATGAATAGGGGTATTTACCATCGGCGTTCCACTTCATTGGTGGTTTTTTGACATTTAGGTCAAATACCAACTCGCTATTTAAGTCTTTAACATGATCAGACGGTGGGGTTGGAAATTGCTCTATATTATTTGATTGCACGGGCGCTTCCTTATCCAAAAATTATATTGGTAACACCTTACTATAGAGGGGTCTTTGAGCAGTGCATTGATCTATGTCTAATTGAGTATAAAAGATACAATAAAAAAGGGAGCTCTACGCTCCCTTTAAGCTGGTTTAATTACAGCCTACTTGAATTTGTTCTGTCCAAACTCGTACTATGAAGTCATTATAATCAGCATCATTTTGATCTTCCCAATACTGTGTTTGTCCATGCCACCTAAAGTTGTTGGTAAGTTTAGAAGCATTGCCATTTAGTGCGAGTGCATAGTCAAAATGCGTTGATGCAGGTAATTGATAACTACCAGAGCCACCATATTCATCGAGTAGTTTGATAAATTGATTATTAACTTTTATGCCCCAATCATTGTTGTAGCCCGCGCTTTCACTGACAAATTGATAGTTTATTTTGGTATGTGGAACTGGGATGCATTCAGCATCATCGTTTAGGATCATTGCAGGTAGATTTGCACTGCCATTACTATTTAAGCTTGCCGTAGCTTGAATAGAAAAGCTCTTAGTTTCACTATATTCATCATTATCAATCGTTGGAACTTCAATAGTGACATCTGTCTCACCAGCAGCAAAGCTGACTATCTGTGTTGGGAAAGTATAATCAGCGCTAGTTGCTGACCCTTCAATTGCCGAAACCTCAACTTCAACGTCTTGATAGTAACTGTTAGAAAGGCTGACATAGAAGGACAAAGTTTGACCTTCAGTAACGGTATCTTCAATTGCTGATAGTGAAATATTCGGCAGAGGATCTGTTTCACACAAAGGGGCTGTGTAACATGTTGTGGTTTCAGCTGTGTTGGTAGTGAGGTCGTTAAGTCTCACTGGGACTTCTGAAATGAAACACGTATTTCCAGAATGCGGATTCAGTTTATAAATATCAGATTTGTTTGTGTGACCTAAGTCATTAATTTTAGTTCGGCTAATTATTAAGTTTCCTGCATGGTCTATAGTCGCACCCGTAACGGCTGTTAAGTTATGTTTTGCTAATTTTTGAACTGAATAGTCTGATTGGTTGATCTTATAAGACGTAGTACTTGTTACTAGTATCAATTCATCATTATAGAATGCTAAATCACCACGGTACTTACCACTAAGTACACCTAAATCTGCAAGCTTGGTGTACTCACCTGTTTGTGGGTTGATTTCATATAGTGCAGAAAAACTACTGCCGATAAGACGGTTATTCGCTTTGTCAAAGACAAGAGATATAACGCCTTTTGTTCGACCGACCTCTGTGTGAGTTTGAGTTTCGACATCAAAGTAGGCGAGTTTGGTATATTTAAAACGATCACCTGCAATAGGTAAGTGCTTTTTGTCAGCGTTTGATAGATTCAACTGACTAATGTCGACTTTATATGCTAATGCTCTTGGAGCAGAGACATAGTAAATTCTATTTTGTTGAGCATCGTATGCTAAGGCAGCAGAGCTAAACTCAGCGACAGAGTCAGCCTTTACGTTTTGAAGTTGATCATCAAGTTTAAATAAGATACCGGTTTCACCGCGACCAGCGTTGATACCGTATAGCTCACCTTTACATTCATTCGCTAATAATGAGAATGAAGTAGCAGAAATCGCAATCGCCAAAGACGATAACATGAAAGACTTATACATAGTGCAATCCTAAATACAGTTCCGTAACTATAGAAAACACAAAGTAATGACACATCAAATCCAAACTGATGTGGGTCTTAGTCCATAAAGGGAAGGCGCATCCATTATTATCTTTGCAGATGCGAGTATTATTGTCTTTTACTTAACACTTTTCAAATAAAAATTAGTTCTTTTGTATTTGTTTTTCAAAATTTGGTAAAAGTTCCTCAATAATATTTTTTGCAGGAATGGTATAACGTGTGCCGTTAAACATAACTGAAGTATGCTCGTTGATATCAGTGATCCCGGTTAAGGTCCAACCTTCACCGCGTTCATGACAGAAAACTTTAGTGGTAGGGGGGATAACTTTAAATGTTTGGCTCATACAACTCTCCAAAGTAAAAAGCCTATTTTATAGTAACTATAACAAATGCAAAATTGGCATATTAAAAAAACTAGAATTTTTACAAAAAAAAAGCAGCATGGAAAACCACACTGCTTTGTTAACTTTAAATAATCAGCTTATATTAAAGGTAAGTGATGTCACCAATATTTAAGCTTTCTAGCTGAGACTTAATTTTGGCAACATCGCCAACAATAACCCAAGTTAGTTGATTCGGGTTGATTAAGCCTTTCGCTTCGTTGTGGATATCTTTAAGTTCAAGCGATTTTACTTTTTCGCCGTATTGCTCAAGGTATTCAATTGTACGACCTTTGCTGTACGCATCAGCCAGCGCATTACGAAGACTACGTTTTTTCTCGTAACTTCCTGGGATCTTAGCAACCTTGTTAGACACTACTTTGTCTAGCTCAGATTCTTTTGCTAAATCAGACTTAATGTAACCGTTAAGCTCTTTCAAGATTTCTTGGATAGAATCTTTTGTTTTATCAGTCTGAACAGGAGCATAAACAATAAATGGAGATTGAGCTTGTGCATTCATAAGCATACTACGAGCACCGTATGACCAACCTTTGTCTTCACGTAGGTTCATATTGATACGTGATGTAAATGTACCACCTAAAATTGCGTTCATAACATCAAGTTTAATGTCTTGACCTGGTTTTAGGTTGTCGCGCGAGTCGCCAAGTAGGCCTGCAATAATCAATGATTGCGGTGCCTCAGGCTTATCAAGTACAAAGATTTGCGCTTTTTCAGGTGCAGCGACTTGTTTGAATTGCTTTACAGGTTTTGCCGTATTAGGTGCTTTCCATTGGTCTAGTTGCGATTCAAGAGAAGCAGTTAAAGTATCTAGGTCAATATCACCAACCACAACCATACGTGCGTTATCAGGACGTAGCCATTTTCTTAAATGTGCTTCAATATCGGCTTTAGTGATTGCTTTAACATCTTCTTCAGTACCTGAACCTGTTAAAGGTTGTGCGTATGGGTGACCTTCACCATAAAGGAGTGGTGGAAGAATGCGGTAAGCATTTGTTTGCGGACGAGCTTGTTCTTGCTTAATGCCATCAAGTACTAATTTTCTTACACGCTCAATATCAGCGTCTTTTAATGCTGGGTTTTGTAAGATATCTGCAAACAGTGAAATACTCTTTTCCCAGTTAACAGAAAGTGTGCTTAAGGTCATAGATGAAGTATCTAAGCTTGCCCATGCACCTACTGACGCGCCAATCTTTTCTAGCTCAGCGGCTAATTGCAATGCATCTAAACTCGTCGTACCTTCATCTAGCATTGACATAGAGAAGTTAGCTAAACCAGATTTAGCTTCAATATCAGTCGCGAAACCAGAATCAAATTGTAAGCTAAGTTCAACAGTCGGTGTATCTGAACGCTTTGCTAAGACAACTTCAAGGCCATTACTTAGCGTTGTAGTTTGCACTTCTGGTAAATCTAGTTTTGGTAGTGAATCAACACTTGGTACCTTTGAACGATCAGCGCCTTTTTCGTTAGCTGAATACTTTTCAAAAGGATTAATTGTTAAGATAAACTCACCATCAGTAAGCCATTTTTCAGCTGCTTGTTGTACATCTGAAACAGTAGCGTTAGCCTGAATTTCTTGTGATTTTTTATAAAAGCCAGGGTCATTATGATAGATAGAACCTGATGCTAAAACATCAGACTTACCACCAAAACCGCCTACACCTTCAACTCGCTTGATCCAACCAGAAGCATTTGCAAACTTAATGCGGTTTAGCTCTTCAGCTGTTGGACCTTCAGTGATTAAACGATTTAGTTCTTCATCAATGATGGCTTCAATCTCTGGTAGTTTGCTCTTATCTAACGCGTCAGCACCTAGAATAATCTGACCGGCTAGTACGCGCTGGAAGTTAAATGCAAATACACTAGATGCAAGTTGCTCTTGATAAACTAAGCGTTGGTAAAGACGACTGTTTTTGCCAGAAGCAAGTACGTCAGCAAAAAGAGAAAGGTATTCAGAGTCGGCAGTTCCAAGTTCGGCGGTATTCCATACTTTTAGAACACGTGACGCAGGAACGCGGTCTTGCATAACCATACGCTTTTCGCCACTACGCTTAGCAACCCATGCTTCCATCTGCGCTACAGGCTTACCTGGTTTGATGTCACCAAAGTATTTGTTTGCTTTTTCTTTTGCCGTTTCAACGTCAATGTCACCTGCTAGCACTAATACAGCATTATTAGGGCCGTAGTAGTCTTTAAACCATTGGTGCACATCATCAAGTGATGCAGCATTAAGGTCATCCATTGAGCCAATTACTGTCCATGAATAAGGGTGACCTTTAGGGAAGGTATTTACAGTAATTGCTTCCCACATTTTACCGTAAGGTTGGCCTTCACTTTGACGCTTTTCGTTTTGTACAACGCCACGTTGCTCGTCTAACTTTTCTTGTGTGATTGCGCCTAGCAGGTGACCCATACGGTCCGATTCCATCCACAGCGCCATATCAATGGCGGTAGTTGGTACGTTTTGGAAGTAGTTTGTACGGTCGCTGTTTGTGGTACCGTTCATTTCAGTCGCACCAGCTCTTTCAAACGGACCAAAGTATTCATCGTCATAGTTTTCTGAACCATTGAACATTAAGTGTTCAAATAGGTGAGCAAAACCAGACTTACCTTCAGGTTCATGTTTTGAACCAACGTTATACCAAACGTTAACAGCAACGATAGGGGCTTTACGATCTGTATGAACAACAACTTTTAAACCATTGTCTAAAGTAAAAGTATCATAAGCAATATCGATACTTGGTAAGGCTTGTGTTGAACTTGCCACGACTGAATTTTGAGAAGAAGAGTTGGTTGTTGAGTTACAACCTGTCAAGGCTAGGCTTACAGCTAAAGCCAACGCCGATAACGCAGTTTTTTTCATTTTTATACGTCCATATTGTTTGTATATTATCGGTACATAGTTTAACACTTAAATTGAAACAAATAATTTAAGTTTGTAACTAAATGTAGCAAGTTATAGACGAAAAAAAACCCCTCGTTTGAGGGGTTTTGGGTAACTCAGTGCATTAGCACTGGGAATGAGGTCGGTACATTTGTGTTGTTATTGTCGACACTGAATTAGAACTGCATTTCAGGGATATCGCCGTCTACGATTAGCTTACCCGCTGTTTTGCTTATAATTTCATCAACAGTAACACCCGGCGCGCGTTCTAGCAAATAAAATGCGCCATCTTTAACTTCTAATACCGCAAGGTCAGTTACGATTTTTTTAACGCAATTAACGCCAGTTAAAGGTAGCGAGCATTTCTCTAATAATTTAGAGTCGCCATGTTTACTAGCATGGGTCATAGTAACGATGATGTTTTGTGCGCCGGCAACTAAATCCATCGCGCCACCCATGCCTTTGATTAATTTTTTCGGGATCATCCAAGAAGCGATATTACCTTCTTGGTCAACTTCAAATGCACCTAGAACCGTTAAGTCTACATGACCACCACGGATCATGGCAAAGCTTTGTGCACTATTAAAAATAGCGGCACCTGTCGCAGCTGTCACGGTTTCTTTACCCGCGTTGATCATATCTGCATCAACTTGGTCTTCAGTAGGGTATGGACCCATGCCTAATAAGCCGTTTTCTGATTGCAGCATAACTTCAATGCCGTCAGGTACATAGTTAGCCACTAGGGTAGGAATACCAATCCCTAAATTTACGTAATAACCGTCTTGAAGTTCTTGCGCAACACGCATTGCAACTTGTTCACGAGATAAAGCCATAGTTATGCTCCTTACTTACTGGTTGTAACGCGTTCGATGCGTTTTTCAAAGTCACCTTTGATAACACGGTTTACATAAATGCCTGGAGTATGAATTTGACTTGGTTCAAGTTCACCAGGCTCGACGATTTCTTCAACTTCAGCAACGGTAATTTTGCCTGCAGTTGCAGCCATAGGGTTGAAATTCATTGCTGTATGGCGGAACACAAGGTTGCCATAACGGTCTGCTTTCCATGCTTTTACAATGGCAAATTCACCAGTGATTGATTCTTCAAGAATATAAGGACGGCCGTTGAACTCTTTAACTTCTTTACCTTCAGCAATCGGTGTACCGTAACCTGTCGCAGTATAGAAACCAGGAATACCTGCACCACCGGCACGCATTTTCTCAGCCAATGTACCTTGTGGAGTTAACTCAACATCGATGATGCCGTCTAGTAATTGCTGCTCGAAAAGGGCATTCTCACCAACATAAGAGGCGATGATTTTTTTTATCTGACGGTCTTGTAATAAAATACCTAAACCAAAGTCATCAACACCACAGTTGTTAGAGACAACAGTCAGCTCTTTGGTTTGTAGACGTTTAATTTCTGCAATTAAACCTTCAGGGATCCCACATAAACCAAAACCACCGGCGATGATGGTGTCACCATCTTTTAAACCCGCCATTGCTTCGGCGTAGCTATTCACTACTTTATCAAAACCGGCCATAAGACCACTCCTAACTTTTGTTTGTCAAAAGAGCGCGAGCATAATGCTCACGCCACTATCATTGTTATTGTTCGCACTTCGCACGTAATGCTAAAGAAACTTTGCTGGCAGGGGGCTTATTTAAGGCATCACAGATAGCCCAACCTGCTTTGGCAAGCCTTTCTAAATCAATTTGGGTACTTATGCCAAGCCCTTCAAGTAAGTAAATTACATCTTCAGTGGCAACATTTCCTGACGCACCTTGTGCATAAGGGCAACCACCCAGGCCTGCAACGGCACTGTCTATGGTACTAATGCCCATTTCTAGTGCCGTGTGGATATTGGCGATAGCTTGCCCGTAGGTATCGTGAAAGTGTACAGCTAGCTTGTCTAAAGGCAGTTCTTTAGTAAGCAAATCAAGTAGTTTTTTCACTTTACCTGGTGTACCAACGCCAATGGTGTCGCCTAGGCTTATTTCATAACAGCCAAGAGCCAACAATTGTTTACACACATCAAGTACTGCTTCGGGTTGCACATCGCCTTGATAAGGGCAGCCAACCACACAACTGACATAGCCGCGAACTTTAACGTTATGTTGCTGAGCTAGCTCTACTACAGGTTTAAAGCGCTCAATACTTTCTTCAATAGAGCAATTAATGTTCTTTTGAGTAAACGCTTCGCTGGCCGCGGTAAAAATAGCGAACTCTTTAATGCCGCATTCTAGGGCGGCTTCTGCGCCTTTTAAGTTTGGCGTGAGCGCTGAAAGCTGCGCGTTTTGGTTAACAGATAAACCTTTTATAACTTCAGCCGAGTCCGCCATTTGCGGCACCCACTTAGGCGATACAAAGGCACCTGCCTCAAGATGAATAACACCAGCTTCAGATAACCCATTTAACAGGGCTATCTTTTGCTCAGTGGTGACTTTGCTTTCATTTTGTAAGCCATCACGGGCACCCACTTCAACGATTTTGACCTGAGTTGGATACGCCATGTTATGCCTCCGCAGCTTCAACGATGGCAAGTAGGGCACCGTGACTTACTAATTCGCCTTCAGCAAAGCAATAGCTGGTTAGTGTGCCTGCAAATGGGGCGTTAAGCGTATATTCCATTTTCATGGCTTCAATAACTACCACTGCATCACCTTTAGCGACATCAGCACCCACTTCAACAAGGTGCTTAACAACCGTACCGTTTAGAGGCGCTGCTAATGGTGCTTCTTCATGTTCATGTTGGCTAATGTAGTGTTTAGAACGTAAATCAAAAGTACGCACAAAGGCGCTGAACATCACCGTGACTTGCTCTTCATTGACCAATGCGCTGGCTTTGTAAATGCGGCCATCAAGGTTGATGGTTAAAGATTCACCTTTAAGATTTGCTGAAACTGTGTGTTCGTTACCACCTACAATTAATTTAAAGCCATTGTCTTGAACAAGTACTTTAATACTTAAGCCGTCAAATGGCACAACGACAGCAGCGGCTTGGTTTAGTTTAAAACCTAGGGCACTTTGCCAAGGTGATTTAGCGGCAGCAAAATTCGCTTGGTTTTGTTTATTTGCTAAGTAAGCTGCTGCTGCAATCACAGAGATCATTTCTTCAGGCGCATGCTCTACAGTTAATACTTCAGTTTGAGTATCAATAAAGTGGGTATCTGGTGCACCAGCAACAAAAGTATCGTGTCCCGATAGGTGATGTAAAAACGCAATGTTGGATTTAACACCCGATAAATGCACTTCTTCTAATGCGTGGTGCAGCTTAAGTAGAGCAGTTTTACGATCTGCGCCATGCACAATTAACTTGGCGATCATTGGGTCGTAGAATGGGCTAATCTCTGCACCTGCTTGCACACCCGTATCAACACGTACGCCTTGGTTTTCAGCTGGGAAAGATAAGTGTGTCAGTGTGCCAGAGTATGGCATAAAGTTCTCAGTCGGGTCTTCGGCGTAAATACGCGCTTCAAAACTATGGCCCGATAAAGTAACTTGAGCTTGTTTAAGAGGAAGCACTTCACCACTTGCGACACGAATTTGCCATTCAACAAGGTCAAGGCCAGTGACCATTTCAGTAACTGGATGCTCTACTTGCAGACGGGTATTCATTTCCATAAAGAAGAATTCTTCGCCACATAGTAAAAACTCTACCGTACCTGCACCACGATAGTTAATTGCTTGAGCACAACGTACCGCTGCTTCACCCATCTCGCGGCGAAGTTCGTTAGATAAACCTGGGGCTGGGGCTTCTTCAATCACTTTTTGGTGACGGCGTTGTAAAGAGCAATCGCGGTCGCCTAAATAAACACAGTTACCGAGGGTATCTGCAAAGACTTGTACTTCAACGTGACGTGGTGTATCGACGTAACGCTCGAGTAATACTAGGTCGTTTCCGAATCCAGCAAGCGCTTCACGCTTTGCGCCTTCTAAGGCGCTCACGAACTCTGACGCTTCGCGTACAACACGCATGCCTTTACCACCGCCGCCAAATGCCGCTTTGATAAGCACTGGATAGCCAATTTTCTCAGCTTCAGCCGTTAAAAAGTCAACATCTTGGTTTTGACCATAATAACCTGGTACAAGCGGTACATTAGCTTCAGCCATGATCTCTTTAGCGCGTGTTTTTGAACCCATGGCTTCAATAGAGCTTGCAAGTGGTCCTAAAAAAGCAATACCCGAGTCTTCGCACTTTTGAGCAAAAATATCATTTTCAGATAAAAAACCATAGCCCGGATGAATACAATCTGCGCCAGCCATCTTGGCGACTTCTAGCACTCTATCAGCAACTAAGTAAGAATCTTTACTCGGTGCTGGACCAATATGGTAGGCTTCATCAGCCTGTTTAACATGCAGGGCATTGGCATCTGCATCTGAATAAACAGCAACTGTACGCAAACCTAAGCGCTTAGCTGTTTTCATAACGCGGCAGGCAATTTCACCACGGTTCGCAATTAGAATTTTCTTTAACATTGTAATGACCTTATTGCTTTGCGGCGGTTTGCCAATTAGGCGCACGTTTGTCGAAAAATGCAGATAAGCCTTCTTGGCCTTCTTCGCTTACTCTGATTTCAGCAATGCGTTTTGCCGTATGAAGGATTAACTCTGCGTTGATGTCTTGATTAGCCACTTCATTAATTAATGACTTTGCTGATTTAACAGCGGCAGGACCGTTGTTAAGTAATAGTTCAACAAACTGGTCTTGTGCAGCAGCTAGATCATCATTAATCTCATGAATTAAGCCCATATCTAGCGCTTTTTCAGCCATAAACACTTCGGCCGTTAAAAAGTAGCGACGCGCTTGGCGCTCACCAATGGCTTTAATGACATAAGGGCTAATAACCGCAGGAATAAGACCTAGCTTAACTTCGCTTAAACAGAATTTAGCGTTGCTATTAGCAACTGCAATGTCACAACAGGCGATTAACCCCAGTGCGCCACCAAATGCGGCACCTTGAACTAAACAAAGAGTTGGGTGAGGGCTGGTAGCCAACAAATGCATTAACTTTGCAAGTTGCTCTGAATCTGCGACGTTTTCATCGTAATTATTCCCGGCCATTGATTTCATCCAACCAAGGTCAGCACCTGCAGAGAAGTGTTTGCCTTCGGTTTTTAAAACCAAAGCGCGGATATCAAGGCTATTTGCATGCTCAATACATTGGATCAACTCGTTGATCACGTGCGAGTCAAAGGCGTTATGTTTTTCAGGGCGACTTAGTTCTAAAATCGCCACTTTTGTTTTTGTTATATTTAAAGTGACCGACATAGTGCGCTCCTTACATTCTGAAAATGCCGAACTTAGATTCTTGCTTAGGCGCGTTAGCAGCGGCTTCAAGTGCAAGACCTAAAACAGTACGAGTATCAGCTGGGTCAATGATGCCGTCGTCCCATAAACGGGCGCTTGCATAGTACGGGTGACCTTGCTCTTCGTATTGTGCAACGATTGGCTTTTTGAATTCAGCAACTTCTTCGTCAGTCATGCTTAAACCTTTACGTGCAAGACCATCTTGACGCACTTGTGTAAGCACACCTGCAGCTTGTTCGCCGCCCATCACTGAAATCCGCGCGTTTGGCCACATCCACATCATGGTAGGCTCGTAAGCTCGACCGCACATACCATAGTTACCCGCGCCGTATGAGCCACCAATTAGTACAGTAAACTTAGGTACGTCAGCACAAGATACAGCAGTTACCATTTTGGCACCGTGTTTGGCGATACCTTCTGCTTCGTATTTTTGACCCACCATGAAGCCTGTGATGTTTTGTAAAAACAGCAAAGGAATATCGCGCTGTGCACATAATTGAATAAAGTGTGCACCTTTTTGTGCTGACTCTGAGAATAAGATACCGTTGTTGGCAACAATCCCTACTTGGTGACCGTAGATTTCAGCAAAGCCAGTAACAAGGGTTTCACCAAAGTAGCGCTTGAATTCGTCAAATTGAGAATCATCAACAATACGTGCAATTACTTCACGTACATCAAATGGTTTTTTAAGATCCGTACCGACAATGCCATACACTTCACGAATATCGTAACGTGGTGGTTTTTCGTCTTTCAGTATTGGTGCAGTAGGGCGCTGATGGTTTAAACGGGCAACACATTGACGGGCAATCGATAGGGCATGTTCGTCGTTTTCTGCGTAGTGATCGGCAACACCTGACGTTTTACAGTGCACATCTGCACCGCCTAAGTCTTCGGCAGAGACTTCCTCACCCGTAGCTGCTTTTACCAGTGGTGGGCCAGCTAAGAAGATCGTGCCTTGTTCTTTTACGATGATACTTTCATCGGCCATTGCTGGTACATATGCGCCACCTGCGGTACATAATCCCATTACCACAGCAATTTGTGGAATGCCTTTAGCCGACATGCGCGCCTGATTATAGAAGATTCGACCGAAATGCAGTTTGTCTGGAAATACTTCGTCTTGTTCAGGTAAGTTTGCGCCCCCTGAATCAACTAAATAGATACAAGGTAAATGACAGCGCTCTGCGATTTCTTGGGCGCGTAGGTGCTTTTTAACAGTCAGTGGGAAGTAAGTGCCGCCTTTTACGGTTGCATCGTTACCGACAATCATACACTCAACGCCTTGAACTCGGCCGATACCAGCAACCACACCTGCACAAGGTATATCTTGCTCGTATACGCCGAACGCAGCAAATTGAGAGATTTCTAGAAAAGGAGAACCTTCGTCGAGAAGGGTATTGATACGGTCACGAACAAACATTTTTCCGCGACTTTCATGACGAGCGATAAGTGATTCACCACCGCCTTGTGCAAGTTGAGCAACTTTGTCGTTTAAATCTGCAACCAGTGAAGCCATGGCTTCACTGTTTGCTTTAAACTGACTGTCATGCACATTAATAGATGAGTTTAAAACAGTCATGGTGTGTCCTTAGCGGCTTTCTGTGAATAGTTCACGACCAATCAACATACGGCGAATTTCAGACGTACCCGCACCAATCTCATAGAGTTTGGCATCACGAAGTAGACGACCCGTTGCGTATTCGTTGATGTAACCATTACCACCTAAAATTTGGATCGCATCTAGTGCAAGCTTAGTTGCCAACTCTGCAGCATATAAAATGGCACCTGCAGCATCTTTACGGGTTGTTTCACCACGGTCACAAGCTTTTGCTACCGTGTATACGTATGAACGCGCAGCATTCATTTGCGTATACATGTCAGCGACTTTACCTTGAATTAACTGGAACTCACCAATTGATTTATTGAACTGTTTACGCTCGTGAATATACGGCACAACAATGTCCATACACGCTTGCATAATACCCAGTGGTCCACCTGCAAGCACAACACGCTCATAATCAAGACCACTCATTAGCACCTTAACACCTTCGTTTAGGGTGCCTAGAATGTTTTCTTCTGGTACTTCACAGTCTTCAAAAACCAGTTCACAGGTGTTTGAGCCGCGCATACCTAATTTATCTAGCTTTTGTGCGGTAGAAAAACCTGGGAAGTCTTTTTCAATGATGAATGCTGTGATCCCTTTAGAACCCGCTTCTAAATCAGTCTTTGCATAAACGACTAACACATCTGCGTCTGGGCCATTGGTGATCCACATTTTATTACCATTAAGAATGTACTTATCGCCTTTCTTTTCAGCTTTTAGCTTCATAGAAACAACGTCAGAACCCGCATTTGGCTCACTCATAGCAAGTGCGCCAATGTGTTCGCCGCTAATTAACTTAGGCAGATACTTTTGTTTTTGCGCGTCGTTACCGTTGCGGTTAATTTGGTTTACACACAGGTTAGAGTGAGCGCCATAGCTTAAACCGATAGAGGCACTTGCACGGCTGATCTCTTCAATCGCAATTACGTGTTCAAGGTAGCCCATATTTGCACCACCAAATTCTTCAGGTACGGTAATACCTAATAAGCCCATCTCCCCGAATTGTGGCCAAAGTTGATTTGGGAATGCATTGTCTAAATCAGTTTTCTCAGCAAGTGGTGCAATTTCAGCACTTGCAAAGCTGTTTACATGATCACGTATCATGTCAGCTGTTTCACCTAATCCAAAGTTTAATTCTTTATATAAAGATACAGTGCTCATCTTGGTTATCCTGTGTGAGAGTTATTATAAATTTATTTAGTCTTCGTGCTCTTCAAGCTCTTTTAGGGTGTCGTGACAACGACGCTCTGCGGTAACGAGTTCCATCAAAACCACTTTAATGTCATCCATTTGTTGACTTAAATCAGCTTTCTTTTCTTCTATTAACGCCAGCATAGTGGTGAGCTGTTTCGCACTTGATTTATCGGCATCGTATAGTTCAAATAATCGGCCTGTTTCAGCCAGAGTGAAGCCTAAGCGCTTGCCGCGTAAGATAAGTTTTAGACGTACTTTGTCTCGTTTTGAATAAATGCGGGTTTGACCATTTCGCTCTGGCGAAATTAATCCCTGATCTTCATAAAAACGAATAGAACGGGTGGTAATGTCAAATTCCTTAGCCAATTCGCTAATAGAGAATGTAGGTTCGTTAAGGTTATCTTGCATAATTGTTTAACACTTACTTCAAAACAGATTAGACCAATATAAGTGAAGTTTACGTAAAGGTAAAGTTGCGTTTTGGGGAATGTATTATTGAGTGTTAACAAAAAGAGTGAATATTTAATGCAGTTCTAATTAAATAAACTGCCTTTTCGCAGTTTTCAGCAGTATTGGCAAGGAAAACGTGCAACTTAAGTTTACAGTTTAAGTCAACGCAATTAAGTTGATTTTAGATTTACGTTGGCGTAAACGTAAATATTAGGTATGCTCAAATCATCATTTTGAAACAAACAAGCAAGAAGCTTGTGAACAGGAGTTTAACATGAGTAACGAAGCAGTTGTAATCGTAGCAGCAAAACGTACCCCTATGGGTGGCTTTATGGGTGCACTTTCAGGCGCAAGCGCAACAGAGCTTGGCGCAACTGCAATCAAAAGCGTTATGAGCGAAACAGGGCTTACGGATGCATCAATTGATGAAGTGATCATGGGTTGTGTACTACCGGCAGGTCTTGGTCAAGCACCAGCACGTCAAGCTATGCTGCATGCAGGTCTAGCACGTTCAACCGGTGCAACAACGATTAACAAGGTATGTGGCTCAGGTCTAAAAGCAGCCATGCTTGCTCACGACCTAATTAAGGCGGGCAGCATTTCATCTGCAATTGCAGGTGGTATGGAAAGCATGACTAACTCACCATATTTTATTCCTAAAGCGCGTGGCGGTATGCGTATGGGTCATGGTGAGATTAAAGATCACATGATGGCCGATGGTCTTGAAGATGCATACGACAACAAAGCGATGGGTTGTTTTGCACAAGCAACTGCGGATGATTATGGCATCACCCGTGAAGAAATGGATGAGTTTGCGCTTAGCTCTTTAAGCAAAGCAAATGAAGCGATTGAAAGCGGCAGCTTCAATAACGAAGTAGTTTCTCATGTCTTAAAAACGCGTAAAGGTGACGTTGAAGTAGCCATTGATGAGCAACCAGGTAATGCGCGTCCAGATAAAATTCCAGGTTTACGTCCAGCATTCAAAAAAGACGGCACGATTACCGCAGCAAACTCATCATCGATTTCAGATGGCGCTGCAGCACTTATTTTAATGAGTGAGTCAGAAGCTAAAAAGCAAGGTTTAACACCGCTTTGTAAAGTGGTTGCTCACGCGACTCACTCACAAGCGCCAGCAGAATTCACGGTTGCTCCAGTTGGCGCAATGAACACGCTACTTGAAAAAGCGGGTTGGAACAAAGCTGACGTAGATTTATGGGAAATCAACGAAGCATTTGCCATGGTGACTATGCTAGCAATTAAAGAGCTAGGTCTTGAGCAAAGCAAAGTTAACGTTAATGGTGGTGCATGTGCCCTTGGTCACCCAATCGGTGCAAGTGGTGCGCGTATCCTCGTTACTCTAATTCATGCCCTACGTAATCGCGGCCTTTCAAAAGGTGTTGCATCACTGTGTATCGGTGGTGGTGAAGCGGTAGCACTGGCAGTCGAAGTTTAATCACACCAAGTTGTAGGCACCGTATAAATAATATAACAGCGGTGCCTTTTTTCTATTTACCAGGGGAGGAGTGCAGATGCACCAAGTACCTTTATACATCAACGGCGAATTCACTCAATCATCATCAGAGCAATGGATTGATGTTGTTAATCCAGCAAACCAAGAAGTACTTGCAAAAGTACCTTGCGCGACAGAGCAAGAAGTAAAAGCAGCGATTGACTCTGCACAAGAAGCATTTAAGACTTGGCGCAACGTGCCAGTACCAGAGCGTGCGCGTATCATGATGAAATACGCGGCGCTTTTGAAAGAGCACCAAGAAGAAATCGCGACCATTATCTGTCATGAATTAGGTAAGACGTTCGAAGATGCAAAAGGCGATGTATGGCGTGGTATTGAAGTGGTTGAACAAGCTGCAAATGCCCCTGCAATGATGATGGGTGAAACTGTTGAAAACGTTGCCCGCAACATTGATACGTATTCTTACACTCAACCGCTAGGTGTGTGTGCCGGTATTACCCCATTTAACTTCCCGGCTATGATCCCACTTTGGATGTTCCCAATGGCGATTGTATGCGGTAACACTTTTGTACTTAAACCATCAGAGCAAGATCCACTTACGCCAATGCGTTTAGTCGAGTTATTCGAAGAAGCGGGTGCACCAAAAGGCGTGCTGCAAGTTGTACACGGTACAAAAAACCAAGTTGACCAAATTCTAGAAGCACCAGAAATCAAAGCGGTGTCATTTGTTGGTTCTTGTAATGTCGGTCATTACATTTATAGCAAAGGCACACAGCACAAGAAACGTGTTCAAGCGTGCGTTGGTGCTAAAAACCACATGGTGATCATGCCTGATGCGTCAAAAGCACAAACAGTGAATAACCTAGTTGGTGCGTCAGTGGGTGCTGGTGGTCAACGTTGTATGGGTATTTCGGTAGCTGTGTTTGTTGGCTCATCGAAAGAGTGGGTAGAAGACATTAAAAAAGGTTTTGAAGGCGTACGTCCAGGTCTTTGGAACGACCCTGAAGCGGCTTATGGCCCGCAAACAACACCACAAGCAAAGCAGCGTATTCTTTCACTTATTCAAAGTGGTAAAGACCAAGGCGCAACCTGTTTAGTTGATGGTTCAGATTATACCGTTGAAGGTTATGAAGCAGGTAACTGGGTAGGCCCGACGCTATTTACTGATGTGAATGAAGAGATGGAAATCTACAAAGAAGAAATCTTTGGTCCAGTTTTAAGCTGTGTATTTGTAGATACGCTAGACGAAGCAATCGCGCTAATTAACCGCAACCCATACGGTAACGGTACGTCTTTATTTACAGCAAGCGGTGCAGCAGCACGTAAATTCCAACAGCAAATTGAAGTAGGTCAAGTGGGTATTAATATTCCAATTCCTGTGCCACTCCCTTTCTTCTCATTCACAGGTTGGAAAAACTCTTTCTATGGTGACCAACACACTTACGGTAAGCAAGGCGTGCGTTTCTACACAGAAACGAAAACGGTGACTTCACGTTGGTTTGATGATGAGGTCGTGACTGGCCCTAATATGAGCATCAACTTACGTTAATCCTTTCTATTCTATTTTTATAATAACAATGTGAGCCGACATGAGCGGCTCACCTTTGACAACAAGAGGTCTTTTATGGACTTTAATCTAAATGAAGATCAACAGGCATTTGCCGAAACAGCATATCAATTCGCAATGAGTGAACTAGCGCCAAATGCTGCGCTGTGGGACCGCGAACATATTTTCCCTAAAGACGTGATTAAAAAAGCCGGTGAACTTGGCTTTTGTGGTTTATACACGCCAGAAGAGGCAGGTGGCCTTGGTTTATCACGTTTAGATTCAAGCATTATTTTTGAACAGCTTGCTATGGGCTGTACAGCAACAACTGCCATGCTAACAATCCACAACATGGCAACTTGGATGATCGCAAGCTTTGGTACTGACGCCGTTAAAGAGCAATATATCGATCAACTAGTGATGGGTGAATTGTTAGCATCATATTGTTTAACTGAGCCAGGTTCAGGCTCTGATGCCGCATCGCTTAAAACTAAAGCTGATAAAGATGGCGACAGCTATGTGTTAAACGGCTCGAAAATGTTTATCTCAGGTGCCGGTGAAACAGACGTACTTGTGGTAATGGCACGTACTGGTGAAGCGGGTCCGAAAGGTATTTCTGCGTTTGTTGTACCAGCGGATGCTGAAGGTATTTCATACGGTAAAGCTGAAGAGAAAATGGGTTGGAATGCACAACCAACACGCCTTGTCACACTTGAAAACGTGCGTATTCCTGCTGCAAACCTAATGGGTGCAGAAGGTGAAGGCTTTAAATTTGCGATGCAAGGCTTAGACGGTGGTCGTATTAACATTGCAACTTGTTCAATCGGTACTGCACAGCAAGCGCTTAACACAGCTAAGCAATATATGACTGAGCGCGAGCAGTTCGGTAAGCCTCTTGCGGCATTCCAAGCACTACAGTTTAAAATTGCAGATATGAATACTGAGCTTGTTGCTGCGCGACAAATGGTTCGCCTTGCGGCATTCAAACTAGATACCAATGACAGCGAAAAAACCACTTACTGTGCAATGGCTAAACGATTTGCTACTGATGTAGGTTTTAAAGTGTGTGACGACGCATTACAAATTCATGGTGGTTACGGCTATATCAAAGAATATCCACTAGAGCGTCATGTTCGTGATGTACGTGTTCACCAAATTCTTGAAGGTACCAATGAGATAATGCGCGTGATAATCGGCCGTCGTATTTTAGCTGAAGGCGCGCCAAGCGTATTGTAATAAGGAAACCCAAATGACTGCACAACTTAAATTAGAAAAGCAGGGTAACATCGCGGTAGTAACAATGAGCAACCCGCCTGCGAATACATGGACACGTGATACCTTGGTAGGGTTAAAAAACCTTGTACACGAACTAAATCAAGATAAAGAAATTTATGCTTTAGTGATCACAGGTGAAGGCGAGAAATTCTTCTCAGCAGGTGCTGATTTAAATGTATTTGCTGACGGTGACAAAGGTGTTGCTGCTGATATGTCTCGTGTATTCGGTGAAGCGTTCGAAACCTTGAGTGATTTCAGAGGTGTTTCGATTGCCGCTATCAATGGTTTTGCTATGGGTGGTGGTCTTGAAGTGGCATTGGCTTGTGATATTCGTATTGCAGAAAGCCAAGCACAAATGGCGTTACCAGAAGCTAAAGTTGGTTTACTGCCTTGTGCTGGTGGTACGCAAAACCTATCGTGGCTTGTTGGTGAAGGTTGGGCTAAGCGCATGATTTTATGTGGCGAGCGGCTAAAAGCTGACAAAGCACAACAAATTGGTTTAGTGGAAGAAGTCGTAGAAACTGGCGAAGCACTCAATGCCGCACTTGCTCTAGCTGAAAAAGTGGCAGATCAAAGCCCAGTGGCGGTGACAGCTTGTAAAGCACTTATTCAAAAAGGTCGTACAGGTACAATTAACAGTGCGCTGCCACTAGAGCGAGAACTGTTTGTAACGCTATTTGATACACAAGACCAAAAAGAAGGCGTGAACGCGTTCTTAGAAAAACGTAAACCAAACTGGGTGAACGGCTAATGGCAAAATTACAGTTATTAAACCAAGCAGATGCGCCGGTCGTATTTGAGTTGGCTGACTGTGATAATGGCAAAAAGGTGGCGTTTGCCACCTTAAACGTGCCAAAAGCACTGAATGCACTCAACTTAGATATGATCCGTTTATTAGCGCCTCAGCTAACCGAATGGGCAAATGAAGATGACATCGCTTTGGTGGTGTTAAAAGGTCATGGTGAAAAAGCGTTTTGCGCCGGTGGTGATGTAGTTAGCTTATACAAAGCGATGGCTGCCAATGATGGTAACAACCACATCGAAACCTTCTTCAGCGAAGAATATACACTTGATTACCAAATCCACACTTATGAAAAGCCAATCTTACTTTGGGGTAACGGCATCATCATGGGTGGCGGTTTAGGTCTAATGGCAGGCGCTAGTCACCGTGTAGTGACAGAAACAGCCCGTATTGCCATGCCTGAGATCACAATTGGTCTTTACCCAGATGTCGGTGGCAGCTATTTCTTGAATAAAATGCCTGCAGGTGTCGGTTTATTCTTAGGCCTGACTGGCGCATCAATTAATGCCAAAGACGCACAATTTGTTGGTCTGGCAGATCATTTTGTTAATGCTGAACTTTATGGTGAGCTGCTTGCCACGTTACTTGGTACAGATTGGAAAGACAATGAAGAATATAACCATGGTTTACTTTCTGAGCTGTTACACAGCTTACAAAGCCAATCTAGTAATGAGCCAGCAAGTGAAATTGAACCACTACAATCTGTGATAGCTGAGCTTGTAACTAAAGACAGTCTTGAGTCGCAAATCGATGCCATCTTGTCCCTTGATGCAACAGATAACAAATGGCTTTCTCGTGCACAAAAATCATTACACCATGGCTCACCATTAAGTGCAAAGCTGGTTAGTGAGCAATTAAATCGTGCAAAAGGGTTGAGCTTAGCTGATTGCTTTAGATTAGAGCTTGGTATGTCAGTGACTGCAGGTGAATTTGGTGAATTCCAAGAAGGTATTCGCGCATTATTAATCGATAAAGATGGCGCACCGAATTGGCAGTTTGAAAATACACAAAGTGTGACAGATGACGCGATTAACACTTTTTTCAAAGCGCGTTGGTCAGATCATCCACTTCAAGGTTTGTAAGGAATGTAACAATGGCAAAAATTGGATTTATTGGTTTAGGGAATATGGGTGGTCCAATGGCCATCAACTTGGTTAAAGCCGGTCACGAAGTACGCGTTTTTGATTTAAGCCCAGATGCAATCGCAACCCTTGTAGAAGCCGGTGCAACAGCTGTAAACGCGGTAGAAGAAGTCTGTGAGAATGCTGATTTTGTTGTCAGTATGTTACCTGCAGGCAAGCATGTAAAAGCGATTTACACTGGCGAAAATGGGCTAGTTAACCATTTAAACAAAAACACCTTAGTCATTGATTGTTCAACAATTGATGCTGAATCAGCACAATTCGTTGGTAAAGCACTTGGCGAAGCAGGTATTAAATTTGTAGATGCGCCAGTGTCTGGTGGTGTTGCTGGTGCTGCTGCCGGTACGTTAACCTTTATTGTTGGCGGTTCAACGACTTGTTTTGAATTAGCGAATACGATACTGCCTAACATGGGTAAAAATATTTACCATGCAGGTGACATTGGCGCCGGGCAAGTTGCGAAGATCTGTAACAATATGCTGTTAAGTATACTTATGGCAGGGACCAGTGAAGCGCTACAGATGGGTATAGACCATGGTCTAGATCCAAAAGTACTGAGTGAGATTATGCTTAACAGCTCAGGTCGTAACTGGACGTTAGAGCTTTATAATCCTTGTCCAGATGTACTTGAAAATGTTCCGAGTTCAAATGGCTATAAGCCGGGCTTTATGGTGGACTTAATGGCCAAAGATTTAGGTTTAGCTCAGCAAGCTGCGCAACAAACTAACTCGGCAACACCTATGGGCGCATTGGCGAAAAACCTTTATAACTTGATGCAAAATCAAGGTAAAGGTGCCGAAGACTTTAGCGCAATCTTTAAACTTTATAGTGAAAAATAGACTGCATTATGGACATTAAAAATAAAACGGTTGTCATTACCGGTGGCGCGCAAGGCCTTGGCTTTGCAATGGCGACACAAATGGCAGAATTAGGCGCTAATCTTGCGTTAATTGATATGCAAGATGAAGTATTGGCTGAAGCAAAAGCTGAATTGGTTAAGCTCGATGTTAAAGTTGAAACCTATGTGGCTAACGTGAGCGTTGAGGCTGAAATTGAAGCGGTTTTCAATAATATCGTTAGTGATTTCGGTGCCGTACATGTACTGATCAACAACGCTGGCATTCTGCGCGATGGTCTGCTATTGAAAGCAAAAGATGGCGTAGTGACTGCAAAAATGGAATTATCACAATACCAGTCTGTTATTGACGTTAACCTAACGGGTGTTTTCCTTTGTGGCCGAGAAGCTGCTGTAAAAATGGTTGAAAGCGGTGAAGGTGGTGTCATTGTTAATATGTCGAGCGTAGCTCGTGCTGGTAATATGGGTCAAACCAATTACGCTGCAGCTAAAGCGGGCGTGGTTGCCATGACAACGACATGGGCGAAAGAGCTTGGTCTTTTTGGTATTCGTGTTGGTGCAATTGCACCAGGTGTGATCCGTACCAAAATGACGGATGCGATGAAACCTGAAGCGAAAGAGCGTTTGGTTAAGATGAAACCGGTTGGTCGTTTAGGCGAAGCAGAAGAAATTGCGCACACAGCAAAATACATCATTGAAAATGACTTTTTCACAGGTCGTGTTGTCGAAGTAGATGGCGGTATTCGACTTTAAAGATTGATATTATCAAGGCTTTGCTCCATGCAAAGCCTTTTTTTTACTCAAATTTTTTCCTATTTTCTCAGCTGTTTACTATCTTTTAAGTACTAATCTTCGTGCAATGGATCTCTTGTCATGTTTGATGGCTTGATTAATAACTTAAAAATTAAAACCAAAATTACACTCCTCAGTGTTATCCCAACATTTTTTGTTTTAATTAGTTTTATTTATTTGGTTTTTTCTCAATTTATAAATTATAAGGAAGCATCACGATTAGAATCTTATGTTAATGCAGTTCGTGTATTAGACAATACTGCACATAATTTTGCCGTAGAGCGCGGTCTAACAGCTGGTTTTCTTGCCTCTGGCGGTAACGGGAAAGAAAAGGTACTAGCGCAGAGAAAGAAAGCTGATTCAGCCAAAATACAACTTTTTAAGCTAGCATCAGAGCAGCTTGATGACTTCCCTAAATCTACCCAACTCATTATTAACGATTTACTTAAGCACTTTGAAGCATTAGATATAGTTCGAACTCAGGTAGACCAACTAGATAAACAATCTGGCGCATTTGGGTTTTATTCTAAGGCAAATAAATATGCATTAGATGCAGCAAGTACTTTTGCGAATTATATTGATGACCCACATGCTACCAAAAGTATGAAGAGCTTAATCGCCATTCTTTGGATGAAAGAGCGTGCGGGGCAAGAACGTGGCCTTTTAAACGGTGTTTTTAATCGCGGCGATATTTCGCTGCCTCAACTTGCTAGTTTATCTTTATTTCAAAGTGACCAACTACAGCAAGTCGATTTCATTAAGCAATTACTTGATGCTAAATTATTTAAGTCAGAATTTTCTCAGCTAAATAACCTTGACGAACAAATACTGCCATACCGTGCATTTATCTCAGAACAACTCAGTAGCGGTAATTTAGTTTTTTCAGGGCGTGATAACTCCAACTGGTTTGTAGATGCAACAAGCAGAATAAAGTCGATTAAAGGCATTGCAGATAAAAAATCGCATTTAATCAGCCAATATGCGCAATCTACTAAAACAAAAGCCATGTCACTTCTAATTATTTCTTTAGTGAGCTGTTTGGTTATTATTTACTTAATTGTCAGTTTTGCATCGAGAGTCGCTAAAAGTTTAAATGATGGCTTGCAAAAGCTTAGTGGGTTTATTAACAAAGTAAACCAAGATTTTGATTTTTCCAAATCGATTAGCTCAGATCTTAACGATGAGGTTGGTCAAGCGACACGGTCATTTAATAGCTTTTTACAAGAGTTAAATGCGGTAAATAGTGAAATTCAGTCTGTAATGAGCCGAGTTTCAAATGGTGATTTCAGTCATAGAGTACATTACCCCTGTAAAGGCGATATGTCAGTTTTAAAAGAAGGAGTTAATAACAGTAGTAATACCCTTGAATTTACTATGAATGCGCTTGATGAAGTTATGAATGGGCTTGCTGAAGGCGACTTTACTGTAAGAATGTCACCAAGTGTAAAAGGGCCGCTAAGGGCTAAAGTCGATAACTCAATTGAAACCATAGATGATGCCATTAAAGAAATCTCTAAAAGTATGGAGCAGCTTCAAAGCGGTAATTTTTCGGGGCGCATCTTATCTGAACAAAAAGGCGCATTGAATGAACTAAAACTATCATTTAATGAAAGCATGTCGTCGCTCGAAAATGCAATGAACGAAATCTCAGGCTCGTTACTGTCGCAGAAGAATGGCGAATTTGACAATCGACTTGAAGGTAATTATAGCGGTCGTTTGTTACAACTTAAAAATGCATTTAATGAATCATCAGAAAACTTAGAACTATTTGTTTCCGATATTGAGAATCTATTTGAGCATTTACAAATGGGAGAATATTCGTCACGAATCACAAATGAGTATTCAGGTCGACTGGCTTCGCTTCAGACGAATGTCAATTCATCATTAGAAAATTTAGAAAGTGCAATTCTCAACATAGTTCAAGTTTCAGTCCATCAAAGTGAAGGTGTATTAAGCTCTCGCGTTGTCGGAGAATACTCAGGTCATTTAGAAAAACTGCAACGCGCAATGAACCTCTCAAGTGAGAGAGTTGAGGAAGTATTAAATGAGTTAGCAGGTGTTGTTGAAAGTATAAAGTCAGGTCAGTTTGATAAACAAATTCAAGGTGATATGCATGGACAATATGCCAGTTTAAAAGCAGATATGAATGAAATGCTTCATTTACTAAATAGTGCGATGGAAGAAATTCAAACGTCGTCAGAATTACAGCAACAAGGTGCATTATATCACCAAATAAGCAAAACCTTTCCTGGTGATTTGGACAAAATATGTTCAGCAATTAATACGTCAACAATTGAACTTAAAAGCGCTTTCAAAGATATCAATAAGTCAGCAGAACACACTCTTGCATTGTGCACAGATCAAAAACAATTTTCAGTTGATATTTCGAAGCGCAGTACTGAGCAAGCCGTGGCCCTCGAGCAAATAGCTGCCTCTATGGAACAAATGGCATCAAGCGTAAATGAAACAGCAGATCAAAGCCTTGTTGTTACAAAGCAAATGCAAGATTCGAAACAAATTGCTGAAGATGCCATGGAAGTGATGAAAGGCTCCGTAGATGTAACACAGAGTATGCGAGATTCAAGCCGAGAGATTGCACAAATAACGGTTATGATTGATGAAATTGCGTTTCAAACTAACCTCCTTGCCCTAAACGCTTCCGTTGAGGCAGCAAGAGCTGGAGAACAGGGTAAAGGTTTTTCTGTGGTAGCTAGTGAAGTGCGAGAACTTGCGCAACGTTCGGCAGACGCGGCTAAAAAAATCAAAGAGTTAGTCTCTGAGAATATAGATAAAGTTGAAATTAGTTTTAATAGCTCACAAGACTCACATCAACGTCTAGAAAATATTCAATATAATATTTCTGAAGTAAATAGCATGATGCATAATTTAAATGACGCCACTAGACAGCAAAGCACTAGTATTAGTGAGGTTAATTCAGCGGTTAGTAACCTTGATAGGTCTACGCAACAAAATACCTCTATGCTTGAACAAATGTCTCAAGATATGTCGAAGCTTGAAAGATCAACAAAAGAAGTCAGCAACCGATTAAGTTTTTTCAAATTAAAACAAGAACAATAAAAAGGTGAGTGTTTGAAAGTTACGTTATTATTTAATGTTTTATTCATCTGCTTACTAAGCACTTTAGGGGCTCACGCAAAAGAGTCATTAAGATATAATTTAGCAGCTTCAGAGTCTTGGTATCCGTACTACATACCAGACGAAGACAAACCAGGAATTTTAGGCGAGTTAATTCCACTTATTTTAGATAAAGCAAAAATTCATGGTATTGAGTTACGGTTTCCGCCAAAGAGAACCATCTATGCAATGGATAATGGCCTACTTGATTTTGACGTTGTTTCACCTGTTTGGTTTCCAGGCGGTGATGCTGGTGAACAGTTTGTATTTTCACACAAGTTGTTTGGTATTGAAGAGTATTACGCGAGTCTAGATGGAACTCAACTTGGACCAATGGTTTATAAAGAAGAAGTTGGAACCATACTAGGATATTACTATTTCGATGAAAATACTTTCACACGTATCGACTTCGCTTCTGAAAAAGAGCTTGTTCTAGCATTACATAAGAATAGGGTGGAGCGTATTTTAATTGGTGATTTACCTGCGAAATACTGGGCAAACAAATTGAGTGTTTCAATTCGCCTTGATCAGCTTCATACCAAAGGTGAGCTTAAAATCAGGTTGAACAAGTCAAAGATTCACTTATTGCCATTATTAAATAAAGCCATTACAGAGCTTCAACAAACGGGGAAAATTGACATACTAGTAAGTAAATACACGGTCAACCAAAAATAAAGGTGTTGTTTAGTTTAATTAAACAACACCTACACTAAACACAAGATTAAGCGTTATAGCTTATGTGTTGGAAAAAGCGCACATTGAGTGCTTGTCTTTGAGCCGACAATTCTAATGTCTGTGATAAACCTCTGATCATAGACTCGACATTATTCATAAACTTGCCATATCCGACATCTTTATTATCACTGGCTTTGGCAACCACAACAAAATGTAACGTATCTACCAACTGGTTTTTATCCCAATGGGCTTTGTATTGTGTTTCTTCAGAGCAAATATCAAAGCTTAACTTTTGCAGTTCACTATTTTGTGCAGACTTATCAATTTTACTATTTCTGACCAGTGGTAACCGACCATCTGCGATGAAAGCGGCCTGGCTGATCTGCTTATAGCCACAAGCACTGAAAAACTTATCTTCAATAAATGAATAAAATTGTGTGTAATGTTCGTCTTCGAGTAAATGTTGAAATTGTGTTTTTAAAGCACGCGTCATTGGAATATTGAAAGTGACATAGGTCATTTCAGTGTGTTCGGCTGGAATTTCACACTTTCTTGCTTCATAGCGTGGATATAAACTTCTCAGTTTATAGCCGTACGTTTCTTTGTGGCCTTTAACGCGAGCAAATAAATCATAAGTTAAATGCTGGTGGTCTCTTATCTTAAAAGCATCTTCAACGCCCAAGTTTACTTTTAAATCATGTAGTGTCTTTTGAACTTTATTATGAAAATTTGCAGCATTTGCTCTAAGCTCGTCACCTGTTGCTAA
Organism: Pseudoalteromonas phenolica; assembly: GCF_005876835.1. Classification (GTDB taxonomy): domain Bacteria; phylum Pseudomonadota; class Gammaproteobacteria; order Enterobacterales; family Alteromonadaceae; genus Pseudoalteromonas; species Pseudoalteromonas phenolica_B. The sequence continues at coordinate 189,792 of NZ_PPSW01000006.1, forward strand.
AAACAGAAGGCGTACTTTCTTTGCTCTAACACCTTGTTGCCAATAAAACTTATGTGCTTCATGGTATTTGGGGTTGTAGAAAAACAACATTTGCTTCTCTGTTTGTAGGCAATATGACTCTTCATGAAAACGTGTAATAGGCAACTTATCGTTGGCAATCATATGAACGTTGTACAAGCCATTTTCTTCACAGGCTAAAAATAACTTTCGTGCAATGCGCTCATAACAACTATCAATGTTGTCAAAGCTTGATACAAACTCATCGCTTGGTTTGAACTCAGCTAAAATGTACTGGTTATTTCTTGCGTTTGTTGGAATATAAACTCGGTTAGAACTGCTAGATGCCATTGTCTTAAATCCTTGGTAATCAATCTGTGGCGAACATTAACGAGTTTTCATGAAAGATTTATTGCGTTAGGACAATATTTGCGACAATTGTCACAATTTTGAACGGAAAGATAAATCTAGCCGAGTTTATACAAATAATAAGCTCTAGCATCTGTTAGTTCTTAATTGTTTTTGTAATAATGCGGCATGTATAAGAATGCTTGATTCAGAGGAATGCATATCTATGGCGGAAACAGAAAATCGCCCAACTAACTTTATTCGAAATATCATTGATGCTGATTTAGCAAGTGGCAAGCATCAATCTACGCATACACGTTTTCCACCTGAGCCAAATGGTTTTCTACACATTGGCCATGCGAAATCTATTTGTTTAAACTTCGGCATTGCTCAAGATTACCAAGGTTTATGTAACTTACGTTTTGATGACACAAACCCAGAAAAAGAAGACATCAACTACGTTAAGTCGATTCAAGAAGACGTATCTTGGTTAGGTTTTAACTGGGATGGTGAAATTTGCTATTCATCTAATTACTTCGATAAGCTTCATGGCTATGCAGTTGAACTTATCGAAAAAGGTTTGGCATACGTATGTTTCCTATCGCCTGATGAAGCGCGTGAATACCGCGGCACATTAACAGAGCCAGGTAAAAATAGTCCGTACAGAGACACACCAGTTGATGAAAACTTAGCTTTATTCGAAAAAATGCGCAAAGGTGAGTTCAAAGAGGGCGAATGTGTTCTTAGAGCTAAGATTGATATGGCTAGCTCATTCATGGTACTTCGTGATCCTATCATTTACCGTATCCGCTTTGCACATCACCACCAAACAGGTGATAAGTGGTGCATTTACCCTATGTATGACTTCACTCATTGTATTTCTGATGCGTTAGAAGGCATTACACATTCACTATGTACACTTGAGTTCCAAGATAACCGCCGTCTTTATGACTGGGTTTTAGATAACATCTCTTTAGAGTGTCACCCTCAACAGATCGAATTTTCTCGCTTAAACCTTGAATATACGGTTATGTCAAAGCGTAAGCTAAATGATTTAGTGGTTGAGAATCATGTTGATGGTTGGGATGACCCACGCATGCCTACTATCGCAGGCCTTCGTCGTCGTGGTTACACACCTGTTTCAATTCGCGAGTTCTGTAAGCGTATCGGTATCACTAAGCAAGATAACATGGTTGAAATGGGCATGTTAGAAGCATGTATTCGTGATGACCTAAACAATAACGCACCACGTGCGATGGCAGTTATCGACCCTGTACGTATTGTGATAGAAAACTTTGATGAAGGTAAAGTTGAGCAATTAGTTGCGCCTAACCATCCTTCTGAAGAATCTATGGGCACGCGTGAATTACCATTTACGAAAGAGTTATTCATTGAGCGTGAAGATTTCCGCGTTGAAGCGAATAAGAAGTTCAAGCGTCTAGTACTTGGCAAAGAAGTACGCTTACGCAATGCTTATGTCATTAAAGCTGAACGTATTGAAGAAGATGCTGAAGGTAATATCACAACTATCTTCTGTAGTTATGATGCAGATACACTAGGCAAAAACCCAGCTGATGGCCGTAAAGTAAAAGGTGTTATTCACTGGGTATCTGCAACACACTGTGTAGAAGCTGAAGTACGTCAGTATGACAGATTGTTCAATGTACCAAACCCAGCTGCAGCTGAGTCGTTTGTTGCAACGCTTAACCCTGACTCACTCACTGTGATTAAGTCAGCGAAACTTGAGCCGTCTTTAGCACAAGCAGCCGTTGAACAAGGCTTCCAATTTGAGCGCTTAGGGTATTATTGCCGCGACAATAAAGAAGAAGGTCTTGTATTCAACCAAACGGTTGGGTTAAGAGATTCTTGGGCTAAAATAGAACAAGCTTAATCTTCAATTTAAAAGGCCGATTTATCGGCCTTTTTTGATCAAAATAACAATATTTATGACTGCCAAATCAATCAATAATTTCTATATAAACGAACAGCAATCTATTTATCTTCTCTCTCACCACGACGCAAAAAAGCATAGGCAGTGGCTAAATATATGTAAGAAGCAATTGCAGTTACTGGGTTATAGCGATGTTGAAGAAATTGGCTCAGGTGCGTTTGGATTTGTTTTCGCAGGCATTGGTGAAGACGAGCAGGAATGGGTGTTTAAGTTTTCTCGAATTACTCTTGCTCAAAGTGTCAGAGATAGACTTGAAGACGAAGCCTATATGCTATCGCAAATAAACAACCCCATGGTGCCTAAGTTTTTTGCTTTTGAACGGGTAAAAAAACAAGGTATTTTGATGATGGCACGAGCAAAAGGGGAAGACTTAGAAAAAATCTCACTTAAACGTGGTCGTTTCTCGGTACAAGACATTATGAGCTTAGCGTTAAAACTCAGAAATGTCTTACTTGACTTGCGCAAACATAAAAATGGTTTAAGCCCACAACCTATTGTCCACGGAGACATCAAACCCTCTAATATTGTTTGGGATGTTGATACTGATGAGTTCTCTCTGGTTGATTGGGGAAGCTCTGTTTATGCGCAGATTGATGAATACGGAGAAGTCGTTGCCAGCAACATCATGGATTTAATGTCAGCAGATTTATCGAGTACCAATGCCCGCATGGGCGATGTGTATTTTATTGGTGATGAACAAATGTCAGGCATGCAATCATCGCCTCGATTCGATGAACAAGGTGTTGCGTCAACACTCTATGCTTTGGCAAGTGCACAATCATGCCGTTTTGGGGTGGGTGTTATCCCAGCGGCAAGTCTTGGCTTACCTCAGGAGTTTGCGACAGTCATAGACAATATGCTGTCAAAGGATAAAAAATTAAGAGATGCGGCAGGAGACTACTTTATCCGCAATATGCCAAGTATGGCTAAAGTTTACTTGCCTGAACTAGATAACAAAACAGTCAAAGCGAACATTCCATTTTGGGTTAATGAATTTGAATTTGAACCTGACACAGTTGTTTACAGTTCTCGCAAAGAGTTCTTACGAAGAGCAGATCATAATCAACAACTGCTTGATGTTAACGATGCACAATTAGATAGATACTATAAAGAGTTTTTGTTTGATACTGGAGATACCGAAAAAGCCTTTTTAGCGTCAATCAGTCGCCTTGCAAAATTTCCCGTAGTTGGTGGCTTAAGTTTTCATTGGCGAGAAGAAAATCTGCATATTGAATCAAGTCTGATTTTGCACGATGAAACTCTACATCAAGCATTTACCGATTCTGTTAATGCAACGGTCATGCTTGCGCAAGGCATAACCCAAAAAGGCTTGTTTAAATGTTGCTTGTTCGATGCAAGGCAAACAATTCAGTTAGAAAGAGACAGCACGGGTGCGTTTATTTTCGATGTATTACCTCAGCTACATTACTCGGTTGTTGATACCAGTAGCCAAGAAATTACCCGACCACATAGTTATTTTGAAGATGGTAAAGATCCTGACGAGCAATTACAGCTACCAAAAAGCATTATTCAATGTGTTTTTGAGCTGAATAAAATTCACCACACAGGGTGTATTATTTTTGAATCGGTAGAAAACCGTTTAAAGATCCACCATTATTACCGCTTATTGGATGCATCTAAAGAAGCGCAATTTAAGACGCTTTTAGAAGAAATCATGCAGTACGCCTTATGTATAGACAACTTTGGTGTAGCAGGGTTTATGAAGCTACCCTATAAAAATACCCGTGAATTTGACTTATGCCAGAGCCAGCCTACAAACTTCTATCCAAGAAACCCCAAAGCACTAAATAACCTGAGCTGTGGCTAATAAACTTATCTCCAGCGGCTACTTTCAACGTTAACTGCGTTGAATTCACTTGCAATAGGCCAGCTATTGACGCGTGAATTCGCCTTGTTATCACTAAAAGTTTCCGGCTGCAGAGTTGAAAAACTTTAATTACTTAAATATTAATGCGTAAGTAAATCTCTTAACCAAAGCTCAGGTTAAATAATTCAATATAAGATATGACGAAAGGCGTATTGAAGATTTCTGCATATTGATCAAAGGTAAAGACATGTGGAGCTTTGTATTAAATAATACATTTAAAAGATATTTACGGCCTAATTTAAATCCTAGAGGTGTGCTATGGAAAAGCAGCAGAGACAAGATATTTTAACTTTAAGTTGGTCAATTCATGACCAAGTTGAAGAAGCTATCAGGACGCACCCTGCAAGTCGTGCTGATGAAAATTGGCAAGAAAAACAACGTTTGCTTATGGCCGATATGGCATTACATTTATTGCAAACGGCATTAAAGCCAGGTGAGTTGCAAAAAGAAAAGTTAGTAAATAACTTAAATGCAATTCTGACGTTGAGTGATGACTACATTGAAAATGTAGATTTAAGAAAAGTGTCGGACTCTTTATATGACACACGTAAATAAACCGATATTCAGTGAGATAAATATCCGGCCTGAAATCGCCGGATATTTAGTGAGTCTACTTTTTATAGCTCTTCTGGGCGGTATGTTTTCATCATGATATAAACGTATGCGTTAACAAATGCCGTTTCTTGATATTTCTTAAGCCCAGTTTCTTCAAAGTCGATTGGTAAAGGGTTACGCTTCAATTGTTCTTTGATTTCAGTTGCAGATAAAATTTTAACATCCACGTCTTTTATTAATTGAATGGCAGCTTCGATTTTAAAGCCTGTCGCACTACCTGCAAACTTACCCTTTGGTGCGCGTTGCTTTATAGCAACAGAGTCAATTTGGTAATCTTCTAATAATTTTGCAAAATCAAATTGGAATTTGCGCATATCTTCAGTTTCTTGGCCAACCTGACCAAGGGTAAAGCGTGTTTGACGTACATCGCGAATATCAAAAACGTCTTCTTCTTTTGTCAGCAAGCATAAAAGTACTTCACTGCCTGTGATTTCAACACCACATGTTCTCATAATCTTTCCAATATATTGAAACTAGTTATTAATTATAACGGTGAGCAGAATAAACCTAAAGCTTAAACTGATAAATCAATCATGATGGCCGCATGATCTGAATAACGAATGTCTTCTCCGTCTCTTTGTGTGGTTAAGTGTCCATCAAAAGTAGCATAGTTTAATTCGTTAATTACACAGTTATGATGAACAGGGTCGAAGTGTTGAGACAGTAAAATATAATCTAATACATTACCTTTACCACGATAAAAGTGTGTTGCTGGTTTCTGTTTTCCTTCCATTGCTTGTTGTGAAAGTGTGTAACTATCAATTAAGCCACTTTCTGACGGAACGTCTTTGAACGAATGATCATTTGCTATATTAAAAGGTAACAAGCTGGCATGTTCAAGGTTATGATTAAAGTCACCCAAAACGACAACAGGCATATTTTGATTATTGGTCATCACATCATGCATGATTATAGAGGCTTCTAAGGAGCGATCTTGGCTATTTCTTAGTAATGCAAAAGATTGTTCGTAGTAGTGACGAAGTTTTGGCTCTGCATTGATTTGCTTGAATAGGTTGCCATCAGTGATAAGGCGCTGTGATTTTAAATGGACCACATAAAAACTGACAAAGCCAACGTCTGGCAGGTTTATCTTGCACTTGATTGGTGTCCGATTAAAACCAAAAGGTGTTTGATGACCAAAATAATCGAGCAAGTCCTTATTTGGCAGCAGACAATTTAAAGATTCAATTGGGTATTTAGAAGCGATTGCAACAACCGGTGAATACAGTACATCGGGTTTTAACGCTTCATGTTTTACAGCCGAAACGGCAGAGAAATAGGGGAGGCCTTGCTCTTTACAAATCTCTTTTAGTTCTTTAACTGAAAACACTTCTTGAAAGGCAATCACAGTTGGTGACATATGAGCCAACAATTCTGAAATAAATAAAGTTTTAGATTGCCACTGACTGTGTGTGTAGCCTTCAAACTCTGAATAAAAGCGATAAGGCGGCGCTGCAAAATTAAGCAGATTTAACGTAGCAATTTTTATAGATTTTTGTTCAGGCATTTAAAATTTCATTTATTCATCGATTTACAAAGTTAATTTTAGTCTTTCCCTTGAATTTAGTCACTGTGAAGGCCAAAATAAGCTTCACTAAAAATCCTTAGTTAACTTAGTCAATAAGTTTATCAATGCTTATTCGTAAAAGCGTTGTAAAAGGTACTCAATTTTTTAATTTTAATACACGTGATACTTGGTAGGTGTCACCACTGTAAATAGGAATTATCATGCCTGTAATTACGCTTCCTGACGGCAGTCAGCGTGCCTTTGAAAACCCAGTAACAACTTTAGAAGTAGCTCAAGATATCGGTCCTGGTCTTGCTAAGGCAACCATCGCTGGACGAGTGAATGGTGAAAGAGTTGATGCATGTGATTTAATCACTGAAGATGCAAACCTACAAATCATCACCGCAAAAGATGAAGATGGCTTAGAAATTATCCGTCACTCATGCGCTCACTTAATTGGTCATGCAATTAAACAGCTTTTCCCTGATGTAAAAATGGCGATTGGTCCGACTATCGACAATGGCTTTTACTACGACATCGATTTAGATCGTTCTTTAACACAAGAAGATTTAGATGCAATTGAAAAGCGCATGCTTGAGCTTGCTAAAACAAATTATGACGTTGTTAAGAAAACAGTATCTTGGCAAGAAGCAAGAGACACCTTTGAAGCACGCGGTGAGACTTACAAAATTGAAATCCTAGACGAAAATATCTCGAAGGATGACAAACCAGGTCTATATCATCACGAAGAATACGTAGACATGTGTCGTGGCCCTCACGTACCAAACATGAAGTTCTGTCAACACTTTAAGATCATGAAAGTGGCTGGCGCGTATTGGCGTGGTAACTCAGATAACAAGATGCTACAGCGTATTTACGGTACAGCTTGGGCCGATAAGAAGCAGCTTAAAGCGTACTTAAAGCGTCTTGAAGAAGCTGAAAAGCGTGATCACCGTAAAATTGGTAAAGCATTAGACTTATGGCACTGGCAAGAAGAAGCGCCAGGCATGGTATTTTGGCACAATGATGGCTGGAGCATTTACCGTGAACTTGAAGACTTTGTTCGTGAAAAGCTACGTGAGTACAGCTACGAAGAAGTAAAAGGCCCATTAATGATGGACCGTGGTCTTTGGGAAAAGTCTGGTCACTGGGATAAGTATTCAGATGCGATGTTTACAACTGAATCTGAAAAACGTGAATACGCTATAAAGCCTATGAACTGCCCGGGTCACGTGCAAATTTTCAATCAAGGCCTAAAGTCTTATCGTGATCTGCCATTACGTATGGCTGAGTTTGGTTGTTGTCACCGTAATGAGCCATCAGGTGCACTACATGGCTTAATGCGTGTACGTGGTTTCACACAAGATGATGCGCATGTATTCTGTACTGAAGAACAGGTGATGGATGAAGTGTCAGCTTGTATCAAGATGGTATATGACACGTATTCAACATTTGGTTTTGAAAATATTGTTGTTAAGTTATCGACTCGTCCAGAAAAGCGTATTGGTGACGATGAAATGTGGGACAAATCAGAAAAAGCCTTGGCTGATGCATTAGAAGCGAATGGTATTGAATTTGAATACCTACCAGGTGAAGGCGCATTCTACGGTCCTAAAATTGAATTCACATTGTATGATTGTTTAGACCGTGCATGGCAGTGTGGTACAGTGCAGTTAGATTTTGCATTACCGGGTCGTTTAGGTGCAACTTATGTTGCAGAAAACAACGAACGTAAGACGCCAGTTATGATCCACCGTGCAATTTTAGGTTCTATCGAACGATTCATCGGTATTTTAACTGAAGAATATGCGGGTCTTTTCCCTACTTGGTTAGCACCAAAGCAAGTGGTGATAATGAATATCACCGATAAACAAGCTGATTATGTACAAGAAATTGTGCAAAAATTAAATAAACTTGGAATTAGAGCCTGTGCTGACTTGAGAAATGAGAAGATAGGCTTTAAAATTCGCGAGCATACTTTAAAACGTATTCCGTACCTACTTGTTGTTGGTGACAAAGAAGTTGAACAGCAAGAAGTTGCGGTTAGAACACGCAAAGGTGAAGATCTTGGCAAGTTCTCGGTTGATGACTTTATCGCAAAGGTAAGCGAAGAGATTAAAAACCGTAAATAAAATTATGGCGTGTGGCTAACAACAATATATACAGCTACACGCTCTATCTTTTGATTTTTTGGAGGATCGTACCATTAGAGGCGGCAAAAAAGGGCAACCAACAGCTCAAAAACAACATCGTATTAACGAAGAAATCACAGCGAGAGAAATTCGCTTAACAGGCGTTGAAGGCCAGGAACCAAGTATTGTTTCGTTAAGAGAAGCTCAAGCTATTGCTGATGAACTAGGTGTAGATTTAGTAGAAATTAGTCCAAATGCTGAACCGCCAGTTTGTAAGGTGATGGATTACGGTAAGTTCCTTTTCGAAAAAGCAAAAGTACAAAAAGAACAAAAGAAAAAGCAGAAGCAGATCCAAATTAAAGAGATCAAGTTCCGTCCAGGTACTGATTCTGGTGACTACAACGTTAAACTACGCAATCTAAGAAAATTCTTAGAGGGTGGAGACAAAGCAAAAGTTACTATTCGCTTCCGCGGCCGTGAAATGGCTCACCAAGACATTGGTCTAGATTTATTAAACCGTGTAAAAGCTGATTTGGAAGACATAGCAACAGTAGAATCTTTCCCAAATCGTGTAGAAGGTCGTCAAATGATTATGATGTTGGCGCCTATTGCTAAAAAAGCATAAACACGGCATAATACGCTCCGATTTTGGACTAGGTTACAAATGCTTCGGCTACCTAGTTCAACTGGTCTGTAAAAGTAGATTAATTTCTCACCAGAACATAGGTTGTAATAAGGCTCTACAAGTGGTTTATCCCGCCTTGTTACATTGATTAGCGCAATACATTTGGAGTTATTGCAATGGCTTACAAGCTAAAAACACACAGAGGCGCAGCTAAGCGTTTCAAAAAGACTGCTTCAGGCGGTTACAAGCGTAAACAATCGCATCTTCGTCACATTCTGACTAAGAAATCTTCAAAGCGTAAACTACACCTTCGTGCTAAGTCTATGGTTCATAAGAATGACCTAGGCCTAATCGATCGTATGTTACCATTCGCTTAATAGAGGATATCAGAAATGGCAAGAGTTAAACGCGGTGTTATCGCACGTGCACGTCACAAAAAAGTATTAAAGCAAGCTAAAGGTTACTACGGAGCACGTTCACGTGTTTACCGCGTAGCGTTCCAAGCTGTAACTAAAGCAGGTCAATACGCTTACCGTGACCGTCGTGCTAAGAAACGTACTTTCCGTCAATTATGGATTGCACGTATCAACGCAGCTTCACGTCAGAATGGTCTTTCTTACAGCCGTTTCATCAATGGCCTTAAAAAGTCATCTGTTGAGATCGATCGTAAGATCCTAGCTGATATCGCAGTATACGACCAAGTAGCTTTCGCAGCATTAGTTGCTAAAGCAAAAGAAGGTCTAGCTGCTTAATAAGTCTTGAACTTATTGATTTAAAAGGAGCCAATGGCTCCTTTTTTAGTTTTAACGATTCTTTATTAAAATTTTATCAAGTAATCTAGTACTTAATATTCTTCGCATCACGCCCATGAAATAGGTTGGGAATGTCACGTAGTAGCGCGGCTTAGGTTTTACGGCATTGATTGCATGCAAAAGTTTTTCAAGAACAGCTTCAGGGCCTAGAGTAAATTTTTGTGGTGCAGTTTGGCTTTCTAGACGGTTTAGCTGTGCGCGATAATTATCATTATGTGCACTTTCTTCAATACTGATATTTTTTATAAACGCTTGTTTTGCATTATCTCTAAATTTAGAAGCGATCGGTCCTGGTTCAATTAAGCTAATGTGAATATTTGTATCTGCTAATTCCATGCGTAATGTATCAGTCAACCCTTCTAACGCAAACTTACTGGCATTGTAAGCACCTCGATAAGGCAGAGCTACAAAACCTAACACGGATGAATTGTGAATGATTCGACCATGTCCTGTTGATCGCATATGTTTAATTGCCAAATTTGTGAGATGATGCCAAGCAAAAAAGTTGACTTCAAATTGTGCGCGTAATGTATCTGTTGGTAAATCTTCTACTGCGCCGGGTTGTCCATAAGCACCATTGTTAAACAATACATCTAAATGTCCATCACATATATCAAGTGCTGTTTTAAAGCCTTCCTCTATACTCTTCTGATCAGCTAGATCTAATTTAATACAGGTTAAACCTTCTTCTAAAAGTCGGACAACATCTTCATTTTTACGGCAACTGGCTATGACTTTATAACCTGATTTATGTAGCTCTTTTGCACAGTGATAACCGATGCCGGTAGAGCAGCCCGTGATCAAGATTGATTTCATTTTGTTATTTCGCTGTATTAAAGTAGATAAAAAATGCCAAATATGTCATTTGCTGCATTTTTTTGTTGAATCACCGCACATTCTAAATTGGTTTGTAAAAGATTGATATAATTCATCTAACTTATAAATTATTAATGAGTCTTTTACATGTTTGCAAACGTCATAATGTTGTCCACTGTGTTGAGTATGAATGGTCATTTACCACCATTAATACCTTGGCAAGGGAAAAGTTTGCAGCTAATTCAAAGTTCTGGTCCTTTAACAACAGACTTTGAACTAAGTGGTGGGGAAGTATCGCCAACTTATGAAGACACAATGAAGTTCGTTGATAGATTGATTGCGGCAAATCCAACGCAGTTCAGCAGCTTATCAATTGGTGAAAGTTTTGGTCAGCGTGAAATCAAAATGATTGTTGCCAGTGAAAATGGCCAATTTTCTTCAAACATGATCAAAAGCAATGGCAAGCCGACAATTTTAATTCAAGCAGGTATTCATTCTGGTGAGATTGACGGTAAAGATGCAGGCTTTATGTTGCTAAGAGATATCGCAACGGGCAAAAGAAGAGATCTGCTAACAAAAGTAAATATACTTTTTATACCAATCTTAAATGTTGATGGCCATGAGCGTCGAAGCGAGTTTAATCGAATTAACCAGCGTGGCCCAATTAAGATGGGTTTCAGAACGAATGGCAACAACTTAAATCTCAATCGTGATTACACTAAGTTAGATACGCCAGAGGTTAAGGCTGTATTGAAGGTAATTAATGAATTTGAACCAGATTTGTATGTAGACGTTCATGTCACAGATGGTGCAGATTACCAATACGATGTTACTTATGGCTACACACCAGCATTCGCAAGTGAATCACCACAAATAGCAACGGTGTTAGCTGAAAAGTTCCAGCCTCATATCGATAAAACATTAGTAAAATACGACCATATTCCTGGGCCGCTTGTATTTGTAATGGATAAAAGAGAGTTTAAGAGTGGCTTAGCAGGTTGGGTTGCAGGACCTCGTTTCTCAAATGGCTGGGGAGACCTTGCTAATGTGCCAACAATTTTAGTCGAAAATCACTCACTTAAACCCTATAAGCAACGTGTACTTGGTACCTATGTATTTTTAGATGGCGCAATAGATGCTTTGTCAATTCATTCTCAAGCCCTTGAAAGTGCAGTTAAAAAAGAGCAGGAAACGCCAGAACGTCTGGTGCTTAATAGAAAATATGCAACAGAGCCTGACTTTATCAGCTTCAAAGGGATTAAATATAAGAGATTTAACAGTGCGCTTTCTGGGCAACAAGAGGTTAAGTATCTTGGAGAACCCGAACACTACGAAAAGCTTCCGATCTATTGGAAAAAAGAGGTTGTTTCTGAAGTAGATGTACCTGATGCATTTTATATACCTCAGTCATACAGCTTCATTCCAGAAAAACTATCAATACACGGTATCAATGTTGAAACCGTCACTTCTACTGATTTAGTTTCTAACCTAAAACTTGCAGAAGTTAGTGATTATGCTTTCGACAAAACACCTTTTGAAGGTCGTTTTAGAGTAACTGCACAGTTCGCTTATAGCGACATTGAACAGAAAAATTTAGAAGGGTGGTATAAAGTAACGACTCAAAAAGCAAGAGGCAAGCTGGCAACTCATTTACTGCACCCTGAAGCCCCAGACTCTTTTTTCTCATGGGGAAGTTTTCATACAATATTCCAACGAACAGAATATGTTGAAAATTATGCATTAGTACCTTATGCCCGTTCAATGTTAAAAGATAACCCTAAACTTGCGCTAGAATTTGATAAGAAGTTAAGAGAAGACAAAAACTTTGAATCAGACCCTAAAGCACGTTTAAATTGGTTGTATTCAAAAACGCCATATTTTGATCAAGGCTACTTAAAATACCCAATTTTAATGCAATATAAACCAGAGCAAAAAGAAGTAGAGAAGTAATCAGTGAAAGTCGTTACCAAGCCTGTCACTGCATTTATGCAAAATACGCGTTTCATTACTTGTGAAGAAACTGGCGATACAGCAATACTCGACCCCGGTGGAGATGCACATTTATTATTAGAGCACATAGCTAGTAATAATCTCACAGTTAAGTGTATTTTGTTAACTCATGGTCATCTAGATCATGTTGGTGCAAGTGTAGAAATAGCAAGCAAACTTGATATTCAAATTATTGGTCCAACCGAAGATGAACGTTTTTGGTTTGATGCTTTGCCAATGCAATCGCAAATGTTTGGATTTGATCCTCATGAAGTGTTTTACCCTGATCGTTGGTTAGAACATGGTGAAGTCTTTAATTTAGGTAATTTAAACTTTGAAGTGAGACATTGCCCAGGGCATACGCCTGGCCACATTGTTTTTTATGAGGCCAGTAAACAAGCTGTATTTGTAGGTGATGTTTTATTTAAAGGCTCAGTTGGCAGAACTGATTTTCCTAAAGGAAACAGTGAGCAATTAAAAACATCTATCAAAACACAGCTTTTTACCTTACCAGATGACGTTGAAGTTTTTTCTGGGCACGGACCAAATACTTCAATTGGTTATGAGAAGGCACATAATCCTTTTATGAGTGGCCGATTCGGCTAAAACGCACTAAAATTTAATCTAAGAAAGAGAATAAAATTCTCATAATTTTAAGAGAACGTATTAAATATGTCTTTAAATCAAGTTGACAGACAAATATTGGCCTTAATCCAACAGGATGCAAGTTTATCAACAGCAGAGATTGCAGATAAAGTAGGTCTTTCACAATCACCATGTTGGCGCAGAATTGCAAAGCTAGAGCAAGATGGCTATATCAAAGGTAAAGTCGCATTGTTAGATGACAAAAAGTTGGGCTTTGATATGTTGGTTTATGCCAACGTTAGGTTGTCAAACCACGGGCGAAATAACCTTGCGGAGTTTGAAGAGCTAATTTTAAGCTATGACGAAGTGACAGAATGTTACACCATGGCGGGCACCATGGATTTCATGCTAAGAATTATTTCAAAAGGCATCGATGGCTATGAGCGATTTGTTCGTGATAATTTATTGAATTTGGAATATGTTCAAGAAGTACATTCAAATGTAACTATGACGTGTGTAAAGAGAACAACTGCTTTACCACTTTAAAACCTCTGTCACGTATTTCGACTATACTTATCTGATGTAGTCAGTTTGTTAAAAGCGCTGGATTTCGCTATAATCCAGCGCTTTTCTGTTCATAATTATTATAAATACACATCTAACACATCGAGGAAATGAATGTTTAATCTGATAGGCAAAGCACCAAGCTCTGCTAAAAACGATATCCTTTCCGGCTTAACCGTTGCATTAGCACTGGTACCTGAAGCTGTTGCATTCGCATTTGTTGCGCATGTTGATCCCTTAGTTGGCCTGTATGCGGCCTTTATAGTCGGCTTAATTACCTCTATTTTTGGTGGTCGTCCAGGCATGATATCTGGTGCAACGGGGGCGTTAGCTGTTGTTATGGTGAGCTTGGTCATTGAGCACGGTGTCGAATACTTATTTGCCACTGTCTTATTAATGGGTGTGCTGCAAATATTGGCGGGCATATTTAAGCTCGGCAAATTTATTAGAATGGTTCCACACCCAGTGATGTTGGGTTTCGTAAATGGGTTGGCAATTGTTATCTTCTTAGCTCAATTAGGGCAGTTCAAAGTAATGGATGGTAATGGTCAACTTCAATGGATGCAAGGCTCAGAGCTATATGTGATGGGTGGTCTTGTTGCTTTAACGATGGCAATCATTCATTTTTTACCTAAACTTACAACAGCGATTCCTTCATCACTTGCAGCTATTTTGGTAGTGACAGGACTAGTTATTGGTTTAGATCTAGAATCTCGCACTGTACTCGATTACTTAAAAGACATGTCAGGTGATTTGAATGCAACAATTGCAGGCGGATTCCCTGAGTTCCATATCCCGGCTGTACCGTTTAATTTTGAGACTTTCAAAATTATCTTCCCTTATGCATTAGTTTTAGCAGCGATTGGCCTGATTGAATCGCTTTTAACTTTAACACTAATTGATGAAATCACAGAAACACGCGGTAACTCAAATAAAGAATGTATCGGCCAAGGTGCTGCAAACGTTACATGTGGTGTATTTGGTGCAATGGGTGGTTGTGCAATGATTGGTCAATCAATGATAAATATTAATTCTGGTGGGCGAAGCCGTTTATCAGGGATAACAGCGGCTATATTGTTACTTTGCTTTATTCTATTCGCTGCAAGCTTAATTGAAATGATCCCATTAGCTGCACTAGTCGGTGTGATGTTTATGGTTGTTTTAGGAACTTTTGAATGGTCTAGCTTTAGATTAATGAAAAGAATTCCAAAGACAGATGCATTTGTGATAGTGCTTGTGTCTGGTGTTACCGTTATTACTGACCTTGCGGTTGCTGTTTGTGTTGGTGTGATTGTCTCTGCACTTGTATTTGCTTGGGAGCATGCAAAACATATTTACACCAATAATTATATTGATGAAGAGGGTTCAAAGGTATACGAACTTCATGGCCCGTTATTCTTTGGTTCGGTTAAAAACTTTTCTGAATTGTTCGATATCAACAACGACCCAAATGATGTCATTATTGAGTTTAAATATAGTCGAGTTGCAGATCACAGTGCAATTGAAGCCATTGATAGTTTGGCGGAACGCTATAAAAAAGCAGGTAAAACAGTCCATTTACGTCACTTAAGTCCGGACTGCATTGAGTTACTTAATAAGGCAAAAGATTTAGTTGAAGTGAACGTTATCGAAGACCCTAATTATAAGGTTGCTTCAGATAAACTTGCATAAAAATCTAAGTTGATTGGATAAAGGGGCACATTTTTTGTGCCCCTTTTCTTTGCGGTAAGCCGATGAAATTATGAGATTGGTAGCAGTGCGACACACTGATACATTACGTATAATTTAGGGATTAAATAGGAGTTATATAATCCGTTGAAATGGCAAGCTTTAGTCGATAACCGACAACGATTCTTTTGGGTGCTTCAAATTGCAGGCTGGATTGGCTATGCATTGGTCAATTATATTGGCTCAAAAGTTTTCGAAATGAGAGATATATATGTATTCGTCATTGTATTAAATGCCTATGCTGGGTGTTTAATGACAGTGCCGTTACGTTACCTCTATAGAATTATATGGAACTCTAAACCTTGGGTTTTAATCGTTGTTGTTTTTAGTGCTTCATACATTACCGGTACCCTTTGGTCAGTCATTCAAAAATTCAACTTGTGGGAGATATACCGTCATGGTTACAGACCCACTGAATGGTTTTATTATTTCCAACAAGGCTTAGATTCTGTTTATATCATTCTTTGTTGGAGCGGCCTGTACTTTGGTATTAAATACTATCAGTTATTGCAAAGTGAGCGTCAAAAAGCACTTAAAGCAAACACTATGGCGCACGAAGCGCAGTTAAAAATGCTTAGGTATCAGCTAAATCCTCACTTTTTGTTTAACACACTTAACGCCATTTCTACACTGATACTTGTTGAAGAAAATAAAGATGCCAATCAGATGGTATCTAGGCTCAGTGACTTCCTTCGTTATACACTCAATACTGACCCCATAAAGAAAGTACCATTAGAACAAGAAATTCATGCTTTAAATTTATATCTAGAAATCGAAAAAGTACGTTTTGATGAACGACTATCAATTGATGTGAGCATGACAGAAGAAGCGAAACATGCGCTAGTACCAAGCTTGTTGTTGCAACCATTAATCGAAAACTCAATCAAATATGCCATCGCTCATATGACTGAAGGCGGTAAATTAGAGATAAAGGCGCAAGTCTTTGCCAATGAATTATTATTAGAAGTAGGGGACAATGGACCCGGTGCTGAAATAGAAAATGGCAAATTATTGAATGCGTCAGGAGTGGGTATTGCCAACACTCAAGATAGGCTTAAAACTTTATACGAAAATAATTACTCGTTTGCTCTATCACATAACACACCAAACGGGCTAAAAGTAAATATTCGCGTTCCATACGAGAAGGCAGAAAGTAATGAGTAGAATTAAAACATTAATCGTTGATGACGAACCATTAGCAAGAAAAGGCCTTGCTGTACGTTTAAAAGAATTTGAACAATTAGAATTAGTAGATTTGTGCCCTACAGGCGAACAAGCCATTCAAGCTTGCAATGAAAACGACATTGATTTGCTATTTTTAGATATTCAAATGCCAGGAATGAATGGTTTTGAAGTTGCCAAAACGCTCAGTGAAAAGCCAGGTCCGATGCCTGCTGTTGTGTTTGTAACGGCGTTCGATCAATATGCGGTGCAAGCATTTGAGATCCATGCCCTCGATTATATTTTAAAACCCGTTGATGACAACCGATTAGAACAGGCGGTGGATAAAGTGCAAAGCTATTTAAAAACACAGCAAGATAACGCCCATAAAAAGAAACTAGCTAGTTTCGTTGCTGGTATTACAGGTAATAACTGTGAAGAAATCTTGAAAAAATTAGCAACAGGTGATGCGTTAGAAGACAAAAAATACCCTGAATCTTTGGCTGTAAAAGAGCAGGGCGAAATAATTCGTGTCACTACGTCATCAATACAATGGGTTGATGCTGCGGGAGATTATATGTGCCTGCATTGCAACGACGGAAAAACACATATTCTCCGTAAAACAATGAAAGAACTTGAACAAGAGCTAGACCCTGCGTTATTTGTTCGTGTTCACCGTTCAGCAATTGTGAATACTAAACAGATTAGCAAATTAGTTACACAGACAAGCGGCGAGTATTTATTAGTGCTAGAAAACGGGCAAGAATTAAAAGTGAGTCGTAGTTATAGAGATAAAGTAAAAGCAGCGCTTGCAAGTTAATTTTTTTGCACAAAAAAAGAGCAGATTTTAAGCTGCTCTTTTTTCGCAATGAGTACCGAGTTTATACAGTAATTATCTTCATTGTATTAGTTGCACCCACGGTTTCCATCTTGTCACCGTGTGTAAGTATAACGGTATCACCTTTTTCAAGTGAGCCTCGTTCAACGAGTGTATCTAGTGCGTCTTTGATCATACATTCTTGATCATGTTTAGTTGAATCAAAGTATACTGGGTATACACCACGGTATAGCGCTGTTTGACCAAGAGTAGAAGCATGACGAGATAATGAGTAAATAGGGTGACCAGAGCTAATACGTGACATTAGCTTTGCAGTTTTACCTGACTCAGTTAGCGTTACGATTGCTTTCACGCTGTCTAGATGGTTTGCCGCATACATAGCAGATAATGCGAGTGTCTCTGAGGTGTCTGAGAACATGCTGTCTAAACGATGTTTTGAAATATGAGCTTCAGGTTGTGATTCAGCGCCTAAACATACACGCGCCATCGTCGCTACCGTTTCTTCAGGGTAATCACCTGCAGCAGTTTCTGCAGAAAGCATAACTGCATCTGTGCCATCTAATACTGCGTTAGCCACATCCATAACCTCTGCACGTGTAGGCATAGGGTTATCAATCATTGATTCCATCATTTGTGTTGCTGTTACAACAGTACGGTTCAAAGAGCGAGCACGGCTGATAATTAATTTTTGCTTGCCAACTAAAGCAGCATCACCAATCTCAACACCTAAATCACCACGTGCAACCATTACTGCGTCAGAGGCGAGCACGATATCATCAATTGCCTCAACGGTTTCTACGGCTTCAGCACGCTCGATTTTTGCAAGAAGTTGAGCGTTAGAACCGGCTTTTTCAGCAAGTGAACGCACATAACGCATATCGTCGCCACTGCGTGGGAAAGAAACAGCAATATAATCAACACCAATTTCAGCTGCAGTGATTAAGTCTTGTTCGTCTTTTTCAGTGAAAGCTGGTGCAGTTAAACCACCCCCTAAACGGTTAATACCTTTATTATTTGATAACACACCACCGACTTTAACTGTGGTATGAACAAGTGCACCCTCGACCGAGTCAACAACTAGCTGAATTAAGCCGTCATTCAATAGAAGTAGGTCACCTTGTTTTACGTCTTGTGGCAGTTCTTTATAATCGATACCAACAGCTTCAACAGTACCTTCACCTTTAGCCATTTCAGCATCAAGAATAAATTTAGCGCCAACTTCCAGGTTTACTTTACCATCTTTAAAAGTAGAAACGCGGATCTTTGGGCCTTGAAGGTCAGCTAGGATTGCAACATGTTTGTTCAGTTTGGTTGCTATATCTCTTACAGCTTGTGCTCTGTCTTTATGGTCTTGAGCAACGCCGTGAGAAAAGTTTAGGCGAACTACGTTTGCACCCGCTTTTATGATTTTTTCTAAGTTGTTATCGCGGTCAGTTGCAGGTCCAAGGGTTGCTACAATTTTTGTGCGTCTAAGCATCAGGTTCTCCTGTAGGCCTATTTAGATAGGTAGATATTAATGAATGCGAAATAAAACCAACAAATTTAAGCAAAGATAGCTCAATATTTGATTAAAAACGCATTAGATGTTGAAAGAATTTGCATTAACTCTTTTTAACACCGTAATTAAGTTATATGATCTATATGACATCATTATGACACCGGTGTCAGGATGCGTCAATCACAAGATTCTGGTGTCTTTATATACAAATGAATCAAAAGAAACCCAGAAGGTATGGTGTTAAACCATTTTTTCTTGGAGATTCTTAACCCCATATAAAATTTGTTTGTATAAAAGATTTAAATAGTAGTAATTGGTATCTTACAAAGCTAAGACATATAATAGGCTACTGAAGTATTGCTCAAATTAGTTGTTACCGAGGAGGAACTTAATGCAAGTTGCATTAGTTGGTTTAGGTGTAATGGGTAAAAACCTTGCACTAAATCTCATTGAACAGGGTTTAACGTTAGTTGCCTACGACAGAAACCCGGACGCAGGTGCTGAGCTTTTAAGCTGTGCTCAGTCACTTGGCTTAGCTGAACGCTTGCACATTGTTTCTGACCTTGGTGATATGATCCGCCGCTTAGAAACACCTCGTTCAATTTTACTGCTTGTTCCTGCCGGTGAGTTAGTAGATAGAGTGTGTTCTGATTTAGTTGAAGCGGGTGTAGATAAAGACGATATCATCATTGATTGCGGTAACAGTAATTATAAAGACGGTATTGCACGAAAACTTAAATATCAAAATAAATTTGAGTTCGCGACCATGGGGATCTCAGGTGGTGCAGAGGGTGCACGTCACGGTCCTGCGATGATGGCAAGTGGTTCAGAAGGCGGCTGGGAACGAATTATTCCTTGGTTTGAAAAAGTAGCTGCAAGTTATAATGGCGATTCTTGTTTCGCTCGTGTTGGTCAGTCTGCTTCTGGTCACTTTGTAAAAATGGTACACAATGGTATTGAGTATGCATTAATGCAATTGATCGCTGAAATGTACCAACTGCTTCGACATGGCACAGGTAGAACACCAAAAGAAGTCGCAGAAGTATTCAAATCTTGGTCGGAAGGTAATTTAAATAGCTACTTACTATCGATTTCAAGTCATATTTTAGAGCTTGAAACGGATAATCAAGAGTCATTAGTTGATCTAATTGATAACAAAGTTGGTGCTAAAGGTACGGGTCTTTGGACTGCGCAAAATGCGTTAGAGTTAGGTATTGCAGTACCTTCGTTAGTCGCTGCAGTTCAAGCGCGTCACTTGACCAATACCATCGATACACATGCTGCGAAAGAAATGACTTATGCATCGCAGCAAACGGCGAAAATAGATATTGATTTAGATGAGCTTAAATCAGCTTTCTATCTTGCAAGTCTGCTATGTTATCGCCAAGGTTTAGCGTTAATCAAAGGAGCTTCACGTGCACACCAGTGGAAGGTTGACCTTGGTAAAACACTACAAACTTGGCGTGCAGGTTGTATCATTAGAGCCGATTATCTGGATGATATTGCTGAAGGTGTGGAGTTCATCGATACTTTACAAGCAGAGTCTCTAGCACTTCGCAAAGTAACAGGTCTTGCAGTGTCATCTGGCCTTGCGTTCCCTGTATTGAGTTCTACACAAACTTATATTGCGACACTAAGCACACCGAGTAACGGTCATCTTGTTCAAGCGCAACGTGATTACTTTGGTGAGCATGGTATTAAAACCCATTCGGGTGAAACGTGCCACCTAACAGATTTAGTCGAGATTGACGCAAAAGTCAGATAAAGTACTAGTTAAATTAAAAAAGGTCAGCGTTTCTGACCTTTTTTGTATCCAATAGATAGAGACTCAATTATTATCGAGTTAATTCACCACGTAAATTATCTTGCATAAGGTGTCTGACAGTTTCTAGTTCTAAATTCTGACTAAATAAATAATGTAGCTTAGTTAGACACGCTTCTAACGTCATATCATAACCGCTTAACACTCCACAATTTAACAGCGCATTGCCTGTAGCATACCCCCCCATATTCACTTGGCCTTGAATACACTGTGTGAGGTTAACAATCACGGTGCCATTGTCTGTGGCATTTTTAAGGATCTCAAGAAACTCAGGTTGCTGTGGGGCATTACCAACACCGAAACTAAGTAAGATTAAGCCTTTGACGTCTTCGGTGATGACATTTTTAACCATTTCAACCGAAATACCAGGATACAAATATAAAATTGCTATTTTTTGTGACTGCACCGAAGTTACTTGCAGTGCTTGCTCAACATATGGACTTAATTTTCCCTCAATCAACTGAATGTTTATACCTGATTGAGCAAGGGGAGAAAGATTTGGAGAAGCAAAAGCATTGAAACCATCAGCATGTGCTTTTGTTGCTCTATTACCTCTAAAAAGTTGATTGTTAAAGAATAAGCTCACTTCAGCAATCGGGTAGTTTGCTGCTAAGTACATTGCATTAAGTAAATTGACTTGGCCATCAGAGCGCAATTGTGAAAGTGGGATTTGCGAACCTGTGACAATGACAGGTTTAGTCAGGTTTTCAAACATGAATGATAAAGCTGAAGCCGTATAAGCCATGGTATCTGTACCATGAAGAACAACAAAACCATCGTATTGATCATATTTAGACTTAATATCATCAGCGATTAATTGCCAATGATGAGGGGACATATCAGAAGAGTCTATTAACGGACAATATTCATGAATATCAAACAGGGGCATTTCTTCTCGGGTAAATTCGGCATTGTTTTTAACGGTTTGTGTTAAATAACCAGCAACGGGCACATAACCACGAGACGACTGTTTCATACCGATTGTTCCGCCAGTATAGGCGATGTAGATTTTTTTTCTTTTCATAAAAATAAGCCCAGATATCTATCTGGGCTTATTATATTCGTAAGCTTGAATTTATGACAGAGGATTAGTAATTCACTTCACATGTTAAACATCGTGTGTAGATGTGATTAGGGTCATTAAACTCATTAACAATATTCAGTTGCTCAACTACTTGCTCACCAAGACCACCAAATAACTTTGATAGCTTGAACATGATGTTGTCAGATGTTCCGTCAGTTTCAAAAAATGAACTAATCATTGCAGAGCCAAATAAGTCTCTTAATAGCTGGTCTTTCTCTGATAGCGTTTGCTCGATTGTAATGACATCAAATTCTTCAAGTTGTGCAAGAGATGCCGCTGCGTTAATTGCATCTTGCTTGTCACCTAATTTGTCAACTAACCCAAAGCTTTGTGCTTGAGTAGCAGTCCAAACGCGACCCTGTGCAACTTCATCAACTGCTGATTTTTCTAATCCACGCTCTTGAGCAACTAAGGAAATAAATTTGTCATACGCATTTTCAACACCCAGCTGGAATACCTGTGAGAGCTTGTCTGAAATGCCTCTTGATAGAGAGATATTATTCAATTCCGTTGTTGCAACCCCGTCAGAATAAATACCCATCGAATTTAACGAATTCTCAAATGTTAAAATAGTGCCAAATACACCTATTGAGCCAGTGATAGTACTTGGTGCAGCCCATATTTCATCTGCAGACATTGCAATCCAATAACCGCCAGAAGCTGCAACAGAGCCCATAGATGCAATAATTGGTTTACCAGCTTCTTTAATGGCGAGGACTTCGTTTCTAATAATTTCTGAAGCGAACATACTGCCACCACCAGAGTCAATTCTAAGTACTACCGCTTTAACCTTTTCGTTCAAACGAGCCTTTTTTAGAAGCGCAGCCGTAGAATCTCCACCAATACGTCCTGCTTTGTGTTTACCATCTACAATATTGCCTCTTGCTACAATTACGGCGACTTTATTATCTGAAGGCATTTCAAAACTAGGTTGGTTATTTAACGATTCAAGATATTTGTTAAAACTGATGTTCTTAAATGTTTTCCCTGAAGCATTTGTACCTACTTGTTCTATTAGTTTTGCCTGAAGCTGTTGATCAGTTTGTAATGTATCTACCCAGTTATTTTGCAATGCATATTGTGCATAATCACCATTAACAGCCTGAATCTTTTCTAAATATTGATCTGCTTTTTCATCAAAATTACTCACTTCAAACTTTCGTGCTGAGGCAATATCTGACTTGTACTGAGCCCATAATTCATCTAACCATAACTGGTTGGCTTCTTTTGCAGCAGGAGACATATCATTACGGATAAAAGGCTCTACCGCAGACTTATATGTACCCACTCTAAATATATGCTGAGTTACTTTTAGCTTTTCGAGTGCATCTTTGAAGTAAAGCGGGTAGTTTGCAAAGCCTCTTAATTCAACGCCACCATATGGATGAAGAGAGATTTCGTCAGCATATGAAGCCAAAAAATATTGGCTTTGAGAGTAATAAGCACCATGTGCAATGACTTTTTTTCCAGATTTTTTGAAATCAATGATTGCCTGCGCGATAGCATCAAGCTTGTTTAAATGAGCACCATGTAAAGATTTCAGATTTAGTAGCAAAACTTGTATACGGGAATCCTGAGCTGCAGAGTTGATGACATTGACGACATCGTCGACCAAAATCTCTTTTGGCTGTTCTTTGCTAGAAAATACTTCGCCGAAGGCGGCATCGACTGGGTCTACGTATGTTAGCTCTTCAACTAGCGAACCATTAAGGTTTAAGTTTAAAACAGCGCCATCAGGTACGTTTACCTGCGTCTCTTGTTGCGGGATAGATAAAATAATCACAGCAAGAAGGCCGAAGAAAACTAAGTTTAATACGAGTTTTCTCGAAAAATTTATTGCGGCCCACAGGCCTTTAAAGAATTTACCTATATAAATCAAAGCTCACCTTTATTGTCTAAATCTAATCTTTTTCACTACTTTTATAATAACTGAGTTAATTTAAGAGTGTTATACCTAAAACGTAACTAAGTATTTATAAGCTTATAGAACGTACAGTTAGATCAAAATTAAGCTTTTTTAAAAGATAAACTTTGCTAATTTGTTAAAAATTGCTAAGGTCTCAGGAGGTACGACCAGTTTTGAGAAATTAATCCATGTTAGAAGCACCATTAGAATTAAAAAATACAAGGTTGCGAAATAGACTCGTTATGGGCTCGATGCATACGGGCTTAGAAGAAGGGTGGTCAAATAGAAAAAAATTGGCTGCATTTTATGAAGAGCGTGCAAAAGGTGGCACAGGGCTAATAATAACAGGTGGTTATAGTCCTAATGTTCGAGGTAAGTTGACACCATTTGCATCTTCATTTAACACAGCGTTTGATGTTATAAAACACAAAGCCTACACCGATGCAGTCCACAAGCATGATGGGAAGATATGTTTGCAATTACTCCATGCAGGAAGATATGCGTATCACCCTTTCAGTGTAGCTCCAAGCGCATTAAAGGCGCCAATTACACCATTCAAACCAAAAGCTATGTCAGTAGGGCAAATAAAAGCTACGGTGAAAAGCTTCGCTAAATCAGCAAAACTGGCTGAGAAGGCGGGTTATGATGGTGTTGAAATCATGGGCTCAGAAGGCTATCTAATTAATGAATTTATGGCACCACATACTAACAAGCGTAAAGACAGTTATGGTGGTAGTCTTGAAAATAGAATGAGGCTTGCAAAAGAGATTGTCGAAGCCGTAAGAAATCAAGTATCTGATAAATTCATGATCATTTTTAGACTTTCTGTCATGGATTTAATTCCTGAAGGTTCTACTACCGATGAAGTCGAATATCAGGCTAAAGAACTTGTTAAAGCTGGCGTTGATATTATCAACACAGGTATTGGTTGGCATGAAGCGCGAGTACCTACAATCGCGAGCATGGTACCGGCCGGCGCTTTCAGAGAAGCATCACAAAGATTGAAAGAATGGGTAGATGTGCCAGTCATTGCTGTGAACCGTATAAATACGCCTGAAATTGCAAATGAGATATTAAATGCTAACCAGTCTGATCTTATCTCTATGGCACGACCTTTATTGGCAGATCCTGAATTCTTTAATAAGTACAAGCAGAATAAATCAGAACAAATTAACATCTGTATAGGTTGTAACCAAGGGTGTTTAGATCATGTGTTTAAGGGCCAACGAGCAACATGTTTGGTGAACCCTCAGGCTTGTTATGAGCTTGACTATCCATTAGAAAAAGCCTCTAAAGAAAAAGATGTATTAGTTGTCGGTGCCGGTCCAGCAGGTTTATCAGCGGCGATATACTTAGCTAAAAAAGGTCATAAGGTAAAAATTATAGAGCGAAATAGCTACGCGGGTGGGCAGTTCAATCTAGCGATGCAAGTGCCTGGGAAAGAAGATTTTAAAAAGACATTAAAATATTTCTTGCAAGAGGTTGAGCGTGTAAACATTAGTCTCGAATTAAACTGTGAATACTCACCTGATATGGACAGTAACTTTGATGATATTGTTTTTGCATCAGGGGTTAAACCGCGTGTAGCAAGTTTCCCATGTAAAGATGGCAAGCGTGTCTATCACTATGATGAAGTTATTCGCGGCGAAGTTGAAATTGGAGACAAAGTTGCCATTCTAGGCGCTGGTGGTATTGGTTTTGATATGGTTGCATTTCTGCAAGAAAAGCCAAAGCAATCAATTGATGAATTTAAAGCACAATGGGGCATAGAAACTGAACAGCAGCATACAGGACCTCAAAGACAGCTTTATATGTTAAAGCGAAGTGAAGGGCGCTTTGGTTCAGAGCTTGGCAAAACAACAGGCTGGATCCATAGACAGGTTGCAAAACAGCATAATGTTAAACAATTATCGGAGTGTGAATATTTAGGTTTTGACGAACAAGGGTTGAAGATTAAACATAAAGGTGAAGAGCAATACCTAGATGTTGATACCGTGATAGCCTGTATCGGTCAGGTTTCAAATAGTGAAATATTCAATAAAGACGCGTTACCAGATAATCATCATGTGATTGGTGGAGCGAAACTCGCTGCAGCGATCGATGCTAAGCGAGCAATTTTTGAAGCGCTTCAGGTTGCTCGAAAAATATAGTCCTTTCTAAATCCATTAAAATAAAGCCCGTCTTGAAAAAGACGGGTTTGTTCCTTTTGTAGACACTGACGTACACACAATCTTGATTATACTGAAAATGTAGACAGTACGATCTGTTAATTTTTTCTTTGGCAATATAGCTAAGCGAAAAAGTTTTATATTTGGTACATATCACCTTCTTAACAGGGTTTTTCTTTATCCTTAAATCTGCTTGAAGGTGAAGGCAGTATGAAAGTGAACTCGTTTGTATAATAGCCGTTTCAAACCTGCTTACTTTGATTCATAAACTTTTTAATAGTTAGGATCAATTATGTGGCGATACACTTTTTATTTATGTTTTTACATGTTTATTGGGTGTAGTTTTTCAGTTGCTTCATCAGAGCAGACTCTTTTGAAGATCTCATCAGCATTTAATAAACAAAAAACAGAAGAGTCATTTCGACTTGCTGAAATGTTTTTCGATGAATTAGCTGGGACACCTGAGTTTGATGCTTTATATGGCAAAATTTGTCTCAAATTAAATAAAATTGATGAGGCCGTATTTGCGTTTGAGCGAGCAGTCTCTGAAAAGCCAAATGATTATAGCGCTTACTACCTGTTAGCTTTAAGTTATGCCAAACAAAAGAACCTGAACCAATCAGAACGAACACTTAATACTTTACTTCTACTTCCAATACCAAATGATCTGAGAATAAATATTGAGGAGACATTACGTTTTGTAAAAAGTAAAAGGCAAACTTTAGACTCTAATATAAGTCAGCGTATTTCGGTTAACTTGGGATATGATTCAAATGTGAATAGTGGTTCATTAGACGACCGGGTGGTTGTTTCGGGAATAGAAATTTTATTAGATGAAGCGAGCCTAGAATCGTCAGACAAATTTGCTCGGTTTAGTTATGAGTTTAATGGAAAGTGGCAAAATACACAGTATGATGCTTGGCGATTAAATCTTAATTTGTCTCAGCAAGCACATCATAAGCTTTCTCAATTTAACAGAAATCAGGCAAATATCGGCTTTGGATATGAATATGCCAAATCAACTTATCGTTTTAATCTGCTGGGACTCGCTTCAGTTATGTCACTAGATGAGGCAACTTATCAACAACAAATTGGTATAGCTTCTAGCATACAGTTTCAGTTGATGAAAAGTTGGGCGTTGGAAATAAATGGTAAAGCATCATCGATTAATAATGTTCAAAATGAAAATCTAGATAGTGATATTTTAGAATTAGGTTTAGGTTTCCTATACTTTGAAAAGAGCTTTTTAGCAAAAGTCGCTCTTGTAAATGGTAAACAAAATGCTGATTTACCGATTGCCAGACATTATGGTCGAGACTACAAAGCTGCCTCTGTTTATTTTTCTTATAACTTATCTTCTCTCCATGAATTTGTATTTAGTAGTCAATTCAAAAAGGTTGAGCATCACGACATCCACCCATTCTTTCTGATTTTGCGCGATGAGAAAATACTAAATGCCTCATTTGAATGGCGTTATAACTTATCCACGCACTGGCGGTTACTAACACGCTTTAGTCATTACGAAAAGGCGAGTAATTTAGCAATTTATGAATTCGATCGAAATGAGTTGTACCTAGGAGCTAGTTATGAGTTCTAAACAGCAAATACTTTATCTTTTTACCATGATTAGTTTTGGGTTGTTCATTAAAAACGTTGATGCACAGCAACAACACGCAGGAAAAACGTTGCTTGCAAAAGGGACTGTTGAGGCTATTTCTCTTGAAACGTCTGAAGTAAGGAGTTTAAAAAGAAGAGCCCCAGTCTTTAAGGTTGATAAAGTTTCAACTTATCAAAAGAGCCAAGCGCAATTGAAAATGATTGATGGCGCTCTTTTGGCACTCAAAGAGAATACAGAACTACATATTGAAGAGTATTTTTTAAGTGCTGAAGGTAACAATGGCTCTGTTGTGATGGAATTAGTCTCAGGCGGCCTACGAACGATTACTGGCAAAATAAAAGGTAAGTCAGAAAACTACAAATTAAAAACACCAGTAGGAAGTATTGGGATAAGAGGCACACATTACGAAGTAGAATTAGTAAATGGTGAATTATTTTTGGCAGTTTGGGATGGAACTATAGAAGTATCAAGCAGTATGCTTTCAGAGCCCCTTATTCTTGGCAATGATGGTACTCACGCATTCGCAAAAATATCTGATGGTGGTGAAGTTAAGCCTCTATTAAAACCACCAGCAGAGCTTAGCCCACTCTCAGGCCAAGTAAAAAAAGACACAGAAAATGAGAAAGAAAAAATTACGGAATTAGTGAGCTCTGTTAATTCTGAAAAGCCAAACCTTGGGCTCGCTACTCAAAACAATCAACAACCTTTAAATACAGAAGATATAAAAAAGACCCTTGAAGATACCAGTTTCTTAACCGAAGAAGTGTTAGATACTTTCGCAACAGAGGATACAGAGTCTTTGTTGGCTGAGCGAACTGGTATTATCGAATACTCTGACGTAGAGCAATTTGCAATCACATCAAGTAAAGGCGCTGTGAGCGACTTCTCAATGCGTATCAATGTAGATTTTGATAATGGCACAGTCCCCTTGGGTGAAATGTCATTCTCGGACAATGGTGGCGAATGGTTTGCAACTTTTAATGGCTTAATCAACACAAATGGCATGCAACTCGGTGTTAATTACGCGAGTCATGGGCAAAATTTGGCTGATGGAGATATCAAAGCACAATTCAGTGATGAGCTAAGTAAAATAAGAGGGAATTTCAGCTTATATGAAATTGACAATATAACGACCACCGCGGGTGGTTTATTCGTCATTAAAGAGAAGTAGGTTTACAAGATGAAAAAAATCACTCAGCTTTTTTGTCTGTTACTAGTAACTCTAATTCTCGGTTGCGGTAGTGAGAAGAGTTCAGAGCAACCCATACCTAATAGAAGTCATTCTGATGGTGTTCAGGGCACTTCTTTTAGCAAGCACATACATCCTTTTTCTTACAAAAGAATGGTCAAAGGTAATACCTTTAGGAAATCTCGACTTGTGCCTGCAGACTTCATGAATTCGAAAGCACAAATAAACACCCCGCAAAGTGGCGATATTATAAAAGGAAATATAACTGTCACAGCAGATCAAATTGAAGATGAAGAGGGGATAAAAAAAGTTTGGTTAGGTTTTTCACAAAGCGATAAAGCATTTCTATTATGTAGCGAGAATTGCACATCGCCTTACCAACTTTTTGAAACAGGCATTAATCCAAACAATTTCAATCAATCACTGGGATCAATACAGCTACAAATTTGGGTTGAAGATTTACAAGGGAATGTGTCTATAGCACAAAGCCGACAGTTTAACTGGTTACCTGAAAAAGTCATCATGCGTGAAAGCATAAGGGAAGATGACTCAGTCACATTAAATTGGTTAGCATCATCAAGCATATTACGATACAACGCTTATTTGTCTGAGTCACCCATAGATGATTTATCTGATTTTATTCTGACTGAGCCAAACCAACGTATGATATCCATCACCAACAACTCTCATGTGTTTGGGAAACTATCAGCGAGAAAAAACTATTATGCGAGAGTGACAGGTATTGATGGTAGTGGTGAGAGTGCCTTTAGTGAAAATATATTGATCTCGGCACAAGAAGTTATTTTTCCAAGAGCTGTTAATGATGAATTTTTAATTGAACAATTTGAGTCATTAAGTGGAAATTTACTAACAAATGACCAAGATAATGGCCTGTCCCCAATTATATTAGAGCTTACGCCATTAATTGCCCCAGAGCATGGTGAGTTGAACTTGTTTGAAAATGGTGATTTCACTTACACGCCACAAAATAACTTTTCTGGAATAGATAGTTTTAAATATAGAATTATAAACCCACAAGGTCTTACATCTGAGGCGATTGTAACGATTACAATAAAGCAAATAAACACAGCACCAGTTGCATTATTCAATGAGTTTCTAGTTTCTGCAAACAGTGAATTCCGTGTCATTTCAAACGCTCTCATACTCAATGATATTGATTTTGATGGGGGACAATTATCTATCAGTACTATACCAGTTAAAGATGTTGAACATGGCACTTTGCTTTTAGATAGTTCAGGTTCATTTAGCTACACGCCCGAACAAGGGTTTATTGGTGAAGATTCGTTTACTTATCAACTTCAAGATGGACAAGGGGGGGAAGACACCGCAGAAGTAAAACTTACTGTTGTTGAAGAAGTAAATCAACCTACTCACGTGAGTGTAAATGATGTTTATTTACTAAATGAAGATGAGGTATTGATAATTGATTCGCCTGGTATCTTAGGTAACGACATTGGAGAAAATCTAGAGTCATATAATTTATCAATATCTCAAACGACTATGAATGGGGTTTTAGAGCTATCAGTTACTGGTTCATTTAGGTATTTCCCAGACGAAAATTTTTATGGCTCTGATTACTTTATATATGAAGTTGAAAACGCTGAAGGAGTAAAAACATCAGCGTTCGTATTGCTGAATATCAGCGCAGTTAATGATGCACCTATCACGCAAAATGATGATATAACAGTCAGTCAAAATCAGTCTATCACTATAGCCGTTTTAGAAAACGACTATGACGTTGACAGTGAAATAGACAGAGCAAGTTTGCAGATTATCGAGCAAGCGACGCATGGCGATGTAACATTAAACCTAGAAGCAGGCACAATTGAATATAAAAGTGCCACAGATTTCAGAGGACAAGACAGCTTTAGTTATGTTGTTTCTGATACAGAGGGGTTAGATTCAAATCCATCAACAGTCTATCTTGATGTAACGGGTCCAAACAAAACACCGATTGCTATGAATGATAGTGCCGTGACTCAACAAGACACATCGATTGAAATAAATATTCTAGATAACGATACCGATATTGATGGCACTATTGATTTGAATACCATCAAGCTATTGGCTGAACCACAAAATGGTACAGCTACTTTCTCTGTTGAACTAAGTAGAATGATTTACACGCCTAAGGAAGGCTTTCATGGCACAGATGTTTTAACTTATAGTTTTAAGGATAATGAAGGGGCTTCTTCAAATGAAGCCACAGTCTCTATTACTGTCACTAGAGTTAACAAACCGCCTATAGCCATTGACGATACTTTTGATGTTGATGAAGGCACAGCGCTTGAGCTGAATTTACTACAAAATGATTCAGATACCGACGGCGCCATTAATATTTCAACAATGGAAGTAATAGACGCTGCCCAATTCGGTGATTTAGAGGTTTTATCTTCTGGTAATGTGTTATACACAAATACTGACCAAAGCACTGCATTAGATAGTTTCACATATCGGTTTAAAGATAATGAAGGTGTATTTTCTAATAGTGCAACTGTGACAATAAACATTTTAGAAGTAGATACTTCTCCCATTACACAGAGCGATAGTACTGAAACATTCAAAAATCAATCTATAAGTTTAAATGTTTTAAATAATGATGATTTCAGAGGAATAGCCATCTCAGAATCACCTTTAATCATCGAAACTCAGCCAAGTCATGGTGAAGTTTCAATCGTGAACCAAACAGGCGAAATAAATTACACACCTAATTTCAATTTTGTCGGTAACGACACATTGAGCTACAGGGCAATAAATAGTAAAGGTGAAAGTTCACTGCCAACATCTGTAACTATTTTAATTAATAATAAAAACTATGCTCCGACCATTGAAGCTTTAGTGGTCGATATAACAACAGAATTTAATCAAGGAGATATGATCGCAACGATTACAGCATCTGACCCCGACAATGATGACATTGTTTATACGTTGTCTGGAGAATCTGCTGCATTATTTACCATAAATAACATAGGCCAAGTTACTATTGGTGATATTGAGACAATCATTGCTAATGGAGATGCGCAATATAGTGTCGTGACTAAGGTATGTGATGTGATTGATCCTCCGCTGTGTGCTGAATCTACACTAACAGTTAATGTTGAAGAGATCTTACCCATAGAAATAGCCGTCCTTAATAGCGAGTTTGCGAATGCAGGCATTGCTTCGATTAATTTAAGGGCATCACTTGAGCACCATGAAGTGGGTAAAGCCATTACTATTTCTGACGGAAGTATATTTATAGCGTCAGGCATTGGTCATTACGACGAAGTTCAAGGCAGAAATATTCACAGAGCAGTTGTAACAAAAGTTACGCCATTTGGTGACATTGACAACAGTTTTGCTCATGAAGGGGTATTTGAAACGGATTTAGGTATTCAAGTTGATGGGTTACCTCAAAATGTTGTCGCACAAAATTTAGTCTTTGATGATGTAAATAAATTTGTTTATGTTTCAGGTTATATAGACCAAGTCAGCTCCCAAGACTTCTTCATAATGAGATTGACTGAGCAAGGGGAGCTGGATACAAGTTTTGCGAACACAGGTTATTTTATTGTAGCTTCTGACACGGATAAAAAAGCGTCTTCAGTAAGCTTAATACTTGATTCGAATGTGCTCATTGCTTTGATTAATGACACCACAAGTATCGATGGTGCTGATCTGACTGAGGCAAGGCTTATCCGTTTTGATTTATCGAATTTTTCTGTATCTCACAGTGCAGTTCTCATTGCAGAAGTTGGCAGTGAAGCAAGCGGATTTACACTGTTATCAGATAATAAATTAATGGTGTTTGGCAACACTCAAAATTCGGGCAACAATTTAGATATTTATTTAGCAAAATTGAATACCGCTGATCTGTCGTTAGATAGCAATTTTCAAAACGCGGGCTATCTTCAGTTAGACATAGCCAACCAAAATGTAGATAACAGAGTGAAGTCAATGATTGTTTTACCTGATAATCAATTGATGCTGACAGGTGACCATTTAACCTTTGCAGGTGACTTCTCATCACCAAGTAAATATAGTCTCTTTTTGTTAAAAATGGCTCAAGACGGTAATCTTGATACGACTTTTAATGAGTTAGGTTACCGAATTTATGCTGAAGAAGACTTGCCTACTCATGATAGCGATAATGATTTGTTAAGTTTAAGCGCCCAAGGAATAGATTTAAAAGCCGTGTCGGACTCCATATATGTCACAATTAATCGTGAGATTTATAGTAGTAATAAAGCAGTGCAATTAATGAAGGTTGGACTTGACGGAAAAATAGATGCGAATTGGTCTGCACCTTACTCAGGTGTAACAGTTTATGATATTGAAGGCATAAGGAGCCATGGCACTTTATCAACCACCTCAGCATTAGTCTTATATGGTCATAATCACGGTAATATTGGATATAACTATTTTGCAAGTCAGTGGCTTGCTAAAGTAAGTTTAACTGGTGGATTAGACACTGAATTTGGTTTTCAAGGTCAAACGACTTTAAACTCTTCATCCTCTGATGAGGTTGTCATTGCAAGTGCGAAACAAAGCGATGGCGATTTACTCCTTGCCGGACATGCCCTTAATTGGCAAAACGAACGTGTGCCTTATATTTATAGCTTAGACTTTACTGGAAATGTAAATCAATCATTTGGCGATCAAGGTTTAAGTAGGCTTAACTTCTACTCTGATGCTAATTCAACGTTTTTATCAGTTAACGATGATGATTCACTGTTTTTAGTCGGCAATGAAAGTGACAGCTCGGCATTTATTTCAAAATTAACCTCATCTGGCATACCTGACAATTTCTATGCTCATGGAAATGACGTCAGTTATTTACCGTCCTCAGATTTTACCGCTGAATCAATTAAACCTTTGTACATACACGAACTAGCAAGCCAGGAACAATTATTATTAAGTGATATTTACGATGGCTGCATCACTAAATCAGTTGGCGTTTATTTATCTTCAACGGGAAGCAATTTATCTGATTTTACGTTTGAGCCCCCATCAGGGTACGAATGCGCTAACACAGCCTTTAAAATAGATGAAATCAAAGTCACGGATACTGGAATATTTGGTATAGGCATTGATGGACAATCTTATACTTCTCCCCGTATTGTGATTGTGAATGTAGATAGTGAGGGTAATTTAGTCCCTGAATTTGGAGAAGCGGGTATTGCAGTCATTGATGTCGGGGCATTGCTCGGTCAGAACTTATCAGTAAATGGTTATTTGCTTGACTCATCTGGAAGTTTTTATATTTACGGGCAATTAGCTTCATCTAACTTCATCGCAAAAGTGAATAACCTTGGAGATCTCGATGTTTCTTTTGCGACAAATGGCATCTTTAATTTTAGTAATTATTCGGATGATTTAGTTACAATTAAAAAAGTTGTTTTTGACTCGCAAAATAGATTGATGCTTTTCTCTCAGTCTCAAACAATCAATGCAATGTATATATCAAGATTACGGCTTGATGATCTGACAGACTTATTAGACCTGCAGTTTAATGAGTCAGGTTTCCAATTATTAGATATTGATACCGCGGACGAACTTATTGATGTTCAATACCATAATAGCAATGACAGCTTCTTACTCGTATTACAAGATACTATTAACAAAAGAATCAGTGTGGCAGCTATTCAAATAACTGAACAGTAACAGGAGTTTTTGATGAAATTAACCTTTTATGGTGTAAGAGGCTCTGTGCCAACTCCTGGGCAAAACACAGTCAAGTATGGCGGTAATACGACCAGTATACTATTAGAAAATAAAGGTTCTGATTTTTTAATTTTAGATGCAGGAACAGGCATTAGAAACCTAGGAAAGGACATTCAAAAATATGCTAATGATATATATATTCTGTTAAGTCATAATCATTGGGATCATATTCAAGGCTTTCCATATTTCATACCTGCCTATATGCCTGAAAAAAACATAAACATAATACCGGGCTTAACAGAAGAAGATGAGCCAAATGCAATTCTTAAGCAAATGAAAGGAAGTTTTTTTCCAATAAATTCAAATGAGCTTTCAGCAACTGTTACAATCACTCCGATAAAAAACAATTCTTGGAAATATCAATCTTTTCAGATATCACGTTGCAGAATGAACCATCCAGGAGGGGGAAGCGCTTATAAAATTATTGCAGATGACAAGTTACTTGTTTATGCAACTGACAATGAATTATTTCCCCCTTACCCAGTTGCTACCACTTTTGAAAAATGGGTTCAGTTTTGCGCTAAAGCAGACTATTTAATTCATGATGGGCAGTACTTACCTGAAGACTATCCATTCAAAAGAGGTTGGGGGCATAGTCAGATACAGCATGCGTTAGATCTTGCCATGCAAGCACAAGTGAAGAACTTAGTTCTTGTAAGTCATGATCCGGATAGAACAGATGAACAAATTGACAAGTTACAATCTGAGTTACAGAAGGGGGAGTACCCGTTTAATATTCTATTTGCTTATGAAGGTTTAACGCTCATATGAGTGTGAGAGCAAATTGGTCACGTTTCAAGTTTCAATGGCTTAGCGGCTTCTTCATAATCTTACTTTGTATCTTCATACATCTTTCATTTTTAGTACCTGGCAGTAAGCAGGGCGATTTTTTTAAGCGCCTAGAAGGCTTAGCTTATGATTTAAGACTTCAGTCAACTTTAAAAATGCACCCCAAACGAGCGTTCTTACCGATCATTATTGTTGATATAGATGAAAAGAGTATTAAAAAGCTTGGCAGATTTCCATGGAGTCGCTCTGTCGTTGCACAATTACATAAAAAGCTGGTAGACGCAGGTGTATCCGTCATTGCTTACGATGTGTTGTTTTCTGAGCCTGAAATAAACCCGATTGATAGGGTAATCAATAAGAGCAAAAACGCTATACTTAATAACGCGCTTAGTCAGATCAGAGACAACTATGACGCAGATAAAGCGTTTTCTACTGCTTTAACAGAAAGTGACTCTGTAATAGGTTTATTGCTAGAGCACAATCAAACTTTGCAAGTTGGCACGCTGCCAGAATCTGTTTTTCAAAGCGATGTTTTAATTGAAGCATTACCAGCCCCTGAATTCTCTGGTTATGTAGCTGGTCTTGAGCTTTTACAACAAAGTGTACTTGGAAATGGTTTTATAAATAGTGCGCCTGATGAAGATGGATTCGTAAGATACGCTATGTTGTTGGCAAAGCACAATGGGAAGCTTTACCCTTCTTTATCACTCGAAGTCGCAAGACTTTATACCTTATCGGATAATATAAAAGTTGAGTCTACAGAGTTTGGTGATAACTATACGATCACTGGGTTAAAACTAGGTATGGAAACAATTCCAACCGATGACTATGGTAGAGTGGCGATTCCCTTTAGAGGTCCTGCATTTAGTTTTCCTTATGTTTCTGCAAGTGATGTATTAGATAGTAAATTTGATGCAACTTTATTTGATCAATCTATTGTGTTTGTTGGTACATCCGCAGTCGGTCATGCTGATTTAAGAACAACCCCTGTCGGGGTTCAATATCCAGGTGTTGAGGTTCATGCAAATCTATTAGAAGGATTAATCTTTCCAGAGTTATTACCTAGTAGACCTGATTGGATAGACGGCGCAGTAGTTTTAGTACTTCTCGTTGTTGGGCTAGTCGGTGTTTTTGTTTTACCCACACTCGAACTGACAGGTATTGTTGTATATTCGTTTGTTTCTATCAGTTCGTTTTTATCATTAAATATTTATGGTTGGAGTCTGCATTATTTAGATTTCCCTCAAGTCTCAATTTTAGCAATGTTGATCCTCCAAGTAGTCGTACTAGGTAGTTTGAGCTTTCTAAACGAACATAATCAAAAGGTCCAAATCAAGAGTATTTTTGATCAATATGTACCACCTGCCCATATTCAATCGATGTTAGATAACCCCAAATCGCTGTCTATGTCTGGAGAAAAAAGATATATGACGGTTTTATTTGCAGATATTCGGAATTTTACTGCTATTTCAGAGCAGTTAAATGCGTCTGAACTGAAAGCGTTACTTAATCTTTATTTTACTCCTATAACGCAAATCATATTTAAGCATGAGGGCACGATTGATAAATATGTTGGTGATATGGTTATGGCTTTTTGGAATGCACCTCTAAAAGTGAATAAGCATGAACAACACGCAGTGTTATGTGCTCTTAAAATGCAGCGTCAAGTTCAAGAATTAGAAAGCGAACTTGCAAAACAGAATATGCCAAAACTAGAAATTGGCATTGGCATTAATTCTGGTGATATGAATGTCGGGGATATGGGTTCAGTTTATCGTAGAGCATACACAGTAATAGGCGATGCAGTGAATTTAGGATCAAGATTAGAGGGTATAACTAAATATTACGGCGTCAAAATACTCGTTAGCGAATTAACCTACTCAACCTGTAAGGACATCACTTTTAGACCTATAGACAGAGTTAAAGTAAAAGGAAAAGAAACGGCGGTTTCTATCTATGAGCCTGTGGGATTAACAGCGGAATTAGATTCTGAAAGAATTAAAAAAGTTAATTTACATAAAAAAGCATGGTCTTCATATTTAAGTCAAAATTGGGATGAATCATTACTAGGATTTACTACACTTATGAATAATCACCCAGAAGAAAAACTGTATTCTATTTTTTGTGAGCGAATCAAAAATCTAAGAACGACCGATCTGGGTGAGGATTGGGATGGTAGCTATAAACATGTTACTAAATAAGGTTTAAAAATGACCCAAGCAATTGCTGAGAATCCAAATACTATTGATGCAAATGGCAGTCAACTTGCATTAGAGCACCTACTAAAGTTAGCAACAGATCTTGCTTCTGAACGTTGTACTGAACGTTTGCTAGAAAATATATTGTTAAGTGCTATGGCTCTGACAGAGTGTGATGGAGGGACCATATATTCAGTAATAGAGCATGAGTACTTAGGGTTTGCGACATTAATTAATAAACCGTTAGAACTTCATTTAGGTGGTACTTCAGACAAAGACATTCCGTATTCTCCGATTCCTATATTTATCAATAATAAACCGAATGAAAAAGCGCTCGTGGCAATATCAGCAGCGACTAGAAAGCCCATTTGTATTGAAGATGTTTATGCTTGTGCTGAATATGATTTAACCGCTGCTAGGCAAATGGATGAAAAAACGGGCTATCACACGCAATCCGTACTAACTATCCCACTTGAAAACCACGAAGATGAACTTAACGGGGTTTTGCAGCTTATTAATCCTAGAGTAAATGGACAAGTTGTGCCTTTTACAAAAACGCAAGTAAATTTAATATGTTCAATTGGAGCTTTGGCTGCTGTGGCGCTCACCAACAGGCAGCTCATTGATAATATGGAAGAGTTGTTTCAATCTTTCACACGCTTGATTGCAAAAGCCATCGATGAAAAATCACCATACACTGGTGGTCACTGTAGAAGAGTGCCTATATTGACCATGATGATTGCAGAGGCCGTTCATCAATATCAAACAGGCCCACTTAAAGATTTTACGATGAACGACGCTGATAAACATGAGTTATCAGTCGCTGGCTGGTTACATGACTGTGGCAAAATCGCTATTCCAGAGTCTGTAATGGACAAATCAACTAAGCTTGAGTGTATTTTCGATAGAATCGATTTGATAAAGAGTAAAATAGAAATAGCTAAAAGAGATGCAGAAATTACTTATTTAAGAAATAAGCTTAATACTCAAGGTCGTGGTATCGAAGAGCTTACACAGTTAGAAGGTGTTTATCAGCAAGAAATTAGTTATTTAGAATCTGAGCTGTCATTTTTAAAGCAAATAAACTTAGGAGGCGAGTTTATGTCTGATACTTTCAAACAACGTGTATTAGACCTTGCTGAACGCTTTAAAGTAACAATCGACGGCGAAGTCCAGCCAATCTTGTCAGACAATGAAGTCAAAAATCTAAATATCACTAAAGGCACGTTAACCAACGAAGAAAGAGACATAATCAATAAGCACATGGATATTACCATATCTATGCTTGAAGCTTTGCCATTTCCTAAACATTTAAAACGTGTTCCAGAGTTTGCTGGTGGCCATCATGAAAAGATGGATGGTACTGGTTATCCAAAGGGGTTAACTAGAGATCAAATGTCAGTACCAGCAAGAATGATGGCGATTGCTGATATCTTTGAGGCGTTAACCGCCGCTGACAGGCCTTATAAAGAGGCAAAACCACTCAGTGAGTGTTTAATGATTATGTCGAAAATGACGCAGCATGATCATTTAGATCCAGACTTATTTGAGATATTTCTAAAGTCAGGTGTTTATCTTAATTATGCGAAGCAGTTTTTAAAACCTGAGCAAATCGACCATGTTGATTTGAGTAAATTCACAACAAACTAGTTCACTTAAGACAAAAAGAGGAGGGGGGATGCTCAGATTAGGGTTTATTCCATTTTCCTATTATGTCATTGCTGATTGCTTTGATTTTCACAGTCATAAATCAATCAGCGCAGAAGTGTTATTTAAACAGATCAGATTTACAGGCCTTGAAGCCTTGTCTCTCATTTTTACGATCTCTTTTGTATTGAGCGTTTTAATCATAGCGCAGGGGTACCCAATCCTCACCTCTATAGGCCAACAAGCATTGATATACGACATACTGATAGTCAGTATTGTCCGTGATGGCGGCCCATTTATTGTTTGCTTTATTGTTTTGGCACGCTCAGGCACCGCAATCACTACGGAGCTTGGCAATATGGTTGTGGCAAAAGAAATGGATGCACTCAATGCAATGGGGATTTCACTCATTTCATATCTTGTTGTCCCCAGAGTCTTGGGTATGCTTTTTTCAGTTATTTTATTGATGAGCTATTTTGTGTTAGCAGGCACCTTAAGTAGTTTTCTTACTGTGTCACTGTTTAATCATATGCCTTTGGTACGTTTTATAAGTGAGCTTTTAAATCAACTAACGCTTGTAGATTTGATCATAATGTTTGCTAAGGTTGTTTTATGTGGGTTGTTAGTTGCACTCATTTCATGTTTTCACGGTTTAAAAGTCAATAAGGCAATAACAGAAGTACCGCAAAGGAATATAAAAGCAGTTGGTCAAAGTTTAACTATAATTTGTATAGTCCATTTAGTTTTGAGTTCGACCCTATTACTTGACTTAGGTGTTTTATGAACCTTTCATTACGAAAAATACATCATAAACTGCAAGGACGAGATGTTTTTAACAACTTGAACTTAGAAGTTCAATGTGGTGAATGTTGTGTAATTAAAGGTGTTTCGGGCTCTGGTAAGTCGCTACTATTTAGTATGCTCTGTGACATTGTTAGACCCCAGAATGGCTGTGTTGTATATAACAATGTGTGTTTACCAGATATGGATAAATCGCAATATTACAGCTATAAAAAACAAACAGGCGCTATTTTTCAACTACCAGCACTGATCTCAAACCTTACTTTAAAAGAGAATTTACTTTTACCTCTTAATCAATTTTGTAACGATTTAAGTTATCAAGACAAACTTAAAATCATTGAATCTAAATGTGAAGAAATAGGTTTACACAATCAGTTAGAGCTGAGAACCGATCATTTATCGATTGGTATGGCATCACTAGTAGGTGTAATAAGAGCAACCATACTTCAACCTAGCGTTATTATTTGGGATTCACCAATTTGTGAAGTCGACTGTCATTGGGCAGACTATGAAATTAATCTAATTAAAAACTTAAAAAATTCAGGGGTAACTCAGATCCTATTTTCTAACAGGCGGGTTATTTCAACCCTTGCAGACTCAGTTTATCAGCTTAAATCGGGTTTATGTTATGCAGCATAATTTAGCGAAAGAGCATAAATCAGTGATTGTGTTTGTATCAATAGGTGTTTTGTTTCTAGTTATCACAGTTATTTCTGTATTGAGTTCGAATTATACCTTTGCAGATAAAAAATATTTTTATACAGAGCTTGATGATGCGCTCGGTTTAAAATCTATGCCACTAATTTATTTTAAGGGTATAGAAATAGGACGAGTTGAATCATACGAGTTTAATTTCGAAACAAAAAAGATCACAGCTAATTTTTGGATCTTATCAGAATACATTCCACTATTAACAAAGCATTCTATTTTAAAAAGCGAGCAGCACCCGATATTTGACGAGGTTTACTCGTTCACACTTTACACGCCTGAGTTGTCTTACAGTAAAGAAGATGCGCCAGAAATAACAGCTGGGATGCTAATACTTCACGCTAGCAGTGATGCTGCAAAAGCGCTTGAAGCATCATATGGGGCGATATTACCCAAAGACGACCTTGATTCTATTCTTGAAAATATAAATTCGCTGCTTACCAATCTTCAAAAAGAAGATAACCCAAACGCAGGGTCTTTATTTAGAGCACTAGACCGAGTAGCAAAAATAAGTGAGCAGTTATTACGGATCACAGATTCAATAGAAAAAAGTGGCATTGTAACTAAAGCTGATCAAACCATTGAGCAAACAGAAACGTGGTTAAAAACACTTCCCATTATTGCTGAGAAATTAAATGAGTCTTTAGTCAGAGTCGATAAACTATTGATCACATCTGAGTCAGTTATTAGCAACTATAAATCGCCAGACGAACTGGTCGGCAGAGTAACAAATAATCAACTGCCATTGGTGTTGGGTAACATTAATCAAAACTTAGTCTTGGTAAGAGGCATGTTATCCGAGGTTCATACAGAAAGAGCACAATTGATGATGACTATCTATCAAAGCCAACAAGTGTTGTCTGAACTTGAAAAAACATTACAAGCATTAAATAACAATCCAATTTTAAAAGGTGGGATTAAAGAGGTTGATGATGCGCTTACGGTAGAAGTACAATGAGACATAAAATAGTATTTAGCATATTACTCATTTTTCTAGCTGCATGTTCCCAAGTAACTGACGAAAAAAAAGTAAATAATGAAGTGAATAAACTAGCACTAACTTGGTATCAACTTGCAGAAAAAAACCGAGTTAATCATGAGTTCTCAAAAGCATTAAAACACTATAAGTTATCGTATGAATTTGCATTGCAAAGAAACAACTTAAGGTTGCAATTGTTTATTTTAGCAAGGCAGGCCCTAGTATTAAGTCGACAAGGTAAGAAAGCGCAGTCTTCAGAAAAACTAAATTTTGCAAAAAATCTATTAGTACATGAAATTCCAGAGGCCACTGAAGAGTTTAATATTTTACAGATAACAGTACTAAAAAACTTTAGACAACATGAAGAAGCATTAGACCTATTAAAATCAAACAAGGGGTATTTCAAAACAGAAGAGCAAAAGATATATGCAAATTGGGTGGAACACGAACTTCAGTCTGAGCTAAATAAACAAAGTTCAATTAGTGATTTATCAAGCAATGTGAATAACGATTTTAATTTCCTTTACAAACTATACGAAGAGAACAAACTAGCAAATATAGAAATATTAGGTTACGTAGGCATACGATATCTGAATATACTTTCTGACAATAAAGATCCAAAAATCGAAAAAGTGTTAAGGGATATGTTACGTTTCTTTTCTGAACAGGAAAACGCTACTAAAACGTCACAGTGTTATAAGATTGCAGCAAATTATTACGCCTCTATCGCTGAAATCGAGAAAGCCACTTATTTTTCAGAAAAATCAAAGAAAATAATATTTTACCTAAAAAACTAACTTTCAACCGTAAATGTAAAAAACATTTATCCAAAATATGCGCGTGTTAATTGTTCAAGCTGTTTTGACCCGCTGAAATCTTGCTGGATCGTTTGGAATGCATTATGGGTTATTTGTTTCTTCTTATCTTTGCTTGCTTGAGACCAACTAATAAGAGTTTCGCTTAACTCATCAATACAATTGCTAGTGCAAATATACCCATTGGTATTGTGAGAAATGACTTTGGCAACTGCGCCGACATCGAAACTAATTACACATTTAGATCTAGCCATCGCTTCTAATAACACCATAGGTAAACCTTCAGCTCTGGAGCTGATAACAAGTACATCGATTTGATCCCAAAAATCAGAGCTAGCTTGGTGGCCATGAAATTTAATATTGGCGGGCTTAGATGATTGTAAATCAGGTGCCATAGGACCATCACCAAACACATTAAAACTTATGCTTGGGTTTTTATCTAGTCTTCGAGCAAGCTCCACAAAATTGTCAGGACCTTTTTCGTGAGACAGCCTGCCAACAAAACCGACTCTTAACTTATCACAAAAATCGAACGACATTGGGTTTGTTATATCAACAAAGTTGTCTAGTACTTCGGCATTGTGCACTTGAGACAATAAACGATCAGACACAACAAAGTTTTTAGACATGAAACTGGTGAGTTTATCAATATAATTATACAAATAGACAAAGCCTGTACCAGCTTCGCCTGCATGGTATGTTGAGATACAACGAGAGGTTAATAACTTGCAGGTTAAACGCCCGATAATACCGGCTTTATAGCCATGAGTATGCAGATTCACAGGCGCTTTTTTATTTTTTAATAATGTATATAGTGAAGAAACTTTACCCTCAAGAAATGTGTAAGTGCATTGGGCATCGTCTAAATTGCGATAAAGTTGTGTATTGCCATGATCTTGATAAAACAAGACTTCAACAACAAGGTTGTGGCTTTTTAAAAGCCTTACTAATTGCACGATATGTGTTTCAATACCGCCATAAAGGCTTGAATCTAAGAAAAGAATGGT
Source organism: Pseudoalteromonas phenolica (assembly GCF_005876835.1). Lineage (GTDB taxonomy): Bacteria > Pseudomonadota > Gammaproteobacteria > Enterobacterales > Alteromonadaceae > Pseudoalteromonas > Pseudoalteromonas phenolica_B. Next base: position 233,301 of record NZ_PPSW01000006.1, read on the forward strand.
CTTTACTGATTTCATAGTCACCTCATTTGGAGCGAATATATGTTTAACCCAAATACCATACAACAATTAAAAGATGATGTAGGTGTCGACGTTTTAACTCAGTTGATGCAAGTTTTTCTTACAGAAAGTACTAAACTGGTTGAGCAACTAACTGCAAAATCAGTTCAACAAAGCGAAATTGAGCGTCTTGCACATAGTTTAAAAAGTTGTGCTCGCTCATACGGTGCTGACCAACTCGCAGACATTGCTGCTGATATAGAGAATGCAGCAAAAAGCAGTCCAGAATTAGCAATTATAGAGTCTAAAATTTCTCTACTCAGTGAAGTTCATAAAAAAACGCTTAATTCGTTACCAAAACTTAATTAACTCATTTGACTAAACTTATTTAAATAAACACACTTTGCTCAGCAGTGGCTAATGTATTAGAGAGGGTAACTTCTCTTTTTTAGGATGCGCAATCATGCTCTCGATCACAAACTTAAGTTGCTGTTTATTATGAGTACTTATTGATTTGTTATTTAAATTATTAAAATCAACTCTGGTGTCCATCGCGCCGAGAGCATCGACACTCAAACATAAATCAAAAAACTTATAGCCAATTAAGTCAGCGAGCCAAGCGGCATGTTCGCATGGAGAAATTCTCGACATTACACTGTTCTCTTTACAAACATTTTCGATAAATACACGGCATGCAGAGGTGTTCAGCAACGCGTTTTTTATATCATTAACCAGCAGAGGGGGGGTAACGCTAGTTAAGGCACTTCCGGGGCCAATTAAGATCATGTCAGCATTGTAGATATCACGGACAGCCTCTGGGACTGCAGAAATAGTTTTATCACTTAGGAAAAGTGCTTGAGGCAAATCACTTAACGCATCAACTTCACACTCTCCTTCGATACGAGTACCATTTTTTGCGGTCGCGATTAAATCGACTGGAGATTCGCTCATTGGGTAAATAGCATGGTCTACGTTTAATAATCTAGCATATTCTTGTATTGCTTTGCTCGGGCTTTGGGTAAGTTCACACAGGGCACTTAGTATTAAATTACCAACGCTATGTCCCTTAACATCATGTTCAAAGCCAAAGCGATGTTGTGATAGTACAGACATGAGATGGTTCTTATTGGCAAGAGAGTCAATGCAACGCCTTATATCGCCTAGCGCAACCAGTCTTTTATCAGCTCTAAGTCGTCCTGTACTGCCACCATTATCAGTGGTCGCAATAATTGCACTTAAATGATGATTTCCGGAATTCAAGGCTTCTAACACGGTTGATAAACCATGACCACCACCAATACACACGATTCTCATAACTGCCTCCTTCTAACACCAGTTATACCAATCAATAACTAGGCCAACATAATTGTGTGAATCAGGTTAAACTATAGTTGAATTTCTGTAACTTTCGCATTTTGCATTGCAAATAAGTTATTAATTATGAAGATTACTGATTTAGTGCTAGAAGCCGTAGATATTATCAGAAACGAAAAAGCTGAGTTATTCTGGTAATTGGTCTAAATTAGAAGTATCAAGCATTTTAAAGTATGAAGGAAAATACATGGAGAGTGTCTTATCGTCAAAAGCGCTTGAGTTCATTGATAGTATTAATAACTCAAAAAATCACAATGAAGCTCTCTTACGTCTTAAAATTGGATTGAGCGATTATCTTAATGTTTACCATATTTCAGCTTTTATAAATGAGGCTAAGGGGTTTTATGAGCTAGCTTCGACAAGTGAATTAAGAGTTGTTGATTTTAATGATCTTGATGAATTATGGCATGACTTACAAACTCAGTCTTTAATTGATAAAAAGGTTGATGCGCTTCCTGTTTCACTTTCGAATGTCACTTTCACAAAACCAAATCAATTCGATTTAAAGGCATTTCTTGTTTACACAAAAGTTAATGACGCAAATGGTTTTATTATTTGTTATTACAAAAATCGGACGTTATTAGCACCGAAAGAAATGACGCTTATCCATTCACTTTTACCTATATTTCGTCATACATTTTTAAAATTGGATTATATAGAGCACACAACACGATTACTCAACGAAAAAACAGCAGCATTAACTGTCAGTCAGGCTAGATTCCAAGCTTTCGCAGAGCTCGCATCAGATTGGTTTTGGGAAACAGATAATCAACTTAGGTACGAATATATATCGAGTGCTGAAGATGAGTTTCAAGCTCATACATATCAACATTTTATTGGAAAAACACCCATTGAAATTCGCTCATACGACGAACAACAACAGCAAAAGAAATGGGGCATGTTTCTTAATTTCATCAATAATCACCAAGAATTACACAACTTTGAATATGAAGCCAAAGCGCCCGACGGCAAAACTTTTTGGATAAGTATCAGTGGTAAAGCGCAATTTGATGAAGAAGGTAAGTATCTTGGTTATATGGGTATAGGAAGAGACATCAGCTATGCCAAGCAACGTGAAATTGATTTACAAAAAGAAAAAGAGCGGGCTGAAAAAGCCAATGCCGCAAAGTCAGATTTTTTAGCTGTTATGTCACATGAAATCAGGACACCTATGAATGCCATTTTAGGTATGCTTGAGCTTCTTGAAGACACAAACCCGAGTTCAAAACAACATGAGTTAATTGATTACATGCGCAGTAGTACACGATTATTGCAAGGTGTGATCTCAGACACGTTAGATTTTGCCAAAATAGAATCAGGCACCCTAAAACTCGAACTCGCTGACACTAACCTGATAAATTTAACCAAGAACCTAGTTAAGCAATTTGAAACTCAGGCAATCAAACATGGTATTGAGTTTGAGTGCACAATCGATCAGAGTGTACCCGAGAGAATCAACTGCGATGGTGTCAGGTTATCGCAAATACTGCTTAACCTCTTGAGTAATGCATTTAAGTTCACTCATGAAGGAAGCGTTAGACTCTATCTTAACAAAAGTGACAATCAAATAATCTTTCGAGTTATTGATACAGGTATAGGGATCAGCGAAGAAGATATCTCGAAACTGTTCGAACCATTTACGCAATTTCACTCTAGACAAAAAGGCCGGCAGCAGGGCGTTGGATTGGGGTTAAGTATAACGCGCAGATTATTGAACCTAATGGGAGGCAGTATAACTTGTTATTCAACAGTGGGAGAAGGGACAGAGTTTATTATCAGAGTGCCATATATTTCAATTGAATTAGTCGATGATAAAAATGAATTTGATGAGTACCCAAACATACCTAAAATGTCACTAAAAGTGCTCGTCGCGGAAGATAATATTGCAAACCAGTTTGTAATTAAAGCGATTCTTGAAAAGAGAGATTACCAAGTCACCATAGTCAACGATGGACAAGAAGCTCTTACTTTGCTTACAAATAATAAATTTGATTTAGTCTTGATGGATATGATGATGCCAGTGATGGATGGTGTTACAGCTGCAAAGGCAATCAGGCAAGAGTTATATTTAAATGAACTTCCTATTATTGCCTTGACCGCCAATGCTGGATTACAAGATAAAGAAAAATGTTTAGAAGCGGGTATGAATGATGTTCTGACCAAACCATTAGATAGCAAATTACTTGACGACAAAATTAAACAGTTTTTATTTAAAGAATAAGAAATAAAATGTTGGTTACTTAGGTCTTATAGAAAAAAGCAGAGAGAACTCATATGCAATTTAAAGATCCTAATTATGTAAAAACCATCAAGTCAAAGCTCGTGTCAATTGACTTCATATCACCCTTACTGTTTAGGCTGATTCTTGCGCCCACAATGATCATTGCGGGCTTCAATAAATTGAATCTGGGCAATCCAGATGTATCTTTGTTTTCTCGGTTGCTTGCAGATGAAAATGTAGTGACATGGTTTGGCAATACAGAGTGGGGCTTGGGGTTACCTTTTCCTGATTTACTTGCTTTTCTAGCTGGGTGGGCTGAATTTTTGGGTGGCTGGCTATTACTACTTGGTTTGTTCACACGTTTAGTTTCAATCCCATTGATTTTCACTATGCTAGTTGCCATAACCAGTGTTCATTGGGATAACGGTTGGTTTGCAATTGCCCCAAGTTCTGGTGACTCTAGTCCTGCAAAAGTGCTTAGCTGGTTCAACATTGAAGCTGCACAGCAAAGTCTAGAAAACTCTTATGAAGTATCGCAAAGGCTTTCTAAAATAAGTGAAATTATTGAGAACCATGGCTTTCCAAGTTACCTGCTTGAAAAAGGCTCTGTTGCGATATTAAATAATGGTATTGAATTCGCTGTCATTTATTTATCTATGTTATTAAGCCTGTTATTCACAGGTGCAGGTCGGTTTGTCAGTTTAGATTATTGGATATTTAAACGGTATCGTTAGTTAAGGGATGCGAATACGTCTGATTTCTTGTTATTCTAGTAGTAAGTTAACTAAAGAGAATTATCATGGATGCATTAGAGCTTCTTACAACAAGGCAATCAGACAGCAACCTGTCTTTTCCTGGTCCAAACTTAGAGCAACTTGAAATAATTAAAAAAGCCGCTTTAAAAGTGCCAGATCATGGTGGTTTGGCGCCATGGAAATTTATTGTAGTCGAGGAAGATGGCCGAGATAAATTGGGTGAAATTTATTATCAAGCTGCTGTTGCTGAACAACAAGACGAAAGAACAATCAGTAGGGCAAAAGAACTGCCGCAAAGAGCACCGATGCTTATCATTGCAGTTAGCCCTTACATGGAGCATCCTAAAGTGCCAAGAATAGAGCAAATTGAAAGCGCTGCTTGTAGTGTGTTTGCAATGCAACAAGCCGCTTTTGCACAAGGTCTTTCAGGCGTTTGGAGAACCGGTTATTTTGCTCAAAGTGAAAAGGTAAAAGAGTTACTCGAGCTTGATAGCAAAGATGAAATAGTGGGCTATTTATATTTGGGTACACCTACTGTGATGTGTACTAAACCAGTGCGTCATCAACCAGAAAAATTCTTCTCAAACTTATAGAAGTTCGTTTATTTGAAGCTAATTTTTTTGTTTAAATATGTGAGGGTATTGCACCCTCACATATTTAAAACACCTTCCAAAACACAAAAAGAGCTGAAATACCAACTAAAAACACAAAGCCTAAACCAGTCAATATCTTTATAAGCTTTGATTCTGACTGAAATACTTCACCCTTTACCAATTGATAATTTAACCATGCAAAAAAAGGTGTCGTTAAAAAAGACAGAGTCATCGCAAGCATCAGCATATCTTTGATATTCGCTTTGAAAAATAAAATAACAATTAAACCCAAAACAGCTTGAGCAATCAAAATCATCCACATTAGATTCTTAGGTGACTTGGTTACTAGGGTGTATGATTCGTTTAGTGTTCTGCTATAGCCATCTAAAACAGTTATTGTGGTGCCAAACATACACAAGAATGCAACCGTTGCAATTAACCAACGCGACCATTCACCTATCGTAAGCGCATACATATCAATGAGTTGTTTAGAAAATGCAACGCCTGCAAGTTCAATCGGTTTATCCTGCCCATATTGAAGCGACACCCCAAGCGAGAAAAACAGCAAGGCGAGTAGCAATGTCAGTCCATATCCTAATTTGAAATCAAAAAGTGTTTCTTTAACGTCTATGTGTTTGTGTCGGTGTTTCGCTTTTATCCATAGAGAATTTATCGCAGAAATTTCAATTGGCGCAGGCATCCAACCCATTAACGCCACCATAAATCCAAGCATTGCCATTGAGAAAGGAGATATTGGCGCAGCAGGTTCAGGGTGTACTTGTCCATTTGATAAAGCAACAACAAAGGCGATAAGTGTTGATAAGGTAAGAACCCCCATAATGATCTTACTGGCTTTATCAAGCGCTTTGTAATGACCAAGAAGTAATATCAATAAACACGTAAATAAAATACCAATGGATAAACTAGTCAAACTAGCTTGGAATGGTAAGACATATTGAAGCAGAAGCGCCGTAAGCAATAATACTCCTGCAGTGTTAACAACCGCAGAAATGACGTTAAGTAAAGTGAATAAATAAAATAATCCTGTGCTATTTTCTTTATAACCTTCAACTAAGCTTTTATTTGTTCTGACCGTATAAGCAACTGCAAACTTGAAAAATGGATATTTCAATAAGTTAACAATGATAATAAACGCGAAAAGCTGCCAACCAAATATTGCGCCTGCTTGTGTTGAAGCAACTAAATGCGAACCGCCAACGGCAGCCGTTGCCATTAAAATACCAGGGCCTAAATTCTGGATTGTGTTTTTTAAATCTGATGTCATTTTTTTCTTATTTTTTGATAGCCTGAATGGCATATATTTGCGGGATCAACTTACCTTTATGGTGTTTGACAAATCCTTTTCCGTCTACATGCTGCAAATTTTGCTCACAATCATAAGGGGAGTAAGGTGATTCTATATATTGCTTTATTTCAAGCCCAGCGTTAATCAGGGCTTGGATCACATCACTCACAGAGTGTGACCAAGTCACAATGGTAGACTCTTTTCCATCGCAATTCTCAGTATAAGTGCCTTCTTTTTCAACATCAGCAGACTGTTTTTCGAAATAATCATAGCCTGAAAGCAGATCATTGAATGGGTGAAACTCAATCAAGACAAATTTGCCTCCAGATTTTAATGCATTTGAAATGGTTTTTGCCCATTGACTCAAATCTGGTAACCAACATAAAACGCCGTATGATGTATAAACAACGTCAAATTGCTTGTTATTATTTTCACCGAATTGAACTATGTCATCACAGATAAAATTGGCATCGAGACAAAGCTCAGAAGAAAGCCGCTTAGCAGCATCAATTGCTTTGGCTGATAAATCAACCCCAGTTGTTTTCGCTCCCAGTCGAGTAAGTGAAAGCGTGTCTTGGCCAAAGTGACATTGCAAATGAAGCAAATCAAGCATTTCAACTGAGCCAAGTAATTCTTTCTCAAGAGGATTGAGGCTACATTTACCATTAATAAAAGATTGCACATCATAGAATGAAGACTCAAGGTGAATATCCGTTCTTTTATCCCATGTTGCTTTGTTGATATTTAAATAGTCCATATCAGATACTTAACTTTTTGTTTTTAATATTCTAACACCACTACTTTATAAGATTACAAGTTAAAAATAGGTTGATTTTTTAACCATTCATTAGAATAATAAAAAAGCTTGATAATGAGTTATCAAATTAACCCACCAAAAAAACCAATATTTATTTCATTCTATACTTAGTACAAGTGTACAAATCACATTTTTGCTACTTTTATTTATAGTTATGCAATGCTGCATAGCAGTACTGAGTTCAGTTGCCAAAACTGGTGTATTTACAAGGAACCCCAATGGCAAGCTTATTTTCTAGAAAAAAACGAATGACTAAGTCGCTATTATTTTTATCGATAATGTTTATCTCAAACGTCCATGCACAAGTTGTACGTTATAGCGAAGTAGTAGAGAAAGAAGAGCAAGAGCAGATCCGAGTAGTCGGAACGCTAAAAGCCTACCAAACATCTAATATTGCCATCAGTGAATCAGGACTGGTGACTGAGGTGTTGGTCAATGATGGCGATTACGTTAAAAAAGGTGATCGACTTCTAAAAGTTGATGATAGACGTCTCATAGCGCAAGTCGACCAACTACGAGCAGAACATGCTGCAGCAAAAGAAAACTTAAAAGCCACTAAAGCTGAATTTGAACGAGCACAAAGTGACTATCAAGCATATTTAACTTCGCAAAAAAATAATGCGGTGTCTAAACAGCAGCTTGAAAGAAGCCGTGCAGAAGCTAATTCTACGAAAGCGAATATGTTCGCAGCGGAACAGAACGTGGATGCAGTGATGGCAAGTCTAACACTTGCGGAAGTAAAGCTTTCTGATACGCAGTTAGTTGCACCATTTAGTGGGCAAGTCGTAGAACGTCACGCTGAACTAGGGCAATGGTTATCTGCTGGCGATACTGCTTTTAAAGTCACTTCTTTCGATAAACTAGAAGCTTGGCTTGATATACCTGAACGACTTTCTCACATTAAATATAGTGAGGCGTTATCAATTCCATTGCAAAGTGCCAGTGTGTTGGCGACGTCTAATAAAGTGAAAGTAATTAATCAAATTGACCCTAGAGCGCGAACTTTCAAAGTTATTGCTGAAATTAGCCACCCTGGATTTATGCCTGGAATGTCAGTCAGTGCTTGGCTTGCTACAAACGCCAAATCATCAACATTAATGGTGCCGAAAGATGCCTTGATCCAACGTGGTGGTAGTTATTTTGTTTATAAGGTGAATACCGACGGAGACAAACAGTCTGCGCAATTCGTACCTGTAAAAGTGAATTTTCATAGATCTGGTTGGGTTGCTATTGATAGTGTCGTTTTAGCCAATGGCGATAAAGTGGTGACTGAAGGGAATGAGCGGCTAATGCCTGGCCCTGTTGTGGCTGTACCAGATACGCAAGTCAGTTCGCAGTCTGTTTCAGAGAATGTGAACTAAAAAGGATATTTATGAATGTAGTTAAATCTGCGGTAAAACAACCAATTTCTGTGGTTGTTGCCGTTATTTTGTCAGTGCTTGCAGGCATATTGGCATTCACAAAAGTCCCAGTTCAGATGACCCCAACTGTCGACTCGGTTGTCGTCAGTGTGCGTACATTTTGGGAAAACGCCAGTCCGGAAGAAATTGAATCTGATGTTGTTATTGAACAAGAGAAGGTGCTTTCTGATGTCACTGGTTTAGTTTCGTTAACCAGTATTAGTCAAAACTCAGCGGCTCAACTTAGATTAGAATTTGAAACAGGCACTGACATTAATAAAGCGCAGGCTGAAGTGGTACAAAAACTCAATGAAGTACCTGCTTACCCGATGGGTGTCTCTCAACCAACTGTTGAAGGTGTCGATCCCATGTCAGTCGATTACATCGCATGGGTAGGCTTGGCCGCGACAGATCCTAACTTTGATAATACGACTTTGTATGACTTTATGGAAAGGCGATTAAGGCCACGTCTTGAGAACATAAAAGGTATATCGAAAGTCGGCATGATGGGCGCACGCGAGCAAGAACTTCAAATTAGAGTAGACCCAGTAAAATTGGCAAACTTTGGTGTGACATACAGTCAGCTTGTTGATGCTATACAGCTTAGCAACACAAGCTATTCAGGAGGTAGACTGCCTGATGGTAAAAATGATATTCGTGTTAAAGCCCATGGTCGTTTTAGTGATGTGTCTGAAGTGAAAAACATTGTATTACGCAGAGATATCAATGGCCCTGTGTATATCAGTGATGTTGCTGAGGTGGTCATAGATTATAAAGACATGACTGATTGGGTGAGAGCCCGTGGCGTAAAAATGCCATTTTTTAATTTTCAGTTAACTCGCGGTGCGAACTTACTTGAAGCTATGAACGCTTTAAAAGTGGAAATGGCTGAGCTTAATAAACCGGGAGGGATGCTTGACCAGCATGCCAAAAAACTTGGTATAAACGGCACATTTGAACTAGTTTTGACATGGGATTCATCAACTTATGTAGAAAATGCCATTGAGCTTGTACAAAGTAATATTGTCGTTGGAGGCATGTTAGCCGTATTCACTTTATTATTATTTTTACGCTCACTCAGAACCATAGGCGTAATTGCAATAGCTATCCCAATTTCTGTTATTGCATCTGTTGTTGTCTTAGTTGCACTTGGCCGATCTATCAATATTGTCTCTTTGGCTGGCATGGCTTTCGCGGTAGGCATGGTGGTAGATAACGCCATCGTTGTTATAGAAAACATATTCAGGCATCTAGAAATGGGTAAAAGGCCACTCAAGGCCAGTGTCGATGGTACCCAAGAAGTAGCAGGGGCGGTATTTGCCTCAACCATGACCACGCTCGTGGTATTTATTCCTATATTAACCATCAGTGACAGTGCGGGTCAGTTATTTAGAGACATATCTCTTGCTATTATGGCTGCGGTTTTTATTAGTTTTATTGTTTCAATCTTAGTCATTCCGGTCGCAGGGAGCTATTTTTTGAGAATGCGTACTGAGTCTAAGCAAGTAGAAATCAACTTAAAATGGTTTAAAGCGGTTGAGGTTAAAGCGGCAAAACTCCCTGACACAATAGGTGCTATCTTTACTTATCTTACAGAAACGACCAAACGAAAGTTAATTGTAATTTCAAGCTTTGGCGTTATCACACTTGCTGGTATCGCAATTTTAATTCCGCCATTAGATTACTTGCCTAAGGGTAATCGGAATTTTGCATTTGGCTTTATGGTACCACCACCTGGTTACAATTTAGATCAAATATCAGAAATTGGCGATCGTATAGAACAAAAGCTACGTCCTGCTTGGGAGCTAACTGAAGATAAATATCAAGCTGAGCAATACTTTAGACAAGGTGAACGCGCAACCGAAGCAGATAGGCCAAGCATTCAATTAATGGATGGCTCTATGATAGATGCCCCAAAAGTTGATCATTACTTCTTAGTTGCAATGGGTGGGCAAGTATTGCATGGCCTTATTCCACAAGACCCGATTAAAACTGTAGATTCAGTTGATTTCCTTAATCAAACTTTAATGGGAGTAAACGCACCTGATGTTATCGGCTTTGCTTTTCAGTTTCCTCTGTTCAGCACGGGTGGCACAACGGGTTCAGCCATCCAAATTGATTTGGTGGGAGATGACTTAGAGCAAATAACGCAAAGCGCGACAGCCTTGTTGTTTAAATTGATTGGTAAATATGGTCCTTATGCAACCATACCTGAGCCTGCTAATTTCATTTTACCGACGCCTGAGTTAAGTATTAAACCATTAGATGAGCGTTTGGCTGAGCTTAATATGACCCGAAGAGATCTGGGGTTAGCTGTGCAAACAAATGGTGATGGTGTGATTCTAATGAACAGTTTTGCCATAGGTGGAGAGCTAAAAGATCTCAAAGTGGTAACGCAAGCTCAACAATCGGATTATCCAATTGAATCTTTAATGCAATTACCTATTGCCACACCTGGTTCCGCTGTAATCGATCTTCAGTCTATTGCACTTGTAGAGCGAACTCAGACTGCAGACCAAATAAAACACGTTGCTAGACAAAGGGCGATTACTTTGCAATTTACACCTCCAGCAGGTATGCCACTTGAACAAGCTATTAACTCGGTTAATGCTATGGTGAGTGAATTAAAAAGCCAAGGTGCGATGTCTCAATATGTTGATGTGAACATGGCGGGCAGTGCAGGTAAATTAGCAGATCTAAAAAATGCACTGTTAGGTGATGGCAGTTTATTTGGTACGTTAAGTTCGAGCATGTTCTTAGCTATGTTCGTGGTTTATTTGGTGATGGTCATCTTGTTTCAAAACTGGAAGTATCCACTGGTTATTTTGGTTACGGTACCGCTGGCAACATTAGGTGGATTTATGGGCTTGAGTGCTGTGCATTGGGCCAGCGTATTTGACCGATATACACCAATTCAAAACCTTGATGTACTTACATTACTTGGCTTTGTAATTTTGGCAGGTGTGGTTGTAAACAATGCGATTCTAATTGTGCATCAAGCATTAAATAAACAAAAAGAGCGCGGAATGAACGGGCAGCTTGCTATCCGATCTTCAGTTGAAAGCCGAGTCAGGCCAATTATGATGTCAACGCTCACCTCTGTCGGGGGGATGTTACCACTTGTATTAATGCCAGGGGCAGGGAGTGAATTATATCGTGGGCTTGGTGCGGTTGTTGTGGGTGGACTTGTTGTTTCTACAATTTTTACACTGATCCTGGTTCCTGTTTTGTTGAGCTTTTTAATGAAAGATGAAGTGAAACAAACAGAAAACAATTTAGCTTAATTATTAAGGCTCCATGCGGGGCCTTTTTTATAGGCTTTTAAACATGAATAATGAAACACCTTCAAATATAGAATCACCTTGTATCCGGCAATGCTGCTTGGATGAGAATGATGTCTGTGTTGGTTGCTTTAGAAGCTTAGATGAAATTTTAAAGTGGAATTCATTGTCAGATAATGAAAAACAAGTAATTATGAATACTTGCATTGAAAGAAAACAACAAAAAAAGGAATCAAGATGATCACCCCAATTTACGTTGCCTTATTAGCATTATTATTCTTATTCTTAAGTTTTAAGACGATAAAAGTAAGAAAAAAATTACAAATCGGTGTTGGTACAGGAGACAACCCAGAATTGCTAAGAGCCATGCGTGTGCATGCTAATTTCTCAGAATACGTACCAATCAGTTTGATATTAATTTTATCAGTTGAATTATTAAAAGGGCATTTTATTCTTGTCCATGGTCTCGGTGCAGCATTGTTAATTGGACGAGTACTTCATGCTTATGGCGTTTCTCAAACCAAAGAAAACTTAAAGTTTCGCGTATCAGGCATGTTGCTTACATTCTCAACTATGCTGGTCTCGATAGTTTCAATTATTTACCTTTCAATTTTTTAACAGAAAAGCGCTGCGCGCTTTTCTTATACCAATCCGCTTAACTAAGTGGTCTATTTTGAGGCAAGAAAACCTTGTTGGTAGCAAGGCAAATATTTCGTTATTTAGTTGTTCTAAATGAGAAATCTTTAACGCAGCTATCATCAGGTTTAATCCCTCAAAATGATTAAGTGTTATTGCGGATTGGTATTATTCTTTTCTAAAACTTTCCTCTACTATTTCTATAATTAAAGCATCAAAACTATCTTGTTGTTTATTACGTATTCAGCCTTAATGAGTTCAATGTAAGTCTTTGTAAAGATGATTGTTGACAGATTTCTTCAAATATAGACTTTAAACGGACATGAATTAATAGGTTCAATGATGCAAAAGAAATGCCTTGTGTTGATAATATGTGCGGCTTTAGCTGGATGTAATTCAACATTAGAATCAAATAAATTACCTCAAGACAACGTGCCGAATAATTGGTTCGAATATGAGTCTGATGGGATAAGCTCTGACAGCTGGCAAGAAATCAATAAAAATAAGCACCTACACACGTTGATATTGCAATCAATTTCCAATAATCGTTCAATTCGTAAAGCGCGATTAGAATTAGACATTGCCAAGCAACAGCTAATTATTGCAGATGCAGACTTTTTACCAAGTCTTTCATCTAGTTTCGATTACAACAAAAGAAAACAAGCTAGCCAAGATAGTGCATCATCAAGTTATGGTATTGGTTTGGATTTAAAGTATGAACTTGATGTTTGGGGAAAGCTCAGTGCCAATAGTCGGCAAGCTAATCTAAATTATCTATCAGCACTTGCTAGCTATGAACAACAGCTCATCAATTTAGTCACAAGCGTATCTAAATCTTGGTATTCTTTGGTTGAATCAGAACAACAAATCAAATTACAAAAAGAACGGGCAGAGCTCACTAAACAAAGTGTTGATATTATAGAGAAGGGATACAGACAAGGCCTAAACAGTGCGCTTGACGTTTATTTGGCAAGAACGGAATTAAATAACGAACAAGCTAAATTATTTGAATTACTTAATAGTAATAAGCGTTTACAACGAGACCTCAAAACTTTATTGGCTGAATATCCGGAAGCTAATGTAATTACTGATGCTGATTTTCCAGAATTGAGCTCGCTTAATTCACTTGGCCTGCCAAGCGAGGTGATCAAACAAAAGCCAGCGATTCAATCTGCTTGGTTCAAATTATTAGCCCAAGATGCAGCATTGGCTTATGCACATAAACAGCGCTTCCCAAGTTTTAATTTGTCTTTGAGTATAGATTCATCGGATGACAAATTTTCTGATGTGATCCGATTCGATCAAATCGGTTGGAATTTCTTAGCAGGTATTACAGCGCCAATTTTTAATGCAGGTAGACTTGCTGCAAATGAAGAAAAACAAAGGCTAACCTTAAAGAGCCTTGAGCTGAGTTATTTAGAAGATGTTAATTCGACCTTTAAAGACATTGAAAATAGTTTGGCTAACGAGCAAGCGCTTATTGCCAGACTTGAGAAGGTAAAACACTCATCTGAAAACGCAAAACTTGCCTCGACATTATCTTTTGAGCAATACCAAAAAGGGCTCGTCAGTTATACCACAGTATTAGATGCGCAGAAGCGAAGTTTTGATGCACAAAGTAATTTCATTTCTCTTAATAACCAATTATTACAAAATCGCTTTTCTCTTTACCAAGCAATTGGTGGTAAATACCTCATCGATTCTCAGGAAAAACAATAATGAATGATCGTAAAACCAATTTGAAAAAGGCTGTACTACCGATATTAGTGGTTGTTATTAGTGCCATGATCATACTGTTTATCGTTAATAATAAACCGAGTAATGAAAGAGGCCGCCCTCAAGCAAGTGCAAAAATTCTGGTTGAAGGAATAAAACTTGAAAGAAAAGAATTTCAGGTTTCTATCGCCAGTTTTGGTATTGTGAAACCACGTACTCAAAGTGTGCTTGTTTCTCAAGTCTCTGGGCAAGTCAGTTATATCAGTGACAGTTTCCGTGATGGTGGGTTTTTCGAAAAAGGTGAGATGCTAGTAAAAATTGACGAAAGGGATTACCAAGCTGAAGTCGATATCGCTAAAGCCGCATTACTGAATGCTGAACAATCTTTACTTGAAGAGCAGGCCAGAAGTAAACAAGCCTTAGCTGATTGGCAAAGACTCGGAGATGGTTCAGAAGCAAATGATCTTGTTTTAAGAAAACCTCAACTAGCTGCTCAGCAAGCTAATGTGTTATCGGCCAAAGCAAAATTAGATAAAGCAAAACTCTCTCTAGAACGTACAAAAATCATTGCACCTTATGCGGGACGAATTTTGTCGAAGAAAGTCGATGTTGGTCAGGTCGTTAATGGTAATACACAACTTGCTGATATCTATGCGACAGATTATGTTGAAGTGCGCTTACCAATCAATAACCGAGATCTCGCTTATATAGATTTACCTGAGCAAAATCGATTTGGGCAAAGTAATACTGTAGACACAGAAGTGCTATTTACTTCTAACTTAATTGGTCAGCAAAAGTGGAGAGGCAAGTTAGTCAGAACAGAAAGCGCCATAGATAATAACTCTCAACAGCTCTATGTTGTGGCTCAAATCTTATCGCCATTCGATTCAAACAAAAATGCCATTAAAATTGGCCAATACGTTAATGCCACAATCAAAGGCAAGACGATTAATAATGCACTTTTAATACCTAACGAAGCCATTTATCAAGGTACTTATGTTTATGTGCTGCAAAAAGGTAATTTATTAAAGCGCGTTAATATTGACTACGACTGGCAAAACGAATCTGTCACTTTAGTGCAAAATGGTCTCAAGCTTGGAGATACCTTGATCACAACTCCGCTTGGTCAGGTTAGTTCAGGCACACCTGTCACTCTAATTGGAGACGATAAAGGTCTTAATAAAGCTGAAAGAAAACGAGAAAGAAGAAAGAAGGAACGTGACGCTGATAATGGAGAAAACACATGATAGCTTGGTTTACGCGAAATCATGTGGCAGCAAACCTTTTAATGATTGCAATTTTATTTGCAGGTTTGTTTTCACTAACAAATAAAATTCCACTTGAGATCTTTCCGTCATTTGAAACCGATCGGATCAGCATTTCTATGAGCTTACGGGGGGCAACGCCTGAAGATGTCGAGCAGGGCATTGCCATTCGCATTGAAGAGTCGGTTCAAGATTTAGAAGGGATCAAACGCATCACGTCTCGCTCCTCTGAGAATTCAGCGAGTGTGACCGTCGAAGTTGAATCTGGCTATGACCCACGAGAAATGTTGGCAGACATAAAAAGCCGTGTAGATGCAATTAATACCTTTCCTGCTGATGCAGAAAAACCGATTGTATCGCTTGCCCAGCGAAGAAGAGATGTGATTAATGTGACGATTTCTTCGGACTACAGCGAGCTTGAAACCAGAGAATTTGCTGAGCAAGTCAGAGATGACATTTTGCGTATCCCTGGGGTCACTCAAGTTGAACTAGATGGTGTACGTAATTACGAAATTGCCATCGAAATCAGCCAAGATAAGCTTAGACAGTACAACTTAACTATCGCTCAGATCTCTAATTTAATTGCCAGTTCAAGTACGGATATTTCGGCAGGTAATCTTAAATCATCAGGTGGTGACATATTACTTCGCTCTAAAGGACAGGCTTATAGAAAGAACGAATTTGAAAACATAGCAATCAAAACCAACAGTGATGGTTCCATAATTCGTTTAAAAGACATTGCAACCATTCTTGATGGCTTTGAAGAGACACCGGTTAGAACTCGTTTCGATGGTAAACAAGCCGCATTTATCGAGGTTTACCGTATTGGCGATCAAAGTGCCATTGATGTCGCTGATAAAGTTAAAAACTACATTAGCGATGCTCAGGCAAATCTTCCGGTAGGCTTTGAAATGAGTTATTGGGATGATGATTCTGTGATAGTCAAAAATCGAATTGCAACCTTAACGTCTAATGCGATTCAAGGGGGGATCTTAGTCCTCGCGCTTCTTACTTTGTTTTTGCGTCCTTCAATTGCTTTTTGGGTATTTATAGGCATTCCGATTTCATTTATGGGAGCGTTTATTGCTATGCCGATATTTGGCATTAGCCTTAATATAATGAGCTTATTCGGTTTTATTCTTGTGCTCGGGATTGTCGTTGATGATGCCATTGTGACAGGAGAAAACGTCTATACCCACATGAAAACTTCAGAAAGCGGTGAAATGGCTGCTATTCGTGGTACACAAGAGGTGGCTACACCGGTTACATTTGGTGTGCTGACTACCGTAGCAGCTTTTCTACCTTTGGCCTTCATAGAGGGAAATCGAGGAGCGTTATTTGCACAAATCCCCGTGGTTGTTATTCCTGTTTTATTAATGTCGCTTGTTGAGTCTAAGTTCGTCTTACCTGCGCACCTTAAATATTTAAAACTAAGAAATGAGAAACAAAGTGTCAGTAAGTTCAGCTTATTTCAGCAAAGATTTGCCGATGGTTTTGAGCAGTTTATTTTAAAGTACTACCAGCCTGTGCTCAAAAAAGCATTGAAATACAAGTTAGCGACACTGGCAGGCTTTATTGGCGTGTTTTTCGTGATACTTACGCTCATTATGACTGGTTGGACTAAGTTTATATTCTTTCCTCGTATTCCGAGCGAGACAGTCAGGGCAAATTTAACCATGCCTGCTGGCACCCCATTTGATGTGACAGCAAAATACATCGATTTAATGGCTGATAAAGCGAAGGTTTTAAAAGACAAATATATAGACCCTGATACAGGTGAAAGTATTATTATTCATATTTTGGCGATAACAGGTGGTAGAGGCGGCGCAAGTAATGTTGGAGGTGTGCGCTTTGAAATTACGCCACCTGAATCTAGAAATCTAGATATAGATTCACGACAACTTGTCATAGAGTGGCGAAAGCTGATTGGTGTAATACCTGGAGCAGAGTCCTTTACATTCAGAGCCGAAATTGGTCGTTCTAGCGATCCTATTGATGTGCAACTAACAGGGACTTCTTTAACTCAGTTAAAAGAGGCTGCTGAAAAAATCAAAAAACATTTGGCAACTTATCCAACCATATTTGATATTTCAGATAGTCTCAGTGATGGTAAAGATGAATTAAGAGTTGAATTAACGGAGCAAGGTGAAGCTTTAGGCTTAACACGCACCGAAATCTCAAGGCAAATTAGAAGTGCTTTTTTTGGTGCGCAAGTGCAGCGCATTCAGCGTGGTAGGGATGATGTTAGAGTCATGGTGCGCTTGCCGCTTGAAGAAAGAAGCAAGCTGACAACGTTAAATGAGTTACTGATAAAAGTGCCTAATGGTGGTGTTGTACCATTAAATCATGTCGCAGAGCTTATACCAGGTCAAAGCCCGTCAACGATTTACCGTATTGATAGATACCGTACAGTGAATGTTGTGGCAGATGTCGAAAAGAATAACACCAATATGACGGTGTTACAGGGCGAACTAAAAGTGTATTTAGATAATCTTGTAGCGCAATACCCAGGTATTAATCATTCATTAGAAGGTGAAGCGAAAGAGCAAAGAGAATCTTTTGGTTCACTTGGCTGGGCGTTAATATTTGTGTTCTTCATTATCTACGCGCTTTTAGCTATTCCTTTTAAATCATACATACAGCCACTCATTGTGATGAGCGTTATTCCATTTGGCATGATAGGCGCGGTGATAGGTCATTGGATCATGAGCATGGATTTAACCATTATGAGCTTATTGGGTATGTTGGCGCTCATCGGTGTGGTAGTAAATGACTCATTGGTGCTTGTGGATTATATCAACAAGCAAAAGCTGCAGGGGAAACACGTCGCCACCGCGGTTTTGCATGCAGGCGTTGCTCGTTTTAGACCTGTAATGTTAACCAGTATCACAACATTTTTTGGTTTAATGCCTTTGTTATTTGAGCAACAAACTCAAGCACAGTTTTTGATCCCTATGGCAGTGTCACTAGGCTTCGGGATTGTATTTGCTACCTTGATCACTTTGGTGTTGGTCCCAGTGAATTACATGCTTGTGGAAAGAGTTATTGGGACCAGTAATAAACAAATGGCAGTGATTTAAATCTAAGAAAATGTAGAAAACAAATTAATAAGCCCCTTCTTTGGGGCTTATTAATATTACGCGATTTGCGCTCTGAGCTGGGCTTTTAACTGATTATTTTCAATTTCAAGTTGTTGAGCTTTAAGCGTTATCTTTAGGATATTTTTTAACTCAAAGTTATCCCATGGCTTTGTCAGAATGATACTTGCCACTTCATCTTCTATGGCTTTTTGACATGCATCCATATCCGAATAACCAGATAACAACACTCTGGCAATTTCAGGATTTGTGCGCTTAATTTGAGTCAGTAATTCAATGCCGTCCATATTAGGCATTCTGATATCTGACAAAATAATGTCGAATTCATTGTCAGCTATGAGCTTGAGTGCTTCATGTGCACCATTGGCCTTACTGATTTTATAATCTTTTCTTAGTACTCGACTAATGGCGTTTAGTACTTCAGGCTCATCATCTACTAGTAATATATGCGCCATAATAACTCCTTAGTGTTCAGATACCTGAGTATCTTCATAAATGCTAGAATAAAAAACCTAAACAGACAAACTTAAACTATGTTTAAACAATGCCTTCAAGTCATGTGCACATTGTTTTATATGTCTCATGTGCGGATATAGACGCCATGCTTTAAGTGAAAACTTCATTGAATTTAAGTAGTTTTGATTTTCACGATACATTTCACCATAAGATTCTAATAACCAAGCATGAGCATGCTCTTTGGCTTTTTCCGAAACTGTTTCGTGTTGGCCTATACGGTTGATAATGTCTTCAATGGCATCTAAACGTTTTTGCCTGTTAGATGTGATTGAATTTGGTCGCATTAAATAGCCCATGGTGTTGTCTGCGGTATATGCAATGTCGCTAATAAGCGCAATTCTCAACCAGCAATCCCAATCGCTGGCACTTCTAAGGCTTGGATCAAAACCACCAGCTTCTAAAATAGTGGATTTTCTAACTACAACGCACGACGTACCGATGACATTAGTTGTGAGTAGAAAGTTGACTGCATCGTCTAAATCAACATAGTTACCTTGGCTATTATTTTTATGTTTTGAAAACTCCGGCCAATAACCATAACAGTCAATGATATATTCATAATCCATGGTGAGATGGTCATAGTTTGTAAAAGATAACCCGCAATTAGGGTTGGCTTTAAAATAGTTAATTTGTTTCTCTAATTTATCTTTATACCAAAAGTCATCAGCGTCTAAAAATGCGATGTATGGGGCGCTTGAAGCTTTAATCGCTCGATTTCTTGCTGCGATTACACCTTGATTAGCTTGTGTGATTAAACGTATCTGAGGATTTCTGACTTGTTGCTTTAATAGCCAGTCTACAGAACCATCTGTTGAACCATCATCTACAATAATGATTTCGCAATTAACACCTTTTTGCATCATTACAGAATCAATGGCTTTAGGTAAAAACTCTAAGCAATTGTAATTAGGAATTATCACACTGACATCAGGTTGCATAATCGTATCTCCAATTCATGTTTGCTTAAATACGGCAAGCTTTGTTCCAGCCTTTAAAGTGCCTATTTACAGTAAGATTTGTGAGATTGCGTTGCAAAATGCAAATAATTTGCAAAATTAAGATGGTTATTTGCAATTAGAGATACTTTTTAAGCGGCACAGAGATTGCGATGCCAAACCATATCTTATGGTGGAGTTTAAAAAATGAAACATATCGCAATTATGGTCCCAAGCTTTCCTGTACCGTCTGAAACATTTGTTATTACAGAGATCAAAGCATTACAAAAAGCAGGTCATAAAGTTTCTGTTATTACCTTTGAACAATGTGAAAACGACATTGAGTTACCTTGTGAAGTTCATGTTTTAAAAAAAACGCAGCTAATAGACACAGTATTTAACCTCATTGAACTGCCTTTTACTTTAATAGTTAAAGGCATTAAGGCATCAGTGAGACAAAGTGCAATTAGTACAACCTCGCTCTTATTCTTTGCAACGAAAGCAGCACAAATAATAAAAGTAAACCAAATCGAGCATATGCATTGTCACTTTATGCATAATAGTCTGGCATATGGAGTGGTTGCAGCGAGACTTTCCAATATCAGTGTGTCATCAATTGGTCATGGTCATGATATCTATGTAAACAGTGCGGATTTAGAAGCAAAAGTACATGAATGTGACTTTTGCGTAGCCGTATGCGAAGACATGCTCAAATTGTTACATCGGTTTTCTCCTACCAAAGCAAAATTGCTGCACTGTGGTGTAGATACTGAAATATTCCAACCCGACACACTACAAGCTAATAAAGAAGTTAAACTTCTTTTTGTTGGGCGTTTAGTAGAAAAAAAAGGGCTCAGTTATGCGATTAGTGCACTTGCTAACCTACCTGTTGAGATCAGACCAAAATTAGACATTGTTGGAGATGGACCGCTTAGAAGTGCTTTAGAGTATCAAGTCGATGAAATGGGACTCAATGACTATATTCAGTTCTTAGGTGCAAAAAAACCACAAGATATAAGGAATATGACAAAACACTATGATGGATTTCTAGCACCATTTTGTATTGCCGAAAACGGCGACAAAGATACAGGTCCTGTCGTTCTAAAAGAAGCCATGGCTATGTCTTTGCCTGTGATCACCTGTGATGTGATGGGCTGTGCTGAGATAGTCGATGATTCAGTAGGTTATCTTGTTGAAAGTCGAAATATCAAAGCTTTAACACGCGCAATTAATCAATATGTGCATTTAAGCAAAGAACAAAGAGCGAAAATGCGTCTTGCTGCTAGAGCGCGTGTACTTGAAAAATTTGATGCATTTAAACAAGCCAAGCAACTTTCTAGTTGGATACAGCAGGCTTAATCATGAACAAGACGACAAACATACTTTACTATGCACTAGCAATTTTGAGCCTTAAAGGCATTAGCCTCGTTATGATGCCGATCATGACTCGCTATCTCAGCGTATCTGATTACGGCATGCTGAATTTCCTTGTCAGTATTGCCAGTATGTTGAGTATTGTTTTGTCTCTTGGTCTTAGTGAATTGCTATATAGATTTAATTCATTCAAAGACAATTCTGAGCGGCTCGCTTTTTACAAGTCATGCTTAAAGGTCGCGCTTTGTAGTGCTAGTTTGTGTTTTATTTTCGCTGTTTTCTTTATAGATATTTTAGTAACGTTACTTCCAACTCAAGTGTCGATAGAGGCATTAAGACTGCTTTTCATAAACCTAGGGGGCAGTGTGGTGTTGGCACTACCACTTGCAATCCTTAGGATCCATGGCAAAGCCAAAGCATTTATGTTGACCTCTGTATCACAAGGGGTGTTACAAGCCTTATTAACTTTGTTATTACTCGAATCAGGGTATGGGGTTGTTGGCGTGATGTTCTCTGGCGCTGCAGTTGTATGGATTATTCTCTTTTTCATCGCTTGGCATTATAGAGGCTTCATTCCTGATAATAAAAAGCGCGGTACACCCATAACGAATGAACATGGCCTTTATATTCTTTCAATTACCTTATCTTCGCTATTCGCTTATGGTTTAAATGGCGCGGAAAACTGGTTTTTAGTGTCGTATCAGGGTAAAGAAACACTCGCTATGTATTTTGTTGCAACACAATTTGCACTTGTAACTTCTATCGCATTCGAACCATTCAGATTGTGGTGGTTTCCACAACGATTCAACACGTTCAAATCTAATGAGCAAAAAGCAGCTGATATTCCACTCTATGGTTTAGCGTATGCGCTACTCATAGTGATAACCATGATGACCCTAGGGCCATTTATGATTGATTTACTGCTGCCTAGCGAATATGCAGAGTCTAAAAACATACTTCCTTGGTTATGCGTTGTTTTTTTTATTAAAACTATATCTGAATTACTGAATCTAGGTTGTTACTACAAAAACAATGCTCAAGCAGCACCAATCATAAATGGGCTTTGTGCAGTATTGGCCATTTTAGGCTGCTACCTGAGTTTAAAATATTATGATTTATACATGATGCTCTATGTACTCATTGCAGTTCATATCATCCGTAGTTTGATGTTCTTAATTCGAAGTCAAATATTGGTGACCTTACCTTATAAATACAAATACTTAATTTGCATGATTAGCCTGTTAGTGGCGCAGACATTGCTAGTTTCCCATTATCAATTGTATGCATTGATACTTTTTGCAAGTGCTTGTCTGATTGTTTTAAGTGTTGTTTTTATTCAACGTAAACAAGTAATGCATCTTCTAAGAGGGTAGCAATATGGATATAAACCAAAGTAAAAATCAAAAATTACAATATTGGTCTGCTGCCGCCATGCTGTGTATGCTGACGTATGTGCTGTATACAACATTCGGAGTCATCTCTGTTTTTGCTTTGCTACTTTTACCCTTTGCACTTTACAGCACAATAAAAGCCAGTACGGCCTTTGTGATCCTGTTTATCTTATTTAGTTATTTCAGACTTCACGAAGCATTTCCTGTTTTATATAACTTCAAAATTCCAAAAATGTTGGCTCTGGCTGCCATGCTTGGCATTGTCTGGCATTTATTCATTAGCTTGAAACTTAAACCCTTTTGGCATACTTGCCATGCCATGTTTACCCTCTTTTTTTTCTGGATCACCGTGTGCGTATTTATGGCGACTAACCGAGCAGAGGCAATGTCGATGTACACAGGCACGCTATCGAAAGTATTCTTGATGGTGTTCGTAATTAGTTGGCTCATTAATACCGCAAAGCTGATGACATATACCCGCATAGGCATCATGATATCTGGTGCGCTATTAGCCGGTGTCGCCATTTACAATAAACTCAATGGTATCGGTCTTATTGAAGGTACTAGGGTGACAATTTCTCGAGAATATCGTTCACAGATCGGTGACCCCAACGACTTATCTTTAGTGTTACTTTTTCCCGTGGCTTTTTTTGCTGGAGAAGTCTTTAACTCAAATAACAAACCTGTTTTTAGGTTTCTCGCATTTCTCGGAATGTTACTTATGTGTTGGGCAATAATTGCTACACAAAGCCGCGGTGGCTTACTGGGTATTTTAACTATCATGGGCTTCTTTATTTCAAAAAGAATTAAAAATCCCATTGTGCTTGGTGGTATCGGCGCTGTAGCAGGTCTGTTTTTATTAGCTGTAGCAGGAATAAATGATAGGCAAAGTGGTGGTGCGGCAGAAGAAGGGGTTGATGCGTCTGCGATGGGTCGTATTTATGCGTGGCAGGCTGCAATTAACATGGCTTTATCTAATCCATTTACCGGAGTCGGGATCAGTAATTTCTACGTGAATTATTTTTTCTATAGCCCTCATTGGGATGGCAAGAATCATGCAGTACACAGTACATGGTTTCAGGTATTAGGTGAAATGGGGTTTGTCGGTCTTGTTCTTTTTGTGATGCTAATTGTATCTATATTTAAAAGTTTAAGACGTAGTAATTTGTATTGTAAAAGTAAAAACAAAGAATCACTGCTTGTTAATGTTCATATTCTTCAAGCTGGACTATTTGGTTTTATGGTGTCAGGTACATTTTTAACTCAAGCCTTCACTTGGCCTTTATACATAGTACTTTCGTTAACAATCGCACTAGAGCGTTTATTAACGAAGGAGGAAGATGACAAGGGGTAAGTTATGGTTATTGCATTGAAAAACTGGATTAAAACAGATAATTCTCAACTCGGTAAGTTAGTTCGTAAACTTGTATTTGGTATTAGACATATCGAATTCCCAGTGATCCCTCTATTTCACAAAGGCCTTTATGCTACTCATCGGTTTTTGCAAAACCTTTTGCATTCTGCAACGCAATTCTTTTATTTCACACCCATGTTTAAATCTAGGGTAAGTGGTAGTAAAAAAAGACTCTCATTATTTTGCGGTATGCCACAAATTTTTGGACCACTTGATATCTCTATTGGTGATGATGTACGTATGTCAGGTATTACAACATTTTGTGGTCGTACAGTATCGAAAGAAACACCAGAGCTGCGTATTGGTAACAATGTCGACATAGGGTGGCAAAATGCGATTTCGGTTGGCAGCAAAGTTATTATTGAAGACGATGTTCGTTTTGCTGGGAAGATTTTTCTAGCTGGATTTCCTGGCCACCCCGTTGATTGCGAGCTTCGCGCACAAGGTTTACCAGACACCGATGATCAAGTAGGTGACATTATAGTTAAAAAAGGCGCATGGGTTGGTACAGGTTCAACAATAATCGCAGGTGTTACAATTGGTGAAGGGGCCATCATTGCTGCTAACTCTGTTGTCACTAAGGATGTACCAGCGTTTACTCTTGCGGGTGGGAATCCCGCTAAAGTCATCAGAGCTTTATAGGAGGTTGTTATGAGATTTGTCGTTTTCGCTGAAGATTGGGGGAGTCACCCAAGCAGCACACAGCATCTTTTTACGCGTATCGCAAAAGAGCATGATGTCATTTGGTTTAATTCAATTGGTATGAGAAAGCCAAGTTTCAACTTAAAAGACATGAATCGTATTGTTACTAAGCTTTCTTTGATGATAAAAGATAAGTTTACCAATGAAATTAAAACACATGACAAAACCAACGAAATCGATACATCACAATCCCCAAAAGTACAAAACCCATTGGTGTTGCCATGGCATGATAATACACTTTGCGCAGCATTTAACTCATTCAAAATAAATCAATTAATCGACACAAAAAACGAAGAGCCAATAATCTATTGGTTAAGTGTAGCAACCGCCATAAATGCAATAAAGTTAAGACCGCAAGACAAACTTATTTATTATTGTGGTGATGATTTTTCATCCCTTGCAGGCGTTGACCATCAAATGGTGGCAGGGTTTGAAAAGGCTTTAATTGCAAAAGCAGATAGAATTTTTGTGATCAGTGATAAGTTAATGCGTAAGATGCCGCCACATAAAACACAGCTACTTGAACATGGTGTCGATTTTAATTTGTTTAATCAGCCAAAACCAAAAGCAGATGAGCTATCAGGAAAGAATAATGTCATTGGCTTCTATGGTTCTATTTCAAGCTGGTTAGATATAGATTTACTCGAGTACTGTGCGAGACAAAGGGCAGAATACCAATTTGTATTGGTTGGCAAAGCAGAGGTAGATATTTCAAAATTACTTTGTCTTGATAATGTCACTCATCATCAAGCAATTGAACATAAAAAATTAGCTGGTTTTTCACAGCACTGGCAAGCATCAATTTTGCCTTTTAAAGATAATGGTCAAATTCAGTCATGCGATCCATTAAAGCTAAAAGAGTATTTAGCTACCGGAGTGCCGATTGTGGCAACTGACTTTCCTGCAGTAAGGCGATTTCAAGATGCGGTTTTAATATCTAATTCTAAAGAAGGTTTTTTAAACCGACTTGATATTGCCGTTACTATAAATCATTTTCCAAAAATAGCTTGGAAAACGCATTCAAGTGACTTGGTTAAGCGACATAGCTGGGATCATAAAGCGCAATTTGTTCTATCAGAGTGTAAAAACTTTCATACCAACCCACTGAATTAACGGGCCTTAATTATCAGTGGGTGGGTACGCAATACTCAGCATCTTTCAAATCTAAAATTCCATTCTATTTTTAAAGTTGGTTCTTTTCTTGCGACTGTTCATAACAAAGATATGAAATCTTTGTTTTTAACTGACATTTTGCAAGCGGATTCAATTTTGCTTTGCAAAATGCAAAACGGATGAATTGTATGATATTGGCACAAGCTCAAATTAAAAGACTACTGTATTTAGCGTTATACGCCGTGTATGAACGCTATCAGCTAGTTTTGCTGCCTTTTATCATAGTACCAATTATTGTTATCGGTCTGAGTGCAACGGCTGAAAAGCAATATACTAATCACGCCAGTATCCTGATTGAAGAATCTGCACTATTAAATCCTTACTTAGATGAATTGTCTTTTTCATTCGAACTATCAGAGCGTATAGATGCGCTACGCACTTTGGTATTAAGTAGAAATAATCTAGCTGAAATTGTTGAAGAAATGCAACTAGTCCCTGAGGGGGCATCAATAAGAGAAGTTGAGCAAATGCGCCAGAAGTTAGGCCAGGCTATCTCTATCTCGGTCGTTGGTGATGAACTAGTAAAAATAAGCTTTAAATGGAACAACCAAGCGCAAATGAAACCAATTCTAGAGCTGGTTGTTGAAAAGTTTATAGAGCGGCTTCTAGCACCGACTAAATCGTCTTTAGATACCTCAGAGCAATTCTTTTTAGATCAACTTGAGTTAATGAGGACAGAGCTTGAAAAGTCTGAAGATCAATTAGCACAATTTAAAGCAGATAACCGAGATGCTTTGCCTGAGCTCATGAGTGTCAATCAAGAAACAATGTCACGTCTTGAGCAACAAAAGCAAATGAAAACCGTGGTGCTCAGTGGCGCACAGGCTAAATTTAATACGCTTGCAAAGAAAATGAGTAAAGCAAACCCAATTCTAGGTCATATTGAAGACAAAATTCTTCGGACTGAGGCTGAAATTGCACTTTTAAGAACACGTTATACCGATAAGCACAGCAAATTACAGGCTAAATTAAAAGAGCTTGAAAATCTTAAAGCGCATAAGCAAACCATCAGTGAAAAACATCAATCAATTGATTCAACCGATCTAGACTCGCTTTGGCAAATCGCTAATACCTTGCCTCAAGATGGAGAGAAACAAAATAACGCCTTGTTGGTCTCTCAACTATTAACGCTCGAAGAAGCTAAAAATAGCTTGGCTCAACATCAACAAGAACTGGATATGTTAGACGAGCAAATTCGGCTTATTGCTGCCCGTTTAAGTAGTACCACTGACATAGATAAAAAGCTTCGCAAATTGCAACGTGATTTAGAAGTAAAACAAAATTTATACAAAGATATGTTAGAGCGTTATGAAATGTCTAAGGTCACTGGCCAGCTAGTACGCTACGAAGGACCTGATAAAGTTAAGACAATTGAACGTGCTTATAGCCCTAGCGTGCCAATTAATAACCCATTATGGATTAGTGTCGTGCTTGGTATTGTCCTTGGGCTATTTTGTGGCATAGCACTTGTATTTGTCTATGCACTACTTGATACACGCATTAAAGACATGAAGACAGTGGCCCATCTTACAGAGCAACCAGTACTGACCGTCATGCCGATAGTTCATCAAGAGTTTGAACGAGAGATCATCATTGAAGCATCGAGGAGTTCTTATGAATAACGTACTACAGCTAATTCAGCATCCACTTGTAGGTGGTTTAGAAAAGATGGTTCTAACCTTGTGTCAGCAAAGCAAGTTTTCCAATAAAATGGCTTTAGTAGCCCTTGAGGGATCAACTAATCGAGCTTTATCAGCGTGGCCTGCATTGAAAGAACTTTCTCATTTTGAATGTTTAGATAAACAACCAGGTATTTCTTACCTAACAGTAAAGAAGCTCATCAAACTCATTGATGAGTGGGGCATTGATACCATTCACAGTCATCATGTGGGTCCTTTATTTTATGGCGCCATGGTAAAAATGCACAGACCACATGTTAAACACATTCACACAATGCATGATGCTTGGTATTTAAATAACTTTAAACAGCGTTTATTGACCAAATTAGTTCATAGCATGACTAAAGTCACCATAGTGACAGATGCCAATGCAGTTGCATCTGAACTGACACATCAAACCTCTATTAAAGCAGATTATGTGGTGCACAATGGTATAGATACTCAGCTTTTCAGACCCTTTTCAAAGTATCTTGCTCGTTGTCGCTTAGGTTTGCCAACTGGCATTAAATTAATCGGTTGTGCCGCAAGAGTTGAGAAGGGAAAAGGTCATATTGCACTCATTGATAGCTTAAAGTCATTACCTGATCACGTTCATCTTGTGTTTGCTGGAGATGGCAGTCAACGTGAGTTTTACACTAAATATGGTATAGAAAAGTCACTTCAAGACCGTATTCATTGGCTAGGTAAAGTCGATGCAATGCCCCTGTTTTATTCTGCCATTGATGTATTTTGTTTGTTTTCAGAGCGTGAAGGCCTTCCGCTTACCTTGCTTGAAGCCATGGCTTGTAACATTCCAGTCATTGCTTCTGATGTTGGTGGCGTTAAAGAAATTGTAAGCAAACAAAGCGGTATTCTATTAGACGTAAACATGGCCCATTGTTTGCCAGATGCTATACAGAGAGGTTTGTCATTTCAAAACGGCACTAAGGTCAGAGCACATGCTTTAGAGCTTGGCTGTTCGAAGAAAATGACAAAACGTTATGACTACTTATATGAAAGCATTAAAAGCTAGGAGTAAGTTATGAATACCATGGATATCGTTCTCATCATCTGTATCGG
Source organism: Pseudoalteromonas phenolica (assembly GCF_005876835.1). Classification (GTDB taxonomy): domain Bacteria; phylum Pseudomonadota; class Gammaproteobacteria; order Enterobacterales; family Alteromonadaceae; genus Pseudoalteromonas; species Pseudoalteromonas phenolica_B. The sequence continues at coordinate 262,003 of NZ_PPSW01000006.1, forward strand.
TTTAGTGATCTATCACCATGGGGTTTACCCTTTGGCACTCAGTGTTGTTGCAAAATACAAACAGCGTCGCAATTTGCAAAGCGATTGTATTAAAGCGTATCAGCCAAAAATTGCGGTGTTCATGGCAGCTCATAATGAGCAAGCATATATTTATGACAAGCTCATCAATATTGCCAGTCAAATTTACCCGAATGAAAAGATTGCTATTCACCTTGTGCTTGATGGCTGTACTGATGACACACTCGCGTGCGCAACTCCAGCACTCGATAGACTGGCTGAACAAAACATATTTTGTCATATCGATGTGTTTGATCAAAATAAAGGTAAGCTAAACGCAATCAATCATCTCATTAACTTATACAGCAGTGATTATGATGTGGTGCTGTTTTCAGATGTGAGTGCTATGTTGAGCATAAATGCTTTTCAAGAAGTCGCGTGCAAAATGGCAGATAAGAAAGTTGCCGTTGTATCGGGCTTATATCAAGTGTATGACCAAGCTAACAATGAACAGAGCGGCTACTGGGCTCTGCAAAATAAAACGCGCTTAGATGAAAGTATCTTTGGCGCGGTCAATGGTGTTTCGGGCTCTTTACTTGCTATAAAAAGTCATTTAGTTAAGCCTCTTGATGAAGGCACCATTAATGACGATTTCATTCAAGCGGTTCAAGCAGTTGATAAAGAGCATGTGATTGCAATATCAGAAGACATCAACATGGTTGAGATGGAAGAAGATGCGTTAGACAAAGACTACACACGCCGTGTTCGTATTTGTGCAGGAAACTGGCAACAACTTGGCTTGCTAGTGAAGAAGTTCGGATCTTTTAACCTGTGGCAAAAACTTATTTTTACTTCTAGTAAAGGGCTAAGAGGTGTCATGCCAATTTGTATCGCTGTACTTTATATTACTTTATTCAGTCAGACAGTATTAGTTGGCGGTTTATATACAGTTGCAGCAATCGGGCTACTGATAACAAACTTAATTGGTTTAGCTAAAATCCGTGGACTGATCAGCTTTAAGCTCCCTGTATTCGATTCTGTGAATTATATGTTGTTTAGTTATCTAGTGGGTTTATACGGAATCGTGCAATTTCACAAAGGTGTCTATAAGCAAAGTTGGTCTCGTGTTCCCCCAAAAAATAACTCTGAGCAAAAACGTATCTTAATCACTAAACGTTTTATCGATGTCATTGGCGCTTCAGTTGGTCTGCTATTGACAGCTCCTATTCTGTTGCTTGTAGCCATTGCCATAAAGCTAGATTCAAAAGGGGGCATTATTTACAAACAGTTAAGGGTTGGAGAGTCTACAGATGATTTTGTAAGCCTAATTTACGTTTACAAGCTGAGAAGTATGTATATTGATGCAGAAGCACGCAGTGGTGCTGTGTGGGCGTCTGATAATGACCCTAGGATCACACGTGTAGGGCGTTTTTTAAGAAAAACACGTTTAGATGAATTACCTCAATTATGGAATGTACTCAAAGGCGAAATGTCATTAATTGGTCCTCGCCCTGAACGTCCTGTGTTTTATAAAAACTTAGAAGAAAACGTTCCTTATTTCACGCACCGTACTTATCAATTAAAACCGGGAATTTCAGGTTTAGCGCAAGTAATGAACGGCTACGATGAAAATATTGAAGGTGTTAGAAGAAAGATAGCCTGGGATTATGCTTATGCACTGTCGCTGTCTAGCTTTTCATCTTGGTACAGAACAGAGATGAGCATTCTAGTTAAAACTATTCAAGTCGTGCTTATGGGAAAAGGAAAGTAATGTATATCAATAGATTCTTTGATATAAATCCAAGCCAAGTTCAACTTGGCTTTTTTCATTCGGTTAAACCCATTTCATATATCCCCTTCTTAATTCACAAGTGACTCGCATTTTGCAATTGTTTACTGTTTTACTCTTTGCAATTTGCAAAAGCTCTAAACTTAAATCTATAAAAGCACTTTATTTCAATAGGTTAAATTCTGGCATTCAACTTGATAGTTATAATTAAACCTAACGAGAGGATAGCTATCATGTATCAGCAACTACCAACTGAAGTAATCGATGACAAAATCATTGTAGAACTGCCTAGTGACTTTTCAGGTATGTCTGTCGACCGATATAGAGAACAATTTGATTCACTTGCGAATACACACCAAGACAATATTGTACTAAATTTCAATAAGACAGAGTTTATTGATTCTTCAGGTATTGGAGCAATGGTGTTCTTATTCAAGCGGATTGAACAACGCGGCGTGAATATGCAATTACTGAAAGTAAACGGTCAACCAAGAAAATTAATGACCTTACTAAGAGTCGATTTAACCATTGATTTTATTGATGAATAGATAAAATTAAAACCAGGAGAGTTGCTATGAGATGGATATATATTTTACTTATGCTGATAGTGGTTTCGGGCTGTAGTACTTGGCCCGAGCAAGGCAAAGGTGGTTGGGCTGAAGAGTATCATCCTGACAATGAAACAAATAGCGAAACCTGGTACGCATCAGCACCGATGCACATTGCAAACGAATATGAACATATTCAAATGAAATTAGATTGGTTGAAAGTGCGTGGTGTAAATAAATGCATGCCTGCACAAGTATATCAAGCTGAAATGTTATCTAATCGAATTAAGAGAATGCTTGCTGCTGAAATGTATGCAGATGCACAGGCTGATTTGAGGATTTTTTATCATCAACTGAATTTATTACAAAACCACTTTGAACGTGTCCTGAAGCTTACTGGGTGTGCTATGACACAAAACCACACCAACAAAGACGATTCACTCAAAATAATTAAGCAGATCAAATCATTGCTGAACAGTGACAATCAGTTTGCATTTGATAGTTTCGAAGTGACACCAAAATATATGAAAAGGCTTACTCAAGCCGCTGATTTATTAAAATTGGTCCCCGAAATTGAACTACTTCTTGTTGGTCATACAGACAAGAAGGGCATTGACTCTGATAATTATGAGCTCGCCTTCAAACGGGCAGAAAAGGTAAAACATTGGTTGAGCGTATATGGAGTTAAACCTACAATTATTACCACTGTTACCCAAGGGAGTCTCTCCCCTTACAGCGAAAGCAATAACAACGCGGTTAGCCGCCACTCAGATAGACGTGTAAATGCTTATATTCTCAATGCTGAATCACAAATTGATGCAGAAACTCACCTAAAACCACTTACATCGTGGACAGATGAGCTGACTAAGGAGCGAAGTGATGGTAAAAAATAATATAAACAGCCTGATAGTTTTTTTGCTTTTAATTATTGCATCTAGCTTGTCTTTGCCTTCTTCTGCAGAAGAATCATCATCAACGGAAGGTAAGACTACGATTATAGAAGTGGGCAATAAACTATTTTTGAATATGCCCAATGAAGCAGATTTTGAAGATGTATTTGAGGTGGATAAAAAAGGTCAAATCAATGTGCCTGAAATAGGCAAGGTGACAGTGGCAGGTAAAACCATTCAACGCGTCGAAAATGAAATTAAATTGCAGTTGAGCGGAGTTTACAAAGGTCTTGAGCAGTTTTATGTAGAAATAAGAGCAAGAGATTTACTGGTTACCGTTTTAGGTTATGTGAATGAGCCTTCTCAAGTCAGTATTCCTGAAGATGGCAATATACAAATGGTCATCTCGCGGGCTGGGGGGCTAAAACCGGGAGCTCAGCTAAATAAGCTTCAGATCCGTCGCGGTGACGAAAGTATCAGTTTTGATTATAAGGCATATCTTGATAGTGGCGACCCGAATAAGCTTCCAGCGCTAAGATCAGGTGACATTGTCTTTGTTCCAGTTTCGCCCCTTCTTGGTAATGTACAAATCGATTTCGACGCCCAAACGCTATCAGCATCCGGTGATGCTGAAGGCAATGAGAAAGCTGTGACGCTGTTTGGTGAGTTACACAGTCCAGGCAGTTTTTCTTACAAAGAAGATATGAACATTATTGATGCATTAATGCGTGCAGAAGGGGTAACGCGCTATGCAGATGTAACAAAAATTCGTGTTATACGTAATGGCGAGCCTGAAATATTTGATTTGAAACAGTATTTAGACTCTGGTGAAGAATCTTTACTACCAAGAATAGAAGGTGGTACCACAATCTATGTGCCGATTATGGTTGAAGATGTGAATACCACGGCAAGAACCGTTTATATTATGGGTGAAGTTCAAAAACCAGGCGCCTATGAATCAACAGATAAAATAGGCTTTTTAGATATTCTAGCTAATGCTGGTGGACCTACTCGTTTTGCTGAAACACGACAAATCAGAATTTTGAAGCCATCTGGTGAAAGTATTTATTTTGATTTGCAATCTTACAGTGATGGCGTAGCAACTTCTCCAATCCCACCAATTAACCCAGGAGATGTTGTATTTGTACCAGAAAAAACAGATATCAATGAAAAAAGCTGGCTGAAAGTACCGCCTCAACGCGCAGTAAAAGTGATGGGCGCCGTGAATAGTCCAGGGCGTTATGAATGGAGTGATGAAATGGATTTCACGGATTTATTTGCACACGCTGGTGGCCCAACTAAAGGGGCTAATGTAAACGATATTAAGATTTTTAGAGCAGGCGAAGTTTTACAGCGCTTTAGTATGGATGATTACGTAAATAGTCCTGACGGTAGTTACCCGCTACCTAGCATTCAAGCAGGTGATACTATTATCGTTGAAGAATTACCACATGACCCTAAAGACAACAAATCACAATGGGTGAGACAAGATCCAGATACTTCAATTTATGTGATGGGACAAGTCGGTGCCCCTGGCCGATATGCATTTGATGAGTCACTGCATTTCATTGATATTTTATCTGCAGCTGACGGCCCTAACAGTAATGCTGACATTAGAAATATTCGCATAACGCACCGCAATGGCTATGAAGCCAGAGTGAGCAAACTAGACCTAGCACTTTATTTTGAGACCGGCGATGAGACACTTTTTCCGAAAGTACTCCCTGGAGACACAATCTATATTCCTGAGAAATCCCGAGATTGGTTGAGTCGAAAAAAAGAAAATGTTGTTCGCGTGATGGGCGCAATCAAAACACCCGGACGCTACTCGTTTGATGATTCAATGACTTTACTTGATTTATTAGCAGAAGCAGGTGGCCCGACAGGAAGTGCCTTAATCGAAAACATTGTTGTGATAAATCACTCATGTTGTAAAGAGCAAGCGAGACGTTTCGACCTTGAAGAGTTTATACGTGAACCTAATTCGATGCACATTCCTGTTTTACGTGCTGGTGATACCGTATATATACCTGATCAAGGCCAAGACTTTGGACAAAGAGCGAAAAGTTCAATTGTCGATTTCTTAACAATACTTGCATTGGCGGTTGGGCTATGAAGTTAATTCCTACAGAATATCAAGAAGTTGAAGCTGTCTATAAAAATATTGTAGACAAAAAAGCCAAGTGTTTATGTGTTTTTTCTCCTGTTGGAGAAGAGGGCACAAGTTCAATTTCGGTTTGCTTAGCAAGAAGACTACAAACCATCGACAAGAAAGTGTTATTAGTTGACTTAAACTCGTATAACCCAATGTCATTTGATTGGTTAGAAGAGCAGATGGATGACCAAGGCTGGAGTTTTGATGATATAAGCTGTCAGCTTTATACAAAACGATTGAAGCAGTTTGACTTTCTAACGGTTAAAGAGTTGAAAGAAGACGCACAAGTAAGAGAGTTTGGCATTTTACAGCAAGCTATTCTAATGCTTGAACAGGAGTTCACTTATATCATCTTTGATATGCCACCTTTGATGCAAAATAATCGACAAAATATTCCGCTTCATGTTATTTCAAGTGCAACAGACATGGCTATTTTGAATGTGGCACTTGGCATTAACAATGAAGAACAAGTTCAAGTCAGTGTAGATAAAATTAAAAAAGCCAATTTCAAACATATTGAAGTCGTCGTGAGTCAGTTCGCTCTACCTCCGTTAGGCCCGCGTTTAATTGAAAGTGTTGAGCATAGATTAAATCGTTTTCCTTGGCTCAAAGTAAAATTAATCACCGCGATTAAGAAACAAAAATGGTTATTTGAAGCGGTATGAGGTAACTATGTCGACACTGTTTTATAGAAGGTTTAATCTAGTCTGGCCTGCAATTCAGTCAGTGAGAGAAATATTGCATCATTACCTTAAGCAGATGAAGGTATCTAAGGAAGACATTGATAATACAGGCCTTGTATTAACAGAGTATCTATCGAATTTAATTCGTCATTCAGAAGGTGAAGATGGCGTAATGACCCTAGTAATAGACAATATTAAAGGAGGCGTTGCCCTAACTATTATCGATAATACACAATTTTTTGCTGAATTTGCTCAAGACAAACAAAACGACAGAAGTGCAGTGATAAACGATGGGCAGTTAAAAGAAGGTGGTATGGGTTTGGCACTAATCAATCACTACTTCCCACAATATCAATACTATGAAGAGTCAGCGCAAAACCATTTCAGAATCACACTCACCAGCAATTCAGATAAAACCAAAGTCGTCATTATAGAGGACGAACTATCAACCCTAAAATTAATCGAGTGCTATCTAAAAGATGATTATGCCGTGTATGCATTCGATTGCGAATATAAAGCTCATTCATTTATATCAAAACATGACGTTGATTTATTGCTAATAGATTTGAATTTAAATCAGATGTTGGCAACTAAATTCATCGAACAGATAAACCGTTATCAACATTTAGCCAATCTCGGGATCATCGTTATGTCTATTGACGATGCGATTGATACGATCAAGCAAACAGTGTCTGTGGGTATAGACGACTATGTAATTAAGCCACTCAACAAAGAAGACATTCAACTTATTTGTGAACGTGTTTTAAGACGAAAAAAAGATACACTCAGATCAAAGGTTAAAAATGCATACAGCAATAATTTAATAGAGCTAGATTCGAATAAATCATTGTCAGTGTTTGGCAGTGCAACACACGAAAGAAGTGGAGATTTTGTTTTAAATTACAGTAACAAAGAAAAAGGTGAACACTTTGTATTTTTAGTTGATGTCATGGGTCATGGCGAAGCTGCCGCAAATACGGCGAGTGAATTAAAAGGCTTTATTTATGGGCTAGTAAAGAACTCAAATGATTTATCGAGCATGGTGAACGATTTGAACGACGCAGTAATTAACGGAATTTGTATTAATAAAGACAAAATATTCACTTTGCTGGGGTTTAAATTTGTCGACGACACGCTTGAATACATCAATATCGGTCAACCTAGTTTCTTACTCATTGATAAACAAAACGACACTGTAATGTCATTAGAGTCGAGCGAGCCTATCATAGGGTTAAACGCTTCATATCAATACAACTCAAAATCTTTGGTTTTACCCTCGTCAGCTTACATCATCGCTTTTACTGATGGTCTTCACGAGAATAGTGACAAGTTTAGTGCATCAGAAGAGTTTATTAAAAATAAGCTGAGTGAGATGAGCTTTCAAAGTACTGAATTTCAAACACAACTTTGGCAAAAATGCCTACCTGATTTAACAAAAGAGATTGACGATTCAACATTACTGGTTCTTAATAAAGTATAGGAAATGATTTTGCAATCAGGAGGTTGCTATGCCAGCGAGTATTTTAATTGTAGAAGATACAGAGTCTCTTGCATTACTGTATCAGTCTTACCTTATTCCTACAGGTCTAAAAACCTTTGTGGCCGGTACAGGGCAAGCTGCATTAGATTATTTAGATGCTAATCAACCTGATTTAATCATTTTAGATATCATGCTGCCAGATATGAGCGGCATGGACATCTTAGCGCAATTGCCTGATCAAAATCGTCCTGATGTTATTGTACTCACAGCCCATGCGAGTAAGGAGCTGGCTGTAGAAGCAATTCGTCACGGTGCTATCGATTTCCTAGAAAAGCCGATTGATGCTGAACGTTTTAGGATCACGGTAAACAATGGTTTAAAATTAAAAACACTCAGCAAAAAAGTTGAAGAGTATCAATCAACGTTTGAAAACGGTCGTTTTTGCCAGTTGATAGGCAAATCTTCTGTAATGCAAAGTGTTTATCAAATCATTTCTAATGCGGCGAACTCCAAAGCGACGGTTTTTATCACTGGTGAAAGTGGCACGGGTAAAGAGCTGTGTGCCAAAGCGGTGCACGAGTGTAGTGATCGAAAACAAGCTCCGTTTGTTGCACTAAACTGTGCAGCGATCCCCAAAGATTTAATAGAAAGTGAAATCTTTGGTCACGTCAAAGGTGCTTTTACGGGGGCGACATCAAATCGCGAAGGTGCAGCAGGTCAAGCAGACGGCGGTACGTTATTTCTAGATGAATTATGCGAAATGGACCTTGGTCTGCAGAGTAAGTTACTCCGCTTTATTCAAACCGGTACTTTCCAAAAAGTAGGCAGTGAAACTTTACAGTCAGTAAATGTTAGGTTTGTATGTGCAACAAATCGTGATCCTTGGTTAGAAGTGCAAGAAGGGCGTTTTAGAGAAGACTTATATTACCGCCTTTATGTTATTCCGATACAGCTTCCACCGTTAAGAGAGCGTGGTGAAGATGTTGTGCAAATAGCACAAGCTATGTTTGAACGTATTGCAAAAGAAGAAGGCAAATTTTTTGAAAAGTTAACTGAAAATGCGAAACAAAAACTGCTTAACTATGATTGGCCAGGTAACGTACGTCAGCTAGAAAACATGATCCGGAATACCTTAGTCATGAATCATAGTGAAGTCATTGACGCGCATATGTTTCCTGCTTTCCCAGTTACTAATAGCAACGTCCAACAAATTGCTCCTAACACTCAAGTTAATGCACAATCAACACCTAACCAATCATTTGATGCATTGCAAACAGACTCACTTGTTGCAGCACCAAATGAACCTGTTGTTGCAATGCAAAGCCATTTTGATATCAGACCGATGTGGATTGTGGAAAAAGAGTATATTGAACAAGCAATTGAAATTTGTGGTAACAATATCCCAAAAGCAGCGGCCATGTTAGAGCTTAGCCCTTCAACTATTTATCGAAAAATGAAAACTTGGGAGCAGTAGTGCCTTAACCATTACCTTCCGAGTTTAAGCTAAATTCTGCAATAAACTTGATCTAAATTAACAGTACTTTTTTTGCTCAGCCTAAAATCTAATCATAATAATGTTCATTACATAATGGGATGAGTTTTAGGCATGGTAAATTCAACAGATTCGATAAACATTAACAATGGAAACAAAAGGAAGTGGCAGTTAAATACGTTTTTGAAACTACTAGGGCTTGAACAGAACATATTATTAGACTTATTAAGTTCAAATAATCATTCGAACGACTTTACTCAAAAGCGCTCTATTTATATCAGAAAACGACTTTGGGTGATGTGTATTTTCTTCGCCATTTCGGTGCCTTTTTTTTCCATTTATGACTTTTATGCCTTCGAATATGCGCAAGCGACTACCATATTAATTAGTCGCCTTGTTTTGTCAGCCAGTCTACTCGCAATGGCTTATTTTATTAAAAAATGTTGTTCTGCCTTACTCATTAAAAAAGTAGTCGCACTGTCTTTTTTCCTACCTTCTTTGTTTTATTTAGCTTCAATGATGACCTTTGATAGTCTTAATGACGTGCCATTTATTTTCTCAATGCTACCTTTTTTGATTTTAGCTATGGTCGGATTATTTCCTCTAACGATTAGAGGAAGCCTTATTCTAATGGCTTTTATATTTTGTCCGTTTGCAATTGTACAAAGTCTTTTCTATCAAGGTGATGTTTGGTCACTGTTTAATAATACTTGGTTATTTGTACTGTTCGCCGGGATCAGTTTATGGCTGCAAATAGCTCAACTTTCAATGTTGATGCACCTCTATAGAGAGTCCACTGTGGATCCTTTAACGAAACTGATAAACAGACGTGTTTTATTACGTTCAATCGAACATTTAAAATCTGAAGCAAATAAGTTTTCTGTCATTATGTTCGATCTAGATAGATTTAAGCGTATAAACGATACATTTGGTCATATTGCTGGTGATAAGGTACTGAAGGAGGCTGCATCTGTATTATCAAATTCGGTAAGAAGTACTGATATAGTTTCGCGTTATGGCGGAGAAGAATTTTTAATAGTACTGCCACATAAGTCCAATGCACAGGCTTTAAAACTGGCAAACGAAATTGCTACCCGATTAAGAGAAACACCTATTGCAGTGAGTAAAGCGCAATCATTGTGTGTAACCTCAAGTATTGGCGTAACTGAATATCGTTCCGGCGAAACTACCGAGAATATTTTTAAACGTGTAGATGAACTCTTATACGATGCAAAAGAGCAGGGGAGAGATCGGGTTATATCTGATGCTGCGTAACCATTTGATTTTATAAATTCTGAGTGTTAACGAAAAAATCCCCACATTTGTGGGGATTTTGGTATGAGCTGTTAAGATATTTAAATTACTTTAAACCTTTGCTCGAGAATAATGTCACTTTATCTGACACAAGTGTGATTGTGATGTTTTTCTCTTCACCGCCCCAGACACAATTTGTGTGTAATGTTTTTTCTTCACACGAATCAGCTGACCCTATTATTGCTTCAACTTCAGCTTTGTCCATGCCGACTTTGATTTTGTCGTAGTTTTCTTTATTTACTTTTGAACAGCCAGCTAATGTAAGTAGTGCTGCAACTAGTAGTAGTTTTTTCATATTAACCCCTCGTGCTTAATGTTTATATTTTCTTATTTGAAATATTATCCCGAGTCTAGGGTGATCTAAGTAATGTATATCACCACTATAAACACGAGTATATTGAGACATTCTTGCTTGTTGTAATTCACCTTCGTTATCAATGAAATTGATATCTAGACCTGTAGTAACAAACAAATAATGTCTGACATGAATTTTCATTTGCCCTTCAACTTGCCATTTAAACTCATCGTTAATCGCTTGATGTTGTATAGGCTTATCTAAAAGGCTAATGTAACCATCATTACTGATGTTATTAATTGCTTTATAGCTGGTTGGTTTAGCAATTTTTTGCCCAGCTATGATTTCAATACTTGGCGCGCGTCGGCTACTCATTTCAGGAAAGCGCCAGCCAGTGTGTAGTATTGGATTCAACCCTTTACGTTTTAATTTATTCAAAACAGATTCAAATTGAAACTGTTCTTCAGCGAGCAAATACATCGAATCCATATGTTCTTGTGGCTCTGCAAAGGGTGTTAATGGCAAGGCCTGTATTTGTTCAAGATAATTTCTATCATCATCACATTGCCAAGAGCTGGATGTTGCCACGATTTGCTGGCTCAATTCTCTAGGATCAAATTGCTGTTCACCTGCCAAACATTGGATCTGACCTTGATTGTTTAACCCAGTTTCAATTATATCCAATGTTTTTCGTGCCTGGATCGGTTTACGCTCAAGTTTAAAATCTTCTCGTAATTCAGGCGTTGGTTTTTGCTCGAAAGCAATGAGTTCAATTTCAAACCAACGGGTTGCGTTTGCATTGGCTGCAAACGCAGTTAAAAACGTCAATGTTGTGAGCTTTAAAAGCTTATGCTTCATGCAGATGCCTTTTTATCAAAATCATTTATCATGGCACTAATTAATTTTAGTCTTTCTTGGCCATTTTTTTCTTCTATGTTGAAGCGTAACTTATTTGCACCTTCCATTCTATAGACTGACGGATTACTTTGTATCAAAGCAATGATGAACGTTGGGTTAACTTTTGTATCAGAACTGAACTCGAAGTAGCCGCCTTTGATGTTGGCTTCTATTTTACTCACACCAATTTTGTTCGCTTGAAGTTTAATTTGCTGTATAGCAAACAAGTTTTTAGTCGCATCTGGTAGCAGTCCAAAACGGTCAATAAGCTCAACTTTCATTTCGTCTATTTCATCGGCGCTTGCAATAGAAGCGATACGTTTATACATGCTCAGTCGAATATTCACATCTGGAATATAATCATCTGGTAGTAGCGCTGGAATTTTAAGATCTACTTCAGTTTGCTGTTGTAACAAGTTCTCAAGTGTTGGCTCTTTACCATCGCGTAGCGCTTGAACAGCATGTTCAAGCATCTCCATATATAAAGTGAAGCCAACAGACTGGATTTGACCACTTTGATCATCACCCAACAACTCACCGGCACCACGAATTTCTAAATCGTGTGTTGCCAGCGCAAAACCAGCGCCTAAGTCTTCAAGAGACTCTATAGCTTGTAAGCGCTTTACAGCATCTTTGCTGAGAGATTGGCTATTTCTAGTTAATAAGTAAGCATAAGCTTGATGGTGGCTTCGGCCAACACGTCCTCTTAATTGATGAAGTTGTGCCAAACCAAGTTTGTCAGCTCTATCCATGATAATGGTATTTGCAGACGCGATATCAATACCCGTTTCAATGATGGTCGTACACACCAGTACATTATGCTTTTGGTGATAAAAATCACTCATCAGGTTTTCTAATTCGCGCTCACGCATTTGGCCATGGGCAATGGCAACACTGGCTTCAGGCACAAGCTCTGAAATATCAAATGCGGTTTTTTCAATGGTTTCTACATTGTTATGTAAGAAGTAAACTTGCCCGCCACGTTTTATTTCACGCAAAATGGCTTCTCTTATTAGCTCATCATTTCGCTCTTCAACAAATGTTTTCACAGCTAGGCGTTTTGCAGGCGGTGTAGCGATAATAGATAAATCTCGCATGCCACTCATCGCCATATTGAGCGTTCTTGGAATTGGTGTGGCAGTCAGCGTTAAAATATCAACGTCAGCACGTAGCTGTTTAATTTTCTCTTTTTGACGCACACCAAAACGGTGCTCTTCGTCAACAATGAGTAAGCCTAAATCACTGAATTTAATATTGTCTTGGATAAGTTTATGAGTACCAATGACAATATCTATGGTGCCATTTTCTAACTTAGATAGGGTTTCTTTTTGCTCTTTTGTGCTGTTAAATCGTGATAAAACACCAACTTCAACGGGTAAATCTGCAAAACGGTCTTTGAAATTTTCAAAGTGTTGTTGAGCAAGAAGTGTGGTTGGTACCAGCACAGCAACTTGTTTGCCATCGTTTACCGCGGCAAATGCACCACGCATTGCCACTTCTGTTTTACCAAAACCGACATCACCACAGACTAATCGATCCATTGCTTGATTAGATTGCATATCTGCAAGCACAGCTTCTATGGCGTTACGTTGATCGTCAGTTTCTTCAAATGGGAAGCTATCTGCAAAATCACGATAACCCTGACCATCAAGCTTAAACTTGTATCCAGGTTTACTTTGGCGTTTTGCATAGATATCGAGTAATTCAGCGGCAACGTCTCTGACTTTTTCTGCGGCACGCCTTTTCGCCTTTTCCCATACATCTGAGCCTAGCTTATGAAGTGGTGCGGATGCTTCTTCACCACCTGAATAACGACTCAACATGTGTAAAGCAGAAACAGGTACATAAAGTTTTGCTTCGTTAGCATAGGTAATGGTCACAAACTCGGTTGCTACACCCGCTGCATCGATAGTTTGTAAACCTAGGTATCTACCCACACCGTGGTCTAAATGAACAATCGGTTGACCTTCTTTGAGCTCAGCTAAGTTACGAATTAAAGCGTCTTGGCCTTGTTCATATTTATGCTTGCGGCGGCGTCTTTGTGAGACTTTAATACCAAGCAACTCTTGCTCAGTAATAATGTTAAGTTTGGGTTTACCAGAGAGTGAAATACTTTGCTCGAGTGGACTTACAATAATACCGACGTCATTAGAGGTAGCGGTAAAATCGTTCAGATGTTCGAATTGCTTAAGTTTTAAATTTGTTGTTTTTAATAATGTAAGTAACGATTCCCGACGACCGTCAGATTCTACACTAAACAAAATGCGTGCTTTTTGCTTCTTTTGTTCAGCTATAAACTTCAAAATAGCATCGTAAGGCTCTGGTTTTTTATGGTCGATTCGTACGCCATCAATTAAAGCCGCATCTAAATTTGTATTGCCCGCTTTTGTTGGTAATTTGGCTTGAGTTAAATTTACTCGTGCGAATTGTTTAAACTGCTGATAAAGCGATTCCACAGGTAAGTAGAGCTTTTCTGGCGATAATAGCGGCCTTAAAGGGTCAACTCGTCGGTTTTCGTATCTTTTTTCAACATCATCCCAAAAACTCTTTGCAGCATGTTCTATGTCGGCAAGATGCATAATTGCTGCATCTTCTGGGAGATAATCAAAAATGGTTGAAAGCGACTCAAAGAATAGGGGTAAATAATACTCGATCCCAGCAGGCCAATTTGCCTTGCTAACCTGCATATAGATAGAGTCTTGCTCTGAGCTTGCGCCAAACTCTGCTCGATAAGCTATTCTGAATCTTTCAATATCTTCTGGGTTAGTTGGAAATTCATGGGCAGGTAATAGGTCAATTTCTTTGACTGTATCACTAGAGCGCTGTGTTTCAATATCGAATAAACGAATAGAATCTATTTCGTCGTCGAAAAAATCAATACGGTAGGGCGTTTTACTGCCCATTGGGTATAGATCTACAATAGAGCCTCTCACTGCAAATTCACCATGTTCCATGACTTGTTGAACATGTCGATAACCCGACTCTGTTAATGAGTCTTTTAGCTGCTGCGCATCAACCGTATCGCCACAATTAAACTTAAGTGCTTGACCATAAATAAAACTAGGTGGCGCTGTTCTAAGCATGAGGGTTGAAACTGGAATAATTAAAACAGTCTTACTTTGCTGTTTCAATGCATTAAGCGTTTCAAGGCGCTGTGAAATAATATCTTGGTGTGGCGAGAAGTGGTCATAAGGTAGTGTTTCCCAGTCAGGGAATGTCATCACCTTAAATTCTTGTAATAAATAGTCTAATTCTGTTTCAAGGCGCAAAGCAGAAGGGGTATCTGGGGTGACAATGACCGTCATCGATTTTTTATCAGCTATGTTTGCACTAATTGTGAGCGCTAAGCCACTGCCTGTTAACTGTCCCCAGCTAATTTTATCTTTGTTATTTTTTACCCAAGGCATAGATTGCCAATGCGCAGACGCCATGAAAGCTCCTATTTCTTATAATAATGCTGAGAATTAGAGGTAGTTAATACCACCTGTGTTTAATCTCTATAAATTTTTTGTAAGTCACCGTAATGGTCGATACGGCGGTCACGTAGATACGGCCAAATACGGCGAACAGATTCACTACGGGCCTGATCAATTTCTACCGTTAAGGTTTGTGCTTCTTGCTCATCAGCATGCAATAACATTTCACCTTGAGGACCAGTTACAAAGGAATTACCCCAAAATTGAATGCCTTCACTTTGACCGGATGTATCTGCTTCATGACCGACACGGTTTACTGAAATAACAGGCACTCCGTTTGCAACAGCGTGCGCACGTTGTGAGATGATCCATGCGTCGCGCTGACGAATTTGCTCATCTTTATCATCACGAGGATCCCAGCCAATCGCTGTAGGGTAAATTAATAACTCAGCGCCAGCCATTGCCATTAAACGAGCTGCTTCGGGGAACCATTGATCCCAACATACTAATACACCTAATTTACCAATCGACGTTTGAATAGGTTCAAAGCCCAAATCACCAGGTGTAAAGTAGAACTTTTCGTAAAAACCAGGATCATCAGGGATGTGCATTTTTCTGTATTTCCCAGCGATGCTGCCATCAGTGTCCAATACAACAGCAGTATTGTGATATAAACCCGTAGCACGCTTTTCAAATAGAGAAGTTACAATAACGACATTCAGCTCTTTTGCGAGCTCACCGTAAAGTTCAGTCGAAGGTCCTGGGATTGTTTCAGCTAAATCGAACAGTTCTGTATCTTCTGTTTGGCAAAAATAGAGACTTCTGTGAAGCTCTTGCAGCACAATAAGCTTCGCACCTTGCGCTGCGGCATTTTTAATTTCAGCGACTGTTTTATTCGTGTTTTCTGTAACGTCACTTGAGTTACTGTGTTGAACAATGCCCACTTTTAATTTGTTAGACATGTTAAATCCTCTTTAAAAAGCCTTTCGGCAATTGCATGGTAATACAGTGTAAGCTGCCGAATTGATGAATGATAGGAACACAATCAATCCCAATCACAGTATGCTCTGGATAAGCTAGCTGAATTTGTTTAAGCGCAAGCGCATCTTTTTCATCGTTATAAACCGGCACGAGCACCGTTTTGTTCATGATAAAATAGTTCGCGTAGGTTGCTGGTAGGCGGTTGCCTTCATCATCAAAGATCGCTTTTGGCCAAGGTAGCTCAATTAGTTTATAAGCGTCACCTGAAGGTGTTCGAAATGAGCGCAATTGTTCGGCCATTTTAGATAAAGCAGCATAATGTTCATCATTTTCATCATCGCAGCCAACATAAACTAAGGTATTATTTGGTGCAAATCTCACTAGGGTATCTATGTGGCTGTCGGTGTCATCACCTGCTAAATAACCGTGATCGACCCATAAAAAGTCTTTTGCACCTAGCTTGTCTTTTAAGATTTCTTCAACGCCATCTTTTGACAATTCTGGGTTACGGTTATCATTTAACAAGCACTCGGTGGTTGTTAATAATGTACCTGATTCATTAATTTCAATTCCACCACCTTCGAGTACCATGTCGACGACATCATAATCATTCTCAGATGCGGCAAGTTCATCAACAAGTATTTTATTGATTTTATTATCTAGATCTGCAGCAAATTTATTGCCCCAGCCTGTAAAGGTAAAGTCTTTAATTGATAACTTTCCCTCGGTATTTTGGGTCGTGATAGGGCCGTGATCTCGAGCCCAGGTATCATTACACGGGTTAACTACAAAATGAACTTTTGTGAGGTCAACTTCATGGTTTTTTAGTAAGTTTGAAATGTGAGCTTTAAGCGATACATTGTGGGCAACAATCACCACATCTTCTACTTGTGATATTTGCTGGCATAAAGCGACGTATACAGGCTCAACTTTGTCTAAAATATCAGACCAATCAGTGTCTAAATGAGGCCAAGTTAGCATAACTGCATCTTGCTCGGCCCACTCTGGTAAAAGTTTAAATTGCATTAGCGATTGAGATAAAAGAAATATAATTCTCTATTTTATCATTTACACTCGAACTGTCAGTATTTTTGTCTGCTCGTTACTTATTTTGCTTTTTTTTTAGTTGTCGTGTTTGTGCATGTAGACTTGCTCTGACCATTAACTCTTGATCGTCGTCTCTAATTTGTACAAAAGCCAAAGTATGCTGATATTGATTTTCACCTAAATATTCAACGTCAATGACTTGTGTATAACAATAAATCGCACTGGCTTCATGATTTAAAAAAATCTTGGTTCTTAAGTTTTGACCTACTGCAAAGGGTGAAGCACACGTCACTTTAAGACCACCACCACCATAACTATCACAATATTGATTGGTGTCGTCGGGTTGTTCTGTTGCGAGAATATGACTCATTATAAGGTCAATTTTTCGAGACTGTGCTTTTAAGTATTCAGCAAGCTCAGAGGCAACATCACCTAAGTTTCTCAGTGGCCTTAAAGCATTTACGTCTAATTCATTGACCTCGTTTGCCAACCTAAAAAGAGGTGGGATGGATAGCTCAAGCGCTTGTTTAGTTTGTGGTACTTCACTTTCTTCTACAGCAAACAGATTGACTTGATTTGCTTCTTCTACTTGAAAATAGGCACTAAATTCTTCTTTTAAGTTGCTGCTCATTGGGTTACGGCTTAATTAAATTTAAAGTATCTTAACCTTGTTTATTATTAATCTCTAGTTTTGTTGTTTCTGGTGAGCTTTATATGATATATATTGGAACACATCATACTGAATAAGTAGCAAATTAATTAAGTGCTATAAATGCTGTAGTTAAACAAGGAAATCAATGAAGATCCCAACTAAATTAAAAAAAGGGTGTAAAGTTGCAGTTTGCACCTTTTCATCACCAGTACCTCTGAGTTTAGAAAAGCGTTTTCAAGAATGTATCAAAACTTTAAAGTCATTTGGTCTTGACGTTTATGTTGATGAAAATGTCTTATCTGATGAGGCTATTTCAAAGCAGTGCATTGCAAATTCATTAAATAAATATCTATGTGACGATAAGTATGATGCGGTTATTCCACCATGGGGCGGAGATTTTGCCATTGAAGTTTTGCCTTTGCTTGATTGGGATAGGATTGCAAAATCAAAGCCAAAATGGATTTTTGGTTTTTCTGATATTAGTACTTTGACATCAACGATAACGAGCCGAGTGGGTTGGCACACCGTTCATAGTGCTAACTTAATGCAGCTTGCAGGAAATGAAAACAGTGATTATGTTAAATCACTGTTTGATTTACTTTTTAATGCAGAAGAGGGTTATTCGTTTGAGCAAAAGTCTTCTTCTTTTCATGAATTTGATTATCCCGATTATAAAAGTAAGCCGTTGTCATCTTATTCTTTAGACACAATGAGTGAATTAATCATCATTAATAATCATGAAGAAAAGTCCATAAAAGGTTCATTAATTGGTGGATGTATTGACACACTCCAGCTTACGATGGGATCAGAGTTTTTGTCACTTGAAAGTAAGGGGAATTCAAAAGACATCATACTTTATCTGGAAAATGCAGAGTTAAGTACAACACAATATAAGCGTGCACTTTTGAGTCTAAAAATTAAAGGTTTCTTTTCGAAGTGTCATTGTATTTTAATTGGCAGAAATAAATTCGAGTATTCGAATGATTTACTTGGAAATGAAGAAATCATTTTGAATGAAGTGTTTGCTGATCTAAACATTCCTGTTTTCGGAAACCTAGATATTGGCCACGTTTCTCCTAATTTCACACTCGTGAATGGCGCTACAGCGCAGGTGAATTTTGCAAAAAATAAAATAATATTAAATCAAGAGTTGATATAAAATTATTATTATTCAACGATTTGGATTTTACCTTTTATAGGGATGTATAACGAAATTCCTTTTAACTAGTTAAAAGTATTAGTTTTTTATTCATCCCCTAATATCTTTATCCCTTTCTCTTATAATCCCCTAAATTTAAATTGATATCATTTTGGATTTCCATTAATTTAGCACTTAAGGGTTAGTTTTTTCTTGCCATTGTATAAAAATAAAGCGCATCACTGATTGTGAATGCCAATATGAGTTATCTCAACTATGGATTTTAATACCTCGTTATCTCATTCTGCCCAGTGTCTTAAGCAAGCAATACCGCTCCTGGTCAAATATAAAATACCGGTAACACCGATAAATTATGCTATTTGGTATTGTTATGTTCTAGGTAGCAATTTAGCTTTGAATATTGAGCTTGATAATATTCTCGCAGAACATGGTACTTGCCCAGCTTCATCAGCTAGATATTTATTTGACAAATACTTGTCTGACAAAGACTTAGCTCTTTTTCATCAGATCTCCGATAATTTTCAAGGTACACTTGAGTCTGTACAAATTGACATAGACTCAACACTTGCGAGTTCTCAAAGCTTTAATTCTGTTTTGTTGCAGTGTAAATCAGATCTCAGCGCGCTTGATAAGAATGATATATCTAGTTTTGATAATGTATTGAGCTATGTTGATAAACTGACTGAAGAGTCTGTTGTTATGCAGCAAACGGCTTTTTCTTTTCAAAAAAAATTGCAAGCTGCATACAGTGAAATTACAGAGTTAAAACAAGCCCTTGTAAGTACACAGGAAGCAGCAGTAACAGATCAGCTTACAGGTTTACTTAACCGAGGTAAGTTCGACGATGATATTGTAGTACATATCAATCAGTTTATTAGCAGCAACCCAATTTCTAAAACACTTGTCTTTTTAGATATTGACCACTTTAAACAATTTAATGACGATTTTGGTCATCAAAAAGGGGATGATGTACTCAAAGTTGTTGCTAATAAGCTTTCGAGGCATTGTTTAAATAAAGCTAATGCTTATAGATATGGTGGTGAAGAGTTCTGTATTTTGGCAGACTTCAAGAGTGTTAGCGAGGCATTAAATTTCTGTCAGGCTATTCGTCAAGATATTGAAAAACTCTCAGTTAAAGGAAAGAGAACCGGTAAAGCAATACGCAATATTACAGCGAGCTTTGGTATTGCGTTTTATAAACAAAAACAAAGTTTAGAGGACTTTATTTCTTGTGCGGATAAGGCTTTATATCTAGCAAAAGCCCATGGTCGTAATAGAGTAGAAATAGCGCCAGCAATTTAATCAGGTTTTATCGAATCTATTAGACGCTATAATGTGGTTTTATTTTACATAGGGATGATTACAATGATCTTGTTTTCACACTTATCCCTCATGTTTACCCATGATGTGTTTTAGGCCGCGTTTAGCGGCCTTTTTTTATCCTTCTTGAAATTATTACTTATAAAGCAGTACTTGTTTTATATTAATTTTTCCTTGCTTAATCCTGTCGATTTAATTCACACCATTTATAAAAAAGTCGCATCAGAAGTAAGTGCGGCTTATCACGTTTTTCATTACTATGCTTTGCTTTAAAGCACCATGGCTGCAATCCAACCAAATATGAGCAATGGAATATTAAAGTGGATAAATGTTGGGATCACTGAGTCTTTAATATGATCGTGTTGACCGTCAGCATTGAGCCCTGATGTAGGGCCTAGAGTTGAATCTGAAGCTGGAGAGCCCGCGTCGCCTAAAGCACCGGCGGTGCCAACCAGTGCAGCAGTTGCCATTGGAGAAAAACCAATAGTCAGGCAAAGTGGCACAAATAAAGTGGCGATAATTGGCACTGTAGAAAATGAACTACCTATGCCCATTGTGATCAATAAACCCACTAGCAAAATCATTGCAGCTGCTAAAGGCTTATTACCTGAGACAATATCAGCAGTAGTGTTAACCAAGCTAGCTACATCACCTGTTGCTTTCATCACTGACGCGAAGCCTTGAGCTGAAATCATGATAAAGCCAATCATGGCCATCATAGCAACACCTTGGCTAAAGACATCAGAGCTTTGCTCCCACTTTACAATGCCGAATATGCTAAAAATCATCACACCAACAAGGCCACCTAATATCATTGAGCCGCTGACATTTTGTGCCAGTAATGAGCATACAACGGCAATACCGCCAATGATCATTACCTTTTTAGGATTGTCGACATTTATCTTAGTCGATGATTTTTCTGATTCTTTGTCTGAGTAGTGTCTGTCCTTTCTATAACTAAAAAACACTGCGATGATCAGGCCGAGAAGCATACCTAGCGCTGGAATAATCATGGCTTCAGGTACATCGGTATTCACTATTTCTAAGCCGTTTTCAGCTAAGTTTTTATGCAAAATAGAATAAAGGTAAATACCGCCAAAGCCATAAGGGAGAACCATATAAGAAGTCGCAAGTCCAAATGTTAAAATACAAGCAATAGCACGTCTATCAAGCTGTAGCTTATTAAAGACCACCAACAATGGCGGGATCAAAATAGGTATAAATGCGATATGTACGGGGACCAAATTTTGTGACGCAATCGCGCATGCCAAAATGATGGTCATGATCAGCATGCTTAATGTTTGCAAATGTTTAGAGTGTGCTTTGTCGACTTTTGACAGTAATTTATCTGCAAGAATGAGCGTTAAGCCAGATTTTGATATGGCTACTGCAAATGCACCGAGCATAGCGTAACTTAAAGCGATTTCTGCACCACCAGATAAACCACTGTTAAATGCTTGTAATGTATCTCCTAAACCGAGACCTGAAATCAGACCTGCAGAAAGCGCACTGATTGTCATTGCAACAATCACGTTCACTCTGGCCAAAGACAGGCCTAACATGAGTAAAACCCCAATTAATACTGAATTCATACTAATCTCTTTTATTGTTTTTTAATTTGTTTTGTTAATGCTAAATAATGTTTCTTCAATTCTTCTAATTCATTTTTATTTCCGTATCGGACTTTTTCGAACTCACATAAGAAATTATTAAGTTCTGCTTCTAACTTTGGATATTTTGATTGAATAGTCAAAATGATTTGTCCAGGTGTTTTAGTATTATCAAATTCTCCAAAAGCGCTAACTTGTAATTTGCGTAACAGTTTAACAGGTAAGGGGATTGGTTGACGCGATCCGCGCTGTAATACCCAATAAACACATGCGAATAACAGACTAAGACCTATTATCACGGCGATACCTGAAAGTATTTTAGCTTTTTCACCAAATATGCTCTTTAGAAAACTACTTTGCTTTTGGTCATCAAAATTTAATACCCAACGTGTCCATTGATAATCAAATGCTTCTAGTTGCAAGCGTAGCCAGTTAACCAATGCGACATCAGAAAATCCCATTAGTGTCATACCTATATTACTTTTTAACTCTTCAGACAATTGGCTATGCTGTGACAAAGAACCGTTTAGACGTTCAGGCGATACCCATGCTGTTGGATCTAATTCAAGCCAACCTTGATTAGGCACGTAGTATTCAAGCCAAGCATGCGCATCGTATTGATAAATGCTGAAGTAGTTATTTTCTGGATTTAGTTCACCACCTAAGTAGCCCGACACTAACCTTGCTGGGATCCCAACGCTTCGCATCATCATGGCCACTGTAGAAGCATAATGCCCACAAAACCCCGCTTTGCTATTAAAGAAAAACTCATCAATTTTGTCATTAGACTGACTGATAGGTGGATTTAGCGTATAAATAAAGCCTTGAGCTAAAATATAATCCCTCAATAAAGCAATAAATTCTGCAGTATCATTACTTTGTTTATCAATCTGCTCAGCCAGTGCTTTTGCTTGTGGATTTAAATCACTTGGTAATTGAATATTTTGTCTGTATTGCCAACGGGTAATACTGGAGTCTTGAGTGTCAACGACATTATAAACTTTGTATTCAAATGCTGAACTGACAGGGCGCTTTCTATAAGGCAGACCGAAGACATTAGTAGCGACTAAGTCTTGCTCTGTTGTCATTTTTTCAAGTGTATAAAGCCATTTTAAATGGCTGGGCTCTGCAATAATGGTGTAGCTATGCGAACTATCACTGGCTTGATAATTCGCCGAAACACTTTGTAATGACGACATATTCCAACGTGTACCATCAAATTCATCATGTATAAGCGCACGCCAATAAAATGGGCCTTCCACATTTCGCTCTTTTGGGAAAATAGATCGGAAAACTAACTCATTTGATTCGGATAGTTTTGAAATTTCAAACGGATCAACATTTTCTGATAGGCCAGTTTTGGCGGAGTTAGGTCCAGGGAGTTGCCAAAATGCTGGTAGTTTTGGAATAAAAAGAACCAATAACACACTGATTGGGATTGTTAAAGCTAGTTTACTGAATGCGTTTTTAATGGCTTCTCTTGGTGAAAATTCATATTGATGGATCAGCATTAAAGCTAAATTTACTCCAATCAATATAAACACTAGCAATGCTGAAAAGAAGTTTTGCGAAAAAATAAATAAGCAGGGAATTGTGAAAAAGTTAAGTACAAACACTTGCATGGTTTGTCTGTCACTTTGCGCTTGATAGATCTTGAGTAATGATGCAAGTAGCATCATAGCAACAAAGAATGCGACTGAGTTTTTTACACCAACAAACCCCATTAACAGTGCAATACCCGCCAAAGCACTGCCATTGATTATACTGCTAGTTATGGTCTTTTTATAGATTATTCTGTTTAATTCGTAAGCTATAAATAAGCCCGTAATATATGACACAATTACGAAACCAAGATCACTGGACATTATCCAAGCAAGTAATAAGTATATTAGAGAGCAAGCTATTTGATTAAGCTTCACTTAATGCCTCCAAACATTGCTTTTTATGACTGTTTCCTTGGCTTAAAGTAATGAGTCTATTTGGTAATTTAAGTGCG
Organism: Pseudoalteromonas phenolica; assembly: GCF_005876835.1. Classification (GTDB taxonomy): domain Bacteria; phylum Pseudomonadota; class Gammaproteobacteria; order Enterobacterales; family Alteromonadaceae; genus Pseudoalteromonas; species Pseudoalteromonas phenolica_B. The sequence goes on from NZ_PPSW01000006.1 coordinate 285,724, forward strand.
TAACTTTGCTGCTCTATTTCGGCCTGCACGATTAAAAAGCTCAGCTGTGACAGTTTATCTTCTTTAGTGCCTGAAACTTTATCAAAATCAAAGCCGTAGCTAGCTGATTTATTTGGTGATTGATAGTCTTTGACTAAGAGCTCTTTATTCTTAGCAAAATGCCGCCAAGATATCCTATGTATACTCATACCTTCGCGATAACTTTTTAATTCATTAAAGTCTTCAGCTAAAGCCTTATCGTCGAGTGCTTTTTCGCCTTTTTCGGAAATAATGAAGCTATTCTTTGGAAGCTCTGTTTCAATTTGTGCTGGGTAGGCATAGATATGTTTTTCGCTTATCAAATAACTCCAAATAGTGACTAAACCAAACGGGTAGTGGGTGAGAATCTTAAAACGCCCGAGCTTATGTTTTCCACGCTTTACAGGCAAGAATACGTCTATAAACTCGTTATTTTTTATTCTTTTTAAAATACTTTTTTCTTTTGTTTCAATATGTTCAATTTGAATGTCGTAACGTTGTTTTTGATTTTCTATTTTGAAGGTCACTGATGGGCGCTTATCTGCAAAATCATCTTTAATTGCTGCAACTTCAATTAACAAGCCATTAAAATTACTAAAAGCATATATCAAGCACATGAGCAGAAGAACAAACATTAAATAAGAGACAGCTAATATCAAATTATTTTGATAATTAATGCCTAATATAAAGTTTAAGACTGCGATCCCTAAAAATCCCAGCCCTGATTTAGATGGTGAAACATAAATGGTGTCATGCTTGAGTTTAATACTGTCTCCTTGATGCTTTTTTAGTAACAAAGCATCAAACCAAGCAGGTTGGGGCAGTTTAATCATTACATTTGAACCGGCACTTGTGCGTATATATCGTCGATGATTCTAAATTGTTCCGTGGCATCTAAGTTGAGCCTGTGACCAGCAACTGCAGGAAAAACAGCCTGTACATCATCATGGGTCACATAGTTTCTGCCATGGATCATGGCCCATGCTTTACTGGCTGTTCCTAATGCAATACTCGCCCGTGGGGATAGGGGATCTTTAAATAACCCAGACTCTCGAGTGAAACTCACTAAATCTAGTATGTATTGAACAACTTGCTCTTTTATTTCCATTTCATCAATGGCTGATTGCAATTCTGATAGGGTGCCTAATTCCATCAATTGTGTGAGCGTTGTTTTTCTACCATGATCACCAAGTATAAGTTTTTTCTCAGCATCTTTAGACGGGTAACCTAAACTTACACGCATAAAAAAGCGGTCTAATTGAGATTCTGGCAGGGGGTGTGTACCTGATTGATGAAGTGGGTTTTGTGTCGCTATTACAAAGAATGGTTCAGGTAAGTGATGAGTCTGACCATCCATAGTTACTTGTCTTTCTTCCATGGCTTCAAGTAATGCACTTTGTGTTTTTGGGCTCGCTCGATTTATTTCATCAGCCAGTAAAACTTGTGTAAAAACAGGGCCTTCATGAAATACAAAGCTTTGTTTATCTGTATTAAATATAGTTGAGCCAGTTATATCAGCAGGCAGTAAATCACTGGTAAATTGAACTCTTTGATAGGTTAAACCTAACACTTCAGCTAAACCATGGGATAAAGTGGTTTTCCCCATACCAGGTAAGTCTTCAATTAATAAGTGACCTTTACATAGTAAACTACAGATCGCTAATTTTACTTGTGGCTGTTTGTCATAGATAACGGTTGAAAGCGCTTCTAGGAGCGTATTTATTTTTGTATTCATGTAACCAGTTCTAATCTTTTTAATACGGTATCAACTTTTTTGGCATTAAATGGTTTTTCTATAAAATCTTTAGCACCACATTCCCAAGTATTTTGTACACACTCCAGACTATTATGACCAGAACACATAATCACATGTGATTTAGGATAGTGATCATTTAAATAGTCTAAAATGCCTGAACCATCAGTATCAGGTAGTTCAATATCAAGGAAAATTAAGTTAGGAGGATTTTTTTCAAGGAGATGTTTTGCAGACTCGAAGTCTTCAGAACCAGATACTTCTTCAAACCCGAGGTTTTCTAATATATTACTTAAGTACTCACGGGCTTCAACTGAGTCGTCGATAATTAAAATAGGCTCTAGTGGTCTAACAAATTCCATATGTTTTTACTTCTTAAAAATTTTTTCTTCATACTAAGATAACAGGCAAGATTAAACAATACATAACACCGCTTTAAAATGTCCGATACCGTCTAGTATTGGACATTAATGTGCATTTGTTAATGTTCAAAGTGGTGAAGTCCGTATTTGTATGAGTTATTACTTTATAGCGTATAATTTATATTATGTTAAATGAGGTGGATATCTAGATTAAACATACACTACCTTTGATTTATTTAAGCTTTTATTACTCTTATTAATGCTCTTCTCCAAAGATTTAACTTTCAAATGCCAAGTTTCTAAAAATCTAATTGTTTTATATATTTGTTCTTTTTTACCAGATCTGAAATCGACTTCGAATTGGTTTTAATGTTCTGACTGCGCTTCGAGAATTGAGCTTCTAAATTTGAAACTAAGCTTTTATGTTTTTTATTTATATAGTGATGCCCTGTAACATCTTCTAATTTTTTACTCTTAAACAAAACTTGCTCGAAGCTTGATAAGCTTGCTGCTATTTCTAAATCGTTAGATATAACCGCCTCTAGTTGATTGTGTTTGAATAGTACATTTGGATCGCCCTCAGTGTTAACGCCATAACATGATAAATATTCTTTTCTGCAGATATGTTCATAGATTTTATAACTCATGTTATAGCCAACCGGAATTTTTCCTTGTAATGCCATTTCACAATCTTTCGGACTTTTACAATACAAATTGATAGATGCATAAATTAATGGCGCATTTATCTTTATGAGATTTTCATATCCATCAGCGACTGAATTGACTCTCAAAAATTCGGCATCTAACTTGCCTTTATTCGTTAACCTGAGCGATCTGCTTGTTGGTAAGTTTTTCCAAATTATGGTTTTATCTAATTCTCTATAAGCTTGTGTGACAATTTCTTTTATATCTGCAATGTATTTGTTTTCTTTGACAGCAATACCAATAGAAATTTCATTGCTTGTACTGTTTGCTAAATTTGAATTTAATAATATAACCATTGCAAATATCAATTTGTTAAACATATTCCTTCACCACAAGCACTTTGCGTTAGCTTTACTTCTTTGAGTATAGATTGTTTTTTCCAACCGATATTTTTATCATTTTTTTATTGGCATTTTATTAGCGGGATCTCAGGCCATCGCGTTGTATATCTTCTCGATAACCAATCTCTTTTCATTTGCCACTGATTACTTTGTAACTCTGTGGCAATACGTAAGCTACTGCTACCGTAGCGTTTATTTATTGTATCTAAACACTGCATAAGTTCAGGCTTATCGTCAGAAACATTAAACATATCAATTTGTTGGTGCATATCGTCTTCGAGTTCAATGGCGCCAATACCCGCTTTGTAGTATCGCACACCAGGTTGGAACAATTGGCTGAATACCAACTCGACTTGCTTGGCAAAGACCATGCTATCATTCGATGGCACAGCAAGTTTCTGAATAAACGACCTTTTATAGTAATTATCTTCATGTGGAGAGCTATGAGCGAAGATAATTAATCGTTTCGTTAAAGAACCTTGTTTGCGTAGTTTTTTGGCCACTATTGAGCAATGCGTTACCAATGACGCTTTAAGTGCAAATGGGTTTTCGACGCGCTCACCAAAACTGCGGGTGCTGAATACTTCTTTTTTGCGCTGTTTTACATCATCCCATGATAAACATGATATCCCGTTAAGCTCCGATATCGTTCGCTCAAGCACAACACTAAATTGTTTTCGCATCATTTTTGGATTCTGTTTAGCCAAATCTAACGCACTTTCGATGCCGAATAACTTAAGTTGCTTGGTTAATCGTCGCCCTACGCCCCAAATGTCCGATACTGCCATATTGGCTAAAATTTGCTTTCGAGATTTTTCACTGTCAATAACGGCAACGCCTGTTGCACCTACAAACTTCTTGGCCGCATGATTGGCGGCTTTCGCGAGTGTCGGTGTAGGCCCAAAACCTACCCCCACTGGTAACTTGGTTTTTCGCCAAACCGTGCGGCGAATAAGTTGCCCGTATTCATACCAAGAATTCACCACATCACTGTAGCCATCAAACTTTAGAAATGACTCATCAATGGAATATACATAATGTTGATCACTAAAACGGTTGATAATGGCCATCATTTTGTCACTTAAATCAGCGTATAACTCATAATTTGATGAGCGAATAACCACATTATGCTTATCTAAAATAGGCTTTAATTTGAAGTAAGGCTCAAACTTTGGAACGCCAAGTTTTTTAACTTCAGGAGATGCCGCAACAATGCAGCCGTCATTGTTTGAGAGTACAACAACAGGCCGCTTACGTATTGATAAGTCGAATACTTTTTCGGCTGAAGCATAAAATGAGGTGGCATCAATTAGCGCATACATTGTTTTAATCTCATGTTTTGCCGATGCATTCTTAATGAACCAGTCACAATACCTTCAAGCTGAAAAACATCACAATCACTGATAAACACTGGTTTAAACACTGGTGATGCAGATAGTAGCCGTCGGTTATGGATATCGAGGATTTTACATACAAACTCATTGTTAAAGTTGGCAACAATCACATCTTGGTGTTTTGGCTCAGCTGCCCTATCTACAATTAATAAATCGCCATCAAAAATACCAACGCCCTGCATCGAGTCACCAGATGCGAGGCCCAAAAAAGTGGCGTTAGGGTCACCAACTATAAGTTGGTCAAGGGATAAACCGAGCTCTTTATATTCGGCTGCGGGAGACTCAAAACCGGTGATCCCCGCTGCTGCTTTAACAGGTATTACTTTCATACTGCACCAAAATACATATACTGTATATAAACACAGTATATGTATAATTAGCCATATCGGCAAGCTTAACAGCGTTACCAAGTGCCGCTATGAAGCGCTTTTAGAATAAAGCCGGCAAAAAAAAGCGGCTTGATGTTTACCAAGCCGCTGAGTTTTTATACCAACTCTCAATATAAGGAGCTCTATTTTGAGAGGTTTGATTTATTACGTACTACTTCAAGCTAAACGCCCTACTTTGCTGATTGCTTTCTAAACGCACCTTGTTACCAGTGAAGGTTTCGAATAATTTTGTATGAGCCGCTTTTGAAAACACATCATCTCTGATGTCATAGTCTTCAATCCAAGCCAATAACATGTCTAGATTTTCATCTTGTGCTTCTTTTGATGGGTATTTGTGCGGCTCCCAAGGGCGCGCTTTAGCGTTGGCTTTACAGGTCTCAACATCTAAATCGATAAACACCAAATACTGACATTGCTCTGCGATAGGTTTAATTAGATCACTATAGCAACCCTCAATCATCCAATCTGAATGTGACTGAATAAACTCATTGATTTTATCGAGTGAAGACCCAAGTTGTGCCCGAGTTGGTGGTGACGTTGGCAACCAAGCAAGAGTGTCTAAATCTAAATGTGCGGCGGAATGTTCTTGCGCTAAACGCTTTGAAAGTGTTGATTTTCCTGAGCCCGAGTTCCCAAAAATAATCGTTTTCATTCGTTAGTCCTTATCTGTTCAGCCACAATAGATTGATTAATGAAGCGCCGCTGTGAATGGGAGCTTCTTACAGATCTCGGCTTCAGCTTCAAGTATTTCAACTAAGCGAGCATCAATAATGCCTTTATCGAAGTATTCGTAGCCCAATTCTACAAACAGGTTTTTATGTTTCTCTTCTGATTTAGCAATGGCAACATAAAATTCTTTTTCTTTGCCTTCAGGTAAGGCTTCTGCAACCAAAGAGAAACGTTCGTGGCCTCGTGCTTCAATCACCGCAGCCACTAATAGACGGTCGATTAAGAATTCATCGGTGCCCTGTCTAAATAAAGCGCGCATCCCTTTGATATAAGGGTCTTTTTGGTCGTTACCTAAGGTAACCCCACGCTCTGTTAATAATTTCAACACTTGTTTAAAGTGGATCATCTCTTCGATGGCTAAATCTGTCATGGCTTTCACAAGCTTAATTCTGTCAGGGTAATGACCCAACATAGACATCGCCATGCCAGATGCTTTTTTCTCTGCGGCAGCGTGATCTTGTAAAAAGGCATCAAAATCAGCGAGCACTTTTTCAGTCCAATTAAACGGGGTGTGGTACTTCAGTTCAAACATAAACATTCTTAATCAATATAAACTGCGGGTATTCTAGCGTAGGAGATACACGAATTAAACAGATTGCATAAATGTGAGTAAATCGGCGTCTTTATCTACTTTTCCCATACGTGTAGAGCTGACTTTAAGTGGGTGCTTTAAGTCATTCCAAGCCGTAACTTTACCATTCACGTTGAGCTTGGGCATGTCTGTAATTTCTGTGCTAGCAGCATCAACTTCTAGAAAATCACACAGTTTTGTAAAACTGTTTGGCTGGCTAACATTCAAAAACAAATGCTGCGCTTTAGTGTCCTCGAAAAACGCAATGGCTTTGGCTTTATGTGTTTCGTAACACATAGTCAGAAATTCGAAGTTATCAAGGTGCTTGGCATCTAATCCCGAAAAGGAGTTTAAGAAACAGCGCTTGATGGTGTCGTTAAAGCCACCTTTATCTGAGAACAGGTTGCCTGACATGCGCGTTAATAATTTAGAGATAGACGGTAGCCATACCGCTAAGTCTCTTTCTAAATAAATGAATTTAGCATCAGGATATTTTTGATACAGCAACGCATAATCATTAAATACGGGCGTGTCGGCAATGACTTGCGCGTTATGGAATGTCTCTATTGTATAAGCTGTATGTGCCGTCGTTAAACCAAGTTCAGTGCATGCGGCACAAAGACTTGTCGTGCCAGTTCTCGGTAAACCAATAATAAAGATTTTACTCATAATGCGCCCTACAATAGTAAGGACGCATTATAACGAAAAATTTATACCAATCCTCTTAATTAAGCGATCTATTTTGAGTCAAGAAAAACTTGTCGATAGCACCGCTAACGCGTCCTGCTCTCGCTAAGGTACCTACATCCATATAGGCAAGGCGAAAATTTTGCTATTTAGTTGTTCTAAATAAGTAATTTTCAACGACGCTAGCGTCAGTTTTAGTCCCTCAAAATGATTGAGTATTGGTATTACTGTTTAATTAAATAAGTAACGAAAACTTCTGAAGAAATAACAATATCAGAGACATTATACGCCTGACTACGAGCTTGCCCCGTCTCAATCATCGTCTGTCTTGCATACGGTGTTGGCATAGATGGCGCATTTGCAAAATTTACAGAATAAACTCGGTCTAATTTCGCATCGAATGCGGTGGCAAGTTCTTTAGCTTCAGATTTAGCGTCTTTGATAGCCAATTTTTTTAGATTATCTTGCACTTCATCTGCCTTTGAATAAGAAAACTGCGTAAAACCAATTTCATTGACGCCGGCTTCAACAAGCTGTTGTAAAAATTGCGCATATTTATCGACGTCTGTCAGCTTTATCTCAACATTACGTGTTACCTGAAAAGTCGTAAACTCTTGCTTTTGCGTGCCTCGGTTGTATTCATGTTGGCGATAAATATTAAGTTGAGATGCATCAATGTTGTTTTTACTGACATTAAAATTATTGGCGACTTTAATAACTCGCGCGATCACACTATCAACTTCATCTTTTGCTTTATTGATGTTTTTATCGGACTGAGAAATTGCAACACTTAAAACAACTTGATCTGGCTGAACAAGCTGCTCTGCGTACCCTGTTACGCTTAAATGTGGACTGGTTGGCTCCGCATAAGCGTAATTAAAACTTGAAGATAAAAGTAAAGACGACACGGCTAGTAATTTTTTAAACATACCTGCTCCATTTCTAGGTATTAAGCCAATATAAGCGACAAACCGCCTAATTTGACCAAAGATGCGCTATTAAAGTAAAAACTTGATTAATTATGGCTGAATAGAAAAGGCAATTTTTAAAGAGTCGCTGATAAAATCACGCTCATGAGGTGAAAATAAGTCTCTATGCGCTTCAATTATCAACTCTTGAACCTCTGATTCGGCCATTTTTTTATTAAATAAATTAATCGCTTGTTTTCCTTGCGGTGTTTTTGCACAAGCAATATAACCAAATACACTCGGCGCTTGATCAATTATGCGATGAAAACTAATTTTATTTTCGCCGATCACCTCTGCATACTCGCTTATTATGACTGACGTATATTCAATCATGCCGTCAAAGCGACCTTGCATGAGCATTTTGCGAAGACGCTTCGCGCTTTCTTCTCCTTCATTTACAACAAATAGCTGTGGATGGGACTTAATAAAATCATCAATGTTTTTTCCGTAACTTCGGCCTTTCGTTATCCCTATTTTAAAATCTGTTTTTACCAAATCGTTTAAAGAAACGTCAGCAGAAACCCCTCTTTTATCTCTTAAAACTAGTCTATTCGCGGGAAATGCTGTAAGCGGTCTGACAGAGAAATAAGCTAAGGTTTCACGTTTTGGGTTTTTAACTTTGTTATACAAGCATGTATTTGGATACATACTCAAGGTTCGCCACTCGCGAATGCGACTTGCGGGCATAAAATCTATTTCTAACTGTGGATATAGTCTTTTTGAAATATCAATTAATAAACGTGTAACCATATCGGCACTGCTGTTAGGACTCGGTACATAGTCAGAAGCGATATTCACTTTTAATGGCGCACCATAAAGTCCGATACTGACTAGTCCTAACAAGAACACTAGCGCATACTTCATAAACTTACCTCACCACATAGTTAAGGTAAGTATAGAAGCTTGGTGAAATTAGACATAAAAAAAGCCAGCAAAGTTGCTGGCTCTTTTTATACCAATCCTCTTAATTAAGTGATCTATTTTGAGGCAAGGAAAACTTGTCGATAACGAGGCGAAAATTTTGCTATTTAGTTGTTCTAAATAAGAATTTTTCAACGAAGTTAGCGTCAGTTTTAGTCCCTCAAAATGATTGAGGATTGGTATTACATTACAAGTTAAGTATTAAATACTACAACGCTTGTAATTGCGGTACTCAGGGTACCAGTAATTTTTCTCGATTGCTTTAAGGATAGCTTCATCAGACATTTCTAATGCGACACCTTCTTCCATCGCTTTTTTCGCAACAGCAAAGGCAATCTTCTTGCTTAACGGCTCAATCTCCACCAGCGCAGGTAATAGGCTGCCTTTACCTGTATTTGCACGAGGTGAAGCTTCAGCAAGCATTTCACTTGATACCATCAACATAGCATCAGTGATGCGCTTGGCTTTAGCTGCAATGACACCTAAACCGATACCTGGGAAGATATAGCTATTGTTACACTGAGGAATAATGAACTTTTCGCCGTTATATTCCACTTCACCAAATGGGCTACCAGTTGCAACAATCGCTTGGCCATTCGTCCACTCAATCACATCTTTTGGATGTGCTTCAACTTGGCGTGAAGGATTACTTAGAGGGAAGATAATTGGCTGCTCACATCCTGAATGCATCGCTTTAATCACTTGCTCAGTGAACAAACCAGGCTGACCAGAAACACCAATTAAAATGTCTGGTTTCGCACAGTGCATTACATCTAATAAAGACGCAAAGTCACCGCTATATTGCCAATCAGTTAACGCATCTTTTTGTTGCACAAGCGCAGCTTGGAAATCACGTAGCCCTTCCATACCTTCAGTAAGTAGACCGAATCTGTCAACCATGTACACTTGGCTACGCGCTTGCTCATCTGAAATGCCTTCAGATACCATTTGACTGATGATCTGCTCAGCAATACCACAACCCGCAGAGCCTGCACCAACAAAAACAACTTTTTGTTCGCTCAGTTTTACGTCTTTAACACGGCAAGCAGCAAGTAAAGAGCCTACAGTAACCGCCGCAGTACCTTGAATATCATCATTAAAGCTACAAATCGTATCTTTATAACGCTTAAGTAAAGGCATTGCATTTGGTTGTGCAAAATCTTCGAATTGAAGAAGTACGTTTGGCCAACGACGTTTAACCGCTTTAATGAACAAATCTAAAAACTCGTCATATTGCTCTTGGTTGATACGCTTATGACGTGCGCCCATATACATAGGATCGGCAAGTAACTTCTCGTTATTAGTACCCACATCAAGCATAACAGGTAACGTGTATGCAGGGCTAATACCGCCACATACGGTGTATAGAGACAGTTTACCGATTGGAATACCCATACCACCGATGCCTTGGTCACCTAAGCCAAGAATACGTTCACCGTCAGTAACAACAATAACTTTTACTTTGCCCTTTGTCGCATTACGTAAAATATCATCGATGTTGTGACGCTCTTCATATGAAATGAATAGACCGCGAGAGCTACGATAAATATCAGAGAATTTTTCACATGCATCACCTACCGTAGGCGTATAAATAATCGGCATCATTTCTTCTAAATGATCACGGACTAAACGGTAGTAAAGAGTTTCATTGTTATCTTGAATTGCGCGCAGATAAATGTGTTTATTTAAGTTATCTCTGAATGAAGAGTACTGCTGATAACAACGCTCTACTTGCTCTTCAATGGTTTCGAAACGAGGAGGCAATAAACCATTTAGATTAAAGTTCTCACGCTCTGATTGACTAAATGCACTACCTTTGTTTAATAAAGGCGTTTCTAACAGGTTAGGACCTGAGTAAGGAATGTATAGATAATTTGGATCGGTTTGTTTAGTCATATTTACTTGTAATGATACGTCTGGCTGATTTTATTATTACTTAGCTGTGAATAGGCAAGAAAGCAAAAAATTGCTTATAAATAAAAAAGGCGCTTTAACACAACGAAATAATTAAAGAGCCTTGCAGTATATCTTAAAAATACCACTAAACCTATGAGTTTAGCCGTCATTCACCGAGCACAATGCCCTCTCGTCGAGGATCTGCGCCACCTACGAGCTGACCTCCGACCAGTTCAATACCATGTAAACCTGAATTCAAATCTCGAATAAAAACTTTATGTCCTAAACTTTCAAAATAGGCTTGGTGCTTTTCAAGGTCAGTACCATTTTCTAAAGTCGTTACTTTGTTACGGTTAGTTATCTTTGGTAGATTGATGGCAGACTGAATATCTAACTGCCAATCTAGTACGCCTATGACTGTTTGCGCAACATAGTTAATAATACGACTTCCTCCCGGAGAGCCAACAACTAAACGCAGACTGCCATCTTTGTTGAACACCATAACCGGCGACATAGAGCTACGTGGACGTTTATTTGCTTCAACGCGATTGGCGCGTAATTGACCATTCTTCTTCGGAGTAAGCGCAAAGTCGGTTAACTGGTTATTTAACAAATAGCCGTCAACCATAACCGTCGAACCAAAAGCCATTTCGATAGAGCTGGTCATAGACACCGCATTGCCCGTTTGGTCTACAATTGAAACATGGGTCGTTGAAGGCAGCTCATAGCTGTTATCAGCAGCATAACTAAGCGTTCCGTTTAGCGGTTTACCAACAGGCACTTTATGGTTATCTGTGTCTGAAATCAGCTTTGCACGTTCAGCTAAGTATTCATCATCAAGTAATGCATCGGTTGGCACAGTGACAAAGTCAGGATCAGCCATATAATGGTTTCTGTCAGCAAATGCCAAACGCGAAGCTTGGGTGAATAAGTGCAATGCTTTAGGGTCATTAGGCTGATATTGGCTTAACTTTTTACCTTCGAGTAATTTCAAAATTTGTAGTACAGCAACACCACCACTACTCGGTGGTGCCATAGAGCACACTTTATGAGCATGATAAGACGTACAGATAGCGTCTCGATGTTTACTTTGGTATTTTTCTAGGTCTGATAAAGACAATAACCCAGGTGCAATTTCAGCGTTTTGCACTGCATCAACCATATTTTTTGCATGTTGGCCTGTGTAAAAGGCAGAAATACCCTGCTCAGATATATTCTTATATAATGTAGCCAATTTAGGGTTTTTACGAATACTGCCCACAGCTAAAGGTTGATCATCAGGGTAAAAATAGGCTTTCGCTTCGGGTAAACGGGTAAGACCCGGATTAAACTTTTTAGACAACAACATATTCAATCGTGGTGAAACTACAAACCCTTGCTCTGCTAATTGAATTGCAGGCTCAAATAAGTCGGCCCAAGCCAATTTGCCATGTTCTTTGTGTGCTTTATCAAAAGCATGCAGAATACCAGGTACACCCACCGAGCGCCCACCTACAACGGCCTTAATCCAAGGTACAGCTTTGCCATTTTCGTCTAAGAATAAACCTGAGGTTGCTTTAGTTGGCGCTGTTTCTCGGCCATCTAACGTTGTTAGTGCATTTTCACTTTTATCGTAATGCAAAATAAAAGCACCGCCACCAATACCTGAAGATTGCGGTTCAACTAAGGTTAAAACCAATTGCGTGGCAATTGCCGCATCAATTGCACTGCCGCCCATGTCGAGCATTAATTTACCCGCTTTAACAGCGTAAGGGTTTGCAGCCGCAATCATATAATTATCGGCGATTTGCTTTTGCTTCTTTGTAAAACCAGTGGCTGCTTCTGGCTCCCTTATTTCTTGTTTTGGTGAGATTTGGCTAGAGCAGGCACTTAATAGAGCCAATGAACAAAGCGATAACGCAAAAGGCAGAGATTTGAATGTCATAGTTGTTGTCATTAATTTTCAAGTTCTGGTTTGCATGATAAGAGTAAACGGGCAAAATATGCAAAAAATAAAAAAGAATTTTGATCGATGATCCAATTGCCACTAGATAAAAAATACATACTGCCTCCCATCATGCTTTCATTATTAAGCTTTACCTTAATGATCTTAAATACCAATGACTTACTAGAGTTTCATCGAGATAAAATCGCAGCAGGTGAAATCTGGCGCATCTTTACAGGCCAATTTGTACACGCGAACCCAACACACTTACTACTTAACATTGTTGGTATTGGTTTCATATGGCTATTACACGCAGAACATAGATCACAAAGCCAATACTACCTTCATACCGCTTTCTTAGCTTTATGGACTGGATTGGGCATTTGGCTATTTGTACCTGATATAAAAGTCTACACTGGACTAAGTGGTCTGTTACATGGCGTAATCGTTTGGGGCGCACTTAAAGACATTCAAGTTGGTATGCGTTCAGGCATTCTCTTGTTCGTTGGTATTTGGGCTAAACTCGCTTGGGAACAATGGGCTGGACCAAGCGCAGACGTCGGAGAATTGATCCAATCACGCGTCGCCATTGAAGCACATTTAATTGGTGCCATTGGCGGACTGGTGATGGGATTAGGGTTAATTAAAAACAAATTAAAAAACAAGTCAGAAAAAAAAGACTAAATAATTAAATATTAAAAAGGCCATAGAGTGATATGGCCTTTTTAAATGAATAGACTCACTAATCGATAAGTAATGTTCTCATCGCGTCATCCATTGCGTGTTTGACTACTGGGATATGATCAACATCATAGTCTAGTTTAACGATTTCGAGCTCTTTAAATTGCTCATATTCCAGCATCTCTTGAAACCAATCTACATATCGTCCATTACTTACTTTGCCTCTAGCTGCAATCAAAATGGCTTTGCTTTTTAAACGACGGTCAAGCACACCTCTGTCAGAAACAAGTAAAGGCGTAATTTCTGTATGTGCCCAAAAACCACCATCGAACGAAACGTGCGCGCTGAAAAACGGATCTTGAGGGTCATCCATTAACATGGCTAAACCTGCAAACAAACCGGTATAAGAGTGTCCAACTATGCTGCGTTTAGATTGATTTATTGGATAATTCGACTCTAATTTTGGCGCTAACTCATTAACAATGAAATTAAAGTAATCTTGCGCTAAGGGCCATTGAGCGTAATCCTCGCGGTGCTTGTAGCTAGCATCGACAAAGTTTTCAATGCCAACAATAATCGCTTCAATTTCAAGTTCGTCTAAGCTATCTGCTACTTTACTAAAATGCCACTCTGCGTCTAAAACATATATTACAGTGTAAGTTTTATTTGCACTTATGTTTTTGGCAAATATAGCTGAATTGGGTAAGTTACACCTGTAAATGTAGATGAAACAGGCTTAAGTATTGAACGCTCCCCAACTTGGAAAGGCTGAAATGTCTGAGTACTTGGTTTTTCTGAACTGTCAGAACCAGTGCCTCCACATCCAATAAGAATCAATAAAGAAAAACATAAAATCAGCTTATAGAATGTTTTGAAAGAATAAGAAAACAAATCAAAAACCTTATTAGTTTAAAAGAATAAAGTAGCAAAGAGTCACTTTGTGCGCTAATACGTAAATAAGCAAATTGAATGAAAAACGCCAGAGTCCAAATCTCTGGCGTTTTTGTAAATCACTAAAGAAAAGTTGTTATAGTGTTTCTTCTAACCACTTAAAGAACTCACGCTGCCACACAATACCGTTTTGCGGTGTCAGTACCCAATGGTTTTCTTCTGGGAATAGTAAGAAACGACTCTTTAAACCACGTAACTTAGCAGCTTGGAATGCCGCAATACCTTGCTCAAGTGGTACACGGTAATCTTTTGCTCCATGGATAACAAACATCGGTGCATCCCATTTATCAATGTGATTAATTGGGTTAAATTGACCGTACGCTTTGTTTGTAGATGCGTTATTTTCCCAATAAGCACCGCCAAGCTCGTTATTGACGAAGAACAGCTCTTCAGTTGTACCGTACATGCTGCGTAAGTCGAAAATACCACAGTGTGCAATAAAGGTTTTGAATCGGCCTTCATGGTTGCCTGCTAAATAAAACGCAGAGTAACCGCCGTAACTCGCACCTACAGCACCAATTCGAGACTTATCAACGTAAGACTCTTTCGCAACATCATCAATCGCTGCAAGGTAATCTTCCATTACCTGACCGCCCCAATCGTTACTGATGTCTCTGTTCCATTGTTCACCATGACCTGGCATACCACGACGGTTAGGTGCAACAACGATATAGCCCTGAGAAGCCATTACTTGGAAGTTCCAACGGAAAGAATAAAACTGTGAAAGTGCAGATTGTGGACCACCTTGTAAATAAAGAAGTGTTGGATACTTTTTCTTCTTATCAAAGTTCGGCGGGTAAATCACCCAAGTCAGCATGTCTTGGCCATCTGTTGTTTTAACCATACGCTTTTCAACGTTTGGTAAATCAAGACCCGCATAGAAAGCGTCGTTCTCTTTGGTGAGAGCTGTTAGTTTTTTGCTGCGAAGGTCAAAACGATAAATCTCACGCGCTGCATTCATGCTATTACGTGTAACGACGAGTTTGTCTTTTAGCACAGCAACAATGCCATTTACGTCAAAGTGACCTTTAGTCAGTTGTTTAATTTTTGGTTGTGCTTTGGTTTTAGTATTCACAGCAACTTGGAAAAGTTGAACTGTGCCATCGATTGGCGCAATAAAGTAAATGCTTTTACCATCATGACTCCACTTAAAACTATTTACTGTGCCATCCCAGTGCTCAGTTAAGTTAAGTTCACGATTTTTGACTTTAACGATAATGTCGTTTTTATCAGCTTCGTTACCTGCTTCATCCATTTGTAGCCAAGCTAAATGACCTTTTGCAGAGAACGCAGGATATTTATCGTAACCTAAGTTACTTTCAGTGATATTGGTCGTCTTTTTACTTTTCAAGTTATAACGATAAATATCAGTATTGGTGCTTTTTACATACTCTGTGCCTGTAAGCTTTTTACTTACATAGTAAATATTTTCACCTTTTGGGCCCCATGTATAATCAGCGACTCCACCAAACGGCGATGTTGGGCTATCAAACGGCATGCCCTTCATGATATCGACTTTTTCTTCTGTCTTAAGATCTTGGTAGAACACATGCTTATATTTACCGTCTTTCCATGTATCCCAATGACGGTAATTTAAATCATCGAACACATACGCATTGGCTTTACCCAGCTCACTGTGACGATCTGTTGCAAGAACATCTTCAAGCTGTACTTTTTTGTGGAAAAGTTTTTTAGTGCCATCAGGTGAAAGGCTTTTATCGATCACAACGCCTTGATAGTTTTCTAATAGTTGTGCATCACCCCCTTTCAAAGAAACCTGATAAACTTTGCTATCAAAACTATTTTTTTCAATGCTTGGTGTCGTAACTTTATAAATAACGTGGGTTTTGTCTTTATTAAGGCCTAAGGCACTGACTCTTTTTAGTTCCCACAACTTTTCTGGTGTCATCACCTCATTGGCAAAAGCGCCAACACTAAAAGCCAGTCCTAAGCTGACTGATACAATCGTTCGCATCATCGCGAATGTCCTCCAAAAATAAATCGATGTAAGATTACATAATTAGAGGACGTGTGAATAGTAGATGAGATAATATAATGATTTATATTATTGAAGCATGTTTGTTTTGGAGGCTGAGTTTAAAAAGCCCACCCTAAGACTAAAGAAAAGTCGTTTATTTTATGAGAATAACTGACATCAGCTGCAAATGCTCCATGTTCGCTTTCTTTAATACTGAATTGCGAGTACTCAAAACCTATGTAAATACTATCTGAAACTACATATTCAGAGCCAACTGAAAAATATACGTCTCTTCCACTGTGGTTTTGTTCTTGAATATCATTTACAACTAACATAGCTGGCGAATACTGTTTATAACGCCAATTAGCTAAACCAACTCGTAAATTTACATTCAGTTTTGCATTAATATTTACATGACTCTTAATACCAAATTTAAGCGCGTCTGTTTCGATTGGTAATTTAACAGCGATAGATTCGAAGCTGTTGTCATTTATCAAATCAGAAGAGATATTTCGTGTGTACGAATGATCTGCCTCACCATAAAAATGTTTAGATAACTCAACCGAAAAATATTCCGAAATAGGTAGACCAAATCTAATACCGAAAGAAGAAGAGCTATTGCTAGAAGAGCGCTCATCCCCTAAATCAAAGTCTTGAGATGCGTGGAGCTTATTTGAAGAAGACCCGATTAAAAGCTCAGTCGTAAAAGAAGGAGTAGAAGACGCGTATGAATTTGATGCTAAGAAAACGAGTCCAAAAAGATATTTATTCATTACAGCCTTAAAAGATATAAATTGGCCGATAATGATAACACTCAGCATACAAATGATTGAAAGACTACATAAAAATATTCAACTTTATGTAGTCTTATTAAGATTTACAAAAATGCAGGTAAAACCGTGTTTAAAGCGGCATCGAGTATTCTATCTTCTCTGTCGTGGCCCTTTATCACAACAACCAAATCAAGATCTTTGACTGAAATAACGTATTGGCCACCACCGCCCCATGCAAAGTTAGCTTTAAATTGTTTATCATCTATCGCGATATCCGTCTGATAAATAAAGTAGCCATACATAAAGGTTTCGGGGATCCATGTATCAAGCGGGTCAACAATGGCTGAAGTTGCTTTATCTAAATAAGCTTTAGAAACAAGTTGCTTACCTTGCCACTGGCCACCATTGAGTAATAAACTCCCCCACTTTAACATATCTCGTGATGTGAACTTGGCACCATATCCGCCAGTGGGTAAGCCACTGATTGACTTTCTCCATTGATAATTTTTAATGCCTAACTTATCAAGCAACTCGGTTTTAATAAATTGCTCTGCACCATCAGGCACAACAGCATCAATGACTTGCATTACCAGCACATCATTTAAATTACCATATGCATAGGCTTGTGCCTCATCTGTAATGGCTTGAGAATTTTCAAAAATCGCTTGTATATGTTTTTTGCCTTTCAGATTATCAGGCTGTTTTTCAATCTCTTTAATCGTTTCTTGATCTATTTTAATCCCACCTCGCATTGTCATCGCTTTATGAAGCGTTATTTTTTCAACTCCAGAAACAAATTTACTCGAATCTAAGCCACCGAAAAAGCTAACTAATGGCTTATGTAAATCGTCTAATGTTAAATACCCCTTTTGAATTGCGATACCAACTATAAGGCTGGTGAGCGACTTTGTAGCCGAAGCTTGCCCTGATGGTAAATCTATTCTTGAACGACGGTAATAAGATTCATAAATCAATCTATCTTTATGGCTGATTAACAAACTGTCATACAAGCCATACTTTCCTGACTGAATGTCTTTTGATAATTGAAGGATTGCACTTTTGTTCTTCGTAACTTTAGATAGATCACCTACTTCTAACCCATCCGACCTTTCTTCGGGACGAGTATTAATATAAGCACTTTCTAGGTATGGTAAATCCCAAAATGACATGGTTTGCTCGGCTTTACTTGCGAGCGGAATGTTCTTATTAAGTTCATCAGAAAGTGCATTACTCGATAAAATGCTCATAGATACAAATAGTGTAATGCTTAATGTAGATTTAAGACTCATACAGCCTCCTTTTAGTCAGTTGTACAACAAAGCTACTAAAAACATTTAAAAACACATGAACTGACAATGATTTTCTACTGACGTTTACCTGATAATTTTTAAAAGTATGTATATCAGTCGGTTAGCGAATTGCGTTTTGAAAGGCCCAAAGGTACTCTATTCATAAATAACTTAATTCTAATTGGCACTTCGAGCTGGCATGGCAGAGCAATATAAAATTGGCGAGTTTCTTATAGACCTTTCGCGCAATCAAATTACACAAGACACTAAACCACAAATCATTCCGCCAAAAGCCCTAGCCGTACTCACTTACTTAGCCAAACATCAAGGCAAAGTGATTAGTCAGGACGAGTTATTAGATAACGTTTGGAAAGGCACTGTTGTCTCACCTAACACACTACAACGCAGTATCGCCCAGCTCAGAAAAGCTTTAGGTGATGATGGTAAAGAGCAAACCTATATTAAAACCCATGCAAAACAAGGTTACAGCTTAGAGCAAAACGTACATTGGCTCACCAAAGAAGAACAAACAGTACACTTCCAAAAGCAAGATCCTGAAGACGTACTTATAGGCCGTGATAAAAAAATAGCTCAAAGCGATAGCTCTGCAAAAAGTTCTAATAAGCAGCTGTTAAACAAACCATTTTTCTTGTTTGCATTCATATTATTGAGCCTTGTACTGATAAGTAGTTATTACTTCGCAGCACAACCATCAAAACCCTTTTCCATAGGACAAATACGAGCCCTAACCGCAACAGACGGCAAAGAATTAGCCAGCATTTATTCACCAGATGGTAAGTACATTATTTTTCATCGCTACTCAGAAGAAGAATGTATTAACGATATTTGGGCGAAAAACCTAGAAACACAGCAAGAATATAAACTCACCAAAAATATGGATATTTATGGACAACAACGCTTCTCAAAAGACGGGAAGAAAATTATTGTCATCCGAACCGTTGACTGTGCTGAACCTGTTATGCAGAAAAAATGCTATCAACTTATGAGTCTAGATTTCGAAAAAGCCTTAAACGCACCGCAGGAAATGGATTTAATCCTAGAGTGCAAAAACTCCGAGATTAGACGACCCTACTGGATGAACAATGGCAATATTGCGCTTATGCAAAGACACACTGAGCGTTGGCAACTGGTGAGTTTTGAAAGTAATCAGACTCAAACCAATGTGATCCATGATGGCTTTGTTTACCACTACGATTACTCACCAACCAATGATTTACTTGCAGTCACGAGTATTAAGGAAGATAGCAGGTACTATATAGATATCATTAGGCCCGACGGCGAGCTGATTTCTAGCCATCCAATTCTTTTACCTCAAGAAATTGCAGGATATCGTTTTATTCGCCCTAACTTTTCACCAATTGAGAATACATTAATTTTTAGTACAGGAAGACAACTGTTTTCAATGACATTTGATGGCGAAATACAGAATATTAGTATTCCTGTTGACAAGCCTTTCTCAAGTCCAATGTTTCACCCTGATGGTGATAGAGGATTAGTTATAAAAGGAGTATATGATACCGATATCATATCAGTCGATTTAAACGAAAGCTCATCCAGTGTTATTTCAAGGTCAAATACAGCTGAAAATAATGCAGTCTATCAACCAAACGGCAGTTATATTGCCTTTGAATCAGCACGCTCAGGTGAGGCACAAGTTTGGGTAACAAATCAAAGTACGACTACGCAACTGAGTCAGTTACCAACAGACAGCTATGTCACTGGTATAAAATGGTCGGGCGATGGTAAAAATATATTAATGAACGCAAATAGCACGTTATTTAATATTTCTTTAGATAAAGTACAAACACCAATTAAGACAAGCTTACCCATACTTGCATTATTACACTGGGATGATAATAAAAACTCGGCATTGGTATTTGCACAGTTCAATGGAGTGAAAAAACTGGCTCAAGTAGATTTAATTTCAGGCGAAGTGCAAAAGCTAACAGACAAGCGTGTCAACTGGGCAAAGAAATCGGATACCGGTGCGATTGTACTCACCGATCATATGGATAGATTCTGGATTTCTAGCGCGATAGAGTATCAACCTATTACCGCACTTAATATGCAAGGCGGTGATAATAAGCGCTTCTTTATTCGTGATAACCAGATTTACGGTATAAACAACCAAAATCAAGTTTGGCGTTATGACATACAAAATAAACACTTTGAGACTATTACGACACTTACAAAGAACACCGAAAATATTACAGATATAAAGAACAACAAACTGTTAGTGACAAAAAGGCAAATTGCCAACAAAGAAGTGGTAGAGCTACTACTAGATAAATAAGTACCTAAAACTAAAGTGCTTAAGATACTTATTTAAAATCGGATTAATCTTGGAGAAGAAATGCCAATGGCTGTGCAGCCATGGTTGGTAAAATTTCTGTAATTTCATAATGCGCAAGTGCTTCAATAAAAAATGGGTCTTGCGCAATTACCTTGTCTAACTGCTTTCTATCTTTAATTGTAGAAATGATCACACCACCCGTTCTTGGGTTCTTACGGCCTGACAAAATAAAGTTACCATTGCCATAATGCTTCTCTAGAAACGTTTTATGTTCTGGAATGTATTTATCAATGACGCTAAGCGGTGCACAGTAACTCAAAGACACAATAAACATAGAAAATCCTTATCTATAGAACAAAAACCTTATCTTAAAACTTAGGCTGCCTTAAGATAAGGCTCTCGGCCTTTATGTTTATTGCTACGTTGATAACTGCCCTTACCTTTTTTAGGCTTTTCGACTTTACTCTTAAACAACACGCTCGTGACAAGCGCCTTAATCGCATTATCTTTTATCTCACCACGATGATGGTCGTGTTGATATTTTTTATTTTTACTCATCAATTCCTCTTTTAAAAATGAGTTAATCTCGAATTGGCTATCGTATATAAAAAACCTATAAAAACAATCAATATTTAATCAATTTAAAGTTTTTTATTTGGTGCGCCACCATGAAAGTTTATGTACAGCTGCTGTAAATTTTTAGGGACCAATGGCCAGCCAAAATCAATGGCTTCAGCAGTACAAGAAAAGAACAAGTGCTCAACATAATAGACATCAATATATTCAGCTTCGATATTTGAAGCCGACTCAAATTTTTTACTCATGTAATTTAAATAAGATATAGCTTTATCGATATCGCCTAAATTGAAGGCTTGGTTGGTCAACTCAGAAAAAGTTTCGAACCTAAAAGTATAAGCCCACTTTTCATGCTGTTCCATTAACGGAACAGCTTCAGGGAAGTGTTGAGTAATATCTTTTAAAAAGCGTCTAATTACGATTTTTGACATAAGAGTTTTGCGTCATTTAATTTGTTGAGACGAATTTCAACATGCGAAAGCCTTCTTTCAATTGCGTCTTTGTGGTTGAGAAGTTCACCTTCAGTCGTACGGATCTTTTTTATTTCGCTAAGTCTAGGGTATGAGTCTAAATCTAATAGTTATATAGAATGTTATCTTTAATTAATGTACCTAATAATGAATTTTTAGAAAAGTTTTTTTTCCAAAACACACAAAAACAAAAAGCGCTAACTTTCTGCTTTTATTCATATTCTTTTAAGTACACTCGAACGTTAAGCACACTCTAAGTGTGTTCTCTGCTCTAAAAAATGAAGTCAATAAAACTCATACTTTTCTGATTGCAATTTAGGTGCTACAATAAAATTGTATATTTTATACGATCTTATTTATGATACGTTTTTTATTCTTTAAGGTATTACGATGGAAACAAACAGTACAGATTGGCGTTATACGGTTATGCCAGCCGTTTTTACATGGCTAAAAGAGTCTGAGTCTGGCGCTTTAGAAATAGATCTAGCAGCAACACAAAAGTATGCTGCAGATATTTTAAGAGCTGAAGGTAAAGCAGGAACCAGAATGGGCGGTTTAGTTGGCTCTGGCACACTTGGCGAAAATAGCTATTTAACGAATGAACAACGCTTATCTTTACTTGCTTCTCTTTCAGAAGTAGCCAAAGAATTTAATGTACCTTTAATTAGTGGTGCTGCGGCAGAAACAAAAGAAGAATTAGCCGAAATCGTAAAAGAGCTCTCAAAAGTGGGCGTTGATACAGTCATGGTTATGCCGCCAAAAACCGAAGCTACACCATCAGATGATGAAATGTATGACTATTACGCGTTATCAGCATCTGCTGCTAAAGAAGCTGGCGTTACGATCATGCCATATAATAATCCAGATGCTGCTGGCTATCATGCTCTATCAACTTCATTATTAATGAGACTTGCAGCTTTACCGGAGGTTACAGCGCTTAAAATCTCAACCACTGATGTATCAGTCATTGAAACACTCATGCTAGAAAACAAAGAATTAAAAGTACTAGCAGGTGTCGATACTGTTACCGTACATGCAGGTCTGGCAGGCGCATGCGGTGGTATTACTGGTGTCGGTTGTATCTTCCCTAAAGCAAGCGTTACGATGCAAGAGTATGTAAATAATGGGCAATGGGCAGAAGCGAACAAAATTTCTCAAGCAATGAACTCAATCTCATACCTTGACGCCCAACCATTACTTTTAGAGTACTTAAAGTTTGCTTTTGGTGTTCACCATAACGATGCGGAAGGTGGTTTACGCACACTTGGAAAGAAACTGACTCAAGAACAAATTGAAGATGTTAGAGCAAGATACTTGCAGGCTAAAGAAAGACTTGAATTGCTAGGTTTAGCTGAATAAAGCGCATAGAGTTATATAAAAAGCTCTATTTTGGAGCTTTTTATATAGTATAAGGATACCTCAAGGTAACCACATTTTTATATCAATCATAGTTATACATGAAGCTGAAATAACTCATGCACAATACCTGATGGATCTTTAAAAGCAGAATATCTTCCCCAACGATTTTCATTCGGCGAGTCATGAACAAATTGAACACCAAAAGACTTCATCACTTTAATTCGACTGTCTAAGTCATCAACAGTAAATAATAAAGTAGAATTTGCATTATAGCCATGTGCGTATTCAGTCGCTTTATTTGTGCCTTCAAACATAATGATTTCATGAGCCCCTGATTTCAATTTAATACAGTCATCGTATTGCTCTAGTAATTTAAGCCCTAAGATCTCAGTGTAAAAATGAAGTGACTCCGCAATATTCTTAACAACTAAAAGTGTTAAAGGACTGTTCATAGCTCACCTTACGTTTGATTAAAAAATAAACAGTAATTTTAATGCTTTGTTTTACTCAGAATTGAGGTTTATGTGCGAAAAAATACATAAAGACTCATAATAACCACCTAGTAATGAAACCCTAGGGTAAACGAATCAAGTTTTTCAGAATATATATTTAGTTATCAAACCCAAAACACTCAAGGATAAGCCACTTATTAGTAAGAAGTTTAGTGTGCTAGATTTTAATAATATAGGTTTCGGTACTTCTGATAGGGCAGACTTCAAAGGCAAAGAAAAGAGCTTAGGGTTCAACCCTGCGCTAAATATTGTAATCGCAGCGCCCATTGCTAAAGCTAAGTCACTTGTTGAGCTATTACTAATAAAAAAACCTATAAAACCTGCATAAAAGAAAATAAAGCTGATACAACAACACAAAATTAAAACTAGCTTTTCCTTAAATAGTAAGTTCCCCACTCTACTCTCCTTAATAAAAAATTTTATAAACTAGTAACAGCCAGATGATAAATGCCAAACTTATTGAATAAATTTGAAATCTGCATCACATATTTCATTTCAACACTATCGCTTATAAACATCCATGCCCTATCAGTTGGGTACTCCGCCAATCGATTATCAATATACTTTTCAATACGAGACATATCGCTTAGATGAAAACGTACTTTCTCACCTTTAAAATTGATAAACCCATCAGATGCTAGCTCTACTTTAAAAGCAGTTGTATGTCTCTTACCCCAATAGGCTATTGGTTCAAATTGACCCACTTTGAGGTTGATCGCTGTTTCGGGTGTTTTTGGTTGTATAATCAGCAAAGAAAAAATCAACACCAAGGCTAAATCTACAAACCCAAAATTTGTTAAGCTTTCAGTATCTTTATTCATTAAGGCCACCATGTTCTGTTTTAAAAGAAGCCTAGATTTAAAAGTGCAAAATATTAATAATATTCTGATTTTATTCGTTTAAATAGTAAAACCCTTAAATTTAACGTTGAAGTTCATCGTTCAAGACATCAATATACTTTTGAGCATCTTCTTTCCACAGAGGCTCAGTTTTAATCAAATTTTGAAATTCAGACATAGCTTTATCTTTGTGATCTAACTTAAAGTACAAAGTAGCTCTTAACCAAAGCAGATTTGCATCACACGGTCTTTTAGATATGAACATTTCGCATTTACGAAGCCCAACATCATAATACCCTTTATCTATTAAAATATTGATTGTTTGCGCTTGACTTGTGCCAGATAAGTTTCGGTAAATTACATTAAAAATGAATTTAAAGAAACTTGTCGCAATGATAATCAATAAAAGAGCAATAACTATGTCGAGCTTTTCTATGTCAAAAAAAGTATTCATTTTTCACCCTGTAATCAAATGAGTTTGAAGCTAAATCTATTAGTAAAAATAATACGTTGTTAAACAATATGTATTGAACCAAATTCTTATTAAGAATTTTATATTATTGTTTAGTTATCGAGACTATTGCCAACCTGACAAGATAATCGCTGTATACATTGCTAGGCACTTATGCCTTGTTTAAGATGTTGTTCTCAAATTACAGCAATCCATCATGAATAACATTCAAACACTTGTTATCGATTTAGCAAAATTTATTCTCCCTTGTTTAAATGAATAATCATGAAAAGGTTATTCTTAGAAAAACTCTATCTCGTAAAAACTACTCGCCTTTATTTCAAAACTCAATCCTTACTTCATAGCTATGGAAGCCTGCTCTGGTGATCATTATTGAGCGCGAGAGTTTAAGCTTCAGGGTAACCAAGTCGCGATTACTGCTGCTAAGTTTATTGAAACTTTTCGTAGCGGCAGAAGTAATGATAATAACGATGCCTAAGCAATTTGTGAAGCCGCTATGAGTCCTAACATCTGGCATGACCGAGTTACAAAAACGACAAGAAGGCTTACCAAAACAGATTGTTGATATCGCATGGAAAGCACAACTAAGACTCTGCAAACGTTATAAAAAGCTCATTAACAAAGGTAAGCATTACAACCTTGTTGTCACCGCCATTGCTCGTGAAATGATTGCGTACATATGGGCAATCGCAAAACAAATTGTACTCTCTCCGATAAATACTAAATTAAGATTATCGAGAGTACCGGCTTAATATGAACGAATTAGAGTTAATGCATTGGGTCAAGCATCGGGTGTGGCACAACCACCGACGGCGTTAGGATGGCAATGCAGCTAACACTGCATTGAACCACGAACATAGACTGAAAACAGGTGCCACGTCGAGTTAAGTAAAGTCTGCTCTGTTACTAGAAATAGTAATAATCAACGAATATCACCGGGGCGACGCTTCGCCATGAAAACCGACGACATTACTTGCTTCATCCTATGTATTAACTCGCTCTAATTCGAGTTGGAATAATTATGGCTTAAAAAGTTAGGCGAGGATCAGTGCGTTTAACTTGACAGTGGGAGTCATACCAACGCCTTTGTTAACAGGCTAAATATAGTTGGCTAGAATATGCGACGAAGGAGCAAAAGCCAACTATATTTTATCCTTGTTTAACAACTTGTTAGGTGCGTTGCTTGTAGAACTGGGCAATTAGAATACCACCCGCCCAAATAAGCGAAGCTAGAGATAAAATATAAGTCGAGCTAAAAAAGCCGATAAATCCGCCAATTATTAAAGCTATTAAGCCTAAGATGAATGTTAAAACTGTTAATTTAGAAACATTAGAATTTTAAAGTGGGTGTCTATTTCTTTATTTCTACCCACACCTAAAACAAAAGCGGCCAATATTATTAACTCAGTAGACATGCTGAAATTCCCTTATTGTGATGCTTCATTAAATGGACTAAAAAGCGGATCATAATGTGATCCTAATAGAGGAAAGCAGTTTTAGTCCGATTTAATTTTCTAGTTCGGTTCCACTTCAACCAAGCCTCTTATGCATAGAGCTGTGCCCTCTTTGATTATGATTGCTATTACCTTAATCACAATTGGCTAAGCTATCTATATACAGGTTTAATAATTCCTTGCTATTAACGCCTGTGCAGACTTTTTGTTTCGGTTGGTTACTCCATTCATCAATCGGGTAAACTCTATCACACTGCTTTAATAGGGTATGCCCAGCGGCTACACCTTCTGTAACCACTCTTACACACCCTTCTTTTACAGTAAAAAGTTCAGGACAAATAGCATAAATTACAGCTGAAGAGTCATGAACAAAAAAACCATCCAATCCAATATCATCATTATAAAATTTAGAATAGTGTCTAGAAATGTCATAGATAAATTGCCCATACTTAGCCGATTTATTTTTTAACTTTTCGAGGTAGGAGTTGTTCATTATTGTCTGTTGCGTTACATCTAAACCCACCATTGTTACTGGCCAATTCGCTGAAACCACAATATCCGCAGCGTGAGGGTCTCCAAATATATTTGCTTCAGCAAATGGTGTTAAGTTTCCTGCGTGCCCATTAAAGCCAAAAGCCCCCCCCATTATAATAACCTCTTTAACAAGTGAGGTGATTTCTGGGGCTTTTTTTATTGCCAAAGCTAAATTTGTTAATCGGCCTATTGCAATAAGCGTAATTTCGTTTGGGTGCTCTTTGATAGATTTAATTATCAAATCATGTGCAATTTCTTCATTGGCTTTACTTTCAATTTCATCTGGAATATTGATATTGCCTAACCCATTTTCACCATGGACAATTGTTGCTGGGGCACTAGGTAATTGAGTTAAAGGTGAGTCAACCCCTTTTGCTACAACAGCTTTCATACCAAACCTGTCTTTTAAATAAAGTGCATTTTTAGTGCTGTTTGCAATATTGGCATTGCCAAATGTTGTAGTTATAGCTATTAGATCTAATTTGTTACTCTGGTGAGCAAGGAGAATTGCCATTGCATCATCAATTCCAGGGTCAGTATCAATTATTACTTTTTTCATTTCATGTTCTCTTAACTATTTTATAGATAATACGGCTTTGATAAGAGTATTAATTTAAAGAATTCTGCATATGTTGCTTTAATAGCTTTTCTGTATGTGTTAATAAATTTTTCCCGCCGACTTGTCCATGCCCAGGAACAACAAAGATATTTTTATACTTTGAATTAAGGTGTTCTATTACATCTAGCCATGAATTAATGTCTGAATCAGCAGTACTACCTAAGGATTTTGCTTTTAGAGCTCGAATTGAACAGCCCCCAAATAAAATTTTCGATTTAGGTAACCAAACTACTAAATTATCCTCAGTGTGAGCATGACCTAAATAAGATACTTCAACATCACTAAACTTTATGGATGAACCTGGCTCCCTAAGTTGATAAAAAACTTCATTGGGTACAGCTGTTCCCTGTTGTACAGTAAACTTTCTTGTTTTTGGGTGTGAATAAACTTTTATTCCTGCTGACTTTAATATATCCACGCCTGATGCTCTATCTCCATGAGAGTGTGTAATTAAAGCTTTTTTTATTGGTAAATTTATTTTTACCTTAATTTTATTAAGTAGCTCTAACGTTTTTAGTTCGCCCCAAGCAGTATCAATTAAGATAAGAGAATCATTATTTTGAACTATCATGCCATTAGATGACATCTTAAACCCGTTTGGGTATATGTAGTGTGAAGTATGAACCCAAACGCCATCCGCTAATTTGGAAATTTTTATATCATTATGATGTACTATTCCCCCTGTCGAATGACAGCTTATTGGTATTAAAAAGAGTAACAAAACTCTAAATATTTTTATCATTTGCCTTCCGCGTTAAGGTTCAATTTATTAGTTATTGAGTTGAATTGCCGTAATTTTTAGCCAAGTTTTTACTTTAATATCGACGCATTTTTCATTTATGACTCATCAAGCAACTTGCTCTAGTTCCTAGACAAAGTAAAAACAAACCTTCCACATAAATAAAGCCATAAAAAGCAAATAGAAAAGGCTTTGAGTCCATATAAAAAGATTTCAAACCATAAGTGGAACGTTCCAAAACGAGTTTGTCTTCGCTCATTAAAAAAGTCAAACATTATTTAAAAAAAGATTTTAAGGGGACACCGATTTAATTAAATGGACATCCACCTTAAACTAACATAAAAAAAGGACACCCAACTTTAATTAAGTAAAGCTTACTATATAATTACCAAGTTTTTCTAAAATTGATAAAGTGAATTCTTTTACATAAAAGAGTCAAGGCTAGAAAAACCACTCTGACAAACACAATCAGATATTAACATGGGGGCTGACGGCTAGAATACCAGCTCGAAGTGTTAAGTTAACCTTATAAAATAGAACCCCCTAAGCCAATAACCTTTGGCATTGGTATAAATTACTCCGCCGTTTTAATTGCACATGCTCACAATAACTCTGCAAAGACCTTTCCCGGCCTACAGCCCCTTTAAAGACTCGGGTAAATTGTGTTGTGAGTTTTAACCAATTCTCAGGACAAATATTGAGCCTAGTTAAAATAGGTTGAGAAGAATCGATTGAGCCACGTTTGTCAGCCCGAATACACTTCCCTGTAAGTTCAACTAGTTGTAAGTAATACTTAAATTCAAACGGCAGACCTTTTGGCATATGCTTTCTGGGGTTCCCTGAAAATCGCAATAATGATTTGGGTTGTTTACCCTCTTTTGCTGATTCGATGCGTTTTTTAATGCTTGTGTGGTTTGATGTTTCAGGTGTTTTTGCCATTTTGGCGCGAATGGGGTTTAAATCTACATAGACCATACAAGCAGCAAGTGCTGCTTCATCCAAGAGAGCTTGTGATTTAAAGCGGCCTTCCCAGAACCTGCCTGTACAACTATCTTCTTTATTAGCTTTGCGAGCTATGTGTTCATTAAGTACACGCATAAACCAACTTATATCCGATAGTCGCTGTCTAAATTATTTAATTTCTCTTGCTAAGAAGAACTGCTGGCCCCTATCTAATTTTTATCCAGCTAAAAGTTTTTGAGTAAGGGGTGTGCCCTTAAATAGCTTATGCCAGCGAATTGCCACCGCTTTATCGCTGAGTCTGTTTGCTTTTTTGTCATCTACATACAGAACAAAATGCGTGTGGTTACTCATAACCACATAGGCACATAGGCACATAGGCACATACATCAATACAAAATACCTTGGCTATTTGTTGAAGTTTGTCTTCAATCCACTGTCTGCGATGTTCGTATGATTTACCTGTATGAGCGTCTTTACCGCACAAATAAGCACGTCGAACACAGCGTGAAATACAATGATAGTATTTGGTATCTTGTAAACTCACCTGTCTTTTACGTGCTTTGGTCATTATCGTTAGCCTACTGTTTAAACTTAATTTAAAAGTAGTCAACGGTTAAATCTTGGTCAACTTTAAAATGGGTGTCCTATTATTTCACGCCTTTGCGTATAACGCCGTTGTAACCGGCTAATAATAGTTGGCTAAAATGTGAAGCGAAGCGTAGCAGCCAACAAGTTTTTTGTCCGCGTTTACGACCTTGATACTTATTGAACCTT
>NZ_PPSW01000059.1 GCF_005876835.1 Pseudoalteromonas phenolica
GTGGGAGTCATACCAACGCCCGATTAACGGGTAAAAAATTGTGGGCTAAAATTGAGCGAAGCGAATAGCCCGCAAGTTTTTTATCCCTGTTTAATTGCTTGTTATGCGTTGACGCACCGCTTTTGAAGCGCTTGCGCCTGCACCAATAATCCAAGCTAAAAATTAAAAACACCCACCAAACCCGAAATTGCAAAGAAGCGTTCGACTGGTGAATGACCTTTCTGGTCACAGCTTAAATTGAAAAACGAAAAGCCAAGACCAACTCAAAACTTAATTACGCCAATGTACCTAAATGCTGATTTGAAGAAAAAACTTGAAGCAAAAAACCCTATTAAAGACAGCGATTTAAAGTGACGCATAAACGCCGTTGTAACCGGCAAAAAATTGTTGGCTAAAATGTGAAGCGAAGCGTAACAGCCAACAGTTTTTTGTCCGCGTTGACGACTTTGTTATGCGTTGACACTCAAATTTCAAAGCGCTTGCGCCTGCACCAATAAGCCAAAATAAAAAATTAAAAAAACACACACCAAACTCAAAATTGCAAAGAAGCGTTCGACTGGTGAATGACCTTTCTGGTCACAGCTTAAATTGAAAAACGAAGAGCCAAGACCAACTTAAAACTTGATTACGCCACTGTACCTAAAAGCTAATTTGAAGAAAAGACTTGAAGCAAAAACCGTTTTAAAGACAGCAATTTAAAGTGACGCATAACGCCGTTGTAACCGGCTAAAAATAGTTGGCTAAAATTTTGTGAGGCACGAACAAAGCCAACTGTTTTTGTCCGCGTTTACAACTTTGTTATGTTGCTCACTCATACTGCTCAAGCTCGTCTGAAATATCTTTCTGGAGGTCTTCGGGAGTCATTAGCCAAACCGTAGTTTCAAGATTAGGAAGTACGCCAATTTTTATATTTAGCCCAACAAACTCTTTCAGAAAACTATCAACAAAACTATAGATATCAAGTTGAGCTGGCCCATATTCTGAATATGAGTCTTTAGCAAATGCTACAGCATACTCAGGGTGAGGCCACACAGGGATATACTCAACATCTTCAACGACTACTTTCAATACACATTGTTTTGAATCGGAAAGTAACCAAACCTCCTCCCAATCGCAGGTCTTACCTATGAAATGTTCGTATCGCTCTTTAGCATTGAGGTTAAAGACATTTTGTAATTCTTTTTCGTGGATTTGGTACGTCATCAATTAGCCTCAAGAGCAACATAACGCCCCAAGCAGGGGCAACTTTTAAGCTGGCTAAAATTAGGAGCGAAGCGACGGGAGCCAGCTTAAAATTGTCCCGTTGACTTGGCTTGTTAGGCGCTACTTTAAAATAGTGGTGACACTACTTAATTGTTTTTCTTTTACTTTTGGCTGCATAGATGGATTTAAAGGATATGATTTACCATCAAATGTTAAAACAACTTGCCCAATACCACCTGTATTTACAACTAAATTATACCAACCGTTAGTTTTAGTCGATGTTACCAAGATAGGCTTGTTAGTTATCATTGATTTTGACTGAAATTTAAAACCATTTGTAGTACCTGAAAAAACAAAAGACGTACAGCCACCAGAACCACACCAATTACTACCATTGATATAAATAAAAGCGTCTTTTACACCGTCACTATTAAAGTCGAAATACGCAACTTCATAATTAGGTAATTGTTCATTAAGGTGCTCTGCTAAAGCTTTTTTTATATTTATGTTCTCTTCAGCGTGAAGTTGATACGCAAATAAAACACTAAAAATGACTAGAAAATTTCTCATGACTTCCTGTACGCCTAACGCTTGCCTAACCGGCGCGAAAAGCAGGCTAAAATTAGCGACGGAGGAGCACAAGCCTGCTGTTTTGCGTCCTTTGGTTTAGGCACTTGTTAGGGCCAATAACTATGATTTAATAAACTGCCCATAAAAAACCGCTACGACCATAGCTAGCATAAACAGAGTCAATAGCGTGATAAAGCTAGAATTTGAAATACGTTTGAGAATAATTACAAGCTTGTTTAATGATTTTCCTGCATCAGTTGTTACCCATGCATCACTTACATTTGATGTATAGTCATGTAACTCACGACAACTATATGGGTGCTTAAAATAAAGTGTCTCAATATCAATGCCTTTAGATTTGCAGTAGTAAAGCAAATGCCTTTCCAGATATATACAGATAAAAAAGGGGGCACCAACACCTAGCAAGGATACACCTGTAATTAATAATGAAATTGAAACTACTGCAACCTCATATATTGATAACTCACCGAAATCTGGCTTGTATCCCGATAACATCCCAACGGATATAAGAGCAAAGCCAATTATAATAGCAAGACCACTTAACATAAATATAGCTGCGAAAAGCCCAGAAAAAATATATGTTGCTATCCTCGGTATCATCCTGAATGGGCCCTAACGCCTTACTAATGGGCGCATAAATGCTTGGCTAAAATTAGCGACGAAGGAGCGCAAGCCAAGCGTTTTGCGTCCTTTTGAGTAACTTGTTATACACCGCTTACGGCTTTCAAGTATGCCTTTGAACCTAAGCCAATTTGCCCCCAAACAGGTCTTTGGTGATTGCCTAAGTAATCGTACTGCTCGTCAGCATCGTACAGTGTTATTATTTGTTCTGGAAAAAGATACTCACCTTGTTCGAATGAATGTTTCTGTGGCTCTTTAGCAGATATTAAGGCGAATAATTCAGAAGCCTCTACATCAAATACGTTAACACCGAAATACGTTACAACATAAGACTCATCTAGAGCTAAACCGATAAAGATTACTAAATCGTTTTCAAACTCAACCTGAAGACTGCCATTAAAATAGTAGTCGAGAGAACCTCTAGATGAATCAAATGAGGCACCAAGTATTTCACGAACTTCCGCTCTAGGCATACCTAATTTGATAGAGCCAATTCCATTGTGCGGGTTTAACGAAAACTCCATAACTTCCCTAGGTGTATAACGCCCGCATAATGGGCGGATTAGCTTGGCTAAAATTAGCGAAGAATGAGCGCCAGCCAAGCGTAAAACGTCCATTATTAATGCGCTTGTTAGGTGTTTTTACCACTAAGTATTTCTTTCTTAACATCATCTGAAATATTAACCCAACTTGTTTGATTATTTATTGTGAGATTAATATTACAGTTTTTGGCAATCTTAACTATGTGATGGAACCAACCTGAATGACTCCACTCTCGTGGTACTGGAGAAGTAAATGCTTTTAGATTGTTATTCCATTGTACTTCTGCGGCTTCGCGATAAATATGTTGATAGCTAGGACTTCCGCCACTAGCTAAAACTAATATCAACTGACCATTTTCAAGTATTTCTACACGCTCAATTAGTTCCATACTCGATAGACACCTAACGCTTGCCTAACCGGCGTAAAATAGCAGGCTAAAATTAG
>NZ_PPSW01000060.1 GCF_005876835.1 Pseudoalteromonas phenolica
TCGATAGTGATGGTATTTCAGTTGGTGCGCTGAGCACAAATAGCGGCACGCTTAAAGATGCAGCAGGTAATGATTTAACACTGACGCTGAATAGCGTAGGCGCAACATCAAACGTACTGGTAGATAGTATTGCACCCACCGTTTCAAGCGTGAGTGTGCCTAGTAATGACACGTATATTGCAGGAGAAAACCTAGAGTTCACGGTTAATACCAGCGAGAATGTGACGGTCGACACCACCAGTGGCACACCGAGTATTGCCATTACCGTGGGCAGTAGTACAAAAAATGCTACTTATGTCAGCGGCAGTGGTAGCAGTGCACTCACATTCAGATACACAGTTGAAAGTGGTCTAGTTGATAGCGATGGTATTTCAGTTGGTGCGCTGAGCACAAATAGCGGCACGCTTAAAGATGCAGCAGGTAATGACTTAACCCTGACGCTGAATAGCGTAGGCGCAACATCAAACGTACTGGTAGATAGTATTGCGCCCACCGTTTCAAGCGTGAGTGTGCCAAGTAATGACACGTATGTTGCAGGAGAAAGCCTAGAGTTCACCGTCAACACCAGCGAAAATGTGACGGTCGTCACCACTGGAGGCACACCAAGCATTGCCATTACCGTGGGCGGTAGTACAAAAAATGCCACCTATGTCAGCGGCAGTGGCAGCAGTGCACTCACATTCAGATACACAGTTGAAAGTGGTCTAGTCGATAGTGATGGTATTTCAGTTGGTGCGCTGAGCACAAATAGTGGCACGCTCAAGGATTCTGTAGGAAATAACTTAACATTAACGCTAAATAGTGTCGGCGCAACGAGCAACATATTGGTTGATAGCGCAGTGCCAACGATCACCAATGTGACCTCAAGCAACGCAGATGGGTCATATAAAGCAGGAGACACAATCACATTATCAGTTGCTTTTTCTGAGTCAGTCAATGTTACAGGCACGCCGTCTTTATCTTTAGAAACTGGGGTAACCGATAGAGAAGCAAGTTATGTATCTGGCTCTGGTACTGATACGCTCAGCTTTACTTACACCGTACAATCAGGAGATGAAAGTGCGGATTTAGATTATACCGCCACGAGTTCCTTATCCTTAAATAGTGGCACAATCAATGATGCCGCAGGTAATGCCGCAACCTTAACCTTAGCAACGCCTGGTGCAGCTAACTCATTGGGTGCGAATAAAGCCTTAATTATTGATGCTGTAGTTCCGACAGTGTCAAGCGTGAGTGTGCCAAGTAATGACACATATGTTGCCGGAGAAAACCTAGAATTCACCGTTAATACCAGTGAAAATGTGACGGTCAATACCGCTGGAGGCACACCAAGCATTGCCATTACCGTGGGCAGTACCACAAAAAATGCGACCTATGTCAGCGGC
>NZ_PPSW01000061.1 GCF_005876835.1 Pseudoalteromonas phenolica
ACCGACTTTATGTCGGGTAAGCGTTACTCACATAAGTCGCGAAATAAATTCGCTGCTACCGGGTGTTTAGCACTGTAGCACCGACTTTATGTCGGGTAAGCGTTACTCACATAAGTCGCGAAATAAATTCGCAGCTACTGGAGTTGTTTAACTCGGTAGCACCGACTTTATGTCGGGTAAAACCTTATCAATGAAAATCAAAATAACCTTATAGCAAACCCTCCCTGTAAACACTCAAAAACAAAACTCACTAGTCTGATGAGTAATTCATTTGTACCCGCTTCCTTGCGAAAGGCATTTTTATAAACAACATTTATATTAATGAGCTGTAGAGGAGAATTTTATGCTAAGAGCTGCATTTATAGATTTTGACAACCTTTACGGTTGCTACGCTAATGAATTTTCACGTAATTTCTCTTCAGAATTACTCATCGAAGTTTTTAAAAAGCTTGAGTTTAGCGCGCCTATTTCGATAAAGCGGGCTTATATTAACTGCGCTATGTTTAGCAAATATGCTAAAGAGCTCAAAAAAGCAGGCTTTGAAATAATAGACTGTCCTCCGCTCACATATCACGGAAAAACCGCAGCTGATCAGAAACTTGTCATTGATGCTATGAAAGTGCTTTTATCTGATGTTCCACCAAATGAACTTTATGTATTAAGCGCTGATGCTGATTTTACCCCGCTTGTAAATGAAGCAAGCGACAAAGGTATAAAAAGTACAATTGGCTATTTCGGCAGAAAAGTCAGCGAATGTTATCTGTTATCTGCTAGTCGAAGCATAAAGCTAGACAAATTACTGAATGATGCTGCGCCAAAAGTAGATGTCATTCATAGTCAGCACCTTGGTGATGCACTGGCATTCATTATTAAGTTAATTGAGCAAGGTAAGCCTGTTCACATTAACGAGTTTATGCACACTCCATTATTCAAAGGGATATCAAATAACCTTTCTCGGTATGGCTTCAAAAAATTTGGTGATTTTATAAAAGCATTCCCGCTCGACGACATTAAGTATCACAGTGGCTACTTATATGATCCAAGCGAATATAGTTTAAAGGGTAGCTATCCAAACGTTGTGATTAGCAAGACAACCCCAGCAATGCAGACAGTGCAAAGAAACCTTCAATGTGGTACCAACAAGATAAAGCCAAAACTAACGACGTCTGTAAAAAAGTCGGTGAGTTTAATCAGAACCTTATTCAAAAAACTTAAATCAATTACAGGTTTACCTACAACCAATTTGCCATTGATGAAGCGCTTGTTTACCTCACTTGAGAAGGGCTTAAAGAAACAATGTTTTAAAACCCGAAGACTAGTTCAGTTCGTAGCACAAAGACTTGATAGCGAGCTGACATTTAATCAAATCGAAAGTGTGATCATACGGATCAGAACGTCAGGGCATCAGCTCTCATACAATGACGATGCGCACAGCTTAGCAATTGCATTTAGCCAATTTGTATTTAAGAAATGCCAACTAAGAGCTGTGAGTTTAACTTCAAAAGAAAGAGGTTTAATTCAGCGCTGGATCAACCATTTGTCGACGTGTTAATTAAGGGAGCTTCTATAATGTTTAAGCGACCCAGGAAACCGCATGATTATTTAACGCGCTCGCAAAATCGCTGGCAGTCAAACCAAGTTTATAAACCGCTCACGAATAAAAGGCGCCTTTTTAACCTTTTAAAGAGGCTCCTTAAATACAGAGTAATATTTTTTCTATTCACAATAGTCATTACTTTTACAACTTACACCGTGTTCCACAAAATTGACCAGTCGCCGTTTTTGAAAGATTTACTCGGCGAGCAGATCGTTGAAAAGATAAAACAGCAGCAAAAATATCTGAGTAAATTACAAAAAAGTTTTGATTTACACAGTTATTTTGGTGAAACC
This sequence comes from Pseudoalteromonas phenolica, assembly GCF_005876835.1. Classification (GTDB taxonomy): domain Bacteria; phylum Pseudomonadota; class Gammaproteobacteria; order Enterobacterales; family Alteromonadaceae; genus Pseudoalteromonas; species Pseudoalteromonas phenolica_B. Next base: position 1,891 of record NZ_PPSW01000061.1, read on the forward strand.
GTCTTTTCTTTATTGAATGAGGATAAGCCAGCCGAAGAAATTGTGACTGACAATTTGAAAAGCAGTGTTGCAGACAATATTGATGATATAACAGGCGTTATTAGTGTTGTAGAGCATTTATCGCTATTTATTCACGAACAGAATATTGGTGAATCAAACTTCAATTTAATAGAATTTAAAGGCTTAACCAGTCAACTAAACGAAGGGGTTAACAAGTTACAACCAATCGCAAATCAATATATTGATAGTGGGCAGGCTCAACTCAACAGCCTGCAACTTCAAGCACATCTACAAAAGATTAAAGATTCAACACAACCTGTTACCAAAGCATACATTGCTAAAGTAGACGAGCAATTGCAATCGTATCTAATAGAACTAGAAAATTTAAAAGCGATGTTAAGTAATACATTGAAAGCAAAGGAGTCAAAATGAGTAAAGCAACATTAAAGCTTGAATCAATCATATTGACTTCTACTATTACTGCTTGTGTCACGTTATTTGTAATTGGCAACTTAGTTACTTTTATTAACGTTGAGAAAAATGTCTCGAAGCAAAACAAACTTCGGCCTTTTCTTTTAAATTTGCAACATCATTTTAGCCATCATGGGTTTACTAATTTAGGCGCTAAGCTACGTCATTACATAAATGAAAAACCAAGTCCGGAAATACCTGCAAAGCACTATGACGATTTTGAAGTTACATCTAGAAATATAGAAGAAACAGATTCCATAAAAGCAATCGAACAAAACAGTCAGGGAAGTATAAAACATGAGGCGGATAGTGATGACACCGACTTTTCTCTTAAAGACAGTGTTTACGTCAAGGAGTTTATTCGTGGCTGCGATAAAAATGTTCCTTGGCAACCAATTACAGCAGGTCGTAAAGCTAAGGGAAGTATCACTTTTGTTGGTGATATTCCTGATGTACAAAAGCAAATTATTCGAGAGGGTATCAGAAAAAATCTAAAAAGGGTTTTCAGTTATTTTCGCTTCAGAGGTATTAAACTTACTTATGTCACTGAAATAAATATGCAGATTTTTGCCGACTATAAAGAGTATCAAAACGCTTTACGAGCGCACGGTATAACTATAAGAAATATTGAAGGAACAAAAACCAATGGAGTGTATTCTCCTTATCACAATAAGTCTTTTATTATCATGCGTCATGATGACAACAAGACAATAAACTCTGCAGCACACGAAGCAATTCACTCCATTTTGTATACCAACTTTGGTCTTTTAAATACCACTATAGATGAAGGACTAGCAACTTATCTAAGTGCAGTTCGAAGAAATAAAAATAGTGCTAGGTGGGTAAATTCGGTTAATTGGCTTGATAAGGTGCAAGAAGACAAAATGCCATTAGGCTTTTACGAATTATTTAGTAAAGAAAGTCACCAATGGAGGGCAAAAGATGTACTACATCATTATGCGAGCAGTTGGGTGTGGATGTCTTATTTATTACTGAATGACAAAACAAGTCCAATAATAATTAATGCACTTAATTACAAAGCGTATAACCGGTGCCATAAATTAGATATTGAGCAGATAACGATGGATTTGCTTTATGTTCATCCAAATATCAAAGGCGACTTTGAAAAATGGTTTCTTACAAAAACAAGGAGGTAATAAATAGATCAAAATGTGCTGTAGCACCGACTTTATGTCGGGTTATCTGCTTATATTAAAAGCAATTTAAAATAATCAGACCAAACATGAATAACTTATTGATTCTTATCACTACTCATCTACAAAAATTTAAGCTAAATTAGCAATCAACTAAGTTACAAAGAAACTTGGCGAGCAGCAGCTATATTAAAACTGCACAGGCGTGAAACCCAACGCCACACTCTCACACTGGTAAAGAATAAACACATGACACAACAAACGCTCGATTATTACGCACAGAACGCCAGCGCATTCGCCAACAGCACGCTCCATATTGATATGGGCGAGTTTTACAACGCATTTTTACCGCATATACCTTCAGCTGAAGGCTGCCCGAATGGCTTAAAACCGCATATTCTAGATGCCGGCTGCGGCTCGGGCCGAGATGCATTACATTTTAAAAAGCTCGGTTACAAGGTCACTGCATTTGACGCAGTTGCAGAGCTGGCAGAAATCGCCAGTTTTCATCTAGAACAGCCCGTTTACGTAAAAACATTTCGCCAAATTAACGACCAAAACCAATACGACGGCATTTGGTGCTGTGCAAGCTTACTGCACGTCGCACACAGCGAATTACCCGATCGCTTCAACAAACTTGCCAACGCCCTAAAACCAAACGGTGTGTTATACGTGAGTTTTAAATACGGCGAAGGCGAGCGAGATATAAATGGCCGCCACTTTACCGACTTAACCGAAGAAAGCCTAAAAGCCTTGATAGACGCAGAGCCACAGTTAACGCTTGAGAAAACATGGCAAAGTGAAGATCAAAGGCCTGAGAGAAAGGGCGAGCTTTGGTTGAATGCATTAATTATAAGAAAATAATAATAAAGCAGTATGGATAATTTTAAGGAAAAAAACAGCCTTCAATTAACTGAAGATAAGCTGACAATTGGTGCGGATGACCCTTTTTTACCGCACCTAATACATGCAATTAATCATGCAACTGAAATCGAGATAACCGTTTCATTCATTCAACCAAGTGGTTTAGCATTGCTATTTGATGCATTAGCAGAAGCATTAAAAAACGGTGCTATTCTTCGTTTAATCACCTCTGACTATCTTGATATTACACACCCAAAAGCACTTAGAGAATTGATGACTCTCGTGGATAGAGGCGCCTTGATCAAAGTTTTTGAATCAAAGCACTTAGTCAGCTTCCATATGAAGTCATATATATTTATCAAGACTCACCAAGATGAAGTAATACAAGGCTGCGCCTTTATTGGTTCAAGTAACATAAGTCGGATTGCTCTAACGTCAGGTTTAGAGTGGAACCTGAGGCACGATTTTGCTCCACCAAAAAACAGTCAGCAAGCACAGCAATTCTTTAAAATTAAAGATGCGTTTAATAGTTTATTTACCCATCAAGCATCAAAAGTTCTCAGCCATGAATGGATTGATGAATATTGTACAAGACGAAAAGTACAAAAATTTGTGGCGGTTTCACCTGAGCTAGATATTGAACCAAACGAAGAGGTAGTTCCTCGAGACGATCAGATGCTAGCTTTGAACGCGCTAAAAGAGACTCGAGAACAAGGTTTCCAGCGTGGCTTAGTCGTATTAGCAACAGGTATGGGCAAGACTTGGTTAAGTGCGTTTGATGTGAAGCAATTTGAAGCTAAAAAAGTGCTCTTCGTTGCACATAGAGAAGAGATCTTACTTCAAGCTCAGCGTACTTTCGCTCAGATATTAGCCCATAAAACAGGCTTCTATAATGCAGCAACCAAAAACAAAAATGCAGATTGTATTTTTGCATCAGTACAGTCAATCGGAAAGCTTGAAAATATTACACAGTTTGAAAAAAGTGCATTTGATTACATTATAGTTGACGAGTTTCATCATGCGAGTGCACCGAGTTATCGTTTAATTTTAAATTACTTTCAACCATTATTTTTGTTAGGACTGACAGCGACACCAGAAAGAACGGATCAATCCGATATTCTGAGTTTATGTGATAATAATCTGGTATTTGAAAGAACATTAACTCAAGGTATTGGATCAAATTCTCTTGTACCGTTTAAATATTATGGTATTTGGGATGAAAACGTCGATTACGAAGCAATACCTTGGCGTAATGGTCGATTCGATCCTAGTGAACTTGAAAACAAATTTGCTACTGAAAAGCGAGCAAAGCATGCTCTCGGCCAATGGGAAAAATTCAAACAAAAGCGAACCCTAGCATTTTGTATTTCTACAAAGCATGCCGATTATATGGCCGAGTTTTTTAATAAGTCCGGCATTAAAGCTTTGTCAGTTCACAGTAAATCCTCAGTTCGTCGAAACGAAGCGCTCAATAGGTTAAATTCACTACAAGTAGATGTGCTATTTACTGTCGATTTATTCAATGAAGGCACAGACTTACCAAGCATTGATACCGTAATGATGCTAAGGCCAAGCGAGTCAAAAATTCTATTTCTACAACAGCTGGGAAGAGGGTTAAGGTTATTTGAAGATAAAACACATTTGGTTGTTTTAGATTTTATTGGTAACCATCACAGTTTTTTAAATAAACCGTTTGCATTATTTAAGGCTGACACTGTTAAGAGCTTAGTAAAACAAATCAAACAACCAGAGTTACCTGAGGGTTGTTTTGTTGACTATGATTTAAGGCTTGTTGAGTTCTGGGAAAAGTTAAGTCGAATTCAAAAGTCGACTGTGACTGAAGATGTTCAAGAGTTATCTGAGTTGTTGGGGCATTTTCCTTCAGCAAGTGAATTCTTTTATCATTTTGGCGACCTAAAAAAAGTAAATACTAAATACAATGGATGGTTTGATTTAATAGGTAATACCGAGGGCGTTGATCCCGAAAAGCAAGCAAATGCGAATTTACTGAGTCGCTATCATGACTTTCTGAATAAAGGGATACAGAGCACAAGTATGACCAAAAGCTTTAAAGCTATTTTACTTGAAGCTTTTGTAAAACTAGATGGCTTTAAAACGCCACCAAAACTTGAGCTGTTAGCCATCGAAAGTGCTTTTATATTGAAGCGTTATCCACACATTTTGCAACATGACGTCAAAAATGATTTGCTTCATGCTGGGCCTGATTCAAAAGCGTGGTTAAATTACTGGAAATCAAATCCTATTAAGGCTTATAGCACTAAAAACAAAGATGGCTCTCAATGGTTTGTGGTCGAAAATGACAACTTTAAATTTAACGATGAGGTTGAGCTAGAGTTCGTATCTGTCTTGGAAAGTGCCGTGTTGGAGCTCACAGAGTTGGCGTTAGCTAAGTACTCAGCGCGTATTAAAGCTGAACAATTAAATCACAGAAATCACTCAGAACCTGAAACTAAAATTAAAGAGCTTGAAGACAAAGTAATCAATATCGACTCGAATAAAGAGAAACTGCTTTATTTCCCTAATCTAAAAATTGCTTGCGGACATTTTAAAACAGGTGAAGAAAGTGAAGCCGAATATATAGCGGCTCCAGAAGGCTCTGGAAAAGTCGACTCTAATAAACACTTCTTTGCTCGCGCCAGCGGTAATTCTATGAACGGTGGCAAAAACCCGATATTAGATGGTGACCTATTACTACTTGAATTTATCACACCAGATAGTGCTGGTTCGCTGCAAAACCAAACAGTTGCCATAGAAAGGCAAGATGATGCAGGAGACAGCCAGTATTTGTTACGTGATATTAAGAAAGTAACTGATGAATATGGCACTCCTTGTTATCAGTTAATAGCTAAAAACCCCGAGTACGAAGTGCTTATTGCAGATGAAAATATGAAATCATTCGCTAGATTAAAGCACGTAGTTAGAAATATTGGCTAGGTACATTTACCTAGCCAAGTATCTTGAATTAATAATTCAGCCCTTCGCAAAGGTATGCTTTAGTGGTTTCTACTTCGTGGCCACTATTCGTTTGAAAATTCACTGAAGTGATGGTGCCTGTATTGTAATGACCTAAAAACACTTTTGTTTGGTCATAGGTATTTTCATGTGTACCTAAATCTTTCAATCTATAGATGTTTCCATAGTTATCATCATTGATTTCTACTTTGAAATCTAGGTGATGAACATAACCAGGCTTATTGTTCGAAGTCCAACCTTGGTGCCTCACCGTGAGAAAGTTCTTTGAGCCTTCTTGACTTACAGAGCAAGACTTAATCTCAACTTTAGCTGCAGGTAAATATGAACTTGTAGCATGAGAAGCAAAACCAACCGTTGAAAGTAAAACGATTGAAGCCAATTTAATTTTTAATTTCATTTTTATTTCCTTTAAAAGTTTTTTAATCATCTGCCTGATTGCAGATGTTTCAAGATGTTAACCTTGAGTTTCTAAAAGTAAATTTGTACTATCCATAGCGTTCTATCTAACTCTACTTTGCTGAATATAAAGGATATTATTTTGAAAAGTGCAATTGAGATAAGGATAAAGGAATACATTGAGGCTCAGGGACTGACGAATCGGAGATTTGCGAAAGACGTGGGAATGGGGGAGTCGACCCTGTATAAAAAATGGCGCGAACCACAGAGTTTTACTGAGTTTGAGCTGCGGCGAATAGCAAATGTATTGAGCATTAGCTATGAACAAGCCAGTGCCTTGTGTGTCGAGGTAAAAAATAGAGACTCTATTCAGGCAGAGCAGCAAATAGAGACTTTGAATGGCTTTCACCGTCGTTCTGGCGTATTGCTGATAGCTGTTATTTTGGTATTTGTGTTGTTGAGTGTGGTATTGCACTTACTTTCTGAAATAAGGCTTGATAAAGATGAACTGCGAAAGCTGCCTGAGTATCAAGCCCGTTATATTGGTGCTGGGGTTGATTTGGCACCTAGCGATTTAGGGCAAGAAACGGCATTTCATTCTTCTTTATATGATTATGAGTTTTTAGACATTACGGTTGAAACCCTCGGAGAAGATATAAGTTTAACTGGCAAAATGCGATGGACGTTAAAGCGAAATAAGCAACTTACAAGGTTGAGTGAGTTTTCGGCCCAAGGTAAACATTTGGGCGATACGGCGGCTTTGGTTTATACGGTTAAAGATCCGGTTGATTCTGACGTATGGATTGGTACGGCGATGATGCATATGCCTCGCTCTGGTGATTCAAAAGGTTATTGGATGACTATTCATAACGATAAAGACCCTGCGGGAACCGGGCCATTTGCAATAGGAACCATTGATCTGATACGCCGAGAAATAAATTAGTTTTACTGAATGATATGCCTGTATTTTGGCTAACTTATTAGCATTAATTTAGCCATTTACAACTCTGATGTGTTTTTAGTTGTTGAAAATATTCAGCCGTGTAATGCTTGATTTAAGAAGTATTTATGAGGGCTACAAATGAGCAATAAAAACAAAGGATTTAAGATTAAAAAAGTACTTTTGTTTGTATTTTTATTGCTAGTTTGTTTGATTGCTTTAGTAAATTTTGTGGTCTTGTATCAACCAGAAAAAATAGCGGTTGCTCAGCCGAGTGTTTTACAGACTCGTGTTGAAAATGTGAAAGATGAGCCTTTAATTGAAGAGCTTGAAACTTCGAAATATAAAAATAATAAACATGTTATGAACGAGCATAATGAAGTCAATGAAGATGAACATATGCATGTTGATCATCCATGGTTTGCGGTCAGACCAAGTCATGAAGAAATAGACTATTGCAATCGTATACCGAGATTACCGATTAAGGTTGTAAAACGTTTTGATGCCGAAACTAATCAATACTTTCTTCATTATAAGTATAAAGATTATGCAGATCTTGAGATAACAGCATATTTAAAAGGTAAATACTATGAGCTAGAGGACGTATTTCACCAAGAAGACATAAAAAAGATATACAAAAATGCGCGCAGAAGTATTAACTGGAATTACCATCATTATATTGAGTGGTTAGGTTTAAGGAAAGTATATAAATCTAATCTAAAAGTTGTGATTGCAGTAACGCAAAATGATTATGCTGAGTTGTTAGAAAAATATGGTTCTACGTTTGACCCTAATAAATATGCAGGCATCTTTTTTGGAAGACATAACCTTTCTGTAGTGAAGTTGAAGACAAAAGACAATAATGAAATTTTTTGGCGCTACTTTAATAGAACCATGGCGCATGAATTGAGCCACGCGATTGTTTTTACTCAAGTTGGGTATCTTCAGCGTTGGTTTACAGAAGGGTTAGCACAGTATATGGCGCACTCAGTTTTTACAAATTACCCTGAATTATTCATGTCTGAAAAGCAATGGAAAAGGATAAGTTCTAATTTGTCGGAGCCGCTTCCTATAGATCTTGTTGTGAATGAAAATGACTATTGGGATGAAAGAGTAAGTCAACTATATGCTAGTTCGTTTGCAATAACCCAATATTTAGCACTTCAGCAGGCTGATGTTTTAGCTGGTTTTTTAAAGTTAGAGCGTGATAATAAATGCGCACCAGCGAATAAAAGTGCGAGCTTGAGCATAATCAACCCGACATTCAGTTTAGATAGTGAAGTACAAAATTGGTTTTACGAAACAGTAAATAATTATGAAATGAACTATCAAGAAAAAGAATATCAAGCTTTAAATCCTACTGCCTCTCAATAAAATAGCGCATAGGGGGTTAATTGGTACGAACTGAGTATTAAACTCGATATTCGTTTACCAATGTGCCGAAAACCTATAAAAAAGCCTTACCAAACTAGGTTTGGTAAGGCTATAACTAAGTAGCTTATTTGCTCTAAGAGACAGTGTTGCAATACAACGTCAACTTAGTGGGTGAACGACAGTGTTACCCGCTTTTATTCATCCATTCATAAAAGCCCCATTAGTGTGTCTAATATTCAGTTGCTAAGCAATTACATCACCTTACAGTTGTTACATTTGTAAAAATTGCGCATATTCAAGATTATTGCAAATAAATTATTGATATAAAAACTGAGAATTATTATCATTTTGCTTCTTGTGTTTTTTCATGGATTGTCATGCGCTTAGTTTTTGATTCCCACAAAGTAGAAGTAATGAATAGAACGTTACTTGCTGTGATTGGTGGCTCTGCTTTTTCAATTTTGTTGTGTTTATGCGTGTCGTTTTTACTCCCAATTGAGAAAATGCACGCAGTTGCATGGTCGACCATACTGGTTTTTATTGTTTTTCCTGCTGTAGTTATGTGGTCTTTTGGGGTGAATAACCTTAAAAAAGCCGCGAGTTTTCTTTCTTTTTTAATTGTATTTTTAGGTGCTATTTGTTGGTTGCTTTTAGATTTAGGTAAGCCCTTATGAAAAGCGCATTTAGACAATCGATGGCCTGGTTGCATACTTGGGTTGGACTGTTATTAAGTTGGGTACTGTTTTTTATCTTTTTGACTGGCACTGTGGGTTATTTTGATGATGAACTCGACGATTGGATGACGCCTCAAACACCTACATTTTCTGCAACTGCTGATGATTCGTTGCCAGTACTTGAACAGTTTTTAGCGACTAAGGGTGCTGATTTAAAAAACTATTCAGTCAGTTTTCCTGTTGATAGAACGCAACCGTTTTTGACGATTTCTTACCGTGATGCAGATAGCAAGCGCCAACGCATAAAGTTAAACCCTTATACTGGTGAAGAATTAACTCCGCGAGCGACTGCTGGTGGTCAAACACTCTATAGAATGCATTATCGACTTAGATATATGCCTACAAAAATTGCTTATTATATTGTCGGCGTAGCGACCATGTTTATGTTTTTGGCTTTGATCACAGGCGTAGTGATCCACAAGAAAATCTTCAAAGAATTCTTCACTTTCAGACGTGGCAAAAAGCCAACAGCATGGTTAGATGGGCATAATTTAATGAGTGTTATGTCATTGCCTTTTCATTTCATGATCACTTTTACAGGCTTTTTACTGCTTCTTTATACTCTGATGCCACTCATAATGAACGCGCATTATGGCGAGGGAAAAGAGGGCCGAGATGCGTTTTTTAAAGAGTATTTCAGTCGTACAAATGTTAAAGCGTCTGGTATTCATGAGCCCTCATTAGAGTTAAAAACGTTATTAGAGCGTGCTGATGCAGAGATGGCTGGTAAGCCTCTAGCTTGGCTTTCTGTTGCGAATGTCGGCGATAAAAATTCCATTTTTGAAGCTGGGAGTATTCACAAAAACTTAAGTGACAGCAGAGATAAATGGGTATTTGATGCAAATAACGGTGAATTAATCAAAGTCCAAATAGGGCACGAATCTTCAAAGTCATTCTACTACGTACTTCGTTCTTTACATGAAGGCCTGTTTGCGTCAACGCCTCTAAGGTGGTTGTACTTTTTAACAGGATTATTGGGTACAGGCATGATTGCATCTGGCATGGTGCTTTGGACCGTGAAAAGAAGAACTAAAGCAATAAAAAGTGGTGGTGGTAGTTTTGGTTATCGCTTTACGGAAGGCCTAAATTTAGCTTGTTTGCTAGGCTTGCCAGCTGGTATCGCTATGTATTTGATAGCTAATAGGGTACTGCCATTAGAGCTATCTGAACGTACGTTGTGGGAAGTTAACTCTCTATTTATTACTTTCTCTGCGTTTATTTTAGTTGCAGTTGCAAAGGCTATTGCCAAAAAAGCGGATAGCGCTTGGGTAAGCTTAACTTTCTTGACGGGCTTTTTGTACGTCTTAGTGCCAATAGTGAATGCTATTACTACGGAGCACAATTTACTGCTTAGTGTACTAAATCAAAATTGGGTATTTGTTGGGGTAGATGCAGTTTGTATTACTGTTGCAATGGCATGTTTTGTCTTAGGTAACTATCTAAATAAAATATTCAATGTAAAAGTTAACCAACAAGAACACTCAGCAGGCCCTGATTTTAAAAGAGGTCATGCATCATGATTATTCTTTTATCAATGTTAATTATGTTTCATGCGTTGCTTTTCTTATTGCTTGCAATGCCGAAGTACAACAAGCAGATATCAGTCTTTCCCAAAAGAGACAAAAAACTAGAATCTAACTTTAGACATGTTGGTTACGTATTGCTAGTTATCTGCATTGCCCTATTAATTGTTGATAATGGAGTCGGGGTTGGCATTGCTTTGGTGTGTGGTCTACTCACATTTTTAGGAAGTCTCGTGAGTGTGATGTTTACATTTAACCAGACAAATACAGCGGCTAGTTTAATTTGGTTACCAAAAAAGATTTTTGGTGTGATTTCATCTAGCTCGGCTTATTTCTATTTAGTAGGTTATGGGGTGTTAGTAACAAGTTTTACTCTGTTCTTTTAATGCTTACCCAAAGATTTAACTAACGTTATTGATAATTTTTTGGTGGGTACACTATGAAATTATTAATAATGCAGTTAATTTAACATAATTTGTGTTTTGGGGTTTTCTAGTGTTTATGTTTTCCAGAGTGATTGCTGAGTATGCTACATGATTCATTTACATAGATTTGCTTTTGAGTGTATCAAAGTATGAATAACTGATTGATATGCAATATTTTAAATTTATAATAATGCTGCTTAGTTAAAAAGGTGGTGTGATTTTGTTAGATGCTAATATTACTCAGGTTAAATTTGCAGACTGGTTGCTTTTAACAAGAAGTTGTAGCTTAGTCAGCGATGGTACGACGCAAGAGCTAACGCCACTTAACTACAAAATTCTCTGTTACTTTGTTCTGAATCCTAATCGTATCGTTTCACGAGATGAGTTCATCAGTAGTGTCTGGGAAAACCACTATGTGGATGATAACGCAATTAATAAAGCTATATCAGACTTAAGAAGGATCCTAAAATCTTCTGATAGTGCACAAATTTTAATTAAAACGCATTACAAAAAAGGGTATAGCTTTGTCGGCGATGTTGAGTTTGTCAGAGAAATAAAAGTCGAAGATACAGATAAACGTTCAAGTCAGGCATCAGAAGAAAATGTACAACAAGATCATCATATTGAACCCATTTTAAATTCATACGAACAAGAGAAGAGTGTAAGCGCGCAAAAAAAGTTTTCTCAAATTTTTTCAACTAAGTTTTTTCTATCAATTCTAGCAATCTTTATATTTGTTTCTGCTGGCAGTTATTGGTTTGCAAAAGAGCCCAGCCCTATCCAATTTGAATCAAAAAAACTTTCCATTTCGGATGATAGTATTTATTTTTCTCTCAGCCCTTCACCTTCAAATGAAAAATTAGCAGTAACAAAAGAAAATGTGAAAACAGGGATTGATGAAATCTTTCTCATTGATTTAGATACGCATAAAAACACCAAAATCATTTCTGAGCAGCACGACAGTTATCCGATTGGTTGGGCTTCAAACAGTAACAGTATTTATTATCAGATTATAAATAACGCTTTGAAGGTTTGTGAGATTTGGCGTGCTGATTTTAAGGTAAGTAACGAAGTTTCATTTAAAGAAAAGGTTTTAGACTGTAATTCACAATACATCTTAAGTATGGTCACGGATGAACAGCACAATAGAATAATCTATACAAAGTTTGGTTATCGAAATGTATCTAGTTTGTCAGCTCTCGTTGCGAGAGACTTAGAAACTGGCGAAGAGTTTCAAGTTACTTCCCCAAATATTGACTCTTATGGAGATAGATTCGTTTCACTTTCACCCAACAAAGAAAAAATTGCATTCGTAAGAAGGCAAACTGGGATCAGTCAAATACATATTGCCAACCCAGATGGAAGCATGCAAAGAAAAGTACATGAGACTAATGAAAGCATAAATAGGGTTGAATGGGATGAAGGCTCACAAATACTCTTATGGTACGAGGCAAGATCACGGCAATTGTTTTCTTATGATATGAATTTGGCTTCTTTGAAGAAAACGTCAGTTTCACCTAATAACTATAGCAATATCGTTGTGAGTAGCGATACGTTTATTGCGACTACTAAATCTTCAGACGCTGATATTTATATTTATAGCACTGATGCAAAGACATTTAAGCAGGTGACAGACACCAAAAATAACGAATTTTCTCCTATATCAAGTGAAAAAGGCTTTTATTTTTTCACTAATAATGAAGGTTTAATGCTGAATTCTTATTCGAATGGAGAACTAACTGTATTACCAAGCGCATTGAATATGGATAGTTTAGTCGGCGGGGAATTCAATAAAAGTGATGGGCTAATGGCTTTATATCAGAGAAATAAAATTGTTCTATATAAGCCTGACGACAATGAAGTTGTAGACAGCTTTGTGATAGAAAATCGAATTGTTCACTTAGCATGGCTAAACAAGACAAAGCTTTTATTAATTTTAGAAGGCAGTCAAAGTGAACAACACATTTGGACACTAGATTTAGAGAGCGAAAAGCTTCAAAAAATTATTCATAATGATGCTCGTCGAGTTTTTAAAACCTCTGCTAATAAAATCATTTATCAAGATTTCTACAATAACCTTCACTTATTTGACCCAACTGAAGGGACTTCTCAACTATTAGTCTCTTTGAAAGGCCATCCATATATAAACTGGCGTTATTTGGATAATCATATCTACTACACTACAGGAAGTGACCTTATAAAATACTCTTTAGAGACACAAAAAGAGACAGTTTTTTTTAATGAGAACTCGGTTAGTGATAGTTTTATTTTAGAATTTTCAGTCATTAAAAATAAAGGGTTAGAAAAATTTATCTTACAAATTCATAGGTTAAGAAGTAATGACGTTGTTTTACTTGAGCGTTTTAAATAGTTACTGAAAGGTGAGTTTGCTCTATCAGGTATTTGTAACTAATCGCTCATGACAATTTTCATAACCCCTCGTTATTATAAGTTCAGCTTTTAAAGCTGGCTCATGTTTGAATGCAGTTAAATCACAACATATTTAATAAAATTAATTCTTCGTTTTTATCAATAATGAGGCAAACAATGTTTTTAGCCATTAATAAGAAAAAACTCAAAGAGCTCTCTAATACTAAGCTTACGTTTTCAGAAACAGCAGTCATAAGTGGTGGGCAAACTCGAGATACTGGTCAGAACACACTAGTTCCTTCTAAAACAACAGGTTTTAAGTGCGTTGTAGATCAGCTTCCTGGGAAAGCTAAGCCTAATACATTAGATACATTTTAGTAGTTGATATTAAATTATTTATCCAACCCAATATGGGTTGGCGTAATCAAGGAAAGGTTGGAGTAATCAAGGAAAGGTTAG
>NZ_PPSW01000062.1 GCF_005876835.1 Pseudoalteromonas phenolica
CAAGTCCATCATGACCCACCACTTTTAAATAAGTGTAAGATATCCCCGAGCGGGTCATTAGCTCAGTTGGTAGAGCAGTGGACTTTTAATCCATTGGTCGATGGTTCAAGTCCATCATGACCCACCACTTCTTAATTAGACTGATATCGCATGAGCGGGTCATTAGCTCAGTTGGTAGAGCAGTGGACTTTTAATCCATTGGTCGATGGTTCAAGTCCATCATGACCCACCAATACTTAATTAAGAATAGATATCCGAGCGGGTCATTAGCTCAGTTGGTAGAGCA
>NZ_PPSW01000063.1 GCF_005876835.1 Pseudoalteromonas phenolica
ACAAAGGTCGTCGGTTCAAATTCGGCTCCCGCAACCAACTTTCTTATCTTAAAAATTTTTTTATCAAATCCTCTTATTAAATTAATTTTTGGTTCAAATACAATTTTTAACTTTCGTCAGTTTTGTCGGGCTCTCTCTTATTATTCACAAAGGTCGTCGGTTCAAATCCGGCTCCCGCAACCAACTTTCTTACCTTAAAAATCTTTTTATCAAATCCCCTTATCAGATTAGTTTTTTGGTTCAAATATAATTGTTAACTTTCGTCAGTTTTGTCGGGTTCCTTTATATTAATTCTTATTTGACTTCCAAAGTGATTAATAATTAATTTCGCTTATCGCTTATCGCTTATCGCTTATCGCTTATCGCTTATCGCTTATCGCTTTAACTGCGCTATTTTTATTCTGGACCGACCAGTTTTATTGCAAAATTTTTAGCCTTTTCAAAATTAGAAAATTTAGCCTTATAATTTCCTAAAGTGCATTAATAATGTAATTATTGATGTTTGTGTGTGTAATTTAAATCAATTAACTGCTCGAAATAGATTAAGATCTGCGCCAATTCTATAATCATAAACGAGAGCAACATGACAGCAGTAAACAACCAGAATTTGCTTCAATTACGTTTTATTCAACAGCCTCATATTGAAGGTGTAAAACCATTCTTTGATCATCTACCTGATAACCCATATGCAGACGGTGCTTTCCGTAAACGTCGTTATTCGGTATTGAAGTTTGTTGATAATGAAGTAAGCCTTCAGCCAACTAAAGCGTTTGTTCAAGACGACTCAATTAACAACTTTCAGGGTAATATTGAGCGCGTTTATGAGAATTTAGAAACCGATTTAATTAACGGCGATGCATTTAAACATTTACTGACTGAATTCAGAGCGATGACAGGCATTGAAGAGAGCCGTGACATCGAAGTTCATCAGTTCAGAATGTTAGCGATTGAAAGCGACACACCACCGGCACCTGAAGGTGTTCACCAAGATGGCTTTGATCATGTATGTGTATGTGGCGTTTCTCATGAGAATATCGCAGGCGGCGAGTTGTTAGTATACGAGCATAAAGAAGCTGAGCCTTGTTTCAAGATGGAAATCAAAGACGGTTTGTTTGCACTTGTAAATGACCGTGAAGTTTGGCACAACGCCACACCGATGAATAAACTAAATGCCGATGAAGTTGGTTATTTAGATTGCTTCGTGTTTACAGCGTAAGAGGCCATAATGGAACTACAAAAATTGCGTCGTCAGTTCCCTGCACTTATGCAGCAGGTGAATGGTCAATCTCCTATCTTCTTAGATGGTCCGGGTGGCTCTCAAGTACCTCAGTCGGTGTTGAGCGCAATGTCGGCTTATTTGGGTTACTACAACTCAAATTTAGGTGGGGCATTCTTCTCAAGCGATAAAACTGTCAGTTTAATGGACAATGCACGTCAAGCAGTTGCTGATTTATTAAATGCGCCTAGCAAAGAGCAAATCGTGTTTGGCGCGAACATGACGAGTCTAACATTTAGCTTTAGCCGTGCGGTATCACGTGACTGGCAAGCGGGTGATGAAGTGATTGTGACTAATGCCGATCACTTCTCAAATGTGTCTTCTTGGCGTCAGGCTGCTGAAGATAAAGGTGCACTTGTACACGCTGTAAAAATCAATGAAGCGGATTGCACACTTGATTTAGCGCATTACAAGTCATTGTTAAATGACAAGACTAAGCTAGTTGCTGTGACTTACGCGTCGAACACCACGGGCTCTATCAACGACATTAAACAGATTGTTGAACTTGCGCACCAAGTTGGTGCGTTAGTGTATGTGGATGCGGTTCACTATGCGCCTCATGAGCTTATCGATGTACAAGCCCTTGATTGTGATTTCTTAGCTTGCTCGGCTTACAAGTTCTTTGGCCCACACGTAGGGATTGTTTATGGTAAGCGTGAACATTTAGAAGGTTTTACGCCATACAAAGTAGAACCTGCAAAAGACGTGATCCCAGGTCGTTGGGAAACTGGTACTCAGAGCTTTGAAGGTTTGGCGGGTGTGATTGCCGCGATTGACTACATAGCTAGTCTAAGTGACCTACTAGAAAGCACGCCACGTCGTGAGCGTTTAGCACAGGCGTTTGCTCATACTAAAGAACATGAAATGGCATTAAGTGCGTACTTCTTAAAGCGTCTTGCTGATTTTCCTCAGATCCGTTTATACGGTATCGAAGATGAATCTCGCCTTGCTGAGCGTACACCAACTTTTGCTTTAACATTTGAAGGCTTAGCACCGCGTGAAGTGTCTGCGTTCTTAGGTAAGCAACATATGTGCGTGTGGGATGGTAACTTCTATGCGCAAGGCTTATGTGAGCAGCTTGGTGTAATGGATAAAGGTGGTGTTGTTCGTATTGGTTGTATGCACTACAACACCATTGAAGAGCTAGAAAAATTATTCAGTGCGTTTGAAGCGCTGTTAGCAAACTAACTTGTTCTATGTAGGCGTTATACGCCTACATACTTTCCTCAATATAACTATTTAGCTTTGCAATTCGCTGACCCATTCCTTCAATTATTTTATCTTTAATTTTTTCTCTGATCACACTTGGTAAGCGAGTTAATGCTTCTGGTGTTATGGTCAGTAAAATACTGTCACTTAGCGCTTTGGCATTGGTACTGTGTTCACGTTTACAAATAAATGCGCCTTCGCCAATAAATTCACCTGGCCCGACCTTACCAAGTTGACCAAGTTCTTCTTTTTTGAAGATCACCAGCTCACCACTCAGGATAATAAATAAACGGTTATCTTTTTCGAAACGTCTGAACGCATGTTTGTCTTTTTGGACGAGATACAAATGGCTGAAAGACTCAAGCAATACTTGTCTTTCAGCTAAAGTGAAGTCACTAAAAAAAGGCAGGCGATTGATTATTTCTAGCTGTTTAATCAGCGGTACATGTTCTAGTAACTTCATAGATAATATTCAGAATAGTTTTAGCTATCCTGAATATTGCGCTCTTTTAGTTTTCTGGTCAATGTATTGCGGCCCCAACCTATGCGAAGCGCGGCATCTTGTTTATGACCGTGGCAGGCATTTAAAGCTGTTTTGATCAGACGGGTTTCAAGTTGTGCTTGTACTGCTGGCCAAATATTTTCTTTACCATTTTTAAGCTCTTGGTTGAGCCAAACTTGAAAGGCATCAAGCCAATCACCTTGCGCTTCGGGTTGCACCTGTGTGTGTTGTAATTCATCAGGTAAATCGATATCACCCACTAGTTCACCTGGTGCCATGACCGTCAACCAGCGGCAGGTATTTTCTAATTGACGCACATTTCCCGGCCAGTGATACAACTGCATGGTTTTAATCGCTTCAGCGGAAAGTGTTTTACTTTCGACTTGCAATTCTTTCGCGCTTTTTGCTAAAAAGTGTACGGCTAAACGTTCGATATCTTCAGGACGTTCTCGCAGGGCGGGTATCTTTAAACGCACTACATTTAGGCGGTGGAATAAATCTTCACGGAATTTACCTTTTTGTACTAAGGTTTCAAGATCTTGGTGTGTCGCCGCGATAATTCGCACATCAACTTTAATACTTTGATGTCCACCGACTCGGTAAAACTCACCATCAGCCAGTACACGTAGCAAGCGGGTTTGTACATCGAGTGGCATATCACCTATTTCATCTAAAAATAACGTACCACTATCAGCCTGTTCAAAGCGGCCGCGACGTATGCTATCAGCGCCGGTGAAGGCGCCTTTTTCATGGCCAAACAACTCAGATTCTACTAAGTCTTTTGGAATAGCGGCCATATTGAGTGCGATAAAAGTATTGGCTTTACGCGGGCTGTGATTATGTAATGCGCCTGCAACAAGCTCTTTACCAGTACCTGATTCGCCATTGATCAAAACACTCATACTTGAAGCCGATAATTTACCTATGGCGCGAAATACTTCCTGCATTGCAGGGGCTTCGCCTATGATATCAGGGCTGTTTTGTGGTGTGCTCGGTTGCGCTTTGGTTTTACGGTTTTGTTGTTGAGTCTCGTAAGCACGTTCAACTAGTTGGGTTGCTTCGTTCAGATCAAAGGGCTTTGCCAGATATTCAAATGCCCCTTTTTGAAATGCATTGACCGCTGAATCTAGGTCTGAGTGTGCTGTCATAATGATCACAGGCAGATTCGGATGCTGACTATTAATCTGTTCGAGTAGTGCCATGCCATCTATACCCGGCATACGCACATCAGATACAAGCACTGCAGGTTGGTTGTACTCAAGCGCAGTCAATACATCTTGGCCATTTGTAAAGCTTTCTGTGGCAAAACCTGCACGAGACAAAGCCTTATCTAAAACGAATCGAATAGATGCATCATCGTCAACTAACCAGACTGATTTCATTCGTGATTCCCCGATGGTTGTGATGTAAATGGCAAATATATATTGAACTCGGTATGACCCGGCCAGCTGTCACATTCAATACTGCCACCATGTTGTTCTATCAGTGTTTGTGCAATGGAGAGCCCGAGACCTGAGCCACCTTCTTTATTGGTTACCATAGGGTAAAATAAGGTGTCTTTTAATTGTTCGTCTATACCTGGCCCATTGTCGCTGATTTGAATAAGCAATGCTTTTTTAACGACATGATCCCCTTGACGAACACGATGTCTGAATCGGGTTTTTAAGGTTATCTCTCCACCTTGTTTGAGCGCTTGCTGTGCGTTACGCACGATGTTTAAGATCACTTGCTGGATCTTAGCTTGGTCAATAACCACATCAGGAATACTCGGATCGTAATCTTTCTTTAAGCTGATGTGTTGACCCTGTTCAAAGCTGCATAGTTTGATTACAGACTCTAACAATTGGTGGATATTGCACGATGTTTTATTAGGGAGCTGGTTAGGGCCTAATAATTTATCTACCAATTCAGTCAGTCTATCAGCTTGCTCTATGATCAGCTGTGCACATTGCTCGCGCTCTTGCTGGCAAGTCTCGTACTGCAATAATTGCGCCGCTCCACGAATTCCGCCCAATGGATTTTTTATTTCATGGGCAAGGCCGCGGATCAGTGTGCGCGCAGCATGATATTGGTGCATTTGCTTAGAGGCTTGATCAAATTTTACTTCGTCATCAATTTTGCGACATTCAAGCAAAATGTAGGCTTGGTGCTGATGCACAATTTTACGACTATAAATATTCAATGTGGCAGAGCGATTATCGATGAACACCACGTCTACTCTGTGTTGCTGGCAATCAACGCCTTCATCTAGCACGTATTGAGAGAGCTTTTCTAGGTCGATACTGTGATGATTAAAAATACTGAGTAGGGGTTGATTGAGTAGGCGTTTTAGGCCCAAGCCAAACAGTTCACTACATGAATTGTTGGCAAATTGAATGGTGTAAGCATCATCAATAACTAAGATGCAAGTTGATAGATTTTGCCAAACGTTTTCGGCAAAAGAAGTTAAGGAGTGTGCCATGATGGATCAGTTTTCATTGTTATGCACCAATTTGGTGCGTTTTATCATACGCCTACATTTGACTTGCATCAACGATTACTGACACTGGCTTTATGAAGGTAAAATGTGTGCTCTTTGCTTGTTGCAATTTGTGCGCCCTGAGGGTTAAAAACAGCTATTTTTATCTTATGTTCACCCCGAGAGAGTGATTTAAGTACAAATGATGTTGAAGACTGCTTTGCACCTACAGCACTGCCGTTGTGGAAAAGCTGGACGGTAAAGCCTTTATGAAAGCTAGGTAGCACCTGTCCACTGACATAAACGGTACCAGTGTTTTCTCTAATGGTTTGTTCGTGGTTTGGAGAAGTGATATTTGCTTGATAAGAGGTTTGCTGTTGGGTATTTGATGATTGCAGGACATTGGTATTGGTACTTGGCATGACCAATGGCTTATTTAACTTTACTTCTTGCGCGCCTTTTCTGGGCGTGTCTGAATAGACCCAATTGCCATTTTTATCTTTCCAACGATAAATTTTAGCGTCACTTGGCAGCGCAATGAGTGCCATTAAAATACATAACCCCTTAACCGTCCATTTCATTTTTCTGCCCTAACTCTTATCACACAATGCAATAAATACTTTAGTTGTTTATGAACTGCTTTACCATAAAAAAGCCCGCTTTCGCGGGCTTGAGAACACATATGATTTAGGTGCGTGTCAGTTACACGCTGAAGTACATTTCGAACTCGTCACTTATAGTATGAGTTGTCATGTCCTCTAGAATTTAACTACTAAGTAAGCAATTAAACGCTGTAGTACATTTCAACTCGTCACCTGTAGTATGAGTCGTCATGCACTTTAAAATTTAATTACTTAAGTTAGTAATTAAACGCTGTAGTACATTTCGAACTCAACTGGGTGAGTCGTCATGTTCAGTTTTTCCACTTCTTGTGACTTTAGGTTGATGTAAGCATCAATTAAGTCATTAGTGAATACGCCGCCTTGAACTAGGAATTCACGGTCAGCGTCTAGCGCTGAAAGTGCTTCTTCTAGTGAAGCTGCAACAGTTGGGATTTCTGCTGCTTCTTCTGCAGGTAGGTCGTATAAATCTTTATCCATTGCATCGCCAGGGTGGATCTTGTTCTTGATACCGTCAAGGCCAGCCATAAGCATTGCAGAGAATGCAAGGTACGGGTTAGCAGTTGGATCAGGGAAGCGAACTTCGATACGACGTGCTTTTTCTGATGGTACTACTGGGATACGGATTGATGCAGAACGGTTACGAGCAGAGTAAGCAAGCATAACAGGTGCTTCAAAGCCAGGTACTAAACGCTTGTAAGAGTTAGTAGACGCGTTAGCGAATGCGTTGATTGCTTTAGCGTGCTTGATGATACCACCGATGTAGTATAAAGCGTCTTCAGAAAGACCGCCGTACTTGTCACCAGCGAATAGGTTAACGCCATCTTTAGCAAGTGATTGGTGGCAGTGCATACCAGAACCGTTATCACCAACAACTGGCTTAGGCATGAATGTTGCCGTTTTACCGTATAGGTGCGCCATGTTGTGGATAACGTATTTCATTTCTTGAATTTCGTCAGCCTTGATAACCATAGTATTGAAGCGTGTTGCGATCTCATTTTGACCCGCTGTTGCTACTTCGTGGTGATGTGCTTCAACTACTTGACCTAGCTCTTCAAGAACAAGACAAGTTGCTGAACGCCAATCTTGGAAATCATCAACTGGTGCAACTGGGAAGTAACCGCCTTTAACGCCAGGACGGTGGCCAGTGTTGCCGCCTTCGTAGTCTTTGTCAGAGTTCCAAGCTGCTTGCTTAGAATCAATTTTGTACATAGAACCAGACATGTCTGTTTTGTATTTTACATCATCAAATACAAAGAACTCTGGCTCAGGGCCAAATAATACAGTGTCTGCGATACCTGTTGAGCGCATGTACTCTTCAGCACGCTTGGCAACTGAACGTGGGTCACGCTCGTAACCTTGTAATGTTGCAGGCTCAACTACGTCACAACGTACAATAAGTGTTGTTTCTTCTGCAAATGGGTCAAGCTTTACTGAATCAGCGTCAGGCATTAACACCATGTCAGATTCGTTGATGCCTTTCCAACCAGCGATTGAAGAACCATCAAACATTTTACCATCTTCAAAGAAGTCTTCGTCAGCTTGGTGATGAGGGATAGAAACGTGCTGCTCTTTACCCTTAGTGTCAGTGAAACGTAGGTCAACAAACTTAACGTCGTTTTCCTTGATAAATTGTAAAACAGTATGAGACATGTGTGTCCTCCAAAACTCGTTGGGTTATTTATTTTGTTGTAACTTTCGTTATTACTGCGCAGCTATAAGCGGGTATTGTGCCAGTTTTTTATCTAAATGAATTTAAAGGTTTTTTGTGTTTTTTGATTTGTATTGCACCTTAGTGGTGCACCAACATGATCCGCAAATGCACGCTTGTGGTGCAGTTCCAGTATAGTGCATGATGCTTTTTTGCCCAGTTTTTAGTTGCAAAAATACACTCTGTAATTTCATTTCCATGCTCTATTAGAAGCAGGAAGGCCGCATTGTCATTTAAATCACATTTATAAAAGGTATTTTGTTGAGATTATTGTATTAAAGCGGGCGCTTTTATGGCGTGGTTTATTTCAGCTTCTATACTGAATTGACCCTTTATTCGTCGAATAGTGACGTCAGTTGAAAAAATAATGCTGCATAAACTTTCATCTATGGCGTTATTAGGGGATAATACGCCCCTTTTAAATTCTAGCGGCCTATTTTGGGCTGTGCTACACGATTTGGTGTATAGGATTAACCCACTCTTTCGAGTAATTATCTGAGTTATAAACATGAGCATTGAAAAATTACGTAATATCGCGATTATCGCGCACGTTGACCACGGTAAAACGACCCTAGTAGACAAGCTACTAGAGCAATCGGGCACGTTAGAAACACGTGGCGGTAATGAAGAACGCGTGATGGATTCCAACGACATCGAAAAAGAGCGTGGTATTACCATCCTAGCTAAAAACACCGCGATTGAGTGGAACGATTACCACATCAACATCGTAGACACTCCGGGACACGCTGACTTCGGTGGTGAAGTAGAACGTGTTCTTTCAATGGTTGACTCAGTATTACTACTAGTTGATGCGCAAGAAGGTCCAATGCCGCAAACGCGTTTCGTAACGCAAAAAGCATTCGCATTAGGTCTTAAGCCAATTGTTGTTATCAACAAAATCGACAAGCCAGGCGCACGCCCTGATTGGGTAATGGACCAAGTATTCGATCTATTCGATAACCTAGGTGCAACTGACGAGCAGCTTGATTTCCAAGTTATCTACGCTTCAGCAATTAACGGTTGGGCAACGCTTGACCTAGACGAGCCTTCAGACAACATGCAACCAATGTTCGAAGCGATCGTTGAGCAAGTAGAAAAGCCAGATGCAGATCCTGCAGGCGCATTCCAAATGCAGATTTCACAGCTAGACTACAACTCATACATCGGTGTAATCGGTGTTGGTCGTATCAAGCGTGGTACTGTTAAAGTAAACCAACAAGTAACAATTGTTGGTGCTGACGGTTCTACTCGTAACGGTAAAGTTGGCCAAGTACTTACTTACTTAGGTCTTGACCGTCACGAAGCGCAAGAAGCGCAAGCGGGCGACATCATTGCAATTACAGGCCTAGGTGAACTTAAGATCTCTGATACTGTATGTGATGTAAACGCAGTTGAAGCACTTCCAGCGCTTTCTGTTGATGAGCCGACAGTAACAATGACGTTCTCTGTTAATACGTCTCCGTTCTCTGGTCAAGAAGGTAAATTCGTAACTTCACGTAATATCCTTGAGCGTCTTCAAGCTGAACTTGTTCACAACGTAGCGTTACGTGTTGAAGAGACAGATAACCCAGATAGCTTCCGTGTTTCAGGTCGTGGTGAACTTCACCTAGGCATCTTAATTGAAAACATGCGTCGTGAAGGTTACGAGCTTGCAGTATCTCGTCCAGAAGTAATCCTTCGTGAAGTAGATGGTCAATTAGAAGAACCATATGAAACAGTAACAGTTGACGTTGAAGAAGAGCACCAAGGTTCTATCATGGAACAGCTTGGTCTTCGTAAAGCTGAAATGACTGACATGGCGCCAGATGGTAAAGGCCGTATTCGTATGGATTTCATGATGCCTTCACGTGGTCTAATCGGTTTCCAAACTGACTTCATGACACTAACATCTGGTTCTGGTCTTATGTACCACACGTTTGATCATTACGGCCCACACAAAGGCGGTAACATTGGTCAACGTAAGAACGGTGTACTTATCGCAAATGCTGCAGGTAAAGCACTGACTAACGCACTATTCAACCTACAAGACCGTGGTAAGCTATTCATCGGTCACGGTGTTGAAGTTTACGAAGGTATGGTTATCGGTATTCACGCGCGTGATAATGACCTAACAGTAAACGCACTTAAAGGTAAGCAATTAACTAACGTACGTGCATCAGGTACTGACGAAGCGCAAAATCTTGTGCCACCAATCGTTATGACACTTGAGCAAGCACTAGAGTTCATCGATGATGATGAGCTAGTAGAAGTAACACCTGAAAGCATCCGTATTCGTAAGAAGCTACTTACTGAAAGCGAGCGTAAGCGCGCGAGCCGTGAAGCTAAGAAATAATCTTTTACGAGATTTAATACCAATCCTCAATAATACTTAATCATTTTGAGGGACTAAAACTGACGCTAACTTCGTTGGAAATTTCTTATTTAGAACAACTAAATAGCAAAATTTCCGCCTCGTTATCGACAAGTTTTCCTTGCCTCAAAATAGATCACTTAATTAAGAGGGTTGGTATAAAAAAACCGCTCAATTGAGTAATGCAGATCGTTTAAGCTA
>NZ_PPSW01000064.1 GCF_005876835.1 Pseudoalteromonas phenolica
AGGTTATTTTTGCGCAAGGGCGACGGGTGACCGAAACGAAGTTTCGCAGCGCGAGGAGGTGAGGGTATGGATACCCGATGGGCGTAGCTACATGGATGTAAACGACACAGCTCCTAAAAGCTCTTTTATAGGTTGTCGTTTATGACGACAATTTAAAAGGCACATTCGGTAGCACCGACTTTATGTCGGGTTTATTGACCCCTACACATCTCACCTATACCAAAACAAGTCGCGAAGTAAATTCGCTGCTACCAA
>NZ_PPSW01000065.1 GCF_005876835.1 Pseudoalteromonas phenolica
ATCTAGTTTATTACCCTGTAAAGCTTGGTCTTCAACAAACGCCGTGAAGTCTTCAAATTCTGTGAAAAATTCAGCCTCTGGGAAGTGGCTGTCCATAATACCCACAGAATCATTGATATCCATTGCCGCAACTAAATTGTTACCCGTATCTTTAATCGCGCGAAGGTGACGTGGTGCGATATATCCCGCCGCACCTATTAATGCAAAATTTTTCATGCTAGTTACATCCATCTTTTAATAAATAACTAATAATGTCTTCGGCGCAATGGCCATTACCATAAAATGGGACAGAGTAATCTATGGCAGCTGATTTAGCTTTAGCATAAGCTGTTAAGATCTTTGTTTTATCAACCCCTACCAAATGATTACTACCATGTTCTATCAGTTCAACCCATTCTGTCTCATCACGCGTCACTAAACATGGCTTGTCAAAGAAATACGCTTCCTTTTGAACACCACCACTATCACTTACCACAAGACTGCAATGCTGTAACAGATAGACCATTTCCAAATAACCAACAGGCTCTAGTATGGTAAAATCAACCGGTATATCGTTTGTATCTAAAATAGCTTTAGTTCGTGGATGCAAAGGAACCACAACTGGTTCTGATTTGTTAATGTCGTTTAAAGATTCAACAAGAGATCTCAAGCGATTCAAGTCGTTTGTATTTTCTGCACGATGAATTGTACCTAAGACAAATTCACCCAACTGAATGTTAGCAGGTAACTCTGCAGGTTTTTGACTTCGCTGTGCATAAAACTTCGCGGCATCGAACATAACATCACCTACTACGGGTAGGTAATTGGCATCATCAGCATAGCCTTCTTTAAGCAAGTTCTGCTTAGCAGACATCGTTGGGCAAAATAAAATCTTACTTAACTTATCAGTCAAAATTCTATTTTGCTCTTCTGGCATACGCATGTTGAAACTACGCAAACCTGCCTCAACATGTGCAACATTAATATGTAATTTCGATGCAGCGAGAGCACCTGCTAACGTAGAATTAGTATCACCATAAACAAGCACCCAATCCGGCTGTTCTTTGAGTAAAACCTCTTCTATCTTCTCAAGCATACGACCAGTCATAGCGCCATGACTTAGAGAAGCTATCTCCAACTGGTAATCGGGCCTAGGGATATCCATCTGCTCGAAGAAAACATCACTCATGTTGGCGTCAAAATGCTGACCAGTATGGACTATTACTTCCACTATTTCATCGTGCAGCTTGATTGCACGACTGACCACTGCGGCCTTTATAAACTGAGGTCTCGCCCCTACAACCGTAACGATTTTCATGATAATTAAAGTCTAATATCCGCTTC
>NZ_PPSW01000066.1 GCF_005876835.1 Pseudoalteromonas phenolica
ATCTAGTTTATTACCCTGTAATGCTTGGTCTTCAACAAATGCTGTGAAGTCTTCGAATTCTGTGAAAAACTCAGCCTCTGGGAAGTGACTGTCCATAATACCCACAGAATCATTGATATCCATCGCTGCAACTAGGTTATTACCAGTATCTTTAATCGCGCGAAGGTGACGTGGTGCGATATAGCCCGCAGCACCGATTAATGCAAAATTTTTCATGCTACAACTAGCTCCTTAAAGTCTAATATCCGCTTC
>NZ_PPSW01000067.1 GCF_005876835.1 Pseudoalteromonas phenolica
GCGCACAACAGATGTTAATGGTCAGTTCACGTTTGCAGATTTAACCGAAGCGAGTGCTGATGGTTACTCAGTAGCTGCAACTTTCTCTGGAAAGTCAGAAAATGAGAACGGTAAAGATTATCTGATCATAGGTGTTAATCGCACAGAATCAGATACTGCAAACAGCACAGTTAAAGTTGACTTAACGGGTGCAAACAAATCAGCAACCGTAGATTTTACTGAAAAACTGAAACCAGTTAATTACGAAGTATCTGGCCGTGTCTTCCTAGATACCTTACAAGATGGTGAACTTGAAGCTGCCGAGTTAGACAAAGCACTTGAAAACATCACAGTAACTTTAACGGGTAAAGACAAGTTCGGTCGCGCGGTGTCACTAACACGCACCACAGATATCAATGGTCAGTACACGTTTGCTGATTTAACCGAAGCAAACAAAGATGGTTACAGCGTGACAGCGACTCAGTCTCGCTTGGTAAATCATTTAGACGGTAAAGACTACTTGGTTGTGGGCACAAGCAGAGA
>NZ_PPSW01000068.1 GCF_005876835.1 Pseudoalteromonas phenolica
TGCGGAAGTGGCGGAATTGGTAGACGCGCTGGATTTAGGTTCCAGTATCTTCGGATGTGAGAGTTCAAGTCTCTCCTTCCGCACCATGTTCTTAAAGTTTGAACTAAAAAAGCTTTTACTACCTTTAGTTGGAGTATCGCCAAGCGGTAAGGCAGCGGGTTTTGATCCCGCCATTCCCAGGTTCAAATCCTGGTACTCCAGCCATCTCTATTTGAGATAAAATGCGGAAGTGGCGGAAT
>NZ_PPSW01000007.1 GCF_005876835.1 Pseudoalteromonas phenolica
ATTGAGTATTATTGAGGATTGGTATTGTTTGCTTAACGAAGATGACATAAAACGCTGGCACCAAGACAGCCAACATGCCGTTGCGCAGCAATTGGGTCGTGATAAATGGTATAAATCTTATGTCGTCGAGGTTGTTGAGATTAAAAGACGTTATAGCTTTGACTAAACTATAAACCAATTATCGAATGGAAATATCACTCAGCAAACAAGCTTTGTGGTATTTCCAACCTTGATGTAAATACACGCCTTTATCGATCAAGTAATCGGCTTGTGCTTGAGTCTCAACGCCTTCTGCCACCACATCAATTTTAAAGGTTTTAGCAAGTTCTATCAGGGCATCTAACATAGTCGCAAGTTGAGATTCGGTGCCAATAGCCGCCACATAACTTTGATCAATTTTGATAATATCTAGTGGTAACGACTTTAAATACTGTAAGCCCGCATAGCCTGTACCAAAGTCATCTATCGCCAATAAAATTCCTTCTGCTTTAAAGTCTTGAATGGTTTGCATCACTTGTTGATTATCAAACTCTAACAGCTCATTTTCGGTCAACTCCAGTACTAACAAGGGAATAAGCTGATTTAACTCTAGTATCAGAGCTTTAGAATGCGCATCTTTTAAATGCTCGCCAGTGATATTGATATTTACTTTTTTAATTTTATGCTGCTGAGTGAGTACTTCGGCGTCTTTTATCAGTGTTTTGATGATTTCATAGGTCATCTCTTTGAGTAGATTATTGGCTTCAATGTCTGCCAAAAACAAGTTAGGGGTCAATATGCCTTCAATCGGATCATTTAAGCGTACTAAGGTTTCTGCACCGATAAAACCACGGGTTCTGGTATCCCAAATGAGCTGATAAAAATTAGTCACTTGCCCTTGGGCAATGGCATCTTTGAGCTGACTTTTACGACTTTGATAATATTTTTGATAGTTTTTAACTAATAAAAACAACAACAAAAATGTCACCCCATAAATGACTAAGCTGATAGTAGATGGCTGATAGACTTTTTTATAAAGCGCATCTTCATTGATGGCTAACAACAACGACAAGGATGATAAGTTTGCAAGAGGAGATGCCACAAGCACGTGCGACTGGCCATCATCAAACAGGCTATTTTCGAACGTAATTGGCTCATTTATAGGAAATAGCT
Source organism: Pseudoalteromonas phenolica (assembly GCF_005876835.1). Classification (GTDB taxonomy): domain Bacteria; phylum Pseudomonadota; class Gammaproteobacteria; order Enterobacterales; family Alteromonadaceae; genus Pseudoalteromonas; species Pseudoalteromonas phenolica_B. The sequence continues at coordinate 1,153 of NZ_PPSW01000007.1, forward strand.
GATTGTCTACGGGCAAGCTGTAAGCGCCCACTTTAAAAATCGGCACACCCGATTTTGAGTCGGCAATCACAATGTAGTTATAAGGTCTATCTAAGTCATCCAAGTGGCGATTTAATATAGATTGCGGTAACAGTGCGTTTATCTCATAGCCATCGGTACGGGTTTTCGCGATAACCAGCGCAGCCTCACCAATAAAGCTAGTGTGAATTGGCCCAAAGAAACGTAACTCTGCCGAACGAGCCGGCTTTGGCCCCGCGGTTTTAAGAGGGGTATCGAGCTTGCTCCAACTGGTACAAATTAATTCACCGTTTGGGTTCACTATGCCCATTTCGGCAATATTTGGAATTTTAAAGTGCGCACGGCGAAGCTCATACAAGGTTTGATCAGTGCAAGCCGCGTCTAAGTCGTCATGCTCTGTAAAGAAGTGATTAAGTTGTTCGAGCTGTTGGTTTAAATCTCGTAATAACCAATTAAAGTCAGACTGTACCTGAGTGAGCAAAGCTTGCTTTTTATTGGCTATTTCTCTTGGGTAAAGTATTGCGATGACGATCAGCATCCCTGCCAGCGCAATACTGAATGCTTTGAATTTATATCTGAATTTCGGCACTTTACCCTAACCTGACTTTGCCGCCACCTCAGCAAGCTTATTGATAACTTGCTATAACTTTGAAGGCACTGACATTACTACAGATTTATTTCAAATATATTACATTTAGGTACAGATATTTCTTGTTAGAGGATCAAAGTCATAAAACACGAGTGTGGATCAACCTCATAATCACCAAATTGGCCACATGGTTCAAAGCCATTTTGAGCATACAATTTGCGAGCAGGGGCAAAGAAATCCATGGTGCCGGTTTCTAGACTCAAACGTTTTACACCGTTGAGTTTGGCATACTGAATAACATGCTCGAGCAATTGACGACCCACTCCTGTGCCTCTATCTTTATTACTGGTGCGCATTGATTTTATTTCACAGTGATAAGGTGATAAATATTTAATCGCGACACATCCTACGGCTTCATCACCGCGCCACGCACTCCAAAATTTAATGGTCTCACTTTGTAGTGCATTAATATTTAGAGTATGCACGCACTCTTCTGGTGAGGTTGCATACATATCAATGATATGCTCTTTCAAAAGCTTGATCACTTGTCGCTCTTCAAGCCCACCTATGCGTATTTGAGCTGGTAAAAAATGAAGGGAAGCTGTGTTTTGGTAACATAATGCCGCTGTCATAATAAAGTCACTTTTAAATTTATCCGACAACATACAAGCAACTCCTAGACCATATTTTTCGCTCTGATTTTATTGAAAAAAATTCACTGCTATTTTTATATTGCACCAACTTAGTATTTTTAACTGGCTATAACAGTGCAATGGCTTTCAAAACCTTCATATATGTACTTTTCAGCCTGTCGGATTCTTTTGCTTTTTATATCACCTCACCTTTATCGTGACGTTATCAATAATAAAGGGACACTCTCATGAATAAGTTAGCTCTCGGCATAGGCGCCATACTCTCTGTTGTTTTACTTGGCTGCCAAGTTACAGACTCAACCAAACTGGATGAAACGCAATGGCGTTATGCAACCGATCCTCACGGTAGCCAAGCTATTTTGAATGGCTCACTCGTCACCACAGAGCGTGTAGAAATTGCTTTTAAACGAGTTCCTCGAGTAGACAAGCTAAACAACTCTTGGGTTGAGCTAATTTACGATTTACCAAACAAGCAGTTGCCGGAGCAGGCAAGCATTACTCTGACCTACCAAAGTGATAAAGACATGGTCATCAAGTTATCGCAAAAAGACTATGGGGGAGAAGGCGATAAAACATATGCTCATTACCAAACTGTTTTACCTGCAGCCAGTACTTGGACGACTCAGACGGTCACCCTAAATGACTTTCAACGACCGAGTTGGACACCCGCTTCTTCAATCGATAAAGGCATTATTACAAATCATGTCTCTGCGCTGTATTTTGTCCCAGACTTAACCGATGCTAAAGGTGGTGAGGCTTACATCAAAATACAAAGCGTGAGTGTTAAATAATACCTCAGGCTGACTACTTCCACATTCTATTCAAAGTTTAGTGATAATTTATTAAAAAACGCGAATTAGGGTAAGAATGTGGAAGACCAAAAAAACTATTTAAGCCGAGGTACCTGGCTACTCGTTTTCTCAATCATTTTTGGTTATGCAGCTGATTATTGGTTCAATGTCACATTAAGTCAGCATTTAGAAGCACATCAATATGGTGACTATAAAGTCGCATACAGTATCACTATGCTTGCATCAGTATTGGTTTTACTTGGTGGTGACAGACTCGCCCCTCGAATTTTATCTAAGCATATCGCTAATAAAGATAACTCAGCGGTATCAGCGTATTTAGCTTGCTATATAAAACGTGCGTTTATCATTTCAATTTTTATTATCTCACTGATTTGGTTTTTAAGTTATTTCCATGTCATTCATTTCGATGCTGATGGCCACCATGCCCTATCTTTAATGATTGTTGCAGTCCCTATTATTGCGCTGGGTGCTCTACTAAGTCGAGTACTGCAAAGCGCCAAACTACTGGCTTTTTCTAATTTACCATGGCGTGTTGCTCTCCCTCTTTTAAAAACATGCGCAGTCCTAGCGTTAGCGTACTTTTATATTGATATCAGTGTTGAGCTTGTCATTTTTGCGGGGATCATGATCGTGATTGTCATTGTGGTATGGCAAATATGGTTATTATTTCAAAAGAATATCATTACTCTCACGCCTTTTGAGCCCGCCACCTTAGATAAAACATTGCTTAAACAATCAATTCCTATGATGTTAGCTATGCTGGTAACGCTGATGTTAAATCAAACTGATTTATTAATGCTTGAATGGTTGTCAAATGAGCACGATGTTGGGCATTTTTCTGCAGCCAATACCCTTGCGCATATCATTCCTGTAACGCAGGTTACAATTGCCAGTTTATTTCTACCACTTATTGGCAGGCAACTTGATAGTAATCCAGATTTAGCTAGCAAACTTTTTGGAAAAGCACGGTTTATTACCCTAGTCATGACCACTGTAGTCGGTTCATTACTTTGGTTTATCTCTGATGACTTATTGAAGCTGTTCGGTACTGGCTATTCTGATGCGAAAAATGCCCTACTGATTTTAATTCCAAGTTATGCGATAACGGCTGTTGCGGCGATCACTGCCACTTGGCTGCAATATACAGGGCAAGGTAAGCAAGTGGTTGAGTTTGGTGTGATTGCAGTTGCGATTAATGTGATTGCCAATATGTTATTTATTCCTAAATTTGGTTTAACTGGTGCTGCACTTGCCACGGCCCTCTCATTATCTGCATGGAGCTTGGCTGTTCTTTTGCATCACCGCTTAGATAATAATTTGCTCAGTTCCGTTGAGAGCTAAGCTAAAAAGAGCACGGAATTAACTCGTGCTCTCTCTAATATTTATGGTGCTTCGCTACTCTTTCTTATCTGACTCTATCACATCATCAAGTACTGACCAGCGGGTTTCTTTTGACTGGGTTCCCTGCCCTAAAATCCAATAATTGTAGGCATTATCAATGCTGCCATTGGTTTGTTGAATAGCCAGCCAAGCATCGACATAACTCAATAAATCTAGATTGCGTTTTGCAACGGCAAAACCAACCGGGTACTTTTGCATTCCGCCTGCAGGCACAACGACACCATATTCAGGGTAGAACATGCTCCATGCAAACCCTGCTTCAGCACTAATGACTAAACCATCAAACTGCTCTGATGATTTAAAGTAATCTTGCAAAGTCGTCAGCTGTTTAAACTGAATTGAGCTGGTGCGCTGGCTCACCTGCTTTAACAAAGGGCCATATTCCATATGCGCAAAGTTTAAATCACCTGAGCTTCTAATTTGCTCAATACTTTTAAAACGCGCTAGCTCATAGTCTTTCACTAAAATTGCCAATTGCAGCTCTAACACCTTATGGCTGAAACGCACTTTTGTTAAGTCGGCTACATTTATCTCGAGGCCCGACATCGCAATATCGAAATATCCTTTATTAAGATATTCGCTCAATTGGTATTTCTTAAATGGAATAAATTCGACTTCAACATCTAAGTCACTGGCTAATTTATGGGCCAGGCTAATGTCAAAGCCTACAAGTTCATTTTTCTGATTGAAATAACTAAACGGTACGTTATCGACTACATAGCCAATACGTAGTAAGTTGCGCCTCTTAATGACGTCAATATTAGTTAAAGATAACTCACCGCTTTGGTAGGCTTTTGGTACATGGTTTAACACATGTGCTGGCACTTTGTCTGACACCACCATGTTCGCTATGACTTCATTCGCCGCTTTGCTGCTCGCAGCCAGTTGAGTATTAAAAGTAAAACTGGCCAGCATAAAAGCAGGCAATAGCGCCGATGGCAAAATCACATAATAAGCCGCTCTTAACCTTTTAAAATGCAGCTGTTTTCGACAATAAAAAATACTCAATAGTACAAAGGAAAAGATATAAACCACTGTGGTTGGCGAGACAACTTTGGCACTCAATACCGACATTGACAGGTAAAGCTGGTAGCTATCTGCAGGAATGCGCAGCGTATCAAGCATAAATGGAATAGCAATGTGCACATTGGCAAAATAACTGAGCATAGCCGACAAAGTCACGTTAGGAATATCAGTAAAGCTCACGGGGTTACCCGTTAGCCAAGCAGCGAACATCACAAACATTAAGGTGGTTAACTTACCAAGACTTGGGAAAGTATAAGCAATCGGCACTAAGACTTCGGCAATATGATCCGCTTGCTCATCAGCTCGACCAATTTTGCGTAAATGCGCTTTAATGCCTTCTGTGATAACGGGCAAAACAATAAACACGTTGCCGGTACTAAACGCCGTGATCCACGCATTGCGCATCACATAAATAAGATCTCGATATTTAACGGGGGTTGCAGCGGCCACCAGCATGGGCATAAGCACTAACATTAAATACAAACCCAAACATAATACCAGCACCCAGTAGACTTGTAAGTTATGTAGCTGCTCGACACTCAGCGTACCCGCCGTGCTGGCAGTCATAGCAAAAATACCAATCGGGAAAATCGCGATAACCTTTTTAGAGATCACCGTTAAGCCTTGCCCAACCACTTCTAAAAAGTCGAGTACCTGTCCTTTACGCTTGTTGGCAATCAGTGACATACCGAGCGCAATACAAAATATCACGATGGCTGGCACGTTACCTTCGGCCAAAGAGGCAAATGGATTATCGGGAATATATTGCTCAACAAAGTCGATTGGCCCTGCTGGAGATATCAGTGCAGGTGAAAAAAACGTGCCCGCATCATGCTGGGGCAATGTAAAAGCAAAGCACCAAATTGCAGCCAAACCTAGCACCCACAGCATGACCATGACTGTCGCTGCTTTAATTAAAATGCTGCGAACTTGCTCGGGATTAAACTTACCTAAACCAACAATTAAACTGACCACAATATAAGGAAAAATCGTGATCTGCATCAGCTTAACAAAGCCAGTGCCTATCGGTTGTAAAAATGCCACCCGCTCACCAAAAATAAGTCCCGTTGCCACGCCTAGCAACAGCGCCCAAAGCATCCAATTTCGGTTACCTAAAAAAGCCCATAAGGTTTTCACAATATCGCTCACCACTTATTATTCTTTAAATAGTTATTTAAATTTAGAAAAGGGCGGGATTATAGGAAAGTAAACTGACTTAAGAATGAATACGTGTGACCACTTTGTGTAATAAACAGAGCTTTAATGACATACGGGTATTGAATTAACAAACTTTTAAGCCTTCAGCCGTTAGCGGTTGATATTTTCTGGCATCTTGGCCGCTCACAAAGGTAAATAAGACGACATTTTCTCTATCTATCGTAAAATATATCTGTGAGATCTTTTGGAACATATAAGCCATCCAGTACCATTTCGATCCGCTTCACTCTTTGAGCATTTTTTTCTGGGGATTTTTTTATATGTAATGCATTTGGTGCCACTAACATTGCAACAAGTGAAAGATATTGCTCATCACTTAAATTAATCAGATCGGTACCAAAATATACTTCTGAAGCTTTCTGAAACCCTCTTATTCCTTTGCCTTCAAAGCCCCCCAAATAGGCGTGATTTAAGAATATAGACAACTGCTCATCTTTCGTGAACTGCTTGTCTAAAACAAATTTAGCTATCAATGTCTGCTCGATCTTTTTAAAGCCAGGGCGAAAATCATCAAAGTACATGAACTTAGTCAACCCTTGCGTGATTGTTGTTAGGCCAGCACCCGGTGTTTGAAAGTCAACCCCATCATGATTGTAAAAATTTGGATCTTCAACTTTCAGCAACATCTCTAGCCTATGTTTTGGCATGTCACTCCATATGACCTCGTGCCCGTTTAAAAAACGCTCTCTGATCTCAGGGGTTTTATCCTGCGCTTGCTTTAATAAATAAGATTCATATATGCACAAAGAAACAAACAATAAAATGATAATGGACATCCCATACTTCAATACCCTCATACCTTATCCTTAACTTAATCATTAATCTAACGCAGGAAAAAGAGCTAAGCCCTTTAAGTAAAGCTGAGTTAATTAATAGTATTATTATGCTGAACGTTCCCTTAAAGGATTCGATATGCTGAAAAAATGCATAATAAGCTATTTATAGATACCGAGTTTTTAACTGAGACAAACTTTTTGATCAAACATGAAAACATTGAATGCCTTAAGAGTATGTAATGTGGAAAAATTAAAACCTGAAGCAGATCCTCTTCAGGTTTTTTAATTTAGTCTCCAAAATCACCAGCGTGACCTGGGAACACCACTGGGCTTTCAAATCCGTCTTTGCTGACACTAGCAACACCAAAGAAGTAGTTATCAATCACCACATTTTTCAGCGTATAGCTATCAACTTTGCCAACGAACTTGCTGTATTGCCATTGCGGTGCATCAGTTAATCGCCAATAAATTTTATAACCTGCTAGCTGTGGGTTTTCTTTGTTATCTGCGAGTTGCCACGACAGTGTGGTGTCGGGCGAAACAGCCCCTTTAATACTGACTTGTGCTGGTGGCGTCGGCGCCCAAGCCATACCAGCAAGTGAGACGGCATTGAGCGCGGTTAATTTAGCAGCATAATCGAAGTTGACGCCATCAATGGTGTCACCATAGACAATACCGTTTTCGGTGCGTAAATCTTGATGTTGTCGGTTGTAGTTCTCGTTGGTTTCCATAATACGCACACCTGGAAAGCCTAAATCGTTAAATGGACGATGGTGTCCGCCACGGCGGAATCTATCTAAACGATACACCACCATGGTATCTAAATTTGGAATGTAACGGTCGGCCATCCAATCTATGTAACGGGCCAAATTGCGACTTGGTGAGTCAACTTCGCCACCACGAAAACGACGGTTGCGAATATCGTCTTCGCTTTCTGTTTGTCGGGTACCTTCGGCGAATATGCGCGCTGTAGTGTTGTTGATCACCCCATTCACGCCTTCAATGTTGCCGATCATGTCGTTATTCAATACCGCCTTTAATCGCCAGCCGTCTGCCTTTGCTTGCTTAGCCATAATCTTGCCACCGAACAAGCCTTGCTCTTCGCCCGCGAGCGCCGCATAGATAATACTGCCATTAAACTTGTATTTGCTCAGAACACGCGCGGCCTCTAGCGTGCCAGCCAAACCCGATGCATTATCGTTTGCACCCGGTGCATCATCGGTGAAGTTCATCACATCCGTGATACGAGAATCTATGTCACCCGACATCATCACATAGCGATTGGGGTCTGTTTGTCCACGCTGTACAGCGATAACACTCACCACTTCAGTTGGGTTAGGTATGCGCTTTTCACCACTGATAACATCTGATTGGTAATACACCTCTAAGCAGCCACCACAGGCTTTTGAAATAGCTTCAAACTCAGCCTTTATCCAGCGCCTAGCCGCGCCAATACCTCGAGTATCCGACTTTGTTTCTGACAACGTATGGCGCGTGCCAAAGCTGACAAGTTTGTTGATGTCTTTTTCAATATTCGCCGCCGATATGGCTTTATTGATGTCATGAAGTTTTTGTTGATCGATGTATTCTATTTGCGTGTTTGCATTCACTGTTGTCGCAACCAGACTGAATAACGATGACAGTGCAATGGGTATGAAGCTCTTCATATATTGTCGCCTTTTTTATTGTTCTAACGTTTAAGTTATGCCTTTAAGACAAGTCTCACAAGTAAAGTTACCTTGCTATACGGTAGGTTCATCCCGTTCGTTTTCAAAGTGGAAACATTTTATCGATGCACTGTCTGCATCATTTAAAGTTAATAATAAAGGATGTTTTTATATGTATTCTAACGACAATAGTTGCAAGTTCTAAAAATTAGGTGCAGATTTAGGAACTTGATAATGATTCTTAATAAACTTTTTGATAGGGCGTTTCTTTTAAATGGCAAAGCAAGTCTTTAAACCAAGCTCATATTTTTTAGCTGCGTTTTGTTTTTTGGCTTTATTGGTATTCAATATGATTGAAGATAACATTTATAGTGTAATGTTGTTTTTCTGCTTATTTTTCCTTTCTTTGCTCTTTGGTATTAACCAACGTTTTAACCTACTTAAATTTAAAGAGCAGAAAACGAAAAAGCCCACTACGTTTAACACCTTTCAATAGGTGAATAACGTAATCCTAATTGTTGCTTCTTAAAGCAGTCCTTTATATTCTTTTCAATCGTTTACTTGATGTTGCTTATATCTTGTTTAAAGCAATTTTCTCACAGCTAAGGTTTAAGCATGCCATTTTTGAAAATATTCAGCTTACTTTTCATTTTCTTTTTAACAGGATGCAGTGATGCTCCCAAGCTAACCCGTTTACAGCAGCATGATGTTATTCTGGCCTTTGGTGACAGCTTAACGCAAGGTGTTGGGGTGTCTAAGCAATATAGTTATCCAAGCGTGCTTGAGACACTCTCTGGTGTGAAAGTAATCAACGCGGGAATATCTGGAGAAACAACCAGTGAGGGACTAAATCGATTTGCCGATGTCATTGAGCAACATGCACCTGCTATTGTCATTTTATTAGAAGGCGGCAATGATATTTTGCAAAATAAGAGCCTCGATGAAACCCAAGCAAATCTCAATCACATGATAGACATAGCGAAAAGCTACGGCGTTGAAGTTGTGCTCATTGGTGTGCCTCAAAAAAGTCTTTTTTCGAGCTCCGCGCCGCTTTATCAAGCTCTAGCAGATAAACATCAAATTGTATTTGAGCCCACATTAATCGCTAAGCTAATGAAAAAGCCATCCATGAAATCTGATTACATTCACTTCAATAGGGCTGGTTATGAAACGATGGCTGAATCAATTCATCAACTTCTAAAAGACAATGGGGCGTTGTAGCCACTAGCTTTTAAACCTGCCGGATTCTAAAAACGACAATAAAAAAGGAAGCTTATCGCTCCCTTTAATGGCTGGATTTTGACTTAACTTTTTTGTGCTGTTATCCAAACATCAACATCACTTTCAACAATGGCCAGTGGGCGTGCACCTTTAAGCAAAATCAAATCATGAAACGCTTTAATATCAAACTTGTCACCAAGCTCTGTTTTTGCTTTATCGCGCAATTCAACAAACTTAATCATGCCTAGCTTATAACCTAGTGCCTGACCCGGCCATGCGATATAACGATCTATTGCCGACACCACATCACTCATCGCTGAGCCCGTCGCTTGGGCGAAGTATTCGATTGCTTGCTGACGCGTCCATCTTTTGTGGTGCAAACCAGTATCAACCACTAAACGCGCCGCTCGGTAAGCTTCTGCTTGAAGGCGACCTAAGTCACCAAATGGGTCGTTTTCGTACATGCCCATCTCGTAAGCGACTAGTTCAGAATACAGAGCCCAGCCCTCAATAAAGCCGTTAAATGATGCATTCTGACGCATTAGACCAATATCTGTTTGCAGCATATTTAACGCTATTTGGAAGTGATGACCAGGTACAGCCTCATGATAAGTCAGTGTTTTTAAGCCAAAACTTGGGACAGCTTTCATGTCTTTTAGATTAATCGCAAAAATACCCGGGCGACTACCGTCCAGTGATGGGGCATTGTAGTAACCTCCTGGCGCACCGGCTTCAACAGCTTTAGGAATGCGTTTTACTTCAACCGCTTGAGGAGGCAAAGATGAGAATAGATTGAGCGCTTTCTCTTCTATGGTTTTAATTTCACCACGTAAAAACGCTAGTAACTCTTCACGGCCTTCATCGCTGTCAGCAAATAAGAAGCGCGGTTCTTCGCTTAGTTTTTGCATGCGCTCGCCAACTGAGCCTTCTGCATAGCCGTTCGCTATTAAAATCGCATCCATCTGCTCTGAAATCCGTTTCACTTCAGCTAAACCCACATTATGGATTTCTTCTGCTGTCATAGTTGAGTCGGCTAAATAAGTGATCTCATGTTGATAAAACGCTTCACCGTTTGGCTGTGCCCAAATGCCTACTTTTGTCGGCGCAGTTGCCTCAAGGGCTTGCATATCTTTACTTACTTTAGCAAAAGCAGGATAAATCTCAGACTCAACAATATTTGCCGCTTTTTTAACTAAAACTGCTTTGGTTTTATCATCAAGCGTATTGAGCTCATTAAGTTTCTCAGCAAAACTACTCACCAATGGGTGTTCAGATGCATCTGGCGCTGTGAAATTATTTAAATATCCTAAGGTGTTTGGGAAAAGTGGTTTAGGTAAGATAATGCCTTTGCTAGCATCATCTGCCACCTTGCTGCGTACTTGCTCTGTTAGAATTGCAAACGCAGATAAACGCTTAAGATAATCCGTGGCATCTTTTTCTGACGTAACACCATGCTGATCTTTTAGTATATTTGGAATATCAATTAATGGGCCTGAGATTTGATTTACCACATACGGTAAATGCCCGCCCCACGTATCAATATAACCACCACTGAACTGCTTTTCACCCGCATAATAACGAGCTATCACTTCATTTACGGCAACATGTAAGCGGTCTTTCTCAGAGAGGTTTTTACTCTGTAATGCGTTAAGTTGCTCCGCCGCTTTGTCCATATCAATTTGCAGGGCTTGCATGCCTGCCAATGAGTAATTTGGTAAACGATTTGCGTACTGACCAAACTCAGCACTATCAAGTTTTAAAGACGTTGCTAAAGCAGGTTGATGATTGATGAAGTTTTTCGTGTAGGTATTAACCACGCTGTCAACTTCAGCTCGACTTACTTGAGCTTGTTGCGCCGCTACTGACTTTGTTTTTTGTGTTGTTTCAGTAGAGCAACCGGCGAGTACCGCACAAACGGCAAGTGCAGTTAGGGTTTGTTTGATCATATTTGGCTCCAAGGTATTCTCATCAATATCCAGATTTTATTTGCCTGTGAATATTGGTCATTTTTATTATTTAGCTCACTTTGCACATTGTATACAATTAAAGTCGTTGTGCTAGTACAATAAGAAAGTACTTGTTGCTTTTTTGCCTATTGAAAAACAGTTATACCAGCCCTCTTAATTAAGCGCTCTTTTTGAGGCAAGGAAAACTGCTCGATAGCACGGCTAAGATTTTGCTGTTTAGTTGTTCTAAATAAAAAATTTTTAACAAAGCTAGCGTCAGTTTTAGTCCCTCAAAATGATTGAGTATTATTGAGGGTTGGTATTAAAATAGCGCTCTATCAACTTAACGAGATTGGCTACATACGCCCCAACTATGAATAGACGTAAAAAAATCTACGAAAAGCTAAAGAAGAAAGACAAAAAAGCAAATGAAAAATTGCATAAGAGCAATAAACCAAAGTACATTTCTAAAGCTGAACGTGCCAAGTTAGAAGCCGAACAACAAGCTCAAACTGACAGTTCAACAGAAATTTGCGATTAGCAGTCATTCCTGTTTAATATGCCCTAATCAAAATACGTTTTATGCTGCTTTTAAGGATGAATAGCACAATGAAGTTTAGCCTCTTTTCTTTTACTTTTTTACTTATCACACTTGCATCTACCTCAGGGTGTAACAGTACTTTAGGGCTAAAAAAACAACAAACTAATCGTGCGCCTCACTGGTTTATCAAACCAGTTCATAATCAAATCATCGGATTTATTGGTGCAGCAGCAAAGTATGACAGCCTAGGTAGAATTAATATCTCTGGCAGCAGAAAAGCAGCCTTAGTCAAATTACAAAGCCATCATCAATTCGCTCTAACAGAGATAGACGCTAAGCAACTTGCAAATACCGCTAAGCTCCTATTACCTTCAGGAAACACAGTGCGGTTTATGCCTGAGTTTTTCTATCAAGGGGTTATTTATAGTTACGCAACATTAGAGCAAGATGCTTTTGCCTTGAGCCAACAACAGACCCTCACAAATTTATCCATGTGCCAATTTAAGCAATGTAATCCAACATGGCTATGTGATGAGCAAGCAAACACCATTACTGGCGTAAGTTTTTATACCAGCTCACCCCATCAGCAGCTTTCAATGGCGCAACAAAATGCCAACTTAATCGCTAATTTACTAAGCAATAGCCAAGTACGTGCAACTGAATTTATCAGCCAATCTTCGGACTCTAACTCAAATCGACACACTGTCAGTTTCAATCAGCAAAGTGATGTGAAAGCAAAGGTGGACCAGCATCATGGTATGATTTTAAATGAACTCTGTGAGTATCATGGCACGCTGATCGGTAATTTTGTATTGCCCATTAATTCAATTGAACTAGAAGAGAATTGGCAATCTCAAGCTATTTACCAAGACCGTAGTTTGATCCAAGGCAGCTTTGGTCATGATGGCGCTATCTCGTCAGATTTTTTACTCAGTACAGCCATAGAGTTAGCGATTAAAGACGCCTTAATAGAGTTAGCTAAAATCAAAGGGATCGCCATTGAAAATAACAGCAGCTTGTCATTTAGCGATGGATTTTATTTTCTCTCGAAAAGTAAAATGACAGTCAATGAGCAGGTCTCAGGGCAACTCCTCGATATCAAAATCAGCTATAAAAAAGAGAACCCTATTGTGAACGTATGGGTACTTGAAGCGAATAAGCAACTTTAAACTCAGTGTAGTGCCAGCTAAATTGCACACCAAAATGTAACTAAAGTCGGTTACATTTGAACAAGTAACCAAATTAAGTTACATTAAATCAAGTTACTCATTTTGGTTACTTCTCATGCCGATTTCACAAGAAAACTATATGGGTGTGATCACCGCCGACATTGTGAACTCACAATCACTCTGTCAAAGTGATTATGAGCAATTGCTTGTTCAATTAAAGTATTACCTGAGCGCTTTAAGAGCTGAATTTTCCGCCGAGTTTCATATTTTCCGTGGTGATAGCTTTCAAATAGCCCTGCCAAAAGCAAAAGCCTTATTCAAACAGGCCATTGCGGTAAGGCTATTCTTTATACAACAAGGTTTAGATGTAAAAGTGAGCCTCGCTCAAGGACAAATTAAGTTATCACAAGGTGGGCTTGCCACCGCAACGGGTGAAGCATTGGTAAAAGCAGGTCATGGTCTTGATAACATCAAACATCAACGTTTGGTCTATAACAATACCTGCAACGAAAGCTTTTTACTGAATATTCAATTTATTGACTTATTGCTGAGTAAATTAAGCCGTAAACAAGCCCAAGCACTACTTTTATATCTACAACAAGATAAACCTGAACATGCGCAGCTTGCTGGTCAACTCAGTACTAGCCGGGCAAATGTGACAAAATTGCTTAATTTAGCTAACTACACCTTAATTGATGCGTTTATCACCTTGAGCGAGTCTTATATTTTCAGCAAGGAGACGTAATATGGCTGAATGGCAAACACTTTTATTATGGCTAGTCATTGGCCATGTTATCGCCGACTTTTATCTACAACCCATGAGCTGGGTACATGACAGAAATAATCGGCACTTTAAATCTACTAAAGTCGTTTGGCACAGTTTAGTGCATGGTGTACTTGCATTTATTGCACTGGCAATATGGCAACACAACTATGACTTTGGGGTCGGTAGTGCAGCTTTTGGTTATGCGACGCTTGTGACTATTAGCCACTATTTAATTGATATCGGTAAATCATATTCGAGTAAGGGAGTGATACCGTTTTTACTCGACCAACTCGCGCATTTATTAGTCATTTTACTCATAACTTTTAATTTATCTGAGCCATTCCATATAAGTGAGCAGTTACTCTCATTCATTAGCACACCGAGTAATCTCATCATTGGGCTTGGCTATTTATTGGTCCTGACACCAGCCTCTGTGATGATCAGAATGCTACTTGAGCGCTGGGCATACATGGGGAATGAAGAAGAAAGCTTACCGCAAGCGGGTAATTTAATCGGGCAACTTGAGCGAGTGCTTTTATTAACTTGTATTCTGATTGATAGCTGGGCGGCTGTTGGCTTTATTTTAGCGGCTAAATCAGTATTTCGTTTTGGCGATCTAACCGCAAGTAAAGACAGAAAGCTCACTGAATATGTGATGCTAGGTACCCTCGTAAGTATATTGGTTACCTTGAGCGTGGCAGGATTAATAACAACTTTCTTATAGTCTTATAACCTAGCTCAAAGAATAATGTGAAAAAAACAAAAAGCAGACGAAGTAAACGTTTTAATAAACTATGATTAAACAAATTATAGTAAGGCTACTCTATGCTTGTAAGAATTTTCACTTTTTGTTTTTTTCTAATAGGAATACACGCTCACGTTAATGCCAAACCGAACTGCCAAAGCATCACCATGTCGGCGCATCCAAATTACCCTCCTTTTCATTGGCGCAGTGGCAACACCCTAACAGGTGCATCTATTGAACTAAGTGAACATATATTTTCAGAATTAGGCGTAAAGGCACATGTTGTTTATATGGGGCCTTGGAAAAGGGTTCTAAAAAGCGCCAAAGATGACAAAATAGACTTTATACCCGCTCTGAAAAAAACGTCTGAAAGAAGGGCATATTTAGAATTTACAGAAGAGAGCTTTGCGGCTAACCCAGTTGCTGTGTTTACTCGAAAAGGAGAAATAGCGCAACTCAATGGTCTGTGGCAACTATCGAATAGTCACGGCAGCATAAATGCAGGGGATAGACATGGTGAACAGATAGATACTTTTCTAAAACAACAACACAATATTCAGCAGATCCATGGTATTACTCAGAACTTTCAAATGTTAAAGATGAAACGAGTTGATTATGTGCTCACAGGTTTACTATCTGCCCAAAGTTATTTAAAAAGCAACGCGTTAGAAAATCAATTTGATGTTGTATTAAAGCTAAATAACTATGATGTACACAATGCCTTTACTCTACACTTTTCAAAAAAATGCCCGGAAGTAGTAAAACAGTTCAACTTACGCCTTCGTGAATTAAAACAACAAAACAAGATCACACCAGTACTGCAAGATTATCAACAGGTATGGTTATCTCTCTGATAAAAATCAGCGTTCTACCTCTTAATTTAATCCCAAATTTACTATCTAAAAACACTGAAACCCTTTGCTTTCAGAGCATTGCCTTATAATAAAAACACAACAACTGTATACAATATATATTATTCATGTTAAAAATTTACCCCTCTTTAACATCAAGCACTAAAAAACAACAAAAAAGAGAGCTAAAAATGAATAAGAAAAGATTACTAAGCTTATGTATCGCTTTAGCATTAACAGGGTGTAATGGCAGTGATAATGAGCAACCAGAGATACATAAAGTCGAAGAGCAATCTGATTCGGGATCAAATTCTGGTAACTCAGGATCAGATAGTGAAAACTCAAGTGAAAGCAGCTTTCCATACGCTGAAGAGCCGATCTTAACCTTAGATATTGTTAAGAAAGGCCTTTCAACATCAGAGCCTATTGGCTATTACATCGATCTTGAAGAAGCTGCACCAACCTTATTAGTTAGTTTAAGTCGCGGCGAAGAAAGTTTAGAACTGGGCGATCCTGATATTTACATTAAATACGAAAGCTTTCCTGAGGCAGGTGATGTCCCTGTATTTGATTGTGTGTCTTTTAATAGCCCAAATAGCCACGAAACTTGCATAATCGATAACCCTCAACCTGGTCGATACAATATTCTCATAGACGCCTATGAGGACTCGGCAGTAAATGATGCAACACTCTTTGCTACTACATCATTATTTGCTAGCAGCGAATTATGTGCTGATATGGTACAAGTGCGTATTCAAGAAACTATGAATGAAGAAGCAAGAAAGCGTATTTGTGACACCTTGATAGAAACCAAAGCTCGCTTCGAAACAGTACTTAACGACAAGCTCTCAGAGGATACTGGCGTACCTGTACCGAATGACTTAAACGAGATCACCAATATAAATATCTTTGCGAGTCTATCGAATCATATGAGCTGGGTTGAACACTTATGGGACTCAGATAACAGCAGTGGTATTTATTTTGAAACTGCGCCGACTAAATGGTATCACGACTCAACCATCCTTACTTTTAACGCCTTAGAGTGGAGCGGCGGCCGTTCAGTTGTGCGGTCACTCGCTCATGAGTATGTACACGCGCTTGATGGCCGATATAACAAAGAAGGTGGTTATAACGGCGACTTAGGGTGGTGGACCGAAGGGTTAGCTGAATATGTAGGGACCTATTACCAGCGCCCATATCAAATGTTACTCGATGCTAATCAAGAAACAAGTTACTCGCTCAGCGATATCACAACCCCTACCATTAGCTACAGCTCTTTTTATGATTGGGGCACTTTAGCCGTCGCTTACATGATTGAGCAGCACCCTGGAGAAGTTAAAACTCTCATTACGAATATGCGTGCTGGCGAATGGGAAACGGTGAGTACACAGTTAGCAGAGTTTTCAACTGCCTACGAAGAAAGCTTTAAAACATGGCGCACAACGACCTTAGTTGAGAACTTCAAAGCAAGCGCGCAGCCAATAACTTTAGGTGAAGCAATGCCTATTAACGGGCGTGGTGGCTGGGTATATAGTGTCACTCTATCAGAAGAGACACCCGCGTTAACCTTCAAAACGTCTGGTGGCTCGACCAACGTAGACCTTTGGGTGAGCAAAGACTCACCTGCACACCCAGCTATAGATCAGGCTGTGCTTTGCAGCTCAACCACAGAGTCATCCAATGAAGAATCTTGTTCGCTTGAAACACCAGAACAAGGCACTTACTTTGTCACAGTTGGCTCTGATTTTGCTGGCGCAGATATTTTAGACCTATATTTAACGGCATGTACAGGCACTGACTGTACTGTAGATTTACCAGCACCTATGCCACTGATCACACCTGTCGAACCATACCTACCTCACTGGCCAGAAAAAGGCACATTGGACAGCTGTAATTTGGTTGAAACCTATGGCCGCAGCCGCCAGCAGATTGAAGGCTTCACAGTCAATAATAGCTCTGACAAAGATATTCAGCTTTATTGGATCAACAACTACTCGGGTACTCAGCCAAGCTCTGCATTCCAAACATTAGCAGCAGGTGAGACATTCAGCGCGGATAATTGGGTGGTTGGCGATCGTATGATGTTAGGCGATGCTGCGGGTAACTGTTTAGGGGTTGCCATCGTCAACGATACTGATAATAGCTTTGAAGTAGATGCTGAGTTTGTAAAAGATGCCGTTAGCGAAGCCCCTATTCCAGTTGCAACGGCTGACATTGGCAGCTGCGAATTACTCACTACCTATTCTCGACAAAATAACTATGCGCCTGAGTTTGCAGTACATAATCAGTCTGAAACACCTGTAACACTAGCGTGGGTTAACAACAGTGATGGGTCTTTATATTATGGTAATTATGGCACGCTAGAATTTGGCGACAGTTATGCTAATAGCAACTGGGTTGTGGGCGACCGCATGGCACTGATGGGCAGTGATGGCCAATGCTACGGCGTGCTCGATCTCAATGACAGCAGTAACATTTATGTGATTGATGAAAGCTTATTTAAAGATTAACGCTTTTAAAGCACAGACCTACTTTGAGTCACCTGCAAATAGGTGACTCACACACATCAAAAGAAACAAGGATGTTATTTTATGGCAAAGCCCCATTGCAGTTCCACACCGCTGAACAGATTTAAAAAAAAGACCAGCTCTGCATTTCGACTAAACGGCTTTTGGTTCGCTCAAACGCAAACGCCAGTTGCTCTCCTACATATAACTCTGTTAGGTCACATTCAGCATCAATCACTAATAAACAATGCTGTTCATAGCACTCATCAACCAGTGCAATAAAACGTCGCGCTTCGTCATCGAATCGGGCATTTTGAATACTTGAATGTGCGCGCTGGTAACCGTCTTCGATACCTTGAGTAACGCGCTTCTCATCGGGCTGTGCGCCCATTTTTGGCACTTTGCTGACAAATATAATTCGGTGATTTTTCGCCAGCTCGATATAATCTGCAGTTGCTCTTGGGGTTGAGCACAAGGCCATAAAATCAAACAAGTAACCGTGTTCACTTTTACCTAATACTTCGACTTCTCTGCGGCATATCTCGATTTGTTTCGTTTCTAACACACCATGAGCGCGTTCAAATTGAGTTAAAAAACCAGCCTGATCCTGCACAAAGTAATGGGTGTAGTTCGCACCATGAGCAAAACGGTGATCAACCTCGCCTGCAACGTTAATCACGTCGCACTTTGCTAATAATAACGCGATGGTCGGTAAAAACCGCTCTCGTGCTAAGCCATTATGGTAAAGCTGCTCAGGATGCGCGTTTGAGGTCGTTACCAACACAACGCCTTCTTTAAATAAGGCGTCGAACAGTCTTGCCATGATCATGGCATCACCAATATCAGTGACAAAAAACTCATCAAAACACAGTACCTTGGCTTTACTTTCCCAGTCTTTCGCAACTTGCTGTAAAGGGTTAAGCGTGCCTTGAAGTGCGTTAAGTGCTTGATGCACTTGCGCCATAAAGTGATGAAAATGAAGTCTTTGCTTAGTCACCCCCGACAAATGCGCAAAGAACAAATCCATCAGCATGGTTTTGCCTCGCCCAACTGGGCCATATAAATATAAGCTTTGACATGACTTGCCCTGCTCAAGTGCATTCGCCAACGTATCTAAGGCATTCAACGCGATAATTTGGGCAGGATCTTGAGTCAGCTTTTGAGAATGAATTTGCGAAAAGTAACTGTCAGAGAGAGTTGTCATACTAGAGCGAAACAGAATAAAGATAGTCTATCGTGTATTTTACAGGTTTTGCTAAGAAGATAAGACTATTTTGACTTATTAAAAAGAAAAAAGCGCCGGGGGCAGCCGGCGCTTTTAGATTCGTATTCAAGGGGAATTGAATACCTTTACTCTCAGTAATTTAACCAGTATAGATGAAATCACTAAAAGTCCAGTAAAGTATAGGTCGTTTTACTTATACTTGACTAAGACCACTGTGCTCAGTGCCGGTACATCAATTCCCTCTGCTGTAATTTTTGTCTCTTTGACCACAGGGTCATGACCCTGTTTTAGCACTGGATGTAACTGGTAATCTTGACTTTCGACAACTTTGAATGAATTTTGTTCATTATTAGCGTTGAAGATCACCAAAATACGCGAAAATTTGTTATCTACAGCCTCACCCTGAGTATCATCTAACTGCATAACAATTAGACCTGATTGATGATTTTTATCATTCACTGATTTTTGCGTATTTAAAAATTGGACTTTTTGCTGAACTTGATCTGCGGTTGCAAGACGGAATAACTCAGAACTATTTCTGATTTTCAGCATATCGATGAACATGCCTTTTGCCAATTGAATATCTGCTGAACTCACATCATCGCGGTCTTGGTGACCTGCAAGTACCGTTTTGATTAAAGGCCAGTTATCTTTGTCTTTATCGGCTGGAGGTAGACCTACATCATAGTTATTGTTTTGCCCCGCAAAGTCTGTAGCATTAAACCAGTCGCCATAATCATAGCTATCTCGTAAAAATGACTTTGAACGTAATAGCTCAGATCCCATAGGAATAAATGGAATACCTTGACCATACATCACATAACTCATGCTTTGCGTATGTAAACGCACACGCTCAGCGGCGGTTAAATCAAACGCAAGACGGTACTGGCTGTTATCCCATAGTGTTTGGTTATCATGCTTAGACACATAGTTAATGGTGTCTGCCGGGTCTAACGCATAACCTGTAGGTTGGTCGCCATAAGGCACGTCTTTACCTAAACGCTTATCTAACCCATTGTATTTATTTGCTAAGTTATATTCAGCGAGATTACCCGCCATACCGATGCGCACTTGATCCATCGCCACAAAATAACGTTGTTTGCTTTGTGCGTCAGTTTGTAACTCGTTAGGTAATGTTAGCAGACCATTACCCACACCTTGCGTGTCACGGGTATTGTTGCCAGGGCCTCGAACTGCATCACGAAGACGATCGCTAAATGTGCCAATCTCAGTGCCACCCAATTCTAACTGACTGGCCTGCACAAATTGTGCATTATTGGCTACTTCACCGAAGTTCCAGCCTTCACCGTAAAAGTAAGTATCTGGATCAACTTCACGAACTAGCTCTCGCGCTTGTAGCATTTCAGCTTTTGGCTGATGCCCCATTAAGTCGAATCTAAAACCATCAATCTTGTAATCACGGGCCCAAGTCACCAATGAGTCATTCATCAGCTTTGCCATCATGGTACGCTCAGTTGCAGTATTACCGCAGGTGTAACAAGTTGATTGCTCAACAATACCTGTTGTTGGATTTAAACGGTGGTAGTATCCCGGCACAATTTTATCGAGCACGGAATTTTTTGCCAAACCGAACTGATGGGTGTGGTTATACACCACGTCCATGATCACACGAAAACCCATTGAATGAAGGTGTTGTACCATTTCTCTAAATTCAACAATACGCGTTACGCCCATCGAATTTGTCGCATAGCTGCCTTCTGGCACTGTGTAATGGAATGGATCATATCCCCAGTTGTAGTTATCAAATTGACGTAGCACACTGACAAGCTTTTGCGCTTTAGCTGAGTCTGTTGGATAACTTTTTAATACATCGACTACTCGTGTGCCTTTTTCCCAAGTATTTTGACACTCGTCTAATTTGGGCAGCTGCTTACACACAAATTGCATACTTGACGTATGTTCAATGACCGTTTCAGCATCTTCGTTGATACTGCCTAAATCATAAGTCGGCAGTAGATGAATGTTATTTAAGCCGGCATCTCTTAGCGCCGTTAAATGCTTCATGCCATCTGAGTTCATATCGGTAAAAGCTAGATATTTACCACGCCATGCACTGTTGCTCAGCGCTTTATCACTGGCACTAAAATCGCGAATATGGGTTTCGTATAACACATTATCTTCAGGTTTATTGATACTCGGCACTGAATGACTTCCCCATCCCGTAGGCTGCGTGGCTTTATCATTTAAGTCAACAACTTGGGCATGGCTACTGTTTGTCGATAAACTCAATGCATATGGGTCAGTTGTAATTATTGTTTCGACTTTTTTCGTTTCTGGATGATATACGGTGATTTCATACTGGTAATAATCAAGTGCAGCGACATTGTTAGCCTTTACTTGCCAAACGCCGGTGTTTTTATCTTCCTGCATCGGTATTTTATTAGCCGGATTATGAAGACTATTACCAAACGCTAGTAAAGATACCTTTTGTGCTGTAGGTGCCCACAGCTTAAATTGCACAGAATCTGCCAGTACGGTGGCACCTAGATCAGACACTTCATTGGCATCATTCGCAGTTAAAGTATAAAGCGAATCTAATAGCTCACCTTGCTGTACAAAGCTCACAAGTGCGCCTTTACTATCAACCACACTGACCTGCCCTTTCGCCCAGCTTTTAGCTTGTTGATTGGTAAGCGCAACTTTATACGCTTTAAAATCAGCTAAATGTGGATAGCTAGCCGCAACCCAAGCCGGTAATTCAACCTTAGCGAGTGCAACTTGTTGTGACATTTGTCCTTCAATTAAGGCGCTTTTTAGCTGTAAGTTAGATTGTGCAACTGAAGGCGTCAGTAATAGTAATTCTGAGGTTAACCAGTGCGCGCCATAAGTCGCTTGTGTTGCGATTTGCTCGGCTTGTTGTTCAAAAGCTTGCTGTGTGTTTACCAGTTGGCAAGCACTTAAAGATGCCACAAGCGGGATTATTGTCATTTTCGTAATTAAACCCAAAGACTTTGTTACTTTGCGCATTGGCGAGTCCCATTATTTTAAAAGTATTTTCAACTAGGTCATACGTTACTGAATGCCCTATATTTGACACAACCAAATGAATAGCTTTTGCATACGTATTCAACGCACCTAGTCTAAACTGGTAACTATGAATACGTATGCATTAACTATTCATCAACACAACACGGCTATATATTAAGCTCCGACAACCCATAACATGTTGGCATGACCGAACGATTACATAAGTTACTATAAAGTTTGGCATGTTAACGGTATAACCGAACACCTATGGCAACGGGGATAAAACAAATGCAAAAACTAAAACCAAGCAAAGTGACCTTGGCACTTTTAGCAAGTGGCTTTGCTGCAATGAGTGCACCAATGTTTGCAGCTGCGCAAGATGCAGAGCAAAAAGCACAAAAAGACGTTGAAGTTATCGAAGTAAAAGGCTTCCGCCGCTCGCTAGTTGAATCTATCAACGCTAAACGTTTTTCTACCAGCGTAGTTGAAACCATTTCAGCTGAAGACATCGGTAAACTACCTGACTCTTCAATCGCAGAATCTTTATCTCGCCTGCCTGGTCTTGCTACACAGCGCTTAGATGGCCGTGCAAGTAAGATCTCTATCCGTGGTTTCGGTGAAAATGAAAGCGGCACAACATTAAATGGCCGTGAACAAGTTTCTATCAGCGACAACCGCGGCGCTGAATTCGACCTTTACCCTTCTGAAATCATGAGCGGCGTAACCGTTTATAAAACACCAGATGCAAGCATCGAAGGTGAAGGTATTGCAGGTACAGTTAACCTACAAACAATCAAGCCATTAGACCAAGATGGTCGTATTATTCAAGTTAATGGCGTTATCGAAAAAACCAGCTTTGAAAAGCTAAACCCAGACGGTGAAGACCAAGGCCACAAGGCAACATTCTTCTACCTAGACAAATTCGCTGATGACACAATCGGTGTGGCATTTGCACTTAACACCATGAGCTCTCCAAACCAAGAAAAACGTTGGAATGCATGGGGTTACCCTGAGTTTGAACAAGATGGTAAAAAGTACTCTATCTTAGGTGGTGCTAAGCCATACGTTCGCTCTTCTGAGCTTGAACGTGACTCTATGATGTTCGTACTAGAAGCGGCACCGCGTGATGACGTACGTATGACCTTCGATGCACTATATGTAGATTTCTTAGACAAGCAGCGCCTGCGTGGTATTGAAATTCCATTTGCATGGGGCCAAGGTACTGTAAGCGCAAATTCAGTAGATGATGCGTCAGGCTTTATTACTTCTGGCACAACTATGGGTCAACGTGTTGTAGTGCGTAATGATTACAACGAGCGTGATGCTGAGATGAAATCGTTAGGTTTCAATACAAAGTGGGATGTTAATACTGACTTAACTTTAGACTTTGACGTAAGCTACTCAAAAGTAGAAAAGAAAATCGTTGGTATTGAAAGCTACGCAGGTACAGGTCGAGGCAATGACCGTGGTGAAGCTGACACACTAAGCTATACACTTGACGGTGGTAACACGGGCGCAAAATTCAATCACAACCTTAACTATGCAGACTACGACCTAATTCAATTAGGCGGTCCTTTAAGCTGGGGTTGGAGTGGCGCGTTAAATGATGCGTTCAACGTAACAGGTACTGATTTTGAAAACCAACTACAAGATGGTTTCATTAATACTCCTGAAGTTGAAGACGAACTTAAATCTCTGAAATTTGCAGCTACACAAGCAATCGAGAATGACTTTATCTCATCAGTTTCTGCGGGTATTTCATACCGTGACCGCGAAAAAGCGAAGTTATCAGAAGGTTACTTCTTAACGCTTTCAAGCTTCAAGTACCCAAGTAACACTGGCATGATGGTAGTACCTGAGCAATATCGTCTGGGTACAGCTAATCTAGATTTCATTGGCATGGGCGAAATGATTGCTTATGACGTGAACGGCCTTGTTCGTGACGGTTATTACTATGGTCTGCAAGAAAGCTTAACTAATTCATCTCACGCAACTAAGTCTTGGACTGTACGTGAAAAAGTAACTTCTTTATTTGTAAAAGCAGATATCGACACTGAAGTCGCTGACATGCCATTAAGTGGTAACATGGGTTTACGTTATGTGCGCTCTGAGCAGTCATCAAAAGGTAATGCGTTTAACACCGTGGATGGTAAGGTAGTTACTTCACCTACTGACATCAGCCATGACTATAACCATTTATTACCTAGCTTAAATTTAACGTTAAAGCTAGACGACGACCAGTCAATGCGTTTTGGTGCAGCGAAAACCATTTCACGTGCTCGTCTGGATGAAATGAATGCGTCTTTTAGTGCAACATACAATCAGCAACCTGATTCTAATGGTAACAACTGGTCAATCGGCGGTGGTAACCCAGAGCTTGAGCCAAAAGAAGCATTTGGCCTAGACTTAACTTACGAAAACTACTTCAGCAGCGAAGGCTACTTTGCAGTCGCACTATTCCATAAAGACATTACTAACTGGCACTTCGACGGTCAATATGCGGTTGATATGACAGGTGTTGCAGATCCTGCAACTGGCGCTATCCCTGCGAACCCAAATGGTACAGGTAGTGGTAAAGTAAATGGTGGTGAAGGTACGCTTTGGGGTTATGAACTGTCTGGTACATTACCTCTTAACGTGTTCTCTGAGGCATTAGACGGCTTCGGTATTATTGCAAGCTACACAGGTGTTGAGTCTGACCTTAAGAACCCTGAAGGCGCTGAATACAAGATACCGGGTCTTTCAGAAAGTATTTCAACATTCACTTTCTACTATGAAAATCACGGTTTCTCAGCTCGTGCAAGCATGCGTAAACGTGATGACTTCAAAGGTGACGTAAACGGTATCGGTTACACAGCGACTCAAGTAGACATCATGGGTGAAACAATTTGGGATGCACAAATTGGCTATGACTTTGGTGAAGGTGGCTTCAAAGACCTTGAAGGCCTATCTGTATTCCTACAGGGTTACAACTTGACTGAAGAGCCTTTCACTACGCTAAGCGGTGACAATGCGTTACAGGTACGTGATTACCAAGATTACGGCCGTAACTACTCGTTAGGCTTCGCATATAAGTTCTAAACGAGCGTGATAAAGCTAAGTTAGTTATGATAGCCCTTGCGATGAAAATCCAAGGGCTTTTTAATATGCTTAGTTTCAATGGTAAATATTAAAGCGACTCGGTAGCACCGACTTTATGTCGGGTCTAAAGCGCAGCTTATTAACGTGCTATACAGGGTAAATTATGCAAAACAAAATTAACGATGTCGTTATTGTTGGTGGCGGCACAGCAGGCTGGATGACAGCCAACTTACTCGCAAGGGTGTTAGGTAAAAGCATTAACGTGACTTTACTTGAGTCAGATGACATCGCGACAGTTGGGGTTGGCGAAGCGACTATCCCACCGATTATGCAATTCAACCAAGCCATTGGTGTGAATGAGCACGATTTTATGCAAGCGTCTAAAGCCACGATTAAGCTTGGGATTCAGTTCGAGAATTGGCTAAAACCTAAACATAATTATATGCATGCCTTTGGTAGCATAGGCAAAAACTTCCCGTTTTGCGACTTTCATCACTTTTGGTTAAAACAGCAAAACAAAAATGACCAAATCAATAACCTCACTTATTGGGATTTCTCACTTAACTACCAAGCCGCTAAACACAGCAAGTTCCAAAAGCTTAAACACCTTCCCAACACCAATTTACCGGGTATTGCTTACGCCTATCATTTTGATGCGGGGTTATACGCCAAGTTTTTAACTGAACACGGTAAGCAGCAAGGGGTTAATCATCTCATCGGCACGGTAAAACAAGTAAATCAAAACCATGAAACGGGTTTTATCGAAAGCCTATTATTAAATGACGATACCCTGCTTAGCGGCGACTTATTTATCGATTGTACCGGCATGCATGCCCTACTCATAGAAAAGACCCTCAGTACGGGCTATGAAGATTGGTCACATTGGTTACCGTGCGATCGCGCTATGGCAGTCCCAAGTGAGAACGCAGAAACGGTTGTGCCTTACACACGCTCTATTGCTCACCATGTTGGCTGGCAGTGGCAAATTCCGCTGCAACACAGAACAGGTAATGGCTTAGTGTACAGTTCAAAACACATGAGCGACGAAAAGGCCAAACAAACGCTGCTTGGTAATCTGCCGGGCAAACCATTAAGTGACCCAAGAATTATAAAATTTAGAACCGGTCGTCGCAGAAAAGTCTGGAATAAAAACGTCATCAGCATTGGTCTATCAAGTGGCTTTTTAGAGCCATTAGAGTCGACCAATATTCATCTTGTGCAAAGTGTGGCAACGCGTTTACTCAAGTTCTTCCCACACAATGGCATTAGCCAAACCTTAGTCGATGAGTTTAACCGCTTGTGCAAAGCCGAAGTTGAAGGCATTCGCGACTTTATTATTTTGCATTACAAGTTAAATGCACGAACCGATAGTGCGTTTTGGCGACAGTGTCAGCAAATGGACATTCCCGACTCACTCAATACTAAAATTGAGCTATTCAAACAAACAGGCAAGGTGCACTGCGAGCCAAACGATTTATTTACCGAAATCGCTTGGCAACAAGTCATGCTTGGGCAAGGTATTACGCCTGCTGATACCCACCCGCTGGTTGATGGGTTAAGTGACGAACAAATCGAAGATATGATGGAAAGTTTGCGAACGCTGGTCGATAAAACCGTCGAAAACATGCCAACTCACCAAGACTTTTTGTCTTCCTTAACCTAATCGCTCTCCAAATAATGCCAGGTACAGGTCACCCTTGTACCTGATAAGCACCCAAAGTATTACCAACCCGACAAAACAATTAGTATTCAAACTATTTATTTAGACTATAAGCAAGACAGATAAATACACTAACACCATGAAAAACATAAATATAAGCACTTTGACCCCTGACTGAAATATTAAAATTTCGTTACAGCACTTGCTATCAGCATATAAAACCAGTAGTCTTTTTAGCACAAATTCTTTGAGCACTAACTAATTTAACTTAAATTGTTATTTAAAAAGTTAGTCGCTTGTCAAAAAGTCCGTTACGCAATTATTCATTGCGACATGACCTTTTCGGCTCAACCAAACCATGGTTAGCCTGCCGAAAACGGTTCGATACCTTGCTACTGCGAGGATCACAATCAAATTTTTAATTATTAATTTAACCTAAGTCGTGCATCAGCACCGAGGTATTCATATCTAAGAGTCTTTGACTCACTAGATTTGCTCATCTGCGTTTTGCCCATCATGGTGTTTTCACGTCTTTAAAACTAAGCCCTATTGCGCCGGTAGGAAAAGAGGAACTTGCAGAAAATGAGTTTAACAAACACAAAAAGATTGGTTATAAAAGTTGGTAGCGCATTAATCGCGCCTCAACAAGATGGCTGTAAAGCACGTTACCTGCTTAATATTGCTCAATTTATTGTTAGAGCGCGCGCTCAAGGTGTTGAAGTTTTATTGGTTTCATCAGGCTCTGTTGCCGCTGGTGCACATCATTTTAAAAATCCAGACCGAAGTAACATCGCAATTAAAAAAGCCATGGCTGCAGCGGGTCAAATGGAGATGATGTCAACGTGGGATCGCTTTTTTGATTTTCCATCAGCACAGCTACTGATGACACACGCTGACTTACGTGACAAAGAACGTTATGAAAGTATTCGTCAAACATTGTTTAGTTTACTAAACGAAGGCATTTTGCCAATTATCAATGAAAACGATGCTGTAACAACTGAGCACTTAAAAGTGGGTGATAACGATAACTTATCGGCCATGGTTGCCGCTGCAGCAGATGCTGATACTTTAATTATTTGCTCTGATGTTGACGGTTTATATGACCAAAACCCGAAAACAAACCCTGATGCAAAGTTAATTAAAGAAGTAAATACCATTACGTCAGCGATATATGACATGACGGGTGGTCCAAATAGCGCCGTGGGTACTGGCGGCATGCGCACCAAGCTTGAAGCGGCTGAAAAAGCCACATCACATGGTATTGCGACTTATATCATCAATGGGTTTGATGAAAGTACCTTTAATGCACTACTCGATGGCAGCAATCCGGGCACTTTATTCACGCCATTTAAAAATCCAATGGAAGAAGCCCAACACTGGATGACACACACAGCAGCTGAACATGGCGAGCTGGTTGTTGAGTCTGAAGGGTTAAACCAAAGCGAGGAAATCAATTGCGAAGAGATCCTTTCTATAGAGGGTGAGTTTTCAGCAGGTGAAACCGTGCTGATCAAAAACACCAAAGGGGAACGTTTGGCTAAAGCGAGCAGTAATTACAGCAGCTGCTTATTAAACTTTGTTACACAAAACACCGATGGTATAAATACTAGCCAAATGCAAAATAGTATGGGCCCTATTATTTCGAATAACGATATTGCTGTGTTGGAGAAAAAACAATCATGAGCTTAATTACAAACCTATCTAAACAAGCGGCGAAAGCGGCAAAAGTATTGGCATTACTAACAACTGAGCAAAAAAACCAAGTGCTGCAAGCAATGGCTAATGCACTGCGTGCAGAAACAGATCATATTCTTAGCGCCAACCAAGAAGATTTAGCCAATGCCAAACAAAACGATTTAAGCCCAGCCATGATTGACCGTCTTACGCTTACTCCCGCACGCATTGAAGACATGGCGCAAGGTATCGAAACTATCGTGTCGTTAGACGACCCGGTAGGAAGAACGCGCAGCATGGGCACTCGACCAAGTGGCATCGAAATCAATAAAATGCGTATTCCTTTAGGCGTGGTATGTATGATTTATGAAGCTCGCCCAAATGTTACCTCGGATGCGGGCGCACTGTGCTTTAAATCAGGTAATGGTGTGATCTTACGCGGTGGTAAAGAAGCGCTAGCCAGCTCAATGTCCATTGCCAAGGTCATGCACAAGATTTTAGCTGAGTTTAATCTGCCTGAAGCGCTTATTACTGTCGTACCAGATCCAGATCGCGGCTTGATGATGGAGTTGATGCAGCAAAAAGAATACATAGACCTAATCATTCCACGCGGCGGTGAAGGCCTTATCAACTTTGTGACCGAAAACAGCACTGTACCTGTCATTCAGCATTTTAAAGGCGTGTGTCATTTATATGTTGATAAGGACGCCGATTTGAACATCGCAGAAGCGCTGCTATTGAACGGTAAAACTCAGCGAACTGGCGTATGTAATGCCCTAGAAGGGTTAGTGGTTCATAAAGACATCGCCGATAAGTTCTTAAATCAAGTAGCTCCTATTTTGCGGGCTGCCAACGTGAAAGTGAATGCCTGTAAACGCGCTGCAGAGTACTTTGATGACGTTACGACTTTAAACGACGATGAGTTTGGTGAAGAGTATTTAGCGCTGGAAATTGCCATTCGTATTGTTGATGACTTTGCAGGTGCAATTGATCATATCGACCAATTTGGTAGTCATCACACTGAAGTGATTTGTACCACAAACCAAGAAACGGCCACGCTATTCCAACGCAGTGTTGATGCATCTGTGGTTATGGTGAATGCGTCATCACGCTTCAGTGACGGCGGTCAGTTAGGTCTAGGCGCCGAAATTGGTATCGCAACGACTAAACTACATGCCTACGGCCCTATGGGCTTAGAGTCATTAACCACTGAAAAGTATTTAGTGAATGGTACAGGCCAAGTGAGAGATTAATTTGCTTGCAACAACATTATTTTGAGCTTGATGAATTAAAATTTTTTAAGCGCTGGTTTTTCAGCGCTTAAACGAGCTAGCACAAAGTAAAGCTAAAGCGGCTTAAATGACAAAGTTTACCTCTAAAAATGCTCCCTCAAAGGTTTCAACTATTAACGATGACAGGTATCCACCAACGTAACTGCATTTCTCCCATTGGTCTAAATGGGATTGGAAAGTAACTGACAATATCAGGTTTATCTTCATCTCTTTCAAATCCAGTAGAGGCAAACCATTCACCATATATATATCGATTCGTTTTCATTGACGTTTTATAGGTGCAAGTGAACTCGGCATATTTCCCAGCTGGCACCGTAAATTGTTCGAACTCATTTAGATGCGTATCTGTGTCTAGCTCAATGCCTAGAACATCTAAAAATTCATCACGTTGGCCATGCTGAGTTGGAAAGTAAGCCGATAACATAGATGACTGAGTAACAAGGCTTGGCCTACCCTGTTTTAGCTCAGTAAGCGCTTTATACTTTTCTGTATTGACATAAGTCTTCCAAAATTTAGGCCCTTCTTTGACAAAGTCATCAAACTCAAAACGTTTACTTTTTCCTACAATTTTAAACTCTGGTACGTCAATCATTCTGTAATTCATGCTGTCACCTGTGTGTTTTTCTATACTGTAACTGAGCCGTTTAAAGGCTGAGAGCTTTACATTATCAGACCGCACGCAACTTGGATTAATACCGTGATAATGACGGAACGCCCTTGTAAATGCGTTTGGCGATTCATAGCCATATTGCAAGGCAATCTGCGCAATATTGCTTTCAGTATGCATCAAATCTGCAGCAGCTAAGGTCAACTTACGCCTTCGAATATATTCTGCACAAGTCACCTTGAAACAAGCAAAGAACATCCGATGAAAGTGATACTTTGAGCAACAAGCTACCTTTGCAACATCTTCCAATTTGAGCGAACTTTCTAAATTTTGCTCAATGAAATCAATTGCACCAGACATTCTCTCTAACCAGTTCATTTTCATCCCCTCAAATATTAAAAACTATAATAAAGTAATGAGCATTTCACTGTCTCACCTTTTCTTGCTATTCGTCGTTTCTTAATGTTTAAAAGAACAAGTCAAAATCAATGTATTGTTTGAATTGGGATTGTTTAACGAAGTTAGGTGCTCACAAAATGGGGGGAGTAATAAGCGTTTTTTATTAATTGAACAGCATAGAAAAGAGATCTTGATAAGACTCAAGATCACGCATTTCAGATGTCATTAATTTGCTCGAGGTAAGCTTCACCATACTTTGATTAAAAGTCTACAGTGTGTTTATCATTAATGTTTCTCAATGCAGTCGAGTGAGGGCATAACCCTTTGTAAGTTTAATGTCACCGCGAATGGTAATTGCATGTCTCCACTCTTTATAGCTCTGAAAATAAAAATCAGCTTTTTCTGACACACGAATACTCATTCACACTGCTCATTCTTTGATTAAGTAAATCGATTTGTAAAAACTCAGGGGCACTTGGCCCCTGAGTTTTGTATTACAGCATATACGGGTTGTTTGAACTACTGCCCTCTTCTTTGCTGGGTAAGTGTTCAAGCTGAGTGAGTTTGGCAACAATGCCATCAAGCTTGCTTGATATTGCTGGGTCTAGCGCTTGATGTTTATCAAGATGCTGAACAAAGCTTGGCAGTGTCACTTGTAGCAACTCTGTAAGTGCCGTTAATGACTGACCTTCGCTGCTTTGTTGTTGCGACTGTGCAGTATCAAACTGAGTATGCAGCCCCTCTAGCCTTTCAACCAGTTGGCTTAACACCGCACTATGTTGTTGCTCACTTTGCTGGGCTTGTTGCTCAGCATGTTGGTTAAACTGTTTACTGTTTGCCTGTAAAGCCGCTTCAGCTTGAGACAGCCTGTGCTTGAGTGCATCAAATTGCGTGTTCAATTGCATGTCAAACTCCGCAGAAGCACTCGCCGCATTGTGCGCTTTAAAGTCTTGTATGCCCTGAGTAAGCGAGGTCACACCCTGTGTTAAGACTTTATTGAGCTGCGATGAAGACTGAGCCTGACTGTTCACTAAGGCATCTTGTAATGCTTGTAAGTCCGACGCCTTGGGTTTGCCTTCGGTATTGGCAAGCAGCGCTTGGAAAACGTCAGTATAGTTATGACTCAGCTGGGTTTTATTCAGCTTATTAGCAATCACATTAAACGCCTGTGCAATGTCCACCAGCTTATTGGCCGTAAGCTCACCACTTTGCTGACTTTGTGCAACTTGGTTTTGCAAGGTCTGATTAATACCGTTCAGGCCCTCATTAATTGCCTCAGCACTCTGTTGGTTTTGCTGTGCGCCAATTAACTGCGCTAACGCCTCTGAATAATCAAAGCTTAAAGTATCTTTGTTCAAGTTACCCGCAATTGCTGTCATAGCGTTATTTAATCTGGCTAGCTCTTCGACAGCTAGGAGCGCTGGGCTGCCTGCGTCATTCGCTCTATTGAGTCGTTCATAGTCACCACAAATTTGCGCCCAACGGGATTGCTCTTCATCCGTTAACGTACCGCGGATGGTGCCCAGTTTAAGCAAGTTTTCTTCACTGCCTTTACTGAGGGTTTGTGCTTCGCCACGGTAATGATCGCGAATAAGGTTTTCGAGTTCGTCATCGTTCATAGCTGCAACGACTTTTTCGGCCATCTTATTCATGTTTCGATAACTGCCTTGCAGTTTAAACGGTGGCTCTACGCGGTAGTCATTATCTTGTGCGGCTGAGGCAATGTACTGGGCATTCACTTTTAATACGGTGTCGCGAATGGTCAGTAATTTTTGTAACACCGAGACAATTTCGTTGGCTTGTGCTTGTGAGTAACCGTACTCTAGCTCGTTTAACGAGATATCTTCACCTTCGGCAATACGTACCAACTTGTATAAGTCTTCCATATTGCGGTTCGCCAATGGCGCTAGCACGGCATTCGAGGTCAATGCGTTTTCTACAAAACTCATGGCAAATTCTTGCTCACACCCACTGAGTGTGTCACCTAGGTTGTAGATGTCGGCACGGTTTGCCAACATGTCTGGGATCTTAAAGCTTTCACCTGACTCGGTATAAGGGTTACCGGCCATCACCACGGCAAATTTCTTACCGCGCAGATCATAGGTTTTACTGCGACCATTCCATACGCCATCAATACGACGAGAGCCATCACACAATGAAATAAACTTTTGTAAGAACTCAGGATTAGTATGCTGAATATCATCGAGATACAGCATGACATTATTACCCATTTCAAAACTTTGATTTATCTTTTCTATTTCTTTGGCTGCGGTGGCATTAATGGCCTGCGATGGATCGAGCGATACTTGATCATGCCCTATCGACGGACAGTTCACTTTCACAAAGGTTAAACCTAAACGGTTTGCAACATATTCAATTAATGTGGTTTTACCATAACCTGGTGGAGAGATGAGCAACAGCATACCCATTAAGTCGGTACGCTTATTACCACCTGAGGCACCAATTTGCTTGGCGAGGTTATCGCCGATGATCGGAAAGTAGACCTTATTAATCAGCTGATTTCGAACAAATGAACTCAGTGGTTTTGGCTTAAACTCATCAAGCTGTAAACGCGCTTTTTGGGTCGCTAAAATATCACTTTTAAGTGATTGGAATGCAGAGAAGCCAGTCACATGCTGCTCAATATAGGCATTAGTACGGGCAAAGAATGCCGCATAATCAAGATGTAAAGTTTGATCTTGAATCGTACGATGCTGTCCCATTAAACCCGTTACTTGCTCAGATACATTGGCATCGTGGGTATAAAACCCTGCCAGTTTGTCATTGCTCAGCAACACCGTAGTCGCCGCTTCAAGGGCGATGTTGATGTTAAATGTGCTGTTTTGGTCATTACTGCTTTGCATTTGGCTCTTTTGCGAATAAGCCACTAACCAACTGAATAATAATTTAGCTTTGTCACTCACATTGCTTGCCGCTTTTAGGGCATTTTGTAACTCACCCCAAAAGCCTTTGCTTTTCGCACTGCTTTGGAACTGCTCAGCTAAGTTTTTAACTTTACCTGACACAATAAACTTTG
This sequence comes from Pseudoalteromonas phenolica, assembly GCF_005876835.1. Classification (GTDB taxonomy): domain Bacteria; phylum Pseudomonadota; class Gammaproteobacteria; order Enterobacterales; family Alteromonadaceae; genus Pseudoalteromonas; species Pseudoalteromonas phenolica_B. The sequence goes on from NZ_PPSW01000007.1 coordinate 35,022, forward strand.
CTTCAGTGTGCTTTTTAGCTAATTCATCTAATAGATATTGTGCACTTAACTGCAGCGAAAAGTCATTAAATACCGCACAAACATCCGCAATTTGTTCTGAATACGCTTTAATGTCTTCAGCTAATTGCTGAATTTTAGCATTATAAAAAGCGGCATCATTAAACATGGTCTGCATTAAATGCGCTTGCTTGGCTGACTGCTGCAATGCTGTAAACGCTTGTTTTGACAGTTGCACTGCATAAAGCTGCGCAACAATCCGTGAACCAACCGGATAAATCTGTAAATCTAAAGCCCGCTTTTGCACTAATAGATTCGTTAAAATCGCGCACGCATCATGATCATGAATGCCCTTTTCGTATCCTTCTTGATACCTTGGCTCGGCAAATTTTTGTACCAAAGTCAGCAATTCATCTCTTTGAACCGCCTCATTCAATACATCAAAATTTAAGCCTTGCTCACCTTTATTGGCGCATGCCAAAACCTGAGCCGCCAAGTATTCACCACGATAAACATCGGCATTTTCAGAAACAAGGTTTTGCTCCCAATAGGCTTTACCCGTTTCAAGCTGCGAACGAGTTGCTTGATCTGGAATTGGCTCAAAATACTCAGTACCCGTGAGGTGCAGCATCAAGGTATCGTCACGAGGCAAAAGCGTTAAATCAAGAGCTTGTTTGTTAACGCTAAAGCCGTGCTTGCCTATGTTTACAAGGTTGCCACCTTGCACATAAATGTCTTGTTTATCACGTAGGGCACGAATGCCCTGATCTTTGCATGACTTCAGCTTAGATAAAATATCATCCGCTTTAATTTCATCGCCAATCTCTTGCAGCTCTTGGGTTAGCCCGCGTAGCTTGCTGATCATCGGATCTGACGCAAAGTAACTGTTGATCTGTTCAAGCTCAGTAAAGCTTTGCGAACGTCGAGTCACGCCTTGTAAAATACGTTCAGCGGCATTAGCAATGTTTAAAGCTCTACGCTGGCGCTCTTCCATCAACTGTTGTTTATGCGCTTCAAAGCTTTCGTATACATCGTCGCGCTTAGCCATGATCTCGGCTAAGTATTCGTCGTACTCGCTAAAGTGAGACTCAAGTTCTTCTAACTGAATTAATAGTCGCGACAGTTGTTCGTCACACTGCTCTGGGGTTTTGGCATTGTTTAAGCTGCTGGTAATACTCTGGCTAAAGAGTTTAAAGCGTGCCGAAAACTCCGCCTTAGCTTCAACAGAGCCTAAGCTCTTGCGGCGAATTTCAATGCTTGCTTTGGCACGGTTAACCAGGCCATAGACACCGCTGACATCTTCAAGGATTTGCGTGCGAACGCGGCTGTCTTCGATGTCTAAATCGAGCATGGTGTGGTTAAGTAAGTCGAGCTCTTCGCTTAGCGTATCTAGCTGAGCTAAAAAGCCATTTAACTCAGTCACCGCTTCACTTTTTTCAGAGGCAGCAGTGAGCTCATCAAGCTTGTTATGGTAAGGTGCAAGCGCCTTGTCTTGTTGTAAAAACTGCGCCGTTGCTTGACTGAGCTGTGCGGTTTTTTCATCAACGGTTTTAAGCTCAGCTTTTAAACCTGCAAGGTCAATGTATTTCACCTCTTCAAGGCTGATGATTTTGCCTTTTAATAGCTTTAATGCATCTAACCCAGCGACAAATTCACTGGTTAACTTAAAGCTATCGGGGCGAATATCGCGTAAGGTGTCGACCACAGTTTGCTTTATATCAGCAAGAGACTTTAACGCCGTTTCTTGAATTTGTTTTACTTTTTCAAATTCATCAAGCACTTGCTCTGAGGTTTCAAAAATCTCATGTATAAGCGCGGTGAGTGCCTCGAAGTCTGCTAACCAATGATATCTATCAAGCACACTCCGTGCTTGTGCGATTAAGGCTTCATAGTGGTTGATATTTGGGTTTTGTTCACTGATGGCTTTGCAAACCGAGTATAAGTCTGAAATACCACGAACTAAGTCTGGGTTACCTATTTTGCCTAGTATGCTGGTTGGTGCTGGCGCATTTGCGGCAAATTCGACAGAGCAAAATGGGCTTTGCCAAATTTGAATGGGGTGAACACGCTCAGCTTCTTCTTTATCCGCTTTGAAAGTCAGTGTTAAACCATCGTCATACACGCCATAACCATGGCAGTAGATTGGGTTTTGTAGATTCTTTTCTATTAGGTTATAGGCAAAGAGTGCGTAACGACCTTCATTTGGCTCGTAAAACACATACAGTACATCTTCACCGTTGGGTGATTTAACCTGACGATGAAACTCTAGTTTCTCGATTTGATCATCAAAGTAGCGCGTTTGACCCGACTGCAGATAGTACCCACCCGGAAAAATAATACCATGGTCATCTGGCAACTGAATACAGGCATCGCCAATGGCATCTTGGCGAGTAACCGCTTCAGTGCGGCAATTGAAAATAAAGAAGCGCCAATCTTTTTCACGGTACGGCAGCACTTTAAGTAGAATGAGTTCACCTACTTGAGCGTATTCAAGCTCACAGTCGGCCAATGACTGATTTTTATCTTCTACGGGCTCTGAATAGATCCCCTCACCACTATCGGTGTTATTTTCGACTTTAATGGTTAAGTCGCCACCTGTGGTTTCGACAAAGATTTTGTCGAGCACATTAATATGACCAAAACGGCCTTCAACATGATCGGCACGGTCGGTTTTTACCCATTCAAAGTCGTAGTCTTGCTTATCTTGTAAGTCTCGCTCACCGCGATTGTCGATATACTCAAGGGTGTTATCAGCTGCGATCTCCCAACGAAATACGCGAACATCAGTGAGTTTTTCACCAATTTGGAAGCAGGCAAATACTTTGCCCGCTTGTTGGAATAAATGCTGTAAACGGGTTTCTTTGTAGTAAGTGTATAGCTCTTCAAAGTCTCTTAAAAATCGTGGATTTGTAAGAAACTTAGTTTCGCTCGGATAAGGCTCTACTTCATAGTGATCGTCCTGCTCAACCAGTTTTTGAACAGTGAATACATCACTCACATGAATGTTTTTCTTTAATCCCAAGAATACGTTGTAAGCAAAAATTAGTTTATCGCCAATTAAGACAATGTCTCTTGGAATACAGTTGTGCTCTGTACGAACACGGGCACGGCCTTTTACTTTCAGCTCAGTACTACCAAAAGTATCAACGCGTTGTTGGTTTAAATCATCGGCGAGAGAACGTAATTGTGTACCTGAGTTACTCAATCTACGTTTAATTAAGTCATAGGAGCCCTGTTCGAGCGCAGCTTCATTTGCTGGATCTGCCATAATCTCTTTGTCCTAATAATCTTTAAAGAAGTTGCCCTCACAAAAAGGGCAAGGTACGTGTAACAAGTGAAGTGTTGTCGTAGCTGAGTATGTGTCGCCGTAAACGACGACCTACAATTAAAACCCTATTCGTCTGTAGGTTGGTGTTTAGCCCAACCTACATAGTTTTCACAAACAGTATTTTGTTCAGGGTAAACCACTCGCTACTTAGCTGCGCTAGTCTTGCTTTTCAACTTCTTTGGCATTGCCGTTTAACAATGAGCCGCCTAACATACCTAATAACTGCTGCTTTTCAGTCTCTGATGAGTTACTAAGCTGCTGCATAAGTTTGCTCATGCTAAGGTTTTTCATCGTTTCTGACGACGCGTTCGCACCCGCTAACACCCCTTTTAGGTCATCCATGATGTTTCTGTCACCGTTTAAGTGATCTTTAAACAAAGTTTGAACTGTTTGGCTTTCATCGACTAAACCATCGATTGATTTACCTACAGTAATGGCTTTCATGAACTGGTTGAAGAACTGACCGTCACCACCCATGATGTTGATATCTGCATTACCCAGAGTCTTAGATAAGATCTCAGCTTGGTTCGCTGCAATGTCTTTTTCAATGTCTAGTTTCGCAAGCGTTAGCTCTTTTTGCTGATTCAGCTGTAACGTGAAGCTCTCGTAATCACGCGCATCTTGATCCATGGCATTAAGCGCTTGTAGTTTCTCTTCAAGACCTTTCGCTTCTGCTGACATTCTGCGTTCAAGGTTGATTGCTTCTGCTTCACCTTGCTTCTCAACAGCTTCTGCCATAGCAGTTTGTACTTGTGCATCTGCAAGACCAATTTCACGCTTACCTTCAGCTTCTGCTTCAAGTTTCTGGCGCATCACGACTGCTTCTGATTCACCAATGTTACGTTTACCTTCTGCCTCGGCAGCCAATTTTTGTTGTAACACTCTTGCGTCTGTTTCACCTTGAATTGCGCTTGCTTCTGCTTTCGCTTTGATAACATCGGCTTCTGCAAGACCAGATGCAGCAATTTCTACTTTTTCAGCTTCGGCTAAAATTTTCTTAGATTCGGCTTTTTGGTTTGCAATACGAAGCTCAGCTTCTGCCATTTTCTCTTGCTCACGCGCTTTAAATTCAGCTGCTTGCTCTTTGGCTTTAGCTGACTCGATGTCTTTCACTAGTGCTTCTTCAGCTTCTGCACGAGCTCTAATAACAATTGCTTCTTTTTCTCGCTCAGCTTCGGCTAGTACTTGTACATCTTTGATACGCTCTTGCTCTTCAGCCACGGTTTTCTCTACCGCGACGCGATCACGACGTACATCTGCAATTTCTTTTTGCTCAACTTCTAGCGCTTTTTCTTTATTAATACGCAAGATAGACGTTTCTTTTTCGCGATCAATCGTCTCAATCTCACGCGCTCTGGCTACTTTTTCTTCTTCAATCGCAAGCACACGTAAACGGTTTTGCTCAGCAATGTCTATTTCACGTTGTTTATTTTGCTCTGCGATTTCTAACTGCTCGTCAGTTTTCAGTTTTGCCTCTTCGGCTTTTAAGCGCTCTTCTTGTTTTACACGCTCAGCTTCTGAGGTTTCACGCGCACGCACGGTTTCGATTTCACGTTGCTGTTTAGCTTGTGCATCTTCTTTTTGACGTTCAATTTCTAGTGATTTCTCAAGTGCTTCTTGGTTTTGGATCTCGATTTGCGCTTTCTCATCACACTTCAACTGATTAGTTTTAACATTCTGCTCTGCGGTTTTTTCGGTGATACGGCGAATACCTTCTGAATCAAGAATGTTATTAGGATCTAGCTTATTGATTGAGGTTTGCTCAAGATAATCAATGGCAACGTCTTCAAGGGTATAACCAGATAAGTCTTGACCAATGACTTCTTTGATTGAATCACGGAACTCATTACGGTGAGTAAATAGTTCTTCAAAATTCATTTGTTTGCCCACTGTTTTTAGGGCTTCTGAGAATTTAGCTTCGAATAGTTCTTGTAACGTTTCTGGCTGAGAAGCGCGTTCACAACCTACTTGCTTTGCAACGCGAAGAATATCGTCTTTGTTTTCGTTGACGCGAATATAGAAGGTAATAGCAATGTCTGCACGAATATTGTCTTTACAGATCAGGCCGCTATTTTCACGGCGCTCTAGCACCATGCGCTTGGTTGAAATATCCATCACTTCCATTTTGTGAATAACCGGGTATACAATGCCGCCTGTGGTGGTGACATCTGGCTCATTTTTCATTTTATTGATAATAAGCGCATGACCCTGATCTACTTTACGGTAGAACTTACCAACAATCATAATAACGGCAAAAATAACCGCGATTGCAACGCCAACAACTGTTAAAATCGGTCCTAAATTATTAAGAAATTCCATGTTTTCTTCCTAAATTGTGTTTTCTTGACTGGTATAAATCCAGTCTATTTTCCCAAGTGTTTAATTTTGTGTTTTAAAAGTGTGTTACCAAGGCTTTTCAACCACGGTGTAAGTGTTAGCGACATCGTTGTGTTCAATTAACACCGCAATATCACCCAGTGAGAAGGCTTTATCTTCATCACACCTAATTTCTATTAATTGCTCTGTGCCATTGATTTGAACTTTGCCCTGACCAAAGCTTGTAGTGACCTTACCTGTCGCAATGACACATTCCAGACCAATAAAATCACTCTTAGACGCAGCCTCTTTACTTTGAAAGAACTTACGCAACGGCTTTACTAATATGGCTGTGACAAGCAGTGAGACAAAAAAGCAGCCCAACATCATGGCAATACCCAGCACATAAAACATCACACCATCACCTAATAAGTAGGCAAAGAATTTGTGCGCATAGAAGCTACAGAACCAGCTAATCACAATCGCTAAACTTAGCGACACGGTCAGTGGTACGCCGCCGAACCCTAATGACCCCGAATCAGATTCACCTACATCCACATCGACATCACCTTCAAGCATGTCGATATCAGCAAACCCCAGTAAGGCAATTGACCAAAAGCCAATGACTATCAGCAATAAAGTACTGAAAATGGCTGTGGGGAAAGTGAGTGCAATGTTTAAAAATTCCATAAGCTTCCTATGTGTTTATTAATTTTCAGAGGCTAGCTTTGTTTATTTTGCTCTGTAAATTGGATCAGCAAGTCGGCCACTTGTTGCTTGATTAAGCGCTTTTTACGCGCTTCATCCGGTTCAACAATGCCGAACTGCACTCCGAGTTGATTTAGCTCTTCATCGCTTAAGTTAAAGCTCAAACGTTGTCGGGTCTTTTTTGATTTGACTTCAAGGCCAAGAATTCGGCGGATCATGTCTGAGGGGGTCACCTCATCGTCGATCGCCTGCTTCTTGATATGTTTTTGCACCTCTGAACTAAGGTCAAAGGCAAGCTGTGTTGCCCTAACCGCGCGCTCCTGCTTTTGCCAAGTATCCTTCTTGATGTTCATGGTATTTAACTATTTTTTTTCGCTTTAATGCGGGCGAGAATATCGGCGCTACTATCATTGGTTTCACCAATACCAGCGGCTTTCATTTTCTGTTCTAATGATTGCGCTTCATCGGCTAGCTCTCTTTCAGCGGCCAATCTGTCTTGACGATCAGCTTGGCGCTGTTTGATTCGTTCAAGAGACTCTTTTGCCGAAGCCATTGAAGAATCACCTGCAGTCAAAGTGTCGCTCACAGCTAATGTTGCTTGCTGTACACTCTCTGTGGTTTTAACAATACTCAGTTGGCGCTGATTTTCTTGTAGTTGCTTTTCAGCATCTTTGATCTGTTGCTTCAATGACGCAATATGCTGTTGGTACTGGCTTAGAGTGGGCGATTGCGCAGCCTTTTCTTCTTCAAACTCAGCAATTTTACCGGCAATTTCTAATGCTAATGGCTCTTCGCCTTTGTCGAGTGCTTGAGAAGCAAACTCTTCATGTTGTGCAATCTTATCTTCTAAAGTTTTGATATGACGCGTTAGCTGCATTTCTTTAGCCATTACTTCTGTTAAGTTACGTTTGGCAGCGGTAATGGCTTCTTTGCCTTCATGGATCTCTTGTTCAAAAATGCGAATGGCATTGGCATCAACAATGCTTTCACCTGCTTCACGAGCGCCACCCTTAACTGCTGTAAATAGTTTTCTTAACATGCTCATAATTAACTCTCCTTTTACTCGACAAAGTATTCGCTGACAGCTTCTAATGCATCAATAGCATTACCAGATAAAGTCACTATTTCATGACTTAGCTGCTCAAAAGTGGAATTGGTAGACAAAGCACCAAAAATGGCGACTTTATTATCTATTTTCGCAAATGCACTGAGTGGCATTGGCACATTTAAACGCAGCAAGGTGTCGTTTAAGTCTGCGCGTAATTCAGCTTTAACTTCTTGCTCTTCAAACAAGTAGCAAATACACAAAACTTGCTCATCGGTTTGAGTAACAAAAATAGGTAATTCATCGTTGCCATCAACAATGACTTGCAGCACATCTTGACCAGTACGATTGATAAAAAATGATTCGAAAGAAGCACCATCGGCTTCTTGCTTAGAAAGTTGTAGGGCGAGTTCATTGAGATCCATGTTCGCGATTCCTTAAATTTCTTTATCCTAAGAAAATAGCAGCAAGGTTTTTATCGATTGCTGCATCCTTGTTTCTCAAATTCGCACAACATGACATATTATGTCAATGCTTTTTTTATGAACAATTGAAGTTTAATTTTTACGCCTTAATGTTAGGTTAAGAATTTTTACTCTAGATCTAACCTAATTATTAGAAACCTATAGTAACCACTTACTTTCGATTGGAATGAACTTACTTGAGCTATTAATCAAAGAGTTTGCTGTGAGTTGCTCAACCCCAATCGCCCATGTTTCGATATCGTGTTTAGCTGCCACTTTTTGCATCAATAAATCAAAATCACCGTCACCCGACAACAAACAGATCACGTCTACATCTGGTGCGTGTTCAAGTATATCTATAGTGATCCCCACATCCCAATCACCTTTCGCTGAGCCGTCTTTGCGCTGAATAAAAGGTTTGAGTTTTACATTAAAACCTATATGTTTGAGGGCTTTTTGAAACTTATGCTGTGAGTCGTCGTTTGGGGCTATGGCGTAGGCGTTTGCGAGAGTAATATCACCCTGTTCAGACAAAAACTGCCAAACTTTTCGGTAATTAAGTTGGCGTGAAAACGCGTCTCGAGTGGTGTAGTAAATATTTTGTACATCGACAAAAACAGCAATTTTTTTCATTTGGCGCTCAGGGCAATTTAAAACCCCATGCTAACCAAAAACTTGCCTAGATAAAACCAAAAGAGGCTCAGTTACCTAAGCCTCAAAGCTATCATGTATTAATCACACATAAAGTAGCGATTTGTAAATGCGCAATCTTTACCATTCCAGCATGAGATAGCACCGGTTCTGCAATCTGCTCGATTTGTTGGAATACAATCAGGTGTATCAGAATTGAAGTAACCACCAGCCACATTTGGGGTAGCGGCGTTAGCGAGTACTTTTTCAGATGTTAAGTTTTTCAGCTTTTTTTTGTTCAGTTTCATAATAAATATCCTTTTAGTGCCGTTATTGGCAAAAAAAGTGTAATGAAAAAACACAGATTAAGTAAACACTCCAGTAAGAATAAGTAATTATAAAGCGAGGTAAGTTTAAGTAATTTAGTGCTATTGAGTATTCATAATTAATGAACCAATCACACTATGCAGTTTATTAGCCTTCAGCAATGCTCAAGTTAAGTTAGAGAAAATATTTTAAGAAAGGTTTATAATGCGCCGGTTTTAGTCATCAATTTAGTGTCATTATGAAAGAGCAACACTCACCTTACTGCGCCATCGGCTTATTCAACCCTAAATCACCGACGAATGTTGGCGGTATTATGCGTGCTGCTGGCTGCTATGGGGCCAATGAGGTGTTTTTTTGTGGTAAACGTTATGCCATTGCGGCAAAGCACCAAACCGATACTAAAAATGTGAGTGAGAAAATTCCGCTTACTCAAGTTGAAGATTTAACTCAAGCCGTTAGCCAAGGCATTCCTATTGTCTGTGTGGAACTTGTTGAAGGGGCAACGCCACTGCCTTTGTTTGAGCACCCAGAGCAAGCATTATATATATTCGGCCCAGAAGATGGGAGTTTGCCACAAGAAGTGGTCGATAAAGCCAGTGCGGTAGTTTATATGCCAACCACTGGTTGTATGAATCTAGCCGCTACGGTTAATGTGCTTTTATATGACCGCGCAGCAAAACACACCCAGCAGTTTAATAAACAGCAAATTTTAGATTCACGAGATAACAACAATCGACTGAAGTTTAAGGCTTAAATTACAAATATCTACACAGAGGTTAGGTTGCAATAACACCCCTGACTCTGGGATATCACGGTTGCACCAGTCCTAGCTAATTGGCTTTTTTCAATAAATGGCTCAACCAATCCATCCCCCTCAGTGCAAAACATGCCTGACGAATATGGGCCGAAATAGTTTAACTTGCCGAATTTGTCGATCACCGCAACCGCAGGTACTGAGGGAACAAACGCTTTTAGTATGCTCGGATCATCTAGCGTGACAGTGACATTGTTCAACTGGTGTTTTTCAGCAAGCATTTCTACCGAATTAATATGACTTTGCGCTACAGTCTGACAAAAGCAATCACTGCGTTGAAAATGGATCACACTGCCAGCAAGTTCTAAATTATGTTTTGATAACGCTTCAATAAATACAGTATCGAAAGATAATGACAGCGCCGACTGATGTAATACATTTTGAGGGTCAAAATGTTTGGCTTTATTACTTGCCGCATATAAGACTGCAAGTAATAAACCCGCAGTCCAAAAAATTAATAGGACTGGCAACCACTTAAACTTCAAATCGACTCATTTCCTGATTTAAGCTGTTGATTTGCTGCTGCATACTTGCAAATTTTTGTCCCATTTCGACCGTAGAACTTTGCAAGTGCTTTGAATTACTCGCAAGTGACTGAGTTGACTGAGAAATGCTGTCAGATACGGTTGTTTGCTCCTCAGCAGCACTCGACACAGATGCCATATTATCAACAATGCTTTGAATACTTTGCACAACACCTGACATCATACCTGATGCTTCATTAGCTTGCGTCACAGTACCTTGCGCTTGCTCTAAACACTTAGCCATTTGATCGACAGACAAAGAAGCCTCAGAGGTTAAAGATGCCGTGATATCACTTATTTGTTCGGCATTTTCACGGGTCTTCATAGCCAGCTTTCGCACTTCGTCTGCAACAACCGCGAACCCTCGACCATGCTCACCTGCCCTTGCAGATTCAATCGCCGCATTTAAAGCAAGTAAATTTGTTTGATCAGAAATGGATTTAATGGCGTTCATGACCTCTTCAATTTGATTACATTTGTTAGCCAGCTCGCTGATTGTGTTTGAGGTATCTGCTAACTCTTGAGTTAGAGCATCTATATTTTGACCTGAGCTGTCGATAATCGCTCTAGTTTTATCTGTGTTAATAAAGGCGTCATTGGCATTGTCATTTGCACTGGAAACCTGACCAGATACATTGCTACTAGCAACCGTCATTTCTTCTGTCGCCGTTGCTATTAAGTTGATTTGATTGGCATTATCTTCGCTAGCGCTTTGTGCTTGAGCGGTAAGAATGGCAACTTCCTCTGCCATATTTGCCACGGAGTCTGATACCTGTTTCGATTGTGTAATCAAACTAGAGAATGAATTAATCAGCTTATTAAAATCAGCCAGTTGCTCTGAGTCACTAGGCTGATAGCTGGCTAAATCAAATTTACCATTATTTGCCAAAATGGTTTTAACACTGGACGATAAATCATGTGCAGCAACCGCTTCTCGGTGAGAATGTTTTGCTACATACATCAACACGCCAGCTTCGACAACGGCGAATAGAGCATGGATCATCAAGATGTAAAAGAGCAAATGACCCTCTTCGAATATGAATACACCAGAGTCTTGAATTTGCATGGCAAAGAACAAAATATGGTGAACAGCAACAAAACCCACACTCGCCAAAATAACTTTCCAATCTCGGTAAAAGCTTAAGAATGCCAACATGACAAAGATTTCAAAGTGTAGCTCTGTTAAACCCATTGTCTGCTGAATATGGAGAGCAGCAAAAACCTGAACAGCCACACCGACGCTGTATCTAGTTATAGGAGATTGCGGCGCGCTCTTAATGAGAAATAAAGGGAGACTCAGCGTAAACAAGCCAATGACAATGGCCTCAAACCAGGTTTGAGTGAAAAAAGCGATAAAGAGGGAGAGTAAAAACTGCGCAACTAATACGCCAGAGAAGATTCTGTTCGCTTTACTTATCCATGGGTAATCCATTCCTATCTCCAATAGAGTTTAGAATATTTTAATTTAATAAGTATAAGCTACGTTTACAAAAACGCTTTGGATTGAAGTTTTTTCTTTGCTCAAGACTGTTTACTCAATATATGTTCAAAACAGTACCTGAACTAGATAAGTTGGCGAGAGTTTACTCTACTGAGCACTATAAACTCCCTTGTAATATTGGTGATGCTGATGATTGAAAATTTATTTCTGATTGATGAAGGGTTAAATAGGTTTTTGATAAACCTTGACCTATGCAAAATTACATAAAAAGCTGAAATAGCAGGGTATTTACCTAAAAATCTAGTTAGAATACGTTCCTCTTAAAGGAGCATATAATGAAAACAATACTCTCAACAATCACCGCTTTAGGTATTTATCTATTTAGTACAGATTGCTTAGCAACAATTAATACGAATAATCTCACACTAAAAAAAATTAATTCACATGAGATTAATCAATACGAAGCTACTTCTTCAAAAACTATATTAAACGCATCAACGCTCGTTTTATATGGTCGAGATGGGCTAAGCATTTTTGAAGTAACCGATGATGACTTTACTTTAAAGTCTGAATATCCTCATTTGCATTTTGCCTCAGATGCTAGAAATACCGTGGAGTATGCGCTCTCTGAAGATGGTAAGTCACTTCTGTCGGTTGATTTCTCCGGTAATATCATTGTTTGGCAGATCACTGAAGAATATAAGCTAGTTGAAAAGCAAGTCACAGAGTTTAATCCTGATTCATGGAGCACATCAGGTCAGCTAACCAGCTCTGCTTTTTATGCTTACGAAAATAGTGAAAGAGCAGTCACCAAATTCACACCTTATTATTGGGACCCTGCAAACTTTTCTATCTCTAAAGGAAACAGTGTCGCCATAAATGATGAAGATTTCGACCAAGGTAAACAGCACCATTACCCGGATTTAGGCTTGGTTTTACACATAGCTAAAGATGCGTTGGAGGTGTTTGATTTAAATAACAACTATCAAGAGATCTTTAATGGATCTTTTGATTTCAGATACCCTGGAAGGATTGCCAGTGCATATGACCCAGTAAACAATACTCTGCTCATACATAATTACGACACTGTCATTGAGCTGACACTAACAACCGATAACCGTGTGGCTAACCACCGTGAAGTTTCTCGCGAAACTTTCTTGCCAGATAATTTGTCAGTGCATGATATCTTCAGCACTGACAATCGTTTGCTTGCGTATAACTATGCACAACTTTTAGAGCTGACTTTAACTTCTGATAATAATTACGCTGCGACCGAAGTATGCGCAGGCTGTGTGCCGAGTAGCCCAAACCTTGATAAAGAAACACTTCGCCTTTATTCAAAAAGTACAAGCTTAAAAGTCAATACCATTAATAATGATGGCTCTTTTAGCTCAATAGAAAGACAAAAAGAGCAAGGCAGACTCAAAACCAGTAGTCCTGATTATTACCCAAATCTAGTAATTGGAGACAGCAGTAGCTTAAACTTCAATGGTCGATTTTTCACTTTATCTGCTCTTTCATCTGAGCGTGGACAAACATTCACTAAAGATATCCCACTGACTGATCAGCTTCATAATCAAACTACTTCGTATAAGGGTTTTTATAAATTAGGGAAGCAAGTTTTATTTGTTAAAAATGACTCTTATACATTAATTTCGACGAACGCAGACGAGACTGATTTAAATTTCAAAAAAGGTAAATTAGTACTTGAAAACAGCTCTGAACTTGCAGAGTGGCAGGCTGTGTTTGCATTAACTGACACTCAAGTCGTGTTTGTTTCTGCTGGTGACTATTACTTATTTGAAGTAATCGACGGAGAGTTGGCTTTTAAACAAGTCTTTGACTTGAATTTAGCTTCGAGTACAAGGCTTAACAAACATACAAGCTATATTGTTGATGGCATTAATATTTATGCATTTGACAGGGATTTGCAAAAATTACATCACTTACTCTTTGATAATGCTCAATTAAGCCTTCATAAAACTATCGACTTACCTATATTTACTAATAGCCTAACTGATTACTATGGAGAAGTTACTTACGTTAATAAGCGTTTTTATTTACCTGCATATTGGGGGTTTGGCAAAATAAGTGAACATGGTATCTACCGTCTTGAAGAGAGTGGGTTCGTTAAAGAAGATATTGCATTACCCAGAGTGCCAAAAATGAATCCAGCTCAGTTGAGCGACACTCAATCTTTGTGGTTTTTTGATGTTGGAAACTACGACACTTTAGATACTTATCTGCTTGATACTGAAGCTGAAAACATATTTTCACGTGTTGGTGAGTTCAACCTTTATGAGGGAAAATATGCACAAAAAAACCATTACCTACACTTTTACTCAAAAGGTACGATGGTTATCACCAATGAGTTGTCACCAACCTCTGAGTCAGTCGAGTTAACTCTAAACCAAGGCAATCCAGCTAGCTGGGATTTAACCACCTACTTTAGCGAGCAACAGCGTCAGGACCTTAAATTTGTCACAACACAAACACTACCGGGCGTGTCATTATCTGAAAAAGGTTTGTTGGAATTTGATGGTCAGCCTTCAAACTCTCAAAGTCTCATTGTCTCTGTCAGCAATTCATTGGAGCAAAGTACAGAGCTGTCAGTGCAACTCACATACAATAGTGCGCCAACAGCCATAAACAATTTAGAGTTTGCTGCGAAAACAGATGAAGAGTTAACAATCACGTTTGCCGAGCACTTTGTTGATGACAAAGACTTACCGATAATCGTTGAGTTAAATGGTGTTTTGGACAATATGACACTATCAAAAAATACGTTAACCATCACTTTCTCAGAAGCTGGCGAATTTAAATTGCCAATCACCACTTATGACATTGAAGGCGCTTCAAGTAAGCATACTTTAATGTTTAAGGTAGAAGAAAAAGAAGAAAGCTCAGGTGATTCTGGTTCTGGTGATTCTGGTTCTGATGACTCTGGTTCTGGTGACTCTGGCTCTGGCGACTCTGGTTCTGATGGTAGTAGCACAAACTCAGAAAGCAACAATAATGCATCGTCTTCCCAAAATGCTGAACAAAAAAGTGAGAGCCAAGGGGGAGGCTCAGGTGGTAGCTTGTTCTACTTACTAGGCTTAATGATCGGCCTAGTTACATTAAGAAATAAACAATCATAATCGATGGGGCTTCACTGAAGCCCCATTTCTTTTCATGCGTTAAGCAAACACTGCAACAGTTTGTCGACTTAGTGCCAAAAGCTCCCCATCAGGGTGCCAAATTTTCGCTTCTTCAATCGCATATCCATCAGCACTATTATGTGTCACCGCTTCAAAACCAAACCACTGACTCTGTTCTAATTGCACTGGTTTTAAAAATTCAATATACCAACTCATGGTACTTGCTGGTGCTGGGCGAGGATACATTTGTAGCATAGTCGGCGGCCACGCATCGCTCAATGCCAGCAATTGCAGCTCATCTTGAAAACCTTCATGATCGCCAAAACGCATCCAACCACCTAAATGTGATGTCATAGCGCCCGTAAATGGCATACCACCTTGTTGCAAGCAAATTTCAACATGCTGAAAAAACTCTGGCGTCATATTTGGAATATAAGGAATGCGTTGCTCAGGCTTAGGCGCGACTAATTGGTGGGTTTCATCATTGCTCACCAGTAACTCAGACTTACGTGATTCACCAAAACAAAATTGCGCCAGTACACAGGTGCTGCCATCTTGTTCAATACGCGCCAATACTTGAGAGGCGCTTTTACCCTCACGTAAAACTTCAACTTTAATATCGAACGGCTGCTCAGCAATCAGCGGACCGATAAAGTTTGTACTAATAGATAAGACACGACGCGTTGGTTTTACAACTTGTTTTACTGCTTGGAAAAGTAGCGCCCCAGATACGCCACCAAATGCAGTGCGGCCTTGGCACCAAGAGCTAGGAAGGACAATCCCTGACAGTCCTTGTTCTAATTGCGAGAGGACAGTTTGTAAATTCATAGTAAAAACCTAAAGTGGAATCAGATAAAATGTATGTGTTTTTTATAACACAGATAAACTGGTACGACCACACTGCAGATTTATACTACTTTCTACCTTTTCTGATTTTAAAAATCCCGTAACAAACACTGAAAATTCATCTCCATCTCAAATATAGTTTGAATTAACACAACAATAAACTAACTGTTAATATTGATTTAGTTCTTACACAGACAGACTCCCAAAACCGTGAAAGCGATGGTACGGCATTTTAGAGGATGACGATATGTGAGCTGATACAGCCTCTGGTGCACAAAACGTTGCGAATGCTTGTAATTGTGCAGGCCCTGCCACGATGTACTTTGGAAAAACCATTGTCAATACGTGAGCTGCGTAGCCCATGCTAAGAATATTGAAGTGAATAACGGATTACTTACTGAGGAGGAAGGAGATGCCCTCACAGAAGCCGCTGGTGAAAGTAATTGCGGCAAACAATCAAAAGGTAAAGGTAAAGGAAAGTAAGACCCTCCATAAGCGACTGATAAAGGGGCATTATGCCCCTTTATTTTTGCATCAAAAATCCCAAAATTCGCAATAAAAGATGCATTTTGCTTCGCACATTCAGATGCCTTTTTTTCTAAAAAATCGAAAAGCTATTAAGATCATAAGTTTATAAAATTTGAAAAGTTGGCACCCAACCTGATACATATGACTTGAGTAAATGAGAGTAAGCTAGATACCAGCACTCATTGGCAAGACCTCCCCCCCACAGGTTCACCACCAATGAGTGCTAATTTCATTTTGGTCCACATACAGGCTTGACAGCGATGTCATTTGGCGTCTAATGTTAAAAATAGGTTAAATAACCCATTTTAGAAACATGCGATCAAAGGAACCCAAATGAAAAACCATTCTCTCAAACTGCTTGCTATGCAAATTGGTTTAATTGCTTCAGCCAATGCGCTAACTATTGTTGACGATCCAAACAACCCGAACGGCTATTTATTATCTCGCGCAGAAATAAACGTAGCGCGCGATGCAAAAGCCTCAGATCCTATGTATCAGATTTGGGCCAAGGCACTAGAAACACGCGACAACAGTATTGTTGAAGCGATCACGCCTAACAATGCCAGCAACCCTGAAAACGTTAAACGAGTGGAACGTGTGTTTGGTCAGCAAGAATGGGATTTTTTAACGGGTATGGCTGCCCCTGAATATACTTATACGCGTTTCTTGCGTGCCATAGGTAAATTCCCAGCATTTTGTGGTGAATATACAGATGGCCGTGATTCTGATGCCATTTGTAAGAAGTCTATCATCACAGCATTTGCACACTTTGCACAAGAAACTGGCGGACATATTGCCAAAGACAATATTTCTGACAACCCACAGCAGTTAGAAGAATGGCAACAAGCGTTAGTACACGTGCGTGAAATGGGTTGGTCTGAAGGTCAACCTGGTTACACGACAGGGTGTGGGCAAAACGACTGGCAAAACCGTCGCTGGCCATGTGCCGATGGTCAAGGCTATTTTGGTCGCGGTGCTAAACAACTTTCTTATCACTTCAATTACGGTGCTTTTTCCGAGGTGATGTTCAATGGCGATGCGACTGTATTGCTCAACAACCCAGGTTTAGTTGCAGACTCTTGGCTTAATTTAGCTTCAGCTATTTGGTTTTTCTTAACGCCACAGGCTCCAAAACCTGCCATGTTACATGTTATCGACCGAACTTGGACACCTTCTCAAAAAGAGCTGGCAGCTGGTATTGGTTATGGGTTTGGCACAACCATTAATGTGATCAATGGGGGTATTGAATGTGGTGAACAGAATCGTACTAAAGGTCAACCTGTTAACCGCATTCGTTATTGGGAAGGCTTATCAAATTATTACAACATTCCAATTGAAGCTGACGAAGAAAATACCTGTTGGCAGCAAACGCCTTTTGGTAGCTTAAACCTAAACGGCTCTGCCGATGTACTTTACACAAACTGGGAAGCTGACTGGACTTATCACTCAGACCGCCCAGGAGGTCAGTCATTCGAGTGTAAATTAGTAGGTTACCAAACTGCTTATTCCGCACTTGTACCAGGCGACTATGAAAAGTGTGTCACTAATTTTTATCAATCTCATGTTAATTGGCCAAATGTAACTGTGGTTGAAAAACTTAACCCACCTAAAGACAAACCGCCAGTGGGGGGAATTGCGGCATGGGATGCAACAAAAGTTTACCTAAAAGGTGACAAGGTCAGCTTTAATAAAGCAATTTACACCGCGAAATGGTGGACACAAGGCGACCAACCTAAGGCTGGTAGCGGACCTTGGGCGCTAGTCAAATAAGCCATACTCGCCCGTATTAATCTATAAGATTACGGGCTGACACTCAATTAAACTACCCGAAAGGTGATTGATATTTATGTTATTAATCACCTTTTTTATTGCCTTGTTTTCACCACATTAAAAAAATCGACTGCGTAACCACCATCCAATGTAAAATTAAGGTTAAAAATTTCTTAACATTTATTTTACACAACAATCAATATGCGCTACTTTTATTCTCGGTTCCCAAAACCATAAACAAGTAATTGTAAGGATATGATAATGAAAGCACGCCACATCTTGCCGCTGTTAAGTGCGGTTTCACTGTCTGTAGCAGCTCAAGCGCCACTGACAGAAACACAAATGATGAAATACACATCTCAAGCGCAAAAAACCACAATAGGTAAAGCTGCACAGCTTAACCTGCCGCTTAACAGTCAATTTGCAACTGCAAATACCGTGAACCAAACGGTCATTACGCAAACGGTTTCACACCCAAATGCCAGTTACATCAAGCTGCACTTTAAAAATATCAACTTACAGAATGGCGGCAAACTTGTCGTGCGCTCTGAGGATGGTAGCGAGCGTTATGAATACACTGAGTTCAACATGAGCACAGCAACAAAAGCACAGGGCGATGATGGCGTTTCATCGTTTTATGCTATGTCAGTCTCAGCAGACAAAGTAATTGTTGAATACACGCCCGGTCAAATTAATCATACCTTTGCTGCACAAAGCCAAATCTCACTGGCAGATGCTGAAATCGATAGTTACTTCCATGGCACAGAAAATGACTTCACTCCGTCTATTGAAACCGATGTAGGTATTGCCTCTACTTGTGGTGCGATGGAACGCCGAGACGTGCAGTGTTGGGCTAATTCAAACCCAACAGAGTTTGAACGCTCTCGACCGGTTGCCCGATTACTTATGAACGGCAGTGGCTTATGTACTGGCTGGCGAGTTGGCAGTGATAACCGCATGTTCACCAATAACCATTGTGTGGAATCTGCATCTGAACTGGCAAATACCGAAGTCTGGTTTAACTACCAACGCACAAGTTGTGACGGAAATACGCTAGAAAGTGTTGTAAAAGTCACAGGTAAAGATCTATTAAAAACCGATTACACCCTCGACTATACGTTATTTACCATTAATGATTTCGCAAAAGCGGCACCATTTGGTTATTTTGGTCTAGATGTACGTGATGCAACACAAGGTGAGCGCATTTACATTCCTCAGCATGGCTCTGGTAATCCAAAAGAGCTGTCGATTGAATCTGACAGAGACAGCAATGGTCTTTGCTCTGTAAACAACGCAAACGCCAATGGCCGTGGCACAGGTACTGACTTAGGCTACTACTGCGATACGATTGGCGGCTCATCTGGCTCTCCTGTACTTGCTGCAGCAACCAACAATGTTATCGCACTTCACCATTTAGGTGGATGTACTAACAAGGGCGCAAAGATCAGTTTAATTTGGCCTCAGGTTTCGAGTCATTTCAATGGTCAAGTACCTTCTGGTGATAATGGCACGGTTGATCCGCAACCTATTGCAGACTTCGATATTAACTGTAATCTACTGAGCTGTAGTTTTGATGGCAGCCGCTCGACTTCGCCAAATGGTGCAATTACGCAATACGAGTGGCAATACGGTGATGGCTCTGCCAACGGTTTTGGCACGAGTGTAAGCCACACTTACGCTGTAGCGGGTCAATTCTCTGCAACGCTCACCATCACTGATGAAACTGGCGCAACAGCAAGCAAAACTTACACACTCGCTGTTGACGATGGTACAGACCCTAAGCTACTCAAAGATGGCGTAGCTAAGACTGGCTTAAGTGGCGCTAGAAACAATGAACAATTCTTCTATTTTGATGTACCTGCTGGTATGTCTGGTGCCACCATTGTGATAACAGGCGGTACAGGTGACGTTGATTTATATGTTCGTAAGGGCAGCGAACCAACTCGAACAACTTATGATTGCCGACCTTATCGCTGGGGTAATGAAGAGACTTGTACTGTGAGTTCAGGTGCAGGTAGATACCACGTTATGCTTAGAGGCTATAGCGCTTATAGTGGCGTAAGCTTAACGGCGATAGCTAACTAATTTTATTATTAACAACTGCTAGTAAAGGCGACCATGAGGATACATGATCGCCTTTTTTGCAATTAGAGCTTTAGTAATAGGTCAGTATAGTGATAACAAAAATTGAGATTGTCATAACAGGCCAGAACCAAATATTGGCTAGACGTTTGTATATTCGTCCATCTCCGGTCTCTTCTTTCGCCTTGTAATATTGATGTGCTATCAACATGAACAATGAAGATACTAAATAAAGTAAGAAGTAAAAGATTTCAAAATAGACGACCTCATCAATTTGTAAGTGCTCTCGGATACTGTAATGGGCAAGTAAAATCGTGAAAACAACTGCGGTTATATTGTTACGCAAGTCACCATAAGGTGTGTATTTCATACTCACAACACACGCATATAACAGGCATACCATGACCATCACAGGCAAAAGCGTTGTCACAAATGGGCCGATAAATTCACGTTCAATATTAATATTATAGTTAAGCTCAGGCGCGACATTTTGGTTATAAAAGGTATCAAGACCAAAATTAGTGTTGTAACTCTCAAATCGATACTTGAAGTAACTGCTTTTTAACTGCCACTCATCAAGCACTATATCGGGAGATACAGCTGGATTATCCATCTTTGACAGCTTTTCATACGACTCAAGATCTGGCACTAAAATGACATTGCCGCCCATATCTGCTTCATTAAAACTCAGCTCTATGCTCTTATGATCAAACGGGTATTTGCTGTAATCAAACTGCTGCCTTGTTTCTATCGAAAAACGCCAACCAACTAAAACACCCCCATCTTTTAAATCTTGTCGGTAAGCCTCTTCAACTTTGCTGCTAACGGTATGATTAAAAGCCAACTTAGGCTCAATAAAGGCTTTCTGAGAAGCGGTTAGCTTTTGCCAAGCATGGCCTGTCAAGTGCACGTTATTGGCATTTACAAACTCAAGTGACTCAACATACAAACCCGTTGCTACATACTCAGGCTGCGCAACATGCATTGTTTCCATCCTGTCACTGTAGCTCGTTGAAAACGCCTCTCTTTGTGCTTGTGTTGTGATCACGACATTGTCAGCGCGTTCAAGGGTTTTAAAACTCCTAGCAAACTCAAGTACAAGCGATGTACTTAGTATCAGTGTCACTGACAGCAGCACATTGTTTTGTGTCCAAGTCAGTTTTCTTTGCTTCGTCATCAATAAAATAAGAAAGATAAATGAAGCTGCGCCCCAAGCAATAATATCAATATTATTTTGACGGCGTTCGTCTCTGTCCATGTAAAACATGTCAGAGGACATCCGAGTTATCAATGTCCAATTTGTGTGTGGAACTTTAGTACAAGCGGCATAATGCTCGCTATTATCAAGGGTTTCACCATTAAAAAACAGGTACTCTAAATCGCTTTCAAAGCACCTTGATATTTTAGAGAGATAAGCAAACTCAGTTTCTGACACTAAGTCTTGTAAGTTTTCCATTTCTCTGACGTGGCTAAATACAGGATGAGAGATTAGGTTTTGTTGCTTAGAAAATAAAATACCATAACCACCTAAACCCAAATCAAGCTCTTTGAGTGAAGCAGTTAAATGATCCAACGATATATCAGAGGGCACCACTCCCACTGGCATTTTCCCTTCTCGTTTGGCATTTTTATATTGATAAAAAGGCACTGAATAAGTCGTCATCAACACATTGTTTTGCGGCTCATAATAAGGTTCAGTCCAGATAGGCCCCTCTTTTAACGGCCTGTGATACCAGCTAAATTCTTTATAAGGTTTGTCATAATCAACCAAGTTATATTTACGCTCGACCCCCGTTAACCTTTCATAATAAGGGCTAAAATAGCGGATATTTGGCTGGTATTGATAAGGATGAAAGGTCACATTTAAAGAATAAATATCTTCGTTGACGGCAAACTCGTCTTCTAACAGCTTTAACACAAATGTTTTATCTGGCGTTGCCGTCACTTCACGGGCAAATCTATCAACACTTGTCATGATTTTTTCTAGTTCACTACCCACTTCTGCCGCGGCATTTAAAGTCTGGGTTTTGACTTGCTGACGAACGGCTTCACTAAAAGACCGTGTCTGCTGGATTTGATAAAAGCTATTTAAGATAAAACCACAAACAGAAATAATTAAAAATAAAGTCAAAAGTGGTTTCGTTAATTGGTTATCCCAGGGATCTTTTACACGCACGCTGTTTTTCCAACCTGTGTTTAAATTTTCAAAAATATTAATTCACTAAACTTCAGGCGATATTGCCCTATCAAAACAAGTTTAATATGGAATTAAGGTAGAAATATGAAGCCGAAACAATACATATTGTTAACATTTTAACTAAAACAGAGAAATAATTTGAGTTTTGCGCAGACTTTTATATGAAAGGGTTATCAAAAATAAAAAGCGCCTAAAGCAAACTGCTTTAGGCGCTTTTACTTAACGACTTAATTAGTTGGGTTTAAAACGTTTAAATTTAGTAGCTAGCTTGAAGCGTCAAACCACTATACGCACTGTAACCACGAAGCATGATGTAATAAGTTCCGCCCGTGCCAGAGCTCAAGCTACAGCTTTCAGTGTTACCGTTACGGTAAGGGCGACAGTCATATGTACCCGTTGTTGGTGCTGCCCCTTTACGAACATAAAGATCTGCATCACCAGAACCACCTGATGTATTTACGCTTAGTGTAACACCAGCAGGCACATCAATCGTGTAAACTACTTCAGAGTTACGTGATCCAGAAAGACCTGTTGCTGGTACACCATTATCAAGGCAGTTCGCGCCACAGCCACCACCTGATGAAGTTTGTGCTACCAGCGATACACCAGAATACGCACTATAACCACGAACCATTACATGCCACGTACCAGCTGCTGGGTTATTAAAAGTACAGGTTTCTTCATTACCGTTTTTGTATGGACGACAGCTGTATGATGATTGTGTAGGCTTAGTACCTTGTTGAACATAAAGGTCTGCATCACCCGAACCACCAGACATATTGAATGTCACTGCTGAAGTATTAGCAGCTACCTCAAATGTATAGAAGTTTTCTGTGCCCGTAGCACCTGAAATACTTACTGCAACACCGTCTTCTAATACTGGGTCTGGGTCAACAGGGTCAACCGGACCGCCATCGCCAGCTAGGCTGTAAAGAAGTTCATTTGGTGAACCTGATTTAGCATCACTCACTTTATTTTTCGAACTACGACTACTTAAAAGTGAATCAATTTGAGCAGGTGAACGCGTACTATCTTCATCTAGATATAGTGCTGCAACACCAGCTACGTGAGGTGCAGCCATTGATGTACCACTAATCGTATTAGTTGAAGTATTAGAGTTGTACCAAGCTGATTTGATGCTTGAACCCGGTGCGTAAATATCTAAACAGCTACCATAGTTAGAGAAGCTTGAACGACTGTCACTGCTCGTTGTTGAACCAACTGTAATTGCATCTGCAGCTCGTGCTGGTGAATAGTTACATGCATTTGAGTTGTCATTACCAGCTGCAACAACAAAGGTTACGCCAGCTGCTACCGCAGAATTAACTGCATCATCAAGTGCTTGCGAAACACCACCACCTAGACTCATGTTTGCAACAGACGGGCCAGAAGCATTGTTTTTAACCCAATCAACACCTGCAATAACGCCTGAGTTAGTACCTGAACCTGTACACCCTAGTACTTTAATACCAACGATATTCACATTCTTTGCAACACCGTACTGGCTACCGCCAATTGTACCCGCTACGTGAGTACCATGACCGTTACAGTCTGTTGCATCTGCATCGTTATCAACGAAGTCGTAACCATGTGATGCTCGACCACCAAATTCATTGTGAGAAATAAGCACACCAGTATCGATAACATAAGCCGTTACACCCGCACCGTCATAGTCATAATGATAGTTTGAATTAAGCGGCAGTGAGCGTTGGTCAACACGGTCTAAACCCCAAATTGCATTTCCTTGATCAACATTGGTTGCAGCTAAAGGAGACACACTCACAATCTGATCTTGCTCAATATAGTCAACATCAGGGTTATTCAGTAAGTCTTGAACTTGGTTTGCAGATGCATTCACAACCACACCGTTTAAAGAACCAGCAAACTTGCGTGATACATCTACGTTATAGCTATTTACGAGTTTTTGGCTGGCCTGCTCAGCATAACTTGCTACTGCATCAGCGCTTTGAATATTTAAAACCGAAGGGGTTTTAAATACTACAATGTATTGATTTGGAATGGCTTTGCTTGCAGAAACTTGTTTTAGTTCTGCTTGAGCTAAAGCTTGACCAGATACAATTGCACCGATAGCAAATGCTAGAGTCGATAATTTACGCATAATGATTCCTTTTACTTTGTTGTTTGATTAAAAATCACTCAAACCATAGCGCAAGGAATCTTAAAGATCACATTTTATTTACATAAATTTAAACTTTCTCATCTTTAAATTCGTACCCATAACTTTACATTTAGCAATTTTATTCATTAGATTCAATTGTTTAATTTAATAAATTTGACACAATCAACATTGTTAAATTTTAGTTACATACTTGGTAAAAGTGGCTTCCACCAATAAGTTTGTACAAATTGCTTATCTGAATTGAAAATTTCTCCGGTTATTGGTGTTCTAATCACTGCATTATGCTCATCCGCCGCTTTTGACACTCGCTCCAATGGTTCGAACCAAGCATGAAATGCTAAATCAAACGTGCCATTGTGCACCGGCACCATCACTTTACCTTGTAAATCAAGGTGTGCTTGTAAGCTTTGCTCTGGTGTCATATGGATATCGGCCCAGTCTTTATCATAAGCGCCCGTTTCAATAAAGGTTAAATCAAACGGACCGTACTTCTCTCCAATTTTCTTAAAGCCATCAAAGTAGCCGGAGTCACCACTGAAATAAATACTTTCTTTAGCACCTTTGATCACCCAAGACCCCCACAGGCTTTTATTTCCATCCGATAAAGCGCGGCCAGAGAAATGCTTAGTTGGAGTAAAAGCGACCAGTGCACTATCTGTTTGTAGTTCTTGCCACCAATCAAATGACAACACTTTTGACGGCTCTACGCCCCAGCGCGATAAATCAGCTTCAACCCCTAATGGCACCAAAAACAGCATGGTTTTATCGGCCAGCTTCTTAACACTGGCTTTATCTAAATGGTCGTAATGGTTATGAGAGATAAGCACTTTATCTATCTCTGGTAGATCATCAATGCTGATAGGCGTTTGCTGAAAACGTTTAGGACCCAAGAAACTAAATGGTGACGCACGCTCTGAAAATACAGGGTCAAGCAGCCAAAATTCACCATACACTTTAAGCAAAATTGACGAATGACCAAGCTTAACCATATGGATTTGATCATTCGAAAGTGCCTGTAACTGTTCTGTACTCAAGGCTTTCAAAGGCAGTGGCTGGTCTGGCACTGCATGTTTTTTCTCTTCAGTGATATAGCGACCGATTAGCCCTAGCATTTTGCCAAAACCATTCGCTTCCATAATGTCGTCGTTATGAAACTTACCATTATGATAATGGCTCGACCCTTGCGACAAAGTTGAATCTTGTGTTGCTAATTGATTATTCACTGAACATGCTCCCACTGTTAAAGCAATAAAACCTACACCTAACCATTTACTGATTTTCATAATGCACCAAACTAAAGTAAACTATACGGTGTAGTTTTTCACTAAAAATATAAAAAGTAAACTACTGAGTGCAACTTTTTTAATTTGTATTTAGAATAAGGCAATTATCGAGAGGAAAATTATGAAGTTATCTGACCAAAAAAAATTGCACATTTTAGCTGCCGCAGAGCAATTGTTTTACGAGCAAGGCGTCGATGCCACCAGCATGGATGACATAGCCAAACTTGCCAAAGTATCAAAACGCACAGTTTATAATCATTTCGATACTAAAGATCAGCTGTTTCACGCCATTTTATTCAAAATGAAAGACGAATTAATGGCGACCGAAGCTGTGGTATTTGACCAAAGCAAACCCTTACATGCGCAATTGCAAGCAATTGCAGAGCAAGAAGTACAGCTACTGACTTCAGACAATTTTTTACGCATAGCAAAAATTGCCTTTATGCAGATGCTAAAAGATCCAGAATTAGTCTCACAACTTGGTAGCAACAAAGTGGGCTGCATGACTTTTATTGAGACCTTCTTGAAAGATGCCGTCGATACTAACGCATTAGACATAGATGACGTTGAATTTGCTGCAAAACAGTTTCTTTTTCAGCTTAAGTCGTTTATTTTTTATCCTTACTTATATGGGTTCGAAAAGCCAACGCCTGAACAGCAAAAACATATTATTGAGCAAACAATTACTATGTTTTTAGCACGATATACAAAAGACTAAAGGCCAATATGATAAGAGCAATAACACGCGCAGATTTTTCAGCATTTTGGCCGACTTTTAAGAGTATTATTCAAGCACAAGAAACCTATGCCTTTGACTCAGATATGAACGAGTCGAGCGCATATTCACTATGGTGTGAAACGCCGCTAAAGTCTTTCGTTTACGAAGAGCAAGGACAAGTACTAGCGAGTTATTATTTAAAAGCCAATGCCATGGGGCCAAGCTGACACATTTGTAACTGCGGTTATATGGTCTCGCCTCTCGCAGCGGGAAAAGGCATTGCCAGAGAACTTTGTGAGCATTCTCAAAACACCGCC
This sequence comes from Pseudoalteromonas phenolica, assembly GCF_005876835.1. GTDB lineage: Bacteria > Pseudomonadota > Gammaproteobacteria > Enterobacterales > Alteromonadaceae > Pseudoalteromonas > Pseudoalteromonas phenolica_B. The sequence continues at coordinate 61,637 of NZ_PPSW01000007.1, forward strand.
AGAGCACAGTGTTTTAAGGCCATGCAATTTAATTCGGTGGTCTCGAGTAATACCGTTGCCGTATCGCTTTGGCAAAAGCTCGGCTATGAAATTATTGGCACAATACCAAAAGCCTATAATCATCCGAAGTTAGGTTATGTTGATAGCCTCATTATGTATAAATGGCTCAGTGATGAATAATCCGTAAAACACCTTTAAACAATAAACTTATTCAACAAGCTTTGCTGTGACTTCACATCACCAAGTAGTTGTTCATTTGCGGTAATCTGTTCGTGCGCAAAACTGTCTACTTGTTGGCTGATATCGCGAATACTAATGGTATTTTTGTTAATGTCTTCAATCACCACACTTTGCTCTTCAATGGCTGCTGCAATTTGAATATTACGATCCATTATTTCTTTCACTTCGTTCGATATGCTCTCTAAAGAATCACTGGCAATTTGTGTATGTTCAACACAGCGATTTGCCTTATCTTTGCTCTCATCCATCGAAGTTTGCACTTGCGAAGAATAGTGCTGAATTTGCTCTATCATAGATTTAATTTCAGTGGTCGACTCTTGCGTTCTTGAAGCCAGTGTTCGAACTTCATCGGCTACGACCGCAAAACCGCGGCCTTGCTCACCTGCTCGTGCGGCTTCAATTGCCGCATTAAGTGCTAATAGATTGGTTTGCTCTGCAATACCGTTGATCACAGATAGAATTTGTTCAATATTATTGCTGTAAGAGGCCAGTTCACTACTGAGCTGTTGAGCTGAACTAATAGACGCCGATAACTCCACAATATCTTGGGTTGTTTTTGCAAATACCTGCTTATTCTCATCTGCGGTTTTATTTACTGCGGTCACAGAAGTCGCTGCATCTTGAGCACTTGCAGCAATATCCGATGAGGTCGTACTCATTTCATTCATTGCTGTCGCTAAATTATCTATCGACAAATATTGCTGATTCAGAGACTCAGATGACTGCATTGACAACTGCGAAGCATGGTTGCTTTCTGAGGTGATATTCTCAGCTTTGTGCTTAATGTCTGACACCAACTGTTGCAAGTAAGATAAAAACTGGTTGAAGTTATTTGCTACAACCCCGCACTCATCTTCAGTTTGCACATTTAAACGACGAGTCAAATCACCGCCGCCACTGGCGATTTGGCCAATTGCACTTTCTAACGTATCAAGCGGACTCAACAGGTGTTTAGCAAGTTTTCTTAATAGAAATACACACAGCGCAATACTAAACACCGCGAAGATAAATGTACGACTGGTAAAAGTAGACAAAGACTCATACACCAGAGACTTATCAAGCAACACAGCCAAATACCAATCAACCCCTGCACTGTCATCAAGCGGAAAAAAGTAGGCCAGTTTGTCTTCGCCTTGATGACTCAACTCTAAAATTTCTCCTTGTCTATTTGGACCTAGTTCGTACACTGCTTGGCTAGACTTACCATTTAAACTGGCATTAGGATGGGTAATAATCGTGCCTTGCCCGTCAACAATAAACGCAAAGCCGGTATTGTTAAAATTAATCGTATTCACACTATCTGCGATTGTTTGCAAAGACAAATCGCCCCCTATCGCCCCTTTAAAACCTCCGCTATTAACTGAAGTAACAATAGAAACTAAAAGCTCCTTCGTAGCTGCATCAACATAAGGTGGTGTAAACACTACGCCTTGACTGTTTTTAGCTTGTTGATACCAAGCGCGCTCGCGAAAGTCGATCTCTGGTGGGTTCACACGATTTTTGTTATTGGAGCGAAGTCCCTGCTCGTCAGCCAAGGTGCCAAACACCAACAAAAACTCATTTCTAAGCGCATTGTTTTCGAGGGATTTCTGAAAGTTACTTTTTGAAAAATCAGCTTCAAGCTGATGCTTTAGAATACGAACTTGGGCTGCTTTCCCGGCCATCCAATTACTGATACTACTACTGAGTAAAGCGGTATTATCGACCACATAGGCCTGTGTTTTTTGCTTTAAGCTATTTTCAACCAAAATATATGTTGATAGCGCCAGAAGCGAAATCACCATAAAAACAACAACCCCAGATACCACCGAAAACTTAGATCTAATCTTCATTTCTCAGCCTTATTCGAATTAAGCAAGAAAGCCATTAGCATTGTGTAAATATAAACTATACTCAAAAAAACACGCACTTTTGCAGAGAATTCTTATGAGAAGCATTGCTTTTGTCACCGCCTTGTTAAGTCTTATCTATGCAGTAAACGTATCAGCAGCTTCGAATACACAAGACGAAATAGCCTTGTTGAAAGCGCAATTAAAACTATTGCAGCAAAAAATAGAAGCGCTAGAAAAAGCCCAAAAAAATCATCCGGTAGCCGAAAAACCAGCGCAAAAACCGAGTAAGGATAAAACTGGAAAGGCTAAGCCTGACAAAGACCTAAAGTTTTACGCCACTATCAGACCAACTTACGGCTACATTGATAATGCAGGTGAGAGCACCACTGACGTCAGAGATGCGTTATCACACATGGGCGTTAAATCGACTCACCAATTCTCAAATGAATTTAAAGCCACACTTCATGGCGAATGGGGTATAGATTTATCTAACAACGGAGATTTTGGTAAAGCAAGGCAAGTATATGTCTCGCTCGATACACCGCTCGGTGAGGTAGGCATAGGTAAACAGCGCCCCGCACAGTACTTATACATTGCTGAATATATTGATATTTTCAACCATGCGAGTAGTCCATTTGCCTACGACCCCGAAAGCATTTTCTTCGTGAACAACTTTCTCACCTACTCAAAAGAACTCGGTGATTTCACCTTCAAAGCAGGCGCGCAATATGACGGTGAAAATGGCGATAATTATTCAGACTTATTTAACGCAGGCCTAAGCTATGATGTCGATAACCTACATCTCGCGATGACTTATCAAAATAATCATGTGTATGACGCCGAAACACACTTAGGTGAGAATCGTATTTTAGCCTTTTCTGGTGCTTATACTTTCCCGTCAGACCTCTATCTTGCTGTTGGTTATCAAGATAAAAGTTACGATCGCATCACAAGTAATGACCGAGATGGCTCAACATTCGATATCTCGTTAGGCTATCCAATCTCCAAGCACTATAAACTTAAGCTCGGATACTTTGATTTCGACGACGGTCTAGATAGCAGTGGCAATGGTTTTGACGGCTATAACGTGACGCTGGAGTGGCTACCGGCCAACAAACTACGCTTTCATTTAGAGTACTTAACGAAGGACTATGCCAATAGCACAGGATTTGATTCTATTTCTGTGGGCTTTAGATATGACTATGTGAAGTTTTTAGATGAGTAAAAGCAACCTATTACTATTGCTACTCTTTTGCTCATTGCTTTTATCAAACATCAGTGAAGCAAAAGCCGTAAAAGTAAAAGTAAAAGTGATTGTTGACGAGGATTACCCCCCTTATAGCTATGCGGTCAATGGTAACCCGCAAGGGATTTACATTAATCTGATCAGAAAAGCAGCTAATTTACTGAAAAATGACTACGATATTCAGTTTGAAGCGATGCCATGGAAGCGAGCTTTAAAGGAAATAGAATTAGGTCATGCTTTTGCAATTTTGCCTCCTTATATACACAGACAAGCTCGCCCTTATATCGGTCCATACTCAGTCACGTTATTAACAGAGAGGGTTGTCACTGTTTGTCACCCAAATACACATTTGCCAGCACTTTTAACTCCAAGCAATCTTGATTTAAAAGACTTCTCTAACAGAAAACAGCTAAACGTGGGTATCAATGCCGGTTATCTGATGTTTGATGACAGATATAAAGCTTTAATAAAAAATGGGGCTATTAAAATATGGGAAAACAAAAGTACGCAATCAAACTTGCAAAAATTAATAGAGAAGAAGCTCGACTGCTATGTGAATGATAGTCGAGCAATACAATTTAACTTGGCTCAAATGCCCAGTGCACTTGATATAAAGTTTGTTGAAGTTGATGAGATAAGTCGTCAAACCGCGCATATTGGCTTTAGTAACAGTGAACATATTAAGTTTGCTTATAAAGAAGATTTAATACATAAACTCAACCAAGCAATCTTAACCATCAAAGAGCAATACCCTGAGTTCAAAGATTAAAAAGGGGCTACTCGCCCCTTATAAGAATAATGACTCTTAGTCTCTAAAGTTACTCGGTGCAGGTGGCACGACAAGCGGCTTTTTAGGGTTAGCTTCTAATTCTTTAAGAAGCTCTTTAACTGCGCGCTCTACCGATGGGTCTTTTCCTGCATGAATAAGCTCTGGACGATCGACCACTTCTATATCTGGTGTTACACCTTCATTCTCTATGATCCAGTTGCCGTCGTTGTCAAGAATACGGAAAGTCGCAGCAATCACTTGCCCACCATCAACAAGGTATGGGTTGCCAGAAATACCAATCAAGCCACCCCAAGTTCGTGTGCCAATTAACTTACCAAGCCCCGCTTGACGGAAATAGTAAGGTAATGCATCACCTCCAGAACTCGAATAACCGTTAATTAGCATAGCTTTAGGGCCGTCATGAGCAAATGCTGGCGTTTTAGTTGGCTCAACACCTCGACGTTTCCAGTAATTTAATGGCTTGCGAGATAACCAGGTAATTAGATGTTCAGGAATAAAACCACCGCCGTTGTAACGATCGTCAATGATCATCGCCTCTTTTGTCGTTTGTGGCATAAAGTTCTTGAATAAAGAGCGGTTACCTTCGTAATGTGTATTTGGTAAATGTACATAACCAATCTTGCCATTTGATAACTTGCTGACGTATTCAGCTCGGCTGTTCACCCAATCTAAATAACGCAGGCCTTGCTCACTGGCTACAGGTTTAACTGTCACCTTCCAAGCAGCATCAAAACTCGGTGAATCAGACAGCATTAGCTCAACTGGCTCACCCTGAGTATTTTCTAGCAATTCAAAGAAGTTACTCACTTGATCTACTGCTTGGCCATTTACCGATAGAATGAAGTTTCCTACTGAAGCATTAATGCCTGTTTGACCCAGTGGCGAGCGGAAGTCTTCATGCCAATCTTCACCTTGATAAATCTTGTTTATCTTCACAAAGCCAGACGGGTGACTTTCAACTCCAGCACCTAATAAACCATGCTTTTTACGTTCAGCGGTAGGCGCATCGCCCGATTGAACATAAATATGACCCGCATTAATTTCACCTGCGATTTCGCTAAGCACATAATCTAAATCAGTTCTGTGTGCTACCGCATCCGCCATTGGTTGATAACGCTTTAAAATTGCATCCCAATCTTGGCCATGGTGATTTTCATCATAGAACCAATCGCGCAATGTACGCCATCCCTCCACATACATTTGCTGCCACTCAACCTTAGGATCAATTTTTAAATTCATCTTCGAGAGATCGAGCTGATTCGCTTTAAGATCTTGTTTTGCTTTCGGCTTGATAACACTGATGCTTTTACCTGAGCGAGCAATGATGTGTTTACCATTCGTCGACACTTTATACTGACTCACGCCAGACGCGACTGTAGCCACTTTGCCATCAGGCTTGTTCGAAATAAGCTTAAGTGCACCACCTGATAGCGTTAAAACCCCGCCTTCTACACCCGTTAAGCCGCGATAATTTCCTGCTGGTGCATTTGTAGAGACGACACGTTTCATAAAGCCTTGAGGCTCAAGCGCATTCGTGTTTTCTTGTTGAGATTTATTTTCAGTCTCTTCAGTGACAATGCCCGCTTCATCAGAGCTTAATGCGTTAATGGGTGTGATTTGATTATTCACAGCAACCGCATAAACTCGAGTGGCACGATTAAACATATAATCAAACTCATACGAGCTGAACGTTAAGTTGTAATCACGTTCAGAGCTGAAATACAGATACTCACCGTCAGGAGAAAAAGTCGGGTTACTTTCAGATGTCATCTCATCTGTTAAGCGTGTTACCTTCTGTGACTCAATATTGAAATGAAATAACGATGAGTAGCGGTTTTCGTTATTTTTTACATACACAATATCGTTTGAATTTGGCGACCAAACATATTGAGTAAGACCGTTTTCATCAAACTTTGCTACATCTATTTTTGTTTGTTTGCCAGATGCGATATCAAGTAACCAAAGTGTGTGGTTTTTATCTGCAAAAAGTAGTTTGCTGTTATCAGGTGACCACTTAGGCGTGAAACGCCAAATTGTGCCATTACTTGTTAACTGCTTAACTTCATTATTGTTAGCGCGGTCTTTAATATAAATCTCGTACTCGCCTGTCACATCGCTCATATAAGCGATATATCGACCATTTGGCGACCAACTGGCTTCTATCTCACGGCCTTCAGGCGTGTAGCTTAAGTTACGAGTCGGACCTTGTTTTACAGGTACTGTGAATATTTCACCACGGGCTGTAAACACCGCGCGATTGCCATCATGAGAGATGTCCATCGAGTCAATAAAGTCACTCACATTTTTACTGTAAGGCAAAGTGTGCTCTCTGATCCCCTCCACATTTATCTTTAGTTTCTCAGAGGACTTTGTCGCTTCATCGAAACGGTATAGATACCCACCATTTTCATAAACAATCGCATCAGGACCCGCAGAAGGCCACAATACATCGAAGTCATCATGCGTTGTCATTCGAACTGGTGACTTACCTTCACGATATTTATATAAATTTAGGGTGTAGTCTCTATCTGAAACGAAATAAATACTGTCATTTACCCAGGTAGGCTGTTGATCTGTAGCGCGATGAGACGTAAGTTGTTTTGAAGTATTATTTTCTAAATCATACACCCACACATCTTGAGCACGACCACCACGTGAGCGCTTCCAAGTTCTAAATTCTCTGTCTATTGGCGTATAAACGTATTTACTTCCATCAGGAGAAAGCATGCCCCCACCCGTTTCAGGAATTGCCATCGGTTGCTCTAAGCCCCCTTCTGCTGGCACAATGTACGGACGACCCATTCGCTTACCCCAAGGGGTTCTATTTGCTCTAAATACGATATTTTTTCCGTCTGGCGTCCAGTCCATAACACGATAATCATAACCACCTCGAGGTGGCATCGGGCCAACATCATTATAGTAAGTTAATTGTTTCAAACCTGAGCCATCACGGTTTATTACATAAACTTGGCGACTTCCGTTGTACTGGGCTGAAAATGCAATTTTACTCCCGTCTGGAGAAAACTTAGGAAAAGTTTCGAACCCCTCATGATGAGTTAAACGTTGGCTTTTTCCAGTCTTGGTATTAGCAACGTAAATGTCACCTGCATATACGAATGTGACATGCTCTTTATGAATATCAGGGAATCGTAAGATACGGGTATCTTGCGTTTGAAACGCAGAAGCCAAAGGCGCAACGACGGCAGCCATGGCCAAAACAAGATTTTTAATTTTCATTCTTCGCTCGTTTTCATAATGACTAATGTTACATAATAACATTTAAGTCTGCTGTGAAAGCTTTTTGAGATAAATTGGTTGTGACAAAATGTAACGATTAAAAGTGAGTTGATGCTCCCTATACTTCTTGCCCATGTAAAAAACTCAACAGTAAAATTTGCTTAACTGACTATGATTAGTAATATGGCAAAAAAGATATATCTTGTGAGTAATCATGATTAGGGTTTTCGTTTTTTTCATTCTATTTTGTTTTTTGCCTAGTTTTTTCGTTCAGGCAAATCAACTTAATGTTATGTTTTTGAACCCGGGTCACCCATCAAATAATCCAACCGGACATTTTTGGCCGAATGTTAATTACTTCATGCAAGAAGCTGCTGATGACTTAGATATCAACCTCACTACCATTTATGCCAACCGCAATCATATTTTAATGAAATCTTTTGCTACGGATGTGATAGCTAAAAAACCAGATTATGCGGTTTTGGTCAATGAGAAAGGGGTCGCGGTCAAATTGGTTGAAGAGATCACCAAACATAAAATTCCAGTATTTATGTTGCTCAATGACCTCTCAGATGAAGAGCTAAGCTCTCTTTCTGCAGAGCAGAGGCAATATTATGCGGGCAGCTTGATCCCGAATAATTTTGACGCAGGCTTTTCTTTAGCAGAACAACTCCATGACGCATTAGTCACAAATAAAACCACACACGGCAAAGTCAATGTGCTTGCGCTTCATGGTGATACAACCTCGCCTGCTTCGGTTGCTCGAGCTGAAGGACTCAATAGCTTTTTGAATTCACACCCTGAAGTGCACTTAATAGATAGCACAGTTGCACACTGGTCAAAACAACAAGCTTATGAAAAAGTAAAAGGTATTTTGAAGCATCAAAAAGTCGATATCATTTGGGCAGCCAATGATGCCATGGCTTGTGGCGCAACCTCTGCAGTAGCCAGTTACAACCTGTTACCAACAATGCGAATTGGCGGTATAAACTGGGATGACGATATTCCTGAAGGAAGATTAGCCGTGTCTGTTGGCGGCCATGTCACGCTTGGCGCGTATGCCATGGTTATGATCAAAGAGTTATCTGAAGGCAAAAGGAAACCAGAGAGAGTTGAACATTCGATTTTTCAACACAGCAACATCAAAGCCTACCAAACCTTTATGTCGGCTTTGCAGCAAAAGCGTTTTAATCAGTGTAACTTTGCCGACTTCTTAAGTGACTCAGACATCAAACTTACATTTTCTATCAACAATTTGATTTGTGAGTAGCTAACAAAAAATGCGTGGATTGAATAAGTTTTCTTTGAATTGTCTTACCCAATCTGCAAGATGAAAATAGAACCTAAAAATTAGCGTTCACCATTGATGGCCACTATTATGCAGGTATGATTGCCTTCTCAGAATAATCATTTATCCAAACATACTTGTGTGAATAATGCTTCTTATTATCAAAGAAAATATTGCAATTTTTAAGGCTTAATATTTCAGATAGGTTTCCATCCACAATGACTGTATCACTTATCCTAACTTTCCTTAGAGGCAAGTTGGATATGCCTTTGATGCTGTTTAAAGAATGGCACTTTTCTAAAATAAGAGATTCAATACTTTTGATACAAAACACGGATTCCAGATTCTCAACTTTCTTACATGTTTCTAGTCTCAACTCAGACAGGTCTATAAGCGCTAATTCCGAGATGTCTTTTAATTTACTGCATCTATAAAGCATTAAATTTTTGAGTTTTCCAAACTGTTTAATACCGTTAGTAGACTCTATTGTAGCTTGTACTAACTCAAACCTATTCAGATTAGGCGAAGTTTTGAACTTGGATAAATCTTTATTTTTGTATTTGTCTATTCTCAATTGCAATAACCAACCAACTTGATGCAAGCTTTCAAAACAAGGACGCCAATCAATTTTTACAACTTTCAAGTTAGTAAGCTTCTCGAAATTAAATCCTTGTTTCACACCTAAGCATTCTAACTGCAAATACTCCAAATCTTGTAAATCTTCAATCATAGCCAAGTCTTTTATCTCATCGTCCATGAGGTATAGACATTTTAAGTTTTTAACTTTCGTTAAAAGACCTAATTCCTGGCTCTTCCATCCCAACCTTTGATTTAGCAAAATAGATCTGTAATTCTTTGCGTTGATAAAGTCGATAACACCCATTGTCAGAGGCGAAATTAAATTCAGCCTTGGCTCAGAAAGGTAGTCATCTTCGACAATTATATATTCCATTATTTCTTCAATCTCAAAAATATAGTCACGGAAAAATATTAACTAACTACGATTTCAAAATGAATAGATTAAATGAGCATTTTTGCTAACAGCACTCCTCAGTTTTACTGATCACCACCCCATGTTCATCTGCATACACCCAATCATCTTCTGACACCTCTGCACCGAGAAAAGTAAGCGAGCTTAACACACTACCTAAACCTTGCTTTTTGGTTTTACGCGGAACGTGCCCTAATGCCATAACAAAGAAGGGAAATGTTTTCACAATGATGGGAGTCGCATCTTGCAATTTGTATCTTTGAAAACAGGAGCTGCAGACAACGCCCTTTCCCCTTGTATCACGCCTGAAAATAAGTAATTGATGAGTAATGCGATCGCATGGATGCGAGCCAAGCGATGATTTCGCCAAGGATGGCGAATACATTGCGGTTACGTTCACATCAATTAGTTATTTGAAGATTTAGCGAGATATAGGGGCGCCGTGGGAGTCCAGAGCGAAGGTCGCACCCGAGCGGTCGGCGGCAGCCGCCCTTTGGTTGCCGTCGCCAATGCGACAACAAACCAACACACCTCTAAACCTCCATTTTACTAATCACCACACCATTCTCATCGGCATACACCCAATCACATTCTGACACCTCTGCACCGAGAAAAGTAAGCGAGCTTAACACACTACCTAAACCTTGCTTTTTGGTTTTACGCGGAACGTGCCCTAGCGCCATGACACAAAATGGCAATGTTTTTAATATTTCTACATCGCGAACACAGCCGTTTACGATAATGCCTGACCATTGGTTTTTAATGGCAGATATAGCCAAGTTATCACCAAGAAAAGCGAATGATTTAGAGCCTTGAGCATCAACAATTAAAACCTTATTGTCGCCAGGTTGTCTTAAACACTCGCCAACTAGGCTGTTATCTTCTGGGCAACGAATAATCACGGCTTGGCCTTTCATGTAGCGTGATTTGCCAAAGTGTGACAAGCCATGCTCCATAACTTGTAAAGTATCGCCGTATTCGTCGTAAAGATCAGGGGTCGTAAAAACAGACATTTATGATTCCAATTTAAGTCAAGATAGTACTTACTTAAGCAGTTAAAATTAAAAATTCACAATCTCTTAAGCAAATAACGGCTATTCATAGAATGCATATTATTGGTGGGTGCAACGGGCTTCTAGCGAGAGTTCTTGCTCTGAAATTTGTGTGATAGTTTCTAGATAACGCTCTTTGATGGGTAAATCCAAGCCTTTTGAATAAATTTCGTCAATTGCACTTTGTAGTTGAGTAACCAATGTTTGAGGCACCCTCTTATTTAAAGCCAAATAATTTCCACCTAGTCGAGGATCATCTATATAGTAAGCTGGAACAACCTGCTCAGGTCGAAGTCGATAATTCTGAATGTGGAATTTCAAGCTATTCGCGGAGGCAATAAACAAATCGAGTTTGCCCTCAGTAAACGCTTTTATTTCTGCAAACTTTTCAGAAAAAAGAATGTAATTTATATGCTCTTTAAATCCCCACTGCTTGAGCACTTCTTCATATGCATCGCCTTTATGTAAAGCAACCGTGTAATTTGCCAACTCTTCTTTGTTGTTTATTTGAATATCATCGCGTTCAGTAAGTTTATAAAAGCACCCAGGGCTTGAAATAAGTGGCCCAACCCATTGGAATTGCTGTTCACGGCTTGGCAGCCTAGATGTGGACACTAGACCACTATGCTCATGTTTTAGGCTCAATGTCATCGCGCGCTTCCAAGGGTACAATGCAAACTTGCATGTTAAATTTGCCATTTTACAAGCCATAGCCACAATATCGGCATTCACGCCAACGACAACGCCTTTTTCTAGAAAGTTATAAGGTGGAAACTCTTCGGTATAGATGGTGAGCGATTGCTCAGAACCAATAGCATAGGTCGAAGCAAACAGCAGAGCAATACAGCACCTTTTTAACTTCATCAAGCAACACCTTAGATAAAAATAAGAGTATGAAAAACTTATGTTTCAAGTTTATGTCTAAATTTAAGCATAGGAAGAAAATAGAGAATTGCCATTTCCTGAATGAATTATGGAAATGGCCGTTAAGTGAAATATAAAGGGTGTTTATAAGCTAAAGGTTTTGCCTACGGTAAACAAAATTGTCGAATCGCCATAGGTGTCGAGATCGGTGTCTTCATAACCCAAAGATAAGTCCCAGCCACTGACCGAGTAATTACCCGTCACTCGCCAATGTACGTAGTCATCGTCAGTTCCTTCCCAAGTCCATTTATCATCATCCATACTCATGGAGTAATCGATGCCGACATCAACCGAGAATGACTCGTTTACAGGGAAGTTATGAGTCAACATCACAATGCTATGGCCTGCACCTGTGCCAAAATAGTCCCATGCATACCAAAAATTAAGGTTAGTGTTACCGTAATTAAACTTTGCATAGGCTTCTGCATAGTTATAGCTAGAGCTCACATCAGCACCATGGTAGGTGTACTGCGCAATACCGACATCTAAATTAAGCACATCATTCAGAGCCGTGTAGTAACCTACATAACCATCAAACTCGATGTTGGTATCTTCGCCAAAATCGACATTTGAGCCCCAGACTCCTGCATACCACCCGATATCTCCCGCCCAATCAAAGCTTGCCTGAATGGCAGGGTCTTCTTGAGTTTGACTTACCCCATTAAACAAATAATCAGACACACCCGTCACTGTAACTGAGGTATCAGCCAAAGTCGGAAAAGCGCATAAACACAGTGTATATAAAATCGATTTTTTCATTATTGAACTCTGAAATAATTTTCCTTTATGAAATGAGATTAGTACAAAAATGACTGCTGTAAACAAATGAACAGACTATTTCTAAAACAGAAACACTTTACCTTTAAGTAACATTAAGCAATACCTTGTTGCTAATACCAAAATATCTACACTTTTAATGTGGTTCATACTTAACCCTGTTTTTTGTAAGGTTAATTGCATTTTATGCGGTAAAAGTTTGGCACTGGTCTAGTGTTATAAGGCTAAACAAGATGCAGGTTGTTTGTGATGTAAAATCAAAACCTACTTAGTTGGAAAGATTTTTTAAGCAACTGTACGGACACTACAAAGGAGCTACGCGCAATCATAAAGCAGCCACATAACTGTGGGGGGTTTTAAGATGCATCGTATTTCACTCAAACTGAGCATTTCTCTTGCATTGCTCGGGATCAGTTCTATTTCTTATGCTGCAGAGCATGAAATCAGTCTTACAGAGTACTTCAATCAAAATGTAGGTATTAACCCTATTGGTACTTCATTTGATGCTGCCGACGTGAATGGCGACGGCTACTTAGACATCGCTTACTCAATTAATTATCAGGGTATTACCTATATTGGATTGAGTCGATCTGATGGTACATATTCAATCCGTCAAGTTGCTTGGTTTGGGGCTAACCCACGCTTTATGGACTATGACAATGATGGAGATTTAGATGTCGTGCATTACTACGGCGCTATTAGTCCTCACCGTATCTTAGTACATATTAATCAGGGTAATGGAAGCTTTGCTGGCACCACATCTATACCTGTTTCTCAAACGCCTTTTGCTATCAGTGTTGCTGATATGGATGGCGATGGCGATACCGACATCATTTATGGTTCTGGTCGAGCTGGGTACAAAATATTTGCGCTTGAAAATACCGGGAATGGTAACTACATAGAGCATACCTTAGTCACTGATGCGCGCTTCGACCACAGTAACTTCCAGCTTGCGGACTTTGACGGCGACGGCGACTTAGATATGTCAGTGGCTATCGGTCGCTGGTATACCCATGTTTCAACACCCATGGTGTGGAGAAATGAGGGTAACTGGACAATGAGCCCAGCTTACACAGAAGATACCGCTTCACAAATTTATGCCCATTATTACCATAGTTCTGGTGATGTCGACGGTGACGGTGATATTGATATTGTAATGACCGGCTATGAAGCTAATTCTAGAGTATCTAACGCTTACATTTTTGAAAACGATGGTACAATGAGCTTTACCCGTAAAACGATGTTCGCTGAAGAGAACCGCTATTGGGAAGGGAATGTTTTAGCAGACTTCGATGGTGACGGTGATTTAGACTTTGCAACCACAGACGGCGCTAATCGCAGTAGTTGGATAAACCCACCCGCCCTATTTTTAAACGATGGTAGCGGTAATTTTAGCTTTCATTGGAAAGCGCCAGATAGAGATGCTGTTAATTACCCGACTATCTCATGGCAAACTAAAATGTTCGCCTTTGATATGGAAGGTGATGGTGATTTAGAACTCATCACAGGTGGTTATTATCGAGGTTATTGGTATGGCTTTAATGAAGCACCCGTTTCTGTCGATAAAGACAGCGATGGCGATGGACTCTTAGACTCAGAAGAAGAAGCCCTTGGCTCTGATCCTAACAACCCAGATTCGGACGGTGATGGTATCAACGACGGAGATGAAGTCGCGCAAGGTTTAGACCCTACTTCAACCGACTCTGATGGTGACGGCGTCGATGACGACCTTGATTTATTCCCAACCGACGGTAATGAAGCCTACGACTATGACGGTGATGGCATTGGTGATAATGCCGATACCGACGACGACAACGATGGTGTAGATGACAGCCAAGATGCTTTCCCATTCGATGCAACTGAATCTGTAGACACCGACGGTGATGGTGTGGGCAATAATGCTGATACCGATGACGACAATGATGGCGTTGATGATAGCAATGATGCCTTCCCACTTGATAGCACAGAAAGTGCAGACTTTGATGGTGATGGCATAGGTAACAATGCCGACACCGATGACGACAACGATGGCGTTGACGACAGCAATGACGCATTCCCATTTGATGCCACAGAATCAGCTGATTTTGACGGCGACGGGGTAGGCGACAATGCTGACAACGATGACGACAATGACGGTGTAACCGATGATATAGACCAATACACAGGTATGGTTTCAGGTAATGTCGATCTCGGCACCGGTGATACAGGTATAGCAGATAGAGTAAACAGTAATGGCGTACCGCTCAGCGTATTACTCGCCGATGGTATGAATGCTTGCTCAGCTACTGCGAAGAATCATGGTAAGTATGTAAGCTGCATGGCCAAAGTGCTTAACGCACTGAAAAAACAAGGACTCATCACCGATGAAGAAAAAGACCTGCTACAAAGCATGATAGCTTCGAATAAACGTTAAAATTCTCCCTTCCCCAATCGCCCCGCTCGTCGGGGCATTTTTTTGTTTTGATTAAAGCGAATACATAGCAAAGTTCAACACGTACAAATAGCTCTCTACTAAATTTATTCGTTTTGTCGATCACACACAAAATGTCTTTTTTTGTCGCTTTTATGTTTTAACCGGCACCACTCATCGCGTTAATATAAGTTTATTCCCTGAGTAGAGGCTTAAAGAACAAAATATATGACCATCAGACAAATCTATTTCATCGCCGATGGCTTTCAAGCCCTTGACCTCTTTGGTCCACTTGATGCCTTTATGGAAACTAACAGCATCCAAGCCAACGCCTATCAGTGCAAACTGTTAGGGATCAGCAAACAGCCTGTGCAAACCACTTACGGGCAGAGCGTGTCTGTCGATTACTCTCTAAGTGATGAGTTTGAGTATGACGATTTGATCATTTGTGGGGGCACAGGCATGCGTACCTTGCAACTAACTGCAAAACAGCTCAATGCGCTTTCTGACATAGCTAAAAAAGCAAAACGTGTCTTTAGCATTTGCACCGGGGCGTTTATTCTCGCCAAACTCTTTGATGATAAAGCCCTTACGATTACAACACATTGGCGTCATTGTGAGAGCCTAGCGAAGCAGAACCCAAATAAAACCGTCACGCCAGAGCCACTCTTTATTCGTGATGAAAAAATATGGTCATCAGCCGGTGTGCTGTCTGGTGTTGATTTAGCTCTCGCTATTATTCGCGAAGACTATAGCAATAGCATGGCTGCTAAAGTCGCTAAAGACTTGGTGGTGTATCTGCAACGAGCTGGCTCACAGCAGCAATATTCAGATATTTTAGCGCTACAATCCGGTGAAAGTTTAAAGCTCTCGCCATTAATTGATTGGTTAAGTACGCAATTAGATAAATCTGTCACCGTCACCCGCATGGCTGAGTTTTGTAACTTGAGCGAGCGACAACTCACACGTTTATTTAAACAGCACCTTAACTGCACACCCAGCCATTATTTTCGGGTACTCAAACTTAATCACGCCAGAGATTTACTCTGTGAAGAAAACATCAGCCTGCAATTTATCTCGCAAAAATTAGGCTTTAACAATTACGACAGTTTTCGTCGTGCTTTTATTAAGCAATTTGGCCTCTCACCTTCACAGTATGCTAAGGGCACTCACGCATGAAATTAGTTTTTAGATTACTCGTTATCGCTTTGTGTAGCTTTGCCACCTATGCAGACACACTCTCAATTAAACAGCAGCAAGCTTGGCTAGAAGACATTAGCTTTTTTGAAAACCAAGTCAGAACCAAGCATATTGAACCGTTTCACACCCTTGCTGAGAGTGACTTTGCGAGACTTTTAAAAGAACTTAAACAAGACTTACCACTACTCAGTGAGCCTCAAGTAGAAGCGCGACTAATGGCAATAACGGGTGCCATTGGCGACGGACACACTAACTATTTTATGATGTCAGGGCCTCACCAGCACTTTCCTGTTAGGTATAAATTCTTTGATAATAAATTACGCGTCATTGATACAACCAAGCCATATCAGCACCTTATCGGCGCTGAGCTCAAAACCATTAATGGCTTAACCGTTGAAGCACTCTTTGAGTTAATCACACCTCTGTTGCCCGGCGTCGATAACCAATTTAGCGCCAAAACCCGCTTTGAATACTACTTAACGTTACATAAGCTCTTACTTGGTCTTGGCTTTGTAAAAGATAATGCTGTTGCAAATTTCGAATTTCAACTTAAAGGTAATTTGCTTATAGAACAAATAGCGCCTATTGAGATGAGCGAATTTGCCAAACTCAGTTCCGCTTTTAAAAGTCACTCAGATAAATTAAATATGCTAGATATTGGCATGCCAGGTATAAGCCTAGGCTTGTTAAAAGATAAAAAAATCGCTTACTTTAATTTTAACGCCTACCCCAGTTTTGAGCAGGTAATTTCAGAGTGCCAAGCACTGCAAAAGCAATTAAAGGCTGCTAAATCAAAATATCTGATTATCGATTTCAGAGGCAATGGCGGCGGCAGTTTTTACACTGGTTTGGCTTTTTCATCTTGTCTGTTACCTCTAGACCAATTTGATTGGAAAACAGGTGTGTTTGTTCTCACAGATGAACAAACTTTTTCTGCGGCAATGAGTAACACCGTACAGTTTAAACAAATTCTCAATGCGCGTATTTTCGGCACGCCAACAGGTGGTGATCCAAACCAGTTCTCCGAAAGCTATCGCTTTGCTTTACCTAACTCGAAAAGAAAGTTAAGTGTATCAAAACGCTATTACCCGTTTCTTTTTGACAATACAGATGCTGTGTACCCTGATGTGTTGATTGAAACTTCATGGCTAGATTACCAGCAGGGCAACGACCCTGTGCTCTCAGCGGTACTGGCTGAAATTGAAAAATAGAGAACAACACATGCTCCAATTAAAACCCAATTGCGAATGATGCGATAAAGCTTTACCTGCCAATTCAACTGAGGCGATGATCTGCAGTTATGAATGCACTTTTTGTAGACACTGTGTAGAAATTGAATTTGATAATGTGTGTCCCAACTGCGGTGGCAACTTTGAAGCAAGGCCTATTCGCCCTGTAAAAGTTCGCTGAGCAAACAGAGTAAGGGCTAGCACAATCTTTTAATTTCACTGCAAGACATTGAGCTAATTTCTAATATTGCGAGCAATGTATTTATAGTTACAATGGCAATAAATACATTGCTCGCAAAGTCATGAACTGTGAGTAAACGTTTATCAAAGGATTACTCATGGACAGACAAGAAACGCTGCTTCAATATTTCAAAGAGCATGATGGGTGCGCGCCTTCTTCTGAACTCTCAAAACACCAAAAAATGGCCAACAGCCCATTTCAATTTTTACGTGGCTCAGCACCACTTATGTATCGTGATTTGGCAAGCCACATAATCACTTTGCCTGAGCCCTTAGAAAATATCCCGCTCACTACTATTATGGGCGACTGTCATACCAGTAACTTTGGTTTTTTAAGTGAAGAAGGCTCTCATGGTGAAACCGTGGTGTTTACACCCAATGATTTCGATGACGCCTGCTTTGGCCATGCTAGTTGGGATTTATTCAGATTTTTAGTCAGCCTGCCACTGGCACATGCCGAAGCAGCTCAAATGCAGGCTGAGTCTGACTGCGAAAAACTCAAAGCAAAGCCCCTTGCTGATGAACAACAAATATATTCAGCACAACAAGCCTTTTTAAGTGCTTATATCGAAACTTGTCAGCGCTCATTAGAAAAGAAGAACGACAGCCAAACTGCACTTACTGAATTTTCAAAAGGTCATATTTTGCACAAACGCTGGCAGAAGGCGCTTACTAGGGTAGTCGGTGGCGAAGCCTTTATGACTAAAAGCACCTTGGCTAAAGAAGTCGATTTAGTGCAATGGCGTTTTAAGCAAAACCCTGAGAAGTTTATTCCTTTGCCTGATAACATCTATGAAAACCTGTATATGCAATTCAGGCCTTTTATGGACGATGAAATACTCGACATAGTAATGCGTCATAACGCGGGCACAGGCTCGAATAATTTAGGTCGCTACTATGTTTTAGTAGGCCCAAGCCAGCCCCATGATGCAGCTAAAACACATATTGTTGAAATTAAACAGCAAAGAGAAGCAGCGCCAATTAAGTACTTTCCAAAGGTATCAGTAAACAACCGACTCTCTGCGGCGCATTTAACAGTAAACTGCCAAAGGAAAATGCAGCGCCGACCCGACTTAATTCTCGATGATGCAATTTGGCAAGACAAACATTGGTTACTTCGCTCTCGCCACCATGCCCGTGTTGGTATAGATTCAGAGCACTTTATGTTAGGTAAAAGAGCAGCAGAAAAAGGCGGCGTTATTCAGTATGCGCTGAGCTGTGGTGAAGCGCTGGCACTCGCGCATATGCGAGGAGATCGCCGCTCTATAGACTTCCAAAAAGCTGTCGTTGCTTGCTTACCTAACCAATTAAAGAGTTTAATTCGAACAGCAAATAATTACGTTGGGCAAGTTATTAATGACTTATTAATAATGAAAAACTTGATGGAAGACCCAAATAGTTAGGACTTTATAAAAATACAGCTATGTTTTATCACCGAAAATACTTCTTTTAAATATATTGGTTGGTTGAACTATTAACATTTCAACCAACCAATATAATTAATGCAAAAATCAAAATTAAAACAAAAACTTACAATTCTGTGCTTGCTGGAAGGTTTCCTTCATCTCATTATAGGGACAAACCTAACGCGTGTCTCTTCAAGTAATCCAAAAAACCAACATCGCTTTCAGGTTTGATTGACTTTTAAACAGACAAAAGGATTTTTTATATGAAAAAACGACTTATTCCTTCCATTTTATGCATAAGCTCACTCTACATTTCTTCAGCACAAGCCGAAAATAACTGGTATGCAGGTGCATCATATGGGGGCCAAGAAATTTCTATACCAGGTAGAGACTTTAATACAGCTGGGTTAATCGCTGGTTATGAATTTAATCAATTTATAGCTTTAGAAACAAGAATTTCAATTGGAACATCGGGCTACTCCAGCGTTTACTCAGGTACAAAAGACAAGTACAGTGAAGATATTGATAGTCAGGGCATGTTTTTGCTAAAAGCCTCTTATCCACTACTTGAAACACTGAGCATTTATGGTTTAGTTGGTTACACAAGTACAAAATTAGAAATAGAAGGGGTCGGTGCTTACAACGATATAAACGGCAATATCGTAGGAAGCTTCCAGTTCGCTAATACCGAGACATTTAATGGAGCAAGCTATGGAGTTGGCTTAGATTATCAAGTTACTGATTCAATAAGCATATTTTTTGAACACCAAGTCCTTCCTGATTTTGATCCTGCTTCAGTGTCTGAAAGCTGGAAAGCATCGACAATTGGGTTCACTTACGCATTTTAGACTTCCAGTGCTGCTCTGTAGGTTATGCATTCATATTTAAAACATAACCTACTTCTTCCATGCTTTTTTCAATTACTCTCTTACCGACTATTCTAACATTATAAATAGTTAACCCTGATCTATTATGCTCATCGAATCCATTTATACCAGTAAAGCATTAGAAACTGTTTCTTGGACAGAGTTAGAAGTTCTCAGGTACGAGTAGCAAAATCATCTTGAAAAGATTAACGGCATGCAGCTCTGCTTTATGATGGAAAGCATTTTATGCAAGCTTTAGAAGGCCAAGAAAACAAGGTGCTCGAACGGTTTGAACTGATAAAATCAGATCTCAGACATAACTATTCTGAAGCCTTGATGCAAAACCCTATCGACAAGCGAAATTTCGATGATTGGGCAATGGGGCTAACTACTTGCGATGAAAAAGCGCAACTGCAAACTGTGACTAAATTAAGAGGTAAAAACAGAAAACCACTGAGTTGTGAGTTACTTTATGTTGTTGCCCATAACGAAATTACCGTTGAAGATTTAAATAAAACTTAGCTCTCCAAGCTGAAGTGCTCTATCAATCAATAAGCAATGGTTCGAATTCAATCATAAAAAAGCACTAAAGTTAATAAGAGCTCAGGATATGTTGTAATCCCCCTTTACAGCCTTATTTCTCGATAGATAAATGCTGTCGAATGGCTAACCTCATTAACCCTTATTAGCAGCTATCTCCTTATAGGATTCAGCATTAATAAAGTAAAATACAATAGAAACGGTGCAATGAGAAACCTCGCACCTATACTTAACTATAAAGCATGTTTTAACTCACCTAAATATGGCGTATAGTTTTTCCACTGCAATAAACCTGACTTTGAAATAGGCGCTCTTACTTGCTGTGCACTCGGCGTATGAACATTTCTTTTTGTTTTATAGAACTCTAAACATGATTGCTCAAAGGGTAAATTACAATATGCAAGGATCTTTCTAACTTGTGCTTCGAAATCATTGACTAACTCTTCATGCTGCACTTTTAAAACTTGGCCAGGTAACACCGTTTCCCAATGTGCCATTAACCGCTCGTAATCTCGATAATATTGCGCAATATCGGTTTGGTTATAGCTAAACTCATGACCTTCGCCAAACAACTGTTTAAACCCACTAAAACAACATGCCATGGCCTCTCTTCTGGCATCGATAATTTTAGCATTTGGTAAGATCAACTTTATCAAGCCTATATGCATAAAGTTATTAGGCATTTTATCAATAAAATAAGCAGCCCCTTGGCGATAGCTTTGAGTCTCATCAATATACTTTTGTCCCAGAGCCTTTAATTGACTAACGTCTAGTTGCGACAAGTTCTTTGGGTATAGAGGCTCTCCCGATGCTATTCTGCCCCTTAACTTTAATACCATTGCCATAATATTATGAAGCTCCATCGTGCCATCAACTTGGGAGTGGGAGGCAATAATTTGCTCTAACAAAGTCGAGCCAGCCCTAGGTAAGCCGACAATAAATATAGGTGCAGGATCTGAATAGCCTTTATCAGCTTGCGCTTCAAATAGCCCTTTATCACAATATTTAATTTGATGGTCAATCAGTTCAGAAGTGCGCGATGCTTGATAATCAATACTCGCCCGTTTGAGCGCATTGCCCTGTGCATAGTACTGATAAGACAGCGCAAACTGTTTTGTATCTTCATAAGCTTTGCCTAGCGCAAAGCTTATATGAATGCGATCTTCTTCTTCTAAATAAGGGTTATCTAAGGCTGCTTTCATGTTATCAAGTTCAGCCTCTGTGAATGTATAGGTTTTACTATTTGCTAAACTCCAATACGCATCACCATAATCTTTTCGTAAAGTATGTGCCTGCTGATAACAAGAAACAGCCTGCTCAAAATCACCACATGTTTTGTAGGCATCTCCCAATCTCACATGTATCCCTGCTCTACTGGGCTGCTGCGCGAGTATCTCTAAGTAAATCGAAATACCGGCTTGAACTTCACCCAAGCTGACTAAACAATGCGCCAAAGTAGCTTGCACCAAGTAACGCCCTTCAGAGGGTTGTTTAAATTTTTCTAAAAAGGTTGTTGCCTGCGCCTTAGCTTCTGTAAACTTACCTAGCCGACTTAACAGGTTTATATACTGCGCCAATGCTTGTTGATTATCAGGGTATAATTCAACACAACTTTCTAGCAAAAATTCAGCATCATCAAATACTTTTAGCTTTGCCCCTATCTCAGCAAGTAAACACATACCATCGGGATGATGTTTGTGTTTAGCAACAAAACTGCGGCATAGTTGCTCAGCCTTATAAAGCTTGCCTTCATACATTAGATCCATTGCACCGAGCAGTGGTTTTGGCAATTTTGATAGATTAGTTAATTGCCCTTGTGCCGCGACTAAACCAGAGTGGTTCGTTGTCCTATAAAGGTTTATTAGCTGCTGCCAAGAAGAAACCAATGCTGAATTGAGTGCAACTGCTTTTTGGAAAGCCCCAATCGCACGCTCTAATTCTGACAGTTTTTGAAAGTTGTAGCCTAATTCTTGATAGCCTCGGCCATATCCCGGCGTTAGACTTAATAAATGCTGCGTGGTTTCGATTGCCTCTTGATACGAGCCTAAATACCTCTGAGCAACTGCTTTCAGATAATACAATTCATGCTTTTCATTGTTTTTTAGTGCTTTACCGTCTAAAAACTTATCATTAATGGCACTAATAACCCCCTTGAAATCTCCTTTTTGCAGAGAACTTTTAAGCTCTTGAACAGTCATTATAATTATTACTTCCTATGCATATTCATAATAAAGGGGCAAGCTCAAAGCTTACCCCTTTTAAGGTATTTCTACCATGCAGTCATGGCAGACTAAAAATCAATCATTTACATAAACTGATAAGAAAAGCGCATACCAATGGTTCTTGGTCTATTCGTCACAACTTTTGGTGTGAACTGCTGCTCATCAATATATAGTTCTGCACGTTTATCAAACAAGTTATCAATAAATAGCTCAGCCTTCCAATCTCCATTGGATACCCCAAAGCTTAAGTTAGCGAGCATATAAGCATCTGCAACATAGCGACCACCAGCAAATTGGTTGCCCTGACTGTCATTAAAGTCTACCCCTTGGTAAACGCCAGCAGCAGCTTCTTGCTCTATCTTCAGGCCAGTACCTGTTCCATAGACCAGTTTATGTGTATCTTCAGATACATATGCATTCATAAACATGCCTGACAGTCTTTCACCCGTATAAGAAAGCGCGCCATTTACATAACCTTCCCAGCCATTATCAAGCTCGTAAAAATATCTAGCTTGTAAGTTTCCTGAAAAGTCTGCCGAATAAGGCAACGAACTTCCAACCGGTGCAGAAATGTTTTGCATCGTCGAATTAAGTGAGGTGATTTCTGTATCTAGAATACTAAATGCACCTGAGAACATGAGGTTATCGGTGGCCATCCAAGTGAAATCGGCATCAACACCACTGATATCTGCAGAGCCAACGTTATCGGTAAAATAGAAGAACGCGATATTGGTTGGATCAAATCGAGACGTTTGTAGATCCGAAATTTCAGATGTGTAAGCTGTCGCATTAAAGCGGACAACTCCATCAAAGAAATCACCTTTCATACCGAGTTCGTAATTTTCGAGTGTATCGGTGAGCGAGTATACGGGTATGCGATAGCCCTCAAATGCCGAACCTGACGTTTGATTACTTGCCAGCGCGCCCCCTGTTCTTGCCGTCACTGGTGGTCTGAAACCTTCTGAATATGTCGCAAAAAGCATCACATCTTTTGTAGCTTTCCAATCTACTGAAAATCTAAATATGGTGTCATCTACTGTCAACACACCATCACTATCGAGCAAGTCTGTTTCTAATTGGCCTGCATCAATGGCGTTTAAAATAGCCTGGCCTTCGTCTTCGCCAAAAAAGTTAAGAATATCTTGGTCGCTGCCACCAAAAGCACGGATCCGCTTTGTTACACCTCCGTCATTTGCTGATGACGTTGCCCCCGTGTATATGTCTTCAATTTCATACCACCTAGCACCGATACTTGCCGTTACTGTCTCACTGAGGTCATATTCAAATTGCCCAAATACTGCAATTTGATTAATTTCATGTGTTACATCATTTACGAAACTGACTTCTGGCGCAAATGGACGACCACCATTATTCGTACCTTCGCCAGTAATGACACGATTAAACCCATCAGGGAACTTGCCTTTCGCGCCAAGCTCAAACTCACCTACAGTGCCTAGCTCTTGGGTATCATAGTAAACACCGGCTGTTACACGCCAAGGGTTATCAGCAGAAGTATTAAAACGTAATTCTTGCGTGAAACGAGAAGATTGCGTGTCTTCTTTATAATATCCTGAAGGGTCAAAACATTTTTCTTCTTCAGGTGCGCCGCCATAACTACACGCGTAATAAGTTGCAAATGCGCCGCCATTTGTATAGCCAATGTAATCAACGGTAGCGTCTATTTGGCGATCTAAATAACCACCAGCATAAACTACATCCAACTGCTCTAAGCGGCCTTCTACTGTCCAGGTCGTTAAATCAAATACATCTTGGTTTGTTTCGGGTTCAAAACGGCTAGTACTTTCATCATCATTATAGGAAGGATCAACTGCAAACACCCCTTCGGTTTCTAATGTTTGCGCAGTATGTTGAACAACAACCTTCCAATCATCATTTACAAGATATGATAAGCCTACTCGTACACCCGCATACGTCGCATCATTAAAATTATCTTCAACTAAATCTGAGTTACTCGGGGACTCAATAGGAGTATTACTAGGATCGGCTAATTTACCAAGTGATACACGATCTAAATGCACTGCACTGCCAACATAGCCCCCTTCTCCCGGTACATTTTGCACGTTATCAATCCAGCCACCTTGGTGATCTGTATAGCCTACAACACGAACCGCAAAATCATCAGTAATTGGGAGGTTAAAGTAGCCCTCAACAGAATTACTCATGTCGCCACCTTTAGTAAAGCTGGTGCTCATATCAACACCTGCAGCAACACCTGAGTGGTCTGGTTTCTTAGAAATAATACGCACAGTACCAGCTTGAGAGCTTGCTCCAAACAAGGTACCTTGGGGACCTGGTAAAACCTCAACCCGCTCAATGTCGGTTGCATAGATATCTAAGTTACGCCCTTGCATAGACACTGGCACTTCATCTAAATACAAAGCTACAGAAGGCTGTAAAGCTTGAACTGAAGATACGGCGATACCTGTTTGTGATGTCGCTGCACCACGAATATAAATTTCGTTTTGTCCAGGACCTGTACCTTGGAAAACGACATTAGGTAAAAACTCGATATAATCTTGGAAACTGCTTATCCCAAGGTTTTTCATTTGCTCTCCACTTAATGCGGAAACTGCAACGGGCACTTCTTGAATATTTACTGAACGCTTGGTGGCTGTAACTTCGATTGTTTCTATTTTCTTTGCATCATCTGCAAAAGCAACCAAAGGCGTTGTTACGACAAACAAACATGAGATTGCCTGAGCCACTTTTTTGAGTTTAAACATAGATATCCCTTATAAAAAATCACGCTTTTGAATAAGTTAAAATAATTAATTAGAGTTGTAATTAGTTTAGGTCAAATAAATGACTAGTAAAGAGGTTTTAGCTTATTGTTAATAAAATCGAAGGTTACTTTCCAAAAGCGTAAATATTTTATTAAAAATAGAGATTAAGAAGGCATAAGTAGAAAGTTGATAGGGCCCAGATTTGTTTTAGCTATTATCGTAAATAAGATACAAGTACACCATAATAGTTAGAGCAGTAATAAGAAGGTGTTTAGCTTTAGAGTATGACTTTTCTTCTTCCTCATCGCTTTCAGAAATGAAATGCGCTACGAAACAAAATAGCCCCGTAGCCTATTTCTCATCAATATGCCCAGATTTTGCTGCAAAACACTCAGTGAATGCTCGGATTTCCTGACTCATTTAATTACCATTTCCAGAATGCCTTACCTATGTTCTTGGTTTTATTGGTATCTGGAGACATGTACCAGGTTTCATTTGTTTGATTAGGGCTTAGTGTGTAATTCAAATAATCAGTATATGCCTCTCCAATATCGACACCTTCTAGAGGTGGATAAAAATCATCTGGGAAAATTAGTGCATACGGATAATTATTTTCGTCTTTGAAATTACTGGTATCGCCGAAGTTTGCTGAACTAGCAATACGTGTCACTTGTCCTGGTAAGTGAATTTCTTGACCTGTATTCAGAACATGAAGGTATGGGTCATAAGGTGGTTGACCTAAAGCACTAGCAGGAAACGGCGTATCTAAATTAAAGGTAAATGAAAACTTTTTGCCCTTGATTTTTTCGACATCGCTCAGTGTATTCACAAAGGCTTGGTTGCTAAGATGCATTAGTGATTTGCTGTTAGCTAATATCTTCACATCAAGCGCATCATTTACCTCAGTAGTAATTGGGAAACCATTTAATTGCTCTTCACTATCTTCTTTAAACATATTCATGGTTAAGTTACCAGATACCGACTCATTAATAGGAATATGTAAATACCAATCATGATCGTAGCTTGCCCCTCTCGCTATCATGTAACCTGTCGTTATAATTGATACAACTTCTAACTCACCACTTTGATCATTGTTTCTAAAACCAAAGCCAACTCTGTAACCTACCAAAAGGTCATTAAAGTCATAATCGCCTAAATTGGGGTATTGATCTTCATAGCTCACTACAAAAAAACTGTCGCTGGTTGGATAATATAACCAACTGTCTACAGGCTCAGTCACTTGGCTTTTAGCAATAACAAGTGGCGCTTCATCTACGCCTATTTGAGCAAAGTTTAAAAAAGACACATCATTGGCGGTTAAAATTGCAATATCTTCAGGGCCATTTGAATAATCATAAAATGCTTCTGGATCGCCAAGCTTGTCATCGGTTTCTAAGAATTGCAGTGTAAGTGAAGCACGTTGAACATTGGTTAAATCAAAAGATGTCCCAGTACAAGCTTCAGAATTTATTGGCATTGTCATGGTACCACCAAAATCTGAGCCAAAGATATCCCCATCTGTACTTGGGGTGATATGGCTACTTCCTGTTGCACCAATTAAAGTGTAGTACTCAGAACGTTGTGAAGCACCTTTTTTCATTAGCATAGCAGCGGTGTTGGTCGTAAAAACGTTACAAGTCACAACTTCAGAACCCATATCAAACTCTAGTACCGCACTTTCAACTGCCACACCTTGTGTCGACGCTTTTTCGGTACCATTGGCAGCCTCATTTACATCGATAGCAAACACAAGATTACCCGCATTTTGCTGCTTATAAGCTTCTAACATTTCGCCTGTCAGATCTGATTTAAAAGTACTTCTGGCATGAGGTTTAAGAATATCGACCACACCAAAGCCTTTATTGATTGTGTCTTTGAGTTTGATACTCTCAAGAGCTAGAGTAAACGCGCTCATCATTGATAAAGTACACGCTAAAGTTAACATTTTCATAGCTCATACTCCTTTGTAATTTGCGGATCGGTCTTTAAAGTCGAAAACACATCATATTTAACTTTGCTTACGTTGTTAGGTAGATAGAACTCAAAACTTGGTGAATTTGGCACTTTTCCTAAAAATAAGGTTTTATTATCCGGTGTATAAATTTTCAGAAAAACCGTCTTAGCTTCAAAACCCAAACCAGAGATATCAATCTCCATATTCTGAGATTTAAACTGCGAAAACTGTGCATTATCTGGCGCTTTATTATCCGATAATTTATCTGATTGAGGTTGAGGCTGCGCTTGTGTTGATGACGCTGCTTGACTAGGTTGAGGTGCTTCAGTTTCTCCGCCACCACCACATGCTGTAAGTAGTGATAACATTGACATGATCAGTATACGTTTCATTGGCTTTCTCCAAAGACGGTGATGCTTTAATCAACCAACTTTCGTACCAACAAAAAAGTGATATAAATCAATAGTGAAATACTTGAATAGCTGAGAATTTTGCGTTCTGAATTGCAATTTGCGAATAAAGTAAAAACTTAAGATCGCCAAATAGGAAAATTATTGAGTAGCATCGAGAAACTCAGTCAATAAATCTTTACACAATACCTAAAAACTAAATGCCATTTAAGCCATTGTAGCTTTTACTCACCAGCGTGTTTCTTCCATTGTCTTTTGCTTCATATAGTGCCGAATCAGCGATGCGAAACACCTGCTCAATATCAAACTCATCTGGAGCATTACAGGTTGTTAAACCTAAAGATGCTGTTAAACATTCAGCTGTTGTAGACTTTTCATGGGGTATTTTTAGTTTCATCACTGCTTACCTTAACTTATCAGCAACGAGTATTGCTTCTTGTGCATTAACTTGTGTCAGCAAAATAGTGAATTCTTCTCCGCCGTATCGCGCTACCAAGTCCATACTTGAACGTGTGTTTTCGCTAAGCGACTCTGCGACTTTGCAAATAACCTCATCACCTCCTTGATGTCCATAGTGGTCGTTATAACCTTTAAAGTGATCAATATCTAACATAATCATACTAATGGGAAATAAAGCTGGTTCACGCTCATTAGCAAGCACCTCCAAAAAAGTCATCAAGGCTCTGCGGTTGGCTATTTTAGTTAACTCGTCTGTGTCGCTCAGTTTTTGCAGTTGTTTATTTGCTTCAACTAAAACAGTTTTTTGATTATCAACGGTCGCAAACAACCCATCAATTAGGTGTGCTAGATGACCAATTTCATCCTGTCTTTTTATATTGGTCTCTTGCGAAAAATCGCCCTCTTTAATCACCCGATAGACAGTTTTTCTTAATGAGCTAAGCGGGCTAACTACCACTTTATTAATCAGGTAATAAATAAACGCGAGAATAAAAATCGAGCTAATTAAAGCAATTCCCATGGAGTGCTCTACTAACTGATCAGCGAACATACGTTTTGGCTTTAAATAGGCCATTACAAGTTCAGCATTACCTAAAACATCATTAAAAGAAACATATATCAACTCATCCTGAGTTCTAATAGTGGGATAGCTTTTATATTTTTCAAATGGAATTATTAATTTATCTTTGGGTATCTTTGAGTAACTATGTAATTGAATATGTCGCTGCATTAACTCGGTGAGTTGCAGACTGACTTTAAAATCTAGATAGGTCCAAACCAGCATATTACCGTAAACTTTTCCAGTGCCTACCGAGGGCATAATGGTACTACTTACAAACAGAATTAAGTCTTCTTTATACCTTATTAAACCTGACTTAAATTGTAGCTTTTGTTGCTCTAGAGGTTCTGAGCTTTGAACAATTAAAAATTGTGCTTTTTGCTGTTCAGAGGCAACTTGAAACAGCGAGTCCGAGATAACATCTCCATTGTTTTCTAACGCAAAGTGACTGATAGCTTTCCCTTTGTAATCATAGAAGTGCATACCATTCAAATTAAGAGACTGTAGGGATTCTCTAATGTGATAATTTTCATATAAAAACACTTTATCTTCGCGCTCGATGGCTCGAGTCATCTCATCCCATACGGCATTGTCATACACCAGCCTTTGCATTTCACTTTGGATCCGTGCAAACGCAGACCCTAATTTTTTGATGTCTTTTTTATCATTCTCAACTTCAAGGGCCATGAGTTGAGGTAAAGTCCAATGATAGCGGATCAACAGATGGACAGATGAAAACCCAATTAACAAGAGTGCAAAGAGCAAAAATAACTTTAAGCGGAGACTTTTAATTATCAGGTTTCTCATACTTTACATAAGGACTATTGGGTAATTAGGTTCGAGTATAAGTATAGGTTTAATCAGTTTTTTTGCTGCAATAGCAATAAAAAAAGGTGCAGAAATGCACCTTGTCTTGCTTACTTGGTATATCCACAATGTAACCTCTAAGAGAAGCCACTCAGTAGACATTCATTCCTTATCTAGAGCGTATTACCTTCAGCATCAATCGCATCAAATTGATGACCATCGGGTCCACCATCTCGTGGCGGTATCAACGCTTTAATTTCATTACTGCCAGCCATGGCTTCTGGATCAGTCAATGAGCGTAAAAATGCAGCTAATAAGCTCACCTGTTGTTCGCTAAACCCTCTAATTATTGCATCATCACTTCTATCAGATGCAGCGCGGTTTTGCGCATTAAGGTCTAGCACAAATGTGCCAGCTTCACCCACGACTTCATCACACTGTAACTCACTCAAGTGCTTAAATTGCGGTAACTGACACGTTTCTTTTTCTCCATAAAATCGCTCTAAAGATCCCGTGACATCTGAGTAGTGCTCAATCACGCGTTCTAGTGACGCAAATACGCCTTTGTCTCCATACGGTGCTGTTATACCGACATTAAGTAGACTTGGCATTCTGAATTGGTTTTTCGCATTGCCATCGGCGACACCATGGACACCAATTTGCGGGTAAAGTGGCCCGCGCGTTCGCTCTGGGGTGAACATCGCGCCATCATGGCAATTGGCACATCCGGCACCGGTATAGAAAAATAATGCACCACGTTTTTCATCAGCAGTTAATTTATCGTGATCGCCCTGCACATAATCAAAGAAAGGATTGTCTATAAACATAAATGACGCCTGATATGCAGACATAGCACGAGCTATTCTCATAAAACTAACTGAGTCGTCACCAAATGCCTTTTCAAATAGCGGCTTCCACTGAGTCGATAATCTAGCAGCAATGAATTCGCGGTAGGCTTGCGGTGATTGAAACCCACTTGGGTCTCCCATTTCAGCAGCGGCAGTAATTGGGAAGTGTGCTTGCGCTATCAATAAACGTAGCGGATCGTTTGCATCCACTTGTGCGTTCATTGCACGAGTTACATCAAGCTCAGGGGTTTGA
Source organism: Pseudoalteromonas phenolica (assembly GCF_005876835.1). GTDB lineage: Bacteria > Pseudomonadota > Gammaproteobacteria > Enterobacterales > Alteromonadaceae > Pseudoalteromonas > Pseudoalteromonas phenolica_B. The sequence continues at coordinate 92,161 of NZ_PPSW01000007.1, forward strand.
ATAGGTGCTGTTGAAACTAAGCCAACTTCACTATCACGGTTGGCTTGTCTAAGTTTCACACGCTGATCCCAAAACATACTGCCAACCCAAAGGGCTGAGTTACACACCGCTGGTGAGGTTCTGCCCACCGCAGGTACTGTACTGCCATCGGTTCGACCTAACCCCATTACATCTGGGTTTTCAGCATTCACACCAATTGACAGAGAAAGTCCGTCACTACCACAGCTTTCAGCTGGATGATGACATGATGCGCATGAAGTATCGTGGTTCTGGCTAAGCGCTTTACTAAAGAATAAGCGCTTGCCTAACTCAATAAGCTCTCTATCTTCTTGCCGGCGATAGCGAGCAACATATGCCTGTAAGTTTTCTAATTGTGGGGCAATACCTGCACTATCAAGGACCTTGTCTAAACAGTCATTTAAAGCATCATCGACAATCGCTGTCACATCGTTGCTGCCGCAATGGTCGCTTAACCTTTCAATACCAATTCGGATCACCGAACCATTTCTCAGGCCATCATTATTATCATGCGCTAAGGTTTTAACAGTATCGCTATTCGAAGCTAGGCTTGTGATCTTGCCACGAGCCACTGCTTGAACATGATAAGTGTGTTCCACGCCGGGTGACGCCGTTGAGTCGACAAAAAAAGTCATTGCAGTGCGACCAATACGCTGACCATCACGAAAGACTCGATAGGCACGTATTCCCGATACACCTTCTGGTGCTTGCCAACTTAACCCCACTTCAGTACTGGTGTGTACTTTGGCGATGAGTTCAGTCGGTGCGCTCGTTTCTATTGATGTACTTGCATTTACGAAAAGTGCGGCGCTAAACAAAGATGCGTAACAGAGTTTAACTAAACCGCTTTGGTGACCTTGTCCAAACATGTGTTTTCTCCTCAGTTGCTTACTCCTGTAAACAACTTTTGAGTGTTTGATTACACGTTTCCTTAATTGTGTAAATTCGATATTTATTATTATTCAGTTTAAGTTCATAGGGTTATGAAATATTAAGCCACTTATAAGTGCCCCAATTGTTAAGCTAAACATCAATTAAGGAAAAAATATGAATAAATTAAAATTAAAAAATAAAAAAGGACTAGTTTTAATAACTCAATGACACATACCGTAACGATTTATCAATTTTAAAATGCAGTCAGACCCCTTATATTTACTTAACTAAACTTACTATAAGCCCTGCAAGGAAATTGAATGTCGCAGGACTTAAACACAACGCTCACTGTTGTTAATATTTTATCGTTTGGCAGCATGGCATAAGCGATTGAGTCTGTTTTATATATCCGATGATAGGTAAATAATGGTGCAATCAAGGGACTACTTCGATCTTCCTCCCCCTGCTTGGTTATCTCATTCGGTAGAAGTATTTTGGTGCCAAAAGCTTTCAGAGCATACGTTTTTTATCCCGCAAGGCGTCTTTGATTTACTTTTACACAGTCAGCCTATTGCCTTTTCGAAATTTGATAATCAATTACCTATCAAGCAAGTTCCCGCTGGTACATCAATTCTTGGTCAACAGATCAGTGCATACACACTCTATAGCAAACATCCGCAGTGGATTTTTGGCGTGAGACTAAAACCTTTTTCATTTCTAAAGCAGCAGTTTATGTCATCGCTTGAAGTGAAAAACACCATAGAATCAATCACGCAATTACTCAGTCATTCAGGCTACTTAAACGATGTTTTACCGCTATTAACTCAATTAAATGAAAACCACATCAACATACAGATGCAGGTATTAATAGAGAAAATAACGCCTTGGCTGCATAGCCAATTTATTGCCAATGACTATGTTATCTCTGAGCCTTTAAGAGCTGAGACCAACGCCATATTAAATGCCCGAGGCGATATAAAAATTTCCGACATGTGTGAGACGTTTTCAATAAGTAAAGTCACACTCAGACAGCACTTTCTCGATAACATTGGCCTATTACCCAAAGAGCTCTGCAAAATTTGGCGTTTAAACAACTTTTTACTGCACAGCCAATCGGCCACACAAACACTCACCGAGTCAGCAATCAACGCCGGTTATTTTGACCAAGCTCATTTAAATAGAGAATTTAAAAGCCTGCTTGGACAAACACCCAAACGCTATTTAAACTCAACTGAGCCACATTTGAATCAAGGTTTTCAAGCAGCAATCAACAATCGATTCATAGGTAAATACGACCCTTTTTGAGCTTGCTTAACTTTTTTACAATTTTTACGTGTACGAACTTGATAGGTTTTTCTTAACAAGAACACTTTGTGAAAAAATGCTATGACATCATTTAAGAAAACCGCACTTTCTATTGCACTCTTCATTGGCTTAAATAGCCAAACAGCGCTAGCCCAAGCTATTTCAAAAGCTGAAAAACAACAAGTTATTGATAAAGTTAGCGAATTAATGGCTGAACATTATGTTTATCCTGAAGTGGCAACAAAAACCAACCAAAAGTTAAAGCAAGCTTTTGAGCAAGGTGAATTTGCAGCCCATACTGACAGCGAAGAATTTGCCAAAGCACTCTCGACTTGGTTAGAAGAAACCGCCCAAGATCGTCATCTAAGAGTTCGAGCAAATCCGGTCAATCAAGAAGTTAAAGGTGCAGAATCTCGTTTGCGCGATAGCTTGCTCAACCCCCCTCGCTTTGGCTCACAGAACAAAGGCGTGGTTGGCGCAAAAGTACTTGAAAATAATATAGGCTATATGGATTTACGTGGTTTTTATCGCTTAACTGAAAGCCAGCCATACATCGACTCGGCAATGAAGCTACTGGCAAATACTGACGCCATCATTATCGATTTACGTAAAAATGGCGGCGGCTCACCAAGAACAGTGCAATATTTGTGTAGTTACTTCTTTGATGAACCGCTGTTACTAAACAGCTTATATTACAGAGAAGACAACGAAACCATCGACTACCACGTTTTAGACGAAGTCGCTGGTGACAAACTGCCAGATGTACCTCTGTATGTGTTAACCAGTAATCGCACCGCGTCAGCGGCAGAAGAATTCAGCTATAACATGCAAACCAGAAAACGCGCCACTTTGGTGGGTGAGACCACCCGAGGCGCGGCGAACCCTGGTGGTATGTTTACCGTCAACGATAACTTTAGAATGTTTGTCGCAACGGGTGCTGCCATAAACCCTGTCACCAAAACCAATTGGGAAACGGTTGGCGTAGTGCCACATGTTGCAACAGAAAAAGATCAAGCACTCGACAAAGCCATTGAGCTCGCAAGCACTGAAGTCGAGAAAAACTGGCAAGCTCTTAAAACTCAGCGCGAGCAATCGCTCGATAAACTGCTCGCACTGTTAAATGATGTAAAACAATCAGAAAAATCATTAACTGATTTAAGACAAGGCTATCAAAAGCAAACTAAAGCCCTGTTGAATACACTCAACCTCACAGATAGAGAGCTGGCAAACCTAGCGTATGACAGCTGGGAAACTTCACCAAAATACGCCGTTTTCTTGTTAGAAATTGCAGTCACTTTTAACGAGCAAGAAACCTTTTTATACGAGTACTGGGCACGCGCTTTGGCAAAAATGGACCAACTTAGCGAAGCTAAAAGCGTCATTGATATCGGGCTATCAAAAGTCAAAGGCGAAGAGCATGTAAAGATGCTTAAAGAGACCCTTGCCGAAATCACGGTTTCAAAAAACAAGCTTTAGTCAATCGCTAAAGCACTAACTGTACACCAAAGCCAGCAGGATGCTGGCTTTTTTCATCGATTTAACCTGACACTTCACTTTGCACAAGGTGCTAGACAATTCATTGATAACAGCTAAAAATATCACGCATCACTTTATAAGGTATGTCACTATGCATCTGTTCAAAAAAATCGCTGTTATTTCTACTTTATTACTGACATTTGCTGCAAACGCAAAGATGTTATCGATTGGCGATAACATCGAGTTTCCAACACTTAACGACCAATTTGATCAACCGCATTCATTCAAGCCTAGTACTCAGTGGCTAGTTCTAGCGCATGATATGGACAGCAGCCGCGTAACGCGCGATGCGTTTGCAGGGCAAACCAACGAAACGCTACAACAAGCCAACATACAATACTACGCCGATATTAGCGGTATGCCGGGACTAATTAGCAGCTATATAGCAATTCCAAAAATGCAAAAGCAAAAGTACAACATCGTACTGGCCAAAGAAGATGATGAACTGGCATTTTTGCCAAGCGAAGATGACAAGGTCAGTATTTTCAAAATTGAAAATGGCAAAATCGTAGAGTTTATTACCACCGACAGCGCTGACGTTTTAAAGAAAACCGTACTTAAATAATCGAATAAGAACCCCCTACTCGTTCTTATTTTACTATCAAATGCAATAAGGCAGATCTGCTCAGCCTTATTGCATACCCTTCGTATAATACCTCTCTCGCATTCTTTGAACGCAAACTCTAGCCCTGCATTGGCTTTCTTAAACATCTAAGTTAATTCAACATTTAAACCTTTTACTCATTCTTATCGTCTAATGAATGATTTTGATGATTGTAAAAGGAAAACAATGAACCGCTTAATAACCCGCACCATACCGTCTATATTAGTTGCTTCATTAATCTCAGTCTTGGCCGCATGTAAAAGTCATGATGCAATAAATTTTGAAGCAAATACAAAAGATGAGCTTATTGAATTTATTGATGGAAATGCTGGACAGGTCGTCTCAATTTCTGTGGTAGATGCAGACAAAACGTACCAATATCACTTAGGAACCTTAAGTAATGGTGAGACGCCTAATAATCAAACACTTTACGAAATTGGCTCAATCACCAAAACGTATACAGGGTTAGTTGTTGCGAAAGCCATTCAGGACGGTAAAGTTGAGCTTGATAAAGATATTCGCCAATACCTTAAAGATGACGAATACAAAAACCTAGAGCTCTCCAACCGATATATAACTTTGCGACACCTTTTAACCCACACCAGTGGGCTACCATATAGTTTTGCTGTCAGTCGCGAAGATATAGAGCAAGGCAGATATTTTGAAAAAATATCAAAATACACCAGAGCCGATTACTTTAACGACCTTAAAGCAGTGACGCTTAGCTCTATACCTGGCGAGGACTATGTCTATTCAAGCGTGGGGACTAATTTAGCGGCTTATATTGTTGAATCAGTATATCAAAAACCCTTTGAAACACTTCTTACTGACATAATCACCAGCAAATCTGGAGAGCTGAATACTAAATTCAGACGCGCACATTCTGAGGTGAGTAAAGTTACAATCGGGTCAGATGGAAACGGTAATCAGATGCCCTTGGCAAGTGCATATTGGTATGCAGGCGGCGGGTTAACTTCAGACCTTGAGTCCATGACACATTATATGCGCCATCAATTATCTTCAGAGCCTGAAGTCGCTATTTCTCATCAACTTGTGGAACAAAGTTGGATGGGTCAAGGCACAGCGTTTTATTGGAATACAACCCAAGATGATTCAAATGAAATCATGCTATATCAAAGTGGCGGCTCAATGGGCACGTCTAGTTGGCTAGCTATTTATCCGAAGCAAAATATTGGTATTTTCATCGTCACAAACTTAGCAAAAAGCAATACTCAAGAAGCACTAGAAGCCATTTCAGAGCAGGTTTTTGACCATTTAATCGCATATAAAAAAGCCATAAAGCCAAATTCATAAATTTGGCTTGGTATTCTTCTATGCGAATATTAACAGGCAACTATGCCGCAAATAAATTCTCAATTATTTAATTACATGAGTTTAGTTAAAAAATTTCCACATATAACTTGCGTTAGCAGAAGTTAGTCTTCAAAGATAATACAAGTAACATTTGGTCGCACTTTACGTATTTAAAAGTTAAAAGCTGACTTAGCGCAAGATGAACATTACATTTGTATTTAGACTTTGATTTCATTTGAGTAAAGTTTAAGTATTCAATAACTGCTCAACCTTGTTGAAATGCCTTTTCACTTAACCCATTAGTTCATAAAACATTGATTTAAATATCATAAAAATATAATGTTAATGAAGTCAACAGGAAAAACAGGGCTTAGGTTACCCTGTCGCGCCCCAATCGGATAGCGTGTCAGCATAACGCAGCTTTTTATGTATTGCACTCTAAAACCAATGGAATAAAATTTAGATGAAGATTGAATCAATAAAAATCAAAAACTTTAGAACAATTGATGAAGAATTAACCATTGATTTGGATGGAAGCCTAACTATTGTTGGCCCTAATAGTAGTGGTAAAACAAACATTCTTAAAGCTGTCGAGATGCTTTTTACTGGATTTGAAAATAAGAATAAGTACTTATTTGAACGTGACTTCCCCAAAAAACTAGATAGTGGTCAAACATCTCTTGTCGGGACATTTGTACTGGATGATGAAAGTGAAGAAGCTTTAAAGCTTTATAATGATATAAATTTGTGTTTAGAAACACCTAAATCTTTATCTCGAAGTATAAACGTGTATTTAACATTTTCACGTTCAGGAAAACCAATTTATAGGCTTTTTGTAGGTGAAAAGCACAACCCTAAAAAAACAAAAGAGTTCAACTCACTTCAAAATAAGCTAATAAACATAATCCTAGATTCATTTGTATGCCACTATGTTTCATCTGTAAAAAATACACATGAACTATTTAATGAACTTCTGCTTCCTTCAATTAGATCTTCAATATCTGAAATTTTGGGAGAAAAGCTGCCCGAAATTCATCAAGGGCTAGATGAAATTTCATCTACCATTGATAAGCAACTTGATCTAGTCGGTTTAGGCCATATACGTGCTCAGTTTAAATTACCTAACAACACTCTCGAAAATATATTATCTTCATTCGAGTACCATCTCTCCGATCCAGTGGAAACAATAATTGAAAGTAAAGGAATGGGCGTTCAGTCTGCTGCAATATTTGCTGCTTTTTCTTGGATTACTAAAAGAGAACGAGATTTAGGAAAAAGATCTATATGGTTAATAGAAGAACCAGAATCATACTTACACCCGGAACTTTCCTCCTCATGTAACCTAATGCTTAACAGCTTATCGGAAGAAGGTTATTTAATAAGGACTACGCATAGTCTAAAGTTTGTCCCACAAGACCCTAAAAGAGTTATTGGTACTGAAGTTGAAAAGGGTTACACACGAACTAGAACCTATGACACATATACTGAGTCAACAAAATCCATTAGAAGTGCACTCGGAGTCAAATTCAGTGACTACATGAATTTGGGTATTTTAAATATTTTTGTTGAAGGTAAAACAGATCGTGAGCTATTCCAATGGGTTTTGTCGAAGTTACAGGTTAAAGCAACTGGAAAATATTCATGGGACAATGTCAGAAATGCTGAGTTTATAGATTTTGGTGGAACTTCTGCCCTAGAAGGGTTTATGAAAGCAACATATGAATATGTGAGCAAAGAAAGAGCTACTGTAGTTATCTTAGATGGTGATGACGCAGGTGATAAAACGAGAAAAAATCTTCAGGGCTTTTTTGGTAAAAAGGGTATTAACTTTGATTTTAATAAAGAATTTATAATGCTACCGCAAGGTTTCGCTATAGAGGGATTGTTCCCTGAATCATGGCTGATTGAAGCAAATCGTGAACACCCGAATTGGTTTTCTGGATTTTCGCTAGATATGCATAATAAGTTACTCCCATTTACGACAAAAAATGAGAATAATAAAGGCCAACTAAGAGAGTACTTAAAACGTAAAGCTGAGAGTTCAGAAAATGATGACTGGGCAAGCTCCTTTATAACACTTTTTGATTTAATTGATTCTTCTTTAGAAAAGACCAGCGAAAAAATAAGTGCTTCTTTAAATCAGGGAGATGAAGCCGCTGCAGCTTAGTTTTTCAGTATATAAAATGTGTTCATGAAATTGTTACATAATGGAAAAACTAAAAAGGCATTAAAAATGACACCAAATTGTAAGCTGAAATTGATAGTTTCAGCCATTTAGAAATTGTTTTAACTTAGTAAATAGTAGTTAACAGACAAAAAAACTCTTAATCAAGATACAAATAGCAAGAGCAATCGCCGTTTATTGCTCTTGCTATGCCTTAATTTATTACTATAAAACAAACAGTTACTACATAAAACAGCACTTTTATACCTCTCTTAAAAACTTTCAAACAAGTCCTTGACCTTAGCCTTACTCGAGGTTTTAGAGTACAACCCGAGTTCACTTAGTAAGCTTAGCTTTTCAGTCACTCTGAACTTGTTTCAGGGTCTATGAATAACTAGTTGGATCCCGAAACGAGTTCGGGATGACAGCTAAACAAGCTCGGGATGACAAGATAAATGAGCATTAGATTAACTCTCTGAGTTTACTTAATAAGCAATTTTTAAAATCAAATAAGTGGGATTTATGACCTGTCATTGGTTGACAAAACCCCAAACAAAACTAGAATAACCACATTCGAATACCATTCGAATGTGGTTATTCTAAAAATTTAAGAGATATGAAGTATGGCGCCAGCACCAAAATTTAGCCCTGAACAGCAACAAGCAATGATCCTTGATGCGGCTGTTCAGTGTATTCAAGAGTCCTCAATTACCGATTTCACCATGGCAAAGATTGCCCGCCTTGCAGGCTTGTCGATGGGCTCTGTATATAAGTTTGTTCAAAGTAAAGAAGACATCGTACTTGCGCTTGCTTTTCAATCGTTTAGACATGCCTCTGCGGTATTCGAGCGTGTTTTAAAACTTCCTCTGTCTACCCCAGAGAAAATGCTGGCAATCACTCTCATTGCACCTAAAAAGCTGCAATGCTTTGAGTTTGATTACGAGCTGCAGTCTTACGCAACCAACGAAGCAGTGATCAAACGTGCCTCTTCACTGTGGTCAGGCAAAATGATTGAAGCCTGTAACCTTTGTGAGCAAGGATTCAAGCTTGCCATCATGGATGGGATCAATGCGGGCGAGCTCAAAGATGTGCCTAATTTAAGTGAGGTCATTGAAGAGATTATCGTTAGCGGCTGGGCTCTAACCGTGGGTTACGAGCAAGTTATACGCGTTAAGCAACAGCAACAGATTATCGAGGGTACAGCTTCACTACTAGAGCCAATTGCCTTCAACGCACCAATTATTCGCAGCACAATTCGCCTTCTCAACAGTTATCCCTGGCAATCTCCAATCACGCCAGATTCTCTTGAGCGAATTGAGCAAGCACTTATTAATTTAGAATTACGTTAAGGGAGCAACACTATGAATATTACACGCTGGATTGTCAGCATTGTCATTATCTTTACGGTTATAGGCGGACTAGGACTTACCAAGTTTAACCAAATTCAAGCCATGATCGCATTTGGCGAATCTTTCCCTGAGCCTTCTGCGTCAGTGACTAGCGTTTACGCTGAAACGATTGAGTATACGCAAACGAATAAGGTGATCGGCCAGTTAAAAGCACCTAGCATTATTGATATTAGCAATGAGTATCCGGGCCCTATCAATTACGTTGGCTTTAAACCCGGTGACATTGTTGAAAAAGGCCAAGTGTTACTTCGCTTAGATACCAGTGTCGAAAAAGCACAACTTGCTGCTGCAAAAGCGCGTGTTACTTTAGCCGAATCAACCTATGCGCGTGTAACAAAGCTGCTGCAACAAAAGCGTATTAGCCCAGATGAAGTCGACAAAGCCCGCGCTGACGTAGCCGTTGCTAAAGCCGAAGTAGAAAACCTCAATGCCGTTATTAACAAAAAAACCGTTACCGCCCCTTTCAAAGGCCAAGTTGGCCTTAGCCAATATCAAGTTGGTCAACTTATCGATGCAAATATTCAAATCACTACCTTAGTTGGCCTGAACGATACTATTTGGGTCGACTTCTCTGTGCCGCAAACTCTTCGCCAGCCTAAAATCGGCGAAAAAATGAAAGTCGCACTGGTAAATCAAAAAACATCAGAAGTTGTAGCAAAAGTAATCGCTAAAATGCCGATGCTAGATGCCAACTCTAGACAACAAAGCTATAGAGCTGAAATCGAGAATCTAGATGGCGCACTCAGTCATAACCAGATTGCCAGCGTGCGTGTGCCGCTATACACAACCAATGCGGTTGTCGTGCCAACCGCAGCCATCACTCGCAGTCACTTTGGAGAGTTTGTCTATGCACTTGAAAAAGATGAACAACAAAACTGGCGCGCAAAACCGATTAAAGTCACATTAGGTGAAAAGCTGGGTGACCAACAAGTTGTACTGTCTGGCCTAAATGGCGGTGAATTTATCGCAGGCGAAGGCGCATTTAAATTAAGAGAAGGTATTTTGGTTTATACCGCGCCATTCGATGAGCAATTAGCCACGACGGACGACAACACCGGAGGTCAGTAATGAGTGCATTACATGAAAACAAACCTTCTTTTATGGACATTTTTGTCAATCGCCCCGTGCTAGCGATTGTACTGTCAGTATTGATCATCTTGGCAGGCCTAAACGCCGCGCAAAAAATTTCAGTACAGCAATATCCTAAGATTGAAAGTGCGTCATTGGTTATCAATACCGTGTATACAGGTGCGTCTGCTGATGTCGTCAAAGGCTATGTGACAGAGCCAATTGAACGCGTAACCTCAACCGTACCCGGCGTTGATTATGTTGATTCAGTCACCACTGCGGGCTTTAGTAAGGTCACAGCTTGGCTTGAGCTAAACCATAGCACCACAGATGCGCTCGCTGAATTAACCACTAAGCTCAACCAAATTAAGTTTGAGTTACCAACAGGGGCAGAAGATCCCGCTATTCAAATTGTGCGTGCCGATAGCCCATATGCCGTGTTCTATTTAGATGTGCAGTCGCAAGGCTTACCGCGCAGTGAAGTCAGTGATTATCTTATTCGCAATGTTGTGCCAAGCATGAGCGACATTGAGGGCGTGCAAAAAGTCACCCTTGAAGGTGGCCGCGACCCTGCAATGCGTATTTGGTTAGACGCAGATAAACTCGCTATTTATAACTTAAGCGCCAGTGATGTGTTTGCTGCACTTCAAGCAAACAACACCATTGCGACATTAGGTTACAGTGAAAACAACCGTCAACGCATCGATTTAATGGCCAATACTAGCCTGAAAAGTGTTGCTGACTTTGAAAACCTAATTATCAAAGAGCAAGACGGCTCGCAACTTCGCCTTGGTACGGTTGCCGACATCGAAATCGGTGAAGCCGAAGGTATGGTTACTGCACGTTTAGATTCTCATGACACCGTTTTCTTAGCGATTTGGGCGCTGCCTGGTGCGAATGAAATCGACATTGGTGACGCGCTTTATGCCAAGTTACCGCAGATCAACGATGGTTTACCGAATGGTATGAATATCGAAATTGGTTACGATGGTACGCTTTACATGCGTGACTCAATTAAAGAGATCTTCACGACGCTTGCCGAAACAGTGCTACTTGTAGGCATTGTAATTGTTGCCATGATGGGCTCTTTCAGAACTGCCCTTGTGCCATTGGTGACCATTCCTATTTCAATTTTAGGTGCCATCGCCGTTATTTCGATGATGGGCTTTTCATTGAACCTATTAACCATTCTAGCCATTGTATTATCGGTTGGTTTGGTGGTTGATGATGCCATTGTGGTGGTTGAAAACGTGGCGCGTCACATGCGTGAAGGCAAACCTCGTTTGCAAGCTGCACTTATCAGCTCGCGTCAATTATTAGTGCCCGTCATTGCCATGACATTAACCCTTGCTGCGGTATACGCCCCCATTGGCTTCTTAACAGGTTTAACTGGTTTCTTATTCCGTGAGTTTGCATTTACTTTGGCCATTGCGGTATTGATTTCGGGCCTAGTGGCTATCACGCTGTCTCCGATCATGAGTGCTTATGTCAGCCCTGAGGGTGGTAAAGAAGGTAAGCTTACACGCAAAGTAAATAGCTATTTCGATAAGCTACAGAGTTTTTACTTCAAGTCATTAGATAAGTTGTTTGCATGGCGTCCACAAGTGTTCTTCATTGCCATTGTGTTCTCTCTGTTGTCTGCCCCCTTTTATTTATTGTCGCAAAAAGAGCTTGCACCAGTTGAAGATCAAAGCAGTATTCAAGTCGTGGTTGAAGCGCCACCTGAGTCTTCTCAGGCTTATACTTCAAGCCGAATGAATGACACAGCAAAAGTCATGAATGAAACCGAAGGCGCTAAATTCACTTGGCAAATTATCACTGCTGCCGCAGGTTTTGGTGGTGTTGAGTTAGCTCCTTATGAAGAACGTGAAAACTCGGTTCATGACTTATACTTCGACCTATTTGCACGCCTAGGTAGTGTAAATGGTTTAAGTTTGTTCCCTATTTTACCAGCTTCATTACCGACTGCGGGCCAGTTCGATATCGAAATGGTAGTCAGAGCCAATGACGACCCTGTAGCAATGAAGAAATATGCTGACGAGATCATCGCGAAAGCGAATGCCAGTGGTAACTTCTTGTTCGTGAATACCGATTTAAAAATCGATTTACCACAAGCAGAGCTAGAAATTGACCGAGAATTGATTGCAGATTTAGGCTTAAACCTGCAATCGGTAAACGAGCAACTGAGCATTTTAATGTCGAACAATTTTGTGAATTACTTCAACAAAGATGGTAAAGCGTATCGTGTTATTCCAGCAGTTGATAACGGTGACCGTTACAACCCTGAAAACATCTTAGATATGAAGATCCGCACGGACTCTGGTGAGCTTATTCCTGTGTCAGCATTTGCGAGCTTAAGAACTTTCACAAGCCCGCGCGTATTGGGGTCATTTAATCAGCAAAGTTCATTTAGGATCTTAGCGGGTGTTTTACCACATGTAACCAAAGAGCAAGGTTTAACGGCCGTTGAAGAGATTGCAGCAGAAATATTACCTGCAAGCTACTCAATCGACCATGCCGGAGAATCGCGCCAGTTACGTAAAGAAGGCAATACCATGGTTGGCGTACTGTTAGTGTCGATGATTGTGGTGTATTTCTTACTGACGATTCAGTTTAACAGCTTCCGCGACCCACTTGTGGTGTTACTGGGCTGTGCGCCATTAGCGCTTGCAGGCGCCCTAATGTTGCCGTTTTTACAGCTTACAACGATTAATATTTATAGCCAGATTGGTCTTATTACTTTAATTGGTCTGATTGCTAAGAATGGTATTTTAATCGTTGAGTTTGCCAACCACCTTCAGTTCGAAGGCAAGTCGAAACTTGAAGCGGTTAAAGGCGCTGCAGCGACACGTTTACGCCCAATATTAATGACAACAGGTGCAACTGTGCTTGGTCACTTCCCATTAGTATTGGTTACAGGCGCTGGCGCAGAAGCACGAAACAGTATTGGTATTATCTTAGTGGCGGGCATGTTGATTGGTACCTTCTTCACGCTGATTGTATTACCGCTACTTTACCAAATGTTGGCAAAAGACCACCGTGGTGAAATGGAGACTGAAGCCTCATTAACTGAGACTAAGTTTGCTAATTCATTGTGATCATGATGTTTGCGTGGGTTTACCCCACGCAAACACACTCAAAAAAAGTGCGATATAAAATCGCGCCTACTGAAACCACTAACCTGTTTTTTTGAATGTAGGTCGTCGTTTACGGCGGCAAAGTATTTATGCTCCGGTAGCACCGACTTTATGTCGGGTAATTTATTTCGCCATGGTTTGAATATTTTGTCGGGCTAAAGCCCGACCTACAGCGTGAAATTTCCACACGCAAACATAATCAAAAAAAGCGCGATGTAAAATCGCGCCTACAGAAACCACCAGCCTAGATTATTGCCTGTAGGTCGTCGTTTACGGCGACAAAGTATTTATGCTCCGGTAGCACCAACTTTATGTCGGGTAATTTATATCGGTATGGTTTAAGCTTTTTGTCGGGCTAAAGCGCGATGTAAAATCGCGCCTACAGAAACCACCAGCCTAGATTATTGCCTGTAGGTCGTCGTTTACGGCGACAAAGTATTTAAGCTCCGGTAGCACCAACTTTATGTCGGATAATTTATATCGGTATGGTTTAAGCTTTTTGTCGGGCTAAAGCCCGACCTACAGCGTGAAATTTCCGCAAGCAAACACAATCAAAAAAAGCGCGTATAAAATCAATCGGACAAATAATATTCAACGGTCGACACAACGCGAACTTTCTTAATATGCGGATTATTTCTGTCTCGTGCCGAAATACTAAATTGGCCTTGCGAGGCACGTTTAATCTTACCTAACTTGCTACCTGAATCTTCGGCAAACTTAGTCGCCACTTTACGGGCATTTTTAGTCGCCTCTTCGATCATATCAGGCTTAAGTTCATTCAAGCTGGAGTAAATATATTCAGTTTGAAACTGATAACTACCCGAGGTAAACACGATACCTTGTTTACCCAACTCAGACAGTTTGCCCATGACGTTTCTTACCGCATCTAAGTCTTGCGAATAGACGGTAACGTTTTGCTGCGCGGTATAACGAAACTCAGCGCGGGCATTATCACCCCATTGCTGCGCCGACTTGTCAGTAACCGACGGAGAAGTAAACGAGATATCTTCAGACTTGATGCCGTTCTTTTCTAAAAAGTCTTTGATGTGGGCAGTTTTCTCATCAAGTGATTCATACAAAGCTTTTAAGTCATTTTCAGCAGCGCTAAATTGAATTGGCCATATCACTACATCAGAGAGTACTTCACGCTCAGACAAGCCTTTTACGGTAACGGTGCGCTCATATTCTTTAATTGAAATTGCCGCATTCGAGGCAATAACCGCAAATAATGTCAGGCCCAAAAAGATCCCTGCGGCCAAGAGGAGGTTGTTGTTTGCTTTAGGTTGCATCACATGTCCTTAAAATTTTGTTATTTCTATTTCAACAGGCTAAATCATAGCTCAGCTAACTTAACGAAATATGAGCGATGAAGGCTTAAACAAATAAATTAAATAGGAAAAACTTCAGCCAACTCATTATCAAGCATGTCGATTACTGACTCAAAACCATGTTTTGGTCGCCAACCCAATTTTTGCTGTGCCGCAGACGAATCATAAATTCGGTCTAGTTGATTGGGTAACGTCCATCCTCGCTGTAAAAACATCTTCGCCAATTCTGGGGCTTGCTCTTTTATTAAACCTGCAGCGTCATTAAATAAACGCGGGCAATCCGATGCTTTAAACGGCGTTTTACCTGAGACAATAAAACGATTAAACCCAGCAAGTCTCGTGTCTAACGCCGCTAAATGTGCACTTGCAACATCACGTGCGTCGATACCCCGAGTAAGTCGATATACCGCCATTAAGTCGGCCGGCTCAGGAAAACAGCGAGACATTTGTAGTACGGTCACAGGCAGTTTAAAAACATCTGAAATACTTTTCAGCTTGTCTTCAGCAGCAATTTTACTGCAGTGGTAGATAGTTTTTGGCTGTGGAGTGATTTGCTCATTCACCCAGCCAGCGGTGTGTTCAGGGGTCGATGCATGGCCATACAGTGCGGTGGTACTGGTGAAAATAAACTGCTTTACCCCCTGCTTGATGCCCTCAAGAGCTAATTGCTCTGTGGCATCCACATTAATAGATTGAAACTCGTCGTCAGATAATAATCCGACATGGGGCGCATGTAAGGCTGCGGTATGAATAATGACATCAACCCCTTCGAGAGCTTCCTGGATCAGCGTTTTATCGCGAATATCACCAATGAAATCGGCGGTAGAGCAAGGTGTTTTATCTAGGCCTACAACTTGATGAATGCGCATTAACTTAATATAAATTGCACGTCCTACTCTGCCCGCAGAGCCCGTCACTAACACTTTCATGGCTATCTCTTATCTAAAATGACGATCACTTGCCGTTGTCATGCAACCAATCGCATATTGTGTTTTGTATGGACGCAATTGTAGCAACATTTGTGATGAGAAGGTCACTCGATTGACGAACTTGATTGGCTGCGGCAATGTAAACCGCTCGTAAGTGGTCGTCATACTTTCGCAAATAGTTACTGAGGCTTTTTGTTGGGTCATTGCTATATTTGAGGTGGCGCTGGATCACTCTTAATAAACACACTTCCATAGGCATATCGAGCATGATCACATAATCAATTAAATGAGCGATTTCAGCCCTCTCTCGTCCAAAGGGTTCTTCAATAAAAATCATAGGCGAACCACATTGTGCTTTTAATTCACTGAGTGCTTTGGTGAATCTGGGAGACTTTATTTGCGAAACATTTGCACCTTGATGCAACCATGCCTTCATATCTAAAGGGTAAGTATTTGGCTCAACAAAATCGTCGAACAATAATGTCGGGCTATCAAATACTTCACCAAGACGTTTAATGACTGAGGTCTTCCCTGCGCCAGATACTCCGCTAAGGGCAATGGCTTTTGCTTGTTTCATTTTAAGCATTTAAAACGTGTCTTTTAACGCAAACGCGACGCCTTGCTGGGCATGAATTTCGGTAGTGTCATACAAAGGAATGCAGGTACTCGCTTGATTAACCAATAAGGCAATTTCAGTACACCCTAAGATCACAGCTTGTGCACCTTGTTCGTGAAGATGGGTAATAATTTTGAGGTATTGCTCTTGGGAAGATTCATTGATGATCCCACGGCATAATTCATTGTAGATCACCTGGTGAACAACCTCGCGGTCACCTTTGTTCGGCACAATAACTTCAATATCAAACTCTTCCTGCAGACGGCCTTTGTAAAAGTCTTGTTCCATTGTGAACTGAGTACCTAATAAACCAACCTTTAAAATACCATCTTGCACTAAACGCTGTGCTGTGGCGTCAGCAATATGAAGAATAGGAATGTTAATTTGTGCTTCTATTTCTGGCACTACTTTATGCATGGTATTGGTGCAGATCATCAAAAAGTCTGCCCCGGCACGTTCAACTGACTTTGCGGCATCGGCGAGAATCACTGCGGTATCGGCCCACTTGCCTTGGTGTTGTAACTGCTCAATTTCGTCGAAATTAACACTATACATGCAAATTTTTGCCGAGTGTAAACCGCCAAATTTAGCTTTAATACCTTCATTTAAGGCCTTGTAATAGCTTGCCGTAGACTCCCAACTCATCCCACCTAAAAGGCCTATTGTTTTCATTGTGAGTGCTCCTGTTGATATATTTTTATACACTCACTTTTTCAGAAAATGTCTTAAGCAGCAACCCTATTTGTCTATAGCTCAATTCTGTCTCTTTGTTCTTGACTTTCATTTCTAGGCTTTTTATTTCTGGGCAATGATATAAGTGTGCAACTCTGGATATTGATCGAACTCCAGATGCTTAATGGTACAACCCAGTTCCATTAATAACGATACAAAGCCATTTGTACCTAAAGAAGAGTAATAAACCTCAGGACCCATAGCGCAGTTAGTATGTGCACCTTCTGACTCAGTGCCACCAAACGAGAAAATAAACACACCACCCGCATTTAAACTGTTGACGATTTTAGTAATAACATTGCGCTGCTCACTTAGAGGAATATGCCAAACACTGTCCCATGCGGTAATAAAGTCATATTTATGGGGTAAGTCGTAACTGCATATATCAGCGTGAACAAAAGTAATGTACGGGTGTCGCTGTTTTGCAAACGAAAGCATTTCTTCAGAGACATCTAGACCTGAAACATCAAAGCCTGCTTTTGATAACAACTCAATAAAACGCCCAGTACGCCCACAACCAATATCAAGCGCTTTGCCTCTGTTTTGAGTAAAAGCAATGGCTTTCTCATGCTGCGCAATACCGTTAGACATATTGAAAGTTTCGGCAGCCCAGCACTCGGTTATTTGATCATAGGCTTTGCCTATTTCTTCAGGTGTCATCACATAGCCTTATTCATTGGCAAATTCTTTTAGTGCTACCAACGCCTGCTTTACCTTGTCGGTTTGCACAAAAATATGGTCGTGAAAAAACGCCGCCACTACATTCGCGCTAATACCATGCTCTGCCAGTTTGGTGGCAACGGCAGCGGTTAAACCCACGGCATCTAAGCTGGAGTGTACAGTTAAGGTGATGAGTTTAAACACACCATCAAATTCTAGGTTAGCTTGTTCTGCTTGTTGTTTTTCAACAATGACAGTAAGCCCTTCTTGCTCTCTAAAAGTTGCAATTGGTTGTAGAGAAACAACCTCTAAAAGCGCTTTCTCGACGGTACAAAACACAAACTCCCCAGCTTGTAATTCAGGTGACATGCTTTGTAAAAGTGTATCTAACTCTTTAATGCCAGACATGTTTTCTCCTTTATAAATCAACTTACTACAATGTTGACCTTTTCAATGACATTGGCACAAATCGTATGCCATTAAACTCACCTTCTTGCTCCGTTATTTCAAACCCATGTTTTAAATAAAAATCGACGGCATTAATTGCTGAGCGTAGTTTTATCTCTTGCGCATCAGTTGAATCTAGTAATTGCTGCAGTAACTTTTGCCCTATACCTTGCCCTTGCGCTTGATGCGACACAAACAAATGCGTGAGGTAATTTCCGGCTCTCATTGCGGCAAAGCCTAGCAGGGTATCATTTGATATCGCTTTTACAGTAACAAAGTCATCGTTATCGAAGGTCGTTTTTATATCGGGTAGTACGCGAGTCATGTACGCTTGTTTGCCTTGGTCGCTGAAATGCGGCAGCACAGCAGCCTTAGACACGGCTTCGACTAATTTAGTGATAGCGACTAAGTCTTCGTGATTAACTCTCTGAATTTCCATATTATCTCGCAAAAGTTTACGCTGTATTTACTGTGAAAGAATAAGCACCTTAACACTAAATCATTTAGATACTCGCCAAAATTTTTAAACGCCTTACAATAGCGTGTTTTGTTATGTTTATACTCTCAAGGTTACATTTTGAAACTCAGCAAACGCTTAAAATTAATCAAGTCTATGGTGCCACCTCACTATGACCATATTTGGGACTGTTGCTGTGATCACGGTTATTTAGGTGCAGCACTTTTAGATAGTCAAAATGATGAAACCATTCATTTTGTCGATATTGTACCTGAGCTAATGCAGAGTCTCGAAAGTAAGCTGAAAGCGTTTTATGACGAGTATAACTGGCAAGTTCATTGTTTAGATGTGTCTCATCTGCCTTTGCAAGACCATAAAGGCAAACATTTAGTGATTATTGCTGGCGTGGGTGGCGATTTAACCACTCAATTTATATCAAGCATTAATTCGCAACATCCAAACTTAGACATTGATTACTTAGTTTGCCCCGTGCATCATTTATTCACGCTAAGAGCCAAGCTTAATGAACTAAAATTAGGTTTAGTTCAAGAGGCTTTAGTTGAAGATAACAAACGTTATTACGAAGTCATGTTGCTGTCATCTGAATCAAACAACCAGCCTGTCTCGGCGGTCGGTGAGCAGATCTGGCAAGCTGACAATGAAGTACAACTCGAAATAGCCGAACGATATTTAAAACAAACGCTCAGCCACTACCAACGCATTGCAAAAGGCAAAAATAACGATGTGGCGCATATTATTTCTGCTTACGAGCAAGTTAAGCCAACTTTAAGCACTTAGCCATTAATCAACGTAACAACCATCATAACGACATAAAACTAATGTGCAGCCCAATGCTATTTTCAAAGCCTTCATCATTAAAATAATGACTATAGCCAAATTGCACATGAATACGACGGGTGAACTGGTATTCAATAAACGGCTTTATGTAGCTCGAGCTTTTGAAATTATCGAGCTCTTGCTCTTCACAGCTGCTACAGCGGAAAATTGATCGGCTAATGTTGTTATAACGATAGCCGCCAAGTACACCTATGGTGAGGTTCTCGACTAAGTGATCTTTTAAAATCAAACCCAATTCGCCATAAATTGAGGTACCCGTCACACTCGATTCTCGACTAAGCTTCTCTCCGGTAACGGCGTTTTTTACATCCTCACTAAACGGGTTATCATCTTCAATGTACACATAGTCTAAACCGATGGCGAACTGGTAAAAGCTACGCGGTTCACCTTTGTAATAAATACCAATGGAATGGGCTATATCATCTACTTGCATATCGAGCTCAGTGCCTTCATTAATGTCATTGACACTCAAAGCCTGATAACTAAAGCCATAAGAATAATTATAAAAATTAACGTTTTCGGCTTTGCTTACACCACTTAACAACAGGGCACCAGCAAATAAAGCATGTTTAGCGTATTTCATACTGCTCTCCTTCTATTTGGTATTCGCAGCACAGCTCTTTACAGCATGCACAAAGTGCTTAACGGTGCGAGCGCTATAAAAAATAATACTGTTCTGATATTCGTAGTTATAACTGCTGTCTTCAAATTTATTATGCGGTGTGCCACTCCAAACCTTACCCATAGGAATATTTGGGAAAGCAAAAGGGTTTAACGCAGGCTCCTCACAGGCAAATTCATTGTTGGCTTGTAGCTCTTTAATGCTGGGTAATCGCCAATTTGAATTTGGATTTTCATCATTGAGCGTAGCAACATATTGATAAGCTTGCTGCCAATCCATGAATTCGGCTTCACCTTGTTCGCAGTCTTGACCACTTAACCCAGCTGCGCAATGCTTCCAAATGAGCCCTGTTTGTTTATCGAGAATATTGCCTTGGTCGTCTTGTAAATAACGCTCAGCGGGGCTGGTAAAACTGATTTTTTCATTACAACGTTGCTTAGAAGCAAATTGCTGACGATTCACCGCGGTGATTTCTGTGTCACTCAAGGAGCTAGAGAATGCATAGAGGTTGGGGGTGCCTCGCACTGCACGTACCATTCTTGGCTCTGAGCTAACGCCCCCTGCAACACGGCCATAACTAAAGCCAACCGACCATGCACTATTAGAATCATCCGCATCTAGGTTACTGGTCCAGTAAAAACCCAGTTTAGTATTAGGGAAGTAATCTGCATCAATACTTGGTTGAGAGCGCCCATAATGCACCAAGTCTTGTAACTCAATTTTGTTAGGCAGTCGCCAATCATCAAAGCCACAGAGTTTTTTGGTATTGAGCTTTTCAAGGTAACTTTGCGTGTCGCAGTTATCATCGCATACGCCATTATCTGCGGTTGAGTAGTCTGGTAAGTTTTCATCAAACCAAGAGTAAGAAAAGCTGCTGTCTTGCGGTAAACCAGAGCCTTCCGGGCTCTTAACTTCCCAAATTAGGCCGGTGACATTATCAAGCACACATTGCCATTGCTCGGCATCAGCCGCTAACGGCTGACCTTGCGCATCTAGCTTGGTGTAATCAAAGCTCGCATCACCCGCCCCAACTTTCAGTAAGTTAGCTTGTGTATCTCTGCCTGTGGTGCAGTCTTGGTTGAACCCCGACTGTAAATCACATTGCGGTAAGTTAGTGTCAGGATAATCCCCCGCAAACGTCACGCCGGTATCGTTATAAGGCGACACAATTTCATCACAGGTGCATTCACCGTCGCATTTTGCAATTTCAATTCGCGCTAAGGGTGCAGTTGTATTTGCATTTTGCGAATTTCCCGCTGAGTTTGAAGTCGTATTATTCGCTGTCGTTTGTTTATTTTCAGCCACAGGCTCATATTTACAACCCACTGTTAAGACCAGTAAAACCAATATTGGCGCAGTTTTCAGTAAAATCATGGTCCATATCTCATTTGTGCCTATTCAATAAAAACTAACGCTCAATTTTCATACCAAAAAAATTGCGCACAAAGTTTGCAATTTCCTCAGTTAATTTTACAACTTAAGTATATCGATCAGGATTTGATGTAACTTAAACCTTAGTTAAGAGGTTTCATTACCTAGGTTTAAGTTAAGCAGTAATCCACCGCGCTTATACTGCTAGACCACAAATAGGACTTATTATGGAAACTGTCGACCCCCTCTTAATTGCGTTTTTACCTAAAGACATCCGCTCGATGTTTTTTCCTTATGCCAGCGTACAACTTGGTGCTTTGATCTTGAACTTGCTGATGGGTTTTATTATGGCGAGTTTGATTGGCTATCACTTTAGAAAGTACGCCAGCGCATTTTGTAATCGCCAAGACTTCTCTCGTCTGTTCCCGCTGCTTATGCTCACGGTTATTTTGATCATCACTGTGGTCAAAGCATCGCTTGCTTTAGCGCTTGGTTTAGTTGGTGCATTATCGATTGTGCGTTTCAGAACGCCCATCAAAGAGCCCGAAGAGCTTGTTTATTTATTCTTAAACATAGGTGTAGCAGTGGCCCTTGGTGCCGGACAAACCCTTGCAGCCATTGTCGCTTGTGTTGTGACTCTGTTATTAGTGACTTGGGTTAAGAAGCGCCACAGTAAAGATGTGCAAGAGAATGGTTTATTTCTATCACTCAACTATCGCAGCGATGACCCCGATGTGAACATTGCTATTTCGGATGTAAAAAACATTTTAGAGCAATATGTTGATCGCCTTGAATTGCGCCGCTTTGATACTGGCGAGCAACACTTCGATGCCGCTTTCTTTATCTCAATCAAAGAAGCCAAACAAATCGATGAGTTCATGCATGCATTGAAGCAAAAGTACCAAGGGATCAACATTTCACTGCTTGAGCAACATAATATTGCGGGAGTGTAGTTATGAGACTCGATACGCCTAAAGCCGCCTACACCCCACCCGAACGCAAGGCGTTTATGCTGGGCGTGTTAATTCTTATATTACTGTTAATACCCTCAGTGAATGCAGTAAAAATAGCTCTTATTCATAACGGCTATGTTGCCCACTACGAAGATGGTAAGAGCAAACTCATGCAATTGGTGCAAGACATCAGCCTTGCACCTAAGCGCCTGCTGACTGCCGATAAAGACTTGCCTGTTATCAAAGTCGATATTAAATATCAGGACTGGCTCAAACTTGAACAAGATAGAAACAACGCGCTTAAAAACGGCATCATTGCCGAGCAGCGCAATCAAGTGAATGCCACCCTTTATTTAAACCAACAAAAGTACTTTGCCAAAGTGCGTCTTCAAGGTGACATGCTTGATCATGTTAGCAACGACACCCGTTGGTCATTGCGCTTTGAACTGAAAAAGAAAAAAGCCTTATTTGAATCTAGAAAATTTGCTTTAGTAGCCCCTAATGTGCGCATTCATCAAGGCCCTAGCTTATTCAGTAAAACGATGGAGTTGGCTGACTTTGATATTATTGCGCCTAAAAACATTCCAGTTCGCGTCGTGCTAAACGGTATCGATTGGGGCACCATGTTTGTAGAGCAAGCCTTTAGCCAATCACTACTTGCTGTGAATGATCGTACCGAAGGATTAATAGCTCGACTCGATATACATGAACAAACTCAAAATAGTGCCGGTGAGATCACGCGCGTGCTTAAACCTCGAGAGCTGCAACGCGGCACCATTCTCGGCAACCCAGCTCTGAGCCAACAAAGACAAATTGCACTTGCGCTGCTGGATGACTTTTTAAATAAAAAACGCCCTGCCAGTGATGTATTTGATGCTAAAAAAATGGGCCAATACTTAGCCACTGTTGACCTATGGGGTGCGTGGCATGCGCTCACATGGAATAACTGGCGCTGGTATTACAATCCGCATTTAGCCAAATTTGAACCTATCCAAAGTGATGTAGCGGTTACACCAGCTAAACACAATTGGTTGATGACACCACCAAGCCACGACTTTGTATTATCAAAAGCCATGTTAAATGACCCTATTATTCGCTCTCATTATGATGTGGCTAAGCAAACCTTAATTGAACGTATTAATCAAAACTTAATATCAGAATTAGAAGCCTATGAGCAAACACTACTGAACAAATTACATGGCGACAGCCCGCTATTGGCGTCTTTTGATTTAACGATTATGAAAACCCAAGTCATGTGCTGGCAAAGTGATTACCAAGGTGCTGGTTGCCAAAATATTGGACAGTTTGATGAAAGCTTACATCAACATATGCAAGATTACGCAGGCCACGCCAATTGGGATATCTTAGCGCGTTTTAATTCTAGATCTGGAACTGGCGTATTAAAACTCGTAAACAACGATAAAGAACCACTACACTTGAAAAGTATCACCGGTCTTAATCGCTATGAAGATCGCTCTGAGCTAGAAGAGGTTAACGCGGACTTTCCTCGGGTATTGAACCCTAGTGAGACACTCGACATTAACTTACCTGCTGACATTGTCGCAGTTGATTTACGTGCCGCTTTAGCGAGCAAGAAAATTGCAACATTTCAGTTTAAAAAAGACATCGCGCCACTGCACTTTATTCCTCGTCCACAGCCATTAAATCAAGCTTTAATGAGTCAATACCCGTTTATTGAAGTCAATGAAGGGTATTGGTTTGTAAAACCCGGAACTTGGCAAATTAACGACTTTTTAGTCACCCCTGATAACACTGAATTAGTTTTGCCTGCTGGCGCACACTTAGAGTTTGCAACCAAAGCAGGCTTGATGGTGTTCGGTCACTTAACAGTGAAAGGCACTGCTGACAATCCTGCGTCATTAACCAAGCAAGTCAGTAGCCGAAAATGGTCGGGACTCAGTGTGTTCTCAAACGAGTACAGTCCTAAGTCTGTTGTCAGACATCTCAATATCAGCTACTCAAGCAACCCGAAGCTAGGCTTATGGCAGCCACGCGGCGCAACCTATTTTGTTAAAACACCAGTGCTGCTTGAAGACATGCACATTAGTGAAAATCAGTCAGAAGATGGCTTAAACATCATTAATGGCGATATCGAAATTAATCGCATGTTGATCACCAATGCACTATCTGATGCCTTTGATTGCGATTTCTGTATGGGTACCGTTAACGACAGTGAGTTTAGAAGCATAGGTTTTCGCTCTGGCGGGGACGGTATTGATGTCAGTGGTTCAAAACTCACCCTGAATAATGTGTCGTTTAATGGCGTAAGAGACAAAGCCATTTCTGGTGGCGAGCGCAGTCATTTAATCGTGAATACCGCCCGTTTTAATAACGTTAATTTTGGTTTAGTTGCCAAAGATGATACCAAGATAACAGCAACCAATATCACGGCTAAAAACGTTAAACATCATGCCTTAATGAGCTATTCGAAAAAGCCAATTTTTGGTGGCGCAATTTTAGATGTCAGTGAATTTAACTGCTTAGACGCACAGTGCGAGACTAAAATCACCGTCGAAACGGGTAGCGTGCTCACCATCAATGGCACCGCAATTGATAGCCAAGACCTCGATGTAAAGGGCCTTTACAGAACAATTATGAAATCGGATAAGCCAAGATGAATACAGATAACACCCCAAATTATCGCTTCGAGGTTAAGATCCCTATTCCGCTTAACCGTTTAGAAGAAGTTAGAATATGGCTAATGACCCATGCTTTATGGTTTAAGCCGCATTTTCCTGACCGCGATGTAAACAGCTTATATTTAGACACCCCCCATTTAGAGCGCTATGAAGAAAACCTTAGTGGGATCAGTGTACGCAAGAAAGTGCGCATTCGTTGGTACAATCAACTCGATGATGCCAATAAAGCCAAGCTTGAATTTAAACATCGCCAAGGTGGTAAAGGTTACAAGGTCACTTTCGATACCCAATTTGACTTTAATGATCCAGAGTTTAGCTGGGCCAAAGCGCTAAAACTCAGCTTTGACAATCTGCCTGAGCAAGGGCAATTGCTTTGGGGTGTTGAGCACACCCCCGTGCTTATCTGCCGCTATACGCGCCAGTATTTTATTTCGAACTGCCAGAAAATTAGAGCAACATTTGATAAAAACATTTGCGTCTATGACCAAAGGTATAAAGCCGATGTAAACCTGCACAGAAGTGTGCCGCTTGGAGATTATGTGTTGCTTGAGCTAAAAGCCGATGCGGAATTTGAGAAAGAACTAAGCCGCTTATTAGCTACTTGTCCGCTACGTCAGTCCCGCCATTCAAAGTATGTGAATGGTATTCGGCAATTAATGTGGCAATAAATATGTTGAGCGTGGGGTAAACCCACGCCTACAACCGCAGTTTAAACCGCACAGAGTCTCTATCTGTAGGCGCGATTTTAGATCGCGCAGATTTCACCTTTTTGCGTGGGATAAACCCTCGCCTACAATCATCATTAAAACCGCACTAGCCCATTACCCGTAGGCGCGATTTTATATCGCGCTTTGCAATACATTTAAAATACGTCATAGTATTTAACAACTTAAAACAACAACGATATCAACATGATGAAATACACATTTTTAGCCACGCTGCTCGTCGTTAGCACATCGAGCTTTGCAGCCATCAAAACCAAAAAAGAAATCTTACTCGACAACGCCGACGTTGAAGTAATCAGAGCCACTTATCCTGCAGGTAGCGAGTCAGGCTTACATACGCATATTTATGCAAACCGCGTTGTGTATTTTGTCAAAGGGGGCGTACTTGCCATCACACCTGAAGATACCAGTAAGCCTGACCGTATTATTACTGTAAAAGATGGCCAAACTCTGTATATGCCAGGCGGCACGCACAATGTTAAAAATATCGGCGACAGTGAAATCATCATTGTTGAAACTGAAATAAAAAACAGCAAACTTTGAAGCTAAGTATGTATAAGCAAATGAAATTATAAAACTCGATTTATTTGGGCTTGTGACAACGAAATGGATAACTTGTTTTCAAGCTCAAATACATGAATAACTTAACGTAATCATTATTTTCACTGCGTAAGTTATTTGACTTCACTTAAGAATAGAACTTTTCAACTGTAACTAAATTTAACTTTATAATTAATAGACTTCCTGTTCAAAAATAAATCAATAGCTATACTTAATCATGTTACCTAATCCTATTTTGTTAGGAAAAAATCATGGAAGAAGCTATTCCCTATATCACAACCAACCACTCACTTACTATTACCTCTATTAATAGAGCTGCAGAACGCTATCTAGAAAAATCATTACTTTTAAACCAATCAATAGATTACGTGTTCAATGCTAACTTTGACGTAAGCAACTTAGTTAAAACAGTTTACCAAGGCAAGGCACTCTCTTTTAGTAAGTACAAGATTGATAACGGTTTTTGCTTTGTATTCAACGTATCTGATGATGAGGTAGGTGAGCAACTAGACTTCTTAAATAGTGCGATTGAAAACTCTTGCATCGGTGTCTGGGGATTCAATATCGAAACTAAAAAAGTATACCTCTCAGATATTGCTCGGAGCTTTCTTGGTCTAACTCAATCACAAAATATAAGCTGGAGAAAGTTACTTTCTTTTGTTCACAAAGAAGATAGGCCACAGTTTCCTATACTTTTCGAAAACCATATTAATCTAGGTGCGCCATTACAATTTGACTTTAAGCTTAGCCGAAACAACGACGAGAAGTGGTTCGCATTAAAAGGCAGCCTTTGTAACTGCATAAAGGATAAATGGATAAATGGATAAATGGCACAATCCAAGATTGTACGTTCGAGAAGCTTGCGATCCTATCTTTAAATGATGCCAATGAAAGTAAACAACTAGCCATTGAAGCTGGCAAAATTGGTACATGGAGAAGTACTAAAGATACACATGATTGGCTATGGAGTTGGGATTTACAAGCAAATCAAATTTTTAAAATGAATCCAGAAGATATTGGAAATCTTGATAAATGGGTGCAACGGCTTCACCCAGAAGATAAAGAAAGAGTATTAACATCTTTAGAGCATAGCCTATTAACAGGCGAAGAGTTTAAGGAGCATTACAGAGGGATCTTAAACAATAACGAACTCATATATGTTTTTGCACAAGGACGGGTTGGCACAGACCCTAAAGGGGTACCTTGCCGTATAGACGGTGTTTGTATCGATCAAACTGAAATTTTTTCTACGCAAAAGGCTTTAAAAGAGCTAAATATGCAATTGGAAAGCCGTGTTATTGAACGAACTGAGGAGCTGCATAAAACACTCGAAAAAGCTGAAAACGCTAATAAGATTAAATCTGAGTTCTTATCAATGATTAGCCATGAATTAAGAACTCCCTTGAATGGCATTGTAGGTTCGCTCGATTTATTATCAAATAATACCTTACCAGCAGACTCTCGAGAGCTTGTTAATACAGCATATTCTTCAGCTAATCACCTTATCAGCATTCTGAATGATATTCTGGATTTAAATAAAATAGAGGCTGGTAAAATAGAATTAGAGACTGTCAGTTTTAATATCTCCCAACTGCTGACAGAAGTAATCAATACATTTTCAGCTTCAGCCTTCGAGAAAGGAATTCAGCTAACCATATACGAGAACTTCCAAAATAATTTAACGTTCAAAGGTGATGAGAAGCGCCTTAGGCAAATTTTATTAAATATTCTCGGTAATGCACTTAAGTTTACTAACGCCTCGCATATACAGCATAAACAGATTTCGATATCTGTGCATATAGAACTGTTGAACATTTATCAATCTGAAGTATCAATTAAGATATCTGATACTGGTATTGGTATGAGTAAGGAAACAATTAGTAAGTTATTTACTCCTTTCACACAAGCAGAGAAATCAACAACCAGAAAATTCGGGGGGACAGGTCTGGGCCTATCTATTTGTGGAAAACTGATTGATTTAATGGGAGGTGAAATAAGTGTAGAAAGTATTTTAAATAAAGGCAGCGACTTCACAGTCAAAGTCCCTATGTGGGTAGATACTCATCAAGAATTACTAACTAAGCAACATAAAATTATTTTTTACCATATTGGCTCGCCATCAGATAACAACCAATACCTTCAAAAGCTAATTGAAAGCAATAATAAAACCCAAGAGTGTAGTAATTTAGATAAAATCACCAACCTTCACACATCTTTCGATTACCTCATTTTACTAGTATCAAATATTAATCAGTTAAAGAAATTGCATAAAAAAATAGAGTTATTAGAAAAAGCTATTGTCTTCGTAGAACCAAAAGACTACGAAAATCTAAGTATAGAACTTCCTCATTTAGCCCTAACAGTTAATCAGCCAATTACTCTTACAAGTTTTGAACAGCTACTAAAAGATTCTAATCAAGATGACTTTTTCCTTAAGGATCTCAGCATAACAGAGTTTTCATCTGCATTAATTTCGAATGAAAACGACTCAACTAACTCTAAACATGATGTGCTTTTAGTTGAAGATAATCACTTAAATCAAAAATTACTAAAGAGCCAGTTAGCAAAGCTAGGTATAGAATGCGACGTAGCAAACAATGGGAAAGAAGGTTTAATCCATTGGCGAAATCATGATTACAAATTAATTCTAACCGACTGCCATATGCCAGAATTAGACGGCTATGAAATGACACAAAACATTCGAACTGAAGAGGCCCTTTTAGAAAAACAACCTGTGCCTATTATTGCTGTTTCTGGTGCAGTTATGAAAGGTGAAAAAGAGCTGTGCACCTCAATTGGCATGAATGACTTTTTAAGTAAGCCTGTAAAACTTTCAGAAATTAAACTAATAATGGAAAGATGGTATGAGCAGCCCAAATAACCTTCAAACTCTAAATAATGACACAATCATTGATCTAATTGGAAATGAGCCCATAAAAATCAAAAAATTTCAGCATGAATTTTTAATACAATCAGCCTCTTCGCTCAAAGAAATTGTCAATTACTTCAATTCAAATGACTTTTTTAACATTAAGGAAAGTGCACACTTTCTAAAAACTTCTGCAAAAGCAATTGGTGCTGAACGAAGTGCTTACTTTTTAGAAAGTATTGAAGAACAGTGTTTAGTAAATAATAAACCAGCTATCAAACAGCTACTCATAAAATTAAACACTGAATTAAAAGCGATAAAATCGGAATTGAGAAATGAAGAACCATAACAGAGTAGCAAAGCGTCATCCTTCGATTTTAATATTAGCTCACAAAGAAGAAGACGTTCACGGAGTAAACGAGATTATTTCAGAACAGACTGATGATTATAGCTGCCTAATTATAAAAAAAACTGCATTTGAAGATATTAAGCAACTAGCACCTAAAGTGTTACTTTTCGCACTCTCAGACGTAAAAAAAAGTATTTGTATGTATAACCAATTAATTAAGAGGAACTATTTAATAAAAAACCACTATAGTGTTTTACTTTGCAGCAATAAAGAATCTGGGCTTGCATTTAAGTGTTGCTTAAAAAAGCTTTTCGACAGCTACTTTGTGTTTCAACCGTTATATGAAAAGTTTAGGCTCCAACTTATTATTTTCGAAGGACTTAAAAGGTTTGATTCTGCATCAGACTGTATTAATTCACTAAATGAATTAGTACAAAACCATGACAAGGAAATAAACTCTCAGATTGAATTAGGTTTAAGTTATAAAGAATCTTTGATTGAAGAAATTAACAAAAGTAGAACAGAGGTAAACTCACTAAACAAAGGGTTGCTAGATCAATTACCAGACGATATCAGTAAAAAATTAATAAATGACCTCAATGAAGAGCACCTGCAGCCTTTATTAAATGCACTTGAACACTCTATTTCTTGTAAATTACTTGAGTTAGTTGATAGTTTGAAACACTCTAAAAGTTTAAATAACCAACTAATACAGAAACTTGAACAGCCAATTTTCCCCAATAAAGAATTATCAAATGACTCTAACCTAGCGATAAATTCAATTGAACCTGAGCTGCCCCAATCTATTCTGCTCGTTGAAGATAACCACATTTATAGAGAAATGATAGGTGAAGTTCTTTCAAGTCAAGGGTTTGAAGTAGAGCAGGTTGATGATGGTTTAGCTGCTATAAAGAAAATAAAGCAGCATAAATATAATTTAATATTAATGGATCTGTTCTTACCAAATTTAGATGGTTTAAATACTACTAAACATATCCGCAATGTAGGAAAAAATAAGTTAACACCAGTAGTGGCTTTGTCTGGTAATAAAAATAAGCAATTAGTGAAAAAATGGGCTAACCATGGCTTGGATGGTTACATTTTGAAACCTTCAACAAAAGAAGAGATCCTCACTACGATAAAAAAAGTACTTAAATAAAAAAGTGACCTTTATCTCTAAGAATGTTTTTAAGTGCGAAAGAGTACATTAATTTCACCATATTGAGTTGATGGTACTTCAAAAAACTCTCAAATTAATTCGCAAATTGCAAATTAAGTTTCAAAACGAAATTTAAAAGTTTCGTTAAATTAATAATCAATAACTTACAATTGGCACACCCTCTGCTTTATCTACAGTGAGTAAATTAAAAATGAAGTATGAGGAAGCCGCCATGTATACATTAACTACTTATCAAAACCTTAAAGAGTTATTCCCTGAATTAAACGCTCAACTTTTTAATAGTTCTCACGACTATCGCAAACAAGTATTAGCCATGCTAGAAAAGCAAGAGTGCAAATTGCATGACTTAAACGAACAATTCATGGGTGAAAAGCATGAAGCGTCTCGAGAAGAGGCCTGTGTATTAGGGTACAACTGATGCAAAACTATTTAAAACTCTAATAGCCAGAGTAATGCTATTTATATATGCACACTCTGGCTTTGCCATTTTTCACAACCACAGGACGAGGTTACAACAATGAGATAACACCTATGATCAGCTTTGCCTATATAATTCGATTTCAAATGGCTTTTAGCCCTGTATACTGCCCGCCAAAACCAATTAATGTGATAGAGCAGTTCAGGTATTTTTCTATGCGTAAGTCCGACAAAAAAATAGACAATCAACTCAGAGAATCACTTACTCAAGTGTGTGATGCCGCCCTCAAAGATATCGAAGGGTTTCAGTGGCTAACTCACCAAGCTAACTACTCAGATTTTCCAAATAGCTTAAAGATCACCTGTGTGTTTGATACCAACGAACAATTGAATGACTACTTAAACTCGTCACAGAATGCATATTTACTCGATCTTATTAGTAAAGAGTTAAATATTATGAAATTAAAAATAAAGTCAGTGGCTAAAGTAGTCAGTTACGACTCTGAAGAAAACTGCCTGGCTGAACATAATGGTAATTGGGCTAGAAGATTAGGTAACTAGGAAGCTAGGTAACTAAAAGCTAGTTACCTAGAGCTGAAATCAATTTAAATTCACACTTTTCTTCTCAGATAAAACGCTGGCAATAGCGCTTAATTTCTGCTCTGCCATATTCATTGAATTTTTATGTCGTTCGTCGGCAAATTCTTGATATTCAGAGGCGACTTCAAAAATCTGATCAACTCCCAAATATTTGCTCAAAGTGCGAAGATGCGGCACTAAATGGCTATGCGCTTCGTTGATACCGCCTTTTTCAAAACCAAATTCACCACTTGAAGTAATAATAACCAAAGTCTTACCCGACATTAACGGCGCTAAAGGCTTATCGCCACGGGCTAAGTCAAAATCAAAGGTTTCATTAATACGAATGATTTGATCAAACCACGCCTTGAGTTGTGCAGGCATACCATAGTTGTACATGGGCGATGAAATTACGATCACATCCGCTTTTGCAAGCTCAGCAATATAGGTATCAGACTGAGCCAAGATTTGCTGTTGCTGTGCCGTTCTGCTAGCCTTTGGCGTAAACACCGCACCAATCCAATCTTGCGTAATAAACTGCGGCGGGTTCACTCCGATATCTCGATACATATACTCATCTATGTGAGTTTGCTTTTTCAGCTCTGAGATAAATCTTCTTGCCAGTTTTTTAGAAATAGAATCATGATCAGGATTGTCGTTAGAAATTGCTCTTACGCTTGCATCTATATGTAGTACAACACTCATTTTTTAGTACCTCATTGGTTTAATTTGTGTGTCATTTTTGTCACTTTTTGATACTTAAACAAACGAGTAAAAAACATTTACAGATGAGTTAAACTTATCTATTTTACTTTTTTAAGTTAACGATAACCGCTATGAATGTTTCATTACCCGCACTAAAAGCATTTGAGTCGGCAGCAAGACTGGGGAGTTTTAAAGCGGCAGCCACAGAGCTGGCAATTTCACCCACAGCTGTTTCTCACCACATAAATAACCTTGAGCAACGACTCAATGTGAACTTATTTATTCGTGAAACAAGAAAAGTCACGCTCACAGCTGCTGGAAGGCAATTGGCAGAAGCCACAAACCAAGGCTTTAACATCATACAAGCTGGTATTGATAAAGTGACGGCGAAAGACAAATTGATCAATGTCGCAACCACCTCATCTTTTGCCGCATTAGTGCTTATTCCAGCGCTACACGGCTTTTATCAGCAATTCCCTCAGATAACTGTCAACATCACCAGTGGTGAACAACTTACAACAGATAACTTCACCTTACCCGTTAGATTTGGAATACGTGAGCAACAAAACCAAGCAGATATCATCAAGTGCGAGCAATTTAATCTGTTTAGTGCGCCGCATGTCGCAGATAAATTCATCTACAATGATTGCGTGACTATTTACACCACCAAGTGGAAAAACAACGCTTTTCCAAAAGCCCCACTTGAAGACTGGCTTGCTCTTAATGCATTACAAGACAAACAAGTTGTCGTTAAGTATTTCGATCAAGAGCTGTTTGGCATTCAACAAGCCATGCTCGAAAACGCCTATGTGTTTTGTTCAAAAACACTCACTCAAGGATACCTGCAAGCCGGACTACTTAAAGAATTGAACACCCAAGCTATCGATTCTGCCTTTTGTTACTACATCGAAAACAAACAAAAAAATACCTCTAGACACAACCATATGTTCATCGAATGGTTAGACAATCTCATGCTGTAATGGAACAATAAGCATCGAGTAAAAGCTGAATTAAGGAGAGTTATCAGATGCTTGAACAAGTCATGTCTTTAATGGGTTTAATCGCGTCAATTTGGTTGGTTTTAGGTGTGTTTTATGCTGCAAAGCTTTACCCAAACTACAATCATAGCGAGCAGTTTTGTAGCGAATTAGGTGCCGTTGGTAGCCCAACACAAAGGTTTTCTCCTCTTATCAATAACTACCCACTCGGCGTATTGTTTTGTCTCTTTGGTGCGTATGTATTTAACTTAGAACCTAATATATGGCTACAACTAACTGGAATATGCATTGTCGTGCATGGCCTAGGCACTTGGGTTGCTGGCTTTTTTCCGATGGACTCAGATCCTTACACAAAAGCACCGAGTCGTGACTGTAACATTCATTCGTGGGCGGGTTTATTTATGTTGCTTTCACTGTTGCTAGCGCCCATATTCATGGTAATCGCGCCGCTCTCTGCCATTAACAGCATCGCGTTTAAAGCCTTTTCGATCATGAGCCTTATCGCTACTATTTATACCCTCATGTTGATGAAGAAAGCCTATGTGCAGAAACAAAAAGTCGGTCTATATCAGCGTATTTCTTATGGCACGCAGCTAGCCTGGTTGAGTGTGTTCTCTCTAGTCATCTCTTTTAATTAATAATCAATAATGAAACAATCTTTTGAAATTAGCCGCATACATACGCCGTTAGGTATTTTTAGAGTGTCGGGAGAAGTTTCTGAACAAAACGATTTGGCAATATCGCAGCTAGAGATCATGGGTACTGATGGCTGGCTGTTTTTAGATATTCCATCTAAAAATGTCGTCAACCTAATTAAGCAACTAGAGCCGCACTTGCTGGCTCATTTGCAGGGTTAAGCCCTCGTCTACAAGCACATCTGAAACTGAACTTGCTCACTAACTGTAGGCGCGATTTTATATCGCGCACATTTCAACTTTTTGCGAGGGGTAAACCCTCGCCTAAAAGCACAGCTTAAACTGAGCTTGCTCGCTAACTGTAGGCGCGATTTTATATCGCTCACATTTCATATTTTTGCGAGGGGTAAACCCTCGCCTACAAACACAGTTGAAACTGAACTAGCTCGCTAACTGTAGGCGCGATTTTATATCGTGTACATTTCAATTTTCCCTAGGGTTCAATCCATATCACTAAAAAGTTAAATAACAGATCTTAGATTACACCGACGAACAATATATGAATTGGGTGAAGCAATAGCCAAAACTAAACCATGTTTTTCATTGACTTAAGTCGTCATCAAAAGATATTTTAGGTACAAACAAGAATAAATGGATGTTCCATGCTAAAACCTCTTATTTTAACT
The DNA here is from genome assembly GCF_005876835.1 of Pseudoalteromonas phenolica. Classification (GTDB taxonomy): domain Bacteria; phylum Pseudomonadota; class Gammaproteobacteria; order Enterobacterales; family Alteromonadaceae; genus Pseudoalteromonas; species Pseudoalteromonas phenolica_B. The sequence continues at coordinate 126,926 of NZ_PPSW01000007.1, forward strand.
GCTGCCCTATTTTCTTCTATAAGTGCACTTGCAGCCTCAACAATTAACAACCAACAAGTAGAACAACAAAAAAGTTGCTTTAGCGGTCGCTTTGAAACTTATGGTATTTGGCGTGGCATGATCGAAAATAAAATCAAAAGAAGGGTGACTGAACCTCAGAAAATCGCTCAACGCATGAAAGTGTTTGATGACCGCTTTGGTGAAGAACAATTTAATGCTTTCAAAGATAAGCTAGATTGCACAAACTTTAAATACAAGGTCGACGGTAATGATGTCTGGGGTTATGTCATCAAGCCGAAAGGTTCTGTGCAACTTTTACCAACCTTAATTTATAACCGAGGGGGTAATGGTAACTTTGGGAGTGTGGTATTTGGCGCCATGATGGCGAACCTATTTCCAATTGCCGAACAAGGGTTTGTGATCATTGGCTCACAATATCGAGGCACTTTCAGCAAAGATGATAACCTCGACCAATTTGGCGGAGAAGACGTTAATGATGTATTAGCTCTGCTTGATTTAATACCTCATCTAAACGGTGCAGATACCAATAGAATTGGTATGTTTGGCGCGAGTCGAGGCGGTATGCAAACACATTTGGCCGCTAAGCAAACTTCAAAAATCAAAGCCATTGCGACCATTGCCGGTAGCGCCGATTTAAAAACGGGTCTTGAGATACGTGCCAATATGGAAAAAGTCTATAAAAACCGAATTCCAAATTATGCACAAAATAAAGACCATGAACTGGCCAAACGCTCAGTGTTAAATTGGGTAGATACCATGCCAAAAGACAGGCCTATTTTGCTGATCCATGGTGAAAAAGATAAACGCGTATCAGCTACTCACTCTGAGAATTTAGCAGCCGCACTCAAAAAGCATAAAGTACCGCACAAGTTAGTGCTATACCCTGAAGACAATCACTTTTTAGAACGCTCTAAATCACAAGCCGATGCTGAGATTGTGAGTTGGTTTAAAGCCCATTTATAAGTAAAAAGAGGCATAGATCAGAACTTGGTTTATGCCTCTCTTACCTTTCTAATCTAAAAACATTATTGATTTTCACTTTCATTTACATTAACTGAATAATAAAAAACTGATGTTTAATCAGGTTTTTGCATATAAAGATCCAAAAAGTAATAACTCATTAATAAAAATAAATCTCATTATTGCACCTTTTTAGGGTAAACTCCCCACCCACTGCCATTTCATTAACAATATACATACAAAATGTGAGGTCATTGTTTTGAACATTAACCGCCTGCTTGGCAAAGTAAAAGTTGCCAATAAGCTGCGAATCTCTATTGCTATCTCTATCGCAATTATAGTGGGGATCCAACTCTCTGCTGCAAACAAATTGAAAGACACAATGACAGCTGAAAGACAAACAAAGGCGATTGGCCTTGTGGAATCTGTCAGCTCTCAACTGAATGCCATTGCCAAGTCAGCCAACCTAACGACTGAGCAAAAGCAGGCACAAGCAAAGTATTTAATCAACAACACCCGCTTTGGTGAATCAGGCTACTTTTTTGTATTCGACAACCGAGGTGACATGGTTGCTCATCCGATTAAACCTGCTCTCAATGACCAATCAATGACAACCCATGTAAAACCATTTATTCGAAATGCTTTTACACAATTTGTTGATACTGCAGAGCAATATGGTCAGGGCTTTGTCACCTACCAATGGCCAAAACCAGGTTCAACTGAGCAAGAAGAGAAGGTGTCGTATGTTCAAAAGCAGGCACATTGGAACTGGGTAATTGGTACGGGAATTTACCTAACTGATATTCAAGAGACCTACTACCAAACCTTACGTAGCATTCTTATTGAAATGTTGGTTTACATCGCAATATTACTGATTGTTTCGCAATATGTAGCACGTAATATTACAAAGCCATTGAATAAATTGACTCGTACCATGACTCAAGTTGCGAATGAAAAAGATCTAACAATTCAGCTAAAACATCAAGGTAATGATGAGTTATCTGAAATGGGACGCGCTTTTAATGAAAGTAATGCCCAGTTTAGACATGTGCTAGACAATATTAACGAGAATACCATGTCGTTAGCGTCTCAAGCCGAAGAGCTATCTGTGGTAACACAGCAGATCAAAACAGGTATTGTTGAACAACATCAAGAAACTGCGTCAGTACAAGACAAAGTCAGCCACCTAAACGAGTCTGCCCAAGAAGTTTTTCAACAAACACAAAGTGCCCTTGATAACGTGGAGCATGCTGGTCAGTTAACATCGCAGAGTTTAAAACACATAAATGACAACGCTGTCTCAATCAATGAAGTGGCTGAACGAGTAGATAGCGCAGAGCATGCGGTGAAGGAGCTACAAAATAGCTCTGATAAAATCACCGAAGTACTCGATGTTATTCAAAAAGTAGCTGAGCAAACCAATCTACTGGCTCTCAACGCCGCAATAGAAGCTGCTCGCGCGGGTGAACAAGGCCGAGGTTTTGCCGTTGTAGCTGATGAAGTTAGAACGCTTGCAATGCGTACCCAGCAATCAACAGAAGATATTCAGGCCATTATTAACCAACTTCACACTGGAGTAAAAGCCACTGTTGATGAAATGGTACTGTGTAAGCAGTCTGCTAATGAAGGCTTATTAATAAGTAAGCAATGTAATGAGACGTTACAGCAAGTAGATGGCGCGATGCAGGCTATCCAGCTTTCAAACGCCGAAATTGCCGCGGCCGCACAATTGCAGTCTGACAACATCGCTGTCATTGCAGATAACATGGCCAGTATCGCAGCAGTTTCAGAGCAAACCGAAACCGGTGCTGAACACACCCATGCTGCCAGCCAGCAGCTCAGTGTTATGTCGCAAGAGTTAAGTGATTTAGTAAGAGAGTTTAAGGTTTAAAAATATGAAAGTCAGAGCGCGGTATGTGTGAAGCACCGCCACTGACTGCAAAACAGTTTTTGACTTGAAAAGTAAGCGCGATTTTATATCGCGCTTTTTTTGTGCCGAATAAACCTGTGCCTACAAAAATTAGTGTATCTTCAAGAATTAAAATAATTTCGATAATGATATAAATATATTTAAAAAAACGCAGGCACATTTCTGCACCTGCGTTTTGTGTCTTTAACTTTAAGCTTGTTGCTTTGAGCTCGTTAACCCATCCTATCGAACTCGCTTACTCCACCTAAAATCAATCACTTTGCAGTGCTTCTATAGGATCAAGTTTTGACGCTTTTATCGCTGGGTAAACACCAAATGTTAGGCCCACTAGCGCACAGATGCTGAAAGATAAAACGATGGCGCTGAGCGACCAAGATACTGCCCATTCTGAATAAAAGGCAATCAACTCAGATAAAGCGATACCGAAAAACACTCCAAGCAAGCCACCTAAAATAGAGATAGTAAAACTCTCAGTAATGAATTGAACTTGAATGTCTTTTTGCGTGGCGCCAATGGCGCGCAGTAAGCCGATTTCTTTGGTGCGCTCTAATACTGTTGCCAACATGATATTCATGATACCGATGCCGCCTACCAGCAGTGAAATGCCTGCCACACACGACATCACAATATTAAAGATTTGCTGGGTTTGTTTTTGCTGCGCTAATAATGCAGCTGGCACAATCAGCTTGTAATCATCAATGTCGTTATGACGACCCTTGACCAAGGCATCAATGGCTTGCGCGGCCATCACTGGGCTAAAGCCCGGCTCCGTTGCCAGCTTAATGCGCGATATTTCAGGGTCGAGCAACTCACTTTTAAAGCGGTGAATGGCTGTTTTTAAAGGAATAAAAATCTGGTTTTGCTCGTCACCTAGCTTCACACCTTGAAACTCTTTCTTTTTCAAAAAAGGCGCTTCTAAAATACCTACGACTTCAAACCACAGATGATTAATTTTGACTGATTTACCTACCGCATCACCAAGTGGAAACAAGGTTTTAGCGGTATTGGCACCAAGCAGCGCCACTTGTGAAAAGTGTTGTCCGTCTTGCTCGTTTAGCAAGCGTCCTGCACTTAAATCGAAATGCGCCAGCTTGAAGTAATTTTCACTGACCCCCACGGCTTGGCCTTCGAACTTAGCGTATTCACTGAATACATGGTAAGTTTCGACCACTTTCTCTGCGGCAAAATCAGTGATAAAAGGCAAGGCTTGAACGGCGACTTTACCATCATTGAGCGACAAACCATCGGAGTGTTTACGTTGCTCTCTGAGCTCTTCTTCTTCAAAGTCTTTGGCTTCAACAATGACATTGTTAAGGCCCATAGAGTCAATCATTTTCAATGCTTCACGCTGAGCGCCTTCGCCAATATTTAGCATGGCGATTACGGCACCTACACCGAAAATCATGCCAAGCAGTGTCAAAAAGGTGCGAAGTTTATGTTGCTGTAGCTGTACTACCGCGTCCTTAAATAAGCCCACTAGATTCATAATTTGCCCTCCTTATCGACCAACGCAATCACATCTCCCTCCGAGAGGCCTTGGGTAATTTCAACATGGCTTAAGTTGCTTTGCCCCAAACTCACAGGGGTTTTGCTATAACCTGAGGCCGTTTTAAGTTGCACATACGCACCGTCTTCATCGGCAAATACACTAAACTTAGGCACAACCAGTTTTTCGGCTGCTTGGTTGGCAATAATATTGGCTGTGACTTTTAGACCAGGTCGTAAATGGGCACCTTGTTCATCTATACTGGCAGTCAGCTCATAGTACTTTTGCGGATCTTGGCGTTTGATTGATTTAGGAAAAGGCGCAAGCTTGGTCACTTTGCCTGTAAAAGTTTTGCTCGGATCTGAGATCAAAGAAAATTCCAGCGCTTGATCTTGTTGCAAGTTAATGGCTTCGCGCTCTTTTACGAATAGTTTAATTTGCATCACCGAGATATCCGGTAAACCCGCAATTTTCTGACCTGGCCAAAGTGTTTGCCCAGCTCTTGGCTTTTCGCCGCGCCAGTTCACACTGTGCGTTAACAAACCATCGTGAGGGGCAACCACTTCTAGTGATGACAAGTTACCATTGAGCATATCGATTTTGCTTTGGTGCTGCTGACTCTGCATATTTAAGAGGTCCAACTCACCTTGGGCACTGCTATTAAATTGCTCTGATTGCCAATTAAAATAGTCTGTTTTGGCATTTAGGTAATCGACCTTTTGCGCCTGCTCTAAGATATCGAGCTTGGAGATGATGCGTACATCATCAATTGAGAAAGTTTCAGCAAATTGCTTTTCTTCTTCTACGATATCAATGTCATACCCTAAATGCTTTCTTCTTGTGTCAATTTCAGTATTTTTGCCAGACAAGTCTTGTGAGACCTTGTCGTTTGAAAATTCACTTTCACGTTTTTGCTTACTCATGACACGACCGTCGAATCTCGCTACCACTTCACCCTTTTTCACTTGCGAATATTCAGGCATTAACCATGCGAGCGTTTGTGGACCACGAGACGAAGCGGGAGTACTGATCACAGTTTCTGTTGCTGCGATTAATTCGCCCTTTGCCTCAACATAGTTCTTAAATGGTGCTGTTTTAACCGCGTAGGTTAATTGCGCATCAACTTCTGCCGGTTCTGAGCAAGCCGTTAGTAATAATGCACTGATCACTATCGCTAAATATTTCATAGACGTACCTCATCTCCTTGTTTTACTCCCTCTGTGATCACAGCAAAGCCATTACTGATATTACCGACTTGAACAGACAGTTTATCGCCGCCTTTTTCTATCACGTAAGCGCTGGCTCGCTCGCCACTTGACTGCTCATTGTGTAAGGCCGAGATAGGCACAACTAAAACATTTTCAATTTTATCTGTGGCGATTTCTACCCGAGCAGTTAAGCCAGGACGCATGATCGCAGCATCAATATCATCTAAGGTGATCAGGGTATCGACTATGCGGCGTTTGTCTTGTGGTGACTTCTCGCGAAAAGCACTGCCAATGGTAGTAATTTTACCTGAAGTAATGAGCGGCTCGGGGCCATCTATGGTGACTTTAACATGTTGATTAAGGGCAATACGGCCAAAGTCTGCTTCATCTATTTGTGCTTTTACTTGCATGTCTTCTATTACTGCCATTTCAATAACTGGCTGGCCAAATTGCACACTTTCACCCACGGTCGGCTTTTCACCACTCGAATTACTGTAATACATTACAATACCATCCATAGGGGCTTTGACTTTAAGCCTTTCGATGTCTTGCTTTAGTGCGTCTACTTCGGCCTTCAAGCGGCCTACTTTTCCTTCAGCCAATCGAATATTGAGCTCTTTGGTTTCTTTTTGAAACGCCAGTTTTTTTTGTGCCAGCGCTAGGTCATTTTTAGCAATGGTGAAATCTATCTGCGCCTTGCGCTTATCGTTGTCTGAAAGCGAATCATCGTTAATGTCGGCTTTACGCTCAGCAATATCAAAGTTCATCTGCGCTTCGGCAAGGGCTAGTTTAAGCTCTTCTTGGTTTTTAATTTCTAGTGCTTTTTGGTTCTCAAGTTCTTTGACTGCACGATCATATTCGCTGTTTTTATCAATTAAGCGATCGCGAACAGGTTTGTCGTCAAATGCCGCGACAACCTCACCCTTTTTAACTTGCTTGTTTTCAGGTGCTAGAAACTTCACCTTGTATTGCCACATGCGAGCAATAGAGGGTGGCGCAATCAACGACTGTTTTGCGGACTCTAGTTCACCATTGGCCTGTACTGCCAACTGAAAACTGGTTTTCTCGACAGTGTGATAATCAAATTCATCACTGCCACAGCCTGCTAATGATAAAGCGACAATACTGGCTATTACGCCTAATTTAAATTTATTCACTTTGGCCTCCTTGTAAACGCACACGCCCAGTCATACCCGGCAGTATTTTTAGCTTTTGTGTTTCATCAAATGAGAAAACAGCACGATAATAGGCATCTTTCCCCCATTCTTTACGTTCTTCAGGTTGTGTCGATAAATTAGTTAACTTGGCTGTAATAGGTGTTTTTTGGTAGGCGTCTAGGGTCAAATTAACGCTTTGGTCAAGCGTAAGGTGCTTATAATCAATTTCATGTACCCAAGCCTCAAGGTAGAGCCCTGTCATCGCTGGAATTTCTGCAATTTTCCAGCCTGGTTGTGCCGTCGCACCCGAAAATAATTTAGAGCCATACCAAGGGTGATTTGCATATAAGATCGGGCCTTGATTGGTTGCCTTATGGGTTAAGTCGTTTAAGCGTTCTCGATTTTCTTTTAAGTTAATTTGTAAACGTGCGATTTCGATTTCTTGTTTACGAATATTCACCTGCGCTGTGGTTTTTGCTTCAGCTAGACTGGCTTTAGCTTTGTGTTTTTGGATCACCGCTTGCTCAAGTTTGAGCTGGTTTTCTTCGTAGTCGAACACGCTAACGTGACTTTTTGGCACTGCGGCATCTATTTTCGCTTTTTCAAGTAATAGGTCTGATCGTGTTAACGCAAATTCGGCCTCTAAAATAGCCTGCTGGCCTTTATTCTGCTGCCTTTTTAATTCATCTTGCGCATTATTAAGACTCACTTCATCTTGCTCTATGGTGCTGGCGATAGAGCCGCCTTCGAATACCACAACCACATCGCCAGGCTTCGCCACTTCGCCTTCTGGCAACATCCATTCAATTTGCACACGCCAAGTATCACTTTGTGGCGAAAAGAAAGTTTGGCTATCTCCAGCTTTGACTTCACCTGTGATGAAAATGCTTTGAGCATCCTGCTCGGCAAAGCTATTGGCACTGAAAATTGGACTAGTTAGTAACATTGCCAAACAAAGAGGGGTTAATTTGTGTTGTTTTAAACATGCTTTCATCGGCGGCTGTCCTCTATTTTCACACCATCTTTCATTCGGATAATACGTTTTGCATACTCGGCAATATCGTCTTCGTGGGTCACCATCACAATGGTGTGCCCTTGATGGTGTAAGTCACATAGCAGTGACATAATTTCGTGAGAGGTTTTGCTGTCTAAGTTACCTGTAGGCTCATCGGCAAAAATAACTTTCGGCTCATTCACTAGGGCTCTGGCAATCGCCACCCTTTGTCTTTGACCACCCGACATTTCATTCGGTTTGTGCCCTGCTCTATGATCAAGCCCAACCTTGGCAAGCATGGCTAAGCCTTTTTGTTTGGCTTCTTCTGGTGAGGTTTCGCTGTAACGCAGCGGTAAAGTGACATTTTCAAGAGCGCTCAAGCGAGTTAAGAGGTGAAAAGTTTGGAAAATAAAGCCAATACGCTCGTTTCTTATTTTTGATAAGTCTTCATCGCGCATATCTTGAATAGACTGTTTCGAGAGAAAATATTCGCCTTTTGTCGGTGTATCTAGGCAGCCCAATATATTCATGAGCGTTGATTTGCCTGAACCCGACGAGCCCATGATGGCGACGAACTCGCCCTCTTCAATGGAGATAGAAACATCATTTAACGCGGTGACACGCGTTTCTCCACTGCCGTATTCGCGATATAAGTTCTTAACTTCAATCACTTGCTACAATCCTTGATTATTATTTTTATCAGATATTCACCGTATACAATGTGAACAACTGAGTCAACTGTCATAAGCGACTGATTTTAGTAACAATAAATAAAACCGCACCGATTTACGAAAGGTTAACTTTATAGTAAAAAAAGCGTTACCAATGAAACATAAAATGCAAAGTAATAATGGTTACATTTCAAATCCGTTTCCACTATAGTGACTTTCGGGTTACGGAAAACAGTGATTGTTATGAGAAAAAGTCTAATATTTTTAAGTGCTTGCCTACTTACCGCCTGTAGTAAAGAAAGCAAACTTGAAGAGAGTTACTACCAAGCTGAAGTGCAACGAGATCACCAAAGCCAATATCAATTCGCGCAGCAACTTGTTGAACTCGGTGAGACATCGTGGCAACAACGAGCAAAGCAACATAAAGCAGCCATTGAAAAAGTCTCACAGTCACAAGTGCACCTTACTCAACAAGACCTGATAACTGCATTTAATTTAGCTGCGGAGGCAAAGCAATTAGACAATTCAATGGCGGCCGATTCTGTTCTTAAACAGATCCTCAGCGATGACGCTTTACAAAAGTTAGTGAAAAGCACCCATACCTTATTAGACAAACACTCTACTTTAATTTCACAAGGTCAGCGATTGCTAAGTGAAGCACCAATAGACTGGAATATCATTGAGTTAAACGAACTCTTATTTCAACTAAATTCACTGATTCAAAACTCAGAAAAAACAATTGCATTAACGCCCTGGCAGCAAAGCAATCAAGCTTACCGTTTAATCACGTTAAACACGCAGCACATTGAGCAGCTAAAGTTACTGCAACAACAGCTTTTAAACGCCGTTAAAACAGCAACTTGTGATGCGCTTTGCGCGGGTTTAAAAGAAAATCTAAAAGACGCACAGAAAAATATTAAGCTCTTCGATGAAGCCGCAGTAGAAAGCATGATGGCCTTTCCATTTGAGCAACAGCTTAAAAAATCAAGAGAATGGTTAGAACTAAACAATAATATTCGCATCACACTCGAAGAAGTCGATGAAGTTCTTGGCGAGCATTATAGGGCTTACTATCAATCCTTACTAAGAGCGGTCAGAGGTCCAAAGCATGATCAACAATATTGGCAATTTGCTGATGAAGATGTCGTCAGGGTAAGCAATACCGAACAAGTCGAAGACGTGAGTTTTATTGCCATCGAGCTCTCGGCGAATTTAAAAACATTCTTAGAAAACTATGAACAGCTTGCGTTTTTGAGATAGCTAACTCAGGCAATGAAAAAAAAGCCCCATCAGCATAAGCAAATGGGGCTTTTTTCGGTGTGATGAATTGGCCTTTATTTGGTTAATCTAGCTGATAAACGCTAAATCCAAGACCAGCTACTTGGCCTTTCTCACCTTCTGCTGACTGGTAAATTAGTGTCGCATTGTCACTAATCCCTGTCGGCTTAATGCTCTGAGATTTCGTACTGGTATTAAAGATAACCGCTAGGCTTTGCTTACCTTGCTCACCTTTATAAGCACGTTTAATGGCAAATAAACCCGGCTCATCTTGTGAGAATAAAATGCTTTGCTCACCTTGACGCAATGCAATATGCGCTTGATATAGCTCAGCATATTCAGTAAAACGCTGATAGAACAAGTGCGATGTATCAAAGTTGTCATCAGCTGTGGTTTTATCTGTGGCTAACAGGTCATCATCGTTATAAGTTTTAACAAATGATGGCATCATGTTTTGTCTTGAATCTTGGTCGCCACCGTCACCCACAAAGCCTTGCTCATCACCATAGTAAATCACCGGTACACCACGGCTGAAGTACATCAATGCATGAGCAAGCAGAGTACGTTCAACCATTTCGCTTTCGCTATAGTTAAACTCGCTGCTCTTTAAGCGATACGCAATACGACCCATATCATGGTTACCCGTAAAGCTCACAAGGTGATTGGCATTAAAGCCATCTTCGTGCTTGTATAAATGATCTTTGGCGAACAGCTTAGTCAGTTCATTTGTGCCTTTTTGGTTTACCACGACCGCTTCAATACTGCCTTGCAGTGCAAAGTCGAGTACCGACGGCATTTTCCCTTCAGTTAAGAATGTACTGAGTAGTTCTGGCTCAAAGCTATACGCTTCGCCATACATCATAAAGTTATTAATACCTAATGAAGCAGCGTGCTCCATCAGTGCTGGTGAGAACTGCTCCCAAAATGACATATCTACATGTTTTACCGTATCGATTCTAAAACCATCTGGCTTAAATTCGGTGATCAGGTTTTTGTAGATGTCTATCATGCCATCAACCACTTTTTGTTGTGTGGTGTCGACATCATCTAATCCTGCAAAATCACCTTTGATTGAGCTTTCGCCCGACCAGTGCGAGTCACCTTGGTTGTTATACAAATCAATGTCGTTTAGCCAAGCAGGTACTTTAATGGCTTCTTCACCTTTAGGAATAAGCGGCTTATAGCGCTCATTTTCTGGTGTATTGCTGTCTTTAAACTGACAACGGTCACCTTCGACTAACCATTGTAGGCCATCTTTACCATGACACTGTTCGTATTTGATCACGTCTGCGGTGTGGTTAGTGATAATGTCAAAATACACTTTGATATTGCGTTCGTGCGCTTGGTCAATGAAGCTTTTAAGCTCAGCGTTTGAGCCCCAGTGCGGGTCAATCTCGGTAAAATCTAAGATCCAATAACCGTGATAACCCGATGTATCGGCTTGCATTGCACGGTTACGTAGCACGGGCGTTAACCAAATCGCGGTAATACCCATGTTATCTAGGTAAGGCAGCTTTTTAGTTAAACCTGCTAAGTCACCACCGTGATACATACCTTTGTGAGTAACGTCTAAACCACCACGTGATAACGCACGTTTCGTGTCGTGTTCAGCTGCGCCCATATCGTTACTCGGATCGCCATTGTAAAAACGATCAGGTAACACAAAGTAGAATACTTCATCACGAAAGTCTCGTTGCTGATACGGTGTCAGCTTAGCCGCTTTGCGCTCGAACTGTTCAACGTTCGTCGCTGCAACTGCGGTATTCGCCTGCGCTGCTGACTCTTTTGCCGTATTCGCTGATTGGCTACACGCTGTCAGACCTGTCGCTAACATCAGCGATAAGGCAATTTTATTCAGTGGTGATTTAAACATAGGATCTCCTTTTTTATACCAATCCTCTATATTAAATAGTCTATTTTAAGGATTGGTATCATGCTTACTTTCTATTAAGAAAGCTTTGCATAAACGCTCGCAAACGCTGGCATTTCTAAGTTGTTGTCATTCATGGTCGCAGTCACAAGCTTGTGATCTGTAATAAGTGATAGCTCACTTACACCTAACTGCTCAAGGCTAGTTGTTTGTGCTTCATTACTTAGGTTAAAGCAGACTAAAAGTGTCTGGCCATTGTAGCTACGTTTAAACGCAAGAATAGGCTCTGGCGTCTCAATAAACTCAATGTCACCGTAAAGAATGGCTTCAAAGCCCTTACGCCATGCACTGAAATGACGGTAGCTATTTAGTACTGAGTTTTCATCATGTTCTTGGGTATCTACTGCGGTAGTATAATGCGTTTCAGGCACAGGTAACCAAGGTTTAGCTGTACTAAAACCCGCATTGTCTTTTTGGCTTTCCCAAGGATGTGGAGTACGACAACCATCACGGCCTTTGAATTGTGGCCAGAACGTAATGCCATACGGGTCTTGTAAGTCTTCGTAAGCAATTTCAGCTTCAACCAGACCAAGCTCTTCACCTTGATAGCTACAAACACTTCCGCGCAGTGATGAGATCATCGCATACAGCATTTTCGCAAGTGTTGCATTGCCCTCTGCGTTTTGCGTTCTGCCCCAGCGGCTCGCAACACGGATCACATCATGGTTCGACACAGACCAACATGGCCAACCATCCGATACACGTGCTTCTAATGACTCTACAACTTGCTTAATGTAGCTTGCTTTGAAGTCATCTGTTAGCAGGTCAAAGCTATACCCCATGTGTAGGCGCTTATCACCTTGGGTGTACTCAGCCATGGTCTTTAATGAATCTTCAGACGAGATTTCACCAAGTGCGACTGTGCCCGGGTACTTGTCTAATAGTGCGCGAATGTCTTCCATAAAGCCCAAGTTTTCATCTTGGGTATTGTTGTAGTAGTGATACTGATACGCATACGGGTTCTTTGAGTCAAAACCGATATTGGTACGCAACTCTTGTGCTTTAGGCGGGTTGTCACGTAATTGCGCGTCATGGAAGCAGAAGTTAATCGCATCTAAACGGAAGCCATCTACACCCCGTTTTAGCCAAAACTCAATATTATCAAGCGTTGCTTGACGAACTTCTGGGTTATGGAAGTTAAGGTCTGGTTGACTGGTTAAGAAGTTATGTAGGTAGTATTGTTGACGGCGCGGTTCCCACGTCCACGCAACACCACCAAAAATCGACATCCAGTTATTTGGCGGTGTGCCATCTGGCTTAGCATCGGCCCATACGTACCAATCAGCTTTGTCATTGGTTTTATCTTCACGACTTTCTAAGAACCAAGCATGTTGATCAGATGTATGACTCAATACTTGGTCAATCATGATCTTAATGCCACGGTCATGGGCTTTGGCGATCAGCTCATCAAAATCTGATAACTGACCAAATAGCGGATCGATATCGCGATAATCGCTGATGTCGTAACCAAAGTCTTTCATAGGAGATTTAAAGAATGGCGATACCCAAATCGCATCTACACCTAAGCTTTTGATGTAGTCTAATTTTGCGATGATACCCGGAATATCACCGATACCATCTTGGTTGGCATCATAGAAGCTGCGTGGATATACCTGATAAATAACGGCGCCGCGCCACCACATTTGTTCTTTCATTTAAAACCCCAAAGACTCTTCTTCATCGCCCTACACCTCATTTTGTTCTCAGTGTCACGGTTAGTGGCACTCAGTTTTAAAAGACCCGAGGCATAATCGGATAGTCGTTATAATATTGTCATAAAGAATACGCGTTATGATTTTTTCGTAACAGCCTTTGCATACGTATTCAGGATTTGCAGTTTTATGAATGACGCTATGATGCAATCATCAAGAAAAATGACAAAGAGGTTGGCTGTGAGTAAAGTTTTTTTGGGTATTAGCCTAGTTACAGGGCTGGTTTTAAACCCTCTCATTACAGTACAAGCTGTTGAAAATAAGAACAATGACAAACCTTATACGATTGCATCAAAAGCGCATAAATATGTGTCTCACAGCTATCAAAATGGTGAGCTGACGGTTACCACAACACTGGGGGATGTTACCTTCTCTGCACTCAATGACAGTGCCATTGAAGCGGTATTCAATGCCAAACAAGCTACGGTGTCGGCAACTAACCTGCCTTCTTATACCATCAGTGAAACACACCAAGACCACACCTTACTCTTTAGTAAAAAATCTACGCAGCAAGGCAATGTACTGGTTGGCTCAGCAGGCAATATGCGTGTCGAAATTACCACGCAGCCTTATTCTGTTAGTTACTTTAAAGGCAAACAATTACTAGTAAGAGAAGAGCAAGGCTTTTACTCAGGCACAGTGATTGAACAGCATGACAGCCAAACTCAAACACATAACGTACATGGTGTTCGTTTTAATTTAAGTGACAGTGAGCAATTACTTGGTACTGGTGAGCGCGTATTAGGTATGGACCGTCGCGGCCATCGCTTACCTTTGTACAACCGTGCACATTACGGTTATGAAACTGAATCAGTACAAATGAACTACAGCTTGCCTGCGGTGATGTCGAATAAACAATATATGCTGCTATTCGATAATAGCGCCAAAGGCTGGGTTGATTTAGCAAAGTCTGAACAAAATGTTTTGCAGTTCGAAGCCGTAGCTGGTCGTAACGCTTATATTGTCATCGCGGGTGACTCTTACCCTAAACTTATCGCCAACTACACCGATATCAGTGGCAATCAGCCCATGTTACCTCGCTGGGCATTTGGTAATTTTGCCTCACGCTTTGGCTATCGCACACAACAAGAAGTGATGGACACAGTTGCTAAATTCAAAGCGCTGAATATCCCTCTCGACTCCATCATCATTGACTTATATTGGTTTGGCAAAGACATTCAGGGCCATATGGGTAACCTTGCTTGGGATAAAGACGCGTTTCCTGAACCTGAAAAAATGCTACGCGAGCTACGTGCGCAAGGCATCCAACCTATTTTGATCACTGAACCATTTATTCTCTCGAGTTCAAAACGTTGGGATCATGCTGTTGCGCAAAAAGTGCTGGCAAAAAATGCCGAAGGTAACCCAAAAACGTTTGATTTTTACTTTGGTAATACTGGTATTGTCGATGTCTTCAACGATACAGGTCGAAACTGGTTTAATAATATTTATCAAAAACTTGCTGAACAAGGTGTACAAGGTTGGTGGGGCGATTTAGGTGAACCAGAAGTACACCCGAGTGATGCATTGCACACCCTAGATAATGGCCAGCAAGTGTCTGCCGATGCCATTCATAACGCCTACGGTCATCAATGGGCAAAAATGTTATTTCAACATTTACAAACGACGCAACCTGAACAACGTCCATTTATTTTAATGCGTGCAGGTGCTGCTGGCTCTCAGCGCTACGGCATGGTGCCTTGGACTGGGGATGTGAATAGAACTTGGGGCGGATTAAAACCGCAAGTTGAGTTATCACTGCAAATGGGTATGTTTGGTTTGGGTTATACGCACTCTGACCTAGGTGGTTTTGCCGGTGGTGAGCAGTTTAATAAAGAGTTGTATATCCGTTGGTTACAATACGGTGTGTTCCAACCAATTTATCGCCCGCATGGTCAAGAACATATTCCTTCAGAAGTGGTATTCCACGATAAAGAAACGCAAGATATTTTGCGTAAGTTCATCGAACTTAGATACCAAATGATGCCTTATAACTACACGTTAGCGTATCAAAACAGTCAATCTGGTCTGCCGCTGATGCGACCAACCTTTATAGATGATGCTGCTAACACAGACCTTTCGAACAAAGACAACTACCTATGGGGCGACGCGTTTTTCGTACACCCTATTACCTCAGCGAATTTAAGTTCTGTAGACGTCACGTTGCCAGAAGGTGTGTGGTTTAATTATTTCACAGACAAAAAATTCGAAGGTGGCAAAACACATAAAGTCGAGGTAAACCTTGAGCAAATCCCTGTGTTCGTTAAAGCGGGGGCATTTGTGCCTATGGTTGAGAAGTTCCAAACCACGCAAAACTACAGCTCTGAGCACCTAACCTTACATTATTGGGCAGATAACCAAGTGCAAACAGCAACGGGTAGTATGTATGAAGACGATGGTCACACCATGAATGCCGATAAACGTGGTGAGTTTGAACTACTTAACTTCGCTGCGAAGCAGAATAATAGCCAATTGGGCATGCTGCTTATGCGCCAGGGCAAAGGCTACAAGGGCATGCCTAAAGCACGTGAAGTCACCTTAAAAATCCATAACTGGCAACAGCAACCAAAGCAGGTTAAGGTAGGCGACCAAATCATTCAATCTTATGATTGGAATAATAAAAACAGCACCTTAACGGTGAAATTTAACTGGCAACATCAGCCATTGACACTACAGGTTCAATAACATGACAACACAACAGTCTGAGTCTTTAACCCGTATAATCGCCGATATCGGCGGCACCAATATTCGTCTTGCCATTGTCGACGAACAAGCCGACGGCTATTACCGCAATATCAGCACCTATAAATGTGCTGATTACGCCGGTCTTGCTGAAGTATTAAAGCTGTATATCAGCGAACAGCTATTAGAAAACAGCCGATTAAGTGCTTGTTTAGCCATTGCGTGTCCGGTGGATGATGATTTGATTTCTATGACAAACCTGCCTTGGCAGTTTTCTCAATCGGCATTAAAAGAGACGTTAAAGCTTGAGTCTTTAACGCTGATTAATGATTACACTGCTATTGCTATGGCTATTCCACTTTTGAGTGATAAACAAAAAGTGAAAATCGGTGATGGTGAAGCCGTTGCAGGTAAACCTATTTCAGTGTGTGGCCCAGGTACAGGGTTAGGTGTTGCGAATCTAATTCCTGTTGGTGACAAATGGCATTGTGTCAGTGGCGAAGGCGGTCATGTTGATTATGCCCCAGTTGGCGAGCTCGAAATCGAGATTCTGCGCTTCTTAAACAAGATTAAACAGCGCGTTTCTTACGAGCAATTACTATCGGGTTATGGTTTAGAGCAGGTTTATCAGGCTGTTTCTGCCATTAAACAAAACCCAAACACTGAAAAGCTCTCAGCACAGCAAGTGTCGGAGCGCGGTTTAAGCAATGACTGCGAATACTGCAACCTAGCACTCAATGTGTTTTGTCGTGTACTCGGCGCCTTTGCTGGTAATTTGGCGCTAACATGCAATAGCGTCGGCGGTGTCTATATCGCAGGTGGCATAGTGCCGCGCTTTGTTGATTTCTTAAAATCAACGGCGTTTAGAGAGCGCTTTGAAAATAAAGGCCGTTTATCACATATTCCGCGTCAAGCGCCGACTTATGTGATCACAGAAAGCCAGCCGGGTCTACTGGGTGCAGCGGCTTATGCGATGCAAAGCTAAAAGCTAAAAGCTAAAAGCTAAGTAGGGCTCTTACTTAGCTTTTAGCTTGAGTATTTATCAAATGCTGTGCCTTTTTATCCTCTCCCCCTTCAGCTAAATAACTAAAAAACCAGCTAAATTTAATTAGAAATAGTCACTTTTTTAAACTAGTCTTAAATTAATCAAGCGGCCTCTAAGAATTTCAAAAGCCTTTTATGGATAAACTGTTTAAATGCGCGCATGCTGTTTTCGTGTTGCTACTTATTATTTCAAGCAACAGCGTCGCTCAGATCCCATTACTAACCAATGAATATTCAGTAAAAAAGCTCACTGCCGAAGAAGGGTTTGTATCCTCTGAAATCTACTCCATCATTCAAGATAAACAGGGACTGATTTGGTTTGGCACAGCAGAAAATGGCGTAATGCGTTATGACGGTCGCAAGGTCACACTATTCGAGTTTGACAGCATGAGTGAAAACGGTCTTTCACATAATGATGCAGGCAATCTAATGCTAGATAGAAACGGTAATATTTGGATTGGCACTTGGGGCGGCGGAGCTAATAAATATAACCCTGCGACGGGTAGGTTCGACAACCATTTACATGACCCAAAACGCAGTGACTCTATCTCAGCAAACCGCATTCAATCACTACACCACGACGAAGACGGTTCGATATGGCTTGGCTCTTACGATCAAGGATTAAATCACTATTTGGGTGAAAACCAATTTTCTCATGTGAAAAAAGCCACTGAGAAAGCCCCCGGTTTAAGTCATAACCGTGTTTGGGATATTGAGAATAAAGACAAGAACACACTCTGGGTTGCCACCAGCTTCGGATTAAATTTGTTCGACAAAAAGAATTTAACTTTTGAGTATTATTTTCCAGATCCAACTAATAATACCCCAACAGGTGCTAACGAAATTCGTCATATTCTTAAAACTCGCAGCGACCAAATTTATATTGGCACGCAACAAGGTCCTTTTAAATTCAACCAAGACACGAAACAATTTACGCAATTAGGTCTTTTTAATAATGAGAACTTAGGCCAAGTTAACTCTATGATTGAAGATCAAGATGGCTTTATTTGGTTTGTCACCAGCAAAGGCGTGTTTAGGCTCGACCCTGCCGATGATAAAATCAAGCAACTCGAATTAGAGCACAATAATGGCTTGCGCATTATTTTCGAAGACAGTGCAAAAACCCTTTGGATCACCAATGAAGTACAAGGTATTTACAAGTTGGTGCCTCACCGAAAATTTAAGTCAATTCAAAACCCTGAGCTTGTGGCACCAAATGGTATTTTAAATAATTCAATCGGTGACTTACTAATCGCGACATCCAACTCCGAATTGTTTAAATGGCATGTTGACTCTCAAAAGCTTGAAAAGCTCTCAGGCGCTATTTTTAATGAGGCAAATGGCTTTAACAACAATCGTTTGCTTGAACGCCCTGTACTTTATTTATCAGACGATAATTTACTCTGGATTGCTCAGGATGAGGGGCTAGCAGCCTTTGATCTTGTTACGCGAAATATCGAGTTAATCACCTACCCCAAAGACGATCCCGGCCACAAAGAGTTTAGAGAGATCCGCGCCTTAAATGCCGATACTTTGGGCAAAATTTGGATAGGCACATACAAAAACGGGGTTTATACCTATGACCCTCAACAACGAAAGTTCACACACCTAGATTCAACTTATGGTCTGACCCATCCAGAGGTGCTCGAAATCTTTAGAGATAATAAAGGTAATATGTGGGTAGGAACAGGTGATGGTGCGAACTTATGGCAAGAAGATATGCAGTTCTTCATGCCCTTTAAGAATAACCGTTATAACCCTGACAGCTTACTCGGTAGTATAGTTCAAGACATCCACCAAACAAGAAGTGGCGAAATTTGGATTGCTACGCAAAAGGGGCTAAACCTTTATCGACCCGATGCACAAAACTTCAAACATGTAAAAAAAGAAGATGGGCTACCCACTAATTTAATTAGAGCCATCGCCGATGACGCGGAAGGCTATCTATGGCTGACCACAAACAAAGGGGTTTCTAAGTATTCACCTAAAAATGACACCATTAAAAACTTCGACAGCCAAGATGGTTTGTTAGGCTTGAATTATTACCCTAATAGCCTTGTGAAGGGCAGTAATAACACCTTCTTTACCAGTAGTCAGCGTGGTATTGAGTATTTTAGCTCTACTTCTTTGACCAGCAACCAAGCTGACCCAAACTTAATATTAACTGGGTTTAACGTGATGGGGCAGCCTGTACAGTTAGATATGCCTTACTCTTATGTCACTGACATCAACCTGTCTTATCTAGATTATGTATTTTCTTTCGAGTTTGCAGTTTTAGACTTTATTTCACCCAACAAAAACCAATACGCATACAAGTTAGAGGGCTATGACGATAAATGGATTGAGATCGGCAATCGTAACATTGCCTCGTTTACCAATTTAGATGGCGGTGACTATACGTTTATGGTCAAAGCGACTAACAGCAACGGGGAATGGAGCAATAACATGCTCACCGTAAACCTGCATGTATCGCCACCACTTTGGCAAACATGGTGGGCGTATTGTATTTACGTGTTGATATTACTGACCCTTATTTTCAGCGCTATTTATTTAAGAACACGACTGCAAAAAGTTGAAATAATAAGACAAAAACAATTTGTGACTAAACTTGAGCAACAAGTCTCTGAGAAAACTGCATCACTGGAATCTCAAGCCAAAGAGCTGGCTGCTGCACTCGAGAAAGCAGAAGAGGCTACGCAATTGAAATCTGATTTTTTAGCCAATATGAGTCACGAGATCAGAACACCTATGAATGGTGTTATTGGTATGTTGAATCTACTTAAAGCCGGAGAACTGAACAATGAACAAGCGCACACGGTTGATATCGCTCGAACCAGTGCCAATTCGTTGCTGACTTTAATCAATGACATTTTAGACTTTTCAAAAATCGAAGCTGATAAACTCGAATTAGAAAATATTGAATTTGATATCAGGGATCTGATTGAGTTACTTGCCGAGTCCATGTCACTCAGCGCACAAAGTAAAGGTGTTGAAATTTTGTTCGAATTAACGGAACTTAAAACGACGGCCATTAAATCTGATCCGGGTAGGATCAGGCAAATACTGACAAACATTCTTAGCAATGCAATAAAATTTACCGAGCATGGCGAAATTGTTATTGCAGCAAAACTACTAGCAACAAACTCGCCAGATACCTTCCAGTTAAACTGCCAAATCCGCGATACAGGCATTGGTATACCTAATGATAAACTCTTCTCGCTATTCGATGCATTTAGCCAAGTTGATGCGTCCACAACCAGAAAGTATGGAGGTACTGGCCTCGGTCTTAGTATTACAAAGCGCCTATGTCAGTTGTTAGGCGGTGATATTAGTGTCACCAGTGAAGTTGGTGTTGGAAGCTGCTTTACTATCTCTTGCCTTGTAACGAGTCAAAATCAATCAACCACAGAGCATTATGAACTCGGGCACCTAGGGTTGAAACTGCTGCTCGTCGACGCCAATAGTTCAAGTCGCTTTGCATTGAAGAAACAACTCAACGCCTGGGGGGTAGAAGTAGCAGATTGCGTAAGTGGTGAAGCGGCGCTAAACATCTTAAAAACACAGGATATGCAAAGCACAGCATCATTCGATATTGTGCTATTTGATAAGTATTTGCCCTGTATGCAAGGCGAGTCATTTGCGAAACAGCTCAGAACCACGACTAGTTTCAGAGAAACGAAACTCGTCATGATGGGCAGGCTTAATGAGCAATATAGTCAAATACAAATTATCGAATTAGGCGTTGATGCCTATTTTTACAAACCAATTACCCAAGCCGCCTTACTAAAATCTCTCGCGGTAGCAAGCGCTGAACTTCGTCATCAGCTTGAAGCAAATAATTCACAAGCTTTAAGTGTTGAACAGGCAACAGCAACAGCTACACCTAATTCAGAGTCTGATTGGACTGCCAATGTTCACCTACTGCTAGTAGAAGATAATAAAGTTAATCAACTGGTTGCATTAAAAGTTTTAAGTAATATTGGCATAAAAACAGAAGTCGCTGAGAACGGCTTACAAGCCATTGAAAAGCTCTCAGCATCGAATGAATCTGAACCATTCACCTTAATTTTAATGGACTGTCAAATGCCTGAAATGGACGGCTATCAAGCAACTCAAGCTATTCGTTTAGGTGAAGCTGGCGATAACAATATTGCCATTCCAATTATTGCTATGACTGCGAATGCGATGCAGGGCGACAAACAAAAGTGCCTTGATGCGGGCATGAGTGACTATATTACAAAGCCGATTGTAGAAGCCCAAGTCATTGAAAAGATAAAAGAGTGGTCATTAAAATAAGCAGCCTATTTCTCTTAACGATCACTTAATCTAGTGTTTTACACAATGCTGAATACGTATGCATAACATGGTGGTTGTTTCATATACTCGGTAGTATTGATTGAATGCCATATTAAATGCCATTTTTTTACGGTTTAAACTGACTAATAAGTGAATACTAATTGGTCAAAATTACCAGTCAAAATGTTGGTATAAATTCAAAATAAGAGTCGTTTTATGACCAGACAACAAACACAAAACACCAAGCCAAAATTGAGCTTCTGGCAGATCTGGAATGTCAGTTTTGGTTTCTTAGGCGTACAGTTTGGCTTTGCCTTGCAAAACGCCAATGCCAGTCGAATTCTTTCAGACCTCGGCGCTGATCTTCATTCTCTTTCTCTTTTTTGGCTAGTAGCCCCTGTAATGGGCTTAATCATTCAGCCGATCGTAGGTTCAGCGTCTGATAAAACGTGGAATCGTTTAGGACGACGTAATCCGTATATTTTAGCCGGTGGTATTGCTGCAGCATTTGGTATGTTACTGATGCCAAACTCATCAAATATTGCCACCTTTATGACACCGCTCTTATTTGGTGCCATGATGCTAGCATTGATGGATGCAGCATTTAACCTAGCTTTCCAGCCATTCCGCGCACTTGTGTCTGATATGGTCTCTGAAGACCAACGCAACCTGGGTTATTCAATTCAGTCTTTCCTAATAAATATCGGTGCTGTATTTGGGTCGATTCTGCCTTTCCTACTGACCAATGTAATTGGTTTAGAAAACGTTGCAGATAAAGGTGAAGTTGCCCCTTCTGTGATTTGGGCATTCTATATCGGTGCAACCGTCATGCTAGGCTCAGTACTTTGGACTGTTCTTCGCACAAAAGAATACGCGCCTGGCGAAAATGGTTTGCCAGAACTAAGCCAAGAAGCCGAAAAACTGCCGCTAGTTGAGCGCTTATCTGGTTTCTTTGGGTTAATGAAGACCATGCCTGAAACAATGAAACGTCTTGCTGTTGTGCAGTTTTTCTCATGGTTTGCTCTATTCATTATGTGGGTTTACACCATGCCTGCCATCACTCAACATATTTGGGGAGTAGATGCTAAATGGTTTGATCCTGACTACTTATCTCAAGTTGGCCAAGTTCCAGCGCATATTGCACAAGCTAAGGGTACTGCCGGTGACTGGGTCGGTATTATGTTCGCTGCATACTCGGTTTTTGCTGCTATCGCATCATTATTTATGGCAAAAGTTGCCAACCAAATAGGTCGTAAGCTGACTTATTCTGTCTCACTATTAGCTGGCGCCATTGGCTATATCAGTATCATATTCTGGCAAGACAGTACGCTGACTATGGTTAACTTAGGGATCACTGAAATCGAAGTGCCACAAGGTGCTGTGATGCTACTTATTTCGATGATTGGTGTAGGTATGGCGTGGGCGGCCATTTTAGCCATGCCATATGCCATTCTTGCTGGTAGCTTACCGCCGAAACAAACTGGCGTGTATATGGGTATTTTCAACTTCACCATTGCCGCACCACAAATTGTATCGGGCTTGTTTGCGGGTTGGATCTTAACCTCAGTATTTGAGAACCAAGCAATTTACATCATGATGATGGCCGGTGGTGCAATGCTGCTCGCAGCCTTAGCTGTTTACTTTGTAAAAGAAAATGGGTCGGAAACAACTGAAACCACTTCAGAGCAGGCGACAGCTTCATAAAGCTTTATCTATCCCAAGCAAAAAGCCGCCAAGAAGACCTCTTTGGCGGCTTTTTTATTTCAGGAATCTTCTAAACAGATTAACAAGACTGTCTAACAATAAGTTCTGGCTCTATTAGACAGCTTTCTACCGCTTTGCCCGCAATCATATCAAGCAGCGCTTCGACCAATAACTCGCCTGCACGTTTTGTGTCTTGTTTCACCGTAGAAAGCGGTGGCGAGGTAAAGTTAGCAACGGCAATGTCATCAAAGCCAGCAACAGCAACATCTTCAGGAATGCTTAAACCATGCTCTTTTAAAGCTCGCATAGCACCTACCGCAATCAAGTCACACGCTGCACAAATTGCATCAAACTCAACGCCTGATTCGAGTAATTTTTTCGCCGCATCATAACCTGCTTCTTCAGTATACAAAGCGTTTATTTGCAGCTTCTCATCAACCTTAATACCAAGCTCTTCAAGCGCTGCACAATGGCCTTTATATCGGTCGAAAAACTCCGGCGCATGGCTTGAAGCTGTACCTAAGAAAGCCAATTTTTTACGGCCTTGCTTCAATACATGTTGCGTGATTTCTTTACCACCCGCAAAGTTGTCACAGCCAATTGCCGAGCCTTTGAGTTGATCTTCACCCACACCCCAGCGTACATAATGGGTGCCTTGTGCTGATAGTTTCGTGAGCTTTTCAGCAAAGTCGACATAGTCACCATAGCCCAGCAAAATGAGACCATCAGCTTTGTTACTGTCTTCAAAATCGGCATGCCAATCGTTACTGGCTTGCTGAAACGAGACTAATAAGTCATAACCTCTATCTGCACAGGCACGAGTAATGCTGCCCAGCATTGATAAAAAGAAAGGGTTAATGGCTGAACCATCATCTGTTGGGTCTTCAAAAAGCAATAAGGCTAACGTATCACTGTGTTGAGAACGCAGATTACTGGCGTTTTTATCAACTTTGTAATTTAATTCTTTGGCAATTTTTTGCACCTTTTCTCGGGTTTCTTGGTTCACCAAAGGGCTATTACGCAAAGCGCGCGAGACCGTTGATTGCGACACCCCAGCAAGGTAAGCGATATCGAAAGACGTTGCTTTTTTCACAGACAAAACTCGTAGTTAAACTCATCTAAGAATATACCTGAGTAGACCTTTTATGTGTAGTTAAAAGCACAGGATTGATTAGTAAAGTAAAAACCGACTTTTTGTTGTAGGCGAGACTTTATGCCGTGCAAAAAAGCGGGGGGTAAACCCACGCCTTAAAGATACGCTGACAATAGTCAGAAGAATTGGCATTATCAACATAATAAATAAAATAGAACTCTTTAAAAGAATAAGAAAATATAATAAGCACATCAATGATTAAAGGTATTGAAAAAAGAACAAAACTCGCAATGTCGATATCCATATTCGCAATATTGATAATGGCATTCCAATGGTCAATCATAGATTGGATTACACCTTTATTAATGCCGTTTTTAATATTTTTGGTCTTTATTATCTTTTTAATTGGACTAGGGTTTAGCCTTTCATGCCTTTTCAAATTCAAACAAATAAGATGGTTAGCAATAGTTCCTCTAGCAACCCAGTTGCTTGCTTTTGTCATAATTGAATTTGTGCCATTTACTAAACTTTGGGTAAATGTAGACTTCCACCTATACAAATCTCAACGCCAAGAAGTAGTTGAGAGAGTGTACTCAGGCGAACTAGTCCCGAATGTAGAATATAATTCATCTATGATTGCACTTGGCTCTGAGTATTCCAAAGTTTCAATGGGTGGAAATGAGATTCAGATCCAGGATATAAATGGCTTGAAATACGTTTTCTTCTTCACTTTTAGAGGGATATTAGACAACTACTCGGGGTTTTTGTATGTGCCTGACGGTGGCGATCCTATAAACTTTGCAGATTTAAATGAAGAAGACGTAACTCAAATAATCAAATACGCTGATAACTGGTACTACACCTCGCATCATTAATGTTAGTAAGGCTGCTTATCATTTCTTTAAATAAACAACCCCGCCAGCTAGGAATTTGTGCAGCAATAAAAAAGGAGCAAACTAATTTGCTCCCAATAAAATCTCACCCTGACAATAAGAATTTAATGATTTATGACTGAACCTCTATATCAGTATCAGCACTCACTTCATCATCACCCAAGGCCATCACGTCTCGTACGTTCTTTTGAACCGTAATTGCAGCAAAACCACTCAATAAAAATGCCATGGCGTAAAAGCCTTTTTCGCTCAGTAACAGTTCTGCGTTTACTAACCCAACTGTTAACAAGGCAATTGCAGACCCTGCTGCGGCCCAGCACATCATAAAATAAGGTTTTGAAATGGTTTGACCCTCCATTTTATCGCGGATGGTCTTTTGTAAAGACACGAATGAAAACAGGCCAAATAATAATACTGCAAGGTAATAACCTTTTTCATTCAATTGCATGGTGGCATTTGCTAAACCAATTAAGAATGCCGCGACACCTGCTACTAACATGGCAACGGATGCCATTCTAAATGCCTTACTTGGTTTATTGATAAGTACTTGTTTATTCATCACCTGTGTCTCCATTATTCTTGAATTCGTTACGTCTTGTAAGTGGATTCAGTATTAGAGACACAGCAAATTTAGTAAACCCAAACTATCAAAGGCTAGTATTTGGGGACTAAAAGTATTGTTTTAATAAACTTTATTGAGATTTTATTAAATATGGCTCCTCACGAAGGTCAAGAGCCAGTGAGTTAATAAGCCTTAAAATCACCGAGATGATTACTTTAAAGTGCTCTCAACAAACAACTGCATCTGTTCAAGCATTTGCTCGTAGTAAGGGTTAAAGGTTAAGCGCTGCAAATTAAGGGTCGTTTCTAAGTTTGCCTCAGTCAGCTCACCTAAAGTAACCGCATTAGCTGTTTTACAACTGCCAAATAGATCAGTGCCTGTTAAATGCTCGCAATTACGATAACTGCCCTGCCAACCATAATGCGGGTTACTCGGCGCATTTGTTGGGGATGTGTGCGCTATATCAAGCACACTTTCACAATAAACTTGCCCCTCGCACGAAAAGGTAGTGATGGTTTTTAATGAGTTAGGTAATTCATTAAGTTGATCTTCAACGTTATTTGCATAGTAATACACAAGCTTATCTTGTGCCTGCGCCGCGCCGTTTTGTGCATGCCAACGGGCAAGTATGTTTACCGTTGCATCAGTTTCTATGGTTTGGTCCACTTCACTCGCCACCACAAAAAACGGTGTATTGCGCAGCCCTTTTAACTTTTGCGGTTCAATTCGCTTCATGAGCGCATGAACTTGTGCACCTGCATTGGCAGGGAACGACTCATACTTAGCAAAGTCAATATCAGCCGCTTCATCTAAATAATCGGTAAACCAACTGACATATTTCGCTGCCCACGCCATACCCGCTTTTGCTTCACTGGCTGGCGACCACAGCATTACCCCTTTAAGTTTTTGCAGCTCACTTTCGTTCAAGTTATTGCGATTCAAGTAATCAACAACCAATGCACCGCCTGTTGAAAAACCACCTAAATACACGTTATCGAAATCATTAAGCATGCTTTTAATAGCATACGATGCCGCCTGTCGCCAATCAGCTTGCTCGATATCAACCAAGGCTTCTGCGGCTGTACCATGCCCAGGTAATAACAGAGTACGCACCGATATACCCTGCTCAACAAATGAATTGGCTAAATCATGAAATAAATATGGTGAATCCGTTAAACCATGAATAAGCAATACCGCTGCCTTTTCGTTATCGGCTTTGAGCTCAAACGGCGTGATTAAGTCTACAACTTGAAGTGGCTTATTTGCATACAAGCGTTTGCTGGTTTCTGTTCTAATTGGACAAGGCATGTTTGCTTTGGGGTTTTGTGCATTAATATGCGCACGCGCAGCAGCCAAGTAATCTTGAAAAGGTTTGTTTGATGCAAAATCGAAGTTGATGCGCTGCACACCGCCCTTGGCAAATCGATAAGTGCCTGCTTGTTTAAACTTTTCGATTTGCGCAAGGTCGTTATTAATCGTCACACAGTTAAGCGAACTTGATGCTTCGACCGCGAACACATTGACTGAGAAAGCACTTGTAAAGAAAACAGCAGCACTCAACATCGCTTTTTTGAAAATAGTATTAACTGACATGAAAGTGTCCTTCTAAACTTTTGATTTATTTCGTCTAAACTGCTCGAATAAAGTTGGTTCCCATGCTCGCATCGCGAATAAGAGCCCCATATGTTTACGTTTCGAAATTGGTAGTGCTGAATCTTCTTGGTTTAAGATCGCCGCTTCTTTAGTGAGCTGATTTAATTTACGCTGGATGATCTCAATGGAAGAATTTGAATAACGGCCGCGTAAATAAAAACGAAAGCTATCTTCTTCATCAAACTTACTCGCCATAAAACGATGTAACACTTCTTGTTCCATAAATCGCTCTAACGGGCCGTTTTTAATCCACCTGAAATCTTGGGCAATGAGAAGTTTATAATGGTTGTTTGGCAGAAGTTGTATAAGCTTTATTTTATCAAGCCGTGCAAATAAGCGAATAAGCTCAAACTGGTCGATATCATATTGCTCAATAATGTCATCAAACTGCCATGCATCTCGTACACACACCGCCACCAGCAGCAACTTAGGGTTATCAATTAGCTCCTGTTCTTGATCTAATGTGAGCTCTGTTAGTTGGTTTTGTTGCTTCTCGGTGATGGAAAATAAGTCAGACAAGCTAATCTGCAATAAATGACAGATCTCTTCTAAGCGCTGCAAAGTAAAGCTTTGCTGAGCAAAAATGCGTTTGATATTTGCCTCACTCATTTCGAGCTTTTCAGCAATGTCTTTGTATGTCAGCTTTTGCTGTTTAAGCAGCATTTTCAGCGTGTCGCTCACCTGCGAAATTTGGCTCATAGTGTTCCTTATAGTTGTCACCAATGGCTTTAAAAAGGCACTCAAACAGCATAAAAGTCACTGTTACCAACAACTAAGAAAATTGAAATAGCCAAAGTAAAACGCCAGATAGTTTAGGATTACTATACTTAGAGTTTCTTAAATTGCTACATCTAATAACTGAGTTTACGTAATTAATCCTCTGGTCTAACTTGTAGTCAACGCAAACAAACACAGTATGTTGAATTTAAAAGGACACCACTATGAAACGCATTTTTCAACTTTTCACATTAGGTTTAATTGCATTGACATCATTTGCATCTTACGCAGAGTCTGCGTCTGAACATGCCAGCAAAGGCAGCCGCCACTCAGCGCTAGCTAGCGCACACAGTACAACAGCCAGCGCCCAAGTGGCCAGCGGCGTAGTCGCAGTACCATTATTAGTTGTTGGCAGCACAGCATCGGCAAGCCAAGCCGTTGGCGAGTCACTAATTGATGCGGCATCAGGCAAACATAAAATCGATAAGCATAAACCACTCGAAATTACCGAGATCACCATTACAGTGGACCGCTCACCCGCAGATCAAATGAAAAAGTCAGACAAGAAAGACTAATAAAGCTATTTAACTTAAATGCCTAAAAAAAGCTGTAAAGCCCCTTTACAGCTTTTAATTAAGGAGCACATTATGCGCTACTTTAAATCTCTCATTCTCACATTTGCTTTGCTGTTTTCTCTAAATACCTTTGCAGGCAGCCAGCAAAACAGTGAATCTAAATTTTCAGCAGAAGAAGTCGCAAGCTTTGCCAAATCAGTCGAAAAGTACGCAGCGAAACAAGGCGCCCGTGCGTTTATTATTGCGCGTTTAGGTCAACCAGAAAAAGACTTACCTCGCGGCTTTCAATTCACTCACACTGCTATTGCTGTTTATTCTCAGATCACGTTAGACAATGGTAACAAAGCCAAAGGCTATGCCATTTATAACCTGTATCAAAATGCCGATAACCCAGAAAAGAGTGCGTTAATGACCGATTACCCTGTCGACTTCTTCTGGGGTGTAGAGAGCCTAAAAGCCGGAATTATTATTCCTTCACCCGACTTGCAACTTCGCTTAATTGAAGCCATCACATCAGGTAAAAATCAAGCGCTACATAACCCAAATTACTCGTTAATCTCCAACCCATTTAACAATCAATTTCAAAACTGCACAGAACACACACTGAACGTGATCAATGCTGCGATATACGAAACCGACGACATGACGCGTATTAAAGCCAATACAGAAGCCTATTTCACGCCACAGCCTGTGAAAGTGAGCCGCTTTAAATTGGCATTAGGGAATTGGTTTGCCAAAGGTGTAAGTACAGAAGACCATGAAAGTAAGATTCAAACGACTAGCTTTACGAGTATTGGCCGATACTTAAAAGAGTTTGGCTTGATGAAAGAAGCGGTGGTTTATGAAGATGGAGAGGTGAGTAAGTTGTTTTAGTACGTGCAAAATACACCTTGCGAAGCAAGGTTACTTTTGCAAAAGGTGAAATGAGCTGCTTTGACTGGAGTTGAGATAATTGGAATTTGCCTACAATTTGACTCTTTGTCGCATTGGCGACGACAACCAAGGGGAGGCTGCCGCCGGTCTCCCCTTGGAACCCCACGGCGCCCTTCATCACACTAGATCCTTCAAACAATAAATTGATATGAACATAAACGCCATGAAGGTACATCCATGTACAAGCATGGCTTGGCTCGCATCCATGCGAGCACATTACTCATCAATTCATTATTTTCAGGGCGTGATAAAAGGGAATTGGCGTTGTTTGCGGGTTATGGAATTCAGGCAGGTTCGAGTTGTCTTTGAGCTCATAAGGCCAAACTCTTTGCTCCAAAATACTACAGGTGCAAAACTTGAACCTGTAGTTTCTTGTAAATGGGATCAAAATCCAAAATCAACGACTCTGACCCCACTGATGATTACTTAAAAGAGTTTGGCTTGATTAAAAAAGCGGTGGTTTATGAGGGTGGAGAGGCTTACAAGCTATTTTAAAAATAACTTTATGCCGCGAAGTATATGACAATACACGTTGCGAAGCAGAGTATATTTTGCACCTAAATCAAATTGACCTACTGAACGCCTTTAGATTAACTTCGACAGCGCGACAGAAAGCAAAATCAGAAACACAAAAAAGCCACCAATTTTCATTGGTGGCTCTATTGCTTATTTAAATAAATATTGGCAATTGCTTATGGCTCTGCAGTACAACCAAAGTCACCACATTCAGGTTCCCATCGTGTTCTTGTGGTAATTGTGTCATTTACCTTTAAGAACAGGTGGTTTGAGATATTAATGTCAACATGACCAATGTTCACTGAACCATTGTTTCTCAAACTCTTTGAACGTGTATATGCTTTAACTGTAATTGATTCGCCGCTCACCAAGTCTTTAAATGCATTTTCAAGCTCTACTGCATAGTCTTTACCACGATAAACATATTTACCATGTGGTAAATATCTGTCTAAACCAAACAGCACGTCTTCATATCCATTTGTTCTGCTGTTAAGTGCTGAATAGATAGAGCTTTTTACGCTGCTTTCAATTTTGTCTTCTAGCTTATTAGTAACTAACCAGTTAAAGCCTGGGATTAACCAGTCTAGCGCTGAGTCAACATCAACATCAACATTCACTTTGAAGTTTGAGTTTGCAGTTAAGTTATTTAATTTACCCGTAATTGGGTTATAAGTACCCGTTAGGTAAAGCTTGTTAGAGTTAATATTGATTCTACCGCTTGCGTACCAGCTCTTCTTAATTTTTGCACTAGAAGCGACAGAAATGTTACCAACTCGAGCTTCAATATTGCCATTTGATAGACCACGAAGTCTAATTTCTAGATCGCCATTTACGTTGAAGCTGTATGACTTAAGGGAAGCTTTACCATTGATTTGCTTTTGAATTTCACTTCTAATTTGGCTTCTTAGTTGAGTTTCATATGACTCAATCTGATGTGCCTTACTCGTGATTTTCCTTAGTGTTGAGCTTTTATGAGTTTTACTAAATTGAGTGCTGCCATTTTTATAAGTCACTTTACCTTCAGCGCTCCAACCGTTTGCAGGAATATACTCAATGTATTTCGCAAATGATGAAAAGCTAAATAGAGTCGCACTTAGTGCTAACGCAGACAATGAGAGTGTTTTTTTCATATTTATTAATCCATTTCCTTATTAATAATACAAATCAGAACAATTTGCGGTGCCCATTATCAATACAAATGTTAATAAATCAAGAGGTTTTAACATTAAAATTTCATTACATTTAAGGAAACTCATCTCGAAGAAATAAATATTTCACAATTTCAGAAACTTAAAAACAACCTTTGCATAAAAGAAGATTGAATAACAACTCTACACAACAATTACTTACTCACGACAATGGAGTTAAACTTGATAAATGCATCCACCTTATACTTATTCAAAAAGATTTAATTGATTGGAATGTCAGCGTATAACGAAGCTTTTGCTCCTGACCAATTCAAAGTACCTGAATTCATTTAGCCAATGCGCTTCAAGCTAATTTAGTTCATGGATGGGTGACGAGTGAACGATGCGAAGCATCGCAGCGCGAGGAAGTGGAGATATGGATGCCTACAGCCTGATGCTTCAGAGAAGAATTTCGGAGCTATTTCAAATTGAATGACCCAGCCGCCCTTTGGTTGCCGTCGCCAACGTGACAAAGAGCAAGATTGAAGGCAAATTTCAATTGCCTCAACTTAAGTCAAAACAGCTCATTTCACCTTGCGCAAAAGTAACCTTGCTTCGCAACGTATATTTTGCACCTTATCCCTCACACGCAGCCAATAACTTCTCCACCAACTTTTTATCAGTCAACGACTCTGACAGAGCTACTGCGCCAATCATTGTTGCAGCTTCTTTTAGTGCTTCTGCTTCTGTCAGTCCTTGCGACTCAATATATTTCACAAACCCTGTGAATACCTTTTCGTAAGTTTCCCTGACTAAGGGTTCTCGCTGTCTGATGTCTGAAATCAACAAAGCTATCGGGCATTGCTGATTGTCTTTTAGAGTTGGGTCTTGCCCTTGCTGTAAGTAATTATGTTGCAAGCTTGCAAAACCTTGGTCGCAACCTTGAGTAATGTTCTCTCTAGCTTCAAATGCAGCAACCACCAGCGCTTGGTTATATAAGTCGGCTTTTGATTTAAAGTGCGCGTAAAATGCACCACGCGTCATGTTTGCTGATTTCATCACGTCATTGATCCCCACAGCATCAAAGCCCTTTGCAACAAAAAGCTTGGCGGCGCAGATCAGAATTTTCTCTTTGCTTTTAGTTTTGTGCGTAACATCCCAAGGCATGGCTATTCCTTAAAAATATGATCTTGAACATATTGTCGTTGCAAATAATATCGAGTGCAACCATTCAGAAAAGGAAAGTAAAAATGAACACACTCAAGATTGTAGGCCCTGATTTTTCAACATTTGTTCGCTCAATTGAGATGATCTGTAAATTAAAGTCATTACCCTATTCGTTGCAAAACCAGTGGCAAGGTGAAGATGTTACATTAGGCTCCGAGGGGCTATTAAAGCTTCACCCTTATGGCAAGGTGCCGGTATTAATTGATGATGATTTTATCTTGCCTGAATCTAATGCCATTGCTCGTTATCTAGATACACTTGCAGACCCAAGCGTGTTTGCAAGTGACCCAAAACAAGCTGCCTCAATAGATGCTTGGAGTAGCATGCTGTCGATTTATGGTTATCGTGATTTGATCTCTTTGTATGTTTTAACCCTTAAGTTTCCAGCAAATCAAGATGGAACACCTTGTTTAGAAGCCTTGGAAAAAGGAAAACAAGCAGCACATTCAACATTGAAAATATTGGCAGAAAAATATAACTCGCAAAGTAAAAAAACTAATTGGTTTTTAGGTGAGCACTTCACTTTAGTTGATGCGATCTTACTGCCTATGCTGGATTACATTCATGGCTTAGAGGGCGATTTAAATTTGCTAAACCAATACCCTGAACTTAAGCAGTATTATCAAGCTGCCTTTGAATATCCTCATTGCGCTGAAGTGTTGAGTTTTAATCGTTAGCAAATAGACGGGGGGAAGGTCTGCACAGTGCAATCTATTCTTAGAACCAACTGAGGCCCCTTTCCCCTTCCATCTCATCTGAAAATAATTCATGGATAAGTGACGAGTGAACGATGCGAAGCATCGCAGCGCGAGGAAGTGGAGGCATGGATGACGACAAGCTGATGCTTCAGGGAAGAATTTCGGAGCGATTTCAAATTGAATGACTCAACCGCCCTTTGGTTGCCGCCGCCATAAATGACGACCTACAAAACTATCAGACTCAAAATTTGCTAAACGAAGTACACAAACCAACAGACAACTCCCCTACCCCTTCTATATCGCCTGAAAGTAAGCAATTGATGAGTAATGTCAGCGCATGGCGGGATTTTTGTTCCAGACAAATCCCAAGTACCTAAATCCATTTAGGCAATGCGCTGCAAGGCTGATTTAGTACATGGGTGACGAGTGAACGATGCGAAGCATCGCAGCGCGAGGAAGTGGAGGCATGGATGACGACAAGCTGATGCTTCAGGGAAGAATTTTGAAGCTATTTCAAATTGAATGGCTCAGCCGCCCTTTGGTTGCCGTCGCCAACGCGACAAAAAGTTAAATTGAAGGCTAATTTAAAATGTTGCCATAAATGACGAGATGCAAATAAGTTTTGAGAGCAATGTTGTTGTACATCCATGTAGATTAAAAAACCCTCAGCATTTTTTAAGCTAACTTAACTCATCTTGCGCAAAAGTAACCTTGCTTCGCAACGTGTATTTTGCACGATTAGGCCTCACGCTCAACGCTAGTCTTGCTGCGCGCACTATAAAAGTAAGTTTTAGAGTCCCAGTTGATTTACATCCATGTAGCTACGCCCATCGGGTATCCATACCCTCACCTCCTCGCGCTGCGAAACTTCGTTTCGATACTTAATACGTATTGAGTTGTAATACTTCCATGTAGCTTGGGTCCGGTTCGGCCATCCTAGGCCTCACGCTCAACGCTAGTCTTGCTGCGCGCACTCGCAAGCCTCAAGACGCGTTTCGCCCTTGCGCGAAAATAACTTTGCTTCGTACACAACGACTATCACCTCAGCTTCAATTAAACTTGCTCATTTCACCTTGCGCAAAATAACCTTACTCCGTAAGGTATCTTTTGCACTTCTTAACAAAATATATACAAATGAATATTCTCATGATAGCCTGTCCCGGTTTTTATCTATTAATTTGTTAAAACACGGATAGGGGTTGAATGAAGGAAATCGAAAGAAAGCGCAGTGCAGAAAGCTTTAAGCTTCATGTGCAACGTTCACTACGACAAATGCGGCAAAGTAAAGGTATGTCACAAGCGCAATTGGCTAAAAAAATGATATCCAATGTTGATCAATCTACGATAAGCAATTGGGAGTCTGGCAAAAGTGAAATGACGATGACACAATTATTAGATGTGTTATTCATTTTCGGTGTCGATCTTGATTCTTATTTTTCGTTTTTAAGGAGAGATTAAATGGACGCATTATCAAACTATTTAGTTTATCTAGACTACCTACCAACATTTATTGCTTTTTTCGCCTTATTGGTATGTTGGCAAAATGTTGGAGCTAGGTGGTTTCTAATTTTATTTTTAACCGTTGGTATTATAGATAATTATACTGCTCAATATTCAATTAATTGGACTACTCATTTTTATGGGTGGACAATTTTAATGAATTTATTATTTTTTGTTCCATCTTTCTATCGGAAGACTTTTGCACTTCACATACATAGAGTCACTAATTTAAGTTTCTTTGAGAAAGCAGCAAGCTTAAAGTTTAGTCAACAGGAAGCTGCTATTTTACTTCTATGTTTCTTATCCATAGTTGCACATTTAATTTGCTACATAGAAATATTACTGTATAAGTATTACGTAATCGATACACCATACATCAAATTATATTTGCTGAAAAAGATACAGCTTGTATTACATATATTTTCTAGTCTCGCAGTGTTATCTTTTACATTTGATAAAAAAGGATCTAATTATGAAACAACTCGAGCTTAGTGATTTAGTATTAGTTTCAGGTGGAGCCCCCGGTGGTCCAATTTCTAATCCAGATCTGCCGCCACGCGCAGGTGAAACAGAAAAAAAATCTACCAACGCCGATGGTAGCTACCAACCAGCGACTTTACCTGTCGAACCTGACGAAGGTTAATTTAGTCTTCACTAATTAACTCAATCACCTAAATAAACCCTGATTTTCAGGGTTTATTTGTTTTATTCCTATCAAAAAGACCCTACACTAAATAACCCGTTCAGCTGACGTGCACCCTGCGCGATTAGAATGCCTGAGCAGACAAAAAATCTAACTATAAAAATAAAATGAAAATACATTGTTCAACAGCGATGTTTCAAGGAAGTAATATGGCTTTAAAAAGACTGTTATTGTTAAGCGCTTTTTTAGTTGGCTGCAATGGCAATAATGAGCAGGCAACACAACCTAATGAGCCTCTTGCAGCGCAAAAAAGCGCTGATACAGCTGTAACTGACAGCCACAAAGATTCTGCCAATACTGAATTACCAGCAGATATTATTACTCAGCCAGAGCCGCTTGAAGTTCCACCTCAAGTCACAACGTATACTCTAAAACGCGGCCAAACCATTACCCATGTTTTAAAAGAAGCCGGATTCAGCTTGTCGCAAATTTATGCGCTGGCTCGTGACATAAAGCCTCATTTTGATTTTAAGAAAATTAAATCTGGGACTCAGTTCGATGTTGTCACGCACATAGTCAATGCGTCTGTTGTGACCGCTGAAACAATGACTAATGCCGACATAAACAGCCACGACACCGAAGACACTGACACAGTAAAAGAACAAAAGCACCTTCGCTTTGCCACCAGCTATGGCGAATTAATTGAAGCCACATTAATTGATAACACTTGGCAGTTGTCGCCTATTTCAATAGAGGTGAGACAGCGTCGCTTCAGTAAATCATTTGAGATCAGTCAAAGTCTTTATAAAGCGGCAAGTCAGGCAGAGATCCCCGCCAATGTGATCAACAGTGCGATTTTAGCCATGTCTCATTTTGTCGACTTTCAACGTGAGATCAGAACTGGCGATAAGATCACATTAAACTTTAGCCAATCAACGGTGCAACAAGACGCGCATTTATTCGAAAAGTTTAGTGCCCCACAAAAACTCGTTGCCATAGAATTTGTGAACAACAAAGACGTTTATCAGCTCTACCAGTTTGAAGACGCCTATTACTTTGCAGATGGGAAACTGGCGCAAAACTTTTTAATGAAAACACCGCTCAATGGCGCACGACTCTCATCGTCTTTTGGTAAACGAAAACACCCTGTTTTAGGCTACACTCGCCAACACAAAGGTATTGATTTCAGTGCACCAACTGGTACGCCTATTATGGCGGCAGGTAAAGGCAAAGTACTCAAAGCCAATTACAGCAAAAGCTTCGGTTATCGTGTTTTATTAGAGCATCATGGCGGCTATCGCACCTTGTATGCGCATTTAAAAGGGTTCGCAAAAGGCATTAAAAAAGGCGCGAGTGTAAAACAAGGGCAAATCATTGGTTACTTAGGTAATACCGGTATGTCTACAGCCCGTCACTTGCACTATGAGGTGCATAAAAATGGCAGAGCAATCAACCCATTAACTATGAAGCAACCAAGTAATATTCAGTTGAAAGGCGATGATTTAGTGGCATTTAAAACGCATATTAAAGGGGTAAATCAAAGGTATGCCGCCATTAGTAAAAGCGATACGCACATTGCCGAGTAATCACACCATCTAACTCAATCATAAACGACGAGACTTTAGAAAATCGAGGGCAGAATAACCTGAGCCCTCGATATATAAATCACGCTCACACCATCTCCCTCCTCTGTGTTTTCACATACCCAGCTACTACAACACAACGAAAAGCAAATTGCTAAAAGCACATAAAAAAAACAAAAACCACAACCTTTTAACTACAAATTGTAAATCTAATGTTTACTTTTTATTCTTTTTATGGATTACTAATAGCTCAAAAATAAAACACTCTTTCAAGGACTGGCCAAAACTCATCTAATTTCTAGAGAGGTAAGCTATGTTAAAACCCCACCATTTTGGCACCTTGCTGATCGGCTTATGTTGCTTCATATCTGCGCAAGTTTACTCGGCTGCTTGTACTGGCAAGCTCTATGGTATTAATGCCGGTCGAGGAGAAGTCGGCTTAGTTTTTGATGTAAATGAGTACAGTGGTGACACATTTATTCATTCAAAAGCACTCTTTAGTTCTGCGGCATTGGCTTATGCCAGCGATTTAAATCGCTTGTACTATATCAGTGCGCCTCGAGCGCATGAGTATCAGCTTGATTTGTTTGGAGTTGATTTAAATAGCACAGAGTTGAAGTCACTGCCTATTTCGGCCAGTCGGCACAAATACACTCGGATTGCCTATGTAAATATGACAACCAAAACACATACTTCTCTTGCGAAAAGTAAACCTATGTACCGTTTAGCTTATAATGAGAATACTGGCTTGCTAGTCGGCTCTTACTTCAATAAGTTGTACAGCATAGATCCTCATACTGGCGCGACGACTTTACTTGGCACATTCTCAGGCTACACAGAAGACAGTGAAATGTGGCGAGGCGATCTGGCTTTTAATCAAGGGCAATTATATTTGGTTACCAACTCGGCCATTTTTACCGTTAACCTTGAGTCATTAACATTAAACAAGCTTTCATCTCACTCTATCCCAACTTTAACGGGAGCGGTGTTTAATGGCGCAGGTGCTTTGATTGTTAGCCGAGATAAAAGCAATGATTATGGCAGTCTAAATAAAACCGACCTCTACCAAGTTCAACCTTATACGGGAGAGGCATGTAAAATGGCGACGCTGCCTGCACAGCTAAATGATTTAGCCGTTGATAACACTGACAGTATAGGCTGCCCTGAAACACCATTATGCCAACCGCTCACACAACCTGAAATTTCTCTTTCTGCAATTACAGCTTCGGTGAATGAAGGTGGCACGTTAGAGTTTAAAATTACGCTTGATAGAGCAACAGGGCAAGACGTCAAAATTGATGTTTCAACGACCCCAATCACGACACCGAATAATGATTACACCTACCCAGATCAAACCATCACAATTGCAGCCGGTGAAACCAGTTATCGTATCCAGATCCCAACCATTGATAACTCGGTATACGAAGGAAATAAACAATTCACAGTACATGTTTCTGCTGCAGAGCATGCGACAGGGAGTGCACAGCAAATAGCAACCATTGTAGAAAATGACCCGAATACCGCTGAACAATTACAAAATGCCGCTAAAAATGGTCAAGTCAACTGGGAAGGCTCAGATGGTTGTTGTCACGGCCAGCGTATTAGAGGCATTAAAGGGTATTTTCCAAATGCGCCGGCAGGCACTGTTGTTAATTTTTATATCAGTAGCCAAAAGATAGCGACGAAAACACTGTCTGGCAGCTTTGCTTACGCTGGAGACAGTCAAAGTACTTGGTGGATGAACAATGGCACGGTGGCTTGGGCAACACTGACGTATAACGGCGTGACAGTAAACGTTCATACTGGTCATAAATCTCAAATTCACAATCATCACAATGTAAACTGCGCAAACGGTTGCTGGTAAAGCGACTCCCCCACAAGTAGTGCAAAAGCAAAATGGCTTCTGGAGAGAAGCCATTTTTTTGAGCCCCAAACCTCTCAATGCCAGTAAAGCGTGAGGTTACGACTCAGTATTTATATTTGGTCGTTTAAAAAACATGCTGAGTTTGGGCTGTTATCAACTACCTCAGGTCAGACTTCATGCTCTAAGCTAAAAAAATCTTTTAAAAATTGCAAAATGTGACCCTAACCGCGTGACTTCATCGCCAAAATATAACCGGAAGTTGACCTGCTAAGAGCAA
Source organism: Pseudoalteromonas phenolica (assembly GCF_005876835.1). GTDB lineage: Bacteria > Pseudomonadota > Gammaproteobacteria > Enterobacterales > Alteromonadaceae > Pseudoalteromonas > Pseudoalteromonas phenolica_B. The sequence goes on from NZ_PPSW01000007.1 coordinate 165,860, forward strand.
TAAAACACACAGTTGTAATGCCATAAAAATGAATACGCGGTCAATTCGCTGCCAGACGTTTTTAGCTGTACATTTATAGTTTAGCCACAATGTACCAAGTAAGCTAAATGGCAGTAAACCCGATAAAATTGCCAGTGATATCGACGCTGCTGTCACTTCTGAAAACATTAAAAAACTTTGTGTCGCGTATAATACCGCTGGCACAACAAAAAGAACTAAGTTTGCCACTATCGGGCTTAATGTTAACGCGCTTTGACGCCAAAATATCCACCTTACAAATCCTGCCAATAAAACATAAACCAGTCCAATTAAGCCTAACAGTAAACTTAACCAATAAAATGCAAGTTCAAGTATGCTGCCTTGCTGATACGTTTTATAACCATTGCTCAGCATCAAGTCACCTTGAGCATTTTGATAAAATACATGTGAAGGAGTGACTCGTTCATTGGCTTTGTATAAATTCTGACTCACAGCTTGCAGTGTTACATCGGCACTTTGTAAAGAACGTAAAGTCAGTTGAGACTGTGCTTGCGATACCCAAACAAAATGGAACACACGATCTACGAGCGAAAATTCTGCCATGCTGTTTGGGGCGAGAAAATACACACCACTTTTAGCAAGTGACGGGCTTGATAATGCAGCTGCCTTTATTTCTGGTTGAGCCTGAGGAGCAGAAGTTACCGATAAACTTTTTATAAATAGCTTATTTAAACGCTCAACATAAGGTGATTCATTATCGGTATTAACGGCAAAGAAAAAACCTTTCTTTTGCTTGGGGAACACACAAAAATTTGCGTTAAAACCAAAGGTAGAGCCTGGATGACATTCTGCAATAACGCCATGTCTATCTCGATTCGCTAACGCTAAACCATGACCTATTTTTAACCCTGCCTTGGCCGCTTCTGTATTTTCAGGGTATGACAGCGCTGAGAATAAATCTGCTCGAATAAATACTTGGTCATTTAATTTTCCCTCTCCCATGGTGAACATCATGAATTTCACCATATCAGCGGCGGTGGTTGTGAATTGCCCAGGCGCTCTCAAGAATATGGCTACCGCTGGTTGAGGCACGGCACTTTCGTGATAGCCCATGGCTAAACGTGGGTCGGCGTTTTCACCTTCTTGGCTCAAAAAATGAAAAGTACTGTCTAACATTCCCAATGGTTTTAGTAACGCTTGGTCAAGATAAGTTTCATACCTTTTTTTCGTCACCGTCTCAATAACCATTGCCAGCAGTTGGTAACCTATATTTGAATATAGATATTGACTGCCAGGCTGGGTGCGAATATTCAGTAATGTATTACGACTTTTGAACGCCTCAATTAATAGCGTATTGGGTGTGGGTGTAACGCTAAGCATCTGCCACATGCGAATATTTTCCAAACCCGCTGTGTGTGCTAATAAATGCTCCACTGTGATAGGTGTATTTTCTCGCCAAGGATTGTTGAACGCGAGCTCTGGTAATAAGTTAGCGATGGGCGTATGCAAAGACAACTCACCGGTTGTGATCAGGCGCAATACACCCATTGCCAAAACAGATTTTGACACCGATCCGACATGTACTTTTGTGGCATTGTGCATCGGTAATTGTTGCTTTAAATTAGCAAAACCAGCACTGCTATTTTTGATCTGTTGACCACCAACGGTTGCCCAACTAATGCCTGCTAACGACATGTCATCTAACACGGTTTGTATTTGCTGTTCTAGTGTTGTTTGCGTATTAGCAGCCGTTGAAAAACTCATTAATAACACCAAACAATTTATTACTAATAGCTTGAACATCTATCTCTCTAAAATATAGGTACTTTAATGAAGTAAATCGTATCGCAAACTATGTGAGGGAAATGTGAAAGTAAAACACGCGGCCATGGCCGCGTTGATTGATGTGGTAGACGAATGAGTTAACTTGGTTTACTCGTATCGCAATGCAGTTATAGGTCGCTCTTTTGCTGCAATAGCAGATAAAGAGCCAACAGTTACCCACGCAATCACAAAGGCCAAAGTCGTTGCTAGAGCAAATGGCAATATAGATAAATCAATACGATACACAAAACTGTTTAACCACTCTTGCATAATGAAGTAGGCAGCAGGCCATGCAATGATGTTGGCAATCAACACCTGCTTTGAGAACTCTTTATTAATTAAGATAACAATATCTAGCACAGAGGCACCTAGCACCTTACGAATACCAATCTCTTTGGTACGGCGTTGTGTGGTGAATGATGCCAGTCCAAATAACCCTAAACATGCAATGAAAATAGCCAGTAATGAGAACAAGTTAAATACAATGAACTCTCTGTCTTCTTGCTGATACATCTGGTTGAATCTATCGTCTAGATAATCCAGTGCAATCGGTTGTTCTGGTACAAATTTGCTCCAGGTTTGCTCAATGTAGTCGCGTACTTGTGCGGTGTCGCCTGTGTACTTAATCGACATGCTGTAACCATTGTTATGGTTAAGCAAATGATAGGTCGGCGCCACTTCTGTTTTTAAAGACGAGAAATAATAGTCTTCTGTTACACCTACAATGGTCGCGGTGCCTTCAGAGGTACGAGTGAATAATACTTTAAACTGCTTACCTACCGCTTCTTCAGGGGTATAACCCAATGTTTTAGCGGCTACGCTATTAATAACAACACTAAACTCTGGGTTTGGATTTTCTTCTGAAGGTCGAGAAATCGCATCTGCAGTAAAATCACGGCTGAAACCTCGGCCACTCAGCAGCTTAATATTGTAAGACGAGAAATAGTCTTCATCGACTGACAGCACAGGCATAAGCTGCATTTCGTTTGTTGCTGGGTGAATTAAGCCCATAGCATCTGTTAAAGCTCCCGTCGGAAAACGTGATGTTTTGGTTACGCTACTAATATTTGGGTTCGCCAATAGTTGCGTTTTAATGGCATCGCGCTGTGGGCTGGCTTCAGTGGTATATAAACCACGTAGTACAAAGGTATTCGACTTGTCATAACCTAGGTCGATGTTGCGCGCATAGCTTAACTGCAAGCTCGCCACTACGGTTGCCACTATTAAGATAATTGCCACACTGAACTGAAAAACTACAAGACCTTTACGCAGTAACGCCCCCGCTTTACCTTGCGTCACTTCACCTTTCAGCACTTTAGCAGGTTTAAAAGCGCTTAAGTAAAACGCCGGATACGCACCTGAGATCAACCCGACAAATAAACCCAGAGATAACAAGATAGCCAATGTGCCTAAATCGAAGTAGTTAAATGCCAGCTCTTTGCCAATAAAATCAGCGAAGATAGGCAAGGTCGCCTCAACCAGTGCAATTGCGATGAATAAAGCAATGTAGCAAAGCATAATAGCTTCAACCATAAACTGAGTAACTAAGCTGTGCTTCTTCGCACCAAGGGTTTTACGTACCCCGACTTCTTTTGCGCGTTTAGTCGCCGTTGCGGTAGACAGGTTCATAAAGTTCACACACGCAATCAGTAAGATAAGCGCGGCAATAATACTGAATGAATAGACGATATTGATGTCGCCATTTTCTTTCATTTCACCATAGAAGTTAGAGTTGAGATAAATATCAGTGATGTTAATCAGCGTATAATTCAGTGCATCACTCACCCCTTCGCCAACATGGTTTTCCAAGAAGTCAGGAAAGCCTGCTTCAAGGGCTTTGATATCTGTATTCGACGCAAGCTGAAAATAAGTCAGATAGTTAAAGCTTGGGTTTTGATCCCAATTTGGGTTTTGTAAAAACTCAGGGGCAGTACCCATACTAATTAGCGCTGAAATATCTAAGTGAGTACGTGTTGGTAAGTCTTTAATTACTCCTGTGACTTTTAAACTAATGCGATTCGCCAGCACTAGCGTTTCGCCCATCACATTAGTGCTTGAGAAGTAACGCTGTGCCGCAGATTCTGTCAGCACCACAGAGTTGGGTGCAACAAGGGCTGTTTGTGCATTGCCTTGTAACATTTCTAAAGAGAAAAACTCAATCGCATTGGCATCGGCTAGATTAATGCCATCATCACTGAAATGTGTATTGCCAAACCCTAAAGTTGCACCGATTTCACGTAGTCGCGTTGCTTCTTGGATCTCATCAAAGTTTGTCGAAAAACGCTCTGCGTTATACACCGAGCCTTGTGCAAAGTGCTGCGCAGGCGAGCCTGGCACTGTCATCTTTAATGACGTACGGTAAATGTTTTCGTGGCCTTTAATGTGTTTATCGTAACCTAACTCAGATTCAACAAATATTGCCATGCTGATACAAATCGCCAAGCCAATGGCTAAGCCAAGAATATTAATGCCTGAGTAAAGTTTTTGTTTTAACAGATTGCGATAGGCAATGTTCAAATAGTTATTAAGCACAACGCACCTCCTGCATATTTTGTGACACGATATGACCGTCTAATACATTGATCACGCGGTGTGCGTAATTGGCATGGTGATCTGAGTGGGTAACCATTACTATAGTTACGCCTTCACGATTTAATTGCGCAAGTAACTTCATGACCTCTTCACCGTTTTTAGAGTCCAAGTTACCTGTTGGCTCATCGGCCAATAGCATTTTTGGTTCGGCAACAATAGCGCGGCCAACTGCGACCCTTTGCTGCTGACCACCCGAAAGTTGCTGCGGATAGTGATCTTTACGGTGCGAAATGTCGACCTTTTCTAAAATCGCCAATACGCGCTGCTCACGCTCTTTTTTCGCTATGCCTTGGTAAACCAATGGCAGCTCAACGTTTTCAAAAACAGTTAATTCATCAATTAAGTTAAAGCTTTGGAAGATAAAGCCAATGTTATCTTTTCGAATGTCGGCCAGCTTATTTTCGGTGAAGCCACTGATGTCTTTACCATCGAAAATGTATTCACCTTGATCGATGTGATCTAGCATGCCGACGATATTCAGTAGCGTTGATTTACCCGAGCCAGACTGACCCATAATGGCTACAAACTCACCACGCTCTACATGAAGCGAGACGCTATCAAGTGCATGTGTTTCGACTGATTCTGTGCGGAATATTTTGCTAATGTTAGTTAAGTTGATCATCTGTTTAGTCCTAATTCTTTTTAATTTTTAAATCTTTCTAATTGTTCATTGATGACGCACGTTTACTGCGTCAGCTTTAAAGTCTGCATGTCGATAAAAGTGCTATAGCTTGAGGTGATAACTCTGTCGCCCTCGTTTAATCCCTCTAACACTTCAATGAATTTGTTATTGCGCTGGCCAAGGCGAACTTGTTTGCGAACTGCAACATCGCTGCCTTGCTCGACTACAAACACCCACTTACCTGCGGTATCGAGAAAGAAGCCGCCATTTGGGATCATCTTGGCTGGTTTTGCATCGGCAAGTAGCAATTCCATTTGTAACGTTTGGCCGCGACGAATACGTTCAGGTAAGGCATCGTTAAAGGTTAAATCGACTTCAAAACGGCCATTGCTTACCTCGGCATACACTTTTGCCAGTGTCAGTGTGTAATCTTGACCTTGGTGGGTGATTTTTGCGGTTTGACCAGCAAATACACGGCCCAGATAAAACTCATCAATTAACGCGCTGACCTTGTACTCACCGACAATATCAACCTGACCTAAGCGTGAACCACGCGACTTTGACTCACCCAGCTCTGCATTGAATGCGGTTAGCTGACCATCAATCGGTGCTTTGATCACTAGGTTTTCAAGGTTCTTACGGGCGAAGCTTAAGTTCTTATTAAGCTGTGCAACACTGTCTTCAAGCTGAGCAATTTGGGCGGTACGAATAAGCTCATCTTGCTCTTGTTGTTCAATAACCAAAGTGCGGCGGTCTTTTAAATATTGTGTGCGCTCGATCACTGCTTTTAATTCGTCTTGCGATACTAGGTTGTTCGCCACCAGCTTTTTATGCTGAGCTAGTTTGCGTTCACTCTGTTTAATCTCGAAATCCAGCTCTAATAAGTTGCGCTTTAGGTTTAAGCGGTTTTGGTCGATGGCTAAACGGGTATTGTGTAGGTTATTTAACTGCTCAGAAATTTGCGCCTCACGAGAGATAACATCAAGCTGCAAGCCTGTGTTACTCAAAGCTAAAATCTTATCGCCCTTTTTAACCATCGCGCCTTCTTCTACAAAGCGCTGCTCTACACGGCCACCCTCAATGGCATCTAAATACACTGATTTACTCGGGGTAATGTTGCCGCGTAGTGGGATCATATCGGTGAATTCACCACGAGTGACTGTGCTTACCTTTATTTTGTCCATTTCTAGGTTATAACGACTGCCACTGCTATTCGCGGTATTGCTTATTAAAAAATACGCGATGGCAATTGCTGGGGCTGCCAACCACCATGCTTTAAATGTGCGTTTTTTGCTGATCACTTTATCCATTTCTAACATCCTAATCGTTTAGATTTGTTATATATAAGACAATTACTGTGCCAAAAACAAAAACACATATATAACAATAACTTATAATTTCAAGTACGATTTAGCACAGATAAAAGTGTAAAACTTTAAAACACTTGGTGTACGATATCGTACACTTTGAAAGTAAGGAAATGCGCCATGGCTGTAATTGATAAGTCGATTCTGGTGGTTGATGACAACGCCGAGATCTTAATTGCCACTAAGATGTTATTAAAACAACACTACAAGCGTGTTGTCACGCTAGATAACCCGCACAACATCAGTGACGCCATGGAGAAAGCGTCTTTTTCTCTTATCTTACTCGATATGAATTTCACCCGAGAATCGACCTCAGGAGCCGAGGGCTTTTACTGGTTAAAGCAAATCAAAGCCATCGACGAAGACGCCGTTGTGGTGCTATTTACCGCTTTTGGCGATATGTCGATGGCAGTGGATGCCATCAAACAAGGGGCCAGTGATTTTGTGCTAAAGCCTTGGCAAAACGAAAAGCTACTGGCAACCGTGGCGAACTGTATTGACTTAAGCGCACAGCGCCAAAAAAGCAAAAAGCTGAACCAAATCGCGGCACTGTCTTTGGCAGATCAAAATCGTCCATTTGAGAACCTCATTGCTAACAGCCCAGCCATGGAGCAAGTGTTCACAACCCTCGAAAAAGCCGCAAAAACCGATGCCAATGTACTGATTTTAGGTGAGAGTGGCACAGGTAAAGAAGTTATCGCCCGCGAGTTTCATAAACAATCATTGCGTGCTAACGATACTTTTTTATCGGTTGATATGGGCACCATTGCCAGCTCATTATTTGAAAGTGAGCTATTTGGTCATGCCAAAGGCGCATTCACCGATGCCAAAGAAAACAAACAAGGTCGCTTTGAGTTAGCCGACACCGGCACCCTCTTTTTAGATGAAATCGGGAATATTCCGCTCGAATTACAAGGCAAGCTGTTAACTGCCATTCAAAACCGTGTGATCACTCCAGTTGGCGGCAGCAAAGAAATCTCGGTCGATATTCGTTTGATCACAGCGACCAACATGAATTTATACGACATGGTGCGTGAAGGCTCGTTCAGACAAGACTTGTTGTATCGCATCAATACCGTCGAGATCACACTGCCGGCACTGCGCGATAGACCGCAAGATATTCCCTTGCTGATAGAGTTTTATGCTGACCTTTACTGCAAAAAATACAAACTAGATCATAAAACGGTGAGCGATAAAACCATGGCGCAGTTACTTGCCTATGATTGGCCGGGCAATATTCGTGAGCTACAGCACTTAGTTGAGCGCTCAGTAATTTTGTCAGACGGTGAACAACTGCAATTTCAGCTCATGCCTAACCAAGAGACGCAAAGCGGTGCTGCGCAGCTCGACACCTATAATCTTGCTGACATTGAACAAATGACCATAGAGCGTGCTATTGCTGACTTTAAAGGCAACATCAGCCATGCAGCTAAAGCACTCGGTATCACCCGTGCGTCGTTATATCGCAAAATGGAGAAGTACGGTGTTTAATAAAAACAGCGCGGCGGTGTTAGGTTACTTTGTCTCGGCGGTTGGTTTTGCTTGTATTGGACTCTATGGTTTTACATTCAGTCATGCCACCTTGCTCAGCATTTTGGCTTTATTTGGCTCTGCCCTATTTGCAGCCCTAACACTCAAACTTTTTGCCAAACAGCAACAGCAGTTCAACGAAGTCATCAACGCACTGAAATATCAAGACTGTAGTTTTCGCCTCAGTGAAACCCACACCCTAGGTGCTAAAGAGCAGCAAATCTGCAATGACTTGATCAAAAAAGTACAAGACGATAAATTCAAGCAAGCAGAGCAAGTCGCTATTTTTGAGACCATGTTACAACACATTGATGCTGGGGTGATCCTCATCAAAAATCAGCAAGACGTAGTAGTGTGTAACAATACCGCTAAGCGAAGCCTAGACATTCGAACGTTTAGCGATGCGAAAGAACTCCTAAGCGCAAAGCCTATTCTTGAACAAACCAAACAAGGTGCCAGTGTCGAAGACGACATGTTGTTTAAATATTTCGCCTTTAATTATCATAACAATCGCTACGAGCTTTGGCTGTTTACTGCCATTTCAGAGCAAATAGAAAGTACGCAAATGGATTCCTGGCAAAAGCTTATTCGTGTATTAATTCACGAAATTGGTAACTCTGTCGCCCCAATTTATTCGCTCTCAAACACCCTAGCCACCATCACAGAGCAACAACTTGCAAACCATATAGATGACCAAGATTTAGTCGACGATTACCTGCAAAGCCTGAACGCCATTGGCATTCGCAGCCAGTCTTTGCTTGGTTTTATTGAAGACTACCGTAAGCTCACGCATATTCCTCATTTAGAGTTGCAACCGATTTCAGTGCAAAACCTGTTTGATGATTTACAACCACTAGTGAAACCACAATTTGATGAGGCTAATATCGCTTTAACGATTTCGATTGAGCCCGAAAACTTAACTGTCTCAGGCGATAAAAAGATGCTTGAACAGGTGCTGGTTAACTTAATCACCAATGCTCTAGATGCCTTAAAATTGAGTCAAAAAAATGAGAAAGCAGTGAATATCACTGCGAGTATTAACCGTTATGGAAAATGCGAAATTGCCATACGAGACAGCGGCGATGGCATCGAACCGAGTGCACTTGAGAAGATTTTCGTGCCTTTCTTTACCACTAAACCTAAAGGCTCAGGTATAGGCTTAGCGCTTAGTCAGCAAATTATTCATCGCCATAAAGGGCGTATAAAAGTGGCCTCTGAGGTAGGCGAAGGGGCAAGATTTACACTGGTTTTATAATAGCTTCTAAGCGGAATCTGAGTGAAAAGCGTTAGAAGGCGCTAACGCTTTCTCTTTTAATCAGTTTTGTGTTGGCTGATAAATCAAAGTGCTTGATAGAGTTTCTTGCGGACCAATTTTAGCAGCACCACCGAGCACATATACTTCTCCGTTTAGGCTCACTTTACCGTGACCATGACGCGGAGCCGGTAAAGGTTCAATTTCCTGCCACTCGTCAATGTTAGGATCATACAAAAACACAGAGTTAAACACTTTGCCATCTTGCCAATTGCCGGTGTTTGAAAAAGCTTCGCCGCCCGAGACAATAATCTTGCCATCGATTACGGCAGCAGCAAGGCCCGCCGCGGCAATAGGTAAAGGTGCGCGAGTTTGCCAAGTTTCGGTTTGAGCATCGTACACTTCAACGGTGTTTAAGTTTTGTCGGTTTTCACCGCTAGTGCGACCACCTATCACATAAATATTATTCCCAATCACCGCACCAGCCGCTGAGGCGCGGGCTGTCGGTGCTGGCTTTGCTTTTCGCCAGTATGCATTATTCACCAACACATAGTGGGCGTTGGTGTCGATGTTTTGCGTCTCACCTCGTTTACGCGTTTTCCCGCCAATCACATGAATATTTTTACCGACATTTGCATAAACTGACTCGGCCATAGGAATAGGTAAAGAAGACGCACTCATCCAGCGACTCTTTCTGCTGTCTAGACGATACACAGCCCGCTGCGGCTGCCATGCATCCTCTTTAGGACCAGTAAAACCACCGATGGCATATACATAATGAATATTGCTCGTCATCCCCAAATGATGCCGTGACTCTGGTAAATCGGGCGCTTTTTCCCAAAACTGCTCTGAGGGATTTAAGATAAATACCTTTCGTGTCGGTCCTAAACCATAAAAACTGTCAGAATCTGTCTTGGTAAAGCCACCACCTATGAACACTCTATCCATAAATACTGCCGGATAGACTTCTTGAAAAGTAATCGGCAAGTCTGGTGCAGACTTCCACTGCGAAGGCGTGGGAGAGTCAGCCGCTAATGACTTTGCGCCTACTAGCATGCAAGTTAACAGTACTAATTTGTTTAAAAGCCTCACTAAAACTCCTTCGTCTCTGATCTGTTCATACATGATTATCACAAACATAACCGTCAATGTATTTATTTGGGTCCAACAACCAAATAAGTCATACAGAATTCTTTCATCTGAATGATTATAGAGCGAAATTTAGAAAACAGATCTCAATGAATGCAAACTCTAAGGTACAATCTCGCCTAATACAGAATGAGGAACTTTTAATGCAAGATGCTATTTATTTAATTTTGCCGACAGACCAGGTGGCAGTAACACTCAGTAAAGCTTTTTACACCACGCCTTCAGTTGACACTGAAGGTTTTATTCATGCATGTTCGGAGACGCAAATTAGTTACGTGTTGGCGCGCTTTTATAAAGACCAAGGTCCTTTATCATTGTTGAGAGTTGACCCAAACCTCATCAAATCTGAAGTTAAGTACGAAGGGGCTACTAATAACCCTGAGCTTGGGCTTTTTCCACATATTTATGGCCAGCTCAATACTGATGCGATTGTTGAAGTCACTGAGATTTAAGCTGTACAGTAGTAACGTGTTTGCCAGCCTCATATTTTTAAAACAAGTTTAGGAATAACATGAAAACCTTAACGATCGCGCTTATTATTTTGGGCTTTTTTCTTTCACTAAAATTTATCGACTCTTTGATCCATCGTTATGGCAATAAAAAAGGCGTCAGCATTTTCCGTATTAAATACATCAGTAAAACCATTTATATCGTCGCGCTGCTGTTTATTATTCCGCTAATTGTGAGTATTTCGGGGCTAGCCTACTCGCAAGTGGCGTTATTTATGTCGTCAGTGTTTGCTGTATTAGGTGTGGCACTTTTCGCCCAGTGGTCGATTTTAAGTAATATCACAGCCAGCTTAATCATCTTCTTCGGCTTTCCATATCGTGTTGGTGACAGAATTAAAGTCATGGACAAAGACGACGATATTTCAGGTGTAATTGAAGAGATTTCGCTGTTTCATATACTTATTCGCCGTGAAGATGAACTGATCACCTATCCAAATACACTGATTCTGCAAAAAGGGGTGATTAAAAACCCAAAGAAAGTAGAAGTTAAAAAACCGACGAGTTCAGATCAAAAGCTTGAAGATAAAAAGTCGGTTGATTCTAAAAGCTAATTAATCCGTTGAGAAATTAGTGTAGTGAACAAATTAGTTTGTTCACCACAAAAATACTTCATTCATAATGAAACGTATTGCTCTATAAAAACAAACTAACCTTTAGGCTTAGCTACAAAGGTCTTGTTTACGATTTTCCATGCATCATTAAATTTATAAAGCACCAAATAATCTATGTAATGGGTTTTTGATGTTTCGAAATTCAACTTAACCATGGCCATATGTTGGTCAACAACATCAATAGAAAGAATATGGGCTTGCCAATGGTCTTTAGTCGGCTGCTTAAATATCTTGGCAAAATCACCCAAAGTTTGACTGCGAATGCTTTGCTTGCCAGTTTCTTTATCTGTCACGATAGACTTTATATGACCATTTTCTAGCTCAAAAGCTTGCGCGATTAAGACTTCATCAGACTCTGCGATGCCTTTAAAGTAACTGTTTACCGTTTTAACAATATCGTTATGTTCAGCATTAAAGGTGGCTTTTGCACTACTTGCGCCAGAGAAAGACACCATAGCTACAAGCGCAATCGCTTGTAGACTAGATTTTAAATTCAACATAGGTGTTCCTTGAAAGTTAAGCACCTAGCCTCTCTCACCCTACTTACTATGTAAACGGCTAATAAGTAACAATTTATGTGTTTCTTTCTACAGAAGCTTGGTACAAATACTCAAAGAAAATAAGACGCACCAATGCTCACTAATAACAGCAATGCAAACGCAATTCTCAACCATTTTGCTTGCTCGGGTTTTGCAAAGAAAGGCCTGAGTTTACTGCCGATTGCCATCCATAATCCATCAACGATAACAGCAACAACAAAGCTAACCGTAGCAGTTAACATAGCACTGTAAACAGGAGAACTTGCTGGGATCATAAAGTTTGCAAAAATAGCTAAAAACGCGGCGTACGCTTTTGGGTTGATTAAATTTAATATAAAGCCATCTTTAAAGCTTGGCGCTGTCCCTGCTCTTTGCTCTATGCCGCTGGTGTTACTCGCGATCTTATACGCCACATAAATTAAGTAAGCGGTTGCGATACCTTGGCAGATGAGTTTGACCGTTGCGAATTGCTCAAACAAGCTACCTAACCCCAATGCCACTAAGCTAATTGCCACCAGCAAGCCGAGTAGAATACCAGCAAGAAATCCTAAACCTTGCTTAAAACCAAAACTGGCACCGACACCAGCGAGGGCAAGCGGTGCTGGCCCAGGTGAGCCTAATAGAAGTGCGGTAGTGAGTGCGAGGGTGGTAACTGCTTCTATCATTTATTCCTAATCCCTTTACTTTTAAAATATAAATACGGAGTGATTCAGTCATTAAAAAAGGCCCTCTCGGGCCTTGGGAGTATCACAACTCATGAACAATTTGCTTAAATTAACTTGAGTTCGAATTAACCTGAACTTGGGTTAAGAGATTTACCAATGCATAGAAGATTAAATAAACCTTTTCCAACTAAGTCTCCAGCCGGAAACTTTTAGAGATAACAAGGCGAATTTACGCGTCAATAGCTAGCCTATTGCAAGTGAATTCAACGCAGTTAGCATTAAAAGTAGCCGCTGGAGATAAGTTTATTATTCCTAGTTCAGGTTAACCTAGTCCTGCGGTACGCGTACTGAGCCTTCCATTAGCACTCTTGCGCTTCGGCTCATGACCGCTTTTTCAGCTAGCCATTTACCATCAACAGGTTTTGCAGCTGCACCGACTTTTAATGTGCCCGATGGGTGACCAAAGGTGACGCTTTCACGCTCAGTGCCACCAGCAGCCAAATTCACTATGGTGCCAGGAATTGCAGCAGCCGTCGCAATTGCAACAGCCGCTGTGCCCATCATGGCGTGGTGAAGCTTGCCCATAGAAAGTGCACGGACACACACATCGATATCAGACTCAGCAATCGCTTTACCACTTGAGGCGGTGTAAGCCTGAGCAGGTGCAGCAAACGCAATTTTAGGCGTATGCTGACGCACTTTTGCTTCTGCGATATCTTTGATCAAACCCATTTTCACTGCACCATGAGCACGAATGGTTTCAAAGCGTTCAAGCACGGCTGCATCGCTGTTAATGGCTTCTTGTAACTCTGTGCCTGTGTAACCTAAGTCTTCTGCATTGAAAAATAGGGTTGGAATACCTGCGTTGATCATGGTCACAGGAAAAGTACCAATACCTGGCACTTCAAGACTGTCAATCAAGTTACCTGATGGGAACATATCGCCTTCACCGTCAGCTGGGTCCATAAACTCAACCACGACTTCGGCAGCAGGGAAAGTCACGCCATCTAACTCAAAATCACCGGTTTCTTGCACCTCACCATTGGTCATAGGAATGTGCGCAATAATGGTTTTTTTGATGTTGGCTTGCCAAATACGCACAACCGCGATGCCGTTTTCAGGCACACGTTCAGCGTCAACTAAGCCGTTACTGATCGCAAATGCGCCTACCGCAGCGGTTAAGTTACCGCAATTTCCGCTCCAATCGATAAAAGGCTTATCAATTGCAACCTGACCAAATAGGTAATCTACATCGTGATCTGGCACATCACTTTTTGCCAGAATCACAGTTTTACTGGTGCTTGACGTTGCACCGCCCATACCATCGGTGTGTTTTGCGTATGGATCAGGGCTGCCAATCACGCGCAGCAATAAATTGTCGCGTGCCTCACCTGCAACTTGCGCCGCGGCTGGTAAATCAGCAAGGTTAAAAAAGACGCCCTTACTGGTGCCGCCACGCATATAAGTTGCAGGCACTTTAATTTGTGGTTTGAAAGCCATTTAAAAATCCTTCAAAAGCGAATGAGAAAGCCTCATTCACTTATTTATTAATTATTAGCTTCTAAAAAGTCTTGTGCGAATCTTTGAAGAACACCACCTGCCGCGTAAATTGATACTTCTTCTGCTGTATCAAGACGACATAGCATAGGCACTTCTACACGCTCGCCATTTTGACGATTAACCAATAAAGTTAATGTTGCACCCGGGCTTGGCTCACCAATAACGTCATAGGTTTCAGTACCGTCAAGACCCAGTGTTTTTCGGGTTGTACCGGCTGCGAATTGCAGAGGTAATACACCCATTCCGATTAAGTTTGTACGGTGAATACGCTCAAAACCTTCTGCTGCAATCACTTCAACACCCGCTAAACGCACACCTTTGGCCGCCCAGTCACGTGATGAACCCTGACCATAGTCCGCACCTGCAACAATAATCAACGGTTGCTTGCGTTCCATGTAGGTTTCGATGGCTTCCCACATGCGCGTTACTTTGCCCTCAGGCTCAATACGTGCCAGTGAGCCTTGCTTCACTTCACCGTTTTCGTCTAACACCATTTCGTTAAACAATTTCGGGTTTGCAAAGGTTGCACGTTGCGCCGTTAAGTGGTCGCCACGGTGGGTTGCGTAAGAGTTAAAGTCTTCTTCTGGCAGACCCATTTTCGCCAAGTATTCACCAGCAGCACTACTTGCCATAATTGCATTTGAAGGAGATAGGTGATCGGTGGTGATGTTGTCACCTAGTACGGCAAGTGGACGCATGCCTTTCATGGTACGCTCAGCTGCCAATGCACCTTCCCAATAAGGAGGACGGCGAATGTAGGTACTCATTTTGCGCCAATCATATAGCGGGTCGTTCTTCTCGCCATAATCGACGTTTAAGTCAAACATTGGCTCATATACTTGGCGGAATTGCTCTGGCTTCACGCTTTTAGCGATAACTGCATCGATCTCTTCATCCGTTGGCCACAAATCTTTGAGGGTAACAGGGTTACCGTTTTGGTCATGTCCCAGTACATCTTTTTCGATGTCAAAACGAATGGTTCCTGCAATCGCATACGCCACAACCAGTGGTGGAGACGCTAAGAAAGCTTGTTTTGCATAAGGGTGAATACGACCATCAAAGTTACGGTTACCCGACAGTACCGCCGTTGAGTATAAGTCACGGTCGATGATCTCTTGTTGGATTTTCGGGTCTAACGCACCGCTCATACCGTTACAAGTTGTACACGCAAATGCCACAACACCAAAACCAAGTTGCTCTAATTCAGGTAATAACTCTGCATCTTCAAGATACATTTTTACCGTCTTAGAACCTGGCGCCAGTGATGATTTAACCCAAGGCTTACGAGTTAAACCCTTTGCGTTGGCATTACGTGCAAGTAGGCCAGCGGCAATTACGTTGCGCGGGTTAGAAGTATTGGTACAGCTGGTGATAGCTGCGATGATCACCGCGCCATCTGGCATTTTGCCTTCTTCGTTTTCAACTGTGCCTGCAATACCCGCTGCAGCAAGTTCTGAAGTAGATACACGGCGGTGTGGGTTAGAAGGGCCTGCGATATTACGACCAACTGTTGATAAATCAAAAGTTAAAACGCGCTCATATTCAGCGGTTTCTAAGCTGTCTGCCCAAAGGCCAGTTTCTTTCGCATAGCTTTCAACAAGCTGAACTTGCTCGTCGTCACGACCTGTGATCTTTAAATAATCGATGGTGTGTTGGTCGATGTAGAACATCGCCGCTGTTGCACCATATTCTGGCGTCATGTTTGAGATGGTTGCACGGTCGCCAAGTGTTAAGCTTGCCGCACCTTCACCATAAAACTCTAAGTAAGCGCCGACTACTTTTTCAGCTCTTAAAAATTCAGTGATTGCGAGTACGATATCCGTTGCGGTTATGCCCGGTTGTGCTTTACCTGTTAGCTCAACACCGACAATATCTGGTAGGCGCATGTAAGAAGCACGACCTAACATGACGCTTTCGGCTTCAAGACCACCTACACCTACTGCAATTACACCGAGTGCATCAACGTGTGGCGTATGGCTGTCAGTACCAACCAGTGTATCTGGGAATGCTACACCGTCGCGGGCATGGATAACCGGCGACATTTTCTCTAGGTTGATTTGGTGCATGATGCCGTTACCCGGTTGGATAACGTCAACGTTTTTAAATGCAGTTTTTGTCCAGTTAATAAAGTGGAAGCGGTCTTCGTTACGACGGTCTTCAATGGCACGGTTTTTCTCGAATGCATCTTTTTCAAAACCAGCGTGCTCAACCGCCAGCGAGTGGTCGACGATAAGCTGAGTCGGAACCACTGGATTAACTTTAGAAGGATCACCGCCTTTTGCAGCAATTGCATCACGTAAGCCGGCAAGGTCAACAAGGGCGGTTTGGCCCAAGATATCGTGACACACAACACGTGCAGGAAACCAAGGGAAATCAAGGTCACGCTTTCTGTCAATTAACTGAGATAAACTTGCATCTAGCTTTTCAGGCTCACAACGGCGAACTAGGTTTTCTGCAAGTACACGCGATGTGTAAGGGAGTGTGGCGTACGCGCCCGGTTTAATGGCATCAACAGCTTCACGGGTATCGTAATAAGCGAGTTGTGAGTTGGGTAAGATCTTACGGTATTTGGTATTCATAACTTTCTGACTTCTTTATCCCATCGTCTTTCAAATTACATAGGTTTTAGCTGCCTACGTGAAATATAAAATCCATAGGGTAAAACTTAAACACTTGGCTTAAGTTGGAGTGACGGTAGTGAGTGACAAAGTCAAACTCTGTCACTCGAACTTTAAATTAACGCTCTGAAATTGGCGTTACAGGGCGTAGCTCTTCACCTGTATATTCCGCAGAAGGACGGATAATACGGTTGTCAGCACGTTGTTCCATCACGTGTGCAGCCCAGCCAGTTAGACGAGACATTACGAAGATAGGCGTGAATAGCTTAGTCGGAATACCCATGAAGTTGTATGCAGATGCGTGGAAGAAATCAGCGTTACAAAAAAGCTTCTTCTCACGCCACATGACTTCTTCACAACGTACTGATACAGGGTAAAGTACGTCATCACCCACATCTGCCGCTAGCTTTTCAGACCAGTCTTTGATGATTTCATTACGAGGATCTGATTCTGAGTAAATCGCGTGACCGAAGCCCATGATTTTTTCTTTACGCTCAAGTTTACCCATCATTTCAGCTTCAGCATGATCTGGTGAAGTAAAGCCTTCAATTAGCTCCATCGCTGCTTCGTTAGCACCACCGTGTAGTGGACCACGAAGTGAACCAATCGCACCCGTTACACATGAGTGCATATCAGAAAGCGTCGATGCACACACGCGCGCTGTGAAGGTAGACGCATTAAACTCATGCTCTGCATAAAGAATTAAAGACACATGCATAACTTGCTCGTGTAATTCTTTGGCTTTTTCGCCGTGTAGCATTGTAAGGAAGTGACCACCAATTGAATCATCATCGGTTTCAACGTCAACACGCACGCCATCATGGCTAAAACGGTACCAATAACAAATGATACTTGGGAAAACCGCTAGCATGCGATCAGTTACTTGGTCTTGCTCATCAAATGTTGCTTCACCTTCAAGGTTGCCTAGCATTGAACAACCCGTGCGTAACACATCCATTGGGTGTGCATCTGCTGGAATGCGCTCTAGTACATCTTTAAGGGCTTGAGGCAGACCGCGCATTGCACGTAGTTTGTCTTTATACGCGTCTAGCTCTGTTTGAGTTGGTAGGTGACCTTTTAAAATAAGGTGCGCCACTTCTTCAAACTGACAATTTGCTGCTAAATCTTTTACGTCGTAACCACGGTAAGTTAGGCCAGAACCTGATACGCCTACTGTTGATAATGCTGTTTTACCCGCTACTTGTCCGCGTAGGCCTGCACCGCTTAGTACTTTTGCCATGATGTTGTCTCCTGAAATTTTTACCTGCTAATGGTGAATTTTTTTGGGTAAGCCTCATTGTGCTCACCTCATAATTACTGCTTTTAATTATTTATTTTTGCCTTCGGCGAACAACGCATCAAGCTTCTGCTCGTAGTCGTGATAGCCAAGGTAATCATAAAGATCCATACGCGTTTGCATGGTATCGATAACAGCTTTTTGATCGCCGTTTTGTAAAATGCTTTGATAAACTAACTCTGCCGCTTTGTTCATTGCACGGAAAGCACTTAATGGGTAAAGCACCATATCTACGCCCCACTCACCAAGCTCTTCTTTATTCCAAAGCTCTGTTTTACCAAATTCTGTGATGTTCGCTAAAATTGGCACATCAAGCGCTTCGCTAAATGCACGATAGTGCTCTTCCGTTTGTACGGCTTCTGCAAAAATGCCATCAGCACCCGCTGCAACATAGGCTTTTGCACGCTTAATCGCCGCATCTAAGCCTTCTTGTGCGAATGAATCTGTACGCGCCATGATGAAGAAATCAGGATCGGTACGCGCATCGACTGCCGCTTTAATACGATCAACCATTTCTTCTGTTGAAACGATCTCTTTATTTGGGCGGTGACCACAACGTTTTTGTGCAACTTGGTCTTCCATATGCACGGCTGCAGCACCGGATTTTTCCATATCACGAACTGTTTTTGCGATATTGAACGCACCGCCCCAGCCGGTGTCGATATCAACCATCAGAGGCAGGTCACATGCAGAGGTAATACGCTGTACGTCAGCAATAACGTCGTTTAGAGAAGTCATACCTAAATCAGGAAGGCCATAAGAGGCATTTGCAACACCGCCACCTGATAAGTAAATTGCTTGGTGGCCAATTTTCTTCGCCATCATTGCACTGTAGGCATTAATTGTGCCCACGATCTGCAGTGGTTGGTTGGCTTTTAATGCATCGCGGAATTTTTTACCCGCACTGATAGTTCCTGTTGTCATCTTGATGATCTCTCTGGTTATCCTGAAAATGTGTGTAAGAAGCTCACTGGTTTAGCTTGGCTTCGATATTATTTTTTGAATACATAATGTGTCGGCGCATCAACATTTCGGCGAGCTCTGGGTCGCGATTGCTGATGGCTTGCACTATATGTTTATGCTCATCAAAAGCGGTACTCACACGAGGACCCGCCATGCCTAACTGCACGCGATACATACGCACTAAGTGATATAGGCCATTGACCAACATATTAATTAAATGATTATTTTTGCTGCCGAGAATAATGCGGTAATGAAAATCTAAATCGCCCGCTTCTTGATAATAGCGCTCAGTGGTTTTGATATTTTCTGATTGGCTATTTAGGAGTAATTTCAACTCTGCCACTTCCTCATCAGACATATTAGTTGCAGCAAGGCGCGCCGCCATGCCCTCAAGTGACTCACGCACTTGGTAAAGTTCAATTAACCCCTCAGGGCTTAATGCCACTACACGTGCACCCACATTTGGCTTGCGCTCAACCAAGTTACAGCTTTCTAAACGGTTAATTGCTTCTCGAACTACTGCACGGCTCACTTCATATTTTGTCGACAACTCAGTTTCACTGAGTTTTGCTGATGCTGGGATTTCCCCCTCTACAATCTCTTTTCTTAAGCGAAAAAACGCTTTATCTGAGGCTGTTACAGCATTTTCTTGAAAAATCGACATAGTAAATCTTAAAAGCCGTGTTTAATAAGTTGTAGACAATATAGTAGTGCTTTACGTGCACGTCAACCTAGAAACGACAAGATTGTCGACAATACTTGGGTATAGTGTTTATAAGTTTGGTGAATATTGGGGTGGTGGGGGGTGTATAGATTAGATTATAGGTAAAGAGGTTTTTGTTGGGGGTTTAAGTTAAGAAGCTAAGTTCACTCTATTGAGAAATGAAATAAGTGAGTTTAATGTTGTAATACATCCATGTAGCTACGCCCATCGGGTATCCATACCCTCACTTCCTCGTGCTGCGAAACTTCGTTTCGGTCTTGATAAGAGTTGATTTGTAATACTTCCATGTAGCTTGGGTTGGGTCCGGTTCGGCCATCCGAGGCCTCACGCTCAACGCTAGTCTTGCTGCGCGCACTATAAATGAAAAATTTTGGATGCTGTGTTGTTTTACATCCATGTAGCTACGTCCATCGGGTATCCATACCCTCACCTCCTCGTGCTGCGAAACTTCGTTTCGGTCACTCGTCGCCCTTGCGCAAGAGTAACCTTGCTTCGATAGGGTGTCTGGTTCTAATGTAGTTAAATCTGCTCTTTTCACCTTGAACTTCTGATCTGAGAAAAGCTCAAACCCGGCTAAAATTGCTCTCTTCACCTTGCGCAAAAGTAACCTACTCCGTAGGTATATTTTGCACGGACATAAAAAAAGCAAGCTAGTGCTTGCTTTCTTGTTAAGTGATTAACACTTAAAGTACAGTGATGTTCTCAGCTTGTGGGCCTTTTTGACCTGTAGCTAATGTGAACTCTACTTTCTGACCTTCAACTAAAGTGCGGAAACCGTCACCTTTGATAGCGCTGAAGTGTGCGAAAACATCTGGACCATTTTCTTGTGCAATGAAACCAAAACCTTTTGACTCGTTAAACCACTTAACGGTACCAGTAACTGTATTAGACATAATATGTATATCCTGATCTTTAAAATTAACTATGCCCTTGTGGGCGCATAGAGCAAAAACTAGACGGTACTTAAAAACTTCAGGACGGTACTACAAGTATGACTCATACAATAACGTGGTGGAAATTTATAAACACTGACAAATTTTTGTCTGTCTTCATAGTAAAGCCCTCTCAAGCTAAGTCAAACGATTTTAGGTCAAAAAATGATTAATTTTTAATTACAGGTAGATCTCTCACACAGTATAAGGCATACGCTTACATGCGCTATTATTGTATATAAATCAATATAGTTATGATCCGTCAATTAAACCGGGTGATAAATTGGCTTAAGTCACAGGCGTTTTAAAGCTGAATACTTATTGAGCACATTAAGTTCTAAGCTTGCTTATTTATTTAGAGCATAAGGGCGGTTTAAGGCAAAATTAAATCTGATATCATGCCATTTAAAATAGCCTTAATTTTTGTGTATCCGATGACCTACCAGCATGACTTTATAGACTCTATTTCAAATATTTCGGAGCATACTTGGAACTCACTGACAAATGACCATGTATTTTCCGGTTATGCTTGGCTAAGTGCGTTAGAAAAAAGCGGATGCGTCAATCTACAAACAGGTTGGCAGCCTCAGCACCTTGTCATTAAACAAAGCGATCATATTGTGGCTATCTTACCTGGCTATTTAAAAGACCACTCTTATGGTGAATACGTCTTTGATTGGGCATTTGCTGAAGCCTATGAAAGATATGGGCTAGAGTATTACCCTAAATGGCTATGTGGTGTGCCTTTTACCCCAGTGCAAGGTCCTCGCATTCTTTGCAAACACATCACGCCTGAATTAATAAGTTACATAGAGACAGCATTACTTGCGTTAAGAGAGGAACACTTCAGTGGCATTCATCTTAACTTTTTATCTGAACACACACATTTTACCAATACCACATTGATCCCAAGACGCAATGTGCAATTTCACTGGCAAAATAAAGGTTATCAAAACTTCAGTGACTTTTTATCAGCGCTTAATGCTCGAAAGCGAAAAATGCTCAGTAAAGAGCGATTAAAAGTACAACAACAAAATTTAACCATTCGCTGGTTTTCTGGTGACGAGATTAATGACGCCTTACTTGACGCTTTTTACTTAAGTTACCGTCTCACCTATTTAAAACGCTCGGGTCATAACGGTTATTTAAATCGCGAATTTTTCGCCTTGATAATAAAAAACTTACCGCATGACGTTCGTTTATGCTGCGCGTTCAAAGATGATGCTATTGTCGCCACAAGCCTTTATTTTGTTTCAGGCGACACTTTGTACGGCCGCTATTGGGGCGCAATTGAATCTCAGTATGACTCTCTACACTTTGAGCTCTGTTATTACCAAGGCATTGAACTTGCGATAAAAGAAGGCATTGTTACTTTTGATGCCGGCGCGCAAGGCGAGCATAAGCTCGCCCGTGGCTTTGAACCCGTTTGGCGCCACTCTTACCACACCTTGTTTAGACCTGAGTTTAAAATCGCGCTACAAGACTATTGCGAAAGAGAAACCCAAGCCTTACAGCAGTACTTTATTGAATGTGAAGCGAAATTACCGTTTAAACACCAATAGTCGGTTATTCGCTGGCATTTCATGGTCTTGAACTAACTCAAAGCCTTGTTTCTTTGCCAAAGACACAACCCATTCTTGATCTCGAATACCACTTTGTGAGTCTCTTGCCCTTAACATGGCATCGAAGCCTTGATTGCTTTCACTGGTAAACTGCCCATTGTAGTTAAACGGGCCATAAATGAATAAATGACTTTGCGAATGACTGTGTTTAGCGGCACCTATGATTAGCTTTTCAACCAAAAGCTCAGACACAATATGAAGTGTGTTCGCGGTGTAAATTGCATCGTACTTTTCAGTCACAGGCCAATCATGGTTTAAATCTAGTGTCATTGGTGCAATTAAATTACTCAGCTTAGCCTCATCTAACCATGCGTTAATCCCTTCATGATGTATGGC
The DNA here is from genome assembly GCF_005876835.1 of Pseudoalteromonas phenolica. Classification (GTDB taxonomy): domain Bacteria; phylum Pseudomonadota; class Gammaproteobacteria; order Enterobacterales; family Alteromonadaceae; genus Pseudoalteromonas; species Pseudoalteromonas phenolica_B. The sequence continues at coordinate 188,551 of NZ_PPSW01000007.1, forward strand.
TTGATCTGCCGTTTGCCAAATTATATTCGGTAGATGCTTTGCAAAATGCACCGCATGCTGTCCGGTACCGCTTCCTATTTCTAAAATATCTTCTTTGCCAATTAGATAAGATTTTAACTTACTCAGAATTGGGTCTTTATTGTTTTCACACGCTTGAGAATATGGCTTTGTCATAGTCGTTTTGCACTAAATTGAGGAGTTATTGCCCGTTATTGATGCAATTAATTTAAGAAATAGCAAGCGAGATCAATAAATCTTTTCTATAACTACTTAAAGTGTCTACATAAGTTTTTCTTGGTACAACTTCTGCAAAACAAACTACACAGAAATACCAATACTTCAAAGCGTGCAACTCGAGGAGAGATAAGATGAAGATTTCAGAGATCACCCAAATGCCATCTGAATTAAAAAGCCAAGGCGTCATTAAAGAGAATAACGAAGAAGACTTAAAGAAAAGTAATTCTTACAAACAAGAAGTCGCGAATCTTATGCAGCTCGAAGAGCAAGAGAAAGAACATACAGAGCAAAGCTTTTTGTATGGTTATAATTAATACCATTACGCCAAATCAAAAAAAGCGCAGCCAATTGGCTGCGCATTTAGGTTGGAAGAAATTTAATACTTGCTAATAAGAATTAGCCAACAAGTGCTAGCAGAATACCTGCTGCCACGGCACTTCCGAGTACGCCTGCCACGTTTGGTCCCATAGCATGCATTAATAAGAAGTTATGCGGATTATTCTCTAGGCCCACTTTGTTCACTACACGTGCCGCCATTGGTACCGCTGATACCCCTGCCGCACCGACGAGTGGGTTAATTGGGTGTTTAGAGAACTTATTCATTATTTTAGCCATGAATACACCCGACGCTGTACCTATTGAGAAAGCCAAGGCACCAAGCACTAAAATACCTAACGTCTCAACCGTTAAGAATTCAGTCGCTGATAACTTAGAGCCCACCGCTAAGCCTAAGAAAATAGTCACGATATTGATAAGCTCATTCTGTGCTGTGTTGCTTAATCTATCAACTACACCACACTCACGCATTAAGTTACCTAAACAGAACATACCAACCAGCGGCGATGCTGACGGTAAGAACATAATCGCTAAACCAAGTACCGCCAATGGGAAGATAATTTTCTCTCGCTTAGTTACATGACGCAGTTGTGGCATTTCAATCTTTCTATCTTCTTCAGACGTTAGCGCACGCATGATCGGTGGCTGGATGATTGGTACTAATGCCATGTAAGAGTATGCTGCTACTGCAATCGCGCCCAGAAGTTCTGGTGCAAGCTTTGAGGCTAAGAAAATAGCTGTTGGGCCATCTGCACCACCAATGATGGCAATTGCTGAGGCATCCTGTAGGGTAAACTCAAAGCCCGGCACAAAATTCAGCGCAATAGCGCCAAATAGTGTCGCGAAAATACCAAACTGCGCTGCAGCCCCCAGTAATAACATACGTGGGTTTGCAATCAGTGCACTAAAATCTGTCATCGCGCCCACGCCCATAAATATCAACAGCGGAAAAACACCACTATCAATACCGATATAGTAAACGTAGTACAACAAGCCACCTGGCTCTGCTAAGCCTGCAACTGGAATATTCGTTAAGATTGCACCAAAGCCAATTGGCACAAGGAGCAAAGGTTCAAACCCTTTTGCTATAGCAAGGTAGAGTAAACCACAGCCCACCGCCATCATGACTAGAGCTGGCACGGTAAAGTTGGCAAGGCCCGTTGCTTGCCATAAATTTAACAACCCGTCCATGTGACCTCCTATGCAAGCTCAATCATGGCATCGCCCGTTGCGACAGAGTCACCTTCAGAGACTAAGACATTTGCAACCGTACCGCTGTGCGTCGCACGCACTTCTGTTTCCATCTTCATGGCTTCCATGATCATGACTACATCGCCTTCAGCGACTGCATCACCTGCACGTACCAATAACTTAAAGATGTTGCCAGCAAGCGGTGCATTCAGTGTTTCGCTCGTACTGACCGATGCTGACTGTGGAATAAGCTCACTATCTTTGACTTGTACTTCTTTAAGTTCACCACCTGGTGCAACGACAACATCATAAACTTTGCCGTCAACTTGCACGCTGTAACGCTCTGTTGATTGTTTTTGTGGAGAAGCCAGTTTTGCAGCAGGCGCAGGCTTTTCAGTGGTAACTAGAGTTGGTTTCGGCTCAAATGCATCTGGATTATTGCGATTCTTAAGGAACTTAAGACCAATTTGCGGGAATAACGCATAAGTTAACACGTCATCGACTTGCTCTTCAGCCAACTCAATGTTGTCTTCTTTGGCTTTCGCAACTAGATCAGCCTCAAGGCTATCAAGCTCAGCATCGATTAAATCAGCAGGGCGACACGTGATCGCTTCTGCACCATCTAATACGCGTTGTTGTAATTGTGAGTCAACTTCAGCTGGTGTCGAACCATACTCACCTTTTAATACACCTGCAGTCTCTTTTGTGATGGTCTTATAACGCTCACCTGTTAGAACGTTTAGTACCGCCTGAGTACCGACAATTTGCGAGGTTGGAGTAACGAGTGGAATAAAGCCAAGATCTTTACGAACAGCCGGGATCTCTTTTAGCACTTCATCTAGTTTATCGCCCGCGCCTTGTTCTTTGAGCTGGTTTTCCATATTAGTTAACATGCCGCCAGGCACTTGAGCGAGTAAGATACGACCATCAACGCCTTTTAAGCTACCTTCAAATGCCGCATATTTCTTTCGAACTTCACGGAAGTAACCTGCAATTTCTTCAAGCTCACCAAGGTTTAAACCTGTATCACGCGCTGTACCTTCAGTAATTGCGACCATTGTTTCTGTAGCGCTATGACCATAAGTCATACTCATAGACGAAATAGCGGTATCAAGCATATCAATACCCGCATCGATTGCTTTTTGGTATGTCGCTGTGCTTAAACCCGTGGTCGCGTGACACTGCATGGCAATTGGCACTGATACGGTATTTTTAAGTTCAGTGATCAACTCTTCTGCATCATACGGCTTTAATAAACCTGCCATATCTTTAATACAAATTGAGTGACAGCCCATGGCTTCAAGCTTTTTCGCCTGATCTAACCACATTTCTAAAGTGTGAACCGGGCTGACGGTATAAGAAATGGTGCCTTGCGCGTGCGCCCCTACTTTAATGGCTGCTTTAATCGCAGTTTCGAGGTTTCTGACATCATTCATGGCATCGAAAATACGGAAAACATCAACACCATTATGATGTGCACGTTCTACAAACTTCTCTACCACGTCATCGGCATAATGGCGATAACCCAGTAAATTTTGACCACGCAAAAGCATCTGCTGCTTGGTATTTGGCATGGCTTCTTTTAAAGCACGAATGCGATACCAAGGATCTTCGCCCAAATAACGAATACAAGAATCAAAGGTTGCACCACCCCAAGACTCAACAGACCAATAACCGGCTTTATCTAGTTTCTCTGCGATTGGCAGCATATCTTCTAGGCGCATTCGCGTAGCAAGCAATGATTGGTGTGCGTCTCTTAAAACCAATTCAGTTAATTTTAACTTTGACATAGTGGACCCCTTTATTATTTTGATCTGTACTGAGCGATAGCTGCACTGATTGCAGCAATGTGCGCGTTAGATACGCCTGTTGATGCTGGGCGTTTAGTAGGTTGACGTTGTGGCTTTGCTGGTTCATCACCACCTGCGATAAGTGATAACTTGCTTACGGCAAAAATTAAGATAGATAAGAAGGCAAAAACCCCAACCATGCCGGTAAGCATTAAGCTGGCTGCCTCTAGCAACAATGCACCTATATCCATGTTCTCCCCCTTTTTCACAACGCGCTTTGCGTCATTAATCATTTTTTATAAATATTTATTCAACATCATAACAAACGAGCTCAACTTGTAAACAACATTGTAAATTGGTAATACCAATATTAAAAGTTGAACAATAGCAATAACTTAACTGTAAAACACTGATAAAACGAATGAATTACTGAGATAAATATGAAAAATATTCAAAATAGCGCAGGCTTATTTAAATACTTTTAAATAAAAGTGATAAATAGGTTACAAAGATAAGTTTTAAAAACGGAAGCAAAAAATGGTAAGACCAAGGGAACACTAAACAAAACAACGTTATGACTGAATAAAAAATGTATATTCATACTTAATGCAAGTCACATTAAAAAATTTCAAATACGCATACACCATTCTTTTTTGATAAAATTGGCAGCAAATAAAGATTAATGAGTTGCTATGTATAAACACGAATTTACCCTTGATAAGCCTTACTATCAGGAATGCTTTGATGAGTCCGAAAAATTTGAGAAAGCTAACAAACCTAAGTATGCGTTAGTCGGTTTTCTAACCCTGCTCGGTTTAGTGTCTATTTATGGTTTAGAGAATGGCTACCTGGGAAATTTCTTAATCATTTTGGCAGTCATTGAATGCATTTCATATTACTATCGCCGTCCTTGGTGGGTTGCCAGACAGATGATCAGCAGAGCAAGTGGCTCCAATGTGATTGTTGAGATTGACGAAGAAAAAATTAAAGCAGCTAACCCATACAAATCGTTTGTATTTAATTGGCAAGACATCACCAAAGTTATAAAAACAGACAGAGGTCTACTGATCTATTCACTAAGAGGTGCACAATATTTATCTTTAAGTGCATTGGATGAGAAGACAGTTGAATTTATCTTAGCGCAAAAAAAAGCCACTAATGAATAGTGGCTCCTTAAATCATTCGCTAAAAGCTGATCAGATGTTACCTGTTGCAGGACCAGACTTTTCAGCCTGAATTCGCATGTAAATCTCTTCACGGTGAACTGAAACATCTTTAGGTGCATTAACACCAATACGTACCTGGTTACCTTTAACACCTAGTACAGTTACAGTTACCTCATCACCAATCATTAGGGTTTCACCCACTCGACGAGTTAGTATTAGCATTCTATTGCTCCTGTTATTCCAAAAATTAGAAGATTCCGCGTCAATTTCATTTTAATGAAAAGTATTCATAAAAGTAAGCAAAAAAACCATTTTACTCAATACTTTCCAATAAAAATGTGCTGTGCAATGCTCTAACAGCCAATTCTAAGTACTTTTGTGGCAGTAAAACCGAAATTTTCATTTCGGATGTTGTCACTAAGTCAGTTCTAATATTCTCGTGAGACATTGCCGTATAAAACTGTGCGATAACTTCCACATGAGATTTTAAGCCGATCCCAATAACAGAAATTTTAGCCATTTCAGTATCACACGTTAACTCGACAAAACCGAGATTTTCTTGCTGGTGTGTCAAAAGCTCAATAACTTGATGATGATCATTACTGTGCACAGTAAAAGCATAGTCTATTTTATCAAGTTGGTGATTTAATTGACTCAACATATCTACCGCAATGCCTGCATCAGCCAATACGTTGAGCAAGCTTGCAAAGATCTGTGGCTGGTTTGGTAACTGTTTTAAGGTAATTAGTACCTCGTCTTTACTGGCTGCCACACCTGAAACAGGGGCTTTATTCATATCTGGCTCCTCGTAAGTAATTAACGTGCCTTTTGAATGGCAAAAACTCGATAGCACTCTAAGTGGTAAGCGATAGTGACCTGCAGCTTCAACCGAGCGTAAGTGTAAGACTTTCGCACCAAGGCTTGCCATCTCTAACATTTCATCAAAGGTAATTTGCTCTAAACGACGCGCATTCGGCTCAATGCGAGGATCTGTGGTGTAAACACCATCTACGTCTGTGAATATCTGACATTCAGCCGCTTTCAAAGCACCCGCTAACTCAACTGCCGTTGTGTCTGTGCCACCACGACCTAACGTTGTAATATTGCCTTCCCGATCTCGCCCCTGAAAACCTGCCACAATCACGATACGGTTATGTTCCATTTCTTGATTTAAGCGGTCGGTACAGATGGACTCAATTCTTGCTTTACCAAACATGTTATCGGTTTGAATACCAATTTGATCGGCAAGTAAGCTAATTGCAGGATGTCCACGACGAATGATGGCCATAGCCAAAAGCGACGCAGTCACTTGTTCGCCAGTAGTCACCAAAACATCAAGTTCACGGCTGCTAGGACGGCTGTCAATTTCGTGTGCGAGAGAGATTAAACGATTGGTTTCACCAGACATTGCAGAGACAACAGCAACGACTTGATGACCCTGTTGTTGGGTTTTTATGATGATATCGGCGACAGCCTCGATACGCTCAATTGAGCCTACCGAAGTGCCACCAAATTTTTGAACAATTAATGCCACGAGTTACATCGCAATTATTGCGTCTTTTCGCTCACCCATGCATTAACGCTTTGCAGCGCAGCGTCAAGGTTTTCAGGCTGTGAACCACCCGCTTGAGCCATGTCTGGACGACCACCGCCTTTACCGCCAACTTGTGCAGCCATGTGATTTACTAGTTCGCCTGCTTTTACTTTGCCAACTAAATCTTTCGTCACACCTGCAATTAGACTTACTTTATCGCCATTCGCAACACCTAGCGCGATAACACCAGAACCCATCTTGTTCTTAAGGTCATCAACCATGCCGCGAAGCGCTTTCGATTCAGTACCAGCTACATTAGCAACTAATAATTTCACGCCATTTACGTCAACGGCAGATTCAATTAATGAGGCACCGGCTGCACTTGCAAGCTTGTCGTTAAGCTGAGTAACTTGCTTTTCAAGGCCTTTAGATTTCTCAATTAGGGCTGCCACTTTTTCAAGTACGTTACTTGCATCACCTTTCACAAGCGCTGCAATCTCGCTTAGCTGTGCTTCTTGCTCAGACACATAGTTTACCGCATCTTCACCAGTTACTGCTTCGATACGACGAACGCCTGCTGCGATACCGCCTTCAGACACAATCTTGAATAGGCCTATGTCACCAGCGCGCGATACGTGAGTACCACCACACAATTCGATAGAGTAATCACCGATTGAAACAACGCGTACTTCATCATCATACTTCTCACCGAATAACGCCATCGCACCTTTTGCTTTCGCTTCGTCGATGTCCATTAATTCAGTTTGTAGTGCGAAGTTCTTACGGATCTCAGCGTTCACCAAGTCTTCTACTTCACGAAGTTGTGCTTTAGTCACGCCTTCAAAGTGTGAGAAGTCAAAACGTAAGCGATCTGGCATCACTAATGAGCCTTTCTGTGCTACATGCTCACCAACGACTTGACGTAACGCTTCGTGTACTAAGTGAGTCGCAGTGTGGTTCTTCTTGATGTTTTCGCGACGCTCAGCATCAATGTGTGCATCGGCTTTATCATTAACACCAATGCGACCAACTACTTTACCATGGTGTGCAAATGCATTACCAAGTTTCGTCGTGTCTGTAACAACAAACTCGCCACCAGCTACTTTTAATGAACCAGTATCACCAACTTGACCACCAGACTCTGCATAGAATGGTGTGCGGTCTAATACAACAATACCTTCTTGACCATCTTCTAATACATTAACAGCTTCACCTTGGCTGAATAGTTCAACCACAGTACCGCTGTAATGAGTTGCATCGTATCCTTTAAAGTCAGTCGACTTTTCAGACTTAAGCTGCTCATTGTAGTCAGCACCAAACTTACCCGCTTGCTGCGCTTTCTTACGCTGAACTTCCATACACTCTTGGAAGCCTCGCTCGTCGATTGTCATGAAGCGTTCACGCGCAACATCGGCAGTTAAGTCAGCAGGAAAACCATAAGTGTCGTAAAGTTTGAATACTACGTCACCCGGGATCACATCACCTTTAAGGTCTGCTAGGTTTTCTTCAAGAATCACCAAACCGCGGTCTAGTGTTTTACCGAACTGCTCTTCTTCAATACGCAGTACTTTTTCGATGATCTCTTGTTGTTTAGCAAGCTCTGGATACGCTTCGCCCATTTCTTGCACAAGCGCAGCTACCAGCTTAAAGAAGAATGCGCCTTCTGCGCCTAGCTTATTACCGTGGCGAACTGCACGACGAATAATGCGACGCAGTACATAACCGCGACCTTCGTTTGAAGGCATTACACCATCTGCCACTAAAAAAGCACATGAACGAATGTGATCAGCAACAACGCGAAGTGACTTATCTTCTAAGTCTTGCGCATTTGTCACAGAAGCTGCAGCTTTAATTAAGTTTTGGAATAAGTCGATTTCATAGTTTGAGTGAACACCTTGCAAAATTGCAGCAATACGCTCAAGACCCATACCTGTATCAACAGATTGCTTAGGCAGTGGCTCCATCGTGCCATCGGCATGACGGTTGTATTGCATGAATACTAGGTTCCAGATTTCGATGAAACGGTCGCCATCTTCTTCAGGAGAACCTGGAGGACCGCCCCAAATATGTTCACCGTGATCATAGAAAATTTCAGAACATGGACCACAAGGACCTGTATCACCCATAGACCAGAAGTTATCAGACGTATCAATTCTAATGATGCGGTCTTCAGGAATACCAACATCTTTTGCCCAATATTCGAATGCTTCGTCATCAGTGTGATACACAGTAACCAGCAGCTTTTCTTTTGGTAACTGAACAACTTCTGTTAAAAACTGCCATGAAAATTGAATCGCTTCTTTTTTGAAGTAATCACCAAAGCTGAAGTTACCTAGCATTTCAAAGAAAGTATGGTGACGTGCAGTGTAACCTACATTTTCAAGGTCATTGTGTTTACCACCGGCACGAACACAACGCTGTGAGCTTGTCGCTCGCGTGTAAGGGCGTTTTTCGCCACCTAAAAATACGTCTTTAAATTGCACCATACCCGCGTTAGTGAAAAGTAACGTTGCATCGTTACCTGGCACTAGTGAGCTTGAAGGGACGACTTGGTGTTGTTGTTTGGCAAAGAAGTCTAAAAACGATTGCCTTAACTGTGCGGTAGTCATTTGCTGCATTTGTTCAGTCACCTATTGTTGCTTGCATTGCAAAATTAATTTCTTCGTAGCCAAATCCACGGTACATCATATATCTGACTCGTTTGGCTTTTTCTTTATAATCGAGTTGTTTATCGCCTAAGCCATATTTTCTTTGGTAGGTCTCTAGGGCTAATTCAAACCAATCTATTTCTTGTTCTTCGATTAGCGTCATTAATTGGGCCCGATCAACCCCTTTATTTGTCGCTTCGGCCAAAACACGTTTTTGGCCTAAGCCTTTATTTATTTGTCTGCGTAAAAAGCTCTCGCAGTAGCGCTTTTCATCAATATACCCTAAGGACTCACACCAGCTTAGAAGCTGTTCAATATAGTCTTCACTCGCATCTTTCATTCTCAGTTTTTGTGCGAGTTCTTTTTTTGAATACTCTTGACGACCTAACAGCCACAACACGTAGTTTTTAAGCTTTTGCTTTATTTGCTCATCCATTAAGCGTCAAATCGACCAGTGTTGATAGCGCTTGATTGCGACGCTTGTTTTTCGCCCTGCCCGTTATTGTCACTGATATCATCAGCAGGGAATATCGCCTGATATGAACAGAAAAAGCCGATATAAGCCACCGGCATGATAACCAGTAAAGGCACAAAACTTAATGGCATTGCTGCCAACATTAATACAGCGATCACTAAGCTAAATACTGTAAGCGGTGCCATATTCGTTTGAAACACCTTTAAAGATTGCCCCAGCGCTTTGAAAATGCGGTTTTCACCTTTAAAAAAGACCAAAGGGAGTGCAAAGGCAAAGGCCATTAAATTCACTGCATGAGCTAATAAAAATATACCAATGTTGCCAATCGACAAGGTATTCACCACTTCAGCTAATAATTGCTCATGATTGTGGTTTTCTGTAGCCTGCTGCATCAGCGTGAACGTTTCAGAAAATAAACTGTCAGCCAATAATGTCAGTAAAATCACTGCGCCCATTTGATATAAGCCAAGTCTAAATAAGTTTAGGCGACGGCCTTTGATCGAAAACGGTTTAAGTATATCGGCAAGACTGATGGTTTTCCCTTGCTGCTTGCTAATAACGGCCAAATAAAAGCCTATCGTCAGAAAAGGCGCCGTAAATGCTGCAACCAATTGCAATGGAGGAAGCACCAAGGGGATCAATGCAACAACAATCATAAAGATGTACATAAACATAAAAGTCATCGGCTGGGTTTTAAATATATTCCAACCTTGCTTTAACCACTGCAAACCCGCAGAAGCACTAAAAACATTTATCTTTGAAGACATAAAGACCTAAAACTAATCAAAACACTGGAATTATACCTATCAAAACACAAAATGCGACCATAGTGGGTCGCATTGTGTTCTCGAATACAAAAGAAGGTGAAAAAGCTACTTTTTCTCAGGTACTTTTTCCATATCTAACATGTGTGAACCATGCTTCACTTTCGCTTCTAAATAATGACGGTTACCGTCTTTTATGTGTGCGTGAGTGCCGACAACTTTATCAACTTCAATGCCTGCATTGTTTAACGCATTAAGTTTACGTGGATTATTCGTCATCAGCTTAACGTGATTTAAGCCCATTGCCTGAAGCATCAAAACAGCGTCTGAGAAATCACGTAAGTCGTCATCAAAACCTAAATGGTTATTCGCTTCGTAGGTATTCATACCTTGCGACTGGAGAACATACGCATCGATTTTGTTGTAAAGGCCTATGCCACGACCTTCTTGGCGCAAATACAAAATGATGCCACCTTGCTTATGCATGGTTTCGATACATTCATTTAACTGTTCACCACAGTCACAACGCGAAGAATGGAAGACATCTCCCGTTAAACACTCTGAGTGCATACGAATAAGAGGTACCTCATTCTTATCAGCTTCATTAAAGATTAAAGCAACGTGCTCTTCACCATCTTGTAAACCATGAAACGATACAATTTCTGCAGGAATATGACTGTGCTGTCCTACATTCAGCTTCACTCTCGCTCTTACTTCTGCCACGACTTTTGCGAACCTAATAATTTTAAAATGTTATACTATCACAATTTTGATAGCTTGAAATTTAGGAGCCCATTAAAACTTAGCTAAAATGCGCTCGTCGTATTTAGTAATATCCAATTCAACTTGATATTCACGCGCCAATGAATCTAATTCAGCTTGCCACATACTCAAGTCTTCCATAGTGATGGTGTTATCATCTAGCGTCCAAAGTTGCTTAGACCCAGAATAACTAAACTGCATAGCTAACATCGCATCAATATCGCCCTCTTTGGCGGCTTTTTTAATAGCCATCATCTTGCGAGTGATGCGATTAAGTGCTTGTTTTAGATCCCACACATACGCAACTTCATACATAAATGGGTGCGACTTAACTTTTTTTAAAGTCAGACCTATAACAATTGAAGTCACTACCACGCCCAGTAAATTCCAATGAAAGTGACTACCATCTGCATCTGGGAACAATAAAATCAGCAACTGTGCTATCCCTAAACTGCCCACTGTAAGCGCGGCAATACAGGCAAAAATCACTTTATTAAGATGTTTTCTATAACGCGTTTTATCAATTTCTTGTAACTGCATATTACTTCCTCGGCAAACCTATACGTATTGTACTGTGGAACGGTTGATAAAAAAATTTAAAATTTTTTCACCCCTTTTTTCATGCTGTGTCGTTTTAGAGGTAAGCAAACAAAAAAGAGGCGCTTATTATGATGACCTACACCATGCCAACTCCAGCTCAAACCATGACTAAAGTATCTGCATCAATTGTAATCGGTGCCATAGTGACCTTGGCTGCTTTTGCCTTTATGGATTATTTAATCAGCAGTGAAGAAAGAGCCCCTATTGAAGTTAAAGCCCCCTTTGAATTAGAGATCATGCAAGACAGACCTGACTCCGAGGTACAAACTAAAACAAGGCCTTTACCACCACCGCCGCAACCTAAAGCACAACCGCCAAGACCACAAACATCGGTACCGTCTGAGGTAGCTGGGCCACAAATTGGTATAGGCGGCCCAGTGATAGAATTAGATAGCACGCCAATCAACACGCAAATATTTGCACCACAAGATGGCGATGCAACCCCGATTGTCAGGGTGGACCCTAAATATCCAGCCGCTGCTGCTCGTGATGGCAAAGAGGGCTGGGTTGAAATGGCATTTTCAATCGATAAAGCAGGCAATGTAATTGATGCACAAGTTATTAATGCTGAGCCAAAACGTATTTTTAATCGAGAAGCATTAAGAGCACTAAAAGGCTGGAAGTACCGTCCTAAGATGGAAAACGGTCAGGCGATAGTGCAAACAGGTTTACAAGTTGTGTTAGAGTTCAAATTACAGCAATAAGCTAAATACCACTCCTCTTAATTAAGAGGAGTGGTATAAGTTAAGTTGATTTGCTTGTCAGCGAGATAAGCCAATCAATAGGGAAAAGAACAATCGGGAAAGTGCCTATGCTGATAGCATTAAAAACATGGTTACATAAGGTTTCACCCAGCAGAGATCCACTAGAGGCGTATAAACAGACTGGCGAAGATATTTATATTGAGATTTTAATCAATACTTATAGCCAAGACCTGTTTCATTTTTTGAGTGGACAAAGCGATCGTGAACTGGCAAAAGATATTTGCCAAAAAACGTGGCTCACCGTTGTAGAAAAAAGCCATCTATACCGTGATCAGCAAACACCAAAAGCATGGCTATTCTCAATCGCTCGTAATGCTTTACTAGACGAATTTAAGAAACAGAAGCGTCTATCTTCACTAGAAGAACATCACTATGAAGCTGCGAGTGGCGAAACTGAAGCAGATGAAAAAAACACACTTTATAATGCACTCCTCACTCTGCCTTTTTTGCAAAGAGAAGCGCTCAGCCTACAATTAGAAGGCTTCAGATTACAAGAAATCGCAACGATCACACATAGCGAAGTTGAAACCATAAAAACCAGATTACGCTACGCCAAGCAAGCTTTAAAACAGCGTTTAGGAGATACCCATGGCGAATGATGATGATTTTGATAAGACCTTGAAACAAGCTTACCAACAGCGTAAGCAACATCAGGGTTTAACCAAACAAGACCTTGAGCTAATGAAAGCAAAATGTCGCCAGCCAAAACAAAACAAATTTTGGCAACAAGCACAATGGGCAATGGCTTGCGCTGGTTTACTATTTTTAGGTGCATTATGGATACAACCTGAAAATGAAAGTACCCAGATGTACGCGCTTGACTTGACCCAGTATGAACATATAGAGCACCACAGCAAAGAAGATGGTCAATATAAAGTGCAGATCACTCGAAATCACTCATTACAAAGTCCTGAAAGCATACAAGCAAAGCATTCTGAGTTACTCGCACAAGCACGTTCATTCCATGGTCGGATCATTGATAACAACTCGGAGTTTTTGCTAATAGCGGACTGTAAAGAAAACACTTTGCTAGAGATTGAAAAGTCATTGGTGAGAGATTTATCAGATCTCAACCTTGAAGGGCAACTTCGTCAAGGTGAGCTGCTAGCCCTTACTAGCAATAAAAAAGGGCTGTTAGTTAACCTAACAGCCCTTAATCAAAACCAAGGCATTTATAGCTGCCCTTAGTTCATATTGCTTAAATCATGATAAGGCTTGCTACAAAAAAACTTAACAATGCGAGTAACCCACCGACAAGCGCATAAGGTAATTGTGTTTTAACATGCGTCAATAGGTCACACCCTGATGCCAGTGCTGAAACCGCACTGGTGTCAGAAATAGGCGAGCAGTGATCACCAAAAATACCACCACTTAAAATCGCGCCCACCACCAGTGGTGCAGGCAAGCCTAATGCTTGAATTAACGGCACACCAATAGGGATAAGAATGGCGAATGTGCCCCAAGACGTCCCCGTAGTGAACGACATTACCGCGCCAGTCAAAAATAGAACTGGCACAATTAAATAGATAGGTAAGTAGTCACCAACCAATGAAGCAACGAATTGTCCTGTACCCAGTTCTTTTAAACTCGCGCCTAAGGTCAAAGACAATAAAACAATGCTGACTAACGGTAATAGCTCCCCCATACCTTTGAAACCAATATCAACAAGCTGGTGATGGGTGAACTGCTTGTGCGCAATTAACTGTAAATAGGCAACCATAGAGGCTAAAACCGTTGCATAAAGTACCGACTTAGAGCCACTTCCACTGGCAAGCTCGCCATTGCCGGTCCAAAACATAAAGCCAATCATACTGACAATTAGAGTCAGTAAAGGGATTAACATAAACCGTGCTTTACTCGCAGCAGGACCCGCATCAATTTCTAAGTTTTGCTTTTCAAGTTGTTGTTCGGCTTCTTTCATTGGGCCGTGCACTTTATCGAATACAATGGTGTAAAGCACAATTAATAAAGCAATAATGGCGTAAAAGTTAAAGGCCACAGAGCTCCAAAGAATACTCACTGCCGACTGCTCAAGCTCATAGTTACTTAATAGTCCGAGTACATAAGCCCCCCAGCCGTTAAGTAAAATCAAGATGCAAACGGGCGCACTCGTACTATCTATGATGTAGGCCAAACGAGCTCGACTCATTTTAAATTTATCGAACAAACCTCGTGAAACAATACCTGACGTCAACACACTCATATTTGATTCGATAAATACCGAAGTGCCAGTAAACATGGTAAGTAACCCAACTTGCCGTTTGCTTTTGGCCACCCCAAGATTCATCAATTTATTGACCGTCGCTGCGACACCACCCGATTCTCGGATATAAGCTAATAGTGCACCAATCACAATACTAAATATAAGAATTCGGCTATTTCCTGCTGACGTTGCCACAGAAATGACACGTTCAACACTGTTAACAAAAGTAAGTAACCCAGACTGCCCTTGCGTATATAGCAATAAAAACTCTGAGCTTATTACCGCTAATAACAAAGCCATAATGACTTCTTTACGCCAAAACACCACCAATATAGCTATCAGCGGCGGTAAAATTGAATACCAAGACATAAATTTCCTTAAGTGCGGTTTATTATTTTCTACAAATTACTGTAATGAAGTGTAATTCGCTATGCACGATTAAACGAGTAAGCTTAAAGAGTAATATTTGAAAAACCAAGCTTTTGCGTTTTAAGAAAAAACACGTATGTGACACTTTCACCAAAAGTGGTACACTATATCGAAAATAACAACAATAAACGTACTACCTTTTTTGAGATAAAACCCTATAATAGGTACAACGTTATCTAAGAAGTAAACATCATGTCATCATTTTCGAAAATTAAAGCCTTATTGCCTCAGCTTTCTACCAGCGAAGCCAAGCTAGCAAATTTTGTTCTAGACAACGCACAGCAGATCAGAACACTATCATCTATCGAGCTTGCTCAAGCTGCAGGCGTGAGTCAATCAAGTGTCATCAAGTTTTCGCAAAAACTAGGCTATAAGGGCTTTCCTGCCTTTAAACTGGCTATCGTCGATGACCTAAACTTACAAAGCTTAAAACAACTTAATACGAATGAGCGACTACCGACAAACAGCGACGATCCTATTGCTGATTTGGCAGCTAAACTGATCCAACGTCAAACCACGGTTTTAGAGGAAACATTACAATTAAACCACAGCGAAGATCTTAATCAGGTTATTGCAAAAATCAAAAGTGCACGCAAAATTTTGATTTGTGGTATTGGTAGCAGCAATCTAGTTGCAAATGACTTTGCTCTGAAACTACAACAAATTGGCTTACCGGCGCTATCACAAGTGGATGAGATCAGTGCATCGGCTTATTTAGCAACCATGCATAAAGACGACTTGTTTATTGCGATTAGCACATCTGGCGACAGTAAGAGTATAGTGACATTAGCAGAGCAAGCTGCAAAGAATGAATGTTGTGTAGTCTCAATCTCTAAATACGGAAACAATGCATTAACTGAGCAAGCTGAATTAAACCTGTTTACTGCTTTCGAAAAAGAACCTGTAGAACATGTCGGTATTCTCACTCGTACCGCAAGCACACTGATCACCGATGTGTTATTTTTGGGCTTAACCCAGTCTCACAGTCGTTGGCAAAAGCGCGCTAGCCTTGCCACAGACAATATGCGTGCGATTCGTCACAACTAACGCTCATAAATCAAATAAGGTTGGCGGCGCAACTTAAAGTGTTTAAGTTCAGGCTGCCAGCTTTTTTCAATCACAGTTAAAGACTGCCCGGACAGTATCGCTTTTCTTAACTTATCAGTGCCAGCCAGCTTATCCATAAACTTTGGATATTTAAAGAACACCTTATTTTCTAACTTAAATTTATTGTAAGCGCCCACAAACCAAGCTAAGTCAAACCCAGTGCCTTGATGAGTTCTTAGGTCTTTACCATAAGCGACTGTGTCTTTTAGTTTTGGATTTAGTGCAGCACCCGGCGTCGAGACGGGCGTAAATTGAAACTTGCCCAGCTTCACGTCATTGTGACCGAATACTTGAAATGGAAAATCGGTACCACGGCCAACTGATACGGGTGTCGCTTCAAAAAAGCACAACGAGGGATAAAGCGCTATAGATTGACTATTCGGCAAATTCGGACTTGGCTTGATGGGTAGCTCAAACGGCTTTGATAAGTCGTAATCAGATACTGCGACCACGGTTAATTCAGGTTGATTTTCAGTGTTTAGCCATCCCTCTCCCACTATCATCTTTGCCAGCTCTCCAACTGTCATGCCATGCAATACTGGGATTGGGTGCATACCAACAAATGATTGAAACTCTGGCTCTAAAACTGGCCCATCAATTAAGTTGATGTTTGGATTAGGCCTATCTAGCACGATGACCTTTTTACCGGCTTCAGCGGCAGCTTCAAGTACATAATGCATGGTGCTGATATAAGTGTAAAAACGAACGCCCACGTCTTGAATATCAAAAATAATGACATCCACATCAGCCAAATCAGTTAACTTTGGTTTTTTCGATTTTCCATATAAAGAAATAATTGGCAAACCCGTTTTGCCGTCTATTTGATCATTGATCTTAGCACCTGCGTCCTGTTTTCCGCGAAAGCCATGCTCCGGAGAAAATACTTTTTTCACGTCAATTTGCTTCTCTAATAGCACATCAAGCAAGTGCTGCTCATTTATCTGCGCTGATTGATTCACAACTAAGGCAACGCGTTTGTCTTTTATTAATGGTAAATATGTTTGCACTTGCTCCGCACCGACTTCTAGTGCTTTTAATAAAGGACTAAATAACAAGATGAAGATCAATAATAGCTTGGCTTTCACAACAAAACCCTTTCAGACATAATATGTGCATCATACCAATTTGCGCTAAAAAACAATGAAAAAACCGACCATTACCATACATTACTGTGTTTTATGCCAATGGCTTCTGCGAAGCGGGTGGCTTGCCCAAGAATTACTCTCAACTTTTAGTGATGATTTACAGCAAGTCGCTATTGCACCAGCTTCTAAAGGTGTGTTTGAAATTTACTACAATGACGAGTTAATTTGGTGTAGAAAACAAGATGGCGGTTTTCCTGAGGCAAAAGAGCTAAAACGCCGTGTCAGAGACAAACTCGACCCAAGTAGAGACTTAGGGCATATAGACAAATAGCATAGCTTAAGCTCAGCCTAATTAAGTCATCTTTCTGTGTATTTGGCTCATCACTGTGCCCAGCTCAACCATATTACTAATTGTATCTATGGGCATAGGCTTGGCAAAACAATACCCTTGAAGTTGGGAACAGCCCGCATCAGCTAATCGCTTTGCCTGCCCGCAATACTCAACACCTTCAGCAACAGTACTTACCCCTAAACTTTTCGCCATGTTGATGATCACCACAGCCAAATCATCATCTTCGCTTTCAAAATTAAGATCATCGACAAATTTTTTATCTATTTTTAGCGTGTTAAACTTCAAATGCTTTAGGTAAGTTAAACTCGAATAACCCGTGCCAAAATCGTCGATAGCGACACTGAAGCCCTTTTCTTGCAAAACCTCTAAAGATTGTCGCATCTCATCTAAATTTGCAATCAGCGATGTTTCTGTTATCTCAAGTTCAATATTTTTAGGGGGTATTTGATATTTATCTAGTAAAAGCTCAAAGTCACACAAAAAGTCATTATCTAATAGCTGCTCCGCCGTTAAGTTAATACTGAGCTGCAAACTCACCGATGTTGTTATCCAGCGCACTAACGACGTCATGGCTTTTTCTAATAACTGCAGCGTGACTTTATTCATCAACCCCGCTTCTTCAGCAACAGCAATAAACTCATGGGGCCCTTTTAACTTTTCCTGAGTTTGCCAGCGAGCGAGCATTTCAAGCTTCTCCAGTGCAAAACTCTTCGCATTGACGATAGCCTGAAAGTAAGGCTCGAACTGACCATGCTTGAGACCCTGAACCAACTCAGCTTCTCGTTCTATACGTTGCTCGACCTCTTTGTCTAATTGGGAGTTGTAAAACTGGTAATTACTTTTATTGACCTTTTTAGCTCTATACATAGCCGTATCAGCATGCTTCATCAGCATTTCAGAGTTAGTACCATCATCAGGATAAACAGCAATCCCAGCGCTCAAGGTCACATTCAGTTGAATACCTTTTAACTCGTACTCGCCGCTACAAGTCAGTAATACTTTCTCAATCACTGTATGGATGTGTGCACGTTCTTTAATACTGTCGACCAAAATTACGAACTCATCGCCGCCCATACGCGCTACTGTATCGCAGCTTCTTAAGCCTCGGTTTAATCGATGTCCAACCTCTTGTAGCAACATATCCCCAGCATCGTGACCCAATGAATCGTTAATATTTTTAAATTTATCAAGGTCAATAAAAATGACAGCAAATGAATGTTGATTTCTGTCTGCACGTTTACAAGCTTGCGCCAACCTATCTTGTAATAACAAGCGATTGGGTAAGCCTGTTAAAGCATCATGATGAGCCAGATGATTCATTTTTCGAGTCATCATTCGAGACTCTGTGACATCTTGAAACACCATGACAGAGCCAATGATTTCACCTGATTTACTATAAATTGGTGAGATAGAGTCTTGAATAGCAAACACCAAGCCCAAATGATTCTTAATACAAGTAAGTTCAGGTAACCCTAATGTCGCACGCTGCCTCATACAATGATCTGTCACTTGATCAATGGGCTCCAAGGTTTCCTCATTGAATAAAGGCATAACCTCAGAAAATGGCTTACCCTTCACTTCTTTAGTTAATTTCGCCAAAACCGCTTCTGCAACGGGGTTCATATAGGTAATTCGGCTGGCTTTGTCGGTACAGATAACACCATCACCGATCGAGCTTAAGGTGACTTCTAACAGCTCTTTTTCTTCAGACAGTGCTTGGGTTAGCATCAATTTGTCAGAAATATCCTGGAATGAAATGATTGTTTGTGTATGTGTGTCTTTGTCATCTATCACATCTGCAAATAGACTTAATGACAGCTTTCTTTGTGAGAAAGTCGTTAGTTTCACTTCTGGTAAATAAAAATGTGACAGCCCTTGTGCACCACATTTCAGTAAATCACTGGCATTTTCTTCGCTCAAATACTCGCTCAGATAACGCCCTTGTAAGTCTTCGAAATCACATTGCATGGCATCTAAAAAACCCTTGCTTGCATGAACAATTTGCCCTTGTTCATCAATAGTGACTAACATTACCTGACTGTACTCGAAACTATGCTGAAAACGCGCATGCTCCAATAAGACAGTTAACAAAAATAAAGATGTACACACTGCAAAAAGTAACTCAACACTGCCATTTATACCTAAAGGCGAGATTTGCTGGGCGTGCTCCGATAGAACTATCATCGAAGAAAACAGCATCGCCAACACCACATTTAGCGAAGCAAACTGTTTGCCGTTTAACAGCAAACGACTGGCAATAAAGAGCAACAAATTA
The DNA here is from genome assembly GCF_005876835.1 of Pseudoalteromonas phenolica. Lineage (GTDB taxonomy): Bacteria > Pseudomonadota > Gammaproteobacteria > Enterobacterales > Alteromonadaceae > Pseudoalteromonas > Pseudoalteromonas phenolica_B. The sequence goes on from NZ_PPSW01000007.1 coordinate 208,269, forward strand.
ACCAAGAAAAAACTACTTAAAGAAAATAAGGCTATCGGCATTGTCGCTAAACATACTGCACATGCTAGCAGCCAAGACCTAGAAAATACTTGGCCCTCTTGCTCTTCATCATGAGACAAAATGTGTGAAGCAAATAGCAATATTGAGAAGGCTTGTAGTAAATGTTCTACCTCTGGTTCCATACCGATAAAATAAGCGCTTCCCTTAGATAAAGCTAACGCTACACTGACAAACGACACCACACCTATAAGGTATGCAAGCGCAAGCCGCTTTAGTCCAACACTCTTTATTTTATAGTGACGAATTTTTCCAGCTAGGAAATAAACCTGTCCCACGATCAAGAGATGAAATGCCACATTAATAATGAGTGACTGAGGCAGAGACAATAGCCACATACTCGCGCTAAGCAAAGTCGCTAATGCAGGAAAAATAAAACGGTTTAAGCCTTGCCAAAAACGATGAGCAATTAACAAGCAAACAATATCTGCCAAGATGATTAAGCTTGGAGAGGTAGGATCAGCTAGAGCAAAGGTTTCACCCAATAAAGCTGAACTAAAATAAACAATAAACACAATAAGAACTGTTAAAACCATGTTGTTGCGATGCATCCATTCTTCCCAAATCAACATTGACCAACTTTAAGTGTTTATGATGAAGCTCAAATAATCAAGGTAACTTAGCAACTATAATAAAATCTAGAAACTTTTGAATTTATTATCTATGCTCAATAAAAATATTCATCAGAGCGAAATAATGCTTAAAGCTGCTCAATCAACTGATGCGGTTGGAAATTTTATCCGTGTTGCCAATATCATTGCCAACTTAGATATCATCTTAACCGAGGCAAAAAACCTATCACTCACCGCAAAGAATGCGCGCGTTGTTGCGCTACGTGCTGGCGATTCGGCGTTTGGTTTTAAGCCCATTACCAATTTTATTGATGAGTTTTCAGATCAAACCATCAAAACGACAGCCGAGATCTCTACCTTATCTAATCAGCTTTTTACCTTGGCACTTGCCGTGGTTCGATGTAGTAACTTCATAAACCATATTCAAAAAGCAAAGAGCGCCTCTAGCGATAAAACCTTAGACTCACTGCTCTCAACTGGCTGTGATGACCTTATGGTTAAGTCTAAAGCCCTAGAGCACGCGATTTTTAATTTAGAAAGCTACTTTGAAGACATACAAAAACAAATGCGAAGTGCCGAATACATTGCTGTTACGAGCCGTGTAGAAGCCTCAAATGCAGGAGATTTCAGTGAAAGCCTGCAAGGGGTTTCTGACTTTATAGCCAGTGCTGCCAAAAGAATTAAAGCAGCTGTGACTGATAACCTCAGTGAAATATCAAAATTAAGAGGAGTGATGCGTTGAAATCAACCGAACTATACTCAAGTACGAGTCACACATGGATAGTCATGGGGCGGGATGAGAGCAAGCCAGAAAAAATCATCGATACCAACCAATATCTAATAAAAAGTGCACAAGATGCGATAATTCTTGATCCTGGCGGCGTCGAACTATTCTCCCCCATGTTGGCCAGTATTTTAAAACATGTTGACCTTGAGCACGTCACAACCTTGTTTGCCTCTCACCAAGATCCTGACATTATCTCGTCACTGGGACTTTGGGATAAAACAATTCCAAACGCCAAGCTTCATGCCCCTTGGTTATGGGAAGGCTTTATACGCCACTTTGGTATGGAAAATATTGAATACGTGCCAATTAAAGATGAAGGTGGTGAAGTCAGAGTCGGCTCTGCCACATTAAAGTTTGTGCCCGCTCATTACTTGCATTCATCGGGTAACTTTAATGTTTATGACCCGCAAGCAAAAATACTGATGAGTGGTGATATTGGTGCCTCTTTAGAGCACGGAGAAGTCCCTATTTTTGTCGAAGACTTTGCTGCACATGTAAAACATATGGAGTACTTCCATCGTCGCTGGATGCCATCTAATAGCGCCAAAAACAATTGGGTTGCACGGGTAAAAGAACTCGATATTGAGATGATGGCACCGCAGCATGGTCGCATTTTTAAGGGTGAAGCTGTACAAGAGTTTTTGGAGTGGTTTGCTAAATTAGACGTAGGTATCGCTTCTTAGAAGCTCAGTCATACAACACTTTAAAGCATAAAAAACCCAAACATCACGTTTGGGTTTTTTAATTAAAACGATTAATAGAATCGTGAATGAATGGTTTAGTTACTTATCAGACCAAATTGCCAGCTCATTACCACTGGGCTCTAAAAAGTGAAAACGTCGCCCACCGGGAAAAATAAAAATGTCTTGGCAAATTGTCCCGCCCGCCTTTTGCACTTCCTCCAAGCTGCACTCTAGGTCTTCACTGTATATCACCACCAGTGCACTACCAGAATTAACATTCGCCATCTTGTCAGCTTGATAGAAACCGCCCTCTAAACCTGAACCACTAAAAGCAATATATTCAGGGCCATAAGGGGTAAAATCCCAACCAAAGACACGATGAAAAAACGCCTCGGTACTACCTAAATCCTTCGCTGCAAATTCGACATAATTAATAGCATGATGTTTCATCTTTCAATTCCTTTAATAATTCAAGTAACTTACAGTTTAAGCCAATGAACGTAGCAATTTTTGGGTATTCTGACGCATGGTTTTTGCTACCATAAAATAACCAATGAATGCCACAAAGCTCGCACCTGCTAACGGTCCTAAAATCCAAATATAAGGGTGTAAACGGCCATCAACACCAAATAGCTGCTGCTGAATAACTAACAGAGCAATATCACTCACCAGTGCAGCAACTACGCCAGCTATCGCACCTAGTAATAAAAACTCATAAAGTGTCGCAAGTTTAATTAAACTGCCTTTAGCACCGAGAGTTCTTAATATCACTACTTCTTGCATACGCTCAGCAAGACTAGCTTGAACTTGAGAAATAAGCACAAGCGCGCCACTAAACAACACAATCATAAGCACAAAACCTATCGCTAATGACACTTGGGATATCATCGATTGTGCCTGTTGAATACGGTTTTTGATATCAATCATGCTGATTGTTGGGTACTGCTGTAACAGCTTGCTAATCCCTTCGGTATGTTGTGCTTCAAGCTTCGCAGCACTGAAGTAAGTAACTGGAATTTTACCGGCAAAATTAGGACTTAAGATCATCACAAAGTTTGGCTTGAGCGTACCCCAATCTACGGTTCTGAAACTGGTTACAGTTGCCGTGAATTTCTGTTCATTAATTAAAAACTCTATTTCATCACCCAGTTTTAAATCAAGGCGCTCTTTCCAGCCATCGAATACAGAAACTTCTAAACGCTCTGAGTCGCTAAACCATTCACCTTCAACGATTTCATTGCCTTCTGGCACTTCGTCTAACCACGTTAAGTTAGGCTCACGGTTAACCCCTTGGCGGGCATTCTCGTCTTGCTCTTCACCTTCTTGCTTAGATACGCGACGGGCAAACTCTTCACCATTCACCGCGTTCACACGGGCATTAAATACCGGGAAAAATGCTTCATGTGTGATTTGGTTCTCGTCAAAATACTGCTTAATGGGCGAGATTTCATCTTCAGCAATGTTGATTAAAAACATATTCGGCGCATCTTCTGGCACCTGCATCTGCCAATCTGAGATCATGTCGTTTTTCAGTACCACTAAAAACAGCATCAGCTTGATAGCAAGCGCAAACGTGATCAATTGCACCGCATTGGTGTTTGCGCGTTTTTGCAGTGTTGCAATTGCAAGCGACCAGCTAGAGCCTGGGCGAAGACCTAGTTTACGACCTGCAGCGAAGATTAAGCGAGAAATACCAAACAGCACGCCAATCACCAGTAAAGTAGATACAAACAGCACAAGTGTTGTGATGATTTGCCCGCTAAACAGCCACATTAAGACGAAAATAGTCAAAATCGACACACCTATATGCACTTTACTCAACGCAAGACTATCGCCTAAATTACGACGTAAAACGCGCAGTGGCGGAATATCAAATAAATCTAACAACGGCTTCAGCGAGAACATCAAAGCACATACAAGACCTATAAATACCGCTAATAACCAAGGCTTAGCCCCTGCTTCTGGCAATGTAGTATCCATAAAGTTGGCCAGATAATCTGCAGCAACACTTTGCAGCACAGAGCCAATAACCAGACCTATCACAATCGAAAATAACGTCACCAAAGTTAAGTGAGTAAGAAAGATTTTGCGCACTGTTGCGCGGCTACCACCTAAGGTTTTCATCATAGCTACCGGGTCGTATTGGCGCTCACAATAACGCTTGGCTGAAACCGCCATAGCCACTGCCGCTAGCATAATCCCAAATAAACCTGCAAGTAATAAGAAACGTTCTGCACGGGCTAAATTCTCGCCAAGTGGCGATTGCCTATCTTTGATCCCCTGCCAGCTTTGATTCGGTTTTAGTTGCGGTTTTAACCAAGCATAGTAATCAACTAAAGCTTGCTCAGAGCCCGAAAATAATAAACGGTGGAATACACGGCTGCCCGGCTGTACCGCTTGCGTTCTTTCGATATCAACATAGTTCAGCAAAACGCGCTTGTTACCCGCCAAAGAAAACAAAGGCGCATCAGGTTCACTCATGAGCACTTTAGCCACGGTAAATTCACCTGCACCAAGCTCAACAGTATCACCCACTTTTAAGCCCATGCTGTAAAACAAGCCTTCACTTAGCCATAAAGTGCCCGGATCTGGTGCGCCGCGAATTGGGTAACTTTGACCTTCCAGATTATCTTTTAACTCGACTTGACCTTTTAGTGGGTAAGCACTAGATACTGCTTTTACAGAACCAAGCACCAGCTCGTCATTAGCAAACAACATAGAATCGAAAAACAGCATTTCTGCTGTTTCTAAGCCAAACTCTTCTGCGGTTTTTTGTACGATTGGTTCAAACTCATGGTTACTTGAAAGACGGCGATCAGCAGCAATAAAATCTGCGGTTTTTTGCTCTATGTTTAAACCGATTCGCTCCGTCACCGATGCCAAACTAAACACTGTCAGCACTGCAAGCGCAATCGCCGCAAAAATAATGCTCAGTTCACCGCGTCGAAATTCTCGAGAGAATAACTTAAACGCTAATTTAACCCACATTCGCAGTCACTCCTTCTCGAATTTGCTCCAACATACCGCCTTCAATATGAATAATACGATCACACTGCTGAGCCAATTGCTCATCATGGGTGACAAGAATAAGCGTTGTACCATTTTGTTTATTTAAATCGAATAAGAGGTTTTCAATAATATGACCGTTCTTAGTATCTAAATTAGCCGATGGCTCATCTGCAAAGAGAATTTTCGGGGTGCCAATAAAAGCTCTTGCGATGGCGACACGCTGCTGCTCACCACCAGACAACTGCGATGGATAATGGCCTAGACGGTGCTCTAATCCTACTTTTTTGAGTAATTCTACGGCTTGCTCTTTGGCACTGTGATCGCCTGCAAGCTCAGCGGGTAACATCACATTCTCAAGCGCCGTTAAGCTCTGTACTAACATGAAAGATTGAAAGACAAAGCCGACTTTTTCGGCACGAATTCTTGCTCTTTGCTCCTCGTCTAGCTTACTTAATGCTTCACCGTCCAAGTGCACATCACCGCTACTGGCAACATCAAGACCGGCCAACAAACTGAGTAAGGTAGACTTACCTGAACCCGACGCGCCGACAATCGCAACTGACTCACCGGGCTTGACAGCAAAATTGATATCACTAAGGATAGTAAGCTCACCTTCAAGGGTGTTTACGCGTTTGCTGAGTCCCTCGACATTTATAATATTCAACTGAGAAAGTACCGACATGTTACGAGAATTCCTTAAGTTAGCTGTATTTCTTGCATTTTCACTTATTTCTTCTACGAGTTTTGCAAAAGACAAGATCATGATCATTGGAGATAGCTTAAGCGCTGGCTACGGGCTTGAACAAGAGCAAGCATGGGTTTATTTGTTACAAAATAAATATAAACAAGAACAAAGCGATATCGAAATCATCAATACCGCCATTAGCGGCCAAACAACCGATAACGCGATTTTGAAAATAGATGCGTGGTTACAGGCTCACAAGCCTACTCATGTATTAGTTGAACTAGGCGGGAACGATGGTATTCGCGGCTTTCCAGTGAAAATTCTTCGTAAAAACCTCACCACCCTCGTTGAGAAAAGCCAAGCGGCGGGTGCTAAAGTCGCCGTGATGGCCATTCAAATTCCGCCTAATTTAGGTCCTCGTTACACCAAGATGTTTGCAGACACCTACAAAAAGGTAACTGACACAACAGACAGTTATCTAATGCCATATTTTATGGTTGAAATAGCAACAGATAAGTCATTGATGATGCAAGATAACCTTCACCCGAATGCCGAAGGACAGCCGATTATTCGTGATTTTATGTATCGTGAATTCAATACTTGGTTAAAACAAAATTAGTGGCCTATACACCTATTACACATCAAGTACTTTTGTGATCTAACCAGCGGGATAGTGTGTTGCATAACTTGACTATCTCGACTGGTTTAGCGATGAAGTCATCCATTCCTGCTTGAAAACAACTTTCCATATCAGATTTTTGCGTATTCGCGGTTAACGCAACAATAGGTAAGTTTTGCCATTTAGCTTGTTGGCGAATGAGTTTCGTTGTTTCAAGACCGTCCAGCTTAGGCATCTGCATATCCATTAATATTAAATCAAAAGACCTTTGCTCGAGAATATCTAAAGCAACTTCACCATCTTGTGCGAGTACGACTTGCAATCCAACTTTTTCTAGTAATGCTTTGATAACAATTTGGTTAACTGGGTTGTCTTCAACGAGCAGAATATCGCCATTAAGCTTAGGTAAGCTATTCTCCAAGGGCTCTGGTGGGGTTTCTATTGATTCTGTTACAGCAACGCGAATCGGGATAGTAAAAGTGATCTTCGTCCCCTTTGCTGGTTCAGACTCAAGTTTTATGTTTCCTCCAAGCAAGCTGACGATTTGTTTGCAAAGGCTCAGCCCCAGGCCTGTCCCACCAAACTGTCTAGAATGGCTCTCATCAACTTGCGAAAACGGCTCAAATACGTGTTGCTGCTCACCGCTATCAATCCCAATACCCGTGTCTTCAACACAAATAGATAATTCAGAAACGCCCTCTTGCGAGCCAGTATCAATATGAATAAAGATGTGACCTGACTCTGTGAACTTTATGCTATTACCAATTAGATTTACTAATAACTGCTCCAAACGAATTTTGTCTGTTTCAATAAAATCAGGTGCCCCTTCACCCCAACAAGCCTTAAATTGAATATACTCTTTGTCAACCATTGGCGAGAGCATGTTGATGACATGCTCTACAGAGCCTTTCAGAGAAAAAACCGTATTCTCAACCTTTTCACTACCCGCCTCTAACTTAGCTATATTTAGAATGTTATTGATAATTTCGAGTAAATGTTCGCTCGATTTTATGCCAATATCTAAATATTCTTGCTGCTTTCCAGACAAAGGCTCCTCTAACTTAAGTAAATTTAACGTACCGAGGATCCCATTCATCGGAGTTCGAATTTCATGACTCATATTCGCCAAAAATCGGGATTTCACATTCAGCGCATCTTGCGCTTGATCAATCGCTTTTTGTAACTCTTCAGTGCGACTATCTACTCTGCGTTCAAGCTCTGCATTGCGCAAAAAAACTTGCTCTTTCATTACCATAAAAGCACGTGCTAATTGTCCAATTTCGTCCTTTCCTTTGGTGTTTACTTTAAAATCATAATTCCCCTTTGAAATACACGTAGCGGCATTGATAAGTGAATTAATAGGTTGATAAAAACGGGTTGATAACCACCGAGCAAGAAAAATAAGCGCCAGAATCAAAATACATAAAATCCCCCATAGCTGCATTTGCAGCGCTTTTACAGGTCCAAAAATGACTTCATTTGGTAATACCACGGCAATGGCATATCCCGTGCTGGGAATAGGTGAGTAAAAGTAGTGTTTATTTTGCTTTGATATCGGATCATAAACCTCTCTAACGCCACTATGGCCTGCAAGCATGTGAAGCCCTATCTCCTGAAGTTGCGGGTCAGATTCTTGGGTGATTTTTTTTCGAATACTGATCTTTTCACCAATATCATTGAGTACCCATTTGTTATTTTCTGACTTTAACTGTATCACTTTGTCAGGCTCCCAGTGATACATATAAATACCACTTTTTGAAACCAGTAAGAACTTTGCTTCAGACCAAAAAGAACTCATGACCTGACTTTGTACTTGCTCTACTAATCGGTCTACCTCTTGCCATGGCACAGCTCCACCTAGCAAGCCGACCAAATTTGAACTTTTATCAAAGATAGTGCTCGCAATGACAATTTGTCTAACGCCAGTAGTATAAGAAATCATAGGTTCCGATACATAATTAACCTCTCTTTCTGCTTCATTAGCGCCGACTGTTGCTTGCCAGTAGTCTCTTTTAATGATTGTTTTAGGCGTGGCTGATGGTGATTTGTCATCAGATGTTCGACGAAAACCTTGGTAAGGGTTCCCGCCTTCTGTATTGTAAAAAGTACCATCAAGTGTACCCACAATAAATTTTTCAAACGAATGCGTTTGCCGAAGCTTTTCTGCAATTAAATATGAACGCATCGATGCAAAGTCCATAGATTTAACTCGAGGATCTTGTGACATCAATGCAACTTCGGCCACTTTAGCGACAAAATACTGCTCAAATACTGCCGCTACGTTTTGAGATTTAGCTTGCGCAGCATCTAGACTAAATCGCCGAGCTTGCTGGCTGCTATGGGAAATAACCACCACAAATACAACCAACAATGGCAGTAAAGAAGATAAGAAGAATACTAAGGTCAAACGAGCTTTTAATCTCATACAAAACAAGCAAATGAATCCAACTCTTTTAACTGTAGACTACGAATAATGGAAAAACTCAAAAGCTCGCGAATATTCAGTTATTAACAATGCACTCCAGATTAATTTAAAAACAATACAAAAGGATTAAATAGTCTTGTTGTGGTTAATCATTTTTCAGTTTCTTAACCCACATCAAAAACCTAAAACAAAACCAGTGCTAATTTTCACTTAGATTATTTGTGATAAGTAGCTCGTTATGACTTTAACTCGGTCGTTTGTAGTTTTAATGTCTGTTTTATTTTTTAACCTGTCATTTGCCAAAGAGCCAATTACACCCATTGTGACGCCTTCCCATTTAAATAAAGAAAAAATAGCTTTGGGTAAAGCCCTTTTCTTCGATAAGCGTCTATCTAAAAATGATGAAATTAGCTGTGCAAGCTGCCACCAGCTTACGACTAATGGCGCTGACAACAAGGCGTTGTCTGATGGCGTAGATGGCCAGAAAACCACAGCTAAAACGCCTACTGTGTACAATGCGGTCTTTAACATTCGACAGACTTGGAGTGGCGCTCGAACTGATTTATTTGATCAAGTCGATGCACCAATTACAAATCCGAAGGAGCATGGCACGACTTGGGCTAAGGTCATCGCAAAGCTGTCGGCAGATAAAAAGCTAGCGACAAAGTTCAAGCGAATTTATCACTCTCCCATCAGCCAACAAAACATTCAACATGCCATTGCTGAGTTTGAACAATCTTTAGTGACGACTAATTCACCTTTTGATCGTTGGTTACAAGGCGATCAGAACGCCATTGATAGTAGAACAAAGCAAGGTTATCAACTATTTAAGCGCTATGGCTGCATTAGCTGCCACCAAGGTAGAAATGTCGGTGGCAACATGTTTTCAAAAATTGGCCATTTTGGTGATTACTTTCAAGACCGTGGCGGTGAAATCACAGAAATCGATTTAGGTCGCTATATGGTGACAAAGAACCCTTATGATAAACATGTTTTTAAGGTTCCAAGCCTCAGGCTAAGCAGTTTACAAACACACTTTTTTCACGACGGCAGTCAAAACGATCTCAGTGATGCCATTAGAGTAATGGCCAAATATCAATTGGGTCGTGCTATACCTGAACAAGATATTCAATCAATTCGTGCTTTTTTAACTAGCCTAGTCGGTCAGCATCCGGAATTAATGAGTCCTTATGAAGCAGAGTAGTTTTTTTAGTAAAATAATTAACTTGTCCATATTTTTTATGCTGATTTGGGTCGCTTATGCACTAATCAGTAGTGCGCAGGATGACAATAAAGCGCATCAAAACAGAGTTCAGTTTTTATTCTCAAGTAATGCCGTTGATGCACAGCTCAATCAATTTGCGTTAAAAATCATTGCCGTAGATATGCCGGAATATGATGAACTTGTCACGCTGACGCAAAGGCTGGATAGCCTTAAGTCTCTTGTTAACTCTCAGCACTCGCCTTTTGCAGCCACAACCTCAGACTTGCAGCAAAAAATATCTCATTACTTTGCACTCATTGATGACAAAATGCTGCAACTAGAGCGCATAAAAACTGCAGCCTCTTTGATGCGCAACACCTTACTTTACTTACCTCAGTTGAATAAAGAGCTACAACTCCAAGGCAGCAAAGACGCATTGATTGCCCAGCAGTTATATAGCGACGTGTTGTCGTATAACTTTTATGCTGATGAAGTAAAGCTGGTCGAAATACAAAGCAAACTAGAAGTTATTGGCGATAGAAAGCAAAGCCCATTAATTAAAAACTTAAAACAACACTTACAGGTTCAGCTAGTACAACAACACGATTTAAAAAACCTTTACAACGCCTTTGTCGCAACCCCCAGTAAACCGGCTTTTAACACGCTCAATAGTAGCTACAATCAGTATCACTTAGAGAAACTTCAAAGCAGCAAAGAAAATCGTCAACTGACTTTAATACTCAGTGCAGCGCTGTTGCTCGCCCTGATCATTATTTACAGACGTTTAAACCATGCCCGATTTAGCGCCTTTAGATCTGGCAAGTTACTAAAAGAAGCACTCACGTCCATTGAAGAAGGATTTGCGCTGTTTGATAAAAATAACCAGTTGGTGCTTTCGAACACAAGTTGGTTTAATCATCATGAAATAGACCCAGATAATGCCCCAAAAACGCTTGAGCAATGGCAAACATTACAAAGCAATCAACTCATCAATCAAATTGAATCACATAATCAAACCTTGCATTGCAGCTTGGCTGGCAAATGGATCAGAACCACACTAAACCAAGCGCATGATGGTGCGATGGCGTGTGTCAGTGTCGATGTCACCTCATTTAAACACGCTGAAGCGACCTTAAAAAAGTGGGGCCATGCCATAGAGCAAAGTCCAGTATCTATCGTTATTACCGACACCCGTGGCAAAATTGAATATGTGAACCCTAAATTTGAGCATATTACCGGTTATCAATTAGAAGAAGTGCAAGGCAAAACCCCAAGGATCTTAAGATCACAAGTGACCACCACTGACTACAGAGCACTTTGGCTAGAATTAAAAGAAAAAGGGCAATGGCGCGGTGAATTCCATAACCAGAAAAAAAATGGCGAACACTATTGGGAGCAAGCAAGGATCTCAGCGATAAAAGACCAACAAGGCGAGGTCACACACTATATTGCTGTAAAGGAGGACATCACAGAGCAAAAACACGCCCATGCGAAATTAAAAACGGCAGCAGCGGTGTTTAATGCCACCCAAGAAGGGATTATGACCACCAATAGCGAGCTCGAAATTACTGCTATTAATCCAGCTTTCACACGCATCACAGGTTACAGTGCTGTCGATGTATTAGGCAAAAAACCATCAATACTCAGTTCAGGCAAGCATGATAAAGCTTTTTACGAAAAAATGTGGCAAACCCTCAAAGAGCAAGACCAATGGGCTTCTGAGATTTGGAATAAACGCAAAGACGGCTCACTTTATCCAGAATGGCTTTCAATCAGTGCAGTGCGTGATGAAGACGGTCATATTCAACAATACATTGCGGTAATTTCAGATATTACGGAGCGTAAAACACAAGAAGAAAAGATCCAGTACCAAGCCTACTACGATGCGTTAACAGGCCTGCCTAATCGCAGCTTACTGCTAGAGCGTATTTCACAGAGTTTGCTGTATAGCGAACGCTATAAACAACTGAGCGCTTTATTATTTATCGATTTAGACCGATTCAAACGTATCAACGATACCATGGGCCATGAAGCTGGTGATGCGCTGTTAATTGAGGTGTCAGCACGATTAACTCAAATCGTACGTAAAAGCGATACAGTGTCACGATTCGGTGGCGACGAGTTTGTGATATTACTCAATAACATCGCATCAATAGAGCATTGCACGACCGTGGCTCAAAAGATTATCAATGAGCTATCTAAACCCTTTATGATCCATGGCTTTGAAATTTTCTCAGGGGCTAGCATAGGGATCACTTTGTTGCCTGAAGACGCTGACAATGCCAAAGAATTACTCAGACTGGCTGATTTAGCCATGTACAAAGCCAAAGAAAATGGCCGTAACCAGTTCCATTTTTTCGCAAAAAGTATGCAACAGCAAGTTAATCGTCGTGTTGAATTAGAGCACAAACTCCGTAATGCCATTAAGAATCAAGAGTTAAGCCTTTTTTATCAACCAATTGTTGATACTCAAAGTGCCTCTTTGTATGGTGTTGAGGCACTGATGCGCTGGCAACTCAGTGATGGCAGCTTTATTTCTCCAGCAGAATTTATTCCAGTAGCTGAAGAAAGCGGGCTCATCAGTGAAATGGGCGAGTGGCTCATAAAACAAGCTTGCTCAGATATTCAGTCACTCAATTTAAATTGCAACTGCCAGTGTATGCTCTCGGTTAATGTCTCTAGTCAACAATATCGCTTAGGGTTTAATGCTGAAATACTCTCAACGATTCTCAAAGATACGCAATTTAATGCCAACTTATTAAATTTAGAAATAACCGAAAGTATCTTACTTGATAACGATCAAGCCGTGATGAATTGGCTACAAGACTTAAGAGCCACAGGGGCACAGCTTGCCATTGACGACTTTGGTACAGGTTATTCATCGCTTAGCTATCTTCGCCGCTTCCCGATAAACACCATTAAAATCGACCGCAGTTTCATTTCAGATCTGACTGCCAGTGAAGACTCCGCAGTACTGGTTAAAGCGATTGTCTCAATGGCTGACAGTTTAAACCTTAAAGTCATTGCTGAAGGGGTCGAAAACAAGGTGCAATTAAAGAGCCTTAACGACTTAGGCGGGCAATACGTACAAGGTTATTTTTACGCTAAGCCGCTGCCGATAGAAGCGCTACAAACTTGGGTAAATGAACACATTTGTCGTTTTTGTTGCAAGAAAAGTAAGTTGATAGAAAGCCAATGTGATTTTGTAATATAAATAACTGTAGATAGATAAGTTGAATTTGAAAAAAACGGATAAATAGGAAAAGCAAAGCAATAAAAGTAACTTTACTGCTTTGCTAGTCACATCTATTTAAGGGCAGGGGCCCTCAAAAGAAAACAATGGCTCTCCGTTTAAGTCGTAATATGTGTGTTTACATGTATCTCTTTGCAAGTTTCCTCCACCTCTAGAGTTAAGAGGTATATTACGCCAACTTGGCGCAGCGCCACTTCCTGGGTTACTGCCAGACGATACCGTCTTTTTGAACTGCTTATCTATAGCATCAGCTAAGCAAGGTGAGATGTCACTTGCTTTGAGTGTTCCAGCAGAGGCGCCACTGTTTTTAATTAGATGCAATGGAATCCCACCTACATGAGAAAGCCTCTCATCAGTGCTTACATCTATTGAGCCCTCAACCATTTTAAGCTTAAACACCACATTATTTCTGGCTGCAGCTCCAAGATGCCATGAATGGCTTACCGTAAAGTCAGTAATCACGTTTTTAGTTTCGTCAAAATACTCAACTGTTCCACCAACCCCAAAACCACCTAAAGCAACTTGAAAGTTTGCTCCTGTTATACGATAACCTTGGAACGAGTTTTTATATTTTTCATCACGCCTAGCTTTGTCATTTGCATGCGTCATTATCTTACCTTTCGCAATAAGATTATGAGCTAGTTCCATAGCCTTACTTTCTGGACTATTAGAACAGTCTGTAGCCATAAGCAATATATCATTTTCGACTCTTTGCTGATTAAACATCGAAAATGAGTTGCGAGATTGTTTTTTTATAAGAGCATTAAGGTCAAAGTTAGCTCTAAGATCACGAGTGACATTAGTCATAATCTTATAGCCATTTCCGGTGTTAATAAGCATTTCCTTTATTTGAGCTGGGACTTGCTGCATTTCTCTAATTTCAACAGACATCTCATGAAAAGGCCGACCTTGATTGGTGTAACCGATGTAGAAGCCATAAAACTGTTCTTGTTGAAGATCATAAACCACTAACTTAGTTGTTGATGATCGACACTGCTGATCATCGGGTGTACCTCCCCAATCAACAAAACACTCAAGCTCAGGCTGATATTTATAACGCCTTGCAATTGACTTTGCTTCAGTGTAACTACAGTCATCACAAATAACTGATTCATAGTTAATACGAGCGTGTGCTTTATCAAAAAAGCAAAAGAATAAGACTAAAAAGAAGTAGATTGGTAATTTCATTAATATATCCTTATGTTAAAGCAAAAAATTAACACACCCCCCCCCCAAAAAACAACACCCTTGTTACAAACACTTTTTACTCCACACTAAAAAAGCAATAAATTAGTATTAAAAACTGGTTTAGATGATCATCTAGAATAGAGATATTCGACCATGCCTAACTAGCCAACGCTTTTTTAGGTGTTTGCTTATAAAACACATAGGCTTAGTTTGTTTCGAGCAATGCAAACTCACTCGTTCTCGAACGCTGACATAATAAAATGCTAATTGCTTAAAATGGGTTGATAAATGCTGAGCTTGCTGCAATGAGCAGGGTACAAATATGCTCAACTCGCGATAGCTCATATCCTCATTACCGCCCCACAATCTTTTGTAAGCAATGCCTTGCGCTCGAAGATAACGCATCGCCGCTCTTTCGAGCCGTTTATTATGCGCCAAAGTTAAATTCTTCCCATGAGGGTTCCATAAGCTGATAATCGCGCCAGCTCTATGACCTGTTACTGTCTGACAAGGCATAACTCGACAAGTACTTTGAAAGTAACTGTGCTGATAAATTTGCCAGAGTGTTTCTTCGATCATGCAGTCTCCTTAAACGAGTTAACTTGAGCCCTAGTTAACTATTCAGTTTAGCTAACTGACTAATATAGTGAGGAAAAAAGCTAACTTTTCGTTAAATTGAAAAACACGCTTTACACGAAAACTTACAATTCATTACAAATCAAACACTTGCAAATTGGTCATTATATTGCTTTAACTATAATAACAAAAAAGCACATGTAGGAATTAAGATGCTAAAAACCCTTTTACCTCTAAGCGCAGCAATTTTATTAAGTGGTTGTATTGTTCATGTTAAAAATGGCCCGGGCAGCGCACCTAAGTATTTTGATAATCAACAACTCACTCTAAGTGCCGCAAACCTAAAACTATTAGAAACCGAAGCTGGCGCTGGTAATTTATCAATTGTTGGTAGCGACAGCGCCACTGACATTACCGTAGATGCAGAGATTTTTGCTTACAGCGCTGATGACTTCACACTCACACTAGAAGACAAAGGCAGCAGAGCCGAGCTGGTTGCAAGAGCAAGTAATTCAAATAATTGGCAAGTAAATAGCCCTGGACCTAAAATCAATCTAACTATTACAGTACCGAGTAGCTTGGGTCTGATCATTGACGACGGCTCTGGCAGTATTGATATCAAACAAGTGAATGGTGACATTGAAATCGACGATGGTTCTGGCAGCATAGAAATCTCAGGAGGTAAGCATATCGAGATTGAAGATGGCTCAGGCAGCATTACCGTAAACAACACTCAGGGCGACCTAAAAGTTGATGATGGCAGCGGCGATATTTATGCTAATGAAGTATTAGGCACAGTCACCATTGACGACGGCTCAGGCAGTATCAGTGTAAATGGTGCTGGTGCTTTAGTCATTGAAGATTCAGGTTCAGGCGGTTTGCAAATCAAGAACATCAAGGGCAAAGTTGAGATTGACGAGTAACCTATAAACTTAGCAACCAGCTCTCTTATACCAATCCTTTTAATTAAGAGAGCTGTTTTGAGGATTGGTATGAATAGTCTGGCCATCCGTCGCATTGACTGATGGCCCAATAACAAACAATTAAATATATCAGCGATACAAGGAGCAAGCATGGAAGTTATCATTGAAGTACGTCAAAAGTCAGTGTCAATAAAACAAATCTTAATGGTGGTTGTGTCTATTATTTGTATGACATTAACCGCTTACATATCGTCTTTGTTTATGGCTGACTTTGATAGATTTAACCTGCAAGCAAATGAAAAGCTCGCATTTGTGTTCGGCAGCGCTCTAGCACTTCCTTTAGCAAGCTTAATTATTTCGCAATTATTAATTGAATATCGTGGCCTAAAAAATGCGATTAAAGCTGTATTTTATTCTTCGGTACTGGTTTTAGCAGCCCAAACCCCAGTTGTATTTCAACTTATCAGTAAGGTTTAGCACTTTTTATAGACAGTGTAGCAAAGTGAATGTCACTTCGTTGTTGCTGCCTGTTCAGTTAAATAGCTCAATTTGGCTTTTAAGCAATCCATTAATGTTTCGGCTCTTTTTCCAGAGTCAGACTCAACATAACAGCGCATTTCAGGTGCATTACCTGAACAGCGAAAATGCACTATGTCTTTGTTACTCAGAATCAATCGAGTACCGTCAGTATTATCGAACTCAATGACACGATATTTAATATCCAATTCGGCAAGTAAACGTGCTGTATCGCTTTGTAGCGCCTTTAAGAAAGCAAGCCCAACATGAGAAGGCACATGTTCTACTTTGCCACTGGCAGTATAGCGTTTTGCTAAACCCGACATCATTTTAGATATTGGCTGCTTAGCTAATTGAGCTAAAACAACTAAAATAGGTAATAAGGCATCTCGGGTTGGCAGCGCAGATAATAACTTACCGTCTTCATCAATATCGCTTGCAAGTAAATACCCGCCGTTTGCTTCAAATCCAGCTACTTTTTTGTGCTGCTTTTGTAATTGTACAAATGCCTCAATAACAAACGGAGAGCCTATTTTTGTTCTCGCCACTTGCTTAAAACAACCACTCAACTCAATCGCTGAATTGCAATTAATGGGCACGCTTAGAGCTTCTATTTTTAAAAATTGACTAACCATTAAACCGAGTACATCGCCTCTAAGCCAATTACCACACTCATCCGCCACAAGTGGTCTGTCGCCATCACCATCAGTAGAAATAATGGCATCTAGATTGAGTTCATTAGCCCAAATTTTGGCTGTTTGCTGATCTTCTTTACTTACCGCTTCGGTGTCGATTGGCACAAAGGTGTCGCTCCTGCCAAGCTCAACAACGGTTGCATCCAATTGCTGGAGTAGTCTGAGGTATAGATCTCGACCTGCACTTGAATGGGTATAAACGCCTATTCGCTTAGCTGTTAAATTCAGCTCAGAAAAGTAATTTAAATAACGATTGATATAGGTATTTGTAGCTGACTCACATTCAATTAACTCTGGAGCACTCAGTTCATCAGGAAGCTCGATGTATTGACTTAAAATACCTTGCTCATCAAACTTGCTGATCTCGCCTTCTGGGTAATAAAACTTCAAACCATTTCGATCAAACGGAATATGACTGCCTGTTACCATGATACAAGCCTCCCCTCTCTGCATTGCGGCATAGGCTAAGGCAGGTGTAGGTAAGACCCCATGAAACTTATAATCCAGACCCAATGCTATTAGACCCGAAGCAACACCTTGGGCCATCTCGTAGCTGCTAGGGCGATTATCAATACCAATAGCGACACACAGGTTGTCATCGCTTAATTTATCGCAACGCTTACCATGCTCAATGAAAGCCATTGCGAACGCAACACACACATTTTGCGAAAAATCTTCGGTTAAACCACGCGCACCACTGGTGCCAAATTTAATGGAAGTATTTTGAATGAGCTTTGAGACATTCACTTTTTATGGTGCCTATTAATAACTTTTCTATTGGGAAATAGCGCCTTATTCACGCCCATAATCATCTTCAAAACGAACAATATCACTCTCATCTAAATAGCTGCCCGACTGAACTTCTATCAGCTCTAAAGCTGTTTTACCTGGATTTTCAAGGCTATGAACGGCTGTAATAGGAATATATACAGACTGATTTTCGGTCACATACTGAACTTTGTTATCTATTGTAACTTTGGCAGTGCCACTTACCACCACCCAATGCTCTGCTCTATGGTGATGCATTTGCATTGATAAACGTGCACCTGGATTTACTGTGATCCGCTTCACTAAAAAGCGCTCACCTTCGTCAATGGCATCAAATTTTCCCCAAGGACGGAAGACTTCACGGTGTTGATGAATTTCAGCACGAGATTTTTGTTCTAGCTGAGCAACCACTTTTTTGATCGCTTGAGTATTATTCTTATCAGCAATTAACACTGCATCTTTGGTTTGTACTACCACCACGTCTTTTACACCAACCGTGGCTAATAGTTTATTTTCACTCAGCAACAGGCTGCCTTGAGTGCCGATTGCGATCACATCACCACCAATTACATTTTGCTCATCATCTTTATCAAGTAGCTCCCAAAGCGCATCGAAACTGCCTACATCGCTCCATTTAGCTGCCATGGGTATCATCACCACAGCATCATTTTGTTGTGCTGTTAAAGGCTCCATGATCGCATAATCTATTGAATCACTTGGGCAAGCTAGAAAGGCTGAGGCATCTACACGCGTAAAATCTAGGTCATCTTGTTGCTTTTGCATGGCGTTAAAGCAAGCTTCAAATATGTCATGGTTAAAACGCTTTAACATGTTTAAATATACTTGGGCTTTAAACATGAAAATACCGCTATTCCATACAAACAGGTCTGATTCAACATACCCCTTTGCAGTTACTTCATCGGGCTTTTCAACAAATTGTTTAACTGTAAAGCCCCTTTCCAAAGGCTGGTCTTTCTGGATGTAACCATAGCCAGTATGCGCAGAGGTAGGTTCGATACCAAAGGTGACTAACTTACCCTCTCCCGCACTCTCTGTGGCCAGTGTTATCGCATTTAAAAACAGTTCAACATCGCCAATATCATGATCGGCAGGCATTACTAACAAAGTTGCATCAGGATTTGTCTCTAATGCTTTAAATGCTGCCAATGCAATCGCGGGCGCTGTATTGCGTCCCTCTGGCTCTAAGATAATAGGTAAATGTGGTATCTCACTTAATCGCACTTGCTCAGCGGTTAAAAATCTATGCGCTTCATTACTAATAATAATCGCGGGGTCATGTTCGAGGCCTTTTAATCTCAGCAAAGTTTGTTGCAACAAAGACTGCTCGCCAGTCAAAGGCAAAAACTGTTTGGGGTAATGAGTTCGAGACAAAGGCCACAAACGTGTGCCTGAGCCACCAGCAATAACAACGGGTACGATCATAGTATGAATTTGGCTTTTAGATGAGGTTCACCTCGCCATTTTAAAAGCCTTTGTGCTTAATCGCAAAACCTTAACTTTTAAAGTTTAAATTCGTCGATAAGGGCTAAATTTAATCGTTTATGTTTGTCGAAAGCACGCTGAAATGCGTTGATGACCACATCGGGAACGTCTTTACTAAATGCAAAATAATCTTCGACGGTGTCTAGTAGAAACACCTCATCAAAATCATCGACTTGTAACATTTTTCTATTAATGGCTTTACGTAACCCAGCTCGAGAGATTGCCATTAACTCAACACGTTTAGCCTTAAACATTGCCAGTGCTTGATACATATTGTTTGTTTCTACAATTTGCTCTTCGGTAAAGTGAGCATCTAATACGATTTGCTCTGTGGCATCATGGCGTATCACCGCAACCGAATGGCTATGTAGCTCAGATAGCTGCTTGGCTTTGAGTATTTTTCCTTTTTTAGCAATTAATATGTAATCAACAGAATAGATGGGACCTACCCACTTAAACTTCTCAGCTCTTTGAGGTGTTTTCGACATGGCAAATAAGACGGTGCTTGGCTTGCTGATGATTTCTTTATAACCGCGTGCCCAAGGCACTACTTTTATGGGCTGTGCTTTAATTCCTAATTCTTGCCATATTGCCCGCAGCATTCTCACAGAGATCCCTCGCAATACCTCCCCCTCATAAAATACCGATGGCGGATAATCTTCAGCGTAGTAGGTTAAAGATGTAGGTAAATCTACCTGCTTTTCAGGCTCGGCCCATAAAGAAAATGAAACGCTCAATAAAACAACAAGTACTCGAATATACAAATCAGATAGGCCCGTTTAAAAGGAGTATGACCGACAAAACAAGAGGCAATAAGTTCGCTGCAACAACGTTTAACGCCATACTTTGGGGATGTTTTGCTATATCATGTTTCAACTTTGCTAATTTAGGAATAGCCAAAAAGTTTAATAGTAAAATAGGCGTCAACCAGATGGCATTAAGAGGCAAGACTGACAAATACAATGCTAAAGCCATAAAAAGTAATGCCAAAGCTGCTGATACCGAAAAACAGATAATAGCCGCGCTCACTGAGTAAGAAATTGCAAAATGCTTACGACCTACTTGTTGATCAGCTTTAATATCAGGTAATTGATTCACTAGCAGCAGGTTATTAATGGTGAAGAAAGGAATAAGCGCTATCAACAACACTTGCCAATTCAGTGTTAGTCCTTGCGTAATGTAGCTGCCCAATACCATCAGTAATGCAAACCCTAAGCCCGGTGATATTAAACATAACCAAGGGTGTCGATTTAAGGTGTTTGTGTAAGTAACAATAACTGCAATCCCCAGTAAACCTATCATCAACATAGGCAAACCGAAGCGATACACAAAATAAATACCAATAAGAAACAAGCTACCTAATGCCAGTTGGAAAAGACTTAAAACTGACTTTTCCAATGCGCTATTTTGCTTAAGTAAGCCACTACCGCCACTAAATGGCGTTCGCTCAGTTATTAAATCTAAGCCGCTATGAAAATCTTGATACTCGTTTAATGTATTCACTGCGACCGCAGACAACACAGACCCCATGCAGGCTAAAAGAAAATGCCAGCCATGAAACTCTGCACCATGATATTGCGCAATCGCATTACCTAAAAGCACACACAGCGGTGCTAATAGCAAGAAAGGTGGCCGTGTACTTGGTAATGCTGAGATAAAGTTTTTCATGACTTGCCCAGTTAAGAACTAGAGTACTTAGATTAGCAAGTTTCTTTTTGTGAACATTGATTTAGCACAAGTTAATCAATAGCAGAGGTACAATGAAGTGAAGCAATCAAAGCCTAGTAGCATCCTATTTAAACATTTATACAAGTAATTTCTCATGCACCTTTTCGACTGTGAATCTAAACTTTGCCCCGCCAAGTTCAGAGCGCGCACAATTGATTTCTCCACCCAAAACCTGTGATACCAGGTTAAACACAATATTAAGCCCAAGACCAACATGGCCTCTGTGACGCGCTAGTGTGTAGAAAGGGTTGAATATCTTCGTTAATTCGTTTTCAGCCACACCAATACCATTATCTTCAACAAGCACCTCATAAAAATTATTATGCTCATTACAAGATACGCTAATACTCAACTGACCATTGGGTTCAGCATGATTGATGGCGTTACTGATCAATAACTCCAAAACCTGCATTAACGGATCACTATAAGTAGTAATATTCCCGCCAAATACCCCAAGAAGCTCAACATGCTTGGGGGCTCCAGATGCTTGCCAAGCAGTTTTAAACGCAGCATTAACCAAATCAGCAAAGCTTTCATTTGCGCGCCCTTCGCCTCGTTCAGAAACAGACACTCGCTTAAATTGCTCAACCAAAGCGGAGGTGCGATTAACACCGCTAAATATTAGGTCCCCACTTTCAGCCAGAACCTTAAAACCTTCGGTTAGTTCTGCTTTAGTGATTTTATTTTCTTGTATCTTGGTATTAAGCTGCTGTAATTCAGCATGTAAATGTGTTACTGCCATCATTGCTGTACCAAGCGGTGTATTGAGCTCATGCGCAAGCCCTGCGACTAAAGAGCCCAATGCGGCCATTTTTTCAGCTTCGACCAAACTTTGTTGTGTTGCTTTTAAGTCATTCAGTGCAACCACTAAGTCTTTGGTTCGTTGCTGAACTCTTTGCTCTAACTCAGTATTTAACACAACTAAGTCAGCCTCTTGTTGCTTCAGGATTGTAATATCGTGTTGGATCCCAGCTACCCTTAAAGGTCGGCCTTCGGAGTCAGACTCTACAACTTTGCCTTTGTCTTGTACCCAAGCCCACTCACCGGCTTTATTTTTTACACGATATGCAACTTCGAAAGCCTCTTCTTGCTGATTTTGTATTGACTCTAAATGTGCTGTTAAGCGGTGAAAATCATCTTGATGCACGTGAGCTTTTAAGTTTTGCCAGGTTGGATCTACTTTTCCATCGGGTAATGCACTCAAGTCATCAGCATTCTCTCTCGATACAGTTTGAGTTTTTAAATCCCAGCTCCATAACACATCACCACTCGCCCAAAGTGCCAAACTTAACTTCTGCTCTTTTTCGGCTATTTCTGATTGACTTTGTTTAACTAATGTCAGCTCTCGTTTATTGACCCTTTGTCTATAAAAGTACCAAAGCAATAGCAAAAAGCTCACTACTGCGAGCATCAATAAATTTCTTTTACCGATTTTGTTATTTAATTCTGATTCGGTTAGTTTAGCTTGCTGCTTCACAAATTCTAAGTTGCGCTTGGTTTCTTCAATTTGATTCTGCACAACAAGCATTTCAACCCGCTGCTGGCTATTTAAATCAAATAATTTGTCTTTACTCTGCCTAAAAGTAACCTGCATATCATACGCCGAGCGAAAGTCCCCAATATTTGCATACACTTGAGATAACAACTCATAGGCTTTAAACAACACCACATTTTTTTGCGCTTTTTGTGCGTACTCAATTGCTTCTTTTAACAGAGATACTGCCGACTGATACTGCTGAGTTTGCATCGCTAGGTTAGCTTGCTCCACTAACCCTTCAGCTATACGAGATGCAGAGTTTCGTTTTCGGTAGGTTTCCATGGCCATCGCTAAAATGCGTTCAGCATCTTCATAACGCCTCTCGATGATCGCTATCCGTCCTAAGTACAAATTGGTTGAACCAAGTAGCATTCGATTATTTAATTTATTCGCCAACTCCTCTGCTTTTGCTAAGTAAGATTTTGCTGTTGCTAAATCTCCAGCTAATCGGTGGGTTTCACCCAAATTATTAAATGAATAGACCATGCCCCGCTCGTAGCCAATCTCACGTTTGAGCTCAAGTGATTTGGTATGCATCTCAATGGCTTCTTGGTGTTTTCCGAGGTCTTTATAAACAATGGCCGTGTTATTAAAAGCAATGGCTAAGCTTTTCTTATTGCCTACTTTTCTTTGTCCTTCAATCGTTTGTAATTGATAACTTAACGCGTTATCTAAATCCCCTATCGACCGATAAATTGAGCCAATTCGACCTAAGGTATGAACAACACCCATTTCGAGATCGATCGCTTTATAGTTTTCTTTGGCATTCAATAACCATTCAAACGCACGGGTAAACTTTGACTGAGAGAAATAAGTCATGCCTATGGCGCTTTGTGTATCTGCTAACAACTTGTAATCGCCTTGATGCTCAATCATAGACAAAACATTAAAGCGATCGGTTAACGCCAAATCGCTATTTGACTGCTCTTCATAGATAGTTGCTCGTTGCAATAGCGCTTCAACAGTCACATCCGATAAACCTTCAGTGGTTGATTCATTGATAACTGTATCAAGCAAGATTAATGCATCTCGACGATTACCAATAAAGTTAAGCGCAACCCCTTGCCACAAATACAGATATAATTTTTCTTTAGGGTACTGATTAAGGGGTAAATTTGGCTTAAGTGACTCTGTGAGAGCCAGCGCCTCCCTGGCATCAACAAAAGCTTGTGATCGCATATATTGATTTAAAAGCACTAATTGCTCATGTCCTTTTGCTGCTTTCACGTCATCAACACTGAGCACATTCGCCCTCACAAAAAAGCTCATCGAAAAGAAAAAGGCGAGTAAACAATAGCGCATTGATTGACTCTTTAAACCATGAACATAGTCAAAGTGTAGAGCCTAATTGGTAGGTTCGCGAATCTATCAGCATTAATTTGGTAATGCAAAATCAGCAATAACACATCATGGTGAGTTATTGCTCATCAAAGCATGTTTTATAAATGAACAACTAATAAAAATAGTAGGCATGACGATAGTATTAAATACCCAAAGGTTAAGTTGCGTGAAATATCAGCTATCCGTAGCTGTAACTCAAATAACGTCATCTTCTAACCTTTAAGGGGCAAATAGATATCAGTAATAAGGTCGCACTCATCAACTTGGTGCACAAAATTATGATATTCGAAGAAACAGCAATAGTCGCTCGGTAGTTCACCACTTTGAGGAAGCCACTGCTGGTAAAGCCAACGTATAGTTTGCTCCATGTTATCGTGACTGCCTAAATGCCTGACTTTAGCACAGCGCATGTGTGGAATAATCCCATTTTCGACACCAAACGCGTTATCAGGTACGTCTGCGTTTACCGAGCCGCACAGCTTAAAACGAAATGCGTCTTCAGCCATCGCTTCTGGGTCACCATTTGGCATGCCAAATGTTCGACTCGAATTGAGTGGTGAAAGCCCGCTGTTTTGTCGCCAAGCGATAAACTTGCCTGCACTTTCAAATATCTGTTTTGCTGACCCTTTGTGCTCTAAAAAGGCAATTTGAGTCTGTTCAAAGTTAATTATCTCGACCTGCATGGTCTGCACTCCTAAATTTTGCGGTGAAAAGTTAAAAACGTCATACCAACTAGGCCAATTTGCAGCTTGTCTAAACTTTGAAGGGCTTTGCTCAAACGTACGCTTGAAGGCGCGAGAAAACGCTTCCGCACTGTCAAACTTTGCTTCAAGTGCAATATCAATAATTTTGATATCACGCTCAAACACCAAGCGAAAAGATGCCCGCTTTAATCGTGCCAACAAAATGTACTTGCCCACATTTACGCCCATAAAAGCCATAAATACGCGATGGAAATGAAATTTAGATAAAGCCGCAACATCACTCAGCAAACTCACCGTTAATTCATCATCTAAATGTTGATTGATGTAATCGCAAACAAGCGAAATACGTTGCTGTAAAAGATTGCTTTGCATAAAGCGCCTATGTGTTAGTAAAACTGCAGACAAGCTTAATCATATCAAAAGCCAGATACTTGATTGAGATTGCTGAATGCTACAACAATTTTAAGAACGAGAAAGGCAATAAAAATTAGATAGGTAAAAGCAACGTCAGTCTTCAGGAGCTTGTAGGCGCGATTTTATATCGCGCAAAAAAAGCCCGGGATAAACCCGCGCCTACAGGTTATGAACACTCATTAACCCGACATAAAGTCGGTGCTACCAAGTGCTTTTTCAATTCATTTTTTGGGTTTTGAACTCGTTTCTCGCTAACTTACAGCTCGCAAACTAAAGATTTAAACCCGACATAAAGTCGGTGCTACCAAGTGCTTTTTCAATTCATTTTTTGGTTTTGAACTCGTTTCTCGCTAACTTATAGCTCGCAAACTAAAGATTCAACCCGACATAAAGTCGGTGCTACCGCGCAAAATACCGGTAGCAACGAGTTTATTTCGCGTCTTTATTCAGACTTATTTAGGCGCGATTGCAATGATCTTACTTTGATTGGCATTGCGGTCATTAATGGTTAAATAAATCTCACCATTCGGTGCAGTCACGACATCGCGAATACGACCTAGACCTTTTAATATGATTTCATCTTCTGTGACTTTGCCGTTTTCAATTCGCAAGCGGTGCAATTGCTTCTTCGCTAAACTGCCGACAAATAAGTCGCCCTGCCAATGTTTAAACTTGTTGCCCGTGTAGAAATTCATACCCGCAACAGCAATAGAAGGCGTCCATTGATGCACAGGTAGTTGCATACCGGGTAAATCAGTATGTGGCGTGATAGGCGTACCATTATAGTTCATACCATATGTCACTTTTGGCCAGCCATAGTTAGTGCCTTTGGTGATCAGATTTAATTCGTCACCACCACGCGGACCGTGCTCTGTAGACCACAGAGCTCCAGTTTTAGGGTGTAACGTTAAGCCCTGCGGGTTACGGTTACCGTAGGTCCAAATAGTTTTTTGCGCATCTTTTTCGTTATAAAAAGGGTTATCTTTTGGCACGCGGCCATCTTTGAAAATACGGTGTACTTTACCGTTTTGCGTAGTGATATCTTGCGCGCCATTTTGTAGCCCTTCGTCACCATTGGTAAAGAATAAATAATCGCCTTTAATGGCAAAACGAGAGCCAAAGTGCCAACCGCGATTTTGATGATTTTCTGGTTTGGCTTCAAATAAGGTTTGCTGCTCTACCCACTCTCCATTTTTAATTTTTCCGCGAACAATGGCTGTGAACGCCACTTCTTGCCCTCGGCTGTTTTTGCCTGCATCTTTACTATACGACAAGTAAATCCAACCATTGTTTTTATAATCTGGATCAGGATACACATCTAACAGCCCACCTTGACGCTTATGCCATACTTTAGGCGTGCCCTTAATATGCATTTTTTTACCGCCCTTCGTCATGTGCCAAAGCTCGCCTTCGCGTAAGGTATAAAGCAAACTGCCGTCAGGTAAAAAATCCATAGCCCAGATGATGCCATCACTGTTGGTCACTTCTTTGGTTGTCACCTTGTGATAATCCGTATTAAACGACTTGCCCATTTGCGATTCAGGCTGTTTCGCTTGCTTTGCTCTTGCACCTGCTTCACGAATATATACAACCAGAGTACGAATTTGCTCTTCATTTAACGTCGAGCCAAATGCAGGCATGCCTGCCGAAACAATACCGTTTTTAATGGCATTCGCCAGCGCAGTATCTGTGCCTTCTGTCATCCACTGGTTATCAATTAAAGAACCAGCCATGCCACCTGTTAACTCTTGACCATGGCACGACGCACAGGTTGTTTTAAATAGCTGTTCAACGTTCTGGTTATTAGCATGCGAGGCCATGCTCAACATACAAGCTGCACTTAACAGCGTGGTTTTAAACACTTTTTGATACATAATTTTGCTCGACGGTAGATCGTGTTTTGAATTTATTCAGTATAATGAGGCACTTTTATAATACCAATACTCTTAATTAAGTGATCTATTTTGAGGCAAGGAAAACTTATCGATAGCTAGGCGAAAATTTTGCTGTTTAGTTATTCTAAATAAGAAATTTTTAACGACGCTAGCGTTAGTTTTAATCCCTCAAAATGGTTCAAGTATTATTGAGGATTGGTAAAATATCGTCAAGCTTCGATAAAGGAACATGTCTGTGCGTGAAACGTTTAAATTTTCTATTTTGTCTTTGGCTCTTTTAGGTTGCGCAAGCATCAGTTTTCAGACCTTATCAAGCGCCAATGATAAAGACATCGAAACCCTAGTCACCACCGCCAACCGCACACAAACCCTGCATTTAGACTTGATTGGCAACACCAATAAAATTACCAAACAAAGTATTGAGCAAAGCAACGCTAAGCATTTAAACCAATTACTGAGCCAAGCATCGAGCACTTGGTTAAGCCGTGGTAATGGCCAAGAATCATTATTATCGGTGCGTTCACCTGTTTTAACTGGCGCAGGCTCGTGTGCTGAGTTTTTAACGCTTGAAAATGGTATTAGCTTACGCGCGCCAGGCTTTTGTAACGTAAACCAATTATTCGACACCCACTTTGAGCTTGCAGATAACATCGAAGTGGTGAAAGGCGCGAATTCATCTCGCTACGGTTCAAATGCCATTCATGGCACTATCAATGTGTTTAGCCCAAGTTTATATGCAACGCCTATGGTGAGCGTAGAATTAGGTGAAGATAGCTTTTATCGTGTAAATGGCCTTTACAGCCAGCAAACAGAAGCGCTCGATACCTTAGTGGGCTTAACACTTACCTCAGATGGCGGCTTTCAAGATAGTTCGGGCTACGAACAACAAAAACTCTCATTGTCGGCTTCGCACAGCTTAGGTGATTGGCAAACTACCCACAGAGTGACGCTAACCAACTTAGAACAAGACACAGCAGGCTATTTGCAACGTGGCGAAAACGCCTATCAAGATAAATCATTACTGCGCATTAATGACTTTCCAGATGCATATCGAAACAGTTTGTCGATGCGCTACGCCATGTTTAACACCTTGAATACGGAAGATGCAGTCTGGCAGGTTAATCCATATTTACGCCATACCGACATGGACTTTTTAATGCACTTTTTACCGGGCACACCTGTCGAAGAAAACGGCCATTCGAGTATAGGTTTACAAGTACGTCGCGCAAGTCAGCTGTCTGATATGTTCAGTTTAACGCTTGGCTCTGACATCGACATCACTCGCGGCTTTTTAAAACAAAACCAAGCCAACGACACCGAATCAAACTCTGCGTTTTTACGTGGCGTATTACCTCAAGGAAAGCACTATGATTATGACGTTGATGCGCTAAGTTTTGCCACTTACGCTCAGCTCGACGCCAAAATCACAGACGAACATAATGCCTTTGCAGCACTGCGTTACGATAACACCGACTACGATTATCAAAACAATTTAAGCACAGGTAATTTAAAAGACGATGGCACAGCCTGTGGCTTCGGGGGGTGTCGTTATACTCGCCCTGCAAGCCAAAGTATTCAATTTGACGATATCAGTTATGCTCTTGGCTACAGCTATAAAATTGATAAAAAAACACAACTATTCGCCAAACATGATCAAAGCTTCAGAGCCCCTCATACCAGCGAATTATACCGCCTTCAGAACGGTCAGCTCGCCAGCGATGTAAAAAGTGTCAAAGCCAGACAAACCGAAGTTGGTGTTCGATATATAGATAAAGATCTATTTGCTGAGCTCTCGGTTTATCATTTAAAGAAAAAAGACGGCATTTACCAAGACGCCGACCGTCAATATTTAAATGGCCTAGATACCGAGCACCAGGGCATCGAGTTTGCACTTAACCGCCAAGTAACGCGTACCATCAGTACAAAACTGGCCTTTAGCTATAGCGAGCACACTTATTTAAATAACCCAACTAATGGTGCGCAAATCAAAGGCAACGACATAGATACCGCGCCCAAATTATTACTTAACCTGCAGATCAATTGGCAAGTTACACGAACTATCATGGCTCAGTTAGAACGCCAGCAAATAGACGACTACTTTTTAGATGCCGCCAATACGCAAAGCTATGCTGGCCATAAAGTTTATAATCTGCGAGCAGATTGGCAGATCAATCCACAGTTAAGCGCGTCATTTGCGGTGATGAACATCACAGACGAGCGCTACGCAGAGCGTGCTGATTTTGCCTTTGGTAATCATCGCTACTTTGTTGGTGAACCGAGAAATATGAGTTTGAAATTAAAATATCAATTTTAGTTGGCGAGAGGCGAGCTCAAAGCCACAAAGCCCAGAGTTGAAGCCACCTCGGTAGCACCGACTTTATGTCGGGTTAATGAACGCCGCCAAACCTGTAGACGCGGGTTTACCCCGCGCTTTTTAAGCGCGATATAAAATCGCGCCTACATCCCCCACTGAGCTCTGCTGCTCCACTAAGTGCAGTTGGTAAAATGATATAGCCTCAAACTCAAACTCAAATCAAACGCGGTAGCACCGACTTTATGTCGGGTTAATAATCTCAGTTTGCGAGCAAAAAGTTATAGAGAGGCGGGTTAAAAAGCATGAAATAGCACTATTAATAAAAAAGCCACTATTTAATACTTTGGAAGAATATTAAACGCGGCTTTTTTCGCATATTTGCTTTTGGTAAACAAATGCATTATCTGTAATCCTAGCACCCAAAATATGGCCCAACATTGATAAGCTGTCAACTTCAAGAAGCTTAACCAAAATTAACTTTTTTACCCACACGACAAATGCCTAGCTCAAGAATGCAGCGATTAAATTGATACTATAAAAATAGGTACTAACCTTTACAGGGTTAAAAGATAAAGACAGTGCTTTCATACAAGCAAACCAAATAGCAGCGCCCCAACGCGGCTATTTTTCTTCGAGCTTTCCGAAAATGTAAACCCCCTTTACAACCAAACTCAATAATCAAACCTTCTTGTCAAAATCAGAATACTCAAAAAGAATGTTGAAAAGTGTTCAAAGCTGTACCTTTAAGCATACATTTTCGCGCAACTTAACAACAGTTTCTTACCCTTCATCCCTCTAAGCTAAACGCTCATTTCATCAAGGGATATAAAAAATGTCAGTCAAATTGTTTTCTCGTACACCCATTGCAACCGCACTTTTCGCCACCCTAGTACTAAGCGGATGTTCTAGTGACAAAGATACGCGCACCGAACTGCAAAAAGCCGAAGGCGTATGGAACAAAACCGCTTACGGCGCCGTGTTAGACATTCAAGATAACAAGGTAAGTGCTTATGAATACAATACATTTGCTTGTATTAAAGTGAACCAATTAAGCCATGAGCAAGCCAACAAAGAGTTCATCGCTGAGCTTAAATCGACCGATACCGCATTAAGCTTGCGAGAGAAAGGCGAAATTCATGCGCAAACCTATACCACAAATAAAACCCTACCAGCGCTGTGTAATACACCGATTGATGTCACTGAGAACGCAACTCCAAACCAAGTTTTTGAGTATTTTTGGCATGCCTTTAACGATTACTATGCCTTTTTTGAGTTAAGAGGCGTTGATTGGTCACAGCAATATGTAAAATTTAAACCGCAAATTAGTGATGACATGACTGACGAAGCACTATTTAGCACACTTGCGACTATGGTAGCCCCACTAAAAGACGGACACGTAAATATTTGGGCCAAAGACGCCAACTTTTATGTCGGTAAAGACAGCCCATTTCTGAAAGCTGCAATCGGTATTCAAGGAAATTACTTAAGAGCAGGCGAGCAAACCAGTCTGGATGACGTATTTAATACCATGCTTGGTCATTATACAGAAATTAGCAAAGCCTATTTACAACCTGACAGCATGTCGCAATTTCCTGCACAGAGTGAATTTCCGACCTTACTTTGGGGCTAAACCGCTGACAATGTCGGGGTGATCGTACTCAATAACTTAGAGAGCTTTAGTGACACCGATGATGCCACCGCCGAAGTGCAACTGACAGCTGCAGAAACATTACTCGATAAAGTAATGGCGCAATTAAAAGACACTGATGGCCTCATTTTAGATATACGTAATAATCAAGGTGGACACGATGCCATCGCCTTAGAAGTTGCCAACTATTTTGCAGATAAAACCGTACTCGCAGTTAATAAACAAGCAGTGACACCTGCTGGCATGGGCGTACCAGTTAGATATCAAGTGCTTAAAAATGACAGCGCTTATACAAACCCAGTTTACTTGCTAACCAGTCAAATGACGGTAAGTGCAGGCGAAGTGCTGGCTATGACTTTAGAACAGTTCGACCATGTTCATACTGTTGGTGAACCAACCTCAGGCGCACTGTCTGACATATTAACGTTTACGCTGCCAAATGGCTGGGAGATCGGCCTTTCAAACGAGGTGTATCGCAACGCTCAAGGCAAAGCATTTGAATTAACAGGTATTGTGCCTCAGCACGCACAGAGCGCCTTCTCAGTTCATTCATTCGACGAAGCACGCTTTACAAGTTATGACTTTGCGCTTGAGCAACTGAACAAACACACTCACCTAACACTTTCAGTAGATGAATTCGAAACAGCACTGGAGCAATTACAAACCAAAGGCAATATTCCCAGCATTGCAGTGGGCATCATTCATGACGGCAAAGTGGTGTATCAAAATGGTTTTGGGATCGCAGATGAAAGCGGTACCCCAGTGACAGCAGATAGTCGCTTTTACCTCGCTTCAGTCAGTAAAACTCTGCTGGGTGCCACACTGGCTCATGCAGAAGGTCAAGGGCAGATTAAATTAGATAAAAACATCGCACCACTGCTGCCGTTTTCAATTGATAACCCGACATCTGATAAACCCATTACCCTAAGACATTTGATCACCCACAGCAGTGGTATTCTCGACAATAACGCCGTCTATTTGTGTAGCTACTACTTACGTGACAACCATAGCAGTTTAATGAACTTATTGGCACAGAATAACAACTGCCCGCAAGTGATTGACCCAGATATGCCTCGCTTTTTCGAAAATTATTTGTCAGCGCAAGGTGACTATTATTTTAATGCAAACTTTAGCAGCCAATTTGGACTCACACCGGGTGATGCCTCTATTTATTCAAATGTTGGCGCAGCACTAGCGGGCTTTATACTTGAACAAGATAGTCAGCAAAGCCTACCTAGTTTGAGCCAAAAAACGGTGTTTGACCCACTCAATATGCACAACACAGAATGGGCCATCGACAAACCTCAAAAGCCCATTGTTCAGCGAGCGGGATTTAGCCCACAAACAGGCGAATTATTTACTCTGCCCGATTACGGCTCTGTCACATACAGCGATGGTAATGCCGTCTCTAGCGTGAAAGACTTGAGTCAGTTTTTGCTTGCCAGTATCCATGAAGGCAAAATCGGTGATGAACAAGTACTAGATCAAAACGCCGTTAAAAACATGCTATCGATACAATATGAGCCTGCACAAACCGTGCTCCAGCATGGCTACTTTTGGAATATCGACCAGCACTTTATTTCTCATGGCGGCACCGACTTTGGTGTTCGAAATAAAATATTTGCCGACCTAAAACGTAAAAACGGCTTTGTTTTATTGACCAACGCCGATGCGTTTAACGAAAACAGCGAACAAACTTTTACTGAAATAGAAGCGTTAGTAAGAACCTTTGCTAATGGTTATGAGGAATAGATAGAAATACTATTTAAATAGAGCGTAAAGCCCCTTTACGCTCTTTATACCTGATATAAAAAGTTAATCAATCGGCTCATACCTAGTCGGTAGAGCACTAAATTGCAGCCAAGTATCACTTTGCATCCAACGCTTCTTTTTAGGGATTTCAATCACCAACTCGTCGTCTGTTTTGTACGCTTTAGTTTTGCCTTTGCTGTCTTTTACCGTAATGGTTGCAGGAGCATCAAAGGTGAACTTTATTTCGTCCATACTTGGGACGAACATAGAAAAGCCACCAGCCATGTGTTCTGTGAAATTGTTGATATCATCAAGTAAAACAAATACGTCTGAGTATTTGAGTTCTTTACTCTCTAAAGGTTTTAAACTGGTATTAAGAATAAACCCAACATCGTCTTTGCTATAGTTCGAATGCAGTAAGGTCTTTTCAGCATCAGCCTGAGGTAGGATAGGCAAATTGATATTACCCTCTTTATCAAAGGTCGCATTAGCAATGACTTTTTCTTCTTGTTCGAGCCAAAGCTTTATATCGTCTATTTTGATTTCTTGGTTACCAATTTGTAGTTTAAAAAGCGGAGTGAGATATTTTGATTTTGCTTTATTAGTCGCTAAATCTCGGAGCTGATTTATCTTTCCATATTCAATGCTGCGCCCTTCTGCATAACTAAAATGACTAAAAAGAGAGGTGCTAAGTAATAGGCTTACTGCAAATACTGTTGATAATTTCATTATTATGCTTCCTTGGTAGTTTTGCTATTCATAGACCAAGAAGGGTACAAAAAAGTTCAAAAGGATTTTAAAAGACTATGATTTTTATAAAAAAATAGAGGGCAACAAAGCGATGTTTGCCATCGCTTTATTTAAAAAAGAGAGAAGCAAATTAAGACTTAACAGCCATCCAAATCGCTGTTGCCACAACTAAGGCTGCGGCGCCCAAAATGCCGAGCCAAGTGGTCGACTTGCTCTCTTTTGCAGGCTGCTCTGATGAACTTTCAGAAGTTGGCGCATCATTTTGCTGAGGACTGTCTGAGCTTTCATTGTTTTTTGACTCACTCTCAGCTTTGCTTTCCTCTGCAACAGGCGCTTTGCTAGTAGCCGCTTGTGACGCTGGGGCCGCAGCTACTTCTTCAGCTTGCTCTGTGACTTCGGTAAGCTCTAATTGCCACTGATAGCCTCTTTTTGAAAAGGTTTTAATGGCATCGTTACCAAAAATGGCACGTAAGTGACTGATGTTCTGAAAGACGACTTGTTCAGACACGGTTTTGTCTGGCCAAACCGTTTCTAACAGCTCTGCTTTAGACAGAATTCTATCGTTATTCAAAATAAAGAACTTGAGCATATTAGCAGCTCTGTCTTTTAGCTTAATAACCTTTCCGTGGCGGGTAAGGATTTTGTGTTCACAATCGAACTGGAAAATCTGAAAACTAAACTTCATGTTTTTTAAGAAATAATTAACAACAGGTTAAGAGTAAAGGAATGAAGCCCAGAGGTAAAGCCCCTCTCCGTAAAGGGGCGTTACAATATGATTTTATTTCATGGCGTTGTACTTTTTTGTTGCTAGATATCCACACGGCAATGTAAATAATGCAACGCCTAATAAATGCCAAGCTAAATTAAAGCCTTGGTGCATCTCTAAAATACTCAGCCCTAATTGAGATAAGTGATAGCTAGGCAATGCCCATGCAAACCACTGTAGTGCTTCAGGAAACATAGTGATTGGTAACCATAAACCTGACAGCATCGAAATGGGTAAGTAAATCAAATTTACAAGCGCGGGGGCCGATTTGGCTGAAAAACTTAAGCCCATCACTAAGCCAAGCATGCAAAATGGTAATGTGCCTAACAGCGCTAACGCATATACCTGACCCCACTTAAGTAGCGACATACTCACGCCTGCGAATAACACGGCAAAACTAGAAAGAAGAATAAATATCAGCGTCGAAAACAATAAAGCAGTAAAGGTTTTACCCATTAAGTACTGACTAGCAGGCATAGGCGATAGCTGTTTCAACGCCAATAAGCCTTGCTCTCTATCGGTTGCGACATTGACCCCAAAATTGAATAAAGCGGGGCCCATCACCCCAAAAATGATGTAGTTTATTAGCAAATAGCTGCTGGTTTTTTCATCTCCCATAGCGACACCAAAAAACAAGTAAAAGGCACATGGAAACGCTAAGGTCGGGATCACAAAGCCTAAGTTTCTAAATACACTTTTAGAGTCGCACCACGCTTCTTGTTTGAGACTATATAAACTTATGCTATTCATGCTGCTTGCTCCTTGACTGATTTGTCTGATGCTGAATTTACTGGTGTTTTATTTTCGTGTTCAGCGGTTTCTGTCAGTGAAAGAAAGGTTTGCTCTAACGATGAAGGTTTAACGCTGAGTAAGTCGCAGCTTAGCCCATTTGCAAATGCTTGCTTTAACAGTGTGTTTGGTGATTTACAGCGGGTTTTAGCCTTACCCTCATTCACTTGCCACGACCACTCAGGTAATAAAGTCGAAAGTTCAGACTCATTCAATTCAGATGCAAAGCTCACTTCACTTAACTGCATATTGTGACTTAACTCACTTGGCGAGCCCTGTGCGATGATCTTTCCCTCATTTAAAATGAATAACTCATCGCTTAGGGCTTCAGCTTCTTCCATATAATGGGTGGTTAAAACCACCGTTTTGTCCTGAGCTTTTAATTGTCGAATGGTTTGCCACATTTGTTGACGGGCATTTACGTCCATTGCCAAACTAGGCTCATCTAAAAATACCAGTTGTGGGTCGCCAATAATGGCAATGGCAAACAACAAACGTTGCTTTAGACCACCTGATAATTTGCTAAATGGTGTATTTTCATAAGCATTTAAGTCACTCAAACGCAGTGCTTTAGAGACAGGCATTGGAGACTGATAGTAGCTCGCGAATAGATTGAGTTGTTCAAGTACAGTCAAATTCGCAGGTAAACTGCCGATTTGTAGCATAGCGCCTACTTTAGCTTTCGCAGCAACAGAACCCGCTTTATTACCCAGTATTTCAACGCTACCTTGTGACGCTTTTAATCGGCCTAGTAGCAAGTTAATTAACGTTGTTTTACCTGCGCCATTGGCACCTAAAAATCCGTAAACTCGGCCTGCTTTTAATGAGAAATCTAAACCTTTAAGGACGGATTTGTCACCATAGCTATGGTGTAAGTTGTTAACCGAAACCACTGCTGAATTAGTCATAGTTCACCTCGGTGTTTCTTGATTTACTATAAAACGGCTTACCACGATTGTATTTATAAGTGCTTAACGCTGCGGCAATTAAACTGTATGCCATACCTAATACTGCCCACATGATGCTTTCCATAACCAATTCCTCAGTGCGTAGTTAACTTTGATGGGTTTAGTATGGCTAAAGGCGCGAAAGGTTTTCAGTGAGGTTTGTCATTGAACGATATGACAAGTGTCATGTTTTTATCGAGGTAGGTTATTAATTCAGTGCTGCAAATGCTAAATTAACCCATTCAGTTTAAGGCCAGATAATTTAGGTAGCCTGTGACGCAATTTTTTAAACATATCGGGATGGTGATCGCCATGACAATCAGTGCCAGCGGTGCAGCGAAATCGCTCAATCATGCCTCTGAACTACCTTTAGAAGCACAACTTGGTCAAAAGTTGATGCTAGATTTTCGTTATTACTGCGAAAGTGGCAAGTCAAAAGCCTGTAGACAAGGTATGACCGAGTTGCCCAAAGCACTTGCAGATTTGATTGCTAAACACCATATTGGTGGCGTGATCTTATTCGCCGAAAATGTGCCAGACACTGCGCAAATCGTAAAACTCACCAATGACTTACAAGCGGCTGCTCAGCAAGCTAAACATCCACAACCGTTGTTTATTTCGATTGATCAAGAAGGTGGCCGTGTAGCTCGTATCAACCGTGCTGAGGCGACTTCGTTCACAGGTAATATGAGCATAGGAGCCACCTATCATAAATACGGTACGCACTATGCAAGTGTAGCGGCTACCGCTATTGGTAAAGAGCTAAATAGCCTTGGCATTAATGTAAACTTTGCGCCGACCGTTGATGT
This sequence comes from Pseudoalteromonas phenolica, assembly GCF_005876835.1. Lineage (GTDB taxonomy): Bacteria > Pseudomonadota > Gammaproteobacteria > Enterobacterales > Alteromonadaceae > Pseudoalteromonas > Pseudoalteromonas phenolica_B. Next base: position 245,126 of record NZ_PPSW01000007.1, read on the forward strand.
GAATAACAACGCTGGTAATCCGGTGATCAACGTTCGCTCTTTCTCTGAGAACTCACACGAAGTAGCAAAAATGGGGGCAGCACAAGTTGAAGCATTTGAAGCGCAAAACGTCGTTTCAGCGCTTAAGCACTTTCCAGGACACGGTGATACCTCGGTCGATAGTCACACTGGTTTGCCGCTTGTTAAACACGATTTAAAACGTATTGAGCAGGTTGAGCTTGCACCTTTTAAATACATTATTGATAAGCACGCGCCGGGTATGATCATGACAGCGCATATTCAATATCCCGCACTTGATAACAGCACCTTTGTGAACAAGCAAGGTGAAGTCATGATTAAACCGGCTACATTGTCGCGTAAAATTATGCACGACTTACTACGAGAAAAATTGAACTACCAAGGTGTAACAGTCACAGATGCACTCGATATGGCGGGGATTAGCCACTTTTTTACCCCAATAGCCGCAGTGATTGAAACCTTTAAAGCTGGGGTTGATATAGCCCTAATGCCGATTGCCATTCGTACTCCTGACGATATTAAAAAGCTTGATGAACTAATGAGTGCGCTGAATGCGGCGGTTGCTTTAGGTGAACTAAATGAAACTGAAATAGCGCAATCGGCACAGCGTATTATTTCACTCAAACAACAATTTTTGGCAGACCAAACGCCCCGCTCTGCCGCCATTGCTAAAGCAACATTAGGGAACCCGAGTCACCGACAACTTGAAAGTGAACTCGCTGTTGCAGCCATTACTCAAGTAAAGAACAACGGCCTATTGCCTATTCAAGCTAAACACAAACGCATTCATTTGGTCATGCCTGATACGCAAAAATGTCATGCGCTTGAACAAGCCTTACTCTCTTTAAGCAAGCAAGAATTAAACATCACCTGTAGCAGCTTGCAAGGTTTCGATCCAAAACAAGCAGATCAAAATATTACTAACTCAGATTTGATCATAGCCGCCCATGCCAGCCCACAACAAAGTGCTGTTGAGATTGGTGGTATGGATGATGTAAAGGCCCTTGACAGCTTTAAGCTCAAACGTAACGAGCAACCAAAGGCCCTATTGGCGCTGCTTAAGCAGGCAAAGCTTGCTGGAAAGCCAACGCTATTTATTAGCCTGCGCGCGCCCTATGAGATCCCGACTTATGCACCATACGCACAAGCAGTTTTGGCCAGTTATGCCTACAATATTGATGTAGTTAGTAAAAATGTGATCTCTGGTCCTGCGTTTACTGCGCTCGCTAAAGTGATTTTGGGCTTAGAAAAGCCAGAAGGCCAACTCCCTGTCAGTATTTAAAGGATGCAAACATGTTATTAAATTGCGATTTAGGTGAAAGCTTTGGTGCGTGGCAAATGGGTTTAGATAGCCACGCTATGCAAGTGATTGATTTGGCAAATATTGCTTGTGGCTTTCACGCCGGCGACCCTGATGTGATGGCACAAACCCTAACGCTTGCTAAACAACATAACGTGCAAATTGGAGCTCACCCAAGCTATCCCGACAAACAAGGCTTTGGTCGCCGCTCTATGAAGCTTAGTCATGATGAGTTAGTAAATTGTTTGCACTACCAAATTGCTGCTTTAGATGGCATGGCACAAGTTCATGGTTTATCAATTAGTTATGTAAAGCCACATGGTGCACTTTATAACGATATGATGGCAGATAAAGGCATTTTAGAGACAGTCATGCAGGCAGTAAGTAGCTATGCCAAGCCGCTAAAATTAATGCTACTGGCAACCAATGAGCAGCCGTCGCACTTGGCTATGGCTGAAAAATATAACCTACCATTGTTGTTTGAAGCATTTGCGGATCGCTTATATACCAACGAAGGGCGTTTAACTCCTAGAACTGAGCCGAATGCAGTGCATAACAAGCCTGCTTTGATGGCACAAGTCGAGCAGTTATTGACTCAAGGCACAGTCACAACGGGCTCAGGAAGCACGCTCGCACTAAGAGCAGATACCTTATGTGTACATGGCGATAACGAAGCCAGTATTGCCTTAGTGAAAGAGATTAAGCAGTTGATAAAGAAATAATTACTCAGATACAAAAAAGCCAGATCAAAATTTTACCTAGTAAAAATATGATCTGGCTTTTTCAATTAAGCTAAAGTGTTTAAGCACTTCGCGTTGCGATAGCAGGTTCCACTCTTGACGCTTGCAGTGCAGGATAACTCACTGATAACTGACCTAACACAAACAATGCAGCCATACCCGATAATAAATACGGCAACGGTACAGGTGTTAAACCAAAATGTTGAGAAAATTGTTCGCTCAGAGATAATGCAGCAATAAAACCAATAACAAGTCCTGTAAGGCTGACCACGGCATTTTCAAGCATAAAGAATCGCATAACCTGACCTTTACTTGCACCTAATGCTCTGCGCGTGCCTATTTGTCTTTTACGACGATTAACCGAAAATCGAGCTTGGCCGTAAATGCCTAAGCCAGTCACTATAAGTAGACCCAAACAGACGCCTATCAACAGCTTACTCGTTGCTCGGTCACTCTGATATGCCTCAAACTTTAACGTTTCTATGGTTTTTGCCTTTTCAATCATGCGTCCAGGTGTTTTAAGCAAGGCTTCTAACACTTGCTCCATTGCTTCATCACGAAGACCTGGTTTTGCTCTAACGAAATAGCGAACCTCATTGTATGCTTCACGTAATGGCGAGATAACATTGAACTCGACGCCGTACCACAATGGCCAAGGGCCTTGCATTGTTTCTACAACCCCTTTGACTTGTTGGGGTTTATCATTTGAAAGATAGACAGTCATGCCAACCGCTTGTTGCCAATCATCTGGGCTTAAACTTTGCGCTACCGCTTTTGTTATCAATATATTTGTTGAAAGGTCGATCCCATCCATTGGAAGAGTATAAACATCTTCAACAGATAGATTTTCACCTGCGATTAAGTTTAAGCCGAGTACTTCAACCACACTTTCATCTACAGCAAAATAAGCACCATACTCAAACACCTTTGCAGGCTCTTTATTAATAAGCGTTGCCCGCCCCCATGCTTCAAGTGGAATGGCTGACATAGGTGTAACCCCCTGCACAGAAGGTAAAGCACGTAACCGAACAAGATCTTCATCTAAACGCGCTCCCAAAGCATTGGACTCGCCTTGTAAATTAGTTTGTATATAGAAGCTATTAGTCTCATCTACGCCAATCGGTCGTGCCATATTTTTGCTGCGTTCACTAAGCATATTGACGGCATTCACCATGACCATAAAGGTAATCGCAATTTGCAATATCAATAGAAATGGGCTGGCTTTTGCTTTCAGTAACGTCTTTATAATAGGTGCTAAATCTTTCATTGTTTCACTCCTACAGACTTTTTAGCTGACTAGAGGGTTGCGTTAGACTGGCCTTAAAAATAGGAAGTAAACCAAAAGTGCAGCTAACTAAAACAGCTAATAATAAGGTGCTTAATACTAAGATGAGGTTCATTTGCATGAGTGATGCGTGCAAATAGTTGTATAAGTTTTCCGCTATGGCTAAGCCAAATTGCGCCAAAATCAAGCCAACTAAGCCACCAATGAAACCTATAACAGCTAATTCAACACTAAATTGCGCCACTATATGCTGCTTACTTGCCCCTACAGCTCTACGTAAACCAACTTCACCCGCTTTACCGTGAAATTTAGCCATCATCAAGCCCATACAATTGAGCAAGCATACAATCAAAAATAACACTGATAACCATACTGCCATTTTGCTGTCATCTGAGACGATTTCTTCGTCTACAAGGTACTGTTTAACATCAACTAAGCGGTTGTAAATTCGATTTGCAAAACGTCCATGATCTCGCTGCTGCTGAGCATAACGATCTATATAAGCTTGGTATTGCTCTCTTGCAGCGTCATTATCTAGTTCAACCCACAACACGACCCACATACATTCAGAAGCGAGAAATGCTGCAAAGTCATCACCCTCATAACTTTTCCAACAAGTATTGTTAACTAAATTCCCTACCATTAACTCATTTTTAACTTGCGTATTAAATGGGATAAAGACATCGTGAGGCTCAGAGAAAGCTTCTGTTTTTACACCGTAAAACTTGGGCATTAATTGCCAGTCGTCTAGTACTCCGACAACTTGGTAAAGAACATCACCAAACTGCAAAAATCTTCCTACTGAATTTTCTCCATTAAAAAAGCGGTTATTAGATTTTTTTGTTAGTACAATAACCTGTTGAGCTTGCTTATCTGCTTGTTCATCCCAGCCAGAGCCGAACAGAAATGGCGTTTCAAACATGGTAAAAAAATCAGCATTTGTGGTTCTTACTTTGCTTTTGATGGCTTGAGTTTGCTGCTGAGGGTTTTTGAGCATTGTACTAACGGCACTTATAACCACATGGTGCTTAGGGATCCCTGAATTGATGACATTTTGCATGTCCATATAGGTGATTTCTGCCAATGAGCTTTCGCCCCAATCATAGCCGTCGCCTCGGCTATCCATCTGTACAGAGAAAACTCTATCACTTTTAGAAGGAAGTGGGTCCTGACTCATCATATAACTCACCGTAAAGGTCGTCATCGTTGCACCTATGCCCATTGCTATTAGTAGTACCATTAAAAAACTGAGCAATGGCGTTCGCTTAAAACTGATCAGTGCCAATTTCACATAATATGAGAACATCGTCACTCCTTAGGCAATGGCTTGAGCCAAAATAGGTGCATCTTCACTTAATACCCCATCTTTTATTTGAACGATGCGCTGAGCCTGCTGAGCTTGTTCGTTATCATGGGTCACCATAATAATACTGGTGCCTGAAGCATTGATGTCTTGTAACAGCGACATGATCCCCTGCGCCATTTTTGAATCAAGGTTACCTGTTGGCTCATCGGCAAAAATAACACTGGGTGAGCCGGCTATTGCGCGGGCAATCGCAACGCGTTGCTGTTGGCCACCTGATAATTGAGTGGGATAGTGATTTTTACGACCCGCCAGACCAACTTGCTCTAACGCTTTCATAATGCGTTCGTCACGCTCTTTGGCAGTAAACTTTCGATAGCGCAGTGGCATATCAATATTGTCATAAAGATTAAGTTCAGGAATGAGATTAAAGCTCTGAAAAACAAAGCCGATTTTTTCATTTCGGTAGGCTGATTTATGCTTATCTGATAGCGTAGAAACATCTTTGCCATCTAACTCGTAGACGCCTTCACTGTGATTTTCAAGCAGACCTGCGATGTTCAAGAAGGTGGTTTTACCCGAACCTGAAGGGCCTATCACAGCGACAAATTCCCCTTGCTCAATAGAGAGGTTAAAAGGCTGAAGTGCTTGTGTTTTCACATCTGAGGTTAAATAGACTTTTGCTAACCCTGTCATTTTTAACATTTTCTTTCCTTATTATTATTTCAAACATCAATACGAAATGAGTGACCAACTCGGTTAATTAGCCACTTTTTAAAAGTTTGAACTACTGTATTACCCGCACGCTCTGTGCTTCTTTGAAGACATTCATGTTAGAGATAACAACCTGATCATTCACAGCAAGACCAGACACTATTTCGACTTTTGTTAGACCGATTGAACCAAGTTTTACTGGGGTTCTTATAGCTTCACCATCACGAAAAACATAAAGAAATTGTCCACTCTTTTGTAAATATTGACCCCGAGGTAGATAAGCTACATTTTGTTTTTGCTCTAAAATAATACGTGTTGTTAAACGCTGATTTTGTCTAAGGTTAGCAGGAGACTGCTTGCTAAAACGGACTTTGCCCTGCACGCGCCCTTGACTGATCTCAGGAGAAATGGCCACCAACTTTCCTAAAAACGTATTTTCATTAAAGGTAATTTCAGCAAGTAAACCGATGGCTAAATCATCAGCATATATTTCTGGAATTTGTACCTCTAATTCATATTCACTGAGGTCAACCACACTCATAAGGGGCTGATTTTTACTGACAGTATTCTTTTGCTCAAAATTTAAATTACCGACCACACCAACAACCGGAGAACGGATTTCTAAACCAGTAACTAGTCTTTGCAACTCAGTTACCTTGACCTTCTGTGCATTAAACTCCAGTTCGTAGGTCTGAATTTCAAACGCTTGGCTTTCTTTTAATAACGCGACTTCTTTATTTACATGATTGTATTCACGCTCTGCGTTTTCTAAATCATCCTTGGCTTTTTGATAATCAATATCACTAATAACTTGATTTTTGATCGCCTCATCAGAACGACGCATCTCTCTCTTCGCTGCATTTAAGGCGACATGAGCTTGGCCTATGCGATTTTCTTGCTGTAGTTGAATTTGTTTGGCTTGAATCTTTTCTCGGGATAACTGCGTTTTCAAGCGCGACAGTTTAGTCGTTTCTTGTTCAAATAAACTTTGCAGTTCAGGGCTTTCAATACGTGCAACGACTTGGCTAAGTTCTACACTATCACCGGCATCAACTAAGTAGGTAACCGAACCCTGAGCCGGGCTATACAAAACCGGCCGACGTGCGGCTATCACTTTACCTTGTATCGCAAGATCACGAATAAAGTCTCCTTTCTTAACCTTAGCTATGCGTAACTTATCTATTGAAATAGCTGACTGCCCGCCAGACCAACTCATCAATAGGGGAGAAACAACAAAGTAAAAAGAAATAACAATAAACAAGCAGACAAGAGCACGAATAATCCACTTTTTCTTATTTTTAGGCGTGACGACTTGTGAGTCCTGTGCACTGGTATCTGGAATATAACTCATTAAAAACCCTTGCTAATCCGTAGCAAAAAATAGAATAAAGATATTTATTTTATGTCACTAAAAAAGACAAAAAACAAAATAGGTACGAAGTTTATCAGGAAAGAAACAAAGGTTAAAGTTTTGTTAAAACAAAAAGAAGTGGTTATTGGTTGCGGTTAATAAAAGCCGCAACCGAAGAGCTTAGCTGTCTGCACGCCCCATAAACTTTTTCTCATCAGTGTTAATTTTGATTTTATCACCTGTAGAAATATGCTCTGGTACTTGAACAATTAAACCTGTTGTTAGTGTTGCAGGCTTTGTACGTGCACTTGCTGAAGCACCTTTAATTGAAGGTGATGTGTCTTCAATTACTAGCTCAACGCTTGATGGTAGGTCAATAGAAACTGGCGAGCCTTCAACTAAAACAGCCTGTAAGCCTTTCGTTTCTTCGTTAATAAATAGTACTTGCTCAGCAATTGAAGACGTATTGATGTTATATGGTGTGTAATCTTCTTCATCCATAAACACGTGTTCTTCACCGTCGATATAAGACAACATAACCGGGCGACGAACTAAATCAGCCAGATTTAACATTTCTTCAGCTTTGAACGTTTCGTCAACCTTGCCGCCTGTTACAACATCGTACATACGCATACGGTATAAACTACCGCCAGCTCGACCTTGAGGTACTGAACGTTCGATATCACGTACAATCATTACGCGACCGTTGTAATCAATGGCATTATGTTTTTTTATTTCACTTGCCTTAGGCATGACTTTTATCTCTTTGAAAATAAATTTGCCAAAAATTACCATGAAGTCACTAAAACGCCAAGTACAGAAGGCAAGAGATATTTAAAAGGGGAGAGAAGTAAGTTGGCTAATTGAATAGCCAACTTATTAAAGTCGGCTAATTAACTGCGTCTAATTGCGCTAGCAGTGTTTCTTTTCTGAGTAGACCAAAACAAACAACACTCACGACTGCAAAAATACCGTACATAGATAACACATAAACCCAGTCATTTTGCTGTGAGAACAAAAATACATTCGTTCCATCATTGATAACGAAAATATTGATCAGTGAAAAAAGAAATACTAAATTGAAGTAGACATATTTGCCTGAACTACTTGCATAAGCCCCGATAAACATTGCGAACAAGCTTATATAAAAGCCGATACACGACAAACCACCTGCCATATTGCTGGGGTAAAAGGCCATCAGTGATAATAAAACAGCACACCAGCCAGTAACCTTGTTGAGCATATTCTATCCTTGAGAATGTACTTGTTAATATTTGTAATCATGTGTAATGCCAAGTAAGTATGTATTGACTTATCTAAAAAAACAACGCCTTTTCGTTAAAATTATTTAACTAGCGATTAACTTCTGTATTTGTTCTTTTAACTCAGGCACTAACGCTTGTTCGAACCAGGGGTTTTTAGCACGCCAAGGCTGGTTTCTTGGGCTGGGATGAGGCAAAGCAATACGCTCAGGTAGCATAGATGACCATTGCTGAACTTGCAGTGTCACTGATTTAAAATTATTACAATAATAACGCTGTGAATACTGACCAACTAATATGTGTAATTTTATCTGTTTAAAATAATTTTGTAGTGGCTGCCGCCAAGTTTGTGCACATACCTTCGGTGGGGGTAGATCACCACTTTTTCCTTTACCCGGATAACAAAACGCCATCGGTACAATGGCAAATAAGTCAGGATCATAAAACTGTCTTTCGGTTACTCCAAGCCAGTCTCTGAGGGTTTCGCCACTTTGATCGTTGAATAACTTTCCTGTTTGATGAACTTTCAAACTAGGGGCTTGCCCTGAGATCAAAATTTTAGCATCCGGTGAGGCTTGAATGACAGGTCGAGCACCAAAGGGGAGTGCTTCGTCGCAAAGTCGACACGTCGTAATTTGCTCAATTAAACTCATATTCTCATACTAGTAGTTCATGTTCAGATCGTTATTTTACTAAGTTAATCTGAATTAAGGGCTATAAATTTTGCTCAAAAAGTAAATTCATTAACTAGAGGACTGCTATAGCTAAATACCTTCAACTTTTACCCTTATCAATCTAGTTACTTTAATCCTATTTATAACAATCCACTATTTTATTGGGCCATACAGATCATGATTTTATCAACTTAAGCGTTAGCTGTACGACAACGCCTACCACTTTCTGAAAAAGCCTCTTTTATATGGAAAAGTTATTAGCTTTTGGGTATTGATAACTCTTTTTGGATCATAATTTTACTAAGCCAGTTAGTAAAACTATGATCTCTCTAGAACTAATAGGTCATCACGTTAGTAAAAACATGATCTAGAAGTTTTAATTAAACAATTAAAAAGACCTTTAGTTAGTAAAAATATGATCTAGTAATTAATTAAGGGAGCTCAGTAAGTAAAATCGTGATCTACCACAAAGCCAGTTGGTAAAAATCTGATCTTGATAAAGTATCATTAAGCTTAACGTCTTTTTAGTTAGTAAAAATATGATCTAAACGCCTTTATAGGCAAAAATACTTCGCAACTTTAAGAGCTTCTATGAAAATACGATGACACTGAGCCTCATAAGCTATATTCAATCTAAGTGTAAAGGGGGTTTACACTTGCTGATTTAAGTTTTATTGGTATCATCGTCTCTCACACCAAATTTTTACTAACTCAGAGTCTATTTATGCATATTTGGGTCGATGCGGACGCGTGTCCTGCTGTTATCAAAGAAATACTTTTCCGCGCAGCTGAGCGCACTAAAACACACACAACACTGGTCGCAAATCATAGTATGCGCGTCCCTGTCACACAATATGTGAACTTGCTCCAAGTGAGCAAAGGCTTTGATATTGCTGATAATGAGATTGTAAAAAGAGTTAAAAAGAACGATTTGGTTATCACTTCTGATATTCCTCTTGCTGCAGAAGTACTAGAAGAGGGCGCTTTTGCATTGAGCCCAAGAGGCGAAAAGTTTACTGAGAACAACATCAAACAAATCCTTAATATGCGGGATTTTATGGATACTATGCGAAGCAGTGGTGTAGAAATGTCAGGTGGACCAGCAAAATTAAACAGTACCGACAAGCAAACATTCGCCAATGCCATTGATAGTCTGCTAGCACAACACAGATCATGAAATTATCAACTCAGGGATTAGGGGCAGAAGAGGGCTTAATCGCAATCTATGTTGAAAACCCACCTAGTATGTCTGAATACCATAATATTCAATCAGTACAATCACTTAGTACAGGTGAGATCGATATTATAAACCAAGCATGTGGTAATGGATGGCGCAAAGTTTTCAACGTTTATGCAAAAATTTTGGCTGAGTGGCAACACAGAGATCATCATTTTACTAACTTTAAGCGTTGGCAAGACTACCGAGATAAAGTACTGCTACAAGGGCATAGCCAAGAAGCACTGCTCTTTAGTCCGCCAAATTTCTCTGAAAAAAATTATAAATTTCATGTTATTGCAGGCAGAACATATGCCAAGAGAATACTCCGAGATCATATTTTTACTAACTCTTTGGTGTGGTTAGATGAGGAGTTCGCAATTGATAAAGCTAGTAATTTAGTGATCTGCCCGTATTTAGACTACAGGCAACTAAGTAATATTAAGATAACTAGACTAGTAGGGCTCTTAGCTGAGTTAGAGCGCACGAGTACTTAAAACTAAGTGCGCTTATTACAACTTACTCCAGTGAAACCAAGCGCCTTAAAGAAAGGGTGGGGGGCATTGAAACCACATTCATCGAGCAGTTCGCTTAAACGCATTCGATCAAGTGGATAAAACTCATTTTCTAAGTTGTACCGCATACGAGTTTGACCTATTTCTGTTAAACCCAGAGTACGACAAAATACTAACTGCGCCTCTCGTTCAAACTGGGTTTCTGGCTTCATAAGGTCAACAAGAAATAAAGGCGCTCTAGGTTTTAAAACACTATTAATCTGATTTAAAAGCGTTTTCTTTGCACCGTTATCTTCTAGGAAGTGAAGAACTAGCAAACATAGGGCACAATCAACATGCTCAGTTAGAGACGTTAACTCACCACATTGTATTTTTACCCTATGACTTAGGCCTAAGTTAGTAAAACTTTGATCTGCGATAGCGAGCATGTCAGCAGAAACATCTTGCACAATAAAAGACCATGTAGAATTAAGCTTAGCTAACTCTATAACCTCTTTACCCGTGCCTGCTCCCACTATTAAGATTCTCGCTTCATCAGGAAACAGCACGTTTAATTGCGCGGCCGTCAAACCATGTAGTAACTCGTAGCCAGGTACGAGTCGCGTGATCCTTTCGTCATAATGAGTGGCTTGCTCACCTTTAAAATCAGGCATATTAAGCACCTTTTATTAATACGTTCGAATAACCGCCGGGCTGTTTTTTAACTTGTACTTGCGTGGCAACGCGTTCTGACATTTCACTTACGTGTGAAATGACACCCACTTTTCTGCCCTGTGCTTGTAGGGCATCTAAAGCATCTAGCGCCACACTCAAGGTTTCAGGGTCTAACGTGCCAAAACCTTCATCAATGAATAGCGAACCAATGTTTACTTTGTTTGAAGAAAGTGAAGCTAATCCTAACGCCAAAGCAAGAGAAACTAAGAAAGACTCACCACCAGAAAGCGTATTCACAGAGCGCTGCTCATCGGCCATATCTTTATCAATGATAGCAATATTCAAAGAGTGCCCTATCACGGTCAGGCGATAGCGCTTAGACAAACTCGCTAAGTGTTGGTTGGCATATTGCAGCAAGATTTTTAATGTCTGAGTTTGCGCAATATTTCGCAGCTTTTTACCCGTGGCATCACCGAGTAATTTATCAAGCAAGTGCCAATGTTCATACTTAGCCTGAAGCGTATTGAGCTTTTGCTGCTCAGTTGCCAATTTTTCAACATTTTTGTGATGTTGTTCAAGCTGCGTGTTCACACTCAGCCAGTATTGTTGCGTTTGTTGAAACTGAGACTCTAAAATTACTAACTGCTCATTAATTTGTTGCTCAGTTAGCTCGGTCAGCGCTTTCGCTAAATGCGTATGCAAGCTCTCTTTTAAATGACTTAACTTGCCTGATAGCTCTACTTTGCCGTGCGACAACTGTTTAAACTCAGACAAGGTTTGCTGAATGTCCGCTTTTGGAAGCGTGAGTAAGTAAGAAACTAGCTCTTCATTCAAGTCAGCATAGATCTGTGACTTTTCATTGAGCCATTGTTCAAAGCGCGACTCAAGTGCGGTTTTTTGAGTTAGTAAAATCTCGATCTGCTCAGCTATATTGGTCAGATCTTTTTCTTTATCTTTTTCAGCCTGCAAGATCTGCTTCAATTGTTCAGAGCAAGCATTTAAATCATGTTGCCTTGCTTTTAATTGTGCCTGACACTTTTCTTGCCATTCATCAGCGGTGATCTCTTGTGGTAAACGCTCAAACCTTGCTTGCTCAAAACTCAACTTCTCTGAGCGCGCATTTTCAACTGTGCTGTTAATAGCGTTTAACTGCTCTGAAACATTCACAGCTGATTCTTGTAAATGATTCAACTGCAAAGTTAATGCTTGTTGAGATTGCTGAAGCTGAGCGAGTTTCTCTTTATTATTTTTAAACTCATCAACCGCTTTTGTTAAAGAGGCCAAAGCATCTTGTGGGGCACTTTCAAACTGCGCCCACCATATTTCATCGGCATAATAATCACACGCTTTTTGTTGCGCACGGTTTATTTCTTGCGAAAGTTGAGTAAGTGTATTTTGCTGTTGTTCAATCTGATGAGAAAGCTCAGTGGCTTGCTGTGTAATGGCATTTAACTGCGCTTGTTGTTGCTCAAACAACTTTTGCTGTTCCTGTTGAGTGTGCCACGCTTTTTGCAATTGCGACTGAAGACCTGTGAAATGCTGTTGCTGCTGTACAAGCATTTGTTGATGATCTAAACATTGCTGCAGCGACCACCCTTGGTATTCGCTAAACTGTTCAAGTTGCCCTTGAAACTCAGATACTTTACTCGTTAAACGCTGATGTTGTAGTTTGCTTTCTTGATATCTAGCGTTCACTTTTTCAAATTCAGTTAAGTGAACTTGGCTACGTTGCATCGCTTGTTCGTAAGCTTGCTCAGCCTGTTTATGTTGAGTGGCAAAGTCATTTAGTAAGTTTGCCCAATGGCTATCAATATGGTCAACCGCGTAGGGATGCTCTTTTGAGCCACACACCATACATTCATGACCAGGTTTTAGTTCTGCACGTAATGCGCTAATGCTCTCGCTTGCACGGAGTTGAACTTGCGTTAGGCTATCTCGAGTCACTTGTACCCGTTGTTTACTTAGCTCTTTTTGTTGCTCAGTATCTGCCATTTGCACTTCAATGGCTTGTTTCTTTTGGAAGTTACTTGCCATTGAAGATTGTTGTTGTAACTGCTCCGCACTAATATCTGAAATATTCTGCATCAAAGCAATCACGTGTTGCAGCCGCTGAGTCGCTAATTGCAAATCATCGATGTTTAACTGTTCAACTTGCTGCTGGAGTACATCAATTGACGATTGCCCCGAAATCAATTGTGTTTGCAATTGTGATAACCCAGACTTGAGCGGCTCTGCTTGTTGGGTGTTTTCTTGATGCTGCTTTTGCGCATGTTGCAATGCAGCGCGCGCACGTTGAGACTGAGATTGTTTATCTATGATGTCATCTAACAAGCCTTTGAGGTGAGACCAGTTTTCAACTGTAGTCTGTAAGCTGTTATTGGAAGTTAATAGCGACTCTAATTCGTGACTTTGTTGCTGTACTTGTTGTAATTGCGTATTGGTATTTTGCTGTTCTATTGAAAGCTTAGCCTGCTGTTGCTTAACCTCACTCTGTTGCTTTAAGACCTGCTGTAATACTGAGTCAGCATTCGCGATTTTAGTATCAAGTTGCCTGACCTCAAGCAGAACACTTTGCTGCTCTGTCACATAGACTTCGGTTTGTTGTAGCGCATCAAACGCCTTATTCGACGCGTCTTTTGCTTGCTGGATTTGCTCAGCAAAGTCTTTTGTTTTAAGCTCGCCTTGCTTTAACTCGAGTGCACTTAAATTGTTTTTTGTCACCGTCCATTGCTGACGATTATCGGCAATCTCAAAAGCGGCTTGTGCTTGCTCTGCTTCATTATAACTATGTGCTTTTTCTGTCAGTTTCGCTTCTGTTTCTTGAATAGCCTGCTCTGTTTGCGCTAATTGAGTTCGCAATTGGGCTGACTCTGTTAGCCATTGCAATGACGATTTGTGCTGAGCTTGTTGTGCTCTTAATTCATCTAACTGCTGCTTGTGCGTGTTTGCATCAAGGGTTAATTGCTCAAGTTGCTCATCAGTTAATAACACATAGGCACTCAAGCTATCTTTTAATCGCTCGAGTTCTGCTTTTTTTTCTTTATGTTTTTCAAAGATCAGCTGGCCAATACGACTAAATTTATCGGTCGCAGTCAAACACTCTAAAAGTTGTGCGCGTTCATCGCTACTGGCTTTCAAAAATGCGGCAAACTCATGCTGAGCGAGTAATACAGTACGGGTAAATTGCTCAAAGCTAAGACCGATTAATTGCTCGACCGCTTTAACCGCCGCGCTTTTATGGGCCAACAAGGTTTCGTCACTGAGGCGAATAATCTCGTGCTCTGGTGTCTTGAGTTTACCTGAGATTTTTTTACGTGCTCGGGCAACAGACCATTTTGCTAAATAGCGATCACCATCTTGACCTAAAAAAGTCACTTCAGCAGAGCCCTCAGCGCAGCCTCTACGAAGTAGGTTTCTTGGGTCGTTTAATTTAATGTCATCACCATTAAACGACACCGTGTTTTTTAAGTCATTTTTTAAACGGGCTGTTTTTGCATAGAGGGCTAAACAAATAGCATCTAACAGGGTGCTTTTACCAGCGCCTGTGTCACCAGTAATGGCAAATAATCCGGCTTGCTCTAAGGGCGCTTTTTCAAAATCAATATCAGCGTGGGTAATGGAGGCTAAATTTGTGATTGTTATTTTAAGTAATTTCACGCGTTTTGCTCCTCTTCCATGTCATTTAATACCTCGGCTAAACAATCAGCTAAATTTGCGGGTAAGTCCTGCTCTGAATCGACCTGCTGCTTAAAAACCATGTCTAGCAAATCGAGTGGGTTTAATTTTTCGACTTGACCTAAATCTTGGAAAATCACTTCATCTTCATGCTTTTGCACATCTTGAACACGTTCAATACCACAAAACAAAATGTCTTTGTCTTTTAGGCTTGATGATATCTTCTCCCTAAACTGGCTATCGGTCTCGCTGGCATTAAGTCGTAAGCGAAGGTAAGGACTTGCTTCGTGTGACGATAAATCTAGCTTTTCGATTTCATTACAAAGTACAGCGAGATCCGCCCCACCTTTTTTAGGAAGTACTATCAGTTGTCTAAGCCTTGGTGTGTAAAGGGGGTTTACGCTTTCACATGTTTTTCCATTAAATTCGCACACCAAAACTTGGTGTTGATAATTTTTTTCTGAAAATGACATCGGCATAGGCGTACCGCAATATCGCTTTGCGTCGCACTTTGCTACTACTTGGGCTTTGTGAAGATGACCAAGCGCAACGTAATCAGCCTTGTCGGTAAACACCTCAGCTGTTACCGCATCAAAACCGCCGATGCTTATGTTTCTCTCTGAGTCTTCACTAATGGTACCGCCTTTGGCGTGCAGGTGGCCCATAACAATAATAGGAGCGGTGCTCTCTTCACACAGTTCAACCACAGACTGGTAAGCCTGCGCCACACCTTGCTGATAGGCTTTATTATTTTGTGTATCTAGCGTGACATCAGCAGGGCGTAAGAAAGGCATTGCAACCACTTGTGCCTTACCCTTTTCAGTTTCAATATTCACTAAACAAGTTGCTGGGTCTGCTTTGTCATATCGGCCAATAACATGCGTATCAAATTGTTTTAAAAGAGGTTTAGCGGTCTCAATGCGATTCGCAGAGTCGTGGTTACCTGCAATAATGACGATATGCAATTCAGGACATGCCTGTTTGACTTGCTTTATGAATTGGTAAAGTTGTTGTTCAGCAGAAGAGGGAGGGGTTGCTGTATGATAGATATCACCGGCAACAAGCAATAGGTCAATCGCCTGTTGTTGTAATGTTGTCACCAACCAATCAAGAAAATACTGATGCTCTTGAACACGGTGATGTTCGTAAAACTGTTGGCCTAAATGCCAATCAGAGGTGTGTAATACTTTCATGTAGCGCCCCTTTCGCATTGAAACGCTACTATAACACCGCTTTAAGTATTTGTTTAACGGGTAATTTGCCACCAAATAAAGGCAATAACAGGCAAAGCCAGCAAAAACAACAAAACCGGTGTTTTAAACACTTTTGTTTGTTTGCTTTGCAACACTTCTAGTGCGGACTTTTCGTTACAAGCAGCAACTTTATCAACATAAAAGTAGCCATCTTCTAAATACTGTTTGCAATTTTGTTCATCAGCCGGAATAGCCACCAGCTTGTCTTGCTTTTTCAGGATGTAGAAATCCATATTGCTCACCACATTTTACTGTAAACGGGTACACTATACAGAGCAAAACTAACGCCAACTTTTTAACGTAACTATTTGCTCAAAAATCAAAGAGCGCGAATTTAAAAATAATTCGCAGTAAATATCAACAGCCAAACTAAGGTTTTTTGATCAAATTTGTTAATACCCAGCATAAACCACCAAAATAAACGTAAGATGAATTAGCTGCTGTTGTTTTCTGCTCATATTTTCGTTGATATCGATGAATTTCGAACTTGTACTTTAGTGGAACAAAACGTACAAAAAGTCACTAAAAAACATTAAAATGTTACTTTATCTCAATTTAATTGCATTTTCTTGATGCTTTTGCGACGCTCAATGCGTTATGCGACTATTAAAGTGCAAAACATTCTTTCGTTCACAAACTTACAAAGAATAGATAAGTGCTGAACAACCATATCTTGGGTAGCTAGGAAAATATAATGAAAAAAATAACCAGTGCCTTGTCACTGTGCATACCGCTTATGGCATCGAGCTTAGCGGTTGCTAGTGCTGTTGAGCAAACAAAAGGCAACTTTGTAGATAAGTTTCGTCAATTAGACGAAGTACTGCCAACACCAAACGTCTACCGTAACGCAGCAGGTGAGCCAGGTGAACGTTACTGGCAACAAAAAGTCGATTATGACATAGACGTTGTATTAGACGAAAAACAGCGCCGTTTAACCGCTGAGCAAAGTATCGAATACAAAAACAATTCACCTTACACGCTAAAATATCTTTGGATGCAACTAGACCAAAATATTTTTAAGCAAGACTCACTTGCTGAGCGAAGCGCTACATTTAAAAATAGCCTGCAAAGTAATCCTGCAGCAAAACCAGCAAAAATCAGCTTAAACCAACTTCGTCGCCAACAGTTTATAGACGACACTGAACTGGGTTTTGTGATCAGTGATGTCAAAGACGAAGACGGTAAGCCACTCAAGGTCACTATTGTCGATACTATGATGCGTATCGATTTAAACGAGCCATTAAAGCCAGGCAAGTCGACAGAGTTTAGCCTTGATTTTGCCTTTAACATTGTTGAAGAGGATGCGGTTGGCGCGCGCTCGGGTTATGAACACTTTGAAGAAGATGGCAACGATATTTTCTTACTGGCGCAATGGTTCCCGCGTCTTACCGCTTTTACTGACTATGAAGCTTGGACAAACAAAGCGTTTTTAGGTCGTGGTGAGTTCACACTGGAATTTGGTGATTATGATGTAGAGATCACCGTACCTGCAGACCACATTGTTTCATCGACAGGTGAGCTGAAAAACGCTAAAAAGGTACTGACAAAAACACAACTAAAGCGCTTGAAAGAAGCAGAAACTGCAAAACGCCCTGTGTTTCTTGTGACTGAAGAAGAAGCGATTGAAAACGAAAAAGCAGGCACAGACAAAACCAAAACTTGGCATTTCGAAGCTGAAAATGTACGCGATTTTGCATGGGCATCCTCTCGTAAGTTTATGTGGGATGCCAAAGGCTATCAACAAGGTGGTAAAGAACAGCCACTTGTAATGGCGATGTCTTTCTTCCCGAAAGAGGGCGGTGATCTTTGGAAAAAATACTCAACAGAGTCTGTGATCCATACCATGGAAGTGTACTCTCGCTTCTCATTTGATTATCCATATCCAGTTGCTCAGTCAGTAAACGGCCCTGTAGGCGGTATGGAATACCCAATGATCACCTTCAATGGTCCGCGTACAGAACTAAGAGATGATGGCTCACGCACTTACTCACAAGCTGAGAAGCGTTTCTTAATTGGCGTTGTGATCCACGAAATTGGTCATATTTACTTCCCAATGATCGTTAACTCAGATGAGCGTCAATGGACTTGGATGGATGAAGGCCTTAACAGCTTCTTAGATGGCGTAGCTGGCCGTGAATGGGATCCAAACATTCCTTGGGGCGTAGAGCCGCGTGACATCGTGCCTTATATGAAGTCTCAAAACCAAGTGCCGATTATGACGCAGTCTGACAGCGTATTAAATCTAGGTCCGAATGCTTATACTAAACCTGCAGCAGCACTAAATATTCTTCGAGAAGTGATTTTAGGTCGTGAACTATTCGACTTCGCGTTTAAAGAATACTCGCAGCGCTGGAAATACAAACGTCCAACCCCAGCTGATTTCTTTAGGACTATGGAAGAAGCATCTGGTGTCGATTTAGACTGGTTCTGGCGTGGCTGGTTCTATACCACAGATCATGTTGATATCTCACTAGACAAGGTTTATCAGTTACGTATTGATACTAAGAACCCAGACATTGACTATGCACGTTTACGTGAGTTCGAGCAGAGCAAGCCTATGTCACTGTTCAACAAGCGTAACCAAGAGGAAGGCAGCGAGCTTTGGATTGATAAAAACAAAGACGTGTCAGACTTCTACGATGACAATGACCGCTTTACGGTGACCAACAAAGAGCGAAATGCGTATCAAAGCTTCTTGAAAAAGCTTAAGCCTTGGGAGCGTAAAGCCCTTGATAGAGCGGTTGAAGAAGACAAAAACTATTATGTCATGGAGTTCAGCAACCTAGGTGGCTTGGTAATGCCAATCATTCTTGAACTGACGTATCAAGACGGTTCGACGGAAGAGCGTATGCTACCGGCTGAGATTTGGCGTCGTAGCCCGAATAAAGTGAGTAAGTTAATCATCACAGACAAAGACAAGCCTTTAAAGTCTATTGTGGTTGACCCTCGCTGGGAAACTGCCGATGTCGACATTGAGAACAACCATTACCCGCGTCAGATCATTCCTTCACGCTTAGAAGTGTATAAGCGTAAGAAGAGCTCAGCCAAAGTGCGTCGTGATATCATGCACGACATCAAAACTGAGTTGAAAAAAGATGACAATGACGAAAAAGAGAAGAAGGATTAATCCATGAGGGCTTGGCTTGCTGCCAGCTTACTTTTACTGTTGAGCGGTCAAGTCACCGCTCACCAGTTAAAAGCTGCAATGACAACCGTATTGATCAATGAGCGTACGGGTAATCTTGAGCTCATGCATCGCTTTTATCTGCACGATACTGAACATGCTGTAGAGACTTTGATAGGCGGTCATGCCGATCTGTTTAAGCACGCTAAAGATAGAGCCGAATTTGCACAATATGTAAATCGTAAAGTGGCTTTACAGTTAGCAGATAAAACACCTCTCAAGCTTTCTTTAGTCGGTCAAGAAGTTGATGGAAAGTTTTTTTGGGTTTATCAAGAAACGCAGATCCCAGCAAATTTCAGCGCGTTGAGAATGCAACACGGTGCACTAAGAGACGTTTGGGCAGATCAAGTCAACATGGTCAACTTCGAAGGTAAAGGCAAAGTAAAAACCTTACATTTTGATGGTGAAGACAACTGGCTCACCGTTCATTTTGATAAGTAATCGCTTAGAAGCAGAGCCCACGCTCTGCTTTTTACTAAACAGTATTTCCCACAATAACGACTCTAATCCAACCTTTTAATCTTTTCGTATATACTCAAAATACGCTCACTAAGACCACTCTCTTTTATGACTCAAACTGCAGTAAATGCTAACTACCAAGGTGTTATCTTTGATTTAGACAACACGTTAGTAAGCTCCTCTTTAAACTTTAAACATATTCGCGCTGAAATCGGATGTACTGAACACACAGATTTATTAACCTATATTGAACAGCTGCCTGAGGTTGAAGCTCAAGCTGCCATGGATATTGTCTTAAGCCATGAATACCAAGATGCTGAATCAGCAGTGCTAATGCCGGGTGTTGTAGAGTGTCTTGCAGCGCTGGCAGAGCAAAACATCAAAATGGCGGTTGTAACGCGTAACTGCCAACATGCGGCACAACTGAAACTGGCTAAAACCGGGCTTAGGTTCGACATTGTACTCACCCGGGACGATGCCCCCGCAAAACCTGATCCAACCGCATTACTGCAAGTTACTGACAGCTGGCAAGTAAACCCTTCGCAGTGTATTTATGTTGGCGACTTTTTATTTGATATTCAGGCTGCAGACAATGCGCAAATGGACAGTTGTTTATATATTATTGATGCGCGCCCTGACTACGCGGATACAGCGACGCATACA
Organism: Pseudoalteromonas phenolica; assembly: GCF_005876835.1. Lineage (GTDB taxonomy): Bacteria > Pseudomonadota > Gammaproteobacteria > Enterobacterales > Alteromonadaceae > Pseudoalteromonas > Pseudoalteromonas phenolica_B. Next base: position 265,392 of record NZ_PPSW01000007.1, read on the forward strand.
ATAGAGCACTTTTCGCAATTGACTAAATTAGTCCTTCCGTAACGTTTGGTTTTTAAAAATATGCCGCTATTCTCGCTGCCCTCTAGCTCAAAGCCTTGAGTCTTGCTAGAATCTTGGCAATTTTTTAAATTCATAACACGAGAATTAAGATGGGCAGAGCATTTGAAGTCCGCAAAAACGCCATGGCAAAAACGGCGGCGGCAAAAACCAAAGTTAACTCTAAATACGGTAAGGAAATCTACGTTGTAGCTAAAAACGGCGGTGCAGATCCTGAAACAAACCTATCTTTACGTCGTCTAATCGAAAAAGCGAAAAAAGACCAAGTACCAGCTCACGTTATCGACAAAGCCGTTGAGAAAGCAGCGGGCGGTGCAGGTGAAGACTATTCTCCAGCACGTTACGAAGGTTACGGCCCGGGTAACTGTATGGTTATCGTTGACTGTTTAACAGATAACCCGAATCGTACTATCAAAGATGTACGTCTGCCATTCACAAAAACAGATTCGAAAATCGGTAGCCCAGGTTGTGTTGCACACATGTTCGATCACCAAGCAATCCTTGGCTTTGATGGCGACGATGATGAAGTGGTACTTGAAGCATTAATGATGGCTGATGTTGATGTAACTGACGTTGAAGTTGAAGACGGCAAAGTATCTGTATTCGCGCCACACACTGAATACTTCAAAGCGAAAACAGCATTAACAGAAGCATTCGAAGGCATCAACTTTGAAGTAGATGAAATCACCTTTGTACCACAAACACATGTTGAGATCACAGACGAAGACGACCTAGCTAACTTTGAAAAATTCATGAACATGCTAGAAGATTGTGATGATGTACAAAACATCTATCACAACGCAATTGTGAACAAGTAATCATCACACAATGCATTTAAAAGGAGCCAATTGGCTCCTTTTTTGATTTAAGCCACACAAGGCGCTGAAAACTTACTCATTTCATTTCGAAAAGCCAAACATCCGCTATAATTTATTTACTGCGTTTATATAAATTATCGGTGAGATGTTAGATGTTGCGATTTCTGTACGCTTTATTATGTCTATCAAGCTTTTTTGGTATTTGTGCTGAGCGTGCAACCATCAGCGGCTTTGGCAACATAGGAGCCGTCCATTCCAATTCTGACACCTATCGCTTTAGAACTGATATCTCACGAGATAATGACAACTTTGAAGATAGTTTAGACTTTAGCGCCATTAGTTCTTTAGGCATTCAAGCTGACATATCTTTATTTCGAGATTTCGACCTCGTCACCCAGTTAATTTATCGCGGGCAAAAAAAGGTCACTTTAGACAACGCGCTTAGTTTAGCTTTTTTGAGATACAAACCAGCTCCTGACTGGGAGCTCAGAGTTGGTCGAACACAACTTGACCTATACTTACTTACAGAATACAGAGATATTGGCTTTGCTTATCCGTGGGCAAAAGTCCCCACTGAAGTCTATGCTTTACTCCCATACCGCAATTTAGACGGAGCCGATTTTACCTATTTTAAAAGCCATAATGATTTAGATTACCGTATCAAGCTGTTTGGCGGTCAATCTTCGAGTCACATTGCCCTTGATAATGAAAATGTAGAACTAAAAATTGATGATGTTTTAGGTGTGTCCTTCGAACTCAGTCAATTCGACTGGACCCTGTCTCTTAAACACACTCAAGCTCGCACCAAAAACAACATTTCGACCATGGCAAGTATTATTGGTGGCTTACAACAGATACCTGACGTAATTTGGCCGGATAAAGCAGCTTTTATTAACGACTTTTCGTTAATTAATAAAAAAGCATATTTTAGCTCTGCAGGGCTAAAATATAACTTAGGACCACTGACTTTTTTAACAGAGTTTGCCCATCTTCACAGCGATTCATCAGTGGTTTCTGCTGTCAGTAGCGGCTATATCAGTACGACCTACAATTTTGATAAAGGGCAGCTATTTTACACCTTTGCGATCGTAGAATCCGATCCCAGTGAGTTTAACGATGCGGTCAATATTCAACGATTTTTACCAAACCAAGTAGAGGAGATTATTCTAGCGGTTAACGAGTCATTTCGTGTATTCAGCCCTAATCAACAAACCCATTCTCTCGGTGTCAGATACGACGTGAAAGACAATATTGCCCTTAAGTTACAGATTGATCACACTAATATTGAAGCTCAAGGGGGGGCACTGTGGTCATATCAGGGTATGAATACCTTGGCACCGAAAGAGTCTTTTACCACCCTATTTTTTAGTGTGAGTTTTACTTTTTAGCTATGAAAAAGTTGATTATCTGCCTCACCCTAATACTTGCATACAGCTTAATGAATACAGCCGTGGCTAAGCCTATTTCTATCGTTGTGCATGCCGACAATGCTACAGACTCCTTGTCAAAAAAGCAGTTAATTGACTTATATATGGGCCGATATGTTGCTTTCCCTGACAATCAATCCGCTCAACCATTAGATACACTCACACCAGAGGGATTGAAATCAACTTTCTACAAAAGGCTCGTGAATATGCCTTTATCGAGAGTAAATGCGTATTGGTCTAGAGTTCGTTTTACCGGTAGAGCTACCCCTCCAGAAACATATGCTGACGAGCAGATGGTTTTAAACTTTATAGCCGAAAACCCCAATGCCATTGGTTATGTATTTAGCGATGCGTTAACTAAACAACAAAAACAAAAACAAAAAGTAAAAGTCATCTTGGAGTTATATGAATAAGAGTGGCTTATTACTCAGGCTCGCAATATCAATTAGCTTTGCTGCCGTGTTTGTCGGTTTTATTTCTTCTCAGGTTTTTTTTAAACTGGCGTATCAAAAAAACCTAGATAAAACCCAGGCCAGCATTGAGCAACTTTATGAGGTCGTTGCACCTACGGCCAATATTGCGGCCTATTTAGGTGATCAAGAACTAGCAAAAGAAGTGATTAACGGCCTTAGTAACAACCAAGCAATCTTAGCTGCATCGTTTGAATCAGAGCTATTTTCAATACAAAGTAAAGCTTTTAAAGTTGAGCCTGAAAAACAAACAGAGTTCATGGTTTATTCACCTTTTGTACCTTCTGAATCGTTAGGTACGATCAAAGTTCAGCACAATTTAGACTATATAGAAGAGGATTCACAAAATGCGGCAAGCTTCTTATCCAACTCTTTGCTGATACAAGCATTCGTTGTCACTGCCATTGCTATTTTTATTGCATTTTACTTCATCACTAAGCCTATTCTTATTATTGCAAATCGTCTGCACTCACTGAATCCAGGCACAGCAAGACGTTTAAAAAAGCCTGTCTTTCACGACAAAAGCGAGTTAGGTAATTTAGTTGAAGACATCAACCTACTATTAGAAAAGGCAGAAGAGCAGATCTCTCAAGAGCGATTATTACGCTCTGAAATTGAGCTTTTAGAAAAACGTTTCAGGTTGTTATTCGAAAACTCCGTCGCTCCCATCATTTTAATGGAACCAAGAGGCAATATTCTTCTCACCAACAAAGCTTTTAAGTCTTTGATAGAACGAATAGAGCAACCCATAAAGAAAAACTATGGACCGATACTCAGTGAGCTATTTGAAACGCCTGAATTAGTGACTCGCTCTGTAAATAGTGCATTTTTGAATGATGAAATCGCCATAGGTGAGCATCGACTAAAATTTAAAGAGCAAAATAAAACCATCTGGTTACAAGTGGTTGTTTCTAGCATCATTACAGATGATTTAAAATCGTATTATCAAATCACACTCAATGATGTATCTAAAAAACGTGACGAGCTCGATAAATTAAGCCGACGAGCCGATTATGACGCCCTAACCAATATGACTAACCGCCATGCTGGTGAGAAAAGAATTGATCAACTCATAAAAGATAAAACACCTTTCGTCTTTGCCTTGATGGATCTCAATGGCTTTAAACAGGTGAATGATATCTATGGTCATGATGCCGGTGACGAAGTGCTGATATTCGTGGCGAATCAGTTAAAACAGCTCACCCCGAGTAATGGGATAGCGTGTCGATGGGGAGGCGATGAGTTTGTCGTCGTATTAGAAAACACTAACAAAGCTGATTTTGAATTGTTCTGTGAACAACTCACAACAAGGATCGTTAAGCCTTATACACTTATCTCGCACCAAGCTAATGTACAGGTAGGCCTTTGTATTGGTGCTGCTTTTTACCCGTATGACACAAGCCATAAGCCGGAGCTCATCCACTTAGCCGATAAAGCCATGTATGCCATTAAACCTGAGTCTAAAACAAGGGGAGGAAGAACGCTGGCTTTTGCGACTCCCACTAAAACTTTAGAGCGCAAATATGAATAGACGAGAAAGTGTTGACTACAGCAGTATTCTTGGTCAAATTGCGACGGACAAGGTGAAGCGTTTAAAGTCATTTATTCTTCTGATCAGCCTTTCTTTGGCACTGTTCTTTATCCTCAACATTCTAATTTATCAACAAGGCTACGCTTACACACTTGTCGTCGCATTCGGGATCTTTTTATTTTTACACTGGTTTGTCTGTGAAGATACCTTGCCTGTAGTGTCTGGTATTTTTATATGGACTTTGACCTTACTGGCATTCTTTTTTGCGTGGAATATTGAAGGGCTCTACGACACCAGTTTACTTGCCTATCCATGTATTCTTGTATTTTGTGCCATGCTTAACAGCCGCCTACTTATCATCTCTACAACCACATTTATGGTGCTCAGCATATACTGTTTAGCCTATGCTGAGTACATAGGGTTATTGGCCTCTCCACTGGCTGAGTTCGCCGATTGGCGTAAAGCGCACAACATGGCCCTAGTGCTGCTTGTGTTCGCTTCTGTGGTTTACTTATTAACGAAAGACATTGATAGGCTGCTCGAAAGACTAGTCAAAATGCATGTGAATTCACTCAGAAATAAAACTCGTACTCAGCGAAAAGCACTGACTAATAGATTAACTCTATTGCCCAATGAAATAGCCTGTGCACAATATGTCCAAGGGCGTATCTACCGTCACCATCAGGCAGAACAACTTAGTGCATTAATGGTGCTCACCTTAAATAACTTAAACTCCATTAATGCCTCTTTGGGGTTTGATATAGGTGACAAGTTAATCAACATGATTGCACAACGACTAAATACATTGTCTGAAGATAACGCCAAAATTTTTCACAGCTCCAACAATCAATTTTTTATTTTTATTGATGAAACCGATTACCACGATATAGAAGCTTTTGCCCACCAAGCATTGCAAACTACTTTTTTTAGCAATTACGTCGAACAGTACGAGGTAGAAGTATCGGCCTGCATTGGCATTGCAATAGCCCCTCATGATGGTAATCACTATGATGCGCTATTACGCAGAGCACACACTGCACTAACTAAAGCAGTGCAAATGGGTCATAACCAATACGCATTTTTTGATTTAGAGATGGAACAACAAAGCAAAGCGAGACTGGCTATGCTAGCAGGATTAAAACGTGCCATTGAACAGCAAGAGTTTGAGCTCTACTATCAACCCAAAATTGAACTGAGTAGCAATTCCATTGCAGGGGTAGAAGCGCTGATCCGCTGGCGTTTACCAGATGATACATTAATTCCTTCTTCCATTTTCATTCCTGTCGCAGAGGCATCTGGATTAATTAATGAAATAGGGATCTGGGTAGTAAAACAAGCCGCTAAAGATTGTCTTACTTGGCATCAACTCGGCTTTAATCAGCTTGGAGTGTCAGTCAATGCCTCAGCGGAACAGTTTAAAAAAGGTAATTTTGGCAGTTTAGTATTAAAAACCTTAAAACAACAAAAGCTCGACCCCTCATACCTAGACATTGAAATCACTGAGTCACTATTCATTGAAGACGAGAAAAACATACAGGCACAAATTCACCAAATGGTCTCCCAGGGTATTTCGATTTCTATTGATGATTTTGGTACTGGTTATTCGAACTTAAATTACTTAACTAAGTTTAATGCTTCGACTCTAAAGATTGATCAATCCTTTATCAAAAATATGATGCATGAAAGAAATCAATACCACTTAGTTGATGCCATATTGAAAATGAGCCATGCAATTGGTATTGAGAATATTGCTGAGGGTATCGAAGATAAGAGCACTGCCAATATTTTAGTGCAACTAGGCTGTCGATATGGTCAAGGCTATTTCTGGTCAAAGCCGATTCCTCAACAAGCTTTTTGCCAATTTTTGATAAATTGGCCTAAACACAGTAAAGCCAGTTGAGCGTATTTCTTATGCCAAATATGACATGATCTCTTCATTGTTTTTTTGAACATATGAATCTATTTAATCAATTTATAAAAAATTAGATCACCTCCTATACTCAATCCTGATGTAAACAAGTCGGTCTATTGATTGCAAACTTAGGCACATGAAGTTGCTTTTGGTGGCCTGAACAATTAGATTTGTCGCCACTTAGAGATCATGACAGCCGTTCAAATCCACTTGGTAGTGACTTCAACTATGCAGACGCATTCAATAAGCTAGACATGGCGGCACTCAAAAAAGACATGAATGAGTTGCTTACCACATCTCAAGATTGGTGGCCTGCAGACTGGGGTAACTACGGCCCATTGTTCATTTGCTTAGCGTGGCATAGCACAGGAACATATCGCACACTAGATGGCCGAGGCGGTGGTGATGGCGGTCAAATGCGTTTTGACCCACTGAATAGCTGGCCTGACAACGGTAATTTAGATAAAGCCAAAAGATTACTGTGGCCATTAAAGCAAAAGTACGGAGAAAGCATCTCTTGGGGTGACTTAATGATACTGGCAGGTACAGTTGGTCTTGAAAACATGGGCTTTAAGACCTTTGGATTCGCGGGCGGCCGTACTGATGACTGGGAGCCAGATCTTGTTTATTGGGGCCCTGAAGTTGAAATGCTTGCCAGTGACCGTGAGGAGCGTGACGGTAAGCTACAACGTCCTCTTGGGGCGACGCATATGGGTCTAATTTACGTTAACCCTGAAGGTCCAAAAGGAAAGCCAGATCCACTTGGTTCAGCTAAAAATATTCGCATTGCCTTCGGCCGTATGGCAATGAGCGATGAAGAAACGTTGCACTTATCGCAGGCGGTCACACCTTTGGTAAAATGCACGGTGCGCACAAAGCAGGCCAATGTGTGGGTAAAGAACCCGGCGGTGCAGCTATTGAAGAACAAGGGTTAGGCTGGAAAAATAAATGTGGTAAAGGTCACTCAGAAGACACTGTGACCAGTGGCCTTGAAGGCGCGTGGACGCAAGCACCGAATCGCTGGACGACACTTTATTTACAAAACTTACTTAACTTTGAATGGCAACAGACACGCAGCCCAGCAGGTGCAATTCAGTGGATCCCAACCGATGAATCGCTACATACTTCAGTCCCTGATGCACATGTGAAAGGTAAGTTTAATTCACCGGTTATGACTACCGCTGATTTAGCCCTTAAGTACGATCCTGAATATCGCAAAATAGCAGAGCGTTTCTTAGCAAATCCAGAAGAATATCGCCTCGCATTTGCAAAAGCTTGGTATAAGTTAACACATAGAGATATGGGACCAAAAGCTCGCTACCTTGGTGATAATGTGCCGAGTGAAGCGTTAATTTGGCAGGACCCTGTACCAGCTGTCGACCATACGCTTGTCAATGCAAACGATATTGCGAACTTAAAGCGCGATATTCTGCGTACAGGTTTAACCATCCCTCAACTTATAAGAACAGCATAGGGCTCAGCAGCAAGCTGTAGAGCGTCAGATATGCGAGGAGGGGCGAATGGTGCGCGCATTATGTTAGCACCACAAAAAGACTGGGCAGTAAATAACCCAGATGAACTGAACATGGTGTTAAATACACTTAAAACTGTGCAAAGCAATTTCAACAGGAAAGCATCTAGCAATAAAAAAGTGTCCATGGCAGACATCATCGTATTAGGTGGAGCAGCAGCTGTTGAGAAGGCGGCCGACAATGCTGGCGTGACAGTGTCAATCCCCTTTACAGCGGGCAGAACTGACGCCACACAAGCACAAACAGATGTAACCTCATTCTCGCTACTGGAGCCAAAAGCAGATGCCTTTAGAAACTATTTCAATACTAAAGAAAGTTATCGCTCTCCAGCCGAAATGTTAGTCGATAAAGCTGATCAGCTTAATCTAACCGTGCCAGAGATGACTGCGCTTTTAGGAGGTCTACGTGTCTTGGGTGCAAACAGTAATGGTAGTAGCCATGGCGTATTCACTAATAATGTAGGCGCTTTGAGCAACGACTTCTTCGTTAATCTATTGGATATGTCGACAGTTTGGAAAAAGTCAGCTCAAGAAGGGTTATATGAAGGATTTAACCGTAAGAGTGGACAGAAACAATATACTGCGACTACGGTAGATCTTGTGTTCGGTTCAAACTCTGAGCTCAGAGCCATTGCGGAAGTTTATGCCTATGATAATGCAAAGCAAAAGTTTGCTGATGATTTTGCCAAAGCCTGGCACAAAGTCATGCAACTTGACCGCTTTGATTTAAGACACAACCTATAAGACCCTCACAGAGCAAGAGATTCACTCTTGCTCTTTCTTCATCAAAAAGCAGCTATCTTGTAGAGTTAATATACAAAATTAACTATAGTCTGTATAAAATAACCACAAAAAACACCTTATTGATGATAACGACTGGCTTCTCCAGAATAAACTTAAAGCATGCCTTGTACTTAAGTGCAGTTATTTGTACATATTTTACCTCGTCACACTGTTATGCACGTGCAACGCTTAAAATTTGTCATGAAGCCAGCAATTATCCGCCATACATTTATCAACAAGAAAACCAAGCTAAAGGACTATTAGCCGATATAATAAAAACCGCTGCTGGAAATGCTAAAGTGGACGTGCAATTCGATGCCAAACCATGGAATCGCTGTCAAAAAGATGTCAAAGCAGGTAATAGTCACGCTCTATTTGCCATGATAAAAACTCCGCAAAGAGACCAAGAATACGCTTTTCCGAATTACAAAGGTGGTCATCTCTGGACGGCAACTTATCCTGTTTTTATAGAACAAACGTCAACATTTTCGCTGACTGACTATTTACCAAATAAAGGACTTGGTGCGCCATTGGGGTATGTTGTTTGGCAAGAATTGAATCAAAGAAATTGGTTAAGCCCATTTCAATATGACCCTGAGTTAGGCCTCAAAATGGTGGCACAAGGTAAATTAGATGGGTATGTGGTAGAGCGCTTAATTGGCCTTCATCTAATTTATGAAAATCAACTCTCTGATGTTATTAAACCCTCCAAAGAACAATTATTGGATACTGTTTGGTATTTACCATTTAACAAACATTTTTATAAACAAAACCCCCATCTTGTTCAGCAAATTTGGCAAGAAATAGACAGAGCAAGAGAGCAGCTTAAGAACAAATACAATAAACCTTAGTCCTGTTTTATTTGCAGGCATACTTCAACCTCTTGAATTAACTGCCTGTTTTTAGGGCTTAGCTATCTCCTCAATATCGTGTTTATACTCATCCACAAACCAAACACATAGGCATGAACTTCTGTTCAAAATACTAACTCACTACACGACTGCGAAATAATACCAAATCCTTAAAAACTTTATGGTTGAATAAGCATCAAAAACCCCTTAATATTCCTTTAAGTAATTAGATATAACAAAATGCAATATAGGCGCATTTTTATATAAATAAAGGCTATGTCATGACTGAGCAGCAGCAATTGAGTCAAATCTATCTTGATGCCAACGCAACCACTCCCGTATTACCAGCGGCCGCGCAAGCTGCGCTTGCAACCATGCAGACCCAATTTGGCAACCCGAGCAGTAGCCACATTACAGGACTTCAAGCTAAGCAAATAATGGAACAAACCCGCAGTAAAGCACGCAAAGTAATTGGTGCTAGTAGCGGGCAAGTTATCTTTACCAGTGGCGCAACCGAAGGGATCCAAACGGCCATTTTGTCTGCGCTTTATCAAGCGAAGCAGATCTACAGCTCTGATAAAAAACCTTGTATTTTATATGGTGCAACTGAGCATAAAGCTGTACCTGAATCTCTAAAGCACTGGAATCATATTCTTGATATTCATGCTGAAATTAAAGCCATCCCAGTTAATAAAGATGGTATGTTAGATTTAGATTTTATCGCCAAAGAAGTGCCAAATGCTTTGATGATCTGCACTATGGCCGTCAATAACGAAACCGGTGCAGAGCAAGATTTGAGCAAACTCGAACAGGTGATTAGAAGCAATAACCCCAAAACTTTCTGGATGGTTGATTGCGTTCAAGCACTCGGTAAAGTTGAACTTGATATTGCCAATACCAGTATCGATTACGCGCCATTTAGCGGTCATAAACTCTATGCAATGAAAGGCATCGGCTTTGTCTATATTCGTGAACAAGCCCCTTTTACACCATTTATCGCAGGGGGTGGGCAAGAAAGTGGGCTACGCTCAGGTACTGAAAACTTACCCGGTTTAGCTTCACTGAATGTGATTTTCGATGAACTACTTGGGCAGGGTAGGGGTGTATTTGCTACCAAAGAAACACTATGCGATTACCGCGACCAACTTGCTAAAGCGTTAACAACAGCATTCCCTACCATTGTATTTAACAATAACTTTACGTGTAGTGTCCCAACTACGCTGAACTTCGCGATCCCAGGGTTTAGTGCCAAAGAGATCTTAGATTTATTCGATGCCGCTAATATTCGTGTCAGCTCGGGGTCTGCGTGTAGTTCGAAAGTGACTGGCAGTTTTGTGCTTGATGCAATGGGATTGCCCCAAGCACAAAGTGAAGCCGCAATACGTCTATCTTTTGGTCCTGCTGCTACTCAAGCTGAGATAGATGCAGCTTGTGAACGCATTGCTTATTGTGCGAAAGCGCTTGGCCATAGTTGCTTAGTAAACATGGGTGACTTAGACAATAAGTCAAAACTCGATGGATTAGTGCAGTTCAAAGTGGGCGGTAGTTGCTGTTGGTTATTTGTCGATGGTGAGAGCCAAGAGGCAATCATTATAGAGCCACTAGAAGAACTCACTCAGCGTTTATTAACCGTTTTAGAATGCCAAGGCCTTACTTTAAAAGCGGTTATAGACACACATGGTCATGCTGATCATACTTCAGCTAGAACGCAACTGTTAAGCAATGAATTAAAAGACCAAGTGACTGATCACTTAGGCTGGCCTACCCAGTGTCACGTTGTAACTGTCGATGCCCTTACTTTACCATTTATCGATGTAGGGAAATTCGCTTTAGTCAAAATTGCCACGTCAGGCCATACACAAGACAGTATCTCCTTGGCGCTTTGCCACAAAGCTGAGTTAAAGGCGGGTAAATTCAATAGTATTTATACCTTCTGCGGTGATTTAATTTTAATGGGCACACTAGGCAGAACAAACTTTGAAAGCAGTGATGCGTCTCAAATGTATCAATCAATAAAGTTACTAAGCAGCTTATTAGAACTAGATAGCTTGCTTTGCCCAAGCCATGACTATAACAATGAGTTTGTGACAACTCTAAATGCAGAAACGCAGCGTAATCAGTTATTGGCAGACGTTTTGAGCCAGCGTATATCAGTTACAGAGTTTATGAGTAAAAAAACTGAACTCGATAGCCATATTCACGACCAGGCCAACCAAGAAATTATGTGTGGTGCGCTGACTACTTGCTCGCAAAAGCATAGCTTCCTAGAGTTACATACTGACGCCTTGCAAGCTCATTTAGACAGCACTAAAGACGTACAACTGATTGATATTCGTGAACCACATGAATATGCACTCAACCATGCGCAACAATTTGATAAAAATGTGCCATTAACCAGACTTGCAAACTTTATTGGCCTACAACGACTAAACAAAAACCAACCCTTGGTGCTTGTATGCCGAAGTGGCAGTCGATCTTCTGTTGCTGCGCAAGCGCTAGTAAGACTTGGGTTTGAGCATGTAGCCCATTTAAAAGGTGGCTACGCTTTAGCGCAATAACACCCTATATTCCCCTAAAGTGATGAGTAGTAAAGCGCTCATCACTTTGTTAACCCCCTTTACAGCTTCTGTGTATTCGTAAATCAATGTTAATAGAAAAATATACTATTGATTTTTAAGAAATAATTTCATCTCATCTTACTTCTCAGTATTTATTCCTAGTGATAACATCTCTTAAATCTAGCCTTCTAGCGCTCTTTAGAATGATTACTAGGCTGGCGAAGATGAAGATTTCGATTTTTCAAACCTTGCCATATTTCATCGTGTTATTAAAAGACATGCGCTGATGAGAGGTTAAAACACTGGTTTTGTTTTAATAACAACCAAGTCAATACCTTTGCTGATAGCTCAAATGAATACTTGCAGCCAAAGATAATATCGAGATGAATTATAAAATAAATAAGGGATACACTATGCTAAAGCAAGCACTAGCACTGTCTGTGGCAATCGCACTGACAGGCTGTAATAGCTCAAACGAACAAGTTGATTCAAACGTGGCAGTTCAAAATAAAACACAAGTTTCTTACCCTGATACACGTAAAGATAACGTGGTAGATACCTATTTCGGCCAACAAGTTGCTGATCCATACCGTTGGTTAGAAGATGATATGAGTGCAGAAACGGCAGAGTGGGTAAAAGCGCAAAATAACACAACGTTTGATTATCTAGCTAATATCCCTTACCGCGACCAAATCAAAGAAACCCTAACCGAGTTAATGGATTTTGAAAAAATCGGCACACCATTTAAAAAAGGAAAATATACTTATTTCTACAAAAATGATGGCCTACAAAATCAATATGTACTTTATCGCCAACTTGAAGATGGCGAGCCAGAAGTATTTTTAGATCCGAATACCTTCAGTAAAGATGGTACAACGTCTTTAGCAGGCATTAGCTTTACAGAAGACGGTTCACTGGTTGCTTACCAAATTTCTGAAGGCGGTAGTGACTGGCGCAAGGTGATTGTATTAGACACTGAAACCAAAAAACAAATTGGTGAAACTTTAGTTGATGTGAAATTCAGTGGCATTTCTTGGTACGGTAATGAGGGTTTTTATTACTCAAGCTATGACAAACCAAAAGGCAGTGAGTTATCAGCAAAAACTGATCAGCACAAAGTATATTACCACCAACTAAATACGCCTCAGTCTGCAGATAAAGTGATTTATGGTGCAACAGCAAGCGAAAAACATCGTTATGTTGGCGCGAGCGTTACCAAAGATAAACATTATCTTATTATTTCTGCCAGTGTTTCAACCTCAGGCAACAAGTTATTCATCAAAGACTTAACTAAGTCAAACAGTAAGCTAGTTACTATCCTTGATCACACCAATTCAGACACATATGTGATGGATAGCGAAGGCAGTAAACTAACCTTAGTAACTAACCTTAACGCACCGAATAAGCGCATTGTTACTGTTGATGCGAGCAATCCTGCTCCTGCTAACTGGCAAGACCTTATCCCAGAAACTGAAAATGTGCTAAGCCCGAGTATGGGTGGTGGCTATATCTTTGCAAGATACATGGTTGATGCCGTATCTAAAGTAAAGCAGTTTGATAAAAAAGGTAATTTAGTTCGTACAGTGGAACTACCTGGTGTAGGAACAGCTTACGGCTTTGGTGCTGAGAAAGATGACGAAGTTTTATATTATGCTTTCAGTAACTACAAAACACCAACCACGTCCTATAAGTTAGATATCAAATCTGGTAAGTCTGAAGTTTATCAAAAGCCTGAGATTAACTTTAACCCTGATAACTACGAGTCAAAACAAGTATTCTACACTTCAAAAGACGGCACTAAAGTACCTATGATCATCACCTACAAGAAGGGTTTAGAACTTGATGGTTCAAACCCAACGATTCTGTATGGTTACGGTGGTTTTAACGTCAGTCTTACGCCTTCATTCAGCTCTTCTCGTGCTGCATGGTTGAAAATGGGTGGTGTTTACGCGGTAGCAAATATTCGTGGTGGTGGTGAATATGGTAAAAACTGGCACAAAGCAGGTACACAGCTTCAGAAGCAAAATGTATTTGATGACTTTATTGCCGCAGCTGAATATCTAATCGACAAAGATTATACGTCAAGTAAGAAGCTTGCTCTGAATGGTGGTTCAAATGGTGGCCTATTAGTCGGCGCTGTAATGACGCAGCGTCCGGAGCTATTTAAAGTTGCACTGCCAGCTGTTGGTGTACTTGATATGTTGAGATATCACACTTTCACAGCAGGTGCAGGTTGGGCATATGACTACGGCACAGCAGATCAAAGCAAAGAAATGTTCAAGTACCTTAAAAACTACTCGCCAGTTCATAATGTAAAAGCGGGTGTGCAGTACCCAGCGACACTTGTAACGACAGGCGATCATGATGACCGTGTTGTACCAGCTCACTCTTACAAGTTTGTAGCTGAACTTCAAGACAAGCAAACGGGTTCAAATCCGACGCTTATTCGTATTGAAACGAACGCAGGTCACGGTGCAGGTACACCTACGAGCAAGATCATCGACCAATACGCCGATATCTTTGGGTTCACATTACATAATATGGGTGTGACTAAGCTATAATTATTGCTTAAATAAGAAGAGATTGAGAGCACCTGATGGTGCTCTTTTTTATTTTATGAAATGAAAAACTAAACCGCTTCTCTTAGCCTTGAGAGCTGCTTTTCAAGTGTCTGCAAGTTGAAAGGCTTCAAGATAAATCCGCTGACCTTTTCTAATAAAGCCTGCTGTACTTTTTGCTTGTCGTTTTCACAAGTTACCATGATCACTGGCGTGTCTTTTAATTTTTGATCATTGCGGATCGACTTAAGTAATTGCTGACCATCCATTTTGGGCATATTAAGATCGGTGATCACAAGATCGTAAGAGGCATTTTTTAGCATCCCTAGCGCTTGGAAACCATCGACAGCTTCATCTAAATGTTCGAAACCGACATGCCTTAACATATTCATCATTACATGTCGCATCGCGGCCATGTCATCAACAACGAGTACTTTCATCGCCAAAAGTCTCCCTACTTAGAGTCAAACAATAAAAATAAATATAGAACACAAGGAAGGAAATTACTGCAAAAACTGCGATAAAGCCATTACAGCAGCTTACAGGTAATAAGGCTTAAGCCTTACTAAGAGGGAGCTCCATAAAAACACTCAGCGGGTTATCTCGATATAGACCAAAACGCTCACATCGCTTAAAACCTAAACTTTCGTATAAGCTGATTGCTTCAGCCTGCTTACTACCTGTTTCAAGACGCATTAGAGGAATTTGTGCTTCTCCGGCATAATGAAGCAGGGTTTGCATAATACGCTTAGATAAGCCCTTACCTCGATAAGCGGGTTTTACGTATAAACGTTTCAATTCGCCATATAGTGTTTTATCAAACTGCTTCACAATCGCACCACAAGCAACAATGCCATCTTCATTTAATAAGCCAATGGCACGAACATTGGGTTGCCGTAATTCAGATAAAGCAAGAGACTGATCACTGGCAATAGGATAGAGTGTATTCATCAGCCGATCGATCTCCGTAAATAACTCAATGGCATTGGGATCTTCTGGGTTTAAATCGACTAATTGCATATTACGTCAAATCCTATTTGATATCTAAAAGCAGCCATAAACTATACCTGCTTGATTTAAATGAACAAGTTAATTTAACCGATATAAACAACTATTTAACTTAAAAGTTAATGTAGATCAGAAAGCAAGATGCTTAAGTAAATTAACTGCATCGTCAAAACGACGCTGAAGTTAGTAAAAATTTGATCTTAAAATAAGATAAGGTCGTTAAAGTTAGTAAAATTTCGGTTTGTAGTTGAGGTTTGACCCTCGATTGTTTAAATAAATTCAATTTAATTCTAAAAAATAATGTGATTTTTCTTTTCTGAGAAGAAATTGTGACTCAGTACCTAGAAACCTCCCTGAATAACTTCAAGTAAGACAGAAAAATCGACCCTTTTAATATCCATAACCTGAGTTAGAATAATCGTGATCTAATCATCAAATTTGAAGTGTAAAGGGGCTTTACACTTCAAATTTAAACAGGAAAAGTATTTAGCTTCTCTCTGATTTGCCATCTAAAACAAATAATAAGCTTTTTAAACTGGCTTCTGGATCACTATCAATGAACTCAGGCGGGTTTTCTAAACGGTGCTGATAACGCATTGAAGGTGCATGTTCCGCCATTTCGTCAATTAAAAATTGAGAAGTCAGATCAGGATCATTCACGCAAGCAAGTACTTGCCCGTTTTCGCTGAGTAACTCATGTAAACGACGTAAAATCTTTTTATAATCTTTGGTCAGTGCAAAACTGCCTTTTTGAAAACTTGGCGGGTCAATGATAATCAAGTCGTAAGGTCCAAACTTTTTGACTTTCCCCCAAGATTTAAATAAGTCATACCCTAAGAATCGGACTTGTCTCAAATCATGCTCATTTAATTGATGGTTCACCCTGCCTTTTGACAGTGCCGCTTTGGCCATATCAAGATTCACAACACTTTGAGCATCACCAGCAATGGCTGCAACTGAAAAACCGCAGGTATAGGCAAAAAGGTTTAAAACACGCTTATTTTTACTGTTTTCTAATACCCACTTACGGCCATAGCGCATGTCTAAAAATAAGCCGTTATTTTGCTTTTGACCCAAATCGAGCTGAAACTTCAATCCGTTTTCAATGACATTTTGCTGATCTGTTAATTCACCAAAAACCACTTCTATCGGTGAGTTCATTTTAAATCGATACTGCAACAATACACTTTTGACTTGCGCCTGCCATGTATCTATCTGCAGCCATGCAGTAATATGCTGTTTTAACACGGACAGAAAATCTTCATCGACTTCTTTGAAAATTGAAATCAAGATTTGTCCATCAAGCCAGTCAATTGTTAATTGCTCAAGCCCTTCAAACGCTTTACCTCGGCCGTGAAATAAACGCCTTACTTCATTAGGCAAGGGAGAAAAATTAGCAAGATGAGAATCAAGGAATGAGATTGCTGAGGACTGCATAACGGGCTCAAAAAAGTAAATAGGGGCGTATTGTACTCACAAAAGCACAAAGCCCCTAATTTCTTTAGCTCAAGCTTATTTGATCAGCAGCTTTGTGCGTTTTTCACAAACTCTGAGTAAATTGAATCTTTAATGAGTCTATCAGGTGTAAATGCATAATAATGCTGATAAACATTTTCAATTGCACCCAAATAAGTCACATCAAGCGCTTTTTCGATTTCCTGCTTAATTGACAATGGCGCAGGAAAAATACCAAACCCTTGTTCGCCTAATGCTTTCATTAATGCACTGTCATCAACGTGACCCGCTACAGATACCTCTAACTCGAGGTCTTCTAACCAAAACTTAATCGCGCTTGTCACCGGACTGGTTTTAGCAGGTAAAATGACAGGCAGCTCACTCAGTAAATTAGGGAATTGCGTTTGTACACTGCTTTGTAAGCTGGCTTTACCAAAAAAGCCCAGTTGGCTCTTGCCTATCTCATGGCAAAAAGCCTTAAACGGCAGACTGCTATCTAATGGCTTATCAGCTAATACCAAATCAAGCTTGTGCGTGGCCATTTGCGCCAGTAGCTCCGCTTGTTGGCCGTCAATACAATGTAAATTCGAAATACGTTCATTTTCAATCAAAGGTGCTAGCCATTTAGATACCAAAGATTTAGGTAAAGAATCTGAGATTCCTACCCTAAGCGTTTTAGAGACATTGCTCATATCACCCTGAGTCGTCTCAAGCCACTCTTCGGCAATGGCAAACATATCATCAGCATACTGTTTAGTGACTTGACCAAACTCAGTTAGTCGTAAACCTCGCCCTTCACGTAAAAATAACGGTTTACCTAGTCTATGTTCAAGACTGGTAATTTGTGCACTGACCGTTTGTGGTGTCAGATGTAACACTTTACTGGCTGCCGCGATGCTGCCATGACGGCTTACTTGCCAAAAGTAGTAGAGGTGGTTGTAATTTATGTTGGTAATCATTCGATTTCACCGAACCCTAAGTAAGATTTAATCAGCTTTTTTCTTTTCTATTACATTAGTAGATTAATTCCATCGCTGCAATATATCGCGATAAAACTTTATAAACTGATTGGAATTTACACGATGAAACTGATTTTGACGCTACAAGACAAACTACAAAATGCTGCGACAAAAATGCAAATTTCACGTCTGGTGAATAGCAAACTGTCTAAGTACAGTAAAAACATCCGTAAAATTACTATCAATGTAAAAGACATACATCAAGATCAAGCCACCAGCATGCAACAATGCAACATTGAATTATTATTGCCTGGCTTGCCTAGTATGCAGATAAAAGCCAAGGGTAAAGACTTATTACAAGCAACAAAACGCGCTCTTCAGTATTCACAACAACAATTAGCGCATAAGTACCAACTAGGCCACTAATTCCCAAGCACTTGCCATGGCAAGGATGCCGTGATTTTTCTTAAACAATTGCTTGGACACGCCATATCTTCAAAACTGCAAACATCTACTGCCAACATGTTAAACTCTTAATATTAAGTAAAAACCACGAGACGTGACATGTTAGTTTTATCCAACAATGTTGAAATTCCAGCTTGGCAATTAGAATTCAGCGCGATCCGCGCCCAAGGCGCTGGGGGTCAAAACGTCAATAAAGTATCAACCGCCATTCATTTAAAGTTCGATATTAAACGTTCATCGTTGCCACAATTTTATAAAGAAAGGCTACTTGCGCTAAAAGACTCTAGGATCACCAAAGAGGGAGTCATTGTCATCAAAGCGCAATCTCACCGTAGCCAAGAAATGAATAAAGAAGAATCATTAGAGCGCTTAAAGGCCCTTATTTTAGATGCAATTAAAGTTCAAAAGGCACGAAGAGATACAAAACCAACCCGAAGCTCACAACGTAAACGCGTCGATAGCAAAGTCAAAAAAGGTCAAACAAAACAACTTCGCAAGCGCGTTGATTACTAATACCAATAATACTTAATCATTTTTAGGGACTAAAGTTGCCGCTAACGGCGTTAAAAATTTCTCATTTACGACTGCATGGATGCAGAAGGTAGTGCAATGCAGGAGCAATTGCCGAGAACAACTAAATAGCAAAATTTTTGCCCTGTTATCGATAAACTTTCCTACCCTCAAAATAGCTCACTTAATTAAGTGGATTGGTATAAAAACACTCCTTACACCCATTTTAGATATTATTTATTGCAGATAGCGGGTAAATTGTTTAATAATAATGCCGTTAAAAAGTATTAGACTTTTTAAAATTAAGGTAAGCCAAAAACGACTAGGACGAAATATGAAAACTCAACTCGCGTTATTATTCACCTCTATTACGGCACTATCAGGCTGTTCAACAACTACTGTTGAACGAACTGTAAAAGACGGCGTTAACGGTGCAATAAACGGTATCCTTGGTTCTACAAGCCCATCATCTCCTGTAACAAACACACCTAATCAATCTGGTAATTACTCAGTAAAACGTGAAAAGATTTACATACTCGATGCCAAGAAAACATCTAGAGACTATGGTCAAACAACAATTAGTAAATCTGAACGTAACCCAAATGATAAGACAAGACTCACAATAGAGCGCTCTTTTCACCCTCGTATAGGTAATGTCGCATTCGAAGCTTACTTATATGAGTACTCACCTGAAGGCTGGTTAGTCAAAACAAGAACTAAGTTTGATACGACCTTTAATGAAAATATTACACTGCCTGCTGGTAAGTATTACATTAAAGCTCAAACCAGAGGTGTTGACAGAAAATCCTATGCAACAGGTACGATTACCATAGACCCGTTCGTCACAAATTACATCACCTTAGAGTTTGAATAATTTAAGCTAGGGCGTGTTTATCTTTGAGGTATGAATTTTGTTCAAATCAAAGGCTTTCAATACACGAAATGAGCTACGAAGCATAGGTTGCCCCGCATAATGGGTTATGTGAGTGGCGAATGACAAAGTAGTGGAAGCCTTTGGTTGAACTCTCCGAGCAGCGCGAGTTGGCCATTTATTCGGCGTTATCGGCTTACTTACATAGAATAACTATGCGGGGCAACCCTTGCTACGAAGCCTCTGCGGGGCAGCCCCTGCCTGGCCTAAATACCCAACTCACTGCTGCAAAAACAAACAGCAAAGGTCAACACGCCCTTACAACAAAGGCCTTAATTAAGGCCTTTGTTGTTTTTAGAACAGTTTATAAATCTTACCTTTCAGACTTTGATAAAGCGCATTTTTGGCAGTGTGATCACGAAACTCGCGCCACCAAGTTTACTTTTTGCGACCACACATTGTCCTTTATGCCAGCTCACAATTTTTTTCACTATGGCTAAACCAAGTCCATAACCACCAAGGTGCTTATTGCGGCTCTTTTCTAATCGAACAAAAGGCATAAACACGCTATCGAATTGGTCTTCCGCTATCCCTTCACCATCATCTTCAACCGTAATAATAACCTGCTGTTCAACCTCTCTCAAAGACACATCAATTTGGCTAGCACCATATTTATCAGCATTTTGCAGCAAATTTTGTAGTACACGGGCAAGGTAATGTGCATTGGCATTGACTGTAATACCAGATGAAATAGATGTGGTAATTTCTTTACTGCTAGGCCCTTGCAGCTTATCAAGCTGCGCCTGCATTAGCTCTGATAGATCAAACTCTTCACGACTAAACTGCTCACCCGCGATTTCTAAACGTGCGTAACTGAGCATTTCATCGATTAATGACTCCATTTCTTGTACGTCTTGTTGCATACCTGAGATTTGCTCAGGCTGCGCGCTTTGCAGCATAGCTAGAGCAAACTTTAGTCTCGCAAGCGGAGTGCGCAATTCATGAGAAACCGCATTAACGAGCTGCTTTTGATCAGTCATCAAATTAGCCACTTTTTGCGCCATGATATGAAATTGCTCGGTGAGATCAGAAATAGCAGAAAAACGTGAAGCCTTGCGCTCTACGCTTAAGTTCCCTTGCGCTAATTGCTCAGTGACCCGTTTAAACTGCATCAGATCAAGCCATAGTGGCCGTAACCAAACAATCAACAATAACCCAAGTACCAGAAAAGAAATGAATTTAAACAGATATAGTTTATTTGATGCTGGCTCTGAAGGTAAAAATGGTCCTAGTTGAACTAAGGTATAATTATCAAAAAGTAAAAAACTCAATAATGCCTGACCTTGGGCATTATAAGTTGTCAGCACTTCACCATTTAATAATTGAGTGCGTTGCTCATCTAACCATGCAATGCTATCAATATCTAACCCTTGATAACTCGCCTGAAGCTGTTCAGGCGCTGTAATGTGTGCTTGCATCACATGCGCTACTTGTTTGGCATGACGAAGTTCATCTGGCTCGTGTGTCACCCAATTTTGCCAAACATAATCACTGGCTTGATTAATAACGACAATACTGATGATGACCACCAAATAAAGACTAATTAGAAGTCGAATCACGCTTGATTAATCCCAAGCCGACTTGGAGCATAAATAACCTTTCCCCCACACTGTAATGAGTCTAAATGGTTGCTCTAAGTTATCTCCTAGCTTTTTGCGAAGACGAGAAATACGCACATCAACACTGCGATCAAGTCCATCATATTCTCTGCCTACAACATGTTTATAGATAAACTCTCTGCTTTGAGTTTCGCCAGCATTGCTTGCTAGCGCCCACAATAAGTCAAACTCATAACTGGTTAGTTCAACCTCCTCGCTATCAAGGTAAACTCGGCGGTCAGCTTTATCTATTTGTAGCTTACCTAAAGACAAAGAGTCTTTATTCTTCGTCTTAGTCTGACAACGACGGAGTAGGGCATTCAAACGCGCCAATAGCACAAAAGGCTCAACAGGCTTGATGACATAATCGTCAGCCCCAATCTCGAGTCCTTTTACCTGATCAAAATCACTGTCTTTGGCACTTAAAAATAATACAGGCCCAGAATACTCGTCTTTAATGGCACGGCAAATACTAAACCCATCTTGATTCGGTAACATAATATCTAAAATCACGATATCGGGTTGCATAGCAATGATCTGCTTAGCGGCGTCAGCCCCATCATGGATCATCTCCACTTCAAACCCATTTGCTTTTAAAAATTGTGCAGTCAAAGTGGCTAAGCGAACATCGTCTTCAACTAAGATAACTTTAGACATTAAAATAAACTCCAATCAGACTTTAACTTTCGGCGGTACTTTCGACTACTCAATGCATGCACTTTAATTGTTTGTTCAACCAATGTGCGTTCCTTTGAGTCTCGCAGGCTAAATACCATGGTTTTATCGAGTGTCACATCAAGCATTTCAGATACTTGATTTTGCTTAGCCCAACACTTCAGTTGCTGTTTATCCTGAAACAAACACACACTCTGCGGCATAGTTGACTGCCAAGTCACGTTCGCTTTCATTTGGCATGCTTCACCTAAACTTTTTACAACGCAGGTGATAGGTTTAATAGCAAGAGAGGTCACATGCTGATTGCCGTGTTCAGAAGCGCTTTGCGCATTTGCAAGAGAGGTGAATAAACAACTCGAAACCAATATGAATAATGGGCGACTAAAACTCATAAAGTCCCCCGATAAATACATAATCTTGGTGCTTATCATTCACTAATGGGCTATCAGTTATCGCACTCGATAAGAAAGTACGCTTGGCACTGAACTTAAACTGCCACCGTTTGTTAATCCGGTAATTAAATACCGTCCCAAGAAAAGGCGACACACCTTGCTTACCCTGATAAAAGTACGCTTGCTCTACGTTATCTTTACTATTCAGACCATAGTAATAGTCATTAAGCTCAGCACTTTGCCAGTCAAATCCAGCTGAAAGCTGCAGTTTCGCAGGCCAATCAAAAGCAGCAAGCTGGTATTTATAACTGGCTTTAATATGTTGCCCTTTATAAACGCCACTGACATCATGTAACCACTGAGCGGTTATTTTATGTTGTTTACCTATATACCAATGGGCAAGTACACCGGCATCTATAGCCCAATCGCGCTTGGCAATATCATCTAAAGTTGGAAGACGTTTTGGTTCAGCAGGTTTATCTGTATCAGGGAAAAGGTCTTCAGACCCATCAGAATCAGGAGAGGTTGGCACCTCAGAGTTTCCACCATCACTCAGTGCCCCATCAACGCCAATAATATTACCGGCATGCAGCCGATTAAAATGCTTTTGCTCACCATTGAGTTCTAAAATAGCACTTATGTCAAAGTGTTCAGCTTCTTGAAATGTATAACCAAGTGTGGTGTTTTCAAGAAAAAACTGTTCATTGTAGTAACTGACATAAGGCACCACAATGAGAGGAATATTTTCGCCACCTTGCAAAGGGTTTGTCAGTACACCGCCCCCAACAGCTAACGACACCTGCCATTGACCAATTTCGATACATTCCTCATTGGCTTGCAAGCAAGTTGCTGGCTCAGCAGCTAAACCTAATCGTGGCGTTGTTAACGCAGCCAACAACAATAAATACTTTAAAGAAGCTTTCAAAATCAAACCTTTCTATTTCCCTGACTATAATTTACCACTCCTAAGTTATTTTTCTACGCTCGGTTACATTAAATAACAATTCGTCTAGCTAAAATAACAGATATTCTAGACAGGCTGATTAAGATTAAAAAATACACAACGACTTTTAACTTAATCACTTTCAAGGAGCCCAAAGTGAAACGTTCTCTTTTACTTAGTTCACTGACATTAGGTATTTTAATCGGCTGTGGGGGTAGTAATAACACAGATACACCACCAATAGATGAACAAAGAATTCCAAAATTAAATGATATAAAAGTATCGGCAGCGCCACTTATCAAAGCATCTGAGTTTCAATTTTCTCAAAACCTTAAGAACGGATTATTCAAACGTTATCAAGCGCGCCTTTCAAGCTATGACGCACCAGAAAACGATGCAACCGCTTCGCCTTCAACATCAAAAGACTTCTCTCAAACAAATCAACAAGAGCAAAATGTTGATGAAGCTGACAGAATTAAATATGACGGTGAGTTTTTATTTATTGCGGCTAATTCATTTCACGATATAGATCATGATTCAAATGAAGGTGAAAACTATATTCGTATTATGCAACGCAATGAAAAGGGTGAAATGAACCCGATACAAAACCTGACTTATTCTGACGTACACAGTTCAGACCAACAGCTCTACCTTCATGATAATACACTCGCTATTTTAAATTTTTCACCTAGCTACTTTTCATTCCCCATAGCAAATGACATGGCAGCGACTGTAGAGCCATTTTTCTATTACGGTGATAATGAATTTGAGTTAAGCCTGGTTGATGTCAGTCAACCTAGTCAAGCCGCCATCAAGCACCAATTTAAAATTGAAGGAGGATTAATCGATAGCAGAGTTATTGATGGGTCTCTTTACCTAGTGAGCAACTACCACCCTAATTTTACTGGATTTGATACGAGTAATAATGATGAAGCGACTGTGCTGGCAAACTATCAAAACCTCAGTAAAGTGCAACTGGCTGAACTGACACCTAACATTACTAATACAGCCACTCAGGATAGTGAGGAGTTGGTCACGCCAGATAACTGTTATATTTCATCTGATACATCAGATAAAGATGGATTCGACAGTATTATTACTATCACTAAAGTTAATTTAAGTAACCCTGAACAAAGGGAGTCACTTTGTATAAATACGAATATCTATGGGATATATGCTTCAGAGAACGCACTCTATACACATGGTACTGTATCTCAAGATGATACCGTAAAAACCGTTATTCATAAGTTTGACTTGGCTAGCGATACCCTTGAATACACAGCAACAGGCGCTGTCGAAGGGCACTTAGGTAGAGGGCCTGAGAATTTAAGATTCAGCGAATTTAATAACGATTTGCGTATTGTCACCACAACTAATTTACCGTTTAACGAGTCTGCTGGTTTCTCGCCATTTAAACATCAGTTATTTGTTTTACAACAACAAGAGAACTCATTAGCGCCCATTGCAAAACTGCCTAACGATACGTATCCCACTCCCATCGGCAAAACCAATGAGCAGGGCTTAGTTGATGAGAATATTTATGCAGTTCGTTTTTCTGAAGATAGAGCGTTTATCGTGACGTTTAGACAAATAGACCCACTTTATGTCGTCGATTTAGCTGATAAAACAAAGCCTAAAATTGCAGGCGCATTAGAGATCCCTGGGTATTCAGCCTACTTGCATCCGGTCAGTGAAAACTTACTGCTTGGTATCGGACAAAATATTCAAGATTGGCAGGCTCCAAATGCGCAAGAGGTTGAAAATGGCGCCAAAGTCACACTCTTTGATATTTCAGATATCACAAATCCGAAAGTCGTTAATGAGAAAGTATTTGCAAATGCTTACACTCCTGCAGAGTGGGACTATAAATCACTCAGCTTTTTGGCGACCGGATCAGGGGTATTACGATTCACCATGCCTGTAGAGACATGGCAAAGTCAATCTGATAACAACACTTCATATTTATGGCATAGAGTGAGTGAGCTTGCTTCATTTGAAATAGATACAACAGAAGCGCCCGCACTTAATTACCTTGGTAGCAGCAAAGTAGATTATTCAAGTATTAGCTCAGAGAGCGCGCCATATGTATGGGGTGGATTAGACAGGGCTGTAATTCATAGCGATGATTTATATTACATTCATGGCAATTACATCTGGCATAGTTTATGGCAAACGCCGAGTGACAATAAAGGTCCACTCTAACAATAAAGTTTACGCATAATGCCCTAATTGGGTATTACCAAAGCTGGCAAATGCCAGCTTTTTTTTATTTTGGAATGCACGAATACCGGTGCTCGATTGCGTTGAGAAACTAAATTTTACCCTAGTTTAGTCAGAGATGTTTTACTAACTTGTAAAGGGGCTTTACATACTTAAAGAGGAGTAATGAGATATAAAAAAGGCGGAGGGAAACTGAGAAAACCCTCCGCCTCAAGCGTACTCTTTAACTGAATCGATACTCATCAACTAATACGGGCGATTAGTAATAAGTCCACCTTTTCAAGGGAAAAGAAAGTACATCACTTAAAACAGTTGTTACAATATAACAAAAACAAAAGTGTTACAACATCACATTTTGAGTTTTTTTAATTAATTATATTTTTATGAGTAATAAACAAAAAATGCCAACTTTACGTTGGCATCAATCTAGGAAAGAAATTGGTTAAATGAGCGCTTTAGTTATTTGCCGCTTTGTATTTAAGGCGGTAACTATGTAACAGTGGCTCAGTATAGCCATTAGGTTGCTGTTCACCTTCGAATACCAAGGCTAACGCAGCTTGATAAGCAAGATTACTTGT
Organism: Pseudoalteromonas phenolica; assembly: GCF_005876835.1. GTDB lineage: Bacteria > Pseudomonadota > Gammaproteobacteria > Enterobacterales > Alteromonadaceae > Pseudoalteromonas > Pseudoalteromonas phenolica_B. The sequence goes on from NZ_PPSW01000007.1 coordinate 291,622, forward strand.
TAGGCTCTCATTACTTGATGCCATTGGCGTATAGTGTGTGTCGTGCTGATTTTGCGTATCGACCACTTCGGCCATCTTGGCAAATGTCGCCTGCACTTGCTCTGGTGTACAAATGCCATGTTTCAACCAGTTTGCGATATGCTGGCTTGAAATACGTAAAGTCGCTCTGTCTTCCATTAAACCAATATGATTAATATCTGGTACTTTTGAACAACCAACACCTTGGTCTATCCAACGTACTACATAACCCAAAATACCTTGTGCATTATTCTCAAGTTCAGATTGAATATCTTCTTTACTTAGCTCTACATCAAGCAACAAAGGTGGCGTTAATAAGTCGTCGAGTGACGCTTGTTGACGCGCTTGCAGTTCAGTCTGAATAGCAAAAACATCCACTTGATGATAATGCATCGCATGCAGCGTTGCCGCTGTTGGAGAAGGCACCCAAGCCGTATTGGCACCAGATTTAGGATGATCCAACTTTTGTTCCATCATCATTGCCATTTTATCTGGCATCGGCCACATGCCTTTACCGATCTGCGCCTTGCCACTGAAACCACACTTCAGACCAATATCGACATTCTGATCTTCATACGCCGCTATCCAAGGTTGTGCCTTGATCTGAGCTTTAGGCAATACCGGACCCGCGACCATTGAAGTGTGAATTTCATCACCCGTTCTGTCCAAAAACCCTGTGTTAATAAATACCACGCGAGATTTAGCTTGATTAATACACGTCATTAAATTCACGGAAGTGCGACGCTCTTCGTCCATAATACCCATTTTTAATGTGTTTTCTGGCAAACCTAATAAACTTTCAACACGAGAGAATAGGGTATTGGTAAAGGCGACTTCTTCTGGACCATGCATCTTAGGTTTAACGATATTTACACTCGCTGCCGTCGAATTTTTAAATGGGCTGTTGCCTTGTAGATCATGCATTGCACACAGCGACGTGATCACCGCATCCATGATACCCTCAAAGATCTCTTCACCATTTTGATCTAAGATCGCAGGGTTCGTCATTAAATGCCCTACATTACGCACAAACATCATGCTACGACCTTTCAAGCTCAAACGCTCACCACTCTTACTGGTATATTCGCGATCGGTTGCTAAGCTGCGCGTCAGTTCTTGACCATCTTTTATAAACGTATCCGTCAAGGTACCTTTCATCAAGCCCAGCCAGTTACTGTAAACACTGACTTTATCTTCAGCATCAACAGCGGCCACAGAGTCTTCACAGTCCATGATGGTCGTTAACGCGGCTTCAAGTAATACGTCTTTGATCCCCGCTTTGTCGGCTTGTCCGATAGGGTTATGTGGGTCAATTTGAATTTCGATGTGTAAATCATGATGCTTGAACAATAAAGCCGTTGGATTCTGTGCTTGACCTTGATAACCCACAAGCTGTGCAGGTGTCGATAGTGAGACTTGCGAGCTGTCATTCAACGTAACAACTAGTTGTTCGTCAAGCACTGAGTAATTAGTACTCTCAATATGAGAGCCTGATTGCAGCGGCAGGGCAATATCTAAAAATTGTCTAGCGTAAGCCATTACTTTAAAGCCACGCACCGGATTATACGCTTTTTGCTTTTCAGCGCCGTCTTTTTCTGACAATAAATCCGTGCCGTACAAAGCATCATAGAGCGAGCCCCACCTTGCATTCGCCGCATTCAATGCAAAACGTGCATTGCTTACAGGCACAACCAGCTGTGGGGCTGCTGTAAGCGCAACCTCAGGTTCAACGTGTTCAGTTGTAATTGTTGCTTCTTCTGGCTCAGGTACTAGATAACCTATTTCAGTCAAAAATGATTTATAAGCCTCAGCATCCCATTGCACTTGCTGCTTATGGAAGGCATCAATCTGCAACTGCAGCGTATCGCGCTTTGTCAGTAATGATTTATTGATTGGTGTAAGTTCATTGACCAGATCAGCAAAACCTTGCCAAAAAGCCTCTGCTTGCAAACCGGTGCCGGGCAAAGCCTGTTGATTAACGAAGTCATAAAGTTGCTGATCTATGGTTAAGCCAGCTTGTTGAACTGTTGCACTCATGAATATCTTCCTAAGCATAAAATTTGAACGGGTTTAGACAAACCATATCTTAAAAACAGCGAAAACCTAACCCCTAGGCCATTCATAAAAAGAATACCCAGGATAACAACTATAAATTTAAAAAATCACAAAAATCGGCCTAGTGTTGAATTAAGCGCCAAACAGAGCAAATAACCAACAGCTTTATGGTGTCACTCTCATAAACATGAATAAAAAGTTACACAGCAACCCGTTCGAAGGATTTTTATTATGACTAGCTATCAATCAAAACTTGACCACTTCAGCACACTTTGCCAAACACAGGGCAATACGTGGCAATCAATCAGTCCTGAGTTTGCAAGCCGCATGAATTTGCAAAACCGCTTTAAAACAGGCTTAGACATCGCAAAGTACACTGCAAAAGTGATGCGTGAAGACATGGCGGCCTATGACGCAGATAGCAGTCAATACACCCAATCTCTAGGGTGTTGGCACGGCTTCACTGCACAGCAAATGATGATGGCAGTTAAGCGTCATCAAAAAACCACAAAGCGCTCTTACGTTTACCTAAGTGGCTGGATGGTTGCGGCACTTCGCTCTGAATTTGGTCCACTACCAGACCAAAGTATGCATGAAAAAACCTCTGTGCCTGCACTTATCGAAGAAATCTATACTTTCTTGAAGCAAGCAGATGCACGTGAACTAGATCACCTATACAAAGAGCTAGATGAAGCAAAAGCAAACGGCGGCGACGTTGAAGCGGTACTAAGCAAAATCGACAACTTCGAAACACATGTAGTACCAATTATTGCAGATATCGACGCAGGTTTCGGTAACGAAGAAGCAACTTATCTACTGGCTAAGAAAATGATTGAGGCGGGCGCATGTGCCATCCAAATTGAAAACCAGGTATCTGATGCAAAACAATGTGGTCACCAAGCTGGTAAAGTAACTGTGCCACACGAAGACTTCTTAGCAAAAATCAACGCTGTTCGTTATGCATTCCTTGAGCTAGGTGTTGAAGATGGTGTGATTGTTGCACGTACTGATTCATTAGGTGCAAGCCTGACACAAAAAGTGCCAGTATCTAAAACACCAGGTGATTTAGCTAGCCAGTACACTGCATTCTTAGACACAACGCCAATCTCTGGCGGTGCGGATCTAGAAGAAGGAGAGATGGCAATTAAGCTAAACGGTGAACTTTGCAAGCCAGTACGTCTAGACAATGGTTTATACCAATTCAAAGAAGGCACAGAAAAAGACCGCGTAGTATTAGATTGTGTGACTAGCCTACAATCAGGTGCTGATTTACTATGGATTGAAACTGAAAAACCTCACGTTAAACAAATCGCTGAGCTTGTTAATCGCGTTCGTGAGCAAGTACCAAACGCGAAGCTAGTATACAACAACTCACCGTCATTCAACTGGACGCTTAAGTTCCGCGAGCAAGTATACGCAGAGTGGCAGGCACAAGGTAAAGACCTATCTGCTTATCCAGATCCGTCTCAAGACATCAAAGCATTGATGGCACCTGAGCTTGATAGCTCAGAGCTTGCAGCAGCGGCAGATGTACTAGTACAAAACTTCCAAAAGGATGGCGCACGTGAAGCGGGTATTTTCCACCACTTAATCACGCTACCGACTTATCACACGGCCGCACTAAGCACAGATATTCTTGCTGAAGGCTACTTCGGTGACCTAGGCATGCTGGCTTACGTACGAGATGTTCAACGTCAAGAAATCCGCCGTGAGCAAGCATCAGTGAAGCACCAAGACCTAGCAGGTTCAAACATCGGTGATACACACAAAGAATATTTCTCTGGTGAAAATGCGCTAAAAGCAGGTGGTGAAGCCAACACCATGAACCAGTTCTAATTTTTGAGTCATATAGTTCCTTATCAGCAAAGGGCCCAGTCGGGCCCTTTTATCGTTTTAAGTAACCCCTCTGAAAACATGTAAAGGGCCTTTACACTCCACATTTCAATCACAATTTACGCTTAGTATTAAATAAATAATTCCCTTTTGAAAAGCCACATGAAACGTTTTACCTTGTTGTTAGCGGCTTGGGCCTTTAGTTTAAGCGCCACACCGTTAACATCAGAAGTTATTTCTGAAGCCAAAAAGCTCACCAAGGAAGGTAAACTCGATGTCGCATTGAAAACGCTCGAACGTGAAAAACAGTTAATTTTTCAACCTCAGGTTAATTTGCAAAGAGCTAAAATAGCCCGTGAGCAAGCGCAATATAACCAAGCCATAGAGCTTTTATTACCACTACTCACACTACCTGAACAAAGCCTAGAGTTCAGATATGAGGTTAATAAAGAGTTAGGTGTTAACTTCCGTCGAAACATGAATACAGATAAAGCGGAATATTATTATTTAGCTGCAAAACAAGTTGCGCTTTCTCTCAATAATAATGACCTTAAAGCGCAGTCAATGATCAACCTTGGTGTTTTATATGAAGCCCAAGGTGCATTTGATAAAGCGATGGAGCAACAAACTAAGGCACAAAAAGCGTTAGAAAGCTCAGAAAACAATGAACTAAAAGCTGCCAATTACTACAACCTGTTTGGTTTATCTAATATGCTGCGTCAAGGGACACAAGCGCGTTTTTTCCTTGAACAAGCCCTTGTTTACGATAAAAAAACCGGCCATAAACGCAATATAGCTTCAACAGCCCTAACGCTCGCACAACTATCAGCTAAGGAAGATGACTATCAAAACGCCATTCCTCAATTGAATGAAGCTATCTCGTTATTAGAACAGCTAAATGCCAATGAAGGCTTATCTAGTGCACATGGCACCTTATTCAGTATCTATGCAAAACAAAATAAGTTTTCTGAAAGTTTATGGCATGCCAAAAAAGAAAACGCTTATGCTGAAAAGACTGAATCTACAGTTCGTAAGTTTTGGTCATATATTCATTTGGCACAAGCCTACGTCCAACTTAAGCAACCAGATTTGGCAATCAATTACCTTGAGATGGCCAAACCGCTTACAGAGCAATTTAAATCTGCTTTTTTTGCTCATCAATATAATTTATATACCAGTGAGACTTATGCACAGAAAGAGAACTTTGAGCAAGCATATAAGTACCTTCTCAAGGCATCTAAAAATTACAAAGCTGTTTCTGAAAACAAAGAGGAGCGGGATACCGCCACAATTAAAAAGCGCTTGGATAACTTATTAAAGTCATTGAAACTTGCGCAGGAAGAAAAGAAACACGCACTAACAACCATAGAATTAGAAAATGAAACCTTGCAAAAACGCATTTGGTTATTAGCCAGCTTACTCATCTCAGTTGTGAGTGGTTTTATTATTTATGCTTACTATATAAAGCAAAAAAATACTCACTATAAGGCTCAAATGTATCAGCATAACCTTGAACAAAAGGAACAAATGCTTGCTGATATTTCTCATGAACTTCGCACTCCCCTGAGTGTACTCAAACTGCATATTGAAGCGCTCGAACATAACCTGATCGATGATAAGTTTTTAGCCTACGGCAAGATCAATGACAAAATTGCACAGCTTAATAATCTTATTTCGGATGTATACCAACTATCTCAATTGCAAAATAAAGCTCTCTATATCGATTTGCAAGAAGTCAATTTACACCAGCTTACGCAAAAGTTTATGTCCGATATTAAAGTACTGACAGAGCAAAACCAGCTTAGATTTATAAGTGACATCGACTTTGCTGCAAATACGGTATTGAAAACGGATCAATCAAAGCTCGTACAAGTGATACTCAACCTTGCGAAAAATGCTTGTCTCTACACGGATGCGCCGGGACATGTCAGACTAAAAGTAAGAGCAAATCATACCCAGGTGTTTATTCAACTCGATGATTCTAGCCCTGGTGTGAGTGATGAAGACTTACCAAGACTTTTTGATCGACTTTACAGGATTGACAAGTCTCGCTCTCGGGCCTTAGGCGGTTCAGGATTAGGGCTGTCAATTTGCCAAAGCTTAGTTCAGGCTTTAGGAGGAAAAATAGTACTTAAACATGGAAAGTCTGGCGGTTTGTGTGTTCAGATCACTTTGCCAATTAAGCGCAATACCTAAAGCTTCATAACTCAATTTGTAGGCTCTTCTAAGCCTACAAATTTACTCCACATTCACTCCATTTTTCTTCCACATTGGTTTGTTTTAATAATGCCATTAACACGGGAGAAAGAATATGTCTCAACCAACTTTAAAACATGGCGATTGGGCGAAAATCATTGAAACGCGCCAAAAGCAAAATAGTACCCAAAAATCACGAAAATCATCGTTCAAATTTGTCTCTATTGGGCTCGTCTTCCTGGCTATTTTTGCAGTTTTTTATTGGACTAGTTTACCTGCAACTCAAGCGCAAACACCACTGTCAGATGACTCGCAGACTCGTATTGCACGCTATTTTTCAAAACAATTTATGATGGGCACTTGGCAACTAGATGAAGTAAAGTTTAGTGAATACGGTGTTATCACACATGTTCGAGTACCTGAAAAGCTAAACATGGACGGTGACGTACTAAGAAATTACATACAGCACTCTCTTTGTCCGCCTGCAAGCAGTGTGATCTGGCAAGATGTTAAAACACATCCTCTGACTCTAAATTTATTTGTGTCATTGCAACGAAAAGGGCAAAAAGCCAAATGTAATAACCCTAATTCAAGACACAACAGTTAACCCAACAAAACTGAGAGAACAAAGGAGCCAAAAGGCTCCTTTTTTATTGCTATTCTAGCTCTAATCGAGCTTTTTCTTGCAAAGAATCTGGAAGCTCTTTAGTGACTGACACGCCGAGCTCTTTAAACTCTGAAGCTTGTTTGATTAAATTACCTTTGCCGGCATAAAGCTGAGAAAAGGCTTTCTCATAACTCTCTTTGGCTTTATCTAACTGAGTACCGACCCCTTCCATACTATTGAGAAAACCATTGAGCTTGTTATAAAAACGCTCAGCACGTAAAGCGAGTTCACGGCTATGCTTTGATTGTTCTTCAAAACGCCAAAGCTGTTTGACTATGTTAAGGCTGGTTAAAAGCGTAGTGGGTGTCGCAACTAAAACATTATGCTCTAACGCATGTTGATAAATGGCTGGATTATGTTTAACTGCCGCAACAAATGCCGATTCTATAGGAATAAACATGATCACCACTTCAGGTGAGTTGATCCCAGGTAGCTTTTCATACCGTTTATCGCCCAACTCCTTAATACGATCTGCCACAGCCTCATAGTGCTGGATTAAGGCGGTTTGCGCTTCAGCGTCACATTCCGCATTCACGTAACGAGTGTATGCATTTAATGATGTTTTAGCATCAATGATTAAGTGCTTTTGCTGGGGAAGGTAGACCAATACATCCGGTCTAAACTTGCCAACTTCAGTGGTAAAAGACGCTTCTCTTTTGTAATCATCACCCGCTCTTAAGCCCGCACTGTCTAAAACATTTTCAAGCATTAGCTCTCCCCAGTTACCTTGGGTTTTCTTCTGTCCTTGCAGTGCAGTCGTTAATTTATCAGCTTGTTCAGTGATTGATTTATTATTAGCTTGTAGGTGTAACAGCTCGGTTTTTAATGCTGCGCGCTGCTTCAGCTCTTCACTATGAATGGCTTCCATTTTGTCACGAAAGCCTTTTAATTCACCTTGAACTGGTTGCAGCAATTGACCAATTCGTTCTTGGCTTTGTTGTCCAAAACGCTGCGACTTTTCTTCGAAAATTTGATTAGCTAAGTTTTCAAACTCTTGTTTCAGTTGAGTCTTAGTTTGCTCTAAATGGTTAAGTTGTGCTTCTAATGCCGCTTGTTTTTGCTCTGATGACGCCTTTAATTCAGCTAACTCAACTGCAATGAGGCTTTTCTCTTGCTGTAGCGTTTGTAAATTTTGTTCACCCTGTTGCCAAAGCTTATGGAATTGTTGAGCCTGAAGTTGTTTCTCACTTAAGCGAGCTTGAGTTTGTTGAACTTGACCATGTAGCTGCAACTTATCATTTTGTAGCTGTTGCGCTAATTCCTGCTCAGTTTTGTGAGCTTGTTGCAATTGCGCTTGTTGAGCAGTGTGTTGCTCAAGTTGCAATTCAAGTTGATGGATTAAAGATTGTTTTTTTACAAGGCGTTGCCAAAAAAAAGGCAAAGGAGTAGCAACGACTAGGATGCCAACTATGCCATGCACCCAAGTTAATTGCGAGATAAATGAATCAATCATATCAACCTCTTAATATTATTATTAGGTTGATAATACCTTAGTCAAGGCGAGGGTTCACTAATGGGTTAAACTGCCGTGTCTATTTGCTGTTCATCAAAACGATACCCAGCCCCATATACCGAACCTACCAGCTTAGAAGATACACCTATTTGCTTAATTTTCTTACGGATATTTTTGATGTGGCTGTCTATAACACGATCTGAAATATCAAAGTTATCTGGTTGAATAAAGTCTAGAATTTGTTGACGAGAGAAAACACGACTAGGCGCTTTGTAAAGCAGTGCAAATATATCAAACTCAACTTTAGTTAACGGTAAAGCTTGCCCTTTAAGCTTTATCAATAGTTGCTCTTCATCCACCAGTATTTTTTCTGCTTTAGCCTCTAAAGGGGCACAGCGACGAAGAATAGCCCTAACTCGCATCACTAGTTCAGCAGCACTAAAAGGCTTACAGACATAATCATCAGCACCAAACTCAAGGCCTCTTAGCCTGTCAGCTTCAGCGACTTTTGCCGTCATCATCAAAATAGGCACCATTGAAAATTGTCTGATCTGCTTCATACATTCAACCCCATCTTGGTTGGGGATCATAATGTCCATTAAAATGGCATCAGGTTTATGTTGAGCAACCCAATCGACAACCTCTGCCCCATCGGCAATATGGGTGACTTCGAATTGAGCGGCTTTAAAAAATAACATCACCTGCTCGGCAATGTCATATTCATCTTCAACAATTAGAATATGTGGCATGGTTTCTTATTTTATTACTGAGTCTTTAGACATTTTAGTTGTTTAAGCTGAGCTTTAACACTTTGCTTTAGCTCATACGATAAAGTTTCATCAAATAAAAGCATAGTTAAAATGCTTGAAAGATCTTCACTACTAGCAACTTCTGAAAGCAAATCCTGATCACAAGGTGAAAGTGGCTCAATAAAACTTAATTCAGATTGTTGATAGCAAAGCATAATCGACTCCAAATCGGCTGTAATTAACTAAAGTAAGTAAGCGATAGTGTAATTAAAGCAACACAATGTGGATCAAATATGGAATAGAGTAAAAAGCATAAAAAAATGGCCAACTATAAGTTGGCCATTAAAAACAAGTAAGTTAAGGGGGGAAATAAAACAGTAATTCTGCATCACTGTACTTATAGACTGCCCTTTATCGAGTTAGTTCAAAATAATTTTAACTTTTTTAGCTTTGCAATAGTGCAAGCATTTGCTCCTCATTAAAACTATTGAAACTCATATGTTTATCATTAAATAAAGCATCAACCAGAGCCTGCTTTTGTTGCTGCATAGTAAACACTTTTTGCTCTATTGAATCTGCCATAATTAATTTATAGACAAAAACAGGCTTATCTTGTCCTATTCGATACGCTCTATCAGTCGCTTGATTTTCTACCGCCGGATTCCACCAGGGATCAAAATGGATCACTGTGTCAGCTTGCGTCAAATTCAGTCCTGTTCCACCCGCTTTTAAACTAATCAAAAACACGTTGCTCTCACCTTCCGTGAACGTCGAGATCACTTTGTCTCTGTGACGTGTTTGGCCAGTAAGCATACTAAATGTGATACCAAGCTCCTTGCAATGCGCTGCAATCAAATCAAGTACTGACGTGAACTGACTGAAAATAATCACTTTACGACCCTGCGTAAGCATTTCAGGTAGATGTTCTCCCAGCCACGCCAATTTAGCACCTACTTCGGAAGTTTCATTGTCGACTAATTTAGGGTGACAACAAATTTGTCTAAGCTTCAAGAGGGCATCTAAAAATGCCAATTTACTTCGCTCAACACCTTGTTCTTTAAAAAGCTCTAATAGCTTATTTTCTAGTTGTTTTTGTATATTTGAATATAACTGAGCTTGTATTGGTGCGAACTGTAACTCTTTCACTAATTCAGTTTTACTAGGTAGCTCGGTCGCTACTTGTTGCTTGGTTCGACGTAAGATAAATGGTGAAATAAGGTCTTTGAGCTCAGAAACACGACTTTGGTCTTGCTCTTTTTCTATAGGCTGCTGGAAATAACCTTTAAATTGCTGCTTTGTGCCTAATATTTCGGGCATAACGAAATCGAGCAATGATTTAAGCTCAAGCAAATTATTTTCAACGGGCGTGCCACTGAGACAAAGCTTAAACTGTGCAGACAATTGCTTAACACATTTAGAGACTTGCGCTGCCTCATTTTTAATGTACTGCGCTTCATCTAGTACAATCGAATCGAAATTGAGCCCTTTATAATACTCAAGATCACGTTTCAATAATGGATAAGTAGTTAAGATAAAACGTGCACCATGAAGGTTATTTAATACCTTATCACGTTGACTGCCGTGGACCGTCGTCAACTGTAAATTAGGCGCAAAACGCGCAAACTCATTTTGCCAATTTCCTACCAAACTCGTTGGACACACAATTAGGCTCGGCTTAGTCACTAAGGTATTATGCTGATTAATAAAGTAAGCGATAACTTGTAGTGTTTTACCTAATCCCATGTCATCCGCAAGGATCCCCCCAAGCTGATGACGATGTAAGAACTTTAACCAGTTTACGCCCAGCTCTTGATAATCTCTCAATGTAAATAAATCACTGTTATGATTACTTGGTTTCAATTGAGTTTGATCGGGGCTATTGAGCTCACTTAAATAGTCAAGCAGCTTCTTATCTTTACATTCAATGTTGAGCTCATCGATAGTAAATAGTTGCTTGATCACCGACAGAGGGAATTTAAATTGCGCACTTGAAGCGTAATAACTAAACCGGGCTTTTAAAGACATCAACTTGTCATAAGCCCGTCTTTCTAGCGCATAAGTATGTTTGGCAATTTCGACATAATAAAAGTGATTAGCAAGTGTATTTACTTCGAGTTCAGCATGTTTATCCCAGTCAAGTAAGACAGGATTAGAGTCGAGTAATACTTTACCTGAGATATGATGATGCTTGTCCCTTTTCAACAATAAAGACACTTTAGTTGATATAACCGAACTCGATTCAGTGATCTCATCTACCTGCCAACCTTTGCTTTGCAAGTGGCCTCTTATTTCATGGTTAAACCAATGGATAAATGCACCATCTTGTTGAGGCAAAACAAAAAGGTCATCTTCAAAACGTAAGCCTAGACCTAGTAAATATTGCTCAGAGCGTTTTAAAGTTTTGCTGATTTCTGTATTTTTTGCATCGGTCTTTAGCGATGAGATCAGCTTAAAGCCAAAATATGCGTCTGAGGCAACTAATTTAAGCTTTAAAGGTACACCTGATGACTCTAGCTCCGTTTGCGCACCATTTGGCATGCTGACAATATTATCAGCAAATACCTCTTGGAATCGCTTCACCACTTGCATGAGTTGATCATTCGGTACTGCAGGCATGGTGTTGATATGTGCTAGCTCTTGGGCACTGAGCGCACTATTGATTCGACCTATGGTATGTGTATCTGTATCCAAATAGAGCGGCGGATCAGTTTTGATAAGATGCCAAGTTTCGACCCCCTCAACCGACGCCACTAGTTGTGACTTATCATTCTTTTGCTGCCAGCTCAGCGCAAGGTTGGCCTGATGACCGAGCTTTAAAGGTGTTCTACTGTTTTGTAAGAAAAGTCGCTTTGTTTGTAAAAGCTGATTAACCGCTTCAAAGCCCCACTTGCCTGAAAGCTCATAATGACCTGGTGAGTTTTGCGAGCGAACCCAACTAAATAGTCTAAAGTCAGACTCAAGCAAGCCAGGAGGCGCTACAGGGCTATTTAACTGAGGTTCAGTCAACAGACGACCTAATGGATACTGACCATCGGGACGATAGGGCGACATTTTGGGATAAAGTAATAGTTCCTGACCAATTGGTTCGAGCGTGAACAACAAGACATTGTCAGTCTCAATAGATTCGCCATGCTGCAAACTTGCTAATTCATTAAACCAGTCATTCACTAGAAATGCTTCACCAAAGCCACCAGAATGCTCAACTTTTAGCTTGAGGAGAACAGCAGCAATGTGTCGACATTTAGCATTATTGGAGCAGGTACATTGCGCATCTACACTCGGGTTATTATTAACTTTGGTAATTTTGATATGTTGAGAGAAGGTATTACCAAAATTGCCAATGACTTGACTATCGATCGTAGAAAAGTCTTCGCTATGCTCTAAAAAACTAATTTGGGAATTATGAAGATACTCTTTTGCTTTAGATAAGAGACTACTATTGAAGTACTGCTTTAAAAAACGCTCAGAAAGGGGAAATTGAGTCGCTTGCTCTTGTTTTATTTCCTCAAAGAGAGCAAATAATTGTTCTTTAGATAACTGCGTTGACATTTAATTCGCGTAAAAATCAAATCATCCGTCCAGTATATGGAAATATGACCAACGAATAAACCTAATAAACTTTTTATAGCAAAAAACTTAACTGGTAAGACAAGATATAAATTGAACAATGAAATATAGGAATAAAAAAAGGGCCGAAGCCCTTTATCAATTATAAGTAGCGAGGAGCTTTTGTAATTGCTCTAAACGTTTATCAGTGATGACCTGATTATTAATTTTAATTGTTATGTCGCCACTTTTGTTACTTCTTTGCAAATCAATAAATTCATTGCTAAAGAGAGACTCGTTTCGGCGAACAGGTTGCTCAAAGTTAATCAAGAACTGTGTAATTTTGATAGCACGTTTCTCATCACTCATTTCTTCAGACATAAAAGATTGGTTACGCAAATCTTCTAACAGCAAGAAAAACATATCTTGATCTTTTTTAATTGCGTCAATTAATTTCTTTGCAGCCTCACGACCTAAGTGATTTGGCGTAGGGTAGTGTTGCAAAACTTTTAAAGGAATTTGTTCAAAAGCTTTTAATGAATCAGCGATTGCAGTGTGAGATACCCCTTCAAGCTCCGCAATCTCTCTGTAAGAGCCTTTCTTACCTTGAGCAATCAGTTCTTGCTTAGTATCAGCATAAGCTTGTCCTAGCTCCCACAGGCTAGGCGCTATATATTGATCGGAAGAAACCGCTAACAGTTTTGCATCTTCATCAGTAAAATCAGGAGAAGATAATACAACATAATCAGCATCAGCAAGTAAACAGGCCTTACGGCGTCTAGAACCAGATAAAACCCATTGAACATCACCTTTTGACCAGCACAATGCAGGGTGGAGGTTTCGTTGGTCATTTTTGATTGCTGGGAGAATGTCAGCAACTGATTTTTGTGAGAGCAAGCTTTGTTCACGGCGATTTTGACCGAATACTCTCGTTTGAGATTCAATATCACTATGTTTGATCACCTGACACGTCAAAGTGATCATTCTATTTGGATCACTCGGTGCCGGCATAGTTAATACTTCACCGACAGAAGCTTGTTCTAATAACTCATCTAAACTACTGGTACTTACAGGCGAAGCAAAAGGGTCTAAGCGAGTGTCATTTTTACGTTTTTTAGCCATGTAAAACCTATTAACCTTGTTGTTCTAGAGACGATTGAGTCGAAATCCAGTTTGAACGTATCAGCATTTCAAGTTCATCAACAACATCTTTGATATTTTCTTGAGATTTGATCAAAGATTCACGACTAGCAAGGCTATCTGATGTTTTTTGATCGAAGATCGTATTGAAAGAAGAGGAACTCGCTGTAATCGCAGAGCTATGATTGATTGGATAACTCATAACCTGGCGCCCAAAAGCACTACGAACATCTTTAACGATATCACGTTGTGAGTGATTACCTTTGACATAGTTGGTAACTAAAAACTGCATGAAATCCCAGCCATGGTGACCTAAAGCTGCAACTGTATGATAAATCTCACCTAAACGTTTTAGATATTTATTGTTTGCATCAAAGTCGACGGCTTCAGGGTGAACTGGTATAAGCATGGCTGTTGAAGCCATTAATGCGTTATAAAACATAAAGTTTAGGGATGGAGCAGTATCAATTAAGATAATATCAAATTGGTCTTCAACAGGCTTTATCACTTTCTCTAATAATTTATGATAATGACGAGTTTGTTCATAACTAGATGACTCTTTTAATTCAGTCGCTGTTTCATGTTCAAAATAAAAATCATCCATTCCTGATGGTAAAAGTCGAATATTAGGTATATGAGTCGATTGGAAAGCTTCACTAACAACATCGGACCAAACTTCACCTTCATCTAATTCAATACAATCACGCATAAGATCGCCAACAGTGATCGGTTCTGGATCTTGAGAAGGAAAGAAACTAGAAGAAGAACCTTGAGGATCGAGATCAATAATTCCGATACGATAACGTTTGATATTCGTTGTTGCTAATGCGGCTGCTATATTCACTAAAGATGTTGTCTTACCACACCCACCCTTTAAAGAATTAATAACAATGACTTGAAGTTTGTCATTTTCTTTACGCTGATCATGAGGAATACCCATAATTTCAGCCATAGCAAAAATATTGGATAGTGTGTAAGCATAATGCCCGTTAGCGCCCTTTTGAATGTTTAAATCATCAAAGTCACCTTGGTCATGTCTACGTTTTAACGTTCTATTGTTGCAGCCAAGTAAATCAGCTGCAGCTTTTTGTGTGTATGTGCGGAGCTCTTTTTCATCGCTTTTTAAATGAGCACGATAATGTTGGATCCTACCTTCTAAAGATTGTTCAGCAACTTCAGCTGTAGCCTTTAAAAGTTTATAAGTTGATAGTGCGCGAGTATTAATTGACATACATAATATCCTTAACTTTATGCTAAAGATTATAATGTCCATAACTTTAATAGTAAACAACAAAAAAAGAAGACATTTATAAATTGATTACATATAAAGAATAAATAAGAAGTTTAATTATGGTTAAAGTATAAGGTAATAAAGGTTAGATGAGTAAAACTTGCAACTAAGTAATTGATTTTAAATACTAATAGTGAAAAAGTGAGATCACTTTATTACGAAGTAAAGATCTGATCTTTATTAACTATTAGATCTATATTTTACTAACTTGAAAATCAGATTGAGACTTATGCACAGTTTGCAAACAAAATTGTTAACAGAAGTATGCTAGAGATCAGATTTTTACTAAGGTAAATCATGGAGTTATACACGGATCATTTATATTAAATGTTAAATTACTTAATAAAGATCTGATCTGTTCTTAGTACAGATCAGATCTTTATCAATATAGAACCAAGTTATACACAGCAAAAAACGAGAAGAAATAGGTTGAAGCCAGCAAAATATATGACAAATCGACGATGACTTAGTAAAATTTTGATTTGTTGGGTAAGTTAGTAAAAACATGATCTCAATAAAAAACATCTTCAGATCACTTTTTTACTAACTTTAATTATTAACTTTTGCTGTGGAATATGTTGTTATAGCATGTCGTCGAAATTTGGAAGTAAAACAATGAGCCGAAAGGTGAACATCTCAGTAGATAATCTACCTGATTCATTACGTGGGCAAATTCATGGAGTCGAAAGTGCTACCGATAATGAAAACTTAGCACTATTTACAGACAATAAAGATGTTCGCATCACTCTTGACAGTGCTGCCCATGAACTTCGAGCATATTCTAATACATTCAACCATTATGATCTTTGGGGTCGCTTTGTTCGTTCAGGTCATAAAAAGTTACCACTAGAAGAAGCACCAAAAAAAACAATAATCACTCGACGTATTTCAGAAAAAGTTGATGGTATTCTTTATGAAGGTGAGATAAAAATTACACCTGCCGTTGTGAGTACTAAGCTAGAAGGTGAAGAAGTTGAATGCCTAGTTTGGCCATCTGATCGTGAAGAAAAAGTTGAAAGGGCGTTAATTCGATTGGCGTCAAAAGGTAAAATTGTAAAAATCAATTTTAAGTCCGGTATTCAATATGCAGTGATTTTTTCTATGAATGAGTTGGCGCAGGAATTAAAAGCTGTAGGCCAATCTATGCCATATCCTCAAATTAAAGAATCGCTAGAAGCACTTCAAGGTTCGAAACTATCATTTAAATATTCAGCAACAGATACTAAAAACACAGATATTGATGATTCTTTCTACGAATCAAACATGAATTTTCTTTCTTCATTACACTTTAGTGGCAAAAAAGGCCAGGGTGGCAATGTAAAATGTGTTGCTTGTTTGAACGCTTTTGTTCATAACATGATCGATAACCTGGAATATAAAGGTTATTACTTCAACAGAGCACAAGAATTAAAGCGGGGTTTATCTCGTTGGATGATGCTTCGTTTATATCATTTATGGCGATATGCTGCGCCAGGTAAAACTTACCACTTCAGATTGCTTTCAATCATGGAAAAATATGGTTCAATTTATTCAACTGATGAGATAACAGAGAATAAATTGAAAGCATTGCGTCGAGATATGACTACGACAATGAAGGATTTGATCGAAAAAGGTGCTATTTCTGAATACGATATAACCAATGTGAAAGATGATAAAACTGGAAAAATTATCGACTACGTATATGAAATGCATCCTTCAGAAGAGTTTTGTGATGAAATTCTTACATTAAACAAACAAAACAAGAGAATTGAAATTCAAGGTGGAAAACGACTAGTTGAAGCCGTTGAAGTAATTGACGAGGATGTACTTGAAGAGATTGTAAAAGAGTAAATTTTTCATTTACTCTTTTTTTTCTAAATATATTCTATCGACCAAAAAGTTATATTCTCGCTTTCTTGGATCATTCACACTTGCATCATAATTGGGTAGGCTTCCCACTTTTAATTTTTTGCTTGGATTTAACATAATAAAAGGCAAAGCACCACTTACATGATATCTATTGGTAGCAGTAAAGCGAATATTTACTTCTGGTGTTACTCTAGTTGGTCTGCGTATTCTCAGTTTTGAGTCAGATTGCAAACTTTGGACTCGCAGCTTTTCAGTTTCTACAGCCTTTAACCATGATTCTTGATCTATAGCTCTTGGATTTGAATATTTAGAAGAACGATCTAGCATTTCTAGAGCCGCATCTTTGGTTAAGGTTTTTGTTGCGTGCTTTTTCATCCAAGAGAATCGAACCGAAAAAGGTGATTCAGACTCACTATGGATTTTACGATATGCAGCTAATGTAATTAAATTTGGAACTGCTGAATGAACGGCTTCAAAACGCGCATCATTATTAGGGATACTAAGAATTAATTCCTTAAACTTTGTCTTTTCAATGTTTATTGAATTGATCCTATTTTGTAAATGCTTGAATTTGTCTTCAACTAAAACAATGCCTGGATGGCGTGTTAAAACTTTACCACTTTTACCGGATTCTAAAAATAAATCATTGAATGAAAATATAATCTTTTTTAAAGCCTCATCACCCGTTAATTCATTTACAACAATTTTTTCAGGAGCAGTGTGTTCTTGCTCTTTATTATAGCCTGGCAGAGAGTAATAATTAGCTGAAATAATATTTGCTGATTCAAGTTCTTTAGAGAAAAGTTCTAAATGATTTTGCAGCAAATCGAATTGTGCTTTGATAAGAAAACTGATATTCATTTAAATAGTTTCTTTAAACATTTGAGTATGATGTGTTCTTTAATTATAACATAAAATAAGATCTTATAAAATTTATTCTTGTCTTGCGTTTTCGTGAGGGAAGATAGCTTTATCGCTATAGTCGAAGCCAAAAAGTACCTGTATTAAAAACTCTTAAACGGGATGGATGTATTTTTCAACAACAATAAATCTAAATATTGTTTAATAGAAGGTTGGTAGTTCAGATAGTTTCATTCTCTCAAAAATGCATAAAGAATATAGGTTATACGAAACTATAATTTGACTGAGAAATATGAAGGTTTTGGAGTTTAAGTATCCAGCTGAATATTGATAAATAAAAACACATTAATCAAACTTAGATAAGATAATTGTGTCCATGATTCATTAACAGTGTTTGTAAAATACAACTTAAAGACGGAGCTATATTCGATAGTAAGTATCTCCTGGCAAAACGTTTGCTATCTTTGAGACAACATATTTTTTAAGTAAATTATATGTAATTGTATCTAGTGTATAGGAATCAACCAATGAAAGTAACCTTATTACCTTGAAAGAGAATAGGTTCATGATAATGCTACATATCATGTTTATGTATGATGTGTTCTCCCCATAGCACATTAGACTTATGATTGTCTAATGTTGTTAACCTTACGAATTCACATGCTTAAGGTTATGTTAAATTAACTTATAAATTATTGTCGCAACACAATATACAAATAAGTATTAACTCTGCTTCAAAGAGGGCAAATAATTATGCTGATCGTAATTCAATATTTCAGAAATTAAACTTTTAAGGTACAAAGTTAGACTTATAGATACTAAAACAGTGAGTCAATACAATAGATAAAAGACAAAACCTTGATAGCAAAGTAGCTATATCAGTTCTTAATAGAAAAATTAAACATAGATATAAGTACCAAGCTTCTCTTAAAACTCAAAATTACCATCCGTTCATTTATATTTTTTAAGAGTAATTTTGTAAGCTTTCATGCAGAACTAGCTTCTACCAAATTAGTACAGCTGTTAATAGAATTTGTGAAACTTAAAAATTATCAATGCAACCAATTGATATTCTACGAACAACTAACTCCCGACTCAAAAAAATATGAATATATCATAAAACTAATTTAGATAAGCGAAATTAAGATTATCTAAAATGTAGTTTAATGTTTTTAAAACCAGAAATTTACAATGACAGTAAAGAGAACAACTTCCTCTTTATTGATGTAGCTTTCAATGAAATGAAATAAAATGCATTGGTTATCGAATCGACCTATTGATTATTAAGTTGGTATCAACGTTTACATTCAATTCTCTTTACGAAACAAGAGTATATAATTACATAGGTATAAATTTTAAATAGATTAAATCTCATTGAACACGATATTTATCGTAAGATTTTCCTTACTAATAATAGCGAGACCTTGTTGGGACTATAACAATGGAATTAGTGAAACAAACACATCAACATTAAAAGAACATTTTATTTGTTAAAAAAAACTTAGTCTTGCCGTATAAATAATAAGAACATATTCAGCTAATTTCCTAGACATTTATCACTTTAGACTAATTGTTGCATGAATATTATTGAACGTTCTGTTTTTAGTTGAAGAACATTAAAGTACTTTTAATCTAAACTCAAAATTGCAGTATTTTTAAAACTAATCTAACTCATTTATGCAAAGGGACTGACAGAAACGGCTTTTCAATGATGCTTTAAACTCAAAAAATTAGTATAAAATTCATAGTATTAACTATTTAAATTTATTGCTAAATATAACTAATGCTATGAAAATTTGTTCATATTAAAAATATTTAGGAGCCTAAATAAGCTAACAATAACTTCATATAAGAAATAGAACCAGAATTTATGAAACAATCCAATACTTAATGAAGCATTTCAGAAACACCAAAAGTCTAATAAATACACTCAATTTTGATTTACATATCACTGAAAACTATAGATTACAAAATGATATGTTAAATTATCAATATACTCTCTAATAAACAATGATTTAGCCGATTTTATAGAAGCAAGCTTATTTCTTTGATAATACTAAAAACTTGTATTTTAGCTAAGCATAAAGCATTTAGTATGATGTGTTCTTGTATCCATTTAAGTTGATCTTATGATGTGTACTTTATAAGGTGTGTAATCTCAATTACTTGTTGTAACCCAGTGTTTACGGTTGTCTACTTACTTTGTATGTTGTGTTCTTAATTGGTGACTTAGCTGTTGAGTTCAATATAGCAATGTTGTAAGTTGTTGGAGTTCAGATTAAATATAGGAATGAGGAATGAACAACTGGAATCCAAATAGCTGGAGAGATTTTCCAATCGTCCAGCAGCCTGAATATCCGGATCAGGCACAATTAAAACAAGTCGAAAAACAACTAAACTCTGCTCCACCATTAGTATTCGCAGAAGAAACAAGAAGTCTGTACAAAAGTTTAGCTGACGTTTGTGAAGGAAAGGCTTTTTTACTTCAAGGGGGTGATTGTGCTGAATCATTCTCTGATTTTAGTGCTGCAAATATTAGAGATACGTTTAAAACATTACTTCAAATGGCTGTAGTTTTAACTTATGGCGGAAAATGCCCTGTAGTTAAAATTGCGAGAATGGCCGGACAATATGCTAAACCAAGATCTTCAGATTATGAAGCGATTGATGGTGTGTCATTGCCATCTTACCGAGGCGATATTGTAAACAGCTTTGAATTTACAGAATCAGCTCGTATACCTGATCCAAACAGATTAATGACTGCTTATCATCACAGTGCAGCGACATTAAATTTATTAAGAGCATTTGCGCAAGGTGGTTTAGCAGATTTACATCAAGTGAATCGTTGGAACATGAGTTTCGTTGCAGCAAACCCGCTAAAAGAAAAGTTCCAGCAATTAGCAGATAGAATTCAAGACGCGCTTCAGTTTATGGAAGTATGTGGAATTGACTCATCTGTAGCTCCTAGTTTAAAAGAAACTTCTCTTTATACATCACACGAAGCATTACTGTTAGGTTATGAAGAAGCCCTCACTCGTAGAGATCACCTAACTGGTGATTGGTATGACTGTTCATCGCACTTTGTATGGATAGGTGAACGAACTCGACAACTAGACCATGCACATATCGAGTTCTTCAGAGGAATTAAAAACCCGATCGGTGTTAAAGTGGGTCCAGGTATGAAGCCTGATGAACTAATTAAATTAATAGATGCCTTAAACCCAGAAAATATCCCAGGTAGATTAACACTTATAACAAGAATGGGAGCTGATATCCTGCCTGAAAAGCTTCCGGCACTTGTTAGAAAAGTACAAGAGGAAGGTCGTAAGGTAATATGGTCTTCTGATCCAATGCACGGTAATACTGAAAAAGCGACAACTGGTTATAAAACACGAAGCTTTAACAATATCTTACGTGAAATTAGCCAATTCTTTGCTGTACATAAATCAGAAGGTTCATATGCAGGCGGAGTTCATTTAGAGATGACTGGTCAACACGTTACCGAATGTACTGGTGGTGCTTATGGTTTATCTGATGAAGATTTAGCACAAAGATACAGAACGCAATGTGACCCAAGACTTAATGCTGACCAGGTATTAGAACTTGGCTTTTTAGTCGCTGATTTATTGAAAGATGCTAGAAAGTAATTGAATTATTGATTGAGTAAAGCTTAATTAACTTATAAACCCCACATAAAGTTGTGGGGTTTATTTTTAGAATAGTCCTTAAACTTCCTAAGAACAGATATAAAACCTAATATTTGCGCCTTACTAACCCAGCTTCAGAAATAATTTTTGCAGAAATCTCTTCTACTGAGTGTTTCGTCGAATTTAAGTAAGGTGTTTTATGCTTCTTAAATAACATTTCAACTTCTCTCACTTCAATCCGACACTGACGTATTGACGCATACTTTGAATTAGCCATACGTTCCTGTCTGATTAAAGAAAGCCTTTCAGGGTCGATTGTTAAACCAAAAAGTTTATTTTTATAAGGTAATAAGCATTTCGGGTAACTACCTTTTTCAAGATCGTCTTCTGTCATCGGATAATTGGCAGCTTTAATGCCATACTGTAATGCAAGATATAGACTAGTCGGTGTTTTACCACTACGACTCACACCAACCAAAATGATATCTGCTTCATCGTAGTTCTTTATGTTTGCGCCATCATCATTTGCTAAAGCATAGTTAACAGCGTCAATCCTAAAGTCATAGCTTGATTCGTGTATTGAGTGCGTTCTATGAATACGAGGGACAGGTTCTGTTTTTAGTTCTTTTTTAAGAACATGGCTGGCTAATGTTAAAAAGTCATAACAAACGGCATTACTCGAAGAAATAATATCGGACAATTCTGGATTCACAAAAGTGAAAAATACTAATGGCTTATCTCCATCTGCACTAACAGTATTGTTTATAAGCTCTTTAATTTCATGCGCTCTATCGACTGTTTCAACGAAAGGTATGGTTTTGTGTTGAAATTCAACAGGAAAAAGTGAAAGGGTCGCATGACCAAAAACTTCAGATGTGATAGCTGTACCATCAGAAATATAAAAAGCAGTTCTCATAAAATAAGCCTAATGAAATTTGTTTATTTTCCTTATCGCGGTTTACGCGACTAGCTTTGCCAGTGTAGAATGCACTCGACTATACTAATGGTCAAACAATCTCTCACATTTATTACAATTTGTTTATGGAGACAGTTCCGTGCAAGACTACGTTCTCTGGTATCAAGAGTTAGGTATGCAAGATGTACCTCGAGTGGGTGGCAAAAATGCGTCACTTGGGGAAATGATTTCAAACCTAGCAAACGCTGGTGTACAAGTACCAGGCGGATTCGCTACAACCGCCGAAGCCTTCAATGAATTTTTAGAGCAATCAGGCTTAAACGAAAAAATTCACAAAATCCTAGACACATTAGACGTTGATGACGTTAACACCCTTGCTAAAGTTGGTGCTGATATTCGTCAATGGATCATCGATACACCTTTCCAACCAGAACTAGATAAAGCTATTCGCGACGCATATAACACGCTCCATGGTGATGCATCTGCAGATGTTTCTTTCGCAGTTCGTTCATCTGCAACTGCAGAAGATATGCCTGACGCTTCGTTTGCGGGTCAGCAAGAAACATTCTTAAATGTTCGTGGTATTGACGCTGTAATGGTTGCAATCAAACACGTATTTGCATCGTTATTCAACGACCGTGCAATTTCTTATCGTGTGCACCAAGGTTATGACCACCGTGGCGTTGCGCTATCGGCTGGTATACAACGCATGGTACGTTCAGACAAAGCATCTTCAGGTGTAATGTTCAGTATCGATACTGAATCAGGTTTTGAGGATGTTGTTTTTGTAACGTCAAGTTATGGTCTTGGCGAAATGGTTGTACAGGGCGCTGTTAATCCAGATGAGTTTTATGTTCACAAACCAACTTTGGCCAAAGGTAAACCTTCTGTAGTTAGAAGAAACCTTGGTTCTAAAGCAATTCAAATGGTTTACTCAAGTGATGAATCACACGGTAAACAAGTTGAAATTGTAGATATGGAACCTGAACTATCAAATCGTTTTTCAATCACAGATGCAGAAGTACAAGAACTAGCAAAGCAAGCTGTAATCATTGAAAAGCATTATGGCCGTCCGATGGATATCGAATGGGCTAAAGATGGTAATGACGGTAAACTTTATATCGTTCAAGCACGTCCTGAAACAGTTCGCTCTAATGAAGACGCAAACGTGATGGAGCGATTCCAACTTAAAGCACAATCTAATGTTATTGCAGAAGGTCGTGCAATCGGTCATAAAATTGGTTCTGGTGTTGTACGAGTGCTTAATTCAATTGACGAGATGGATAAAGTACAAGTTGGTGATGTATTAGTCACTGATATGACAGACCCTGATTGGGAACCAATCATGAAGCGTGCAGCTGCGATCGTTACAAACCGTGGCGGCCGTACATGTCACGCAGCAATCATTGCTCGTGAACTTGGTATTCCAGCTGTAGTTGGTTGTGGTAACGCAACAGACTTAATCACTAATAATCAAGAAGTAACTGTTTCTTGTGCTGAAGGTGATACAGGCTATATCTACGAAGGCAAACTTGATTATGAAGTAATTACTTCAGAAATTGATTCTATGCCTGATTTACCAATGAAAATCATGATGAATGTTGGTAATCCAGATCGTGCGTTTGACTTCGCTAAATTACCACATGCTGGTATTGGACTTGCGCGTTTAGAATTTATTATCAACCGTATGATTGGTATACACCCTAAAGCTTTAATCAACTTTGATACTCAACCCGCTGATTTACAGACGGAAATCAAAGAAATGATTGCAGGTTATGCTTCACCAGTTGAATTCTATATAGAAAAATTAGTTGAAGGTATTGCAACTTTAGGCTCAGCATTTGCGCCAGAACGCGTTATTGTTCGTATGTCAGACTTTAAGTCGAATGAATATGCGAACTTAGTTGGCGGCCAACAATATGAGCCAGAAGAAGAAAACCCAATGATTGGTTTCCGCGGCGCATCTCGTTATATTTCTGAAGATTTCCGCGAATGTTTTGCACTAGAATGTGAAGCAATTAAGCGCGTTAGAAATGGCATGGATTTAACGAATGTTGAAATCATGATCCCATTTGTTCGAACTTTAGAAGAAGCAGCACAAGTAATACAATTGCTTGAACAGCATGGCTTAAAACGTGGTGAAAATGGCTTAAAAGTAATAATGATGTGTGAATTACCATCAAATGCATTACTTGCAGAAGAGTTCCTAGAATACTTCGACGGTTTCTCTATTGGTTCTAACGATTTAACTCAGTTAACATTAGGTCTTGACCGTGATTCTGGTTTAATCGCACACCTATTCGATGAAAGAAATCCTGCAATTAAGAAACTTTTATCTATGGCTATTCAAACTGCTAAAGCCAAAGGCAAATATGTTGGTATCTGTGGCCAAGGTCCTTCAGATCATGAAGATTTTGCTGCCTGGCTTGTTGAACAAGGTATTGATTCTGTATCTTTGAATCCTGATACAGTGTTAGAAACTTGGTTGTATTTAGCAGATAAACTTAAAGCAAACTAATTGAAAAGCCGGCAATCGCCGGCTTTTTTTCATTTTACTTTGTCTAATCTGTAACAAACATTTCTAAAAATTCGCTGTAATTTCTTCAAATAGATTCTAGCTTTAGGGTAATAAAAAGAAAAACACATTAAAGCAGCCAAACCAAATATGATTGAAGGGCCAGGCACAACAAAAAAGATAATTGCTAATATTACAAATAGACAACCTAAACTCAAAGTAAAAAATTTCTTCATAGCAGCCTCCTGTATTAAATAATAGCAAGTTAAATATAATTTTCTGTTTCTAACTGTAACAAAGAATATAAAACTCAATTTTCTTAACATTCTACCGTGATACAATAGAGTCATAAGTAATAAGTAAAAACCGTCATGATTGCTCAAATTTCTCAACAAGATAACGCAAATGAATTAATCAATAGCTATATAGATAGGCTTAAAAGTTCAGGCTTTACTGGTGATCTTGATACCAGTTACGCAACACGTATTGTTAATTCAACTGATAACAGTATTTATCAAGAAGTACCTCAAGCTGTAGTTTTTCCTAAATCAAATAAAGATATTCAAATTGCACTTCATACAGCCAACCAAGATCCATTTTTGTCTTTAACTTTTGGTCCAAGAGGTGGAGGCACTGGCACTAATGGGCAATCACTTACACCCGGCATCATTCTAGATTTATCACGACATATGCGTGAAATTATAGAAATAAATGAAGAAGAAAAATGGGTCAAAGTTCAAGCGGGTGTAATTAAAGATCAGTTAAATGATTTTTTAAGACCTTATGGATATTTCTTCGCTCCAGATTTATCAACGAGTAATAGAGCAACAATTGGCGGTATGATAAATACCGATGCTTCTGGACAAGGTTCGTTAGTATATGGAAAAACCAGTGACCATGTTTTAGGGTTAAAATCATATCTTGTTGATGGCACTGAATTAAATACAAGTAAAATTACTAAAGAACAAGCTGAGTTATTAGCAGAGCAGCAAACAACTACATCATCTGTATATAAGCAAGTACTTACTTCATGTGAAAGTAACAGAGAATTAATTCTGAAGAAATTCCCGAGACTCAATCGCTTTTTAACTGGTTATGATTTAGAAAATGTTTTCAATGAAGAATTATCTACATTCGATTTATCTAGAGTTATAACAGGAAGTGAGGGCTCACTAGCGATAGTTGCAGAAGCAAAACTTAATATTACACCTATTGCACCATTTAAAACTTTAATAAATATAAAATATGATAGTTTTGATTCTGCACTTCGTAATTCTCCATTTTTAGTTGATGCAGAAGCAACGTCCGTAGAAACCGTAGATAGTAAAGTTCTTAATCTAGCAAAAGAAGATATTATCTGGCATTCAGTTTCGGATCTTATTCAAGATGTCCCTGACAAAGAAATGTTGGGTTTAAACATGGTTGAATTCAATGGAGAAACAGAAAATGAAATGGATGACAAAATTAATAACCTTTGTAACAAGCTTGACTCCCTTATCGAAAATAAACAAGCAGGTGTTATCGGTTATCAACTAACAAACGATAAATCTGAAATTCTAAAAATTTATGCGATGCGTAAAAAGGCAGTCGGGTTACTTGGTAATACAAAAGGAAAACAAAAACCTCTCGCTTTCGCGGAAGATACGGCCGTTCCTCCTGAAAATTTAGCAGACTTTATTTCTGAATTTAGAACATTGCTTGATACCCATAATCTAAATTATGGTATGTTCGGTCATGTTGATGCAGGTGTATTACATGTTAGACCAGCACTCGATATGTGCGATCCTGAGCAAGAAAAGTTACTTAGAAAAATTTCTGATCAAGTCGTATCACTTACAGCTAAATATAATGGCTTGATGTGGGGTGAGCATGGTAAGGGCTATCGCAGTGAATATGGTCCTGAATTTTTTGGTGAAGAACTTTTTAACGAACTTAGAAAAATAAAAGCAGTGTTCGATAAAAATAATAGACTAAACCCTGGAAAAATTTGTACGCCAATAGAAAGTAAAGACTCACTTGTTTCAGTTGATGGACAAAAAAGAAGTTGGTTTGATCGCAAAATAAATGTAACTGTTAAAGACAGTTTTGAAAATGCGATGAATTGTAATGGTAATGGACTTTGTTTTAATTATGATGATGACACACCAATGTGTCCATCTTATAAAGTTACCAAAGATAGACGTCATTCACCAAAAGGGCGAGCATCATTATTTAGAGAATGGTTAAGACTTCAAGAAGAGCAGGGCGTTAATCTTCTAGAAGTTGAAAAGCAATTAATTAATAAAGAAAGTGATACTACCTGGTGGGAAAGATACCGAAACTCTGGCTCTAATAATTACGACTTTAACCACGAAGTCAAAGAAGCGATGGATGAATGCTTGGCTTGTAAAGCATGTTCTTCAGCCTGTCCAATTAAAGTGGATGTTCCTACATTTAGAGCTCGATTCTTAAATTTCTATCACAGCATTTATTTACGACCTGCTAAAGATTTACTCGTAGGAAATGTCGAAGCAACAGCACCAATCATGTCTAAGTTTCCTAGATTGAATAATTTTATTGTAAATAATTTTCCTGGGAAACAATTCATTAATAATATAATTGGCTACGTAGATACACCTAACTTGAGTGTACCTACAATATCTGAACGCATAAAAACAAAAAACAAATTTGATTTCGAAAAAGTTACTTTACTTTCTAAATCTGAAAAAAATAATTCAGTTTTAATTGTACAAGATCCATTTACTAGTTTCTATGAAGCAGAACTTGTTGCAGCAACGATTAAACTTATCGAAGCATTAGGAAAAAACGTTTTTGTTCTACCATTTGTTCCAAATGGCAAACCTCAACACGTTAAAGGTTTTCTCAAAGAATTTAAAACGACTGCAAAAAAATCAAGCCAATTTCTGAGTCAAGTAGCTGAATTAAACATTCCTATGATTGGTTTAGATGCGTCTTTAGTTATGGTATATAGAGATGAATATAAAACAATTTTAAACTCTGAAGATAGAGGTCGCTTCGAAGTTAAACTTGCACATGAATTGTTTGAATCATTTGATTTTAGCGGGCTGAAAATAAACAGTGAAAATAGCTTTACCTTATTGTCACACTGTACTGAAACAACAGCTATGCCGTCAGCATCAAAAACTTGGAAAAATATCTTTTCTCAGATAGGTTTAGAGTTAAATACCCCTACAACAGGTTGCTGTGGTATGGCTGGTACATATGGACATGAAAAGCAAAATTATGAAAAGTCTAAGTTATTGTATGAATCTTCTTGGAAAAAAAAGATAACAAATGAACAATTGAATACTATTTTGTCGACTGGCTTTTCTTGTCGTTCACAAGTTAAGCGATTTGAAGGTAAGAAGCCACTTCATCCAATTGAATTTATTGCTTCTAAACTTTAAATATATGAGTAATGTGGTTGAAATAATTCAACCACATTCAATTTAACATAATCAAAATGCGCTATTATAAAGTTCTCTTAGAGCCAGACTTTGCACGTTCTGACACATTAGTTTGTATGTAAATCTGGTCTGTCGTCGCAATTTTTGAATGCCCAAGATCTTCGGAAAGGTGTTTCAGTGGTCGATGTTTTGCATCATGCGTTGCACCTGTATGACGAAGCCAATGAGATGTAGCTGCTTTAAGTTGTTCTGATTCATCTTCGAAACCATCTTTTTCTAATTTTTCGATTGCAAGATCAAAACTTTCTTGAACAATTCTTCTGATCTGTCTGACATTCATACCACCTTGGCCACGTAATTTATGAAGGATAGGGGATGGATCATCTGCGCGAGGTAAAGGTTCAAAACCTCTATGAATACGATACCTTTTCAAATATTCCAAAAATTCTTCGCTTAAAGTAACATCTCTAAGTTTGTTACCTTTACCCATAACACGCAAAAACCAGTAATTATCAGAATCTTGCCAAAAATGACTCATAACTGGTGACCACTGTGGTCTATCTGATAATTCAGAAATTCTAAGATATAGCCCTTTTAAACAAGCTAAGGTGAATAAATTCCTTTCGAATTTAGGCTCTTTTACGCATTTATCTTTTGTCACACCGAAGACATATTCCCATTGAAGGTCACTTAGAGTATCTGGCGTATTGATTTGAGATTGCACAACTAAATATGGAGAATTTTTTTTAACTACAGGCACATAGTTAAAAGCTGATTTTTCTTCTAATTGTGCAAATTTATAAAATACATTTAACGCAGTAAACATGGCTGCAAGCGTTTGTTGACTGACACCATTTGCTTTTTCTATAAAAGGACGCCATTTTTCATTAATGCATTTTATGCCGTCTTTATCTTTAAACCGCCATTGTACAGAATTTGTCGACCAAGCTTTTTCAGGCTTTACCATGAAATCAACGTAAGCTTCTATATCTTCACGCTTTAAATTGAAAACTGATGATTTTGTAAAATGCCAAGACCATAGATAGAATCGTTCGATTTCATTTCGAAAACGATTAAATGTTGCTTCAGATTTTCTTCCGTAAACATATAGAAACTTTAATAAAAATTCATAATCTGAAATTATAAAATCATGTTTAGAGTTCAATGCTGTCAGTTGAGATTCTAATTCAGGATATTCGGTTCTAAGGGTAGCATCTTCAACATGGGCAATCATATATCTTAATTGCTTTACAGTATCAACTAACGGGAAAACCATATTAAGTCCGATATTGGTTAGTATTGGACATAGTTTAGAGATTTAGAGAGGCTATGTAAACTAAAGTTTTTAACCCAGAGTGCTCTTAAATATATAAATACAATGATTTAACATAACGTAAATTATGCGATATTAACTATAGAAGAAAATAATGTTAGAATTTGACCTTAGTTATTAATTGGCCTATTAAAATGAATGTAGAAACCTTTTGGGAAATTTTAGAAAAAGTAAGTCAATCTCCAGAAGATCCAAATGAAACCCTTAAATCAATATTAGCTAAATTAACAAGCAATGATATCGAAGGTTTTGATGTAATTTATACAGAAAAGCTTAAAGAGCTTTGGCATTGGGATAACTGGGCGGTTGCATTTATTATATGTGGCTGTAATACAGAGTATGATTTTTTAGATTTTTGTAATTGGTGTTTAGTACAAGGAAAAGAATTTAATATAAATCTTACTAGTAAACCAGACGAGTTGTTCGATTATAACTATCCTATTAAGGACAGTTTACCTTACCCTTATATTGACGAACTAGATTTGGTACCTGGATTATTATTTGAAGAATTAACTGGTAAAGAACTCACTTATCATCAAGTAGTTAACTTTAAACCTAAGGGAAAGAGGTTTAAAAACAAACCTAAATCCCTAAAAGAAAACTATCCAAATTTATTTAATAAATTTTGGAAAAAGAATTAATCTATAATAATTCTTAACATCCTTCTTAATGGTTCAGCTGCTCCCCAAAGTAGCTGATCACCCACAGTAAATGCACTAATATATTTCGGTCCCATCGTTAATTTTCTAATACGACCAACTGGTATATCCAATGTTCCTGTTACTTTTACAGGTGTTAATTCTTCTGCTGTGATATCTCTATCATTTGGAATAACACGTACCCATTCATTATGGTTAGCAAGAATACTTTCAATCTCTTCGACGCTTAAGTCTTCTCTTAACTTAATGGTCATTGCTTGAGAATGACAACGCATTGCGCCAATTCTCACGCATAATCCATCAATTGGAATTGGTGAACGACTAGAGCCTAAAATTTTGTTTGCTTCCACTTGCGCTTTCCACTCTTCTTTTGACTGGCCAGATTCCATTGGCACATCAATCCATGGAATTAAACTGCCAGCTAGCGGCACACCGAATTGGTCTTTGGGTAACGAATCAGATTTAATTTTCTCAGCTACAAGTTTATCAATCTCGAGTATTGCTGAACTTGGATCATCTAGTAGCGATTTAACTTCTGAATTAATCTCACCCATTTGTGTGATCAGCTCTCGCATATTACGCGCGCCAGCACCAGATGCAGCCTGGTAAGTCATTGGAGAAACCCACTCAACTAAATCACGTTCGAATAGACCGCCTAGAGCTAATAACATTAACGATACGGTACAATTACCGCCTACAAAAGTTTTAACGCCCTGCTCTAACCCTTGCTTAATAACATCGTTATTAACTGGATCTAAAACAATAATACTATCGCTTTCCATTCTAAGTGCAGAAGCAGCATCAATCCAATATCCGCTCCAGCCTGACTCCCTTAAATGTGGATAGACAGATTTTGTATAATCACCACCTTGGCAAGAAATAATAATCTCCATTTGGGACAAAGCAGTCACGTCATTTGCATCAAGCAACGGTTTAGGCGAACCAGCAATATCAGGTCCTAATTGACCAGTTTGAGAAGTTGTAAAAAAATGCGCTTCAATCTTATCAAAATCATTTTCTTGCTGCATACGCTCCATTAAAACGGAGCCAACCATACCACGCCAACCAACGAGTCCTACTTTATTCATAGTCTTTTACCTTGTATCAAATTATTTAGAATCATTGCGTGAGTCTAGACGTCTAAAACTAACAAAAATAAACAAATAGCACTAGCTTTATCTTGTTAAATTTTAAAACTTTCAACTGTTTTACTTTTACTGCAAGCAGTAAGATGTGTTCTCTATAGGTTTTAAAATAAGCCCACTCACTTTAGTGGGCTTACTGATGCTTTTTAGCTCAGATTAGAATTCCATTGAAACATCTAAGCTGATCTGTTGAGCCATTTCTTTTTCACGGATCACAACGTTATTTTGTTGTACTTCAAAGTTCTGACCTAATAGATTCTTCACTTTAAAAGTAACTGTTGTATTAAAGTTCGGATAATAACTATAAACTAGATCTAATGAATTGATCGGCTGCTCGTAAGCATCATCAAAATCATTAACGCCTGCCGCTAAAATACGATCGCCAAATACATTATAAATTACTGATGCCTGATGATTACCATTATGTGAATCATAGTTAAGTTGGAAGTTAGCAACATACTTAGAATGACCTGTCATTCTTCGTTTCAGGTTTGTCAGATCACCCTTGTCAGCTTCTAATATTTCAACTTCTGAATCACTCAATGTAACGTTACCTGATGTAAATATTGCGCCACCTAGTGCATCAGCAGATAGCTCAAGCAACCATTCAGCTTCAATACCATAAACAAAAGCCGTATCAGCATTGTCGAACTCTAAAGTGAAACGACCGTCCGCTTCTGTTAATAAAGCTTCAATTGGTTTATCTATATCTTTATAGAAGGCGCCGATTGAATAATTGTCACCATTTTCCATATAAAACTCAGCTCTGAAATCAAAGTTATCTAAGTAACTTGATTCAAGCGTTGGATTACCGAGTGTACGATAATCTGTTAATGGGTCTTGGTACTGAACTGGTGTTAATTCACGCAAGTCTGGGCGAACAATTGTTTGACCATAACCAAATCGCAACTGATAAGACTTTT
Source organism: Pseudoalteromonas phenolica (assembly GCF_005876835.1). Lineage (GTDB taxonomy): Bacteria > Pseudomonadota > Gammaproteobacteria > Enterobacterales > Alteromonadaceae > Pseudoalteromonas > Pseudoalteromonas phenolica_B. The sequence goes on from NZ_PPSW01000007.1 coordinate 323,824, forward strand.
CACTATATGTGACAGAGAAAGAGCCAAAATAATCATCTTCCATCACACTCGCTTGTTGAATAGCTTCTTCACTAAGCTTGTCAGCAAGCAAAGCTGGATCAAAAATTGAGCGAGAATATGCCAGAGCTACCTGACGGAAGTCTTCATAACGAACACCACCAGAAAAGCGCCATTTTTCACCCATTAGATAATCAAAGCTACCAAAATATGCATCGATTTTCTGAGCTGCTAGGTAATCATCAGCAGCCGGCTCTTGGAAAAGAAGTTCAACATCAGTCATATCAACAGTTGAATCATCTCTGAAGTAAGAGCCTATTCCTAAAGCTTGAGTTGGTGTGTCAGCAAGTGAAAGGCTTTCATTTTGACCAAAACGATATTTTAAGAAATCTGTTCGGTAATCACGCGTTTTATCGACAAAGAAACCACCGCCTTTAAGTTCTAACTCTGAACCATCAAAATAAAAAGCTTTACTGGCATTCCAAGCAAAATTTTCTACTTCATCTTCCATCGCTACATAACGATACAGATAAGGATTACCACCTGAACTACCGGTATAGATCGTTTCTGAGTATTGACCGTTTACGTATAAATCACGCACTGATATTTCTAATTCACTTGGAATATCAGTCGTTGCGGTTGAATCTGTGTAGTGCCAATCAACACCGACACCATCAAGTAGTGACCAAGTTAAATTATGAGTACCTCTAACCTGAAGGATTTCAAGTTCACGTTGTTCAAATGAAGTCAGGTTTTTACGTGTAACTTGCCCACTTTCTATACTTAATGACTTGGATGGCTCTTGATACATTGCATAAGACGCCTCATTCTCGGTGTCACGAAGCATCATATAACCTGCATTAATATCGTGTCCGTCAAGTTTGTAACCAACATTTAATGAGGCATTTAGTTTGATGTTGTTCTTGGTAGACTGTTTTTCTTCTTTTGCAGAATAACAAGTGAAAGTATCTTTACTACACTCTAGTTCCTCAGTGTCTTTTGTTGCCAAAACTGAGTTGAACTCTGTGCTATTAGACCATTCATTATCATAGGCAACAGAAGTCAAAAAACCTAATTGACCACCAAAACCAAATAGATCATCGAAACGATCACCAAACACAACCTTTGCACCGAAGTCAGGGTCAATACTTTTTTCGACCATACCGAAATCACGAGGTAATGCTTTGATTAAACTCTTATTAAGTGCAATTGCCGCATCTTGACCTATGTCTGAACCCTGCATTTTAGATTCAACTTGACGAATATTACGCACAGATAAATCAGATAAACCGTTTATATAAGTATTTAATGCCATTTGAATTTCTGCTGGCATTTGGCGTAGACCGTCGTCTTTGCCTAACCAGTCGTCATCACTACCGTTATAAACAAGGCCAGTATCATTAGTGTCTTTATAAGCACCACCAACTTCAATTTTAAATACTCGATCTGATGGAATACTTTTAGTACGAATATTTACATCACCACCACCAAATGCAGCTGGCATATCAGGTGAATAAGCTTTTTGAACAGCAAGCGATTCGATAATACTAGAAGGGAAAATATCAAGTGGAATAACATTACGTGTTAAATCAGGACTTGGTACGATTGCACCATTTAAACGAACACTTGAATAGCGTTCACCCAAGCCACGTACATAGATAAATTTGTCATTTACTAAGCTTAAACCTGTTACACGACGAAGTGCTGACGCAGCATCACTATCACCGGTTCTTGAAATCTGTTCAGAACCCATGATATCTGCAACGAACGCTTGATTTTTTCGCTCTTCAATCACAGCGCTCGCACTTCCTTTAAGGCGACTACCAACAGCAACAACTTCTTCTATTTCTTGTGCAGTTTCATCTGCAGCTAAAACTTGTGATGCTGGTGCCAATAAAGAAAGTAAAGATAAGGTAATTAAATTTGCCTTAAATTGCTTTATTGGTTTCATTTTTAATTCCTCTAAACCAAATTGATTCAACAAGGGCGCAAATGTGCGCCCTATCTGTTTATTTTGTGGTTTAGATTAGTTTTTACGTGCCATTGACGCTTTTACAAACTCAACCCACTCGTTGCTAGCACCTTCACCGACTGCACCGATAAATGCTACGTCGTCGAAGAATGAATTATCAGCATTCAGTTTCGCAGACTCAATTGCAACAGCATTACCATCTTTATCAGTAACTGTGCCTTTAGTAGTTACGCCATCTTCAGCGAGTACATTTGAGAAATCGGCAAAGCCAATTAACTTGTTCATTTCACCAGCTAAAAACCACTGCTCGATGTCAAAACCTGCTAAGTCACCAGTAAGTTCAGTGTTAATTTCTTCGAAGTTTAAACCACAAGCGAAAATAGAGTTTGAGAACGAAATGTCACCAGCTTTTGCGTTTGCGTGAACACCCGCTTCATGTGATTGGTCTTTATCATTGAATAGGTCGAAACAACCTGCACCAGATTGAGTAGAAGAGTTAACAAATAGCATATTTACTAATTTCGCTTTGCCCCACTCTTTCATTTCCATACCAGCACCAGTGTTCTTACGTGCTTCAGCATCAACCTTACCATTAGTAACAACAGTTGCGTTTGCAATAGTAGGGAAAGAAACAGAAGTTACTAATTCAGAATCTGCACTTGGCGCTTTCTTAGCACCATCAGTTTCAAAACCGTGGTTACCATGTTCTTTTGAATGAACTAAAATGAACTGGCCATTACCTTTCCAACCCTCATCCCAGTCAATACCATCATCTACTGATTCAGTGATTACAATGTGCTTAATATCTACAGAGCCACCGAATAATTCGATACCATCATCAGCACCATTGTGTACATGGATGTATTCAATCTCAGTACCTGAACCAACTGCGTTAAGCGTTAGACCATTTAGTTCATTATCTGGTGTTACTTCGTAACCAGCGTATTTGATAACAACATGCTTTAACGTACCGCTGTCGTCAGCTGCATCATTACCACCGTAGTAAGAAACAATACCTTCTGCTTTGTGGTTACACTGGCCAGCTTCAGCATCAGCTTTAGCACAACGAATTGATTGGCCCATACCGTTAATTTGAATACCGCCCCAGTCACCAATTTGTGCAGTCGTTGAATCATCACCGTCAATGTCGCTGATACTTGTAAATAGGATAGGCTTGTCAATCTCACCGATTGCTTCGATGTTTGCACCACGTGCAATACGGATAAAGCTTTCTGGCTTAGTGAAGGCAATGTTTACACCGGCTTCGATTGTTAAAGTAGGACCGTTTACATCAATCACACCACCTTTTGATGTGTCTACATCAGCACCGATGAATAGTTCACCTTCAAAAATGTGTGCACCGCCATCTGGTAAAGCAGGAATTAAGAAAGAAGCAGTAATATCTTTTGCGTTACTTGCAAATGCTTGGCTGTACACACAGTTTTTATTTGCGTCATCTGGCTTACCCTTAAACTCAACACCATCCATTGTGTATGACGCACATTCAATTGCAGTAGTTGGAGGTGTTGTAGTACCGCCACCGTTATTTCCTGAGTTATCACTTCCAGTATTATTTGTTACATTGCTGGTAGAGTTGTCTACACGGTTATCATTTGTTGTTGGTGTTACGTTGATATCACCACCGCCACAACCAGCAAGTACAAGAGCAGAAGTAATTAGGCTAGCTTTAAAAAACCCAGAAAGTTTCATTTTAATCTCCAAAAATATAATAAGTCGTTATAAGCGCAAAAAAGCTTGATGCATAAAGTAATGGAGTTTTGTTACTGTTGGGTTACATTAAATATAAAGTTAAATGACAGTATTAATACAGTTTGATTAAGGACAATAAAAATTATATTGCATTATAAAATAGAAAAAGCCGCTCCAGCTATACTGAACGCGGCTTTGGTGTTGCGATTTTTTATTTTATAAAAGTGCTTGTTTTAAGCTTTCTGAATGTAATTTCTCTTTCTTAACAAACTTAATCCACTGTTTGGCAAGTCTTGAAGATTTCTTATGTTTTTCGGCTTGTTCAAAGGCCAAAATTGAGGCGTCAAAGTTTTCAAGGTTATATTGTGCCATACCTAGGGCAACATATGCGTTAGATTCAAAATTTAAATCACCTTTATCAAGGGCTTCTCTGGCATAATCCGCAGCTTCTTCAAACTTCTCTAAGTTTAAATAAACCTCAGCTAACCTTTGAGAATAATTACCATGTTCAACCTTAGCGGCAGCTTGCTTAAAATGAGAAATGGACTTTTCATCCTCTTTAGCTTGTACAAAAGCCTCTGCGATGAATGCCTGGTTTTTTGCACTATTTTCAATCTTACCGCTTGAAACGCCCTCTTTTAAGACCGCCGCAGCTTTATAGTTTAGTCCGTTGTACATATATACTTGGGCTAACTGCATGATCTCGTTTTTAGAACGAATAAAACCTTGCTGCTTGGCAGCCTCTAATATAGCAAGTTGTTTTTTTCCATCGCCCACTTCGCCATACATGCCACCGAGTTGTACCCAATATTCAGGCTTATTATAAAGTTTAACCATTTTTTCAAGAACTTGAACCACTTGCTCAGGTTGATTCAAAGAATAATAAAGCGCACGTTGTAAAACCAACCAATTCTCTTTAGGTTGTTCGCTTTGGCTTTCAGCAAAACTTATCGCAACATTTATGCTTTCTAGCGCTTCATTATATTGCTTTTGCAGGTAATGCGCGTTAGCACGTAAAACATAATAACTGTTCGCAATCGGCTTCGTGTTACCCAATTTCCACTTATCAAGATATGAAATAACCTTCGGATAATCATTGTTTGCCATGGCAAGCTGAGCAAGACTAAAAGTCGTAGACTGCCTTAATGATTCTGGAATTTGTTCTTCTGAAATCACTTGCTCAAAAGATTCAATGGCCTTACCTAACTGGTTTTCGTTATAATAAATAAAACCATAGAAGTTATACATCATCGCAACTTCGTAAGCATTCATACTGCTTGCTCTTGCTTTAATATTATCTAACGCTTCTAGGCCTTCTTGAACCTTACCATCATCAGCCAGTTTTTGAGCTCTTGCCAATTGGCTATACACTTTGTTTCTAAGTGCAGGCACTCGTTTAGTTTTAGTTTCTGCGTAAACTGTATTGATGTCAGTGAAAGGCGTCACTGATAGCAAGCTTGGTAAAACAGAAGCTGATAAAACAATACTAACAGTTAAAGTTAACTTTCTAATATTCATTTAAATTTCCTCGCAACACACGCAAAATCTAGCCATTGATCTGGAAAGAGATTTTGTTTTGAACACCGGCCACTTCAACCGCTTCGCCGTTCACAACACGGGGTTTATACTTAAATTTCAAGGCTGCATCCAATGCGGCTCTGTCGAAAATGCTCTGTGGTTCAGCTGTAATCACTTTAGGTTCACGAACTGTACCTTGCTTAGTTACTATAAACTCAACAATTACGTATCCTTCAATCCCTCTTGAAAGAGCACGTCTTGGATAGACTGGAGCGACTTTTACAATTGGAAGATACTCACCATCACTTGATTCCAAAGCTAAACCACCACCCAAATCAACATCTGCTTGCACATCAGCACTAAAATCAAAGTCAGTGCCTGCTGCATCTAAATTATTAGCCTGCATTTGAGGCGCCTCCATTGGCGGTGGGGGCTCCTTAGGTGTTGGTGGTTTCTGTGGTTTACGCTCTTTCTTTTGAACCGTTTCTTCTTTCATTAACCTAACAAAGTCAAGTACCTGACCTTTTGCAGGCTCAGTCATTGCACCTTCGCCACTCTGGATCAAAGCCTGCATTCCCAAAAATAGGAAGAAGGTGATAGTGGCAGCAATTAATAAAGCGGTTAAATAACGCATTTTTGCTCCTATGATTCCTGCGCAGCAATTGATACATCAAACGCGCCTGCAGCTCGTGAAGCATCCATTACTTTGATAAGTAGCTCAGTTGTCGCCTTCTTATCTGCTTGGATAACTACACTGCCTTGTGGGTTTTCAGCTTTTAGACGTTCGATATTTGCTTGGACAGCACGAATGTCAATCTGACGTTTGTTTATCCAAATCTCACCTTTGTCAGAAATTGCCACTAAAATATTTGCACGTTGCTTTTTAACTGCTGTGGCTGCTTCCGGACGGTTTACATCAATACCTGCTTCTTTTACGAAAGAAGCGGTAACGATGAAGAAAATTAGCATGATGAATACAACATCTAGCATTGGGGTCATATTAATTTCTTCTGCTTCTTCTTCTTGAAAAACTTTTGCTAATGGCGCTCTCATAATTCTTTACCTTATGTTGCTTAGTGATCTAACAACAATTTATCTTCTAATAACTCGACTTCACGTTTTGCTTTTCGCTGTAAAAATGTCACAGCAAATACACCAGAAAGTGCACCGACCATACCGGCCATGGTTGGAATGGTTGCTTTAGACACACCCGCAGCCATTGAACGTGCACTACCTGTACCTGTAATGGCCATCACATTGAAAACTTCAATCATGCCTGTAACTGTACCTAATAGCCCCAATAGAGGACATAAAGCAACCATGACACCAATGTATGGCAGGTTTGTATTTAACTTAATCCCAATGCGTGAAATCTGAGCTTGTTTAATTTGTTCCGCATTCCAGCTATTACGCTCTGAACGTGCTTTCCAGCTAGCGATTACCTCTTTGCGCTGTTGACGGTATAAACCGAATAGATAAATAAAGCGCTCTAAAATAAGTAACCACATTGCGAAGATAAGGACACCGATGACCAGGAGTACCTGGCCACCTGTATCAAGAAAGCTGCGTAGTGCGTTAATTGCATCTAGCAATAAAACCACGTTTACGCTCCTTTCTCGCTACGCTCTGCAATAATGCCAGCGCTTTGTTCTTGCAAAATAAGTAACAAGTTACGTGAACGAGTATTTAAAAGCGTGTATAAGAATACAGTTGGGATAGCAACAACTAGACCCAGTACGGTTGTAACAAGTGCCTGCGAAATACCACCCGCCATCAGTTTAGGATCACCCGTACCGAATAAAGTGATAGCCTGGAAGGTGTTAATCATACCCGTTACTGTACCTAGTAGACCTAGCAGTGGCGCTACAACTGAGATAATCTTGATCAGGGTTAGATTACGAGTAATCTTTGGCATTTCACGTAGGATTGCTTCGCTTAGCTTTAACTCAAGCGTGTCGTAAGCAACATCTGGATACTGCTCTTTAACTTTCATCACACGACCTAGCGGGTTATCTTCACGCGGTGTCCTGTCTTTAAGTTGACGACGGATTTTAGCACTCATCAACATTAAACTAATGAAACGTTCAAGTGCGATAAGTAAAGCGATAACACCAGTTGCTAAAATCACATAACCAACAGAGCCACCTTGGTGAACCTGCTCTTCTGTATTAGGCGCTTGAACTAATAGGCCTAAAATAGAACCACCGGTTGGATCTAGTGCGAAATCAACTACACCGCTATTTGCCGCTTGTAAATCTGCAGCTGAAGTCTGATAACGTGCAACCGGTTGTCTTGTTAGTTCTGAAATTGTGTTTGTGACAGGGTTGAAAGCTAAATATTTGCCATCAGCGATTAAGTTAAACGCACCAACACGAAGAACTTCTTTATTTACTTTCTCGCCACCAGCAACAATGACTTCTGCGTTATAACGAGAAACTTTACCTTGCTCTGTCATTTCACGTTGTAGTTCAAACCAAACCTTTTCAATATCTTCAATTGATGCGAGTTTTGAGCTTGAGCCCATCTTTGCTGCCATTTCATCCATGAACACGCTGCGACCAGCAATTTCAGCAGAAACAACTGATGTTTGGAATTTATTGCTAGCATCACCTGATACTTGCTGAAGTACACCAAATAGCTCTTTTAGTGTACCCATACGTTTACTTAACGTATCAGACAAGTTTTGAAGCTTGATTTCATTTTCTTCAAATGACGTTTCTAAACGCTCTGAACGAGTTAGTTGCGCATTTCTGTCTGAAGTAAGCTTGCGAAGTGCTGCATCTTGTTCATTACGTTTTGCGACAAATTCCGCTTCTCTGGCTTTATTTTCGGAAGTTTGTGCAACCTGCCCTTGCTCTAATGTTTTAAGTAATGCATCTAAGTTAAGTTCGTCGGCCATTGCTGCGCCTGATAAACCGAATGTCGTCGCTAAAATCGCAGCTTGACTAAATTTCTTTAACAGTTTCATTTTAAGACCTCTTATTTCGCAGCATTGATTGGTAGCGTTAACATATCTGGGGCTAGCTGTTTACGTGCTATGCGTAGCGCTTTATTGATTTGGCTAATGTTTGTGTCTGGTAATTCTTTGAATTGTTTTGATTCTTTTTCCCAAATACCAGCCATTTTTCCATCTTTAGTGACATACATCAGTTCGAGACGACCGATACGTAAGAAGTCAACTTCACGCTCTTGACCAGCAACGTTAATAAGCGCTGGATAGGCTTCAATTGTGCGACCGTATTCAACTTCAACTTGGTAAGCTTCAAGTACACGACGGAATTTTTCACTTGATGTCACATCAGCACGTTCCATCATTTCACGAAGCTTTGAAACGCGCTGCTTACGCTCTTCCAATAAGAAAGGCACATCTAGAGCAACAAACTGCTCAAGACCTGTGATCATGTTAAGCATTAACGGGGTGATCTGGCGCTCAATTACTGACACTTGGTCCATTGATGCATTGATATCAGCCATCTCTGCTAATTGGTTTTGAATTTGTTTATCTAATTGACTGTTGTAAACCATCAAACCATCAATTTCTTTATTTAATGTTTTGAATTGTTGCAATTTCGACTGCATAGAGTCAGAAATAGAGTCAATTTTTCCCTGAGTTTTTAAAGCAGAGTCATTAATCGCTGCACTTTTTTCAACAACAGGATTTAAAGAATTGGCGTGAACACCAGTTACTGTTGTTAAAACACCTGCAAGAAGCAGAGGGTTAATGCACTTCATCGCATACACCTTAGATTGATTGTTATGAAATTGCGTGCAGTTTAAAGCGGTAAAATGACAGTGGTGTTGCGCAAAAAATACAATTTTATTACAGGTGTAATAATTGATATAAATACACTCGAGGGATGAAGATATAATTAATTACGGCTTATATCTCCTTCTAATCCATATTTATATCTATCAGTGCCAAAAATATAAAAAGCCCCAACAGGAGCTTTTTATATTAGAGTTGATATGTAATTAAACTTTAAATTTTAATAACATCTCTTCTAAGTTTCTAAATTGAGCTTGAAGTGTTCTACATTCTTCTAAGGTCTGATGAAGGTTATCGACACCTTGTTTACTGATGTCACTGATGTGATGAATATCAGAATCAAGGTTATGTATAACGTCGTTTTGTTGTTGAGTTGCGCTAGCCACAGCATGATTAACACCATCAATTGCATCAATGGCAGATGTAACAGATTGCATTTTATCACCTGCAGCAGCAGCTTTATCTGCACTTTCTGATGAGTCCTTCAATGCTTCAACCATAACGGCAACAGCTGTACTAGAGCCAAGTTGCAGGTCTGAAATGGTATTTTCGATTTCTTGAGTTGACTCTTGTGTGCGTTGTGCAAGTTGTCTCACTTCATCAGCAACGACAGCGAAACCTCTACCGGCTTCACCCGCCCTTGCAGCTTCTATTGCGGCATTAAGGGCTAAAAGATTAGTTTGTTCACTGACACCTTTTATTACTTCAAGTACTTGTCCAATACTAGCTGAATGTTGATCAAGACTTGTTACTGTGTCTTGCGCTTGAGCCATCTTGTCACTCAAAGAAGAAATACCAGCAATATTTGAATTAAGTACATCTTGACTATCTGCACTAAGATTATTTGCTTCAGAAGCAAGTTCAGATGCGTTATGTGCATTACTACTTATTTCTTGCGCGCTAGAAGACAATTCATTGATGGCAGTTGCTACACTATCAGTACGTTTCGTTTGATCGTTATACAAAGAAAGCGCATCATTCGCTTGCTCATTCATACTGGTAATAGATTGTTGTAGGGTTAAGGTAGATTCTCGCACTTGCTTAATTGAGTCATGAATCTTGTCGACAAAGATATTAAATTGTGTCGACAGTTCTCCAAATTCATCTTCACTGGAGCAACTTAAACGTTGTGTTAAATCTCCTTCGCCTTGAGCAATGTCTTTAATGGCATCATTTAGTTCTTTAACTGGTCTCATCAAGTATTTAAGCAATAATTGAAGCATCACAACAATTGCCACAACACCGATCACAAGATAAATCAAAGCCATGTTTCTAAATGAAGATACCGATGAGTAGGCAATCTCTTTATTAATTACGACACCCAGATACCAATTCACGTTATTAATGCCATTCATAGGCACGAAAGACACGATTTTTTCTACACCCTCTAACTGCATTTCAATAAACTCACTTTGCAGAGAGAGGCGCTTTCCAAACAAGTTAGTCATTGGTTTGTCATTTAATCTTGTATTAGGGTGAGAAAGAATTCTGCCTTCACTATCTAGTAAAAAGCCATAACCAAAACCTAAAAAATCAATTTCGTTTATGATATCTGTGATGGTGGCCATATCAATATCGCCACCAGCAACAGCGCTTAGTCGACCACTTTCAAATAAGGGCACCACAGCAGAGATAGTTAACTCATTTGTCGTGACATCTATATAAGGCGTAGTAAATGCTGTAGAGCGCTTTTGTTCTGCCAGTTTATACCAGGGCCTTGTTGTCGCATCATAATCTGCTGGTAACTGAATTGATGGGTCATCTAAAACGAATGTACCATCTGGCATACCGATGTAAGTATTTTTAAATTCACCTGCGATATCAGCTGTTTTCAGACGACGTAAGATATCTGATTCAGTATCTGACTGTTTATGGCCTTTTGCAACAGACTCAACAATTTTGAGCCTATCATTCAACCAGTTGGCGATATTTTGAGAAACTGAATTTGATATTTCGTGCAAAACAGCGGTAAGTTGTTCTTGTGTTTGGGCTCTCATAACAATGAAGTTATTGATTGTGAACAGCCCTAAGATGATCACTAAAACCAAAGACGCCGCGGCAGTTACTTTGGTAGAAAAACGTAATGATTGGAGCATGGGGATCCTACTTATTTTATATGAACGCAACCTTTGCAACTCTTTTTTAACAAATTTTTTAGTGTTACGCTCTATATAATCGACAGAATTTCATAAATCTTAAGCTCATTTAGTATAGAACATGTTTTTTTTGCAATTGCAGCTTAAGTACAAATAAGTAAAATACACAATCTTTTGCAAGGAGCGAAATAGAGTGTCTATGCTCTCAAGGCTATGGTTGTTTTGTTTCCTAGCTTTATTAACTACAACCACACACGTTAACGCTAAAAGTATTGCTGAACTCAAAGCAATTCAAAAGTTACCAAATAATAAGCTCAAACTTAGAGCTTTCGAGCAAATTGATCCTACAAGCCTGACTGACCAAATTGCGGCATGTGAATACTATGTTTCTTATAGTAAAGCGCTCAGTAATGAAGGTCGAAGTGAAGAAGCCAAACAACGGTTGTTAAATGAAATAAATAGCCCAAGCTTTGATTACAATCATAGATGGACAGCAAGACTCTACAAAGATTTAGCAGACATTCAGTACCACAACTATGACTATGAAGATGCACGCGAAACAATAAAAAAAGCGATATACCATTATGAAAAATCTGGCAATATTGAGTTTTTAACGCATGGGATTGTAAGACAAGCTTCAATTGAACTTAGAACAAGTCACTATCTCAAAGGTATCAACATTATAAAAACTTACCAAAAAGAATACCAAAGTTGGCTTACTGAGAAAGATCTTTCTAGTCTCTTTTACTTTTATGGACGTGCCTATGACCATCTTGGTGAGTTTCAAACTGCATTAGAGTTTAAGATCAAGGCCTTTGAGATAGATAAGAAACTGAATGCTGCTGATAAAAAAATGGCAAACAATTTATTTGGTATAGCAGACTCATACAATAAAATTGGTGAGCATCAATTATCTTACAATAAATTTCTTGAAGCGTTAGCGTTAGACAGAAAGTCAGATAATAAACAAGATATTGGTCATAGCCTTGCCAAACTATCATACCAATCTTACAAACTGAAACTCTTCGATCTTGGTATTGAACACGCTGAGGAAGCGATTTCTGTCTTTCGCTATATAAAGCATCAACGAAATATTGCATGGTCTAAGCATAACCTAGCTTTAAACTATGCTGGTAAAGGAGAGCTTCGAAAGGCAATCATACTTGAGGAAGAAAACTATTCCTTCCTAAACAAAACTAAAAAAGACTACCAGTTAAAAACCTCTGTCTGGAATCATCTAGCCGAATTAAGCCTTGTAATTGACAACCCCAAAAAAGCGCTTAGCTATGCGAAACAAGCGTTCGAATTTGGTGATGTAGATACATTGAAAGACAGAAGGCAAGCAAGCCTTAGCATCATGCATCGTGCTTATTCAATAATGAAAGACTTTGAAAACGGTTATTTGGTACAAAACAAATTACTTGAATTACAGTCTATTGAGCATAAAGAAAACTATGCAAATAGATTAGCTTTTTTAAAAAATACAATTGAAGCTAAAGAAAAAGAACAAAAACTTGCTGAGAAAGAACAAGAAAACCTATTAATCAGTAATGCATTAGCTCAGCAACAAAATCAACAAATGGTATTCATCATTCTATTTATTGTATTCGTCTCCTTTACGATGATTATTTACATTAAAATAAGGCAAAATCGTGTTTTAGAACAGCAACAAAGACTGCATCTCAATAAACTACTTGAACAAAGAAACCAACTATTCTCGCAAATAGCACACGACCTGAGTAATCCAGTTACCGTTGCAAGCTTACATATTGAAGCGATGCAACATGAAATCATCGAGTGTAAACCTGAAAACCTTTCTAAAATTAGTGAAAAACTTACAGATCTAAACCATTTAGTTAAGGACTTAGCAGGTCTTGCTAAACTTGAAACTGCAAATTTCACATTAAGTACTCAACAAACAGATTTAAACAAATTTGTTAGTGACATTCATGATGAATTGGCGACTCAAACTACAGAACAAAAACTGACTCTTGGGGCAAATAAATTTAACGAAACTTTCGCACACATAGATCCATTACGGGTTAAACAAATAATTGCTAATTTATATAGCAATGCAAAGAAATACACACATAAGGATGGTGAGATTGACGTGCATTTTGCAGCTTGTGAGCGTTATTTTAAAATAATCGTACAAGATAGTGCGCCATCAGTACCAAAAGAGCATTTAGGGCAAATTTTCGACCATCTGTTTCGTGTTCCAAATATGTCGAACACAGAAACACCCGGCCATGGCATAGGATTATCCATTGTTAAGCAAATTGTTGACTTACATCAGGGTGAGATTAATGCCTCAGAAAGCGAATTAGGTGGGTTGAAAATAGAGGTTGATTTACCGCTAAAATAAAAATATGAAAAGTAAAAAGCTAGAGAGAAAAGGTCTAGCTTTTTACTGAGTTTCAATTAATCACAATCAAATTCTGGCCAATCGACTATGTAGTCTTCAAAATCTTCTTCAATATCGACTGTATTGTCTTTAGTTACTCTACCTTGAATACTGATCCCAAGCTCATTCATTTTGTCCTTTTTGCCTTTATTCAGCAAAGGATGCCAACTTGCTAAGCCCCTGCCTTCATAAAGGCGCCTGTAGCTACAACTATTAGGCATGAAAAAAATATCTTTCAGGTTTTCTTTGGTGAGTTTGACGCAAGATGGTACGAGCGTTTGTCTTTCTGCATAACGTGTACATGCACAAGTCTGCTCATCGATGTACTGACAAACTAAACTTGAATATATAAGTGTTTCTCCCTCTCGTAGATGATCCGTACTTGAAAAGTCCTCTTCATCACTGTCTATAAAAGAATGTAGACAACACTTACCACACCCATCACAAATGCTTTCCCACTCTTGGTCATTCATTTGCTCAAGCGATTTAGTTTGCCAAAATTGTTCTGCGCCCATTGTTTTCTCAAATTACTATAAACACGTAAATTTTACTTGATGGAAGCATGACAAGCAAAGGGCCAACTAATGTTGACCCAAAAAGCAAAAATTATCGTTGTGATTCAACCCACTTTTTAATCTTAGATTCTAGAATTGGCATTGGCAGTGCGCCATCAATCAAGATTTGAGTATGAAATGCTTTAATATTAAACTTGTTACCAAGTTGTTGTTCTGAATATTTTCTTAGCTCTTGAATTTTAAACTGACCAACCTTATATGAGACAGCCTGACCTGGCCAACCAATATAACGTTCAACTTCTGCGGTAACATCTGACTCAGCCATAGACGAGTTCTCTAGCATAAACTTAATTGCTTGCGCTCGTGACCACCCCTTAGCATGCAGACCTGTGTCAACAACAAGACGCATCGCTCTTAATTGTTCGTCAACTAAGCGACCGTACCACATGAGTGGATCTGTAAATAAACCAAGATCTTTACCAAGGCTTTCTGCATAAAGCGCCCAGCCTTCAGCAAATACAGTATATCCACCAAACTTTCTAAAGCTTGGAAGACCCTTTACTTCTTGCTGAAGTGCAATTTGAAAATGGTGTCCAGGTGCGGCTTCATGAATAGACAAGGTTTCTACTAAAAACTTAGGCTGTGCCTTTAAGTTATGCGCATTAATATAAAACACACCAGGTCGACTGCCATCAGGTGCAGGCGCAGCATATGATGCACCCGCTGCAGACTCAGCCCTGAAGGCTTCAACTAACTTAACTTCGTAATCAGCTTTCGGTGCTATATTAAATAACAATGGTACTCTTGCATCTATTTTTTTCTTAACTTCAACATAGGCATTGATCAATTCATCTGCAGAATTGAAATAGAACTGTTCATCTTCTCTTAAAAACTCGAAGAAAGCTTGTAAGTCCCCCTCAAATTTTAATTGACCTTTTACCCATTCCATTTCATTTCTTATACGAGCAACTTCGCTTAAACCAATTTCGTGTATTTCATCAGCGCTCATGTCTAAAGTGGTATGATTCGCAATCTGATATTCATACCAAGCTTTACCATTTGGTAACGAACTATAACCAACAGTTTCACGGCTGTTAGGAAGGTACTCTGTCTTCAAAAAATGCGTCATTTTCTTATATGCAGGTACAAGACTTTCAAGAACCATTGATTTGTATTTAGCTGTTAACTCTTCTTTTTCAGTTTTTGTGAAAGACTCAGGGAGGTTCTTAATTGGCCCCCAGAAAACTGATTGAGTTTCGTCCTCTATAATATGAGCTTCAAACTGAGGAATGAGTTTAGCGGTTAGAGCTTTTGGTAAGACAACGCCTTTTTCTATGCCTAAGCGCATATTCGATTCAATACCTGCAAGCCATTCAATAAATCCATCTGCTCGAGAAACAAAGTTGTTATAATCTTCAACGCTATTAAATGGCTGAGCGCTTTGTCCTGAGCCTAGGCCGGCAAATACATTATGCAAACCAGACATTTGATTGATTGGCATCATATAACTTGGAAATTCAAAACCTTGTTTAGAAAAGGCAAGATCACGTTTTAGAATTTCATAACTTAGTAATGCTTGACCAGACAAGTTATTTTTATCAATTTTATCTAGCTTCTGTTGATATGACGTTAGTAATTGATATGTTTCTTTAAGGCTTTCGTACGTTGCAGCCAAATCAAACTTATCATTGACACCTTGCCTGCCCATATACGTGCCTGAAATTGGGCTAAGTTCAATCATTGAGTTAAAGTAATCTTCGCTCAAACCATTAACTAGATCATTTTGATTCAGCTGTTGGATAGATTCTGAAGAACGCTGTGTGTCAGTGCCTGTGGCACTGCAACCAACCAAAGAAGCGGTTAAAGCGACAGCTATTAAAGAGTATTTAAACATCATGTGTCCTTATTAAGGTATTTATGACAGTGTGCCAGAGCTTAATAAAAAAACCATGTGTAAATTTAAGTTTAAACGCTTTGTTACACTTTTAAAGGCAGCACGATATGAACACTTAATCCACCCAGCGGACCGTTTGAGGCGAAAATATTTCCTAGATTCGCTTCAATAATTTGCTTACATAAACTTAAGCCAACGCCTTTATGTTTACTTGAGTTTTGTCTTGCTTCATCTAAGCGCACAAGGGGGTTGAATATGTCTTTGAATAAATCAGAAGAGATTGCTTCACCTGAATTATCTATATTTATACTAAGTGCATCTGATTCATTATCGATATTTATTGAAATATTCATTTGTGAACCTCCATGTGCAATGGCATTGTCACAACACTCATTAAATACAGTGATCAGGCCTTGTTGATCGTACTCTAAAACCAGCTCCATTTGCTTTGCAGGTAAAGCCTTCTCATCAGGAAGCGCTAAACTCAACTTAGTTTTGTCTACATTGATAGATTGAATGTGTGCTAATAAGTCTTTAACCGTATATTGTTTCACTTTTAAAGATTGTACATTTGGCGATACTTGCATTAAGTGATCGATAAACGAATTAAGTTCATCAATCTTATTCATCAATTTACCGTAGCTTGTGTGCACATTATCGACAATATTGTGCTGTAGTGATTCAACTTGCACTTTCATCACTGTCAGTGGCGTTCTTAATTCGTGAGATAAATCAGCAAATAGCTTTTCTTCTTTTTGTTTAACGGCTTCAATGCTTGATTCTTGCTGAAGTTTCTCTTTATGTAGATTTTGATTTAACACATCAACTTGCGTTTCAAGATATGTGACAAGTTGATTTTGTACTGATTTGTTTTGTATCGCCAGAGCAACGGTAAACAAGCTAACCTCTAGCAAATACCCTATTTTTATATAGTCAGAAATCTCAAGACTTGGAAAAATATTTCCATAACTTGCACCGACAATCGTCAATACATTTACAAATAAAACATGGTTGAAGAGGCTCAATGAAAAAACTCTTATACCCGGAGCTTTTTGATACCAACTCCAATAAGCAGTGTATAAGAACAGCGGAATAATCAAAGTGCTCAAGACTAAGTTGAAGAATACTGTATTGAACCAAAGGGAAACCGGGATCAAAACTAGATATGCATATAATAAATACGTATAGATTTTACAAAGCACACTATTAAATTGCTTAAGTTGTAAAAAACTCTTGATAAAAAGCAAATGAAAAATCGGCACTGATGTCATCAACAGGGTGGAAAACAAACTGGACTCACCGCCTAACATAGGCCAAAAATACTTTGAGGTAAATCCAGACATATCCAATACAATCATTAAAAAAGTGAATGTCCAAAGTGCATAGAAAATATTGGTTCTATTAGGGTTAAAAAATAGATTAACACTAATGATGAGGAGAATAGCCATGACAATACCTGCTATTGCACCATTTATTAGTGTGCTTTTTTGGGAAGTGGCTAAGTAATGTTTGTAACTATGTAATCGAATATTGGCAGGTGCGTTGGCAAACGTTCTGTATTCAATTAAAAGTGTTTGTTTTCTATTTAGGTTTAAATTTATAGGAATATAAAGCTGGGGGTCGTAAATCGGTCTATCATAAAATGTGTCATTGCCATTGAGCTCAAATTTCAACTTTAAGCTTATGTCCTCAATTTCATAAATTCGAAATAAAGGAAGTCTTGCATAACCAAAAGATAGGTACCAATTTTCTAAATCAGACTGGTTTTCAACTTCAAGTTTTAACCATTTACTGTAATTATGAATTTGTGGCTTCTGTTTTAGACTATGCGCTTCAACCCAATTTCTGTTATCTCGAATAGCATTAGAGTCAAATAGGTGATTGTCATAGTTAAGGTGCATCAAGCCAAAGCCCTTTAGCTCATAGACCGTACCATGCTTATCTAATACTAGGTCACTTGCTTTCACAGCAAAACTGTAAAGGACAAAACATAGACTCAAAACAATAAAATAACAAAAACGCATCAAATAGAATCAATTAAGAATTATCAATATTTACAATTTATGAACCAACTATGGATCAAATATGGATTGTATCAGACTACACACTAATCAGATTGTAAATGAATGTAAAATCATAAATCTGTAACTATATGTTTCTATAGTGTTCTCAATTATTTTTATGTCATTAAACACTTGAATGATTACACAATCACCAGGATGAAATATTTCTGTAATATTTCTCTGTTTTAATGCCGCCTGAAACAAAAACTTCATGAAAATGCCATATAAGGCATAAACAAAACGAGAACATTATGAGTGCTTCTAATCAGCAAACACTTTTCAATAAAATCGTAAACTGGGCTGCAATTGCTTTCTTAGTTTATTTAGTATTAGTTGCCGTTGGTACAGTCAGTGGTGGTTTTAAATTAGCATCTGGTGGTAGTGCTGGTGCAAAAGAGATTTTCTCATTCGCAACCAACCCATTTGTTGCTTTATTACTTGGTGCCCTTGCAACTGCACTGGTTCAATCATCTTCAACTGTAACATCTGTGATTGTAGGCTTAGTTGCTGGTGGTTTACCTATCAGTATTGCAATTCCAATGGTGATGGGCGCAAACATTGGTACTACAATCACTAATACATTAGTTTCTATTGGTCATATTCGTTCTAAAGAAGAATTCCAGCGCGCATTTTCAGCATCAACGGTTCATGACTTCTTTAACCTTCTTGCGGTATTAATCTTCTTACCTCTTGAGATCATGTTCGGTTTGTTAGAGAAATTTGCATCTAGCCTGGCACATTTGTTTGTTGGTGATGCAGATCTTTCACTTAAAAGCTACAACTTCATTAAACCTCTAGTAAAACCTGCTGTAGGTTTAGTTAAAGACGCAGTTAGTTTCTTAGATGGCAAAGCTGTTGGTATTGCAATGGTACTAATCGGTATTGCGATGATCCTATTTGCTGTTACTACGCTTGGTAAATTACTGAAAAAAGCTTTAGTTGGTAAAGCAAAAGATTTACTACATGGCGCAATCGGTCGTGGCCCAATTGCAGGTATCACATCAGGTGCTGCAGTTACAGTAATGGTTCAATCTTCTTCAACCACTACTAGCTTAATGATCCCTCTAGCAGGTAGCGGTGTATTCACTACACGTCAAATTTATCCATTCACGCTAGGTGCGAACATTGGTACTACCATCACTGCACTACTTGCAGCTACTTCTATCACAGGTCCTGCAGCAGAAGTGGCACTAACCATTGCCCTAGTTCATGTAATGTTTAATGTATTTGCAGTAGCCCTAATCTACGGCATGCCTTTACTCCGCGAGATACCATTACAACTTGCTGACAAACTTGCAAAGATTGGCGCTGAAAATAAACCAGCAGCGTTAGGTTATGTACTTGGTTCATTCTTCGTACTACCTGGTCTAATCATGTTTGCAGTAAGATAATTAACTTTAGAAAAGATGAAAGAGGAGCCCTGCTCCTCTTTTTAGTTTTAATTGATCTCCTTCATATTAATTCAATAATTTCCTTGCAATTAAATTCTGCTAAGTCTAAATTGACTTTCAAATTTTACTGAAACTTTAAAAATGATTTTATCTCAGAAATTAGAAAACTTTGTATTGCACTGTGGTGAAATGGGTAGCCGCTGGGGTTTTAACCGAACGATAGGTCAAATGGTTGGTCTACTGGTTATCAGTGAGCAGCCTCTTAGTGCAAATGAGATTGCTGAAGCACTTAGGATCAGCCGTGGTAATGTCAGTATGGGGATCAAAGAACTACAATCATGGCAACTGGTTAAAGTCATTCATGTTCCAGGTGACAGAAAAGAATACTATGCACCAAATGGGTCTATTTGGGATTTGGCAAATAAAGTTTTTGAAGAAAGAAGAAAAAGAGAGATCGATCCGACACTTACTTTGCTTAGAGATTCAATTATAGAACCAGCAGAGTCGAATGAAGAAGCTTATGCGCAAGAGCAAATGCAACAAATCCATGATTTATTAGAAACGGTTACTAAATGGTCAGCTGAATTGCAAAGGCTTTCACCAGAGCAATTACAAACACTCATGAAACTGGGCTCTTCGGTCAGTAAAGTAATAGATTTAAAAGATAAGCTTCTAAAGAAATAATTTCACACTTGCAGGCATTATGCCCAATCAAAAAAGGCAGCTATGAAGCTGCCTTTTTTATATGAGAATCGTACTAGATTTTTGGATAGCCTATTCTATCTGATAGATATCCAACGCTTGTTGCAAAGTAATAAGAGCGATTCCAATGCATTAAGGCTTTGTAGTTATCATACGCTAAATACATACGACCATTAATGTCATCAGGCATGACTAACGCAGCTGTAATATCTACTTTAGGTAAGTCTGAGCCATCCGCTCTTCGTAAACCTAGGGCTTGCCAGTCACTTAAAGAACGCTCTGAATCTTTCCAGTATTCCAGCCATTGCTTACGCGTTTTAGTACCACGCTTTAGAACATATTTATGATCGAAATTTTCAGGTAGTTGGATTTGACGACCCCAAGTAAGATTGTCATTCCAACCAGCTTGTTTTAAATAATTAGCAATGGAAGCAAATGCATCAACTTCAGTCGTCCAAATATCTTTTCGCCCGTCACCATCATAATCAACAGCATAAGAATTAAAAGAAGTTGGCATAAACTGAGTTTGACCCATAGCACCAGCCCAAGAGCCTTTGAATTTATCTAAACTAATATGACCATCTTTTAATATATCGAGTGCAGCCCAAAGCTGACGCTTATATAAAGCCTCTCGTCTGCCATCGAATGCGAGAGTCACAACAGAGCTGATAACAGGGTGACCACCTTGAATACGACCGAAATTACTTTCAAGTCCCCATAAGGCAACGATGAATCTAGCTTGTACACCATATTCTTTCGCGATCGTTTCTAAAACAGGCTTATGCTTTGCATATAAGTTTCTGGCTCTATCAACTTTCCACTGAGGCACACGTTTTGGTAAATAAGTTTCTAAAGTTTCAACCACTTCTGGTTGGTTTTTATCCGCTTTTATAACTTTCTTTTTGAATTTAACCGTTGCAAAAGCTTCGTCGACCAAGGCCTGAGAATAACCCTTTTCTAGCGCTTCAACTTTCAATTTTGAAACATATTCATCGAATTTAGCTTGTGTATTAGCAAAGGCTGAAAATGATAAACTCGAAGCAATTAATATAGGAAGAACGAATTTAGACACTATCTACTCCGTTTTGTTTTTTTAATTCATCCAAAAGGTTCTCTTCTTTTGGTGGTAATTGTAAGTAAAACCCTTTTTCAGTTAACTCAGACTGAACAAGACCGATATCAGCAACACCTAAGCGTTCTCTCTTAGATAAATCGAACATCATGACATAAATTGGTGTGCCAAACATACCCATTAAAGGTTCAGGAATTTTGCTAAAATCATCACGTTTTTCAATGTAAAGGTAAGTATCTGCTCTTTTTGAGCTTTTGTAGACCGCAGTTAGCATTATAACCCTATAAATTCTTGCTTATATCTTGACAGCACTATAACATGACTAAAAATATAATTGGAAAGTTTAGCGAGCAACAACTAAGCCTGATTAAGCCTTAGTGAAATGCTCAATATCCTGTCTTTCTAATTTTATAAACTGGATAATTATAAGAACTGCGTAATATGTCTGAACAAACATTCGAGTTAAAAGGCAACCTTTTCACTCTTTCTGTATTACATCTATTTACTGTCGACTTAGCTCTATTACGCAAAGAGCTAGACGAAAAGATTTCACAAGCACCAAAATTTTTCCAAGGTGCGCCTATCGTAGTTAATCTTTCACAGGTTCAAGAAGAATCAATTGATTTTCTTGAACTTCGCAATGCAATTTCTGCTTTACAACTCAACCCTGTTGGTGTGTGTAACGGTTCTGAGCAGCAAAATATTTCTGCTAAAGAAGTTGGCTTGTCAGTACTAAATTACAGTCAAGACGTGCAAAAACCAAAACCTAATACTTCAGCCGAGGTTGTAGAAAAAGAAGTTTATTTACCGCCTCAAGTTATTCAAACAACAGTGCGTTCTGGCCAACAAATTTATGCCAAAGGCAAAGACTTAATTGTGCTTGGAGCGGTAAGTCACGGTGCTGAAGTAATCGCAGATGGTAATATTCATATTTATGGTACTTTGAGAGGCCGTGCAATAGCAGGCGCTTCAGGTGCACAAGATGCGGCAATTTATTGTCAACAATTAAAAGCTGAGTTAGTTTCAATCAATGGCAGCTATTGGTTAAGCGAATCACTTCAAGGTGAGTATTGGGAACAACCGGCACAAATAACACAACGTAACGAATCTTTAGAAATAACAGCTTTGGTCAAAGGATAATTCAGATGGCAAAAATTATTGTCGTAACTTCAGGTAAAGGTGGTGTAGGTAAAACTACCTCTAGCGCAGCAATTGGCACAGGCCTGGCCCTCAAAGGATACAAAACAGCCATTATTGACTTTGATATTGGCCTTAGAAACCTTGATTTAATTATGGGTTGTGAACGCAGAGTTGTTTATGACTTTGTTAACGTTATTAATGGCGAAGCAAACTTAAATCAAGCACTTATCAAAGACAAAAGAGTTGAAAAACTCTATATCCTTCCTGCATCACAAACACGTGACAAAGACGCGCTTACAAAAGAAGGCGTAGAAAAAGTTTTAAATGAGTTAAAAGAAGAGTTTGACTATATTGTATGTGATTCGCCTGCAGGTATAGAAGCTGGTGCTATGATGGCGCTTTATTTTGCGGATGAAGCAATTGTAACAACAAACCCTGAAGTATCTTCTGTACGAGATTCAGATCGAATTTTAGGTATTTTACAGAGTAAATCTCGCCGAGCTGAGCAAGGGTTAGATCCAGTTAAAGAACATCTACTTCTTACTCGCTACAACCCTGAACGTGTAAACGCGGGTGAAATGTTGTCTGTGGAAGATGTACAAGAAATCCTTGCTATTGACCTTCTTGGTGTGATCCCTGAATCAACAGCAGTGCTAAATGCCTCTAACTCTGGTCAACCTGTTATCCTTGATAATGAATCTGATGCTGGTCAAGCTTACGCTGATGCAATTAATCGCTTACTCGGTGAAGTCGTTGATTTCAGATTCTTAGAGGTTGAGAAGAAAGGTTTATTCAAGCGTATATTTGGAGGATAGAATGTCATTACTCGATTATTTTCGTTCAGAAAAGAAATCAAGCGCTTCGCTGGCTAAAGAGCGACTTCAAATTATCGTTGCACATGAACGCTCAAAACGCGGCACGCCTGATTACTTGCCACAATTAAAGCAAGATATTTTAGATGTTATTAGAAAGTACGTGAAGGTCGATTCTGACGCTGTAAACGTCCAATTTGAACAAAATGAGGATGATTTAGCAGTTCTTGAACTTAACGTTACATTACCTGATGACGAAAAGTCTTAATAAAAAGCCTAGGCAATGCCTAGGCTTTTTTATTTTTATCGACAAACTTTAGTTATTGCCATTCCGCAAGGACGTCTTTTAAAAACTCCCATCGCCAAGATTTAAGTAGATCTGGCCTAATTAATAAACCCCTTGCTTCATCAGTGTATTTCCATTTCCAACTGATCAATTGATTAATTTGTTTTTTTGAAGCAAATACGTCAGAAGGAATTTCTGTGGTCGAAGCCACTTGCTTTATTTTAGTTGCAATGTCTTTTGCAGCTCTTTTGTATTGTGGGTAATCAATCAAGCGAAGTAATTTCTCAGGACATGCTTCTATATCGACTGATTTCGCTTGCTCGATGAGATTTAGAATTTCTTTACCAGAGCGATTTACTTCCATAGCCTCAACACCAGGTATATTTCTCAAAGAAGACAGGCTAGTAGGCCGACGCCTTGCTATCTCGACCATGTTTTGTTCTTTTACAACAAAATTCAAAGCTAAATTTTTATTCTTAGCTTTACTCCTTCTCCACGGCGCAAGCAGTTGTAAAGCAGCTAAATCTCGCGGTTTAAGTTGCCACGCATTTTTAATATCTTGGTAAAGAAATTCATCTGGTAATTCGTAAGAACGTTTCTCAATAACCAATTGGCTTTCTTCAAGTACAATATGGGTTAAACCCTTTTCAGAGATTTGCTTATAAATATAATTGAAACAAGGTAGCAAATAAAACACATCACTGGCTGCGTAATCTAATTGCTTCGTTGTCAATGGCCTCTGTAACCAGTTTGTCCTTGATTCACTTTTATCAATCTCTATTTCAAGGATTTGCTTAACCATATTTGCAAAACCAACACAATTGCCTTCACCTAATAATTGTAAAGCAAATTGAGTATCGAACATCGGAGTTGGGACAAAACCAGCAAAGTTATTGAACACTTCTATGTCTTCAGACGGTGAATGAAGTATTTTTAATACATCATCTGATTTCAAAATTTCCCAAAAAGCAGAATAATCTAACGCTGCTAATGGATCTATTAATGCTAAGTTTTGTCCATCATAAACTTGGATCAGTGCAACTTCTGGATATAAAGTACGACGACGCATGAACTCTGTATCTAATGCCAATATAGTGGCGTCACCAATCGCTTTTACAAATTGATCTAATTGTTGTTGCTCTGTAATGACTTGGTACTGCACTTTCACTCCTAAGCCTTGGGTTATAAAAAAACCGGCTTTCGCCGGTTTTTATCAATCTTTTAAAGCACGCCTTAGAATTTTTCCGACGTTAGTTTTTGGTAACTCGTCACGGAACTCTACTAGTTTCGGTACTTTATAATTGGTCAAATTATCTCGACAATGACTGATTATATCTTTTTCTGTTAACGATGGGTCTTTTTTAACGACAAATACTTTAACTTGTTCACCACTAACTTCATGCGGTACACCAATGGCAGCAACTTCAAGCACACCATCATGCATGGCAACAATTTCTTCGATTTCGTTCGGGAACACATTGAAACCAGACACTAAGATCATGTCTTTTTTACGGTCAACGATATAGAAGAAACCTTCGTCATCGTAAGTTGCGATATCACCCGTAGCAAACCAACCATCCTTAAGACACTCTGCAGTAGCTTCTGGACGATTATAGTAACCTTGCATGACCTGTGGCCCTTTAACGCAAAGCTCACCGGCTTCACCTTTCGGTGCTTCTTCACCGCTTTCAAGAATAACCTTGAGTTCAGTACTCGGTGCAGGCAAACCGATTGACCCATTGTAACCATCTAAATCATATGGACAAATTGTTACAAGTGGTGCGCACTCGGTAAGTCCATAGCCTTCCATTAGCTTGCTCTTGGTAACTGCTTGCCACTTTTCTGCTACAGGGCGTTGAACAGCCATGCCACCACCTAATGACATTTTAAGATTTGAGAAGTCTAACTCTGCAAACCCAGGCGTATTTAATAAACCATTAAATAAAGTGTTTACACCCGTAATCGCTGTAAATGGATATTTCGAAAGTTCTTTAACAAAACCAGGCATATCACGCGGGTTTGTTATAAGTATATTGTGACCACCGTACTTCATGAAAGTTAGGCAGTTCGCCGTTAACGCGAAGATGTGATAAAGCGGAAGTGCCGTAATGACAACTTCTTTACCTTTGTCTAGTACATTATCTAAACAGCCTGACACTTGCTCAAGATTGCCAACCATATTTCCATGTGAAAGCATAGCCCCCTTCGACACACCGGTAGTGCCACCTGTGTATTGCAAGAATGCTAGGTCATCTCTATGAATCTCTGGTTTTTTATAGGCTGTATGATCAGCACTCACAACATCATTGAATGGAATTGCATTTGGTAATGAAAATGGCGGCACCATTTTCTTTACACGCTTCACAACAAAATTCACTAAGTGCTTTTTAACACCGCCTAACATGTCGCCAATTTGAGTTAACACAACATGCTGAACGTTCGTTTTACTTATTACACTTTCAAGCGTATGAGCAAAATTAGCCAATATGAAAATCGCTTTGGTTTCAGAATCATTTAGCTGATGTTCAAGCTCTCGCGCAGTATAAAGTGGGTTTACATTTACAACAGTACAACCTGCTCTTAATACACCGAGAATACTTATTGGTGTTTGTAATAAGTTAGGCATCATTACGGCAACTTTATCACCTCGGCCCAAACCTAAAGTATTTTGTAGATAACTCGCAACAGCTTTTGTTGCAATATCAATCTGTTGATATGTCATGGTTTTAGACATATTGCTGTACGCAGGTAAAGAAGCGTACTGAGTAAAACTTTCATCAAATAATTCAAGCAGTGAGTTGTAATGCTCTGGATCAATTGTTTCAGGCATACCTTTTGGGTAGCGCTTTAACCAAATTTTATCCACAGTAACTCCTCGTTTATCGTTCTTATTTTAATCTTAACCTTAATCTATCTAAGGCACTTTAACAATTGAGCAAAAGCTCTAATTTATCGATATTCCCATATTTTTCGACAATGTACAATCAAGTTTCATTATATGCGTCGAAATGAAATGAAATGCTTTGTAAAGTTTCACTGGCGTTTTCCATATGGCAATGGTGACCACCATTGATCAAATCCACCTTTAACTGAGTAAAACACTTTTCAAAAACCTTAAGCTGTAGTTCAATCATTGGGTAACCATTTGTTGCCTTTAGAAACAGAGTGGGTACTCCGATATTTTCTAAACAAGCCAAGGCCTGTGCTGCAGAAAATCTAAATCCTGAATGTTGTTTAAGTCTTGGGTCCGATGTAAGTTTTACACCTTCTGGGAATATTTCAACATTTCGACGCATAAGTAATGCTGCATTTTCATATTCTAAATCAGACACTTTAAGTCTAGCAGCAACCACTTCTTCAAAGTTTGAAAATAATTTGGTATTACTTTGCTGTTGAGCTTTGCTTCTTTGTCTAAAAGCATTGATTAATTGTTGTTTCGAATCGCTTGGCTTCGTGGTAACAATTCCAATGCCATCAATTAAGGCCATTGCTAAAAGGTTGTCAGGGTAACAAGCTGCGAATAAATTACAGATCATTGCCCCCATGGAATGGCCGACCAACATGACTTTTTCGCATCGCAATTTTTCTAATAAAAATTTCAGATCATAAACGTAATCAATAAAATAGTAGTGCGCATCATGGCTTCTCCATTGAGAACGCCCATGGCCTGGTAAATCAATTGCAATCCAAGTGAAGTTTTTATCTTCATCAACAAGTTCAAGCATGGGCTTGAAACTATTACTATTGTCTAACCATCCATGTAAACAAATTACAAGCTGTTCACCTTGTCCATAGATTTGACCTGACAAGCCAATTTCTTTTAGCACTTCTAACGTATTTTTTTTGTCACTAATCATATTTTAATTATTTAATCGCATTTGAACTGGTAATATCTTCCCTTCACTTAAAAATAAAAGCAAAAGAATTCATCTACATCCTGATATTTCTATTTTTAAAGATTTCTTAATATCAAGATTGTAGAAAAGTTTTACACGGGAATTTAAAGGAACTCATATGAAGTACGCGATGAGCGCATTAACAACATCGTGCTTAATGGCATTTGGTAGTCATGCATTTGCTACCGAAGCACCAAAGAATATTATTTACATGATTGGTGATGGTATGGGCCCAGCTTTTACCACTGCATATCGTTATTATTCTGACAACCCAAATACCAAAGTAGTAGAACCCACTATATTTGACCAAATCCTTGTTGGTATGGCACACACCTATCCTGACGATGATACTTATGTCACTGACAGTGCAGCAGGTGCAACAGCCCTTAGTACTGCTACTAAAACCTATAATGGTGCAATTGCTGTCGACACGCATAAAAAATCTTTGAAAACCATGCTTCAAGTCGCCAAAGAAAAAGGCATGCGTACTGGATTAGTATCAACCTCTCAAATAAATCACGCAACACCTGCAAGTTTTGCAGCACATAATGAGTCTCGTCGTAACTATGATGAAATCGCTGATGATTATTTCGACGTAAAAATTGAAGGAAAGCTACCCGTCGATTTAATGCTTGGTGGCGGCGTGCAATATTTTAAACGTAGCGACAGAGATTTAGTTAAAGAATTTGGAAAAGCGGGTTATCAATATACGTCTGACTGGAACAAATTAAATCAAATTGAACAATTACCTGCTCTGGGGCTATTTGCCGACAAAGCGTTTCCGCATGCAATAGATGAGAACCCAAACCGCTTAGAAAAAATGACGTTTAAGTCTTTAGATTTGATTTCTAAAAACAATGATAAAGGTTTCTTTATCATGTTAGAAGGCAGCCAAATTGATTGGTGTGGTCACGCAAATGATATTGCATGTGCCATGAAAGAAATGCACGACTTTGCCAAATCAATTGAACTGGCAAAAGCCTATGTCGACCAAAATCCTGACACTTTATTAGTTGTAACCGCCGATCATTCTACCGGTGGTTTAACTTTAGGTGCTAATGGTAAATATACTTGGCTTCCTGATGAAGTGAAGAAAGTGAACTCGTCTGTTATGACGATAACAAAATCACTACTTGAAGCTAATGATTTAAAAACAGCTTGGTCTCAACACTCAACTTTAGAGCTGAGTAAAGACGACTTAGTTTCTCTATCAAAAGCTAAAAAGGACGGTGGTGAAGTGCTTTACAAAGCAATTAACAAAGTTATCAATACAGCGACTTATACTGGTTGGACGACAAGCGGTCATACGGCAATAGATGTACAAGTATTCGCTTATGGTAAGGGTTATGAGCAATTTATCGGGTCACAAAACAACACGCAAATTGCAGAAAAACTAATTAACTTTATCGAACAGTGATTTATTGATAAATAATAAAAAAGCCAGAACATGGTTCTGGCTTTTTAAATATTTAAGCGTGATATCGGACTTTATTCTCTGCCAGGCAGCTTTTTCCAAGTTACCGTATCTCTGACATAATGCGGCTGCGCATCGGCAGCTTGAACTGTGTTACCTTTAACAAACTCAACTTCTGCAATTTTTAGCATGTACGCGGCATCAGGTAGGGTAATTTCAGAGATGACATCTAAATTTAATTCGGCGGCTTGCTCAGCATAAGGTTCCCATGCAGTTCCCACCGCAGTTAAGCCTTTAATCGACTCAGGTAGCTCAGCTGGCGCACACACCACTTCATTTTCATCTATGTTTAATTCAGCGAGTCCAGTTTCAGATTTAAAATAATGAGCGAAATAAATCTCACCCATTCTTGCATCAATTCCCGTAACGACTGAATCTAATTCTTTTTCCTCAAGCGCTTGCTGTGCCATTGCCTGTAATGTTGAGACCCCAACCAGCGTTAAATTTGCACCATACGCCAGCCCTTGCGCGATCGCGACACTAATACGTACACCAGTGAAGCTTCCCGGTCCGCGACCAAATACAATGCCATCTAAATCTTGTAACTTACAACCTGCTTTGTCTAATAACTCAGAAACTAAAGGCAAAACCTTTTGGCTATGTTGCTGAGGACAAACTTCAAAATGTTTAAATGTCTGACCATTAAATTGAATGGCGATACTTAGCGCTTCTGTTGAAGCATCTAAAGCTAATAGATTATAAGTCATATTATTCTATGTTCTCTAAAAACTGTAATGCGCTTTGAAAATCTCTTGTGCGGCGCATATTAGGTAAGCTTTGTAAAAATGTCTGTCCATATTTTCGCGTAACTAAACGGTTATCGCAAATGACAAGTACACCTTTATCACTGTGATCTCGAATTAAACGACCAACACCTTGTTTTAAATTTATGATTGCTTGAGGTAACTGGATGTCTTCAAATGGCTCACCACCGGTCAATTCGCAATCTTTCATTCTCGCTTGTAGTAATGGATCGTCAGGTGATGTAAAAGGCAGTTTATCAATTAAAACACAACTGAGTGCATCACCACGAACATCAACCCCTTCCCAAAAAGAGGCCGTGCCCATTAATACCGCATTCCCGTGGCGAATAAACTGTTCAAGAATGATCCGCTTGGACGATTGCCCCTGCATAAACACGGGATATTCAGTAGCAGTACTTAACCCCTCGTAAACTAAGTGCATGACTCGATAACTTGTAAAAAGTAAAAATGTGCGCCCTTTTGCCGCCTTAATAAGTTCTTTGGCTAGTTTTACCAAACTATGTGGCATCATATCATCACTGGTTTCGGGCAAATATCTAGGCATACATAACACCGCTTGATTTTCATAATCAAATGGACTTTCGACCAATAATTGATGCTTAGGTTTTAAGCCCAAGCTCTTATTAAAATGATCTAACGAATCATTTACCGATAAGGTCGCAGATGCAAAAGTAAAACTCGCTTGGGTACGCTCTATAATTTCTTTGAATTTGTTTGCGACGTTTAAAGGTGTGATATTTATTGTTAAGAAACGTCTGGTTGTCTCGTACCAATAGCTATAACCCGTTTGTGTGGTGTCAAATGCGCGCTCTAATTGGTTTTTAAACTGCAATACCTTTTCGAATGGGTGCTCAATTTTGTCGCTTCTATCAAGACATAGCTTTAAGACTTTATACAAGAAATCTAAATCTGAAATAACACGGTGCAACGCATCACAAATGGTTTTGCTGGTTAACGATTCTCGCCAATCTCCCCGTGAACTCTCACCTGAAAAAGCGAGTCGCAGATCGGCCACTGCAGTTTCTAACTTATTGAGTGTATTACCCAATTGCAGCATATCAGGAATATCAGAACGGTAGATCAAACGAAGATCGTTAATCAAAGCAACCAGCTGTTTGGTGCTTATGCTATCACCAAAATAATCACTGGCAATTTCTGGAATTTGGTGCGCTTCATCAAAAATATAATTATCAGCATCAGGCATAAGCTCAGCAAAGCCAGAGTCTTTCACCGCCATATCAGCAAAAAATAAGTGATGATTAATCACAACAATATCAGATTCCATGGCTTTAATACGTGCTTTTCTTATATAGCATTCAGCGTAATCAGGGCACTCCTTGCCTAAACAGTTATCCGCCGTTGAGTTTACATAAGGTAATACTTTGGCATCTTCTTCAATACCAACACAATCAGCTAAATCACCCGTATTAGTTTGAGAGGCAAACTTTGCAACCATGGCAAGTTGATGCATCACATCAGGGTCATCGGTTGGAACATGGGCGACATGCTGCTCAAGTCGATAGGTACATAGATAATTTGCACGCCCTTTTAACAGGGCAACTTTTCTACCTTTATTCAATATTTTAGAAAGTTGTGGCAAATCTCGATGATAAAGCTGTTCTTGTAGTGCTTTAGAGCCAGTGGTAATGATCGACTTTTTATCGCTGAGTAACACGGGAATTAAATACGCGAATGTTTTACCCGTACCTGTTCCTGCTTCGACCACACATTGAGATTTATTTTCTATTGCGGCATGCACCATCTCAGCCATATCAATTTGAGGCTGTCTTGGTTTATATCCAGGAATATTTAAAGCTAATGGACCTGATTCTGAAAAAAGCGTTTTAATTTGCAAGAAGTGACTACAGCAGTGTTTTTTATAATTGTACGGTTTAGTGTTTAGATGAGCAACCGAGTGTTCGAAAACATGACTAATATGTTACGCCCATATATCTAAATGCTTGCCGTCATCCTCGCCGTTTTCATTTTGTTTTTGCTTTTTGTTGGGTGATTGCTCGTTCAGTTTTCTTTTTGCGTCTTCTTTTTTGGCTTTGTCGAGTTTTATTTTTTCAACTTTATTATCGATAACACCTGCAACATAGAAAGTCGGCTTATGCGACACTTCAAGTCTAATTACATTATTTAACAAGGGCTTAAATACATCCATCATATCCTCCAGCAAGCTTATACCTACTTCTTATTATCGACAGTTATAATTTATACTTTAAAAAATTCAAAATTTTAGTTGCACTGAATCTATAAAATATGTTCTTCTAATTGTGTTATCAAAATTGATTAAGAGAATTTACATGTTTATTACACTGACAACTATTCATCATCACCATCATACACCCGAATAGCCTGTCAGGTATTTCGCTGGTGGGTTATTCCTAAAAGGAACCTCCCGGCGACTCAATTCAGAATTTATATCGCCCCGAGGTTTCCTCGGGGTTTTTCGTTTTAGAACAAAGGATATAAATTATGAGTACTAACAATCGTTTAAGAATCGCAATTCAAAAATCAGGCAGACTTTCAAAAGATTGCCAAGAACTTCTCAAGCAACTAGGTGTTAAATTAAACCTTCGCGAACAACGCTTAATTGCACACTCAACCAATATGCCAATCGATGTTTTACGTGTTCGTGATGACGATATTCCAGGTCTTGTAATGGACGGTGTATGTGACTTAGGTATCGTTGGCGAAAACGTACTTGAAGAAACACAAGCTGAGCGTCAGAGTCTAAACCAATATTCTGAAGTACTTAAAATGTCGAAATTAGACTTTGGTTATTGCCGCCTTGCACTTGCATGGCCACAAGAACTTGGTCCACAAGATAAGTCATGGTTTGAAGGCAAGCGTATTGCAACAACATACCCTGAAATTCTAAAAGGCTACCTGAAACGAGAAGGTATTAATGCAAGTGCGGTGATGCTAACTGGCTCTGTAGAAGTCGCTCCTCGTGCTGGACTTGCTGATGCAATCTGTGATCTCGTTTCTACTGGCGCAACACTTGAAGCAAACGGCTTAATGCAGGGTGATACTATTCTTGAATCAAATGCATGCCTTATTCAAAACCCAAAACTGAACGATGAATCTAAGCTTGCTCTAATCAATAAATTAATGCCGCGTTTAAAGGGTGTTAAACAAGCTAAAGAAAGTAAATACATCATGCTACACGCGCCTAAAGCAAAATTAACAGAAGTATGTGAACTACTGCCGGGTACTGGTCAACCTACCCTACTATCACTTGCTGGCTCTGACGATTATGTGGCGCTACACATGGTTAGCAGCGAAACACTATTCTGGGAAACCATGGAAGAGCTAAAAGCACTTGGCGCAAACTCTATCCTCGTTATGCCAATTGAAAAAATGATGGAGTAACAACTGTGTTTAAGTGGAATGAGGGTTCTCAATCAGCACAGGCAGCAATTTTAGAAAGACCTGCGGTTACAGCCAGTGAGTCGATTGAGAAGCAAACACAAGCGATTATTGATGATGTCATAGCAAGCGGTGACAACGCATTACTTGAGTTTGCTAAAAAGTTCGACAAACGTGAACAACCTCGTTTACGTGTGCCGAGCGAAGAAATAGTGCAAAGTGAAGGCTTGCTTGAACCGTCTTTAAAACAAGCCATTGATTTAGCTTATAGCAACATCAAAGCGTTTCACCAACAACAACAACCGGTGTCTAAAAAGATTGAAACCGCACCGGGCGTGGTGTGTGAATTAAAATTTGAAGCCATCGATGCTATTGGTCTTTATGTACCAGGTGGCAGTGCGCCACTGCCTTCCTCTGTTTTAATGCAAGGCGTGTGTGCACAGCTATCAGGCGCCAAAACTGTGGTATTAGCAACCCCGGTAAATGGTGATCAACGCATTCACCCTGCCATTTTATATGCAGCTAAGCTTTGCGGTATCACCACTATCGTTGAAAGTGGCGGCGCTGGTGTTATCGCCGCTATGGCGTATGGCACCGAGTCGGTTCCTAAAGTAAACAAAGTATTTGGCCCTGGTAACAGCTATGTGACCATGGCAAAACAACTGCTGAGTCAGTCTGTTCCTGGGTTTGCGATTGATATGCCTGCAGGCCCTTCTGAAGTAATGGTTATTGCAGATGAGCGCGCGAACCCGGCTTTTATCGCTGCTGATTTACTCTCTCAGGCAGAGCACGGACGAGACTCTCAAGTGCTGCTTGTCTGTAACTCTGAAGAAATCATTGCCCTAACAAAGCAGCAAATTGAGCTTCAGCTTGAAACCTTATCTCGTGCAGATATCGCACGTGCGGCGCTAGAAAACAGTGCCTTGATATTAGTTGATGACATTGCACAGGCGTTTGACGTTTCTGCCAAATATGGTCCTGAACACCTTATTTTACAAATTGACCAAGCCGACCAATATGTCGGGTTAGTTAAAAATGCAGGCTCAGTGTTTGTTGGTGATTATACGCCTGAATCTGCAGGCGACTATGCCTCTGGTACAAATCATGTTTTACCAACTTATGGCTACAGTAAAGTCTACTCAAGTCTTAATTTAATGGACTTCTATAGAACATATACTGTGCAAAGTATTACCCCTTCGGGTTTAGTGAATTTAAGCAAAGCGATTTTACCGCTTGCTGATGCAGAAGGATTAGACGCACACGCTAATGCCGTTAAAGTGCGTTTGGAGAATTTGTAAATGAGTGATGTGATAGCCTCGCTACTACCAAAGAACATCAATGAGCTAAAAGCGTATAGCTCAGCTAAAAGCATGAAGCTATCGGGCTCAACTTGGTTAAATGCCAATGAAAGCCCGTATACGAAAACTTTTGACGTAAGTTTAGATAACTTGAATCGTTATCCTGATCCTCAACCGCAAGCAGTGATTAATGCATACGCTGACTATGCAGGTGTGAGCGAAGAAAATGTATTAATGACGCGCGGTGCTGACGAAGGAATTGAGCTGTTAGTTAGAACTTTCTGCGAGCCGGGCAAAGATTCAATCAGCATTTTTGCACCAACTTACGGCATGTATAAAGTCACGGCTGATACACACAATGTCGCATTGAATGTATTGAGCCAAGAGCAACTAATTAATGACGATAAAACTACAATTTGTGAAGCGTGTGCGCAATCAAAACTTGTCTTTATCTGTAATCCAAATAATCCGACCGGCGCAATTTTACCTGTAGAAAAAATTGCTGAAATTGCGGATGAATTGTCTGGAAAGGCCATTGTTGTTGTAGACGAAGCCTATATTGAATTTTGTGAGGCTTACTCTTCTGTGAGTCTGTTACAAGACTTCAAAAATGTCGTTGTTTTGAGAACACTTTCTAAAGCATTTGCCTTAGCGGGTTTAAGAACGGGCTTCATGCTTTCTAACAGCGAGTTATTGAATGTTGTCAGAAAGGTCATCGCACCTTACCCAGTTTCGACTGTGGTTGCTGCGATTGCAGCACAAGCATTAAGTAAAGATGCCATCACCCAAGTAAAACGCCAAGTGCAAATTTTAAACTCAGCGAAAGCTGAGCTTTCGTTAGCGCTTAAAAACAATAAGCAAGTAGTCACTGTTTTAGAAAGCTATGCAAACTTTGTCACTATCCGCCTAAAAGACAAAAAATCGATTGATGTAGCCATGCAATCAGGTTTGATCATGCGCCCATTTGTATTATTCGACCAAGATGATTGGATCAGGATTTCAATCGGCACAGAGCAAGAATTACAACAAGTCACCGACTGGCTGAATGGCTTCTAAGTAGTAAGGAATAAAAATGAGTCAACCATACCTATTTATCGACCGAGACGGCACCTTAATTGATGAGCCAATCACGGATAAACAAGTCGACAGTCTAGAAAAGCTAGTATTACTGCCAAATGTTATTCCTGCGCTTTTACAACTTCAAGCTGCAGGTTACCGCTTAATCATGGTGTCAAACCAAGATGGCTTAGGCACTGATAGCTTCCCAACCGCTGACTTCGATATTGCACAAGACAAGATGATGGAAATTTTTTCATCACAAGGGATCAAGTTCGATGACGTGTTGATCTGCCCACACTTCGATGAAGATAACTGTAATTGTCGAAAACCTAAAACAGGCTTGCTTACAGAATTAATGCGTTCAGGAAAAGTCGACCTTGCTAAATCTTATGTCATTGGCGACCGTCAAACTGATTTAGGCCTTGCTGATAACTTGTGTATTCAAGGTATTCTTTATGAAGGTGACTGGCCGCAAATTGTTACTCTATTAACCACTCTGAATCGTGAAGCATCAGTAACTCGAAACACCAAAGAAACACAAATTGATGTTGCTGTTAATCTTGACCGAGGCGTAAGCGGAGAAATTTCTACAGGGTTAGGTTTCTTTGATCACATGTTGGATCAAATTAGAACCCACGCCAATATCTATCTTAATATTAAGGCCTCTGGTGACTTACACATTGACGAGCACCACTTAGTTGAAGATATCGGTATCGCGCTTGGCCAAGTTGTAAAACAAGCCCTTGGTACAAAAACGCAAATTAACCGATATGGCTTTGCGCTGCCAATGGATGAATGTAAAGCAGAATGTCAGATTGATTTATCAGGCCGCGCCTCATTCGTACTTAATGCCGAATTCTCCCGTGAAAAAGTCGGCGACTTAGATGTACAAATGGTTGAGCACTTCTTTAAATCGTTCTCTGATAATGCAGCTGTGAGTTTGATCTTGTCTGTATCAGAGGGTAATTGTCACCACCAAGTAGAAGGGTTATTTAAAGCTTTCTCAAGAGCATTACGCGTGGCAATCCAAAAAGATGCAAGCCAGTTAACAGCAAGCTCTAAGGGATGTTTATGATAGCCATTATAAATACCGGCTGTGCCAATATTAACTCAGTGCGTTTTGCATTTGACCGATTAGGCGCTAACCCTGAAATTATTACTGCTCCTGAACAACTAGCACAATTTGACAGAGCAATACTTCCTGGTGTTGGCCACGCGTCTGTTGCAATGAAGCGTTTACTTGATAATGGTTGGCAGCAAGCCATTGATGAATATCAAAAACCATTAATGGGCATATGTTTAGGTATGCAGCTTTTGTGTGAGAAGACTTCAGAAGGTGACGTTGACTGCTTGAACAAGATCCCAGGTGCAGTTACGCAGCTAGAAGTTGGCAAGTTAACAGCACCACACATGGGCTGGAATAATTTAGGAATTGAAAAACCTCACGCGTTGACACAAGGGATCACTTCACAAGATCAAGTGTACTTTGTGCATAGCTTTGCGCACAGTGTAAACGACTACACTTTGGCATCTGGTGAATATGGTCAAGCCTTTTCTGCCATCGTCTGTAAAGACAACTACGCAGGTATGCAATTTCACCCTGAAAAAAGTGCACAAGTCGGTGCTAAGCTTTTAACAAACTTTTTAAATTGGAATGTATAGGCAGAGGTTAACATGATAATTCCAGCTTTAGATGTACTACAAAATCAAATTGTTCGCCTCTATCAAGGTAAATACGACACAGCGCAATTCTATCCATTTGAATTAGGAGCTCGCCTGCTTGCTTATCAAAACTCAGGGGCAGAAAAATTACATTTAGTAGATTTAGAAGGCGCTCGTGATCCGCAAAAGAAGCAATGGCAACAAATTCAAGCAGCAACAAAAGCATTAAACGTCCCTTACCAGGTCGGTGGCGGCGTGCGCAGCTATGAAGATGTAAAGCAATGGATTGAAGTTGGCGCAGCTCAAGTTGTTATTGGTTCAATGGCAGTAGATCAACAAACGCAAGTTGCAGAGTGGATCAAAGAGTTTGGCCCTGATAAATTTGTCATTGCACTTGATGTGAACAAAACCGAATCTGGTTGGGCACCAGCAACACACGGTTGGATAAGCGATGCCGACAAAGACCTATTCACCTTACTCGACTTTTATGTGGAATTAGGTGTTGTTGACTTTTTATGCACGGACATCAGTAAAGACGGCACTATGACAGGCCCCTCTTTTGCCTTGTATGAAGAAATCGTTGCTCATAATAACAGCATAAAAGTACAAGCCTCTGGTGGGGTAAGTTCATTAGACGACATTAAGCGACTCGCTGAAATTGGTGTAGGCGGTGTCATATTAGGTAAATCACTTCTTGATGGTGCTTTTACAGTTGAGGAGGCACTTGCATGTTATCAAAACGCATAATTCCTTGCCTTGATGTAAAAAATGGTCAAGTAGTAAAAGGCGTTAAGTTTAAAGGTCACGAAGTTGTCGGTGACATTCTAGAACTCGCTGAGCTTTACAGTAAAGCCGGTGCTGATGAGCTGGTGTTCTATGAAATTTCTGCCAGTGTAGAAAAACGTCTATTAGATGTCACTTGGGTAGAGCAAATCGCCCGTCACATCGATATTCCGTTTTGTGTTGCTGGTGGCATTAAGTCTGTTGCAGATGCCGCTAAAGTACTTGAAAGCGGTGCTGATAAAATCAGTATCAACAGCCCTGCGATACACAGACCAGAACTTATTAAAGAATTACACGATGAATTTGGTAAACAATGCGTGGTCGTGGGTATCGACAGCTTTTATGATGCTGAAACAGATCAATATCTTGTTTATCAGCTCACTGGCGATCCTAATGCGTCTTCAAGAACTCGTTATAAAACACAAGAATGGGTTAAACGTGTGCAAGATTTAGGCGCAGGTGAAATTGTTTTAAACTGCATGAACCAAGACGGTGTGCGTAAAGGCTACGACAATAAGCAATTATCTGAAATAAGAGCGATTTGTGACGTGCCGCTTATCGCATCTGGGGGGGCAGGCACAATGCAAGACTTTGTTGATGTATTTGAGCAAAGCCAAGTTGACGGTGCTCTTGCAGCAAGCGTATTCCACAAAAACGTCATCGACATAAACGAACTTAAACAATACCTAACAAACAATGGGGTCGCAGCTAGATTATGCAACTAACCACAGAAAACTTATCAAAACTTGACTTTAAAAAGTCCGATATGCTGCCTGCGATTATTCAAGATGCAGCAACTGGGCAAATTCTGATGCAAGGTTTTATGGACCAAGCGGCCATTGAAATGACTTTTGATAAAGGTCTAGTCACCTTTTATTCTCGCTCTAAACAGCGTTTATGGACTAAAGGTGAAACCTCAGAAAACTATTTAGAGCTTGTGTCAGCACACACAGACTGTGACTTTGACTCAATCTTAGTGCTTGCTAATCCGAAAGGTCCAACCTGCCACTTAGGCACAACAAGTTGCTTTGGTGATGCAAAACCTAACTTAGCTTTTTTAGCTCAGCTTGAAAATGTCATTGTTGAACGTAAAGATGCAGATCCAGCATCAAGTTATACAGCGTCATTGTTTGCAAAAGACTTAAGCCGCAGTTGTCAAAAAGTGGGCGAAGAAGGTGTAGAAGTCGCACTAGCCGCCATGAAAAAAGACAATGAAGAACTGCTTAATGAGTCAGCTGACTTGCTTTATCACCTAACGGTTTTATTGCAACGTAGCGAGTTAAACTTAAAAGATGTGATTGATACACTCGAGCAACGTCATAAGTAATTAACCACAACTCAGGTTAAATCATAGAAAATATAAAGCCCAAGTGATTAAAATAACTTGGGCTTTTTTATTTCTTTTAAAAATGAAAATTAGATCGCATTTGGATGTTCTACACCAGTCCATGCTTTATACAATTTCGCCTGACGTTCAGTCGGAGCTTTAACTGCTTTCACCTTTTTAGGTTTATCAAAGTCAGATGTAAGCTTTACTGTTGTTGTCATAAGTTGATGACGTCTAATAAAGCTCACTGTAACTTGTTGCTCTGGCTCAAACAAAGCCAGCGTTTCTTTTAATGACTTACGTACTTGACGTCCATCTAAAGCAACTAGCTTATCACCGGCAGTTAAACCACCTTGCCATGCAGAACTCTCTCTCGCTACATGATTTAAAATAAGTAGCTCGCCATTAGATTTTGCCATCACATCCAAACCAGCAACGGCTTTGCTATTGTCTGGGCGTGTATATTCTAAGCCAACAGTTGCAAGCAGCGCATCGAAGTCAATGCTTAGCGGTGATTCAACATTCTCTTTCCACCAGGTTGAATAATCCCGACCTGAAATTTGCTTTAAAATATTCTGAACATCTTGGCTATTAAAACTTTTTGGTAGTTTAAACTGTTTATATAGTTCTGAATGCACATCTCTATAACTTACTTTACCTTCACTCTTATCTAGTAAGTCAATATCAAGTACTAGTGACACTAATGACCCTTCTGAGTAAATATTGGTACTGAAGTTACGGCCATGATCGCCACCTGCGTTAATCCACTTATCAAAACTGGTTTCAGCAGCTGACTGCACTTCTCTACCTGGCGTTTTTAAGTGACGCGAAATGGTTTTATTTAGATCTTTATAAAACTCTTCGTTGGTTGTTATTCCAGCGCTTAACAGTAAATAGTTTTCTAAATAACTGGTTGAGCCTTCAGACAACCACAATAAATCAGAGTAATTTGGCGCGATGTAATCGTAAGGTACTAAGCCTTCAGGACGGTAGTTTTTTACATTCCAAGTATGGAAAAATTCGTGTGCAGCCGTTGCGATGAAACCAATATAATCGTCACGCTTTGCAAACGAATCTCTATGCCTTTGGATAATGGTCGAATTTAAATGCTCTGTTGCACCACGAGCACCGCTGGTCGCATGTACCATAAATACATAGCGTTCATAAGGATAATCATGCCAAATTAAGCTGCCTGTTTTAACAAGCTTTTTGAGGTCAGAAAGCATTAATTCAACATCGTAATTACCCTCGCCCCAAATAACGAGTTCATATTTACGACCATCAACTTCAAATTTATATAAGTCGTTAATACCTGTTTCGATAGGAGAATCTAATAAAATATCGTAGTTGTTCGCTTTGAAACTATGCTTGTCATCAGCGAAATCCATCCCTGAGACTGAACGCCACCCTTTTGGTACATCTAGGTCTACAGTTACTGGCTCTTGTCTAAATGAATCACTGAACATAAAAAAGCCTGATGCATCAATAAATGCGTGGCTATCATCAATATGGCGAGAACGCATGCCTAATTGATTAGCATAGACTTGGTATGAAATGTTAACTTCTGTTGGCTCGTCTAAATGAACTCGCCATGTATTTTTATCAATCTTTTTCCATTGAAGATTCTCTCCTCTTTCACTTTTTGCATCAAAAAAACGAATACCATTGGCAAGGTCTAAAATTTCATAACGACCTGTTCGCCAATCTGGGAGATGCACATCTAAATGTGCTTGAGCAGTTTTAGGAAAAGTAACTTTAACATCACCGAGGTGATGAGCCGGTTCATCTATCGATAATTTATATTCCACATCAGCAAATGCAGGAAAAGCTGTAAAAGCAGCCAGAAAAGAGAGTGTAATTTTATTCATACTGGTATTTGTAATATTCATAGAAAAGTATAAGAAAAGGCTAACAAACTCCCCTTAAAAAGTTTAATAAAAGAGATAAACTACATATCATCAGGCTTGTTGTGATATGTAACAAATAAATTGCCTTCAAAAATGAGATAATTGTTGTAAACTTAAAGTGTTAATGAATTTATAGATGGCAAAATTTGTGACCAATAAAGATGCGCTTATAGAAAAAAAATTAAAACAAGCAGTTAAAGCACGAGCTGAACTCGAGAATGCGCATAAAGATCAAATACAGATTCTGAGTAATTTTGCGGCGAAGCTCGCAGTGAGTAGCAAAGGTCAAGATGTTGCTCTAGATAATCTTTTGGCTAAATTTAGACAAGCACTTAGTAAAGGCGTGAGCTTTGATGATTTAGCGCCTCTTATTAATACCATTACTCAATCTCTCAAAAATCAAGAATCTGTAAACGCTGAAAATCATCAAAAGCTTTCAAGCAGTATTTCTGACGCAGGTAGACAACTGCAAAAGCTTAAAGGTATCCCAGATGATACCCGTCGCAAGCTACGAAACTTATTAGATCACGAATTGACTGAAGTGAATGTCAGTTATGAATTCTTGCCGGTTTTTGAAAAGCTCATTGTTATCTATCAAAAAGTGTTAGCTGTTAAAACAAGCTTTGACGCTTCAGCAAAAACATCAACAATGCAAAAGCCTGAATTGGCCAGTGAATTATTAACCTTAGCCAATGAAATTACATTCGAGGACGATGTAGCAAAAGAAGTCATCGATATTAAAACGACACTATCTCAGTCAGCAGAAGTCGATGTTTTACTTGATTGTGCGATTGCTATCATAGAGATAATTGCAAACAGCATTGCTAGAGAACGTCAATCTGCTCAAGGTTTTTTAGTTTCACTAAATCAAACTCTAGAAGAATTACACGCTTCAATCCTTAGTACGACTAATTCGACTAAGCATATGAGTGCCGAGCTTTCAGGTCTCAATAAACA
Organism: Pseudoalteromonas phenolica; assembly: GCF_005876835.1. Classification (GTDB taxonomy): domain Bacteria; phylum Pseudomonadota; class Gammaproteobacteria; order Enterobacterales; family Alteromonadaceae; genus Pseudoalteromonas; species Pseudoalteromonas phenolica_B. The sequence continues at coordinate 365,667 of NZ_PPSW01000007.1, forward strand.
AATTGAGACTAAAATCAAACTTTTAAATGAACAAACGCAAAAAGCGACATCTATTTCAGATTTAAAAGAACTGGTTGACGGTGAATTAAAGCTCTTGAGAAAAGACTTAATCAAAAGAGAAGAGTTAGAGCAAAAGGATAAAGCGGATTTACTCGCCAGTTTTGAGCAAATTAATACACGTATTAATGTTTTAGAGACTAAAGTTAATACTTACAAGAAAAGGCTTTCTGAACAGCAATTTAAAAGCTTACTAGACGGCTTAACAAAACTCCCCAACCGTGCAGCGTTCGATGATAGGTTTAACCAAGAATTCCACATGTTCGAACAGCATGGTAATGAAACGACTTTGGTTGTTATCGATGTCGATTTCTTTAAATCAATCAACGATCAATATGGTCATAGTGCTGGCGATAAAACACTTCAAGTAATCGCTAGAGCTTTAAAGAAAGCAATACGTAAATCAGATTTCATTGCCCGTTATGGCGGTGAAGAGTTTGTTTTATTAATGCCTGGTATGCCTTTAACGCATGCCAAAGCACCATTAGAGAAGATTAGGAATACAATTAAAGCAATTCCATTTAAGTTTAAAGATAAGCAAGTACAAATAACTGTGTCTTTAGGAGCGACGCAATTTAAAAAAGGTGATACACCTTTGGCAGCTTTTGATAGAGCTGATGATGCACTTTACGAAGCAAAAAACAGTGGTAGAGATCGCCTTTGCATTCGTAAATAACAAGGAGAATGCCTATGCAAGTCCAACTAAATCCAACTGGCGTACTTAATTTACTTTCAAAGCTTGAAGTCGACCTTTTACAAGCCTCTTCAAGTACAGAAAGGTATAAACTTTTTAGAAACTGCGTATTAGCTGTATTAAACGTAGGTAGTCATACTGATTCTAGCAGTGAAATCTACGACAAATACCAAGATTTTGATGTAAAACTCATCGCCAGAGAACGCGGCATAAAAATTGAGTTAGACAATCCCCCCGAAACTGCCTTTGTAGATGGAAGAATAATCACAGGTATCCATGAACATATCTTTTCTGTGATCCGTGATTTGTTATTTATTTATCAACGCCACGAGCCAACTGAAGACGAGCAACAAATTACTCATATGGTCTTTGATATGCTCAGAAACGCCTCTGCGTTACCTGTTAATACAGACCCAAATATGATTGTTTGTTGGGGCGGTCATTCAATCAGTGAAATCGAGTATAAATACACGAAAGAAGTCGGATATGAACTAGGCTTACGCGGGCTAAATATTTGTACCGGCTGTGGACCTGGGGCAATGAAAGGCCCTATGAAAGGCGCAACCATTGGTCATGCAAAACAACGTATTACTAGTAACCGTTATTTAGGCCTAACTGAACCGAGTATTATCGCCGCAGAGCCCCCTAACCCTATCGTTAATGAGCTTGTAATATTACCCGATATCGAAAAACGTTTGGAAGCATTTGTCAGAACTGCGCATGGCATTATCATTTTCCCTGGTGGTGCAGGAACAGCTGAAGAGCTTCTATATTTATTAGGTATACTGTTACACCCTGATAATCAAAAACAATGCCTACCCGTTATTTTAACAGGTCCTGAATCATCAGCTGATTATTTCAAAGAAATCTGCCAATTTGTTGAAGATACGCTCGGTGAAGAAGCTTTAAGTAAATTTGAAGTGATTGTTGGCGATCCACAAAAAGTTGCTGTCACTCTCAAGCAATCTATGCCTAAGGTTAGGGAATATAGAAAATCTCAGGGCGATGCTTATTATTTTAACTGGACGCTAAAAATTGAGCACCAGTTCCAAATGCCATTTGATCCAACTCATGAAAACATGGCTAATTTGAACTTATCCTTAAATCAGAATAAAGAGCTTCTTGCAGCTGATTTGCGTAGAGCATTTTCAGGTATAGTAGCTGGTAATGTTAAGGATGAAGGCATTAGAGAAATCAAAAAGCATGGACCTTACCAGCTTCATGGTGAAACATCGTTAATGGAAAAAATGGACACCCTATTACAAGCATTTGTAGAGCAAGGCCGTATGAAGTTACCTGGCAGTAAATATACGCCGTGTTATGTAGTGAATAAATGAGTAAAACCTTAGTACTAATCGATGCGCTGAACCTCGTTCGGCGCATTTTTGCAATTGAACCAAACCAAGAAGATATTTCCGCTGTAAATAATACCGCTCAACGGGTTTCTTCAGCCGTTAATAAGTTACTAAATCTTACTTCAGCAACTCATGCTATAGCTGTGTTCGATGGTGATGGAAGTTGGCGGTATCATTACTACCACAAATATAAAGTCACAAGAAAACCTATGCCTGAAATCTTGTCTAGCAATATGGAGACTATTGAAAAAGCATTTGAACAAGCTGGTATACCCGTTTATAGACCAGATCACGATGAAGCTGACGATATCATTGCAACCCTTGCCACTAAGGCAGCTGCTGCAAACGTAAATGTAGTGATAGCCTCAACAGATAAAGGCTTTCTTCCTCACCTTACCCCAAGCATTAGAATATATGATTATTTTAAGAAAACCTGGATTGATGCACAGCAGATAAGAGATAAATTCAAAGTCGAAAAGCATCAACTTACTGAACTTTGGGCTATGGCAGGTGATAAAACAAACGATGTACCAGGTATAGCTGGAATTGGTTTAAAGACAGCACAAAGATTATTAAACCAATGTAGTGATTTTGAAAATATTTTAGCTTACGAATCCCTTAAACCCGCTGAAAAGCAAAAGATCCACTCTGGTGTAGACGATTTTATTACTAGTAAGAACTTGGTTTCATTAAGAACAGATATACATTTAGGGTTTAATCTACAAGACTTGAGAGTTACCCGTTAATTGTCTAAGAAAGTTTTAACTCTTGAAGACTTTGATATACTGACTTTGACTTAATTCTTGGACTTGTCATGATCAAAAAAGTACTGCAATACATAATTTTAGGCCTTGCTGTTTATGCAAGTATTGTCATGCTAGTGATCAATTTCTATAAAGATGACCCTCAAGCTATGATCTGGCAAGATAGAGAGGCATTCAATAACCGTTTTATTTCAAAACTTGATGAATCTGAAGTAATGCCTTTGGAGGAAGTACTTGAAACACTTGGTAGCCCGGACTTGACCTATGTGTCTAAGCAACAAGATGATGTTTTTCAAATAGTTTACTATAGAACACAACTTGTTAAATCTGATGGCATTACAACTCAAGACGAATGTACAGGCCTGTTATTTAAAAATGGTATTTTGCTAGTTTGGGGTGATAATGCAACTCTTGAATATACAAAAATAAGTGGAGAATAGTGCCACCGTGAAAGCATCTCCTACACAATTAAAAAAACTTTTCGAGCATTCACATCAAGTTCTAAGGCTTTACTACAACAAAGAAAAATGGCCTATTATCTATCCAAGTATTACGCAACTGGCTGAAAGATTTGTTCAGTGTTACAGTCAGCAACCTGGCGCATTACATGCTCACCTTCACTTTTACGCAAAGCATCAAGGATACACAACTAACCTAGTTGTAAATCAATGCATACTTGTTACTGCAATCTGTTACGCATTAAAGTTTAATAAAGAAATCACAGAATCATTAGTAATCGCTGCTATATCTGACCAAATTTGTACATCAAATGAAACTAATAAGCTTGCTGCAGGGCAACACCTAACAGAGCAAGCTCAAAGGTTAGTTCAAAATCGACATGCACTCGCTGTGAAAATGCTAAATAAAGGCAATGTGCCCACTGGACAAGTACAAAGAATTCTCGCGCGTTTGGATAAATATGCTTCAGCCATTACGGGTATTAATGCAATACCTCTTTATGATAATCCCAGCATTATCGTCGCAATCGCGATGCGCATTGCCAAAGCAATTACACCTAGACCAAAAGTAAAAACGTTTAGCCTTAATCAAGCGATAAAATCACTTTATTTAAGCTGTTATAATGAATTCGCACAGAATGCATTATGTGAATTAAGTGGACAACTTGTTGCCCACCCTTCTGGGCTGTCAGTGTCTTATAAGAATGAGCAATGTATTGTTTTAGCAAAAAATGGCAATATTCATTACCTTGCGTTAGTGATAGAAAATAAAGCCAGAAGGATCATCAGAACGTCTCAGCCCATCTTTGGTGAATACCGAACTCAAATAATCAGTGATCCTATTTTACTTTATAAAATTTGGTTTAATGAACAGTTACCAGAAAACGAAGTTAAAGCTTTAGGCGATGGTGAAAACCTTGAGTCTATTGCAAAGCTCGGAAACACAAAATACCCTGACTTTAAACAGCTAGAAAGAGTAGTTACTAATTTTGAACATATAGAGCAAGCACTTAGAACTGCAGCTAAGCAATATAATCGTCAAGGACAAAAAGCGGGGAGTTTGAGGCATAGTTTAACAATGGTCGGTTTAGATACAGCAGCTTTACTTTGCCAGCGTGTATTATTAGAAACCATGATTGCAAATATTAGTCACCCATTTGCCTCTGATATTGTTAACAAATACGCGCATATTAATAAAGTTATCACCTTGTTAATAAGTAAAAAGCACAGTGAGAAGTTTGAATTTTATCTATGCCCTTTCGCCGCTTTTATTTACTTCTTACTTCATCAGCACCCTGAGAAAGTAATGCGTTTTATTCAAATAGATGAGGTTGAATTTTCGAGTAAACCGCTTTCAGTTGCACAATTATTTGGGCTAAAGGATTACCAGCATGATTCATTAATAAAATATGTGAGCAATTACTTTTCTGAATCATTTTCACATCGCGCACTGTTAAATACTGAAACAAAGACGAAAAGTCAGTTAAATGACGTCGACAAAGAATTTGTTGCTATTAAGTATTTGGCAATGACAACACTATTCGATATTGATTTAGGAACACCATGGCAAAAGCAAACCACAACGGATGTCCTTAAACACTTCGAGTGGGAAAATATTGATGTGTTCAAAGCCGCTCTGCTAGACCTATCACCACATTGTGTCATTGAGTGATATTTATTCTATAAATACTATCAATGACAAACATAAACAGTACTTATGCCTATTTCTCATTACTTGCTGGCATAAGACTGCATAAATTGTTATAAAACGCGCTTAATTTTTCAAGCGAACACACACCTTCCTTCTTTGTTTACTACACTCTGTATTTAGTGCCCAAGTGGCTAGGTGTGAAAAATATATTGATAAAGGAAACCATAATGGCAAAGCAAACTATCACTGTGATCAAGGGCGATGGTATCGGTCCAAGCATTATTGATTCAGCAATTGAGATCTTAAACGCTGCAGGCTGTGATTTTGATTATGAATTTGTTGATGCAGGTTTAACTGCACTAGAAAAAACAGGTGAGCTTCTACCTAAAGAAACACTAGAAGTAATCGAAAAAAATAAGATCACTTTAAAAGGCCCATTAACTACACCTGTTGGTGAAGGTTTCACTTCAATCAATGTAACACTACGTAAGCAATTTGGCTTATACGCTAACGTTCGCCCGGTAAAATCTTTTGCAGGCACAAAAGCGCGTTACGACGACATTGATATTATTACTATTCGTGAAAACACACAGGGCATGTACTCAGGTCTTGGTCAGGTTGTTTCTGAAGATGGTAATGAAGCAGAAGCAATGTCAAAAATCACACGTGATGGTGCAGAGAAAATTGTTACATTTGCATACGAGTTAGCACGTCGCGAAGGCCGTAAGAAAGTAACTGCTGTTCACAAAGCGAATATCCTTAAGTCAACTTCAGGTTTATTCCTTAAAGTTGCACGTGAAGTCGGTGAGCGTTATCCAGATATCGAATCAGCAGAAATGATTGTTGATGCGACGTGTATGAAACTTGTTATGACACCGGAAGAATTCGATGTAATCGTAACAACTAACTTATTTGGCGACATCTTATCAGACCTATGCGCTGGTTTAGTTGGTGGCCTTGGGATGGCACCTGGTGCAAACATTGGTGAAAATGCTGCTATTTTTGAAGCAGTTCACGGTAGTGCACCTGACATTGCAGGTAAAAACCTTGCAAACCCAACTTCAGTAATCTTAGCGTCAATCCAAATGCTTGAATACTTAGAAATGGGTGAAACAGCTGACCGTATCCGTAATGCAGTAGCTGATGTGATCAAAACAGGTGACAGAACTACGCGTGATCTAGGTGGAAGCCACGGTACGACAGATTTCACACAAGCTGTGATCGATCGCCTTTAACAAAGAATAAAGCTACAATTTATTTTTGTTTATTAAATAAAAGAGCTGCCAAAGGCAGCTCTTTTATTTATGATTAAAGCTTAAATCTGCGTAACAATAATAATCCTGACAACAACAGAACAAACATACTACCGCCAGAGCTCGACTCTTCACTTTGATTTTCAGTAACTGTTACAGTTTTCGTTTCTGTCTTCGCTTTATTACTCTCTGTATCTGTTAATGTTGCTGTGACAGTAAACTGTCCACTCGCAGAATAGGTATGTGACACACTCTCACCATTTCCCTGATTACCATCACCAAAATCCCAGCTAACTCTATAATTTCCTGTCCCGCCAGACAAAGTTGACTTGGCAGATAACCGTAGTCCATTCGTCGTCACTGAAGTAGTTATTTCAAGTGGAACAGACAAAGTAATCTGCTTCGATTCAGAAACAGAATTATCATTACCATCTGTCACTGTCACTTTAACCGAGTAAGAACCGCTCAGTGAATAACTATGTGATATTTCATCACCGCTTAAACTATTTCCATCCCCCATATCCCAGTCAACTCTATAGGGTTCAACTCCCCCATTAAACGAAACCTTTCCTGTCAGAACACCATTTGCATGTGCTAGATCAATCTCTGCAACCTCTAAAGGTTTACTTAAGTTCACTTCAGTTTCGGCACGATTAATTTGACCGTTTTCTTTAAGTTGTGTGAATTTAACCGTGTATTTTTGATATTGTTCAAATTGAATAGTTGGGTTAAGAACTTCACTTGATTGGCCGTCGGAAAATTCCCAAGTGAAACTATCTGTCTCAGATAACAAAAACCCATTTGCAAAAAAGCGCACTTGGTTATCGTTGATAATATAACTTATATCTGTTTGTCCTTTTGTATAAGAAATTTGAACTTCTGCATTATCGAAAAATTCAGAGATATCCAAAAGCTCTATCTTTAAGCCATATTTAGGAACCTGAACACCAGACTCAGGCTGTAACTTGAAAGTATAATCTAAACTATCATCAAAAAAGTTCACTGAAGAAAGGTCATTGTCTCCGAGCCCTGCTGATTGTGGCGTTAGTCGCATAGCTGCGTCACGGACTTGTATCATTGAACTAGCAGCATTAGTACCATTAGACTTAAATATAGGTCTCTGATCTGTATCGATAATAAGTAAATCACCAAAGCCTTGATGTTCAGAAGTGTTATTAGTTTCATAATTTTCATTAGAATACCAAAGCGTTAAGCCAGCAGGGTATTGGGCTTGCTGTAGACCTTTATCCAATCCTTGATGGCTCCTTAATTGTAGGTAGTAAGCGTGTTCATTGCCTGACTTATATCGGCCTATTTTTCGAAATCCCTTGAATTGGTTACTATTATTACTTTCGGCGTTGTCAGTTAGTATTATTTCTTGTGATGAGGAAATAGATATGTCATCAAGTACTATGCCAAAGAAAGAAACTGCTGCATCAGTTTGATAAACAAATGTAATGGTCACTTGTTGATTAGCATATGAAGAGAGATCATAAGTTAAATCAACAAATTCAGCATTCTGTACATTGCTTGCAGCCGAGCTACCATCAATATAATGTCTAACGCTTGGGTAATTAGGGTGAGTTGTTTTCGTTACATTACCAGCTAAAGGTTCTGAGTTCACATAAACCTGAAAAATATCGTAGTCAGATTCAATACTAAATTTACTCTTCATTTTTAGTGTTAACAGATCAGAGTCTGGTAATGACACCCGAAATGACATTTGGTTATTAAGATTATTACCATCGCCTGAATAGTATTGAAATGAGCCAGAACTAGGTGCGATAAAGTCTTCTAGTATAGGAGGTAATGTAATTTTAATTTGATTTGTAGATTCGTTAAAAATACTTGCATGCGTTACATTATGACTTTCACTACCATCTATTGAAGTCAACTCAAGCGACTTTTGATTAACCCAGTTTCCTCCAAAACGATTTTGAAGATATTCTAAATTTTTAGGGCTGAACATGACTGGGGCTGATCCTCTGACTTCCCCCATCCAACTACCACTTGACATGACAGACCAATTAGCAACAGGTTCACCTATTTCTATATCTTTTAAGTCGTATTCGTCTGGCAGACCTAAATCATGACCAAACTCATGTACAACCACACCAATTCCAGCATCAATTGGGTTAATTGTATAATTAAACGCTTTTATTGATGAACCAGTTACATTTGCCGGCTGATTTGAGCTATTTGTCACAAAGAACCGATGTGACCAAATAGCATCATCACCGAGCACACCGCCGCCAGCTTCTTGGCCAATGCTTGAGTGAAACAATAGAATATGGTCAATGACTCCATCAGGCTCATTGATGACACCATCGCCATCAACATCATTCAGATCAGTTTGATCGTACTCAGTAAGATCTAAACCTTGGGAAACTAAAGCTTCAACAGCCTCTATGACCAACTCAGTTACATTGTCATCTCGAATGTCTCCACTCTGTCGACCATAATATGCAGCTTCTTCCTTTACAGTAACCCAACCATAAACGCTGCCTGTTAAGTCAAAATTGTTTCCTGTGACATTTCGGTAATATTGTCTTGCACTGGAAAAGTTCTCATCGTTAGGTCCATTAAAGCCATCGACAGAGAAAAGTAAATCACGGTAATGTTGAAGTGGATAACTGTTATAAAACATATCGGTATCGCCAGATTCGAGTCTAGGATCACTTGACCTCAAATCAGGAAAATCGACAAGAATACCTAAAATCTTTACTTTATTTAGCGTCTCGATGTTGTCACTTTGTGTAAATTGTTTTAGATGTTTACGTGTTTGTTTGACTCCTTCAAAAGGTATAGTTAACGATGATAATTTTGGCTTTCCGCTTTTTGAAATATAATTATTTAATAACTGATTTTTTTCATACTCGCTTAAAGCACGGCCAAGTTTCTTTTCTTGCCAATAAACAACTCTATCTTCATCCAATCGTAATAAATCAGGCATAGCATTGGCATGTAAACTAAATAAAAGACCAAGGTTAAGTAGAACAAAATACTTTAAATTCATATATTTCACCGATATCAGTTTATTAATTCGATACTATCACTACAAAGGGTACAGGTCTGTACCAAGATAAAGTCGCAGTAAAAATACTTTATTCATTCAATTACTAAAAATAGACCATAAGAACAACCAAACCATCACCATAAATAAATTTATAGAAATTTTATGCAACTTTAGTTTAAAGCATCTTGACTTATGCATATAAAAAACCTTTAATGTTTCTGTTTAAATTTTAATAGTATTTTTATTTCAAGTTATGATTTCTAATTTAATTGTAAATGTCGTGCTCGTACTGGTCTTTTTAATAAGCTCAGCGGGGACGTATTAACTTGATTTACGATGAAACCCCGCAATTGCGGGGTTTTTTTTTGTTTATTTTTACGATTGCACCGAGGAATGAGGATGGTACAAACGCAATTTAACGGCTCAGAGTTAGTCGTGAAAGCTTTGAAAGCTTTAGAAGTAGAATATATATTTGGCTACCCTGGTGGGTCAGTACTTGATCTATATGATGCATTATTTCAACAAAGCGACATTGAGCATGTTTTAGTACGACATGAACAAGCTGCAACACACATGGCTGATGGCTATGCCAGAGCAACAGGTGAAGTCGGGGTTGTCCTTGCCACATCTGGCCCTGGTGCAACGAACTGTATTACAGGTATTGCCACTGCGTACATGGATTCTATTCCAATGGTCGTACTGTCAGGCCAAGTGCCTTCAAATCTCATTGGCGATGATGCATTTCAGGAAACCGATATCGTTGGTTGTTCAAGACCAATCGTTAAGCATAGTTTCAACTGCCGAAGTGCAGAAGAGATCCCTACAGTTCTGGCCAAAGCTTTTTATCTAGCTAATTCTGGTCGCCCAGGTCCGGTGGTCGTTGAATTACCCAAAGACATTTTAAATCCACAGTTAAAGTTCAACTTTAATATGCCTAATCAGATAGAAATGCGTACTTATAATCCTAGTGTTAAAGGTCACGGAAAACAGATAAAGAAAGCCGTTGAAGCTATCTTGAATGCAAAGCGCTTAGTTATCTATTCTGGCGGTGGCGTTGTTTTATCTGATACATCAGATAAATTGAAAGAACTGGTTGAAACTCTTAACGCCCCAATCACAAATACCCTCATGGGATTAGGTGGAATTAGTGGCACTCACCCTAACTTTATCGGCATGCTTGGTATGCATGGCAGTGTCGAGGCGAACAAAGCGATGGCCAATGCAGATGTGATTTTAGCACTAGGTGCAAGGTTTGATGATCGTGTCACCAATAATGTTAAAAAATTCTGTCCAAATGCGACCATTGTGCATGTAGATGTTGACCCTACTTCTATTTCTAAAACCATCAAAGCACATATTCCAGTAGTAGGGTGCCTTGCCACTGTATTCGAGCAATTGTTAAGTGCAATTAACGCCAGTTCAGAACGCATTGACAGAGCTGCACAAGAGGTTTGGTGGGAAGAAATCACAAAGTGGAGAGCACAAAAGTGTCTTGCTTATGAAACCAACCCTGAAGTTTTAAAACCGCAAACTGTCATCGAGAAAGTATACAATATTACTAATGGCGATGCCTACGTATGCTCTGATGTTGGCCAGCATCAGATGTTTGCTGCCCAGTACTACCCGTTTAAAAACCCGCGCCAATGGATTAACTCAGGTGGTCTTGGCACTATGGGCTTTGGCTTGCCCGCTGCAATGGGGGTTAAAATGGCTTTCCCAGAAAACGAGGTTCTGTGTGTAACGGGTGATGGCTCTATTCAAATGAATATTCAAGAGCTATCAACATGTTTGCAATATGGCTTAGCAGTGAAAATTATTTCGTTGAATAACCGCTCATTAGGCATGGTGAGGCAATGGCAGGATATGCAATATGGTGGTCGCCATTCCAGTTCATACATGGAGTCTTTACCTGATTTTGTTGCTCTGGCAGAAAGTTATGGCCACATCGGCATTAAAGTCGATAGACCTGATCAACTTGATGAAGCACTTAAAAAAGCATTCTCTATCAAAGACAGATTAGTATTTTTAGATATTCGTGTAGACGAAAAAGAACATGTTTATCCTATGCAAATAAAGCTGGGTGCAATTGACGATATGTGGTTGAAAAAAGGAGTAAAAGCATAATGCGTAGAATCTTAAGTATCCTTTTAGAAAATGAGCCTGGCGCATTATCAAGAATTGTTGGCTTATTCTCACAGCGCGCCTATAACATTGACAGCTTAACGGTTGGGACTACCGACGACCAAACCTTGTCGCGTATTACAATCACCACCCATGGTGACGATAGAGTCGTCGAGCAAATAACAAAACAAGTAAATAAACTGGTAGATGTGCTTAAAGTACAGGACTTAACAGAAGTTCAGCATATTGAAAGAGAGCTGTTACTTGTTAAAGTGTATGCCAGAGACGAAACCATGCGTGCCGCTGTTACGCGTATTGCCGATGTTTATCAAGGCGCTATTATCGACATGGGTAAACAAAGCTATACGCTGCAACTGCTTAGTAGCTCTGAAAAAATTGAATCGTTTTTAGATATGCTAAGACATGAGAGCGATATTATAGAATTAGTACGCTCTGGTGCGGTGGGGATCGGCCGCGGTGATAAGGCTTTAAGAGCCTAAATTAACAATAAAAAAAGGGGCTGAGGCCCCTTTTTTGTCAATTCAATATAAGTAAATATTACTGATTTACTTGATCTTTAAGACCTTTACCTGCTTTGAAGCTTGGAATATTTGCAGCTGCGATTTGGATCTCAGCGCCAGTCTGAGGGTTACGGCCAGTACGAGCTGCACGCTCTTTTACTGAGAAAGTACCAAAACCAACCAGTGCTACTGAATTACCTTCTTTTAAAGAAGTTGTAACAGCACCAGTGAATGATTCAAGCGCTCTTGCTGCAGCGGCTTTAGAAATTTCAGCATCAGCTGCCATCTTTTCAACTAGTTGAGCTTTATTCATTATTTAATTCCTATTTATTGTAATTTTGCCTAAGCAAAACCTATGTTTATGTATTTTTCGGCTTAGTGCAACTATTTACTACAGATTTTTATGAAAAATCGCATTAAATACCGTAAACAAAGGGCTTTCGAGTTGTTTTAGAGTTTATTTTAATCAAGCCACTTAAATTCTTTTAAACTCACTTTGTTATTTAGAAAAATCACGCCCTCGTTCTCAAGCCTTTCTTTCTGTTCAAAAAACTTGCTGCTATCCACCGGAAATGAAATTTTCCCTTGAGCGTTTATAACTCGGTACCAAGGTAACTTAGAATCTTTTGGCAACGTTTTTAAAATGCGGCCCACTTTTCTAGAGTAATTGGCTTGCCCCGCCAATTTTGCGATTTGTCCGTACGTTGCGACATGACCATATGGGATTGCACCTATAATGGTATGGACTCGTGATTCAAAATCATCAACCATATTTTTCACCTAATTGCTTAAATCTAGACCAAATCGCTCTAGCTACAGGTCCATGGTGTCTCGTATGCTTTCTGAACACATGGATATTAGCTGTGAAACTGTCTTGTCTATCTACAATCCTTATTCGCTCTAATTCCCCGTTATCAATATCATTTTTACAATGTGCGAGACTGGTTAGTGCAAACCCTAAGCCTGACAACAAAAATGATTTCATAGAGGTCAGGTCATCTACTTTCATGCGATTCGTGTTTAGCGTGTAAGCCAAACGCTCACTGTCAAAAGCAAACGCACTTTCAAACATCGCAATACATGGATAGGACTCTAAGGCTTCGTATTGCAAAGATGAAGGTAACAAACCTTTTTTTGCAACAATTCCGAGTTCTATCTCCCCTACTTTCATCGTTTCAAGCTCACCCGTTGCGTGAAACAAATCAAACCAAGGGCCTATGCCTAATTCAGCTCTACCACTGTTCACTTGTTGCAGTGCTTCAAAACGCGGGCCACTGGTAATTGAAAATTCAGTAGACTTATACGTTTTAAAAATATCTCCAATTGCTTCATTGTATATATTCTGATAAGAAATGGGTTCATAACAAATACTAAACTTAGCTTCATTACCCTCAGCAAATTCATTGGCCAGAATTTTCAAATCATCACGAATAGCCAGCAACTTGGTTGCTTCTAAATAAAAATGCCTACCTTGCTCTGTGAGTTTTAATCGATATGCTTCCCTATCTACAATGCTAAACCCAAGGTTTTGTTCTAGTCTTTTAATTGACTGAGAAATGGCCGGCTGGGTCTTGTGCATTCTTAATGCAACTTCTTGTAAGCTTTTAGAATTTGCAACTGCATCGAGTATTTCGAGATCTGCCAACTTCATAAATTAAACTTATCAACTTTACAATTTTTAATAATTTTAATTTTATCAGGTTTTTTCTTATCCTTACCGAAAATTTTCAGAGCTAACTAAATGGAGTGAACCATGTTGAGGTTAAGTGTTATCGCACTGCTTACAGTTTTGACACTAGGCTGCAGTCAAGAAAATGAAAAGTCAGAAAAAATAGAGGTCATACGACCAGTAAAACTATTCGAAGTGAAAGATCCTACAGCGCACAATATTCGCAGCTTTCCAGCAGAAGTCGTGGCTAACCAAGGCTCTTACTTGGCTTTTCGTGTCAGTGGAGAACTCATAGAGTTCCCTGTACGCGCTGGGCAAACTATTTATAAAAACGACCTACTCGCTAAATTAGATCCAGAAGATTTTCAATTACAGTATGAGCAACGTAAAGCACAATTCGAACTTGCTAGTGCTCAACTCAAGCGTGTGGATTCATTATTTAAACGTTCTATTGCAACCAAAGCCGAGTTTGACCAAGCCCTTGCTAACAAACAAGTCTCTGAATCGGCATTTAAAATCGCTAAAACAAATTTAGAAAATAGTGAGCTTCGCGCGCCTTTCTCAGGAACGGTTGCCAAAGTCTTTGTTAAGAACTTCGAAAATATCGTTGCCAAGCAAAATATTCTGCGTCTAGAAAGCAGAGATATGATGGATGTGGTTATTTACGTGCCTGAACGTTTAGTTGCCAGAGTTAAAAAAGATTTAGATTATCACCCTTCTGTTACCTTTGATGGTTATCCAGACAAAGCGTATAATCTATCAATCAAAGAATGGGACACACAGGCAGATCCTGCCACTCTAAGTTATAAGGTAGTTTTCTCATTACCCATTCCTAAAGACTTTAATTTATTTGAGGGGATGACGGGTCAGGTTTCGATAGACCTTTCAAAAATCACCGAACATCACAGCAATGCAATCACCGTCCCTGCCTCTGCAGTTTTCTCTTCTGATACAGAGCAGTTAGAAAATAACGCATATGTTTGGGTTTTTAATCCAGATACACAGAGTTTGTCTAAGCGCAAAGTCTCGGTTGGCAATATCTATCAAGACCAAATTGACGTACTTAAAGGCCTTAACGTTGGCGAACAAGTTGTATCGGCTGGCGTATATCACTTGTCTGAAGGTCTAAAGGTAAAACCTTGGGTTAAAGAGCGAGGCTTATAATAATGAGTCTAGCTAAATGGTCAATTGATAACAAAGTCATTAGTTGGATGTTCGCGCTATTGCTTTTAACAGCAGGCGCTGCCTCTTACTTAGACTTAGGGCAGCTAGAAGACCCTGAGTTTACGATCAAAAAAGCCATGGTCATCACCTATTACCCAGGTGCGTCTCCAGAACAAGTAGAAGAAGAAGTCACCTTCGTCATAGAAAATGCCATTCAGCAATTACCCTATGTCGATACTATTTCTTCAATTTCTTCTGCAGGAAAATCACAGATAACTGTTGAAATGAAGAGTACTTATAGAAAGCAACATTTACAACAGATCTGGGATGAGCTAAGAAGAAAAGTAAACGACCTTTCAGGACGTTTTCCTCAAGGCGTTTCTACACCTAATATAATTGATGACTTTGCCGACGTGTATGGTGTGTTATATGCGATAACTGGTGACGGCTACTCTTACAGTGAATTAAAAGATTATGTTGATTACTTAAAGCGTGAACTCGTACTTGTTGACGGGGTGAGTAAAGTCACAGTCTCTGGTACTCAGCAATCTCAGGTTATAGTTGAAATATCAACGCAAAAATTATCGCAATTGGGTATTCCGCCAGCACAAATTTTTTCTCTGTTACAATCTCAAAACCATGTTTCGAATGCGGGCAAAATACGAGTTGGCGATGAGTCAATCCGTTTTCACCCAACTGGTGAGTTCCATGATGTATCTGAATTAGAAAGCTTATTAATTTCAAGCCCTGGTGCCAATGAGCTAATCTATTTAAGGGACGTCGCGACAGTCAAAAGAGAGTTTGCTGAAATCCCAACTCATTTAACTAAATACAATGAGCAGCAGGCACTGTTATTAGGGATTTCATTTAATTCCGGAGTGAATGTTGTTGATATTGGTAAAGCAATCGATAAACATCTTGCTGATTTAGAGTATCAGCGTCCACATGGTATGGAAATTTCGTCTATTTATAATCAACCAAGCGAAGTAGAAAAGTCAGTTAACGGTTTTATTGTTAGTTTAGTTGAAGCCGTCGCGATTGTGATTGTGGTATTACTGGTATTTATGGGCGTAAAAAGTGGCATTCTTATCGGTGGTGTACTGCTCCTTACGGTACTTGGTACGTTTATATTCATGAAATTGTACGCCATAGATTTACAAAGAATTTCTTTAGGTGCACTGATCATTGCACTAGGGATGTTGGTTGATAATGCCATAGTCGTCACTGAAGGTATCTTAATCAATCTAAAGCGCGGACAAACTAAAGTTCAAGCCGCTGTAAATATTGTCGCTCAAACTAAATGGCCACTACTTGGTGCTACTATCATAGGGATCACCGCATTTGCGCCTATTGGTTTAAGTAGTGATGCAAGCGGTGAGTTTGCAGGCTCTTTATTCTGGGTATTGCTAATTTCATTGATGTTGAGTTGGGTTACTGCAATTACATTAACGCCATTTTTTGCTGACCTCATGTTCAAAGAAACAAAAAGTAGCGATAAAAAAGCATTAGATCCATATCAAGGCGTTATTTTTACTGTCTATAAAGCACTGTTAAGTACCGCGCTTAAATACCGTGTTTCAACCATTTTACTCATGGTTGCACTACTCGTTTCTTCTGTCATCGGCTTTGGCCAAGTAAAACAGTCGTTCTTCCCAGCGTCAAATACACCCATGTTCTATGTCGACTATTGGCATTATCAAGGTGCTGATATTCGTAGTACCGCGGACAACATAGCTCAGATTGAGAATTTCTTGTTAAATGACGAACTCGTTGAAGATGTTACAACAACAGTTGGTCAAGGGGCGCCTAGGTTTATGCTTACCTATGAGCCAGAAAAACAATACAACGCCTATGGACAACTTATCATCAGAGTCAAGGACCGTGACTCCGTTGCGGTTATGATTGAAAAGTTAAGAACGTTTGAAATGAATATGCCGATTGATGGCAGAATCAAAGTGAAGCGTATGGAAATTGGTCCATCTACGAGTGCAAAGATTGAGGCTCGTTTTTCAGGTGGAGATCCAGTTGTACTTAGACAGCTTGCTGAGCAAGCTAAACAAATTCTGCAGAAAGATAAAGGAGCTTTTAACATTCGTGATAATTGGCGTCAGCGAACTAAGGTGCTCCGTCCTCAATTTAATGAACAAAAAGCCAGAAGACTGGGTATTAGTAAGACTGACATAGATGACTTACTGCTTACCTCTGTAACAGGTAAAACAGTCGGTTTATACCGAGAAGGCACAGAGCTGCTACCAATTATTGCGCGCTCTCCAGTTGATGAACGTAATCAGGTAAATAACTTATCAGATTTACAAATATATAGCCCTATCCTCAATGTCTTTGTACCAATAACAACGGTTGTTGATGATTTTGAAGTAACTTGGGAAGATCCACTGATCATGCGTAAAGATAGAAAGCGTACTATCACAGTCATGACTGATCATGATGTCATAGGCGACGAAACGCCAGCTAAACTATTTGCACGCGTGAGAAGTGATATTGAAGCGATACCACTCCCTAAAGGCTATCACTTGGATTGGGGGGGAGAATTTGAGGCCTCAAGTAAAGCACAAAAAGCAATTTTTGGCTCATTACCCTTGGGTTACTTGGTCATGTTTATCATTACTGTTTGCCTGTTTAACTCTGTAAGACAACCGCTTGTGATATGGTCAACCGTGCCTTTAGCCATTATTGGTGTCACAGCCGGGTTAGTCGTGTTTCAAGCACCATTTAGCTTTATGGCACTTTTAGGCTTATTAAGTCTATCAGGTATGCTTATTAAAAATGGGATTGTGTTAGTCGACCACATAAATCTGGAGTTAAGTGAGGGTAAATCACCATATCAAGCAGTTTTTGATTCAGGTGTGAGCCGTGTTAGGCCAGTTTCGATGGCTGCGATCACAACTATCTTAGGCATGATCCCATTGCTATTTGATGTGTTTTTCAAATCAATGGCTGTGACTATCATGTTTGGATTAGGATTCGCCACAATCCTGACCTTGATTGTTTTACCAGTGATTTACTGTTTGTTTTTTTCGATTAAACAAAAATAAAAAAATGGCCTTAATCGGCCATTTTTATGCATGCAATTACTTATGTATTTGCATGCTTTAATAATTCAGAACTAGTTAATTTAAATCTAGCTAGCTAGCTTAAAACTATTTTTATTTGCGATTCAAAGACAAGGTGCCTTTTTTTCGTTCTGCAGGCTTTCTTGAATTCTTCTTAGGCTGCTGCCCATCTCTTTTAGACCTTGCATCGGTATAACGCGTCACAGCTTTTTTATCTGATGGCTTTTTGATTTTTTTATTGCTATCTACTGAACCTTCTTCTGTTTTTGCTGACCCTTCTATGGCTTTGTTTATTTCTGCCATTTCTTGCTCAGTTAAATGTCGCCATTGACCTGGTCTTAATCCATTCAAGTTAACATTCATAATACGTACGCGTTTCAGCGCTGTTACCTCATAACCAAGGTATTCGCACATTCGACGGATCTGTCTGTTTAAACCCTGAGTGAGGATAATGGTAAAAGTCTTATCGCCGGTCTGCTTCACGAAGCACTTTTTGGTTACCGTATCTAAGATTGGCAAACCACCAGCCATTCTTTCAACAAAACGTTTATTAATGCTTCTATCAACTGTAACCACATATTCTTTTTCGTGGTTATTACCGGCACGTAGAATTTTGTTAACGATGTCACCTTCATTTGTGAGAAATATTAACCCCTCAGAAGGCCTGTCGAGTCGACCAATTGGAAATATACGTTCTGGGTAATCTATCGCACTGACAATATTACTTTTAATTTTGTTCTCAGTTGTACAGGTCACGCCAACTGGTTTGTTATAAGCAATGTAAACACGTTTAGGCTTTGCTTTAAGCGGTTTGCCATCAATTAGAATCGTATCTGCGTCAGATACCTTCACACCCATTTCGGGTAGATTACCGTTAACTTTAATACGTCCAGCATCAATAAGCTTGTCAGCTTCTCTTCTAGAACAAAAACCTGTTTCACTAATGTATTTATTTAAACGTGTTGTAGCAGTCAAAAGACAATCCCAAAAATTCAATTGGCAGTATTTTAAAGGATTAGTATTTAATTTTCTCTAATTTTTCTGCCAAACCTTAGGAATTAAGTGGAGTTGATATTCAGATTGTTTATTTAGGTGCAAACTTTTAGATTTATAGTCAATTTGCCCCCAATTAGGATTACTTTTCATCCATTGATAATTTTGCACATTGTCTTTGGTAATAATACCCATAGGTATTACTAATTTTGTGTGTTCAGCCCAATAAGGGTGTTTGTTGTGATGATCAAATAAACTAACAAGCGCCCATGCCCCCATCATAAAATGCCCTCCGACGCTTGCTTGTACTTCACCTGAGGCTATTTTTTCTAGGCCTATTGATAACCAGTCAAACCCACCAAACACGATATTCTGACTTTCTGTGCAGGCTTGTTTGCATGCTTTCATTGCGCCAATAGCCATAAGATCTGAAGCAGCCCAAACAATATTAATATCTTGATGTCTTTTAAGGAGTTTGAGAGTTTGTGCAGTTGAAACAGATTCAGACCAAGACGCGTGGACTTCTTGTGCAACTGTCACACCTTTAGAAGAAAAGAAGTCAACGGCGCCTTTTGCGCGCATATCTGACTCAGAGCCATAATGACCATTAACAAGCACAGCTTTAAGGCTTTTATTGTTATTGCTTGAATTATATAAGCCTTCCGCTAGGTCATAACCGGCTTGATAATTATCGTGGTAGACTTCACCTAGCCAAGATTTAAAATTTTCACCAGGGCTTGCTATTTGTTGCTTTTCTTCTCCAGAAATTGTCTCTTCTAAAGTAATTGAAGGCACTTTATATTTTTCAAGTAATTTTAGTGTTTCTAACGCTGCGCCAGGGTAAAGGATCAAAATGGTGTAATCAGGTTTTTTTTGATACTCGAGATATTTCTTTAACTCTTGATATTGAATATGGCGATTGCCTTCACCATAAATCACATCCAGTTCAAAGCCCAATTGAAAAGCGGCATGTTGACTAATAGTCTGTACTTTTCGCCAAAAAGGGTCATCGACCACTGAAGGGTTTACAAACAAAACGGTTTGCTTTGCAGCAACATTAAAAGCAAGCATAAACAGAAATAAAAAGAGCAACCTTAATTGAAACCACATTTAAATTTTTCTTCTCATTGACTGAACCTAAAATGCTTTATCTTTGTACATATCTGCCCACAGGATGGCTGAAGCGTGAAATTCAGGTAAGCACTCATCACTGATGTTTATATATTGACACGCTTTTTGTAATTTCCACCAGCTCCCTGATTCATAGGCTTTCACGATATTTAAGACATAGTAATGAAAGTTTGCTTCACCTAACAAGGCTTTTTGAAGCTCTTCAGGAAAAGGTAATTTATCGACAACTTTTTCCATTGGCCTATCTAAAATTGCATCAAGTAATGAAAATAGACCAACTAAGAAACATGCTGATCCTGAATTTGGTTGAGCCTTACTGCCAATTAGTTCACAAAATCGAGCGCGAACAATACTCATTCTAGTTAGTTCTGTTGGTTTGCCTTTGGCAACATGCGCCGTCATGATCAAGCCCACAAACTTTTTAGTACGTTCGTACCCTAAATAAACCAAAGCTTGCTTAATAGACTCAATTTTACTTTTTATAGGAAATACACCTGAATTAATTAATCGCAACAATTTATAAGCTAACGCCGTATCTTGGGAAAATAATTGCGCAATTTTAGTCACATTGAGATTGGGTTTTAAAACTTCAGTATAAATGAGCATGACGATGGTGTAGTTGAATTCAATATCATTTTCTTCAATAACACGGGGTTTTGCAAAAAAATAACCTTGAAAAAAATGAAAACCCATTGTTTTTGCTATTTCATACTCTTCTTCAGTTTCTATCTTTTCAGCTAAGAGTTTAATATTTTTTTGCTGTTTTAATTCATCAATAATAGGACCAAGTGTATCAAGCGGACTTTGCATCACATCGAATTTTATTAGGCGAACTAATTTCAAAAATGGCTGCCAGCCCTCTTCGTATACAAAGTCGTCTAAGGCGAGTTTATAATTCTGATGAAACAAACTCCTAACACGTTCATAGTTTTCTTTCGTAGGTTGGATCGTTTCTAACAGTTCTAGGATAACATCATTAGCAGGAAGAAATGTTGCAAGCTCTTGCTTTAAAGATTCAGGGCCAATGTTAATAAGAGCTTTCTTACCGGATGTAAGATACCGCGTCCCAAGATTTAACTGATTATCAAGAATAAGTTTTGCAGTTGCTTTATCTTCAGCAATGTTGGGAAAACTGTTGCTCGAGCCATCTCTAAAAAGTAGCTCATAGGCAACAACTTGCTTTTTTCTATTAAAAATAGCTTGTCTTGCTACAAAAACTTTCAAGCATAAGCTCCTTTTCCCAATTACATCTTTTCAATATGAAACGTTTAATATAATAGCATTATAGTAAGACAAAAAAACCCAACTAAATAACTAAAAACAAAGTCATTAATTTAAAATTATAGCAAAAGATAAATAGGAATACGGCTGAAATAAGCATAGTTACTCATTTCAGCCAAATAAGTAAAGATTAATTATACAGTTTTGAGATGTATTCTTGCGCTAATCCATGCCACTCGAAACGGGCAGACTCAGCGTTCCTCGAAATAACATTGTATTGTGATTCATTGGTACTGAGTAATGACAAAGCTTGTTCAAATGATTCGATTAAATTTTCTACTTGTTGAACTAATGACTCACCATTAAAGACAAAGCCTGTTTCGTTATGCGAAACTGTATCTTTTAACCCACCGACACCATGCACTAAACATGGCTGTCCATCACGCATA
Source organism: Pseudoalteromonas phenolica (assembly GCF_005876835.1). GTDB lineage: Bacteria > Pseudomonadota > Gammaproteobacteria > Enterobacterales > Alteromonadaceae > Pseudoalteromonas > Pseudoalteromonas phenolica_B. Next base: position 387,255 of record NZ_PPSW01000007.1, read on the forward strand.
GCAAGCATTTGGCTTATACCACAAGGCTCAAATGAGCTCGGCATTAAGAATAACTTACTTAATGGATATAGTGTATCTCCAAGCTTTTGATCATAGCCATTTAAAAATAAAACATTGTCTCTTCTTGCCATCACTTGCATAAATTGCGATTCGATATATGGATCGCCACTTCCTAGTATAACTATGTTGCTATTAAACTTATCCGCAACTAGAGCTAAATCATCAAGTACAATACCATTTGCAGATTTTTGCATTAGCAAAAGCACTTTTTGATCCGTGATACGGCCAACACTAGAGACGATGGCTTTCTCTTTCAAAGCTTTCCAGTTAGACACTCTTTGGTGAGCAATATAATGTTTGGTTTCGATAAGGTTAGACTTAGACATCCATTTAAAAATGCATTTTTCCGCTTCAGTTAGATACTCACTATAAGAGAGCTTATCCTTATCTGCTGCACTGTAATTACATCCATTTAGAATACCAAACAGCCTACCTTGACCCGCTGCCAAACGCATGTCATGTTCCAGGCCTTCACCACCAAAAAAACCTTCGTCAGGTCGGCTTGTCTCTTGTACCTCAAAACTGTAAGTAGTTGAGACGACATGGATCACATCACATAAGTTGAGACCACTACGCATCGGGTTATAGCAATGAGGATACTGATGATCACAAATTTGATGACCATCATAATTTAAGGTTGGAAACCAGGCTTCTAAGCTTGATTCATCATGATTAAAAGGTCTTATACCTTGAAGGGCTAAATTGTGCACTGTATATACAAGTTTCAACGTTTTTAAATACACAAATCGTGGGCTAAACTTAGCAAGCACAGACACACCCGCAGCATGCCAATCATGTAAGTGAATAACATCTAGGTTATCAATTACCCTGTGCTCTATAATTTCACAAACTGAAGCACTAAAAAAAGCAAATTTCGTTGCATCAGAGGCAAAAGGTCTATTTGCACCATCATCACAATATATCTTCCCACCATTGTCTGAAAACAAAGAATGTGAAATTACATATTGATTTACACCCTCACTTGATTCAACTAACCACAAACTCGCTGTCTCTAAATGTTGCCTAAAAGGCACTGCTATGTCTGCGATAAAATGTCGAGTTAATTGCTCTTGACCATAATCTGGTACTACAACAGATACTGTTAAGCCATGTCCACTTAAAGCATAAGGGATGTCACGGATAACATCCGCAACCCCCCCAACTTTACAGTTCGGCAATCGGTCATTTTCAGCACCGACCATTAAAATATGCATATAATGCCTTATTAAACTACTGAAAGCTCTTGTTTTTCTTCATTTTCTATTTGACGTTGATTATAAGCAGCAAGCATATCTCTCGTCACCAAAACAATGCCTTTTTTTGACACCCTAAAACCATTCTCTTCGTCAATTTTTGAGTCATAACCAATCACTATGCCTTCCGGAAGTTCACAGCTACGGTCGATGATGGCATTTCTAACTTTACAATTTCTGCCAATCTTAACACCGGGTAGGATCACTGAACCTTCAATAGTACAATAAGAATGAACATGAACGTTTGAAAACAGTAATGATTTACGCACAACAGAACCAGATATAATACAGCCACCAGAAACCGTTGAATCTACAGCCATACCGCGTCTTTCCTCATCATCAAAAATGAACTTGGCTGGAGGAAGCTGCTCTTGATAAGTCCAAATTGGCCAGCTTGGGTCGTATAGATCTAATTGAGGTTCAGGAGAAACGAGTTCCATATTTGCTTCCCAGAATGAGTCAATTGTGCCCACATCACGCCAGTAAGCTTGACCTTTTTGTGTTGGTTCTCTGAAAGGGAATGCAAACACGTTATGTTCTTCTATGATGGCAGGAATTATATCGTGACCAAAGTCGCGGCCTGACCCCTCACGTTCTGCATCATTTTTTAATTGCTCAAATAGGAATTCAGTATTGAAAACATAGTTGCCCATTGATGCTAGACAAGTCCCTTCTTTTCCTGGAATAGAAGAAGGTTCAGCAGGCTTTTCGTCAAACCGTCTGACACGGTTACTGTCATCAACTGTCATCACACCAAACGTATTCGCCGCTTCTTCACAAGGGACTTCAATACAACATACTGTCATATCTGCACCGGTTTCAACGTGTTTTGCGAGCAACGCGCCATAGTCCATACGATAAACATGGTCTCCTGATAAGATCATGACATATTTTGGCAATTCATGACGAATAATGTCCATATTTTGGAATACCGCATCCGCTGTTCCACAATACCATTCATCGCCATAACGCTGAGATGCCGGTAAGATTTCAACAGATTCACCGAGCTCCTTTTTAAAATGTCCCCACGCTCGATTAACGTGGCGAATTAGTGAGTGAGACTTGTACTGTGTGGCAATGCCGACACGTCTGATACCTGAATTTATACAATTTGAAAGCGGAAAATCGATGATCCTATGTTTACCGCCAAAGTAGACAGCAGGCTTTGCACGCCAGTTAGTTAATTCATGTAAACGAGAGCCTCGACCGCCCGCTAAAATCAGGGCATAAGTCTCTCTGGTTAAATTACTAATATAACGATTTTCATAACTAGGCATGTTGCTTCTCCATTTGTTCCTTGTCTGTAATCTTTGTTGTATCTGGCGTTATATGCCAGATCTCTTCACTGTATTGTGAAATAGTTCTGTCACTTGAAAACTTGCCACTGGCCGCAGTATTGAGAATACTCATTTGAGTCCAATGAACTTTATCTTGATACGCTTTGGCCGCATTACTTTGCGCCTGACAATAACTGTCAAAGTCATAAGCGGTTAACCAAGGGTCGCTTGGGCATTTAACAGCATTAATAATGTCGTCGAAGATGTTGGGTTCGAATAAATTAAAGTGACCGCTTTCAAGCAATTTAAATACGGCGCTCAAGTTTTCGCTGTTGTGAATAACTTTTTGAGGATCATAATGTGACCTAATAGTGTTGGTTTCTTCTGCTTTTGCACCAAATAAAAAGAAATTATCTGCACCAACATTTTCTAAAATTTCAATGTTCGCACCATCGAGTGTGCCGATTGTAATGGCGCCATTCATCATAAACTTCATGTTGCCTGTGCCCGATGCCTCTTTGCCTGCGGTTGAAATCTGCTCTGATAGATCGGTCGCCGGACAAATCGTTTCCATCGCCGTAACATTGTAGTTAGGAATAAATGCAACTCTTAAGTAAGGCTTAGCCCTTTCATCTTTATTTATGACTTCTGCAACATTGTTTATTAATTTAATGATTTGCTTAGCCATGTAATACCCAGGCGCAGCTTTACCACCAATCAAAACACATCGCGGTGTTAGGTTTTCTGTTTTGCCCTTACAAATCTGAATGTACAAATGAATAACATGAAGGATGTTCAATAATTGACGTTTATATTCATGAATACGCTTCACTTGCACGTCGAACATCATATTTGAATCAAACTCAACACCACATTGTGATTTAACTAAAGCAACAAGCTTGTCTTTGTTAGCTTTTTTAACTTCAAACCATTTGCCTTGAAACTCCTTATCATCGTAGTAGCGACGCAAGTCTTTAATCTTACTGAAATCTGAAATCCACTCATTGCCGATATACTCACTGATTAAAGACTTAAGCTCAGGATTGCAATGTGCAAGCCATCTTCGAGGAGTTACGCCATTGGTTTTGTTATTAAACTTCTCAGGCCAAAGCTTATAAAAGGTATTGAAAAGACCGCTTTTCAATAACTCAGTATGAAGCGCGGCAACACCATTAACGGAGAAACTTCCGACGATTGCTAAATATGCCATACGAATTTGTGGTACATCCCCTTCTTCAATTAAAGAAAGTTCTCTCTGTTTTGCAACATCGCCCGGCCAGTGAATGGCAACCTGCCCTAAGAAACGGGCATTAATTTCATAAATAATTTCTAGTAAGCGAGGTAAAAGTCTTTCAAATAAAGGAACTGACCAACGCTCTAATGCTTCAGGTAACAAGGTATGATTCGTGTATGCCATGGTACTTGTGGTGATTTCCCACGCTTTATCCCACTCGATTTCATAGTCATCAATCAGCAAACGCATAAGTTCTGCCACTGCAATACTTGGATGTGTATCGTTTAACTGAAATACATGAAATTTTGCAAAATCATCAAAATTTTCACCATGCTCGGCCACCCAATCATCTAGAATGTCTTGTAAACTCGAACTGGTTAAAAAGTACTGTTGTCGAAGCCTCAACTCTTTACCGTTTTCGCTACTGTCATTGGGATAAAGCACCATCGAAATTTGCTCTGCTAAATTTTTTTGCGCAACAGCATCAGAATAACTACCCTCATTGAACTCTCTTAAATTGAACTCATCTGTTGCTTCTGCTTTCCAAAGTCTCAATGTATTAACAATGTCATTTTTATAGCCTGGAATTGGTACATCATAAGGTACAGCAAGAACATCCTGGGTATTCACCCACGCTCTATGTGTTCTACCATGCTTATCGACATATGACTCAACATGACCAAAGAACTTAACTCGCTTTGACTGTTCAGGCGCACTCAACTCCCAAGGGTGCCCTTCACGTAACCAGTTGTCTGGATGCTCGACTTGATAACCGTTTTCGATAGATTGGTTAAACATGCCATATTCATAGCGAATACCATACCCAACAACCGGAAGTGCTAAACTTGCACAACTATCTAAAAAACATGCTGCAAGTCGACCTAAGCCTCCATTGCCAAGACCTGCATCATGCTCTGCACTACTTACACACTCCAACTCTGCACTATATTGCTCAAGCGCTGTTTTTACATCTTGTTCTAAATCGAGATTCAAAATAGCGTTACCGAGCGCTCGCCCCATTAAAAACTCGAGTGAAATGTACGCGGCTTTTCTGGTAGGCTGCTGATTTCTTATCTCATTAGTTTTTCTACATTTAGCTACCAGCCTATCTCGAATTGTTAATGCCAGAGCATGATATAAATAGAGTCTAGATTCGACGTTTTTATCTCGCCCTAAGGTATAGTAAAAATGTCGATTTAGATCTTCACTGACATCAGCTAACAAGGTGTCGACCTTGGCTGTATCAGGCACTTGTCCATTTGAATTTTTATGACTCATTATCATTTCCTTCAAAATTAGTAGAAAAAACCCAGCTTGATTGCGCTGAAATATCTAAAACTTGATCTATTTGGTTGAATTTATCAAAGGGCTCAGAAGTGATTTGTAATTGCCACTTCTGTGTAGCTTTGGGGAGACTGACATTAATTGTTACCTCGCCTGCATTTAAAAGTAATAAAAGAGACGTTTTATTGTTGTTATCATCCAAGCGACACATTAAAAATTGCGAAGTTGGGTCATGCCATTTAATCGTATCCATAGGCTGAGAGTGTTCATCAAACCAATGCACAGAAAAATCGCTGTCTTCTTGATGTACAAAAAAAGGATGCTTGAAAATAGCAAAACAACGCCTTATCTCGATAAGTCTAGCAATAAACTTTCTCAAATCGTGGCTGTTTTGCTCTTCCCAATTTAACCAACTAATGTCGTTATCTTGGCAATAGGCGTTGTTATTACCTTTTTGAGAGTGGCAAAGCTCTGTACCTGCGGCAATCATAGGCACACCGCAAGACATAAAAAGCGTGATAAGTGCATTCTTTTGCTGTTTTAATCTGAGAGCATTAACGTCAACATCTTGGGTTTTACCCTCAATACCGCAGTTGAAACTGTGATTGTCATTGTGACCATCTTGGTTGTTCTCACCATTAGCAAGATTGTTTTTATTTGCATAGCTCACCCAATCTTTGAGTGTAAAACCGTCATGGCTGGTGATGAAATTGATTGAATTTAAGGGACCTCGCAAGTTGTGTTCAAATAAGTCATTTGAACCATGAATACGTTTAGCCAATTCAGGAAGGATATGTTGCTTGGCTTGCCAGAACTGACGAATAGTATCTCTGTATTTATCGTTCCATTCACGCCAAGGGGCTGGAAACGCACCGAGTTGATAGCCTCCAGGACCAATATCCCAAGGCTCAGCGATCAGTTTACATTGACTTATAATAGGATCTTGATGGATTGCTTGAAAGAAGGTGTGACCTTTATTGAAGCCTTTTATGCCTCTACCGAGAATACTGGCGAGGTCAAACCTAAAACCATCAACCCCGTAATATTCAACCCAATAACGTAGGCTATCTAGTATGAGTTTTAGCGTATATGGGTCATCTATATTGACTGTGTTACCACACCCCGTATCGTTAATGTAATCACAACTATCTGCTAACAATCGATAATAACCAGAATTATTAAGCCCTTTAAAAGACAACGTTGGACCTTCAAGGCCTGCTTCAGCGGTATGATTAAAGACAACATCAATGATAACTTCTATACCCGCTTTATGAAGCAGCCCAACCATTTGCTGAAATTCATCAATATTTCCATCAACAAGGTATTCTTTATGTGGGGTAAAAAAGTTAAGTGTATTGTAGCCCCAATAATTCTTTAAGCCTTTGGCTGTTAAAAACTGTTCACTGATAAAGCTATGAACAGGCAATAACTCGATTGCATTGATACCCATAGACTTTAAATGACGAATGAAGTGCTCATGTGCAAGGCCAAGAAATTTACCTCTCAGCGCTTCCGGGATTTTGTTATTTAATTTCGTCGCGCCTTTAACATGACACTCGTAAATAACAGTCTCACTCCATTTAACATTCGGCCTTTCTCCTTGATATTTTTCAAGTAAAGTTAGCTTCGACTTCGTCATATCAAAGGCATTATCAGCATTATTGAAATGCCCAACGGGTAAATGACAAAAGTGCCTTTCGCTCCAATAAAAATGACCTTGAAGGTCTTTTGCGTAGGGGTCTAGCAATAATTTATGTTCATTATGTAACTGACCAGAACTCAAATCATAATTACCATTAACCCGGAAGCCATAAATACAACCTTCATGTAAACCGTCAACACAGACTGACCAGACCCCCCCTTCGTGTAAATGCATAGCCAAACGCTCTGTTTCAGCAAAGCCACTGTCATCAAATAAACAGAGTGAAACATGTGCAGCTTGTGGAGCATATACGGCAAAGTTCACTGAATTACCTGACTGTGAAGCGCCTAAGGGTGAGCTATTACCTTTACCAGAAATCAGCATTCTTAACCCGTCACGAACTTTAAATAAAGTGTAGATAAAGGCGGGATAGTTATTTGAATGCTTTGCTCAAAGCCGTGACTGGCGATATCTTGTGTTTCTATAAGTTGCTGAGTGTGTGCAACTGCATTAACACCACTGCCCCAAAACGTCTCATCGTCAGTGTTTAGGGCTACTTGATATACACCTTTAGCTGGCACCCCCATTCTAAATTGGTGGTAAACTTGACCGGTGAAATGAGAGATTACAACGATATGCTGATTTTTAGTTTTAGAAAAACGGACAAAGCTGAAAATACTTTGCTGACTATTATCACTGTCAATCCACTTGAACCCTTCAGATTGCTGATCCAATTCATAAAACGCAGGTGATGTTTTGTAGACTTGATTTAACTTTTGAATTGTTTTAAATACACCATGATGCGCTTCAGAGTTAAGTAAATCCCAATCTAAACCAGCATTGTGGTTCCACTCTTCCCTGGGTGCGAGCTCAGCGCCCATGAAAAGTAACTTTTTACCAGGGTGCGCATACATAAATGCATAATACGCTCTTAGATTAGCGAATTGTTGCCAATCGTCCCCTGGCATTTTAGATAGTAAAGAGCCTTTACCATGTACCACTTCGTCATGGCTGAGTGGCAAGATATAATTTTCTGAATAAGCGTATGCCATCGAAAACGTCATTTCATGGTGGTGGTATTGCCTATGAATTGGATCACGCTTCATATAATTTAACGTATCATTCATCCATCCCATATTCCACTTGTAACCAAAACCCAAACCATTATTATCAACAGAATTGGTCACTCCTGGCCAAGCTGTTGACTCTTCTGCAACCATCATGATGTCGTTTTGATTGGCATAACTGCGGGTATTTACTTTTTGTAAAAGATGTATGGCGTCAAAGTTTTCTCGACCACCTAAATGATTTGGTACCCATTCATTTTCTTCACGGCTGTAATCTAAGTACAACATAGAAGCAACAGCATCAACGCGTAAGCCATCTATTTGATATTGTTCTAACCAGTAGATGGCGTTTGAAAGTAAATATGACTGAACTTCAGGGCGACTGTAATTATAAATATAGGTATTCCAATCTGGGTGGAAACCTTGTCGCTTGTCTGCATGCTCATATAAATGCGTGCCATCAAAACAATGCAAACCATGTGGATCAGACGGAAAGTGCCCCGGTACCCAATCCAATAAAACGCCCAATTCCGCTTTTTTACATGACTCAATAAAATAAGCAAAGTCATCTACAGAGCCGAATCGACTTGATGGAGAAAATAACCCAACAGGCTGATAACCCCAAGAGCCATCAAAAGGATACTCACTGATTGGCATTAATTGAATATGCGTAAAACCTAGCTCTTTTACATAATTGATTAAATCATCTGCCAATTCTCGATAAGTAAGATAACGCGCCCCTTCATTTTCTCTTCTTTTCCAAGAGCCTAGATGTACTTCGTAAATACTGATTGCCGCATCAACTCTATTAAGTGTATTTTGAACTTTACTCTTTTTTACGGAGACTTGAGGGATCGACTTTTGAATAACGGATGCAGTACCTGGAGATTGTTGGGTTTTTAATGCATATGGATCTGCCTTTTCAAAACGATTACCGTGGCAATCTGTAATCGAATATTTATAACATTGCTCCGTTTCTATTTCTGGCAAAAACAGTTCCCAAATGCCACTTGAAGGGTGTTTTCGCATGAAATTTTGATTAGCATGCCAATGATTAAACTCACCGATAACAGACACTGACTGAGCATTTGGCGCCCATACAGCAAACCTAACACCTGATACACCTTGTTGCTCTACACAATGTGCGCCTAATAATCGATATGCATGTTCAAAGGTGCCTTCATTAAAAAGATACATATCATTCTGACTTAGGGATGAATTAAACTGGTAAGGGTCGTAATAAACGTTGTCTGAGCCATCGTGGTATAACGCCCTCAGTTGATACCGCTCTGGTAAATCGACATTTTTTAGCGCTAGGACAAATAAACCTGAGTCATTAATATTTGAGAAATTAATATTTCCAGAAGGGCTCACCAACTCGACAGAGTGTGCCCCTTCAATAAATGCTCTTATTTCAAATTGCTGTTCAGAGTTAACATGTAACCCTAAGAAAGAGAAAGGATCACTAAATTGACCTTGTTGTAATGCTTTTATTTGCGCGTCGTAAGTAGTTTCTTTGCGGGCCAAAGAGTCAATCATTGCTTTTCCTTAATGCTGTTAAATCATTGAGTAAACTTTGCTGTACGGCAAAAACGTCTTCTATCGGTGTGAGAATTCGACGTCGCCAATTTTTATATTCTTTATCTGTACCAGGAATGTTAATAGGCAAGGTTTGTTTTGCTAAATCATCAAAATTTAAGCTAAAGAGTTTAGGTGGGGTTTGAATGAGTGTTTTAACTAGCTCATTAAACAACTCGTCTACATCGCTTTCTAACTTAAGGTGCGATTTATTGAGCCAATTCAACACGCGTTGTTTATCAATTAGTCTTTGAGACTTTAATTCATTGGCTTCCAGTTCATTGCAAAGAGATAAACTTAATTTCAAATCAACGTCATGAGCATACCACCAAGAAATAAACGGTGGGACGTCATGGTTCGATAACATTAACATGCAATTTTCACGGTAATCGTTACCATGTTTGAACTCGCCCAAGTGGTTTTTTTCGAAATAAAACAGAGTATTTCCATAAATACCACTTATCGCCAAGGCTTCAGTAACTTCAGGCGGCACGACCCCTAAATCTTCTCCTACTAAACCAGTATTATTGAGATGAGATTCAATTTTTAAGATAGCTAAAAGATATTCAAACGGATAATAAACATAACAACCATTTTGTTCTTCATCGACTGTTAAGCACCACCACAAACGCCTTAATGACATCACATGGTCTATTCTTAAAGCTCCAAAATACTGCATGTTCTCTTTTATTAACTGCTTAAAATAAGCAAAGTTATTATCTGTCATTTTTTTAGGATCAATAACTGGTAACCCCCAATTCTGACCATTCTCAGCCCAAGGGTCGGGTGGCGCACCTATTTCAGCATACTTTGAAAAAATTGACTGATTTGCTAAGAATTCAAGACCATCTTTCGCGCAACCAACCGCTAAATCGTTGACTAAACCAGTTTTCATCCCAAGGGACAAACACAGCTTTTGACATTTATTTAGTTGTTCATGAGCAAGCCATTGCCAGAATTTTGCCCGTTCATCATCTGCAAAAGTGCTCAATAAATTACTTTTGGTTTGACAAAATCGACGAAAATTGCGTTGTAATTTTAAGCTGGCATTTTGCTTAAACTGACGATAAAGAGACTTTAATAACTTGTATTTGGTCTCTGCGACTAGTTCATAGTCTATATATTGCGCCTGTTTTTCAGCATTCAAAATTGCTAATGCCGAATTATGTTCGTCTGCCATTTGTACAAAGGTAGTCTGAGTAAGGCATTCAGCTATCGAAATATAGAGAGGGTTTATTAGCCCTCGGTGACTTGGACTATATGGGCTGGCTCTTTGTGGCTGCTCTTCAAACAAAAGATGTAAAGGATTCAACAAAATAAAATCAATGCCCGACTTTGCACTGCTGTTTATTAGTTGCTGCAAATCTGAGAAGTCACCAAAACCATAATTTTCTGCTGAAGTTAAGGTATAGAGTTGAACGCTAACACCAAATTGCTTTTGTTCATTAAAAGCCACAGCTTCTTTGGGTGTCACCCACAACTCTGTAAAATATACTTCGTCATCAAGTGTTACCTGTGCGGTGAAATAACCCGTAGGCAGGTGTTTTGATATAGGTAACTTGAGCTCAACAAAACGGTTATCGGCATCAATATATTCACCAGAAAAAACTGCTTTTTTAAACGATAATTCGACACTTAAATCAATCTCAGATACCTCTAAATATAAAGGCCCGTATTTTTGATTGTCTTTTATCCTAATCGTAAGATGAGGCTCTGATTGTTCAACTAAACTGATACTTGGCAATAGCGAATGCCATGGCGCAACGTCTAACTTGTAGTTCAAAGCATGTATTGATTTATTAGAGTAAAAATCAATGTCACATGCTTTTAAAGCCGCTTCTCTAACTTGCTGAGAAAACCTAACTGTTTCACCAGTATATTTTGTGAACTCAGAACCTATGCCGTATAAATAGCAAAGTTGTTCAAATGCATTCATTCTGAATACCAACTTCCTTTATGGTAGACACTAAACTGTTTTCTGAACCAAACCCATTTGCTTTGTAGCCATCAGCTTGATTATCATTTTCCCAAACTTCACCATCTATCAGGTATCTGAACTGATACTGTTTATTTGTTGGTAAGCGAAATTTACTTTTGAATACTTGACGTGATTTAACGAATTTCATCTCAACTGGTTGCCAGTCGTTAAACTCAGCAACCAGTTCGATTTTATCCGCATTTTTAAACTCACACTCGAAAGTTATTTCAGCTTCTGCTTTGGTCTTAAAGAATCGCTTATTTAGCATTGCCTTGCCTTATTCCTAAAGAATTTACGCATTAAGTTCTTGCTTGTGAAATAAACTGCATTTCAGCTTTGAAGATTATTTGCCTATTTAATCAACTGAATGTTTATCTTATGTGACAACTCCAGTGTCAACAGCGCAAGATTCAATGCGCAAGTTAAACAATTTCAACATTACGTTGAGTGGTATGTATGTGTGAGAGAGAATTTTAAATTAGACTAAGTTTTAAACAGTGTAAAGTGAATATTCCTAATAAGTACGCAATTTTTACTCATAGCTATTCAGTTTATTGCTAAATTTAAAATCTTACTTTCATAAAATGTCATAAATATGATAAAACTTAAGTTTGAAATTGTTTCTCCGCATGGGAATTGCTGGAACCAGCTAATATGTTAAAAAAGCTTAAATTACAAGGACTACTCATTCTCTGTGTGATCTTGTTGGGTTTTATATTCAACTTTTTATTCACCAAGTCTCTTATTGATATAGTTAACGAAGAGCAAGTTAACGTAACTAAGCTTAGTTCGGCATCAAATATCACGCCTTCTTCAGCCTGGTTTAGATTTATGTTGCCATCTCATGAATTCATCGAATTGGACAACACTGTATACGTCTTAACGCGAAATAAAGGTGAGCTACTCGCAATCAAAGCAAAACATGCTTTTATCCAAAGCATACTTTCACCCTATGCCTTAATCTCCATTTTACTTATAGTCATATCTCTAAGTAGCCTAGTCAGAGCTCAAAGAAACCTTCAACGTCAAAAAGTGGCCTTAGATGAGATCAATAAAGACGTACAAAAGTTGTTAAAACGTTTTGAGGTTGATGAAAAGAGCCTGAAGTATGGATCTTCTGTAACTCAAATCAGACATGCAATAAATTTAATACATGAACAAGTTGGTGAAATTCAGCAACAAACAGACCACCATGTTTATCAAGATAAACTCACGCAATTAATCGATAGACATGCTTATATAGAGCACCTAGAGAAGCAGCTTAAACTTGCAGAGCAAAACAAACTTAGGTGTGGGCTTTTATTTATCGACTTAGACGGCTTTAAGCAAGTAAATGATTCTTTTGGTCATAGCTTCGGTGATGAAATTTTAATACAAGTTGCCAATCGCCTTAAAGATATAGTTCGTCAATTTAAGATCCAGGACCTTCACCCTCAAAATGGCATTGATAAAAACTTATCTAGACTGGGTGGAGATGAATTCTCAGTTTTTGTGCCTGATATTAGAGATCCTGCATTTTGCACTGAGCTCGCCCAAGCAGTTTTGACAGAGATAGAACGCGATTTTGTGCTTGGTAACAAACTGGTGAAAATTGGCGCCAGTATTGGTATTGCCTCGTACCCGGAAAGCGCATCGCAACCGCATGCATTATTACAAATGTCAGATGTTGCCATGTACAGAGCGAAGACTGATGGTCGAGGTATCTTCAGAGTTTATTCTCCAGAAATGGGAAATAAAATGCGCAGATACCACTATCTGCTTGAAGAGCTGCGACTCGCAATTAGCTCAAACAGTTTCCATATGTCATTTCAACCGATTGTACATGTTGAAGATTGTGCCATTGATTACTTTGAGGCATTAATCAGGTGGCAGCACCCTATAGAAGGACTTATTCCGCCTTCTGAGTTTATACCGATTGCAGAAGAATCTAATCTTATCTTAGAGCTAGGAGATTGGATTTTGCTTGAATCATGTAGGCAAATGTCAGCTTGGCACAATGCTGGCATGAAGAAAGTCAAAATATCAGTCAATGTATCTGGTATTCAACTTAAGCATAGAGACATTTATAATTGGGTAACGGATGCACTTAATAAAACAGGACTTCCTGCTAGCTCCTTGATGCTAGAGATTACAGAATCAACACTTATTACTGCCAGCGAAGATATAATTCAGCAATTAGAGTCTTGTCGTAAGGCTGGTGTGAGTGTTGCAATTGATGACTTTGGTACAGGCTTTAGTTCGTTGAGTACACTTGCCGATTTACCTATTGATGTTATTAAGATAGACAGGCTTTTCATTACCCAAGCCAATGAAAATCCAAAGTACCTTAAAATTTTGAACTCTATTAGTGAGTTAGGCCATCAACTTGGGTTAAAAATTGTTGCTGAAGGCGTTGAACAAATCGAACAGTTTGAATTAGTTAAAAACCTGGGTATTCGGTGTGTTCAAGGCTACTTAGTCAGTAGACCAGAAACCTCTTATAATGTTGGCTCAAAAGTGTTAACTGGCAATGTGAACCATATAGCAACAACTGGAACGAGTGTTTGGTTACCTGAAGTACAAAAGAACTAAACTCAGGTAATTTTCTTTACTGTACCACTTCAAGTTATTGCCTTTTGTTAATCTGAACGTTTAACGTTTAAACTTGGTCTCTAGAATGACAGATGAATTAGTCCTCTCTACTCCATCTAAGTCACCGATGTCATCGAGTATGCTACTGAGTTGCTGGAGACTTTGTGCTTCAACAATGGCAATCATGTCGTATTCACCACTGATTGCATATAAGGCTGTTACGTTATTATGATGCTTTAAGGCAACCGTTGTTTGTGTGGTTAGCTTCTGCTTTACCTTTATAGAAACATGTGCAGAAACGAGCCCTTCTAAATACTCTTCTCCAAATTCAACACTATAACCTTTGATTATCCCAGCTTGTTCAAGCTTAAGAAGCCTGTTCTGGACTGTTGATCGCGACTGATCAAGCATTCGTGCCAAATCTGAAATGCTCGTTCTTGCATTCGCTCTTAACAGAGCTATCAACTTTTCATCTTGTGCTTTTATCATAATGACCATTCACTTGGTTAAACTGATAAAATTATCTATCAATTTGAAAAATATTGCACTGCAAATTTCACTATATCAGAGTGATAATTAAGAAAACTATCAAGCGATAGTAAAGAACAATTATTAAACACATGTTTTAGAGGCAGTATTATGCAAGTAAACCGCGAACTTTTTGACCACGTCATGGTGCCAAACTACAACCCTTCAGAAGTTATTCCTGTTAAAGGTAAAGGATCACGAGTGTGGGATCAAAAAGGTGATGAATACATCGATTTCGCAGGTGGCATCGCAGTAAATTGTTTAGGTCATAGTCACCCGAATCTTGTAAATGCACTAAAAGAACAAGGCGAAAAAATTTGGCATTTGTCAAATGTAATGACCAATGAGCCTGCACTTCGACTTGCTAAAAAAATCACTGATGCAACATTTGCTGATAAAGTTTATTTTGCAAACTCAGGCGCAGAAGCAAACGAAGCTGCACTCAAACTTGCTCGCCGCTTTGCACTTGATAACTATGGTGAGCACAAATCTAAAATTATTGCCTTCAATAAAGGCTTCCACGGTCGTACTTTCTTCACTGTGACAGTAGGTGGTCAAGCAGCATACTCTGATGGCTTTGGCCCTAAACCTGCTGATATCGTGCATTGTGATTACAACGATTTAGAAACATTAAAGTCACTAATGGATGACAATACATGTGCAGTTATGATGGAACCGCTTCAAGGTGAAGGCGGTATTATCGCTCCGACGCAAGAATTTGCTGAAGGTGTAAGAGCATTATGTGATCAGCACAATGCATTGCTAATTTTCGATGAAGTGCAAACTGGCGTAGGACGTACAGGTCATCTTTATGCATACCAGGGTTTAAATGTAACACCTGATATTTTAACAACTGCAAAAGCACTTGGCGGTGGTTTCCCAATTGGTGCAATGATCACGACGACTGATATCGCTAAACACCTTAAAATTGGTACTCACGGTTCAACCTATGGCGGTAACCCGTTAGCATGTGCTGTCGCTGAAGCGGCTTTTGACACAGTAAATACCGAGTCTGTTCTAGCTGGTGTTCAACAAAAGGAAGCGATGTTCCGCGAGCTGCTAGAGGCTATCAACACAAAATACAATGTATTCAGTGAAATCCGCGGTAAAGGCCTACTTTTAGGTGCGGTTCTAAATGCACAGTTTGAAGGTCGTGCTAGAGACTTCTTAGTTGCAAGTATGAAACATGGACTAATGACACTTGTAGCTGGTACTAATGTCGTTCGCTTCACGCCGTCACTTGTCATCGAAGAAGACGATATTAAAGCAGGTCTTGCTCGTTTTGAGCTTGCAGTTGCTGATGTTGTAAACGGCTAAAATAGGATTGGGGCCAATTGGCCCCTCACTTTAATATGCAAATCTTAAGACCAATAAAAAACACTGACTTTGCAGCTTTAAAGCAAATTGCAATAGAGTCTGGTCATGGCTTCACGTCTTTGCCTGTTGATGACAACTTACTGCAAGATAAAATTTCGCGTTCTGAAAATAGTTTCTCAAAACATGTTGAAACACCTTTTGATGAAGGCTATTTGTTTGTATTAGAAGATACAAAGACTAATGAAATTGTTGGCACAACAGCGATTGAAGCAGCGGTTGGAACACAAGTCCCTCTTTACCACTATCACCTGGGTAAAACGGTTCACCATTCAAGTACATTAAACGTGTATAACACGGTTGAAATATTGAGTATGTGTAATGACTACACGGGTTGCTCTGAAATCTGTACTTTGTTTTTACGCGAACAATACCGTAAAGGTCTTGCAGGTCGATTTTTAAGCCGTATTCGTTTTGCTTTTATGGCAGATCAAAGTAGTCGTTTCAGTGATACTGTGATTGCAGAAATGCGCGGAGTAAGTGACGCTCATGGCCATTCTCCTTTTTGGCAATGGCTGCAAGAACACTTCTTTTCGATTGAATTCCCTCAAGCAGACCATTTAGTAGGTTTAGGTGACAAGGTATTTATCAGCGAATTAATGCCTAAGTACCCTATTTACACGAACTTACTAAGTGATGAGGCTCAAGGAGTTATAGGTCATGTGCATGATAAAACCAAGCCTGCACTTAGACTCCTTCAAAAAGAAGGATTTGAGCATAGAGGTTATGTTGATCTGTTCGATGCTGGCCCAACAATCGAGGCAAAGTTAAACAATATCAGAACGGTACAAGAGTCTTATATTGTCCCTGTAAATATTGTCGACTCTGTTAACGGTGAACAAACCTATGCTATTTCAAATCAAAAACTCACTAATTTCAAAGCCGTGTTTACAGATAACGTATTGTTAGACAAACAAGCGCTATCACTCACGATTGCGCGTGAAGAAGCTGAAGCTCTTAGCCTAAAAAATGGCGATACAGTAAGAATTTTTGCGCTATAAAACGCAAACAATTAATTAAAATTGGTATGAGATTATGTGTCGTGCTTAATCGATACATAAACTGAGCGGCTAAGCCGTCAAATTAAGGAACCATTATGCACAACAATGTTGACACACTATTTGATAACCTTTGGTCTAACTATTTAGAAGTTACACCTTCAGCAATTAAAGTTCATGACCTACTAGGCTCTACACAACAGTCTGACGTTATCAATGATCATATTGCTCTTCGTACTTTCAACATAGAAAAAGTAGGTTTAGAAAAGCTAGCGGCACATTTTCTAGCGGTTGGTTACAAAGAATGTGGTGAATACCATTTCGAAGCAAAAAAACTATACGCAAAACACTTCGAGCATACTGATCCAACTAAACCTAAAGTATTTATCTCTGAATTACTTGTTGAAAAGTGTTCTGAGTCTTTACAGAAAATTGTTAAAGAAATGGTCGACCAAATTGATGAAGATGCAGTAACTGCAGACAATTTCTTATACTCAGGTACACATTGGCAAGTAAGTAATGAAATTTACAAAGCTTTACTTGAAGAAAGTGAATATGCTGCATGGATGTCTGCATGGGGCTATCGTGCTAATCACTTCACTGTAAGCATTAATCATTTAGCGAACTTTGAGACTATTGAAGCGGTAAATACATCTTTAAAAGATGCTGGTTTTGAATTGAATGCTTCAGGTGGCGAAATCAAAGGTTCTCCAGAAGTACTGTTAGAGCAATCATCTACATTGGCCGATCACGCAAATGTTGTATTCACTGATGGTGAGTTTGCAATTCCAAGCTGTTTCTATGAGTTTGCACTACGTTACAACAAACCAGATGGTGAAATATATACTGGATTTGTAGCTGCATCTGCTGACAAAATCTTCGAAAGCACAAACGCTCGTTAATTCGTTGAGTTTAGTGGGAACTTAATGATAAATTGAGTTCCCTTTCCAACAATACTCGAACAATTAATCGTCCCGTTTAATTGCTGAGAAATAATGTTATAGACCAAGTGCATACCTAAACCACTTCCACCATTTTCTCTATTCGTAGTAAAAAACGGATCAAAAATACACTCTAGCACATCACTAGGCATACCTTTTCCATTGTCTGAAATCAAAATACTGACTTCATTGCCTGATTGAGACAGTAAAACATTAACTTCACCAGACTCATGTTTCCCAAATGCATGAACTAGCGCGTTTTCTATAATATTTGTAATAACTTGCGCTATCGCACCTGGGCTACAAAGCACTTCTATTTCAACCGGGTTAGGTTCAAGGTGAACCTTATGCGACGAGTTTTTAATCCTTGGCTTTAAAGTACGGATCACATCTTCTAAATAGGCATTCAGCTCTATCTTGCGTAGCAATTCAGAAGATTGGTCTACAGAGACTTGTTTAAAGCTGGCAACCAATTCAGCAGTTCTATGTAAATTACTTTTAAGAATAAAACAGCCTTCTTTGAAATCAGAAATAACTTTAATCAATTGGTGTTTTGTTAACTGACATGATTGCAACTTCTCTTCGAGATGTACCACTTCATCTTCAACAAATGAAGCGGCTGTGATGGCAACGCCAACGGGAGTATTAATTTCATGGGCTATCCCAGCAACTAATCGTCCGAGTGACGCATGCTTTTCTTGTTCAATCAATTTTTTCTGTATCGTTTGCAATTCAGAAAGCGCCTTTAACGCTTCTTCAGTTTTGTAATTAAGCTCATCTGTACGCGTTTTGACTTTAAGCTCTAGGTCTATGTTGAGCTTATCTAACTCACTCTGTGTCTTAGTAAGCGCAGTATTAGCTTGATTAATTTCTGCTATATGTGTGTTGACTTGCTGATAGACAAAATTTAGCTCAGTAATTATTGGCGTGAATTCGTTTTGCTCGTCATAAACAATGTTTTGAACGGTTACTTTTTCGTTATCAGTATGCTTTATAGAGCCTTTAATCTGACTAAGCACTAAATCAAAAGGCTTGAAAAGATGCTTCATGATAAAAATAATCAAGACAATGAAAGTGATACCTATAATTGCACCTCCCAATAAAGTGACTTGAGATACCGCTCTCACTTCTTTATCAATGTCTTTATGTGGGCTGAAAAAGCCCAATATAAAACCGCTTTTTGTCTCTAGAAAATACAAGTCATACAGCTTACCGTTTATTGGTAAGCTTTTAAAAGTATTGAACTTAGTATTTGATGAGCTACTATACAGTGGCTTAACCCATGCTTCATCGGGTGTCGTTTGCATCACCAACTCTGATTTTAAAGGAAAGCTGATAATTCTATTTGATGCTTTATGGATTAACAGTGGTGAAGAGTTATCAGTAATCTTCACTGTTTCTAAAAATGCAGTAAGTGCAGCCAATGACCAATCTACTGTTGCCATACCAATCATATCGCCATTGGTTAAAATAATAGGCGCGTCGACTGTCATCATCGGAGCCAAGCTACCTGCTTCGTCAACATAAGGATGAGTCCAGACAACTGGAAGCGCATTTTCTGCAGCTTGTTTTCCTAACTGATACCAATCTTGACTATGGTAATCATATTGCTCACCACTTAACTCCCAGCTAAATACTATTTGGTTATTATCTCGATATACATAAGGTCCGAAATATTGTGTATCTTTGAACATTTGCATAGGTTCAAACCAAACACCACCACCTAAGGCAAGTTCAAAAAATGAAAAGTGCTGTTCTAAAATGGTACTAAACTTCTGCTTTAATTCTGCTTTTTCAAATTGCGACTTATTGTGCTCAAGATAAAGAGAGAGGCCGTGTTGTGCTAGGTTGTAGGCGCTTTGTTCCATCAATGAGATTGTGTGGTCTATTTTATTAGCGCTAGATTTAAAGGTTTGTATGATTTCTTGTTCTTTTACATTAGATAGCGCTCTGCTGTAGTAAACGTTACTAAAAAGTACAATTGACGAATAGGCCAATATTTCAAAAATTACCACAAACAGTAAAATACGTGTTTTGATATTTAAAGTAGGCATATTCACTAAACGAGATTGTATCTGTTTTAAGCATATATCAAAGTGAAAGATGCGCTATTAATATAGCCAAATTATTATTTCTCTAAATGCAATTTTATTTTCTCTATTGAAAAAGTAAAAAAATCTTCTGCAAGAATTAAATTATCACAATAGTATTGCTTAGCTTCACGCCTTAAACTTTCAAGTCCATGCTCTCCATGATATCGGACACTAAAATGAGTTAGAATTAGCGTTGGGATTTGCTGAAGCTGCGCAAATTCTGCAACTCTTTTCGCATCTGAATGGCCTGTATGAAAACCCACCTTGTGAAGGTCACTATGTGTAAAAGTTGACTCATGCACTAACACATCAATATCAGAACACCAATCTGCGACAAGAGCCGGTCTTTCATTATCTCCGCAAACAATGACTCGACGCGTTTGCCAGCTTTGAAATGTGTAATCTTTACTTAAAAGTAGCTCTGAACCCACTACAACATCGTCTCCTTTTTGCAATTTATTGTAATGTGGGCCACTTTCAATGCCTTCTCTTGTCAACTTTTCAATTTTAAGTTTTTTTGGGATCAGTTTTTCAGAAACCTTAAAACCAAAGCTGGAAACTCTGTGCTTTAAGGGGATGACTTCAATATCACAAAAATTGAAATCAGATGAACCTGCCATTTCACTAATATCATGCGTAATTAAATCAAAGGAGAGTCTGGTATCCGACATCTGAAAAGTTGCGTGCAACCATTCAATAACTTCTTTGGGAGCGATTAGGTGAACAGCAGATTTTTTGCCATTCATCGCCATAGACGACAATAATCCGGGCAAACCATAGCAATGATCACCGTGTACATGGCTAATACAGATCACATCTAAATGAAAAAAAGAGAGAGAAGACTTTAAGAGTTGATGCTGTGTTGCCTCGCCACAATCAACCATAACCCATGATTTTGTTTTATCAAATGAAATAGCTGTGGACGATGTGTTTCTAGTTTGACTAGGTACACCTGATGAAGTGCCGAGAAAGTGAATATGCATATTAAAGACGGTAAACGTTTAGTTGAGCCTATATTGCCAAATTGTCAGGTTTTCGTCATGGTGTTTGTCCTGTTTTTACTGTGAATTAACGGTAAAAAAATGATTTCAAATTAAAAAAGTGATAGGTTATGCGGCAATTTTAGTATTGAGTATTTTTCATTATGTCGAACGCAGTTGAGACAAAGCCTGAAAATCAACAATCAACAGAACAAAAACCACAGGGTTTGTTTAATCGCTTTTTAGCAACTGTTGAATTTTTAGGTAATTTGTTACCCCACCCTATCACGCTATTTGCTATGTTTTGTATTGCCATTGTTATTTTCAGTGGTATAGCAGATTGGTTTGGCTTAAGTGCCATTGACCCTCGCCCTGAAGGTGCTAAAGGACGTGATCCTGATGGGGTCATCGAAGTTGTCAGTCTGTTAAGTGCTGAAGGTCTTCAGCGCATCGTTACAGGGCTTGTAACTAACTTTACAGGCTTCGCACCGTTAGGCACTGTGTTGGTTGCACTTCTGGGTGTAAGTGTTGCAGAACACTCAGGTATGCTTTCTGCTGCAATGCGCGGTATGGTGATGGGTGCTTCAAAGCGCCTAGTTACTTTCATGGTTGTTTTCGCCGCAATCTTGTCAAATACAGCATCTGAATTAGGCTATGTTGTTTTAATTCCGCTTGCTGCAATGATTTTCCATAGCCTGGGTCGTCACCCGCTTGCGGGTTTAGCTGCGGCATTTGCCGGTGTTTCAGGTGGCTATAGTGCAAACCTTCTACTTGGTACAATCGATCCCTTACTTGCCGGTATTACAACACCTGCTGCACAGATGATTGACCCAACTTATGAAGTCGGCCCTGAGGCGAACTGGTACTTCATGATGATTTCAGTTTTTCTAATTGCCACTGTTGGTACATTGGTTACAGAGAAGATTGTTGAACCGCGTCTTGGCAAATACAACCCTGACGAAGCAAGCATCGACTTAAGTGAAAACAATATTGAAAAATTAAGTGCGAAAGAAAAGTCTGGTTTGAAGTGGGCTGGTGTATCACTTCTTATAGTGTCTGCGCTTCTTGCATTAACCATCGTGCCTGAAAATGGTATTCTACGTCACCCTGAAACTGGTGAAGTAGCAGGTTCTCCATTCCTAAAAGGTATCGTAGTATTCATCTTTGTTACCTTTGCAATCCCTGGCTTCGTATATGGCCGTGTTGTTGGTACCATGAAGAATGACCGTGACGTCATTGACGCAATGAGTAAGTCAATGGGCTCTATGGGTATGTACATTGTACTTGTATTCTTTGCGGCTCAGTTCGTTGCTTTCTTTAAATGGACGAACCTTGGTACTATTTTAGCAATTAATGGCGCAGCACTTCTTCAAGCGCTTAATTTAACTGGCCCTGAAGTATTTGTACTGTTTATTTTTATGTGTGCATTAGTAAACTTAAGCTTAGGCTCATCTTCTGCTCAGTGGGCTGTGACGGCTCCTATCTTCGTACCAATGTTAATGTTAATTGGTTATGCGCCAGAAACTATCCAAGCCGCTTACCGTATTGGTGACTCAGTAACTAACTTGATCACGCCTATGATGAGTTACTTTGGTCTGATACTCGCAGTTGCGACTAAGTACAAAAAAGATATGGGTATCGGTACGCTAGTAGCGACCATGCTTCCGTACAGTATGTTCTTCTTTGTTGGTTGGGTTGCACTATTCTACATCTGGGTATTTGGCTTTGGCTTACCTGTAGGCCCTAACTCGCCGATTTACTATACGCCCTAGTCGTTAGCTAAATCAAAATTTTATACTACTAAACGGCAACTCAGGTTGCCGTTTTTGTTTGTAATGTGAAGCATTTTCTTGATTAAACTGATTATCTCACCTAGGTTTTTCAAGTACCATTTACTGAAAGGACACTGCTATCGAAAAACTCTAACTATTTAGGTGAAGTATGTATACTCTGTTTTACTACCCTTGTAATGCCAGTCTTGCCCCTCATTTTGTATTAACAGCAATTAATGCGCCATATCAACTAGAGCTTGTAGACAGAAAAAAACTGGCTCAAAAGTCAGCCCAATATTTATCAATCAACCCGACAGGACGGATCCCAACTTTGGTTGATGATGAATTTGTTCTATTTGAAAGCGCAGCAATTTGCTTATACCTTGCAGAAAAACACCCCGAAGCATCTCTTATTCCTGCAGATATAAAACAAAAGGCTATTTTCAATCAGTGGTTGATGTATTTAACTAGTACACTTCAAACTGAACTGATGACTTACTTTTATCCAGAAAGACACACACAAAACGCATTAATTTACGATGACATTGTTAGAACACAACAAACAAGATTAAAAGATGTATTACAGATCATTGATAAACAACTCAACGACAATACCTATTTAGTTGGTGAATCAATTACAGTCTGTGATTACGTTTTATTTATGCTATGTATTTGGGCCGACGAAATTCAAAATCCCCCATTGAGCTTTAATAATCTAAATAGATATTTAAAAACCATGGCAAGAGATGATGCAATACAGCAAGCATGTAAAATTGAAGAGATAAGCCTCTCGGCATATGCTATTTGATCATTGAAGAGAAAACTAAAAAAGGTTGCACTTGGCAACCTTTTGAATATTTTACTTAAAAAGAATTTATTTACTCAACTTTAAAGACTTACCTTTAATCTGCTTTCTTACATTCGCGATACGCGCTCTGTTTTTCGCTCTCGCTTCACCACTTGCCTGATTACTAGGGCGGTTAGTTTTTGGCTTTCTACGTTGATGTGAA
This sequence comes from Pseudoalteromonas phenolica, assembly GCF_005876835.1. Lineage (GTDB taxonomy): Bacteria > Pseudomonadota > Gammaproteobacteria > Enterobacterales > Alteromonadaceae > Pseudoalteromonas > Pseudoalteromonas phenolica_B. The sequence continues at coordinate 410,895 of NZ_PPSW01000007.1, forward strand.
GGTTTTTTAGTTAAGTTTTTAATCAGACTTTCACGGCTACTTACTTCATAACCAGGTAAATAATAGCGCTTAATTTGCTGCCCAATTAATTCTTCAATATGTAGTAATACTTGCTCTTCTTCACGTGCAACGAATGAAATTGCTTGGCCCTGCTGACCCGCACGACCTGTTCTACCAATACGGTGAACGTAATCTTCTGCAAGATAAGGAAGATCATAGTTAACCACGCGAGGCAGACCTTCAATATCAATTCCGCGCGCAGCAACTTCAGTGGCAACTAATACGCGAACCTTGCCTTCTTTAAACTCACGTAAAGCACGACGTCTAGCACCTTGCTTTTTATCGCCATGACACACAGTGGCAGGAATACCATCAAGGTTTAGCTCTTTAACAATATCGTCAGCAACATCTTTCATGTTCACAAATACAAGAACTTGTTGCCAATTCTTTTTACCAATCAACTCAGAAAGCAGCTCTTGCTTTCTACCTTGTTCAACGGGATAAACAATATGCCTTACCGTTTCTGCTGTCGTGTTTTCAGGTGTGACTTGCACAAACTTAGGGTGCTTTAAAACTTGACGTGCAAACTGTTTCATTGCCGTTGGGAAAGTTGCCGAGAAGAATAATTGTTGTTTATCTTCATGACATAGCTCTATTACTTTTTGGATGTCAGTAATAAAGCCCATATCGAGTAGTCTGTCTGCTTCATCTAACACTAAATGCTTTACCTGAGACAGATTTACACTCCCCAGACGTAAGTGATCAAGAAGCCTGCCTGGTGTTGCAACCAAAATATCACAGCCAGCGTTCAATTGTTCTTCTTGACCAGCAGTATTCACACCACCAAATAAAGCAACCACATTAAGGTCAGTATATTTTGCAAATTGCTTGCAGTTATTTGCAATTTGTTCTGCTAACTCACGAGTTGGCGCTATGATCAAAGCTCTAGGGTGTTGTTCAGCATGTTCAAAAATATTCTGTATGATTGGCAAACTAAAAGCGGCTGTTTTACCTGTACCAGTTTGAGCTGTAGCAAGTACATCATCCCCTTTTCTTACAACAGGGATAGCAGCTTGCTGAATTGGTGTAAGGGTGTGAAATTCTAATTCGTCTAGTGCTTGCAGAATAAGCGGAGAAAAACTAAAAGATTTGAAATTCATAACAAAAACCTGCGGCCAATCATTAAAAGGCCGCAGATTATACGTCAATTAGTGAGTTCTAACAAAGAATAATTGACTCAGAGTCTAGTAAACTTGGTGAATTACCAACATAACTACCCGTTGCTAGTTCAGAAATTAACTGTAAGCCTTGTTGTTGTTGAGATGTACTTAATGGTACGTAAGGCAATCTGAAGATAGGCTTTACTGCACCTGTCATCATAAGCGCCGTGTTTATTGCGATCGGGTTAGGTTCACAGAATAACCAAGAGATTAGTGGTTGCAATGACTGGTTCAGATCGTCATTTCGTTCATTCATCAAACTTCTAAACTGCTTAGGCACAATATTAGAAGTAACTGAAATGACACCATGTGCACCATGTAAATGTCTTGCATCGTGTGCTTCATCGTCATTACCTGACCAGCATGCAATACCTTGTTGTTCATAGTGAGCAATACGCTCATTACCCGCACACTCTTTAACACCAATAAAATTGTCATGCTTCGAAAGAGGCTCAATGATATCTGGTGTTAAGTCCTGCCCCGTTCTTCCAGGTACGTTGTAAATAAACGCTGGGCCAATCTCGAGCACTTTTTCGAAGTGTTTAACAACACCTTCAACTGAAGTGCGACCATAGTAAGGGTTTATCTGTAATGCAGCATCCATTCCCGTTGCAAAACCATATTCTGTTGCTTTAACAGCTTCACGGGTATTATTACTGCCCGTATTACCGATCACTAAAATTTGTTGGTTGTACTTACTTACAGTGTGCGCAATTAACATTAGGTGCTCTTCCCAATTCATTAATTGGCCTTCACCAGTTGTACCACCTACGATAATACCGTCGACACCCGCTTCAATTTGTTGCTCGACTAATTTGTCGTAGGCAAGTAAATCGATTTCGCCAGATTCTAAGTAAGGAGTTTTTATCGCGGTGATCAAGCTTGCTTGTTGTAGTTTTTCGTTAATCTGCATGTTTACAAGTTTTCTTATTCCAAGTGCCAATATTCTTACATAAAACAGTAGCAGTTCCGAGCTTTCTTTAGACTGAATGACTTGTAAATTGGTTGTATTACTGATTAAATACAAACACTGTATATTAAACCAGTATCACTATGAGCTTACTTAATCATTTCAATGAGAATTTTTATCAAAGTATAGAAATATGCCAGTCTGCGAGAGTCAATGAAGATATCTTATTTGAGTGGCAAGAGTCAGGTTTGTTTCCAGCGAGTAGTTTCGTTATAGAAAATAAACTTCAAGTCAATTCTTACTTAGGGATCACAGAGCATACAGAGCAGATTGAATATTACCCGAGAGGATACCTAGCTTGGGCTCAAATACTTATTAAGCATAATATAGAGTCTTCAAGCCAAGCATTCATGTACTTTGGGAATCTGTATCAGCAAGCTTTGACTCAATTAGTACATGGCTTGCCTGAAGCACTTATCGGATCATTTACAGAAGATCTTGAAGAATCGATACAAACAAGTTGGCAATATTTCTTAGTAGGAAAATACGGCGCAATCTGTTTAACAGGAAAGATAGAAGAAATCGTTGCTATTGATCTATTTAAGTATGTTATTTCATTTTTAACTGAAGATTTTAGCTTAGACATACTCGATGAGGAGAGACGAAAAATCCTTCATGTTGCACTCAGACAACTTAATAACTCAGTTGCTCTAGACAATCCACTATTACCAAAACAGCTTATTCGACAGCGTTATATTGAGCGGTTAATAAAGCAATATGATTTATCGGTAAGATGAGCTCACGACTCTAAGTGAGCTCTCATAATTTCAAATGCCTTTAATACTTTTAATTTATCTTCGCAAAGACCGTCGTACCAAGCATCAAAGCTTTCATCATCTTGTTCAGCTAACACAACATATTCTGCAAGTAACTCAATGATGTCACTATGAGAACAACTCAACTGATCAAGCTGTTTGTTAATGCCACTGTGATCTTTATTTTTGAGCGAATCAATCACGGTGTTATCCAAGTTATTATTTAGCTCTTCCATTGTTGCTTCCCTTTAAAACTTACACCTTATTTATAACAGGCCTACAACGAATAGCTAGAGACAAGGTGTTTGTTTGCGCAACAAACCATCAAAATCGACAAATTTACCTAAAACCCATTTGCAAATAGTTTTCATTTAGAATAACATGCGAGATATTATAACAAAACAAAAGAGCATTTTATGAAACCTAATATTCACCCTGATTACGAACAAGTGGCATTTCACGATACTTCTATCGATAAATACTTCATTGTTGGTTCGACAATCAAATCTGATAGAACAGTCGAAATTGATGGCGTAACTTACCCATATGTACCGATTGATGTTTCAAGTGAATCACATCCTTTCTATACAGGTAAGCAAAAAATTACAGCCTCTGATGGTCGTGTTGCTCAATTCAATCGTCGCTTCAAAAATCTTGCAAGCAAAAAATAAAAGGAAAACTTATGAAAGTACTCAGCTCTTTAAAGAGTGCAAAAAATCGTCCAGGCTGCCAAGTTGTTAAACGTCGTGGTCGAGTGTTCGTAATTTGTAAAACAAACCCTCGCTTCAAAGCCGTTCAAGGTATGAAGAAAAAGAAAAAATAAAAAAGCGGCATTTATGCCGCTTTTCTCTATCCAAATAATAGCTCCCAAACACTTGGTGGCTCGTGTAGCTCATGATATTTCTCTCGAAGTACATCAACTTTCTTTAATTTCGACTTAGCTTTAGCAATTTCACCCTTTTCTATAAAGCGCTTTGATTCTTGTAATACTGTGATGACCTTATCTAATCCTTCGATTGATTGTTCTTTTAAATCAGCTTTGAAATTAGCCTTTTTACTTTTTTGAATCAAAATAATCATTTCATCTATTTGACTGATTATTTCTTTATCGTCAGTTGAACGAACTGCCTTTTTATAAGCATGGCCTATGTTTTTCATTGTTACAGATAAATCGCTTGTCTGTGCAGAAGAACTAAAACTGAACATACTGACTGACAAAAGCAATAGAACTAAATACTTCATATAAACTCCGAATAATCGAGTGGACATTATAAGTTTTCTAGAAAAATAAAAAAGCGGTATGTAAAGCCCCTTTACATGAATAAATAAGTTGCAGACAAAACTAAGCAAACACCCGTTATTTGCTTGCGAGACAGAGTTTCTTGATAAAATACGCGACCGATAATCACAGCGAGTACAATACCAATTCCGCGTTTAATGGCCTCTACAACACCAGGGTTTAGATATTCAAGCGCAGCAAATTGAAGAAATACAGCACCAAAAAAAACCATTACAGCAATAAGCCACCACTTAAAGTTTTTAAGTAAAGTCCACCATTGATAATCAATTCGTAAACTAATAGACAAAACAGCAATAATTATGGATGTCAGAAACATGCCATGGAACGAGCTTGAGCCAAAGGTTAACGCTTGTTTATCGAAAACAATACAGGTGCCCCATGCAATTGCAGTTATTAATGCATACAAGCTTGATTTGTCACGTGTATTAATTGATGTGCCAGCAAGGAGCATGGTTGCAAGCACAACTAACACAATGCCTAACCACTCGAATTGAGAGAGTAGTTCGTCAAAGAAAAAGAATGAGAACACAGCTGAGATAAACGGTGTACAAGCAGTAATCGATAATACAATTGCAAGTTTGCCTTTTGATATAGCTAACATAAAACAAACACTGCCTATTGCAGCGAGAACACCACTTATCGTTGCAGGAAAATAATAAGAGTTGCTCGGCAATTGAAACCCTTGAAATCCCCACAATAAGAAGAACAAAGGCAGAACACTGACACTCATTGCAAGGGACAAGAACTTTGGATTAACATGCTGGGCTAGCTCTTTTCTTGCAATATCAAATAAAGACCAGCAAAGCGCACTTAGAAAAGAAAAAATCATATCTTGTTTAGAACTTCTGAAAACTTATTTTGCATGAATGGCGTTATTTTTTTATGTTCAGGTTTCCAGCCATTTAAAAAACGATAGAAATCAGACCATACTATTGGCCATAGAGTACGCCATTCACGCTCTAAAAGTTCATACTCTTTTTTGCTCATGGTATTAGAGAGTGCTTTGTTTAGGCTTTGAAAGTATAAATTGAGAATAGATATTTCATACTTTTCACACGCTTCACCATTAAACACACTGGTCATAAATAACATGACATCTTGTAACCCAATACCAGAGCCGACATATTGGAAATCATAGCCAAGTACATTGTAATTTTTATCAAATGCATAGTTTGCTAACTTAGAATCGCCATGTATTAACGTCTTATAGCTAGCCTTATAAAGTGAGTCTGCCAAATAAATTGCCTGATATTTTAAATCAATGAATGCCATCTTTTCAAACTCATCAGGTCTTGTTTCAAGATGCCAATATCCGCCTAATGGAAATGGTTCTGATTTGATAAGGGTAAGCCCTTGAGCGTGAAACTGGGCTAACCAATTAACAACTGCATAGATATGTTCAAGTTTATGATCATCTATATTTTGAAAACTCTTTGATTTAAAATCTTCTAAAATCAAAACATTTAAAGCCCCTATTCTCTTGGCAAAGTAACAATAGGGTCTTACTTTCTCAAAAGCTGTATGACATGTCGGGTCGTTGTAAAAATTGATTTCGTTCAGATAAGACTTATCTTTTCTCTTTTTGGCAAAATCAGTTTGTGAAATGACTTGGTGATTTATGTTTTCAGGAATTTCACTGAGTTTAACTATCACTGGCTGTGAATTAAAGAAACCTGATTGAATTTGTCCACAACCACTCCAAAGTGAAATAGATAAATCTGTGAGCTTAAGCTCAGGTATGTACCTTTCTAAATGACGTGTACGCAAAGCAATAACTTTTAAAATACTATTAAACTTAGTTTATTGTACGCGCCTAAAATAAAAACGCCCAGCTAATTGCTGGGCGTTGTACTCCACGATTGTTAACTGGCCTGCTGAATCTCAGCATTCAACGGACAATCATCAATAAGGTTTAAGTCGAAATCAAACTCATCAACTCGAATCGCTTTTTCACGTTTCTTGTTGTAATCAATTAACTTGGCATATTGCTCGCTAGTAATGACATTTGCGGCTAAAGCATTATCTAATGTGTCAGCAAAACGCACACCTGGTTTTACTTGTTTCGAACGAAGTGATTTTTTAAGCACTTTAAGTAAATCAAGACAAGCCATTTTCGCCTTATATGCCTGCTCATTAATGTCGTGACCATCACCAGCAGTTGGTTTAACTAACTTAGTGATTTGTGACTTAAACGCTGTGTCTTGTTGTGCGGCTGCCGCTAGCTCACGAATTAAATTATCATCAATCTTTGCCATTCTGTGGCTAAATTGTAATGTTGCCACACGTAAGAACTTACGAGCAAAACTTGCAGGGAAGTTATCTAAGAATTTATGCAATGCGTTTTCAGCATTTTGTAATGCCCAGCGCGTTGCATAATGGAAATAAGGGGCAGCTTGTGCACGCTCTGACTCAGATACTTTCTGCTCATAGTACTTAATTGAAGCCATAGCTGCGTAAAGGTAACTCATTACGTCACCAAGACGCGCAGACAACATTTCAGCTTGTTTTAACTTTCCGCCTAGTACCAATAATGAGAAATCAGCAAACAGAGCTAAACGAGATGATAATTGCATAACCGCTTTTTCATATGGCTTAACTTCAGACAATGAACTCTGACTGCCGGCCATAAATGGCATTAAACCTAAGCCGAATGCACGTAAGCCATTCGAAATACCGTAACCCACAGTTTGACGGAATTTCTTATTAAATTTCTTATCGGCATCAGCTTCTTCGCTATGAATAGCTTCAACCATTTCTTGAAGATGCGGGTGACAACGCATAACACCCTGGCCAAAGATCATAAGGTTGCGAGTTAGAATGTTTGCGCCTTCAACAGTGATTGCGATTGGTTGAGCAACATATCCGCTTGCTAGTGTATTCTGAGGACCGTTTTGTATAGCTTTACCAGCAAGAATATCCATTGCAGAGTCAAGCACATCACGACCAATTTCAGTCATATGATATTTTGCGATTGCAGTAACAACTGATGGTTTCAGGCCCATGCCTAAACCTTCCGTGGTTAACACACGCATAGACTCTTGAAGGTAGGTTTTACCCGCAATGTCAGCAAGCTTTTCTTGAATACCTTCAAATTGACCGATTGATAAACCAAACTGCTCACGAACAGCGGCATATTCTGAAGCTGACTTAAGTGCTACCTGGCTTGTTGAAACACCTAAAGCTGGTAGCGAGATACCACGACCGGCGCCAAGACAACTAACAAGCATCTGCCAACCACGACCAATGTTTTTCTGTCCACCAATGATGTATTCCATTGGAATGAACACTTTGTTACCGCGTGTTGTACCATTGTAAAAACGGATACCCATAGGGTCGTGACGATTACCAAGCTCGACACCTGGGTGTGATTTTGGAATTAATGCACACGTAATACCAAGCTCTTCTTTACCACCTAATAGACCTTCAGGATCAAATACTTTGAATGCAAGACCTAGTACTGTCGCAATAGGGGCTAAAGTGATGTAACGCTTGTCCCAAGTGATCTCTAAACCCAGAACTTCCTCACCATTATGCGTACCCTTAGTGACGATACCTTGATCTGGTATACCACCGGCATCAGAACCTGCTTCAGGGCTGGTAAGTGCAAAACACGGGATGTCAGTACCATTCGCTAAACGTGGTAAGTAATGAGCACGCTGCTCTTCAGTACCATAATGCATTAATAACTCGCCCGGGCCTAATGAATTAGGCACCATAACAGTTACAGCTACAGCTGAAGATTTAGTCGCGATTGTACCTACGATGGTTGAATTAGCATAAGGGCTAAACTCACGGCCACCGTAAGATTTTGGAATGATCAAAGAGAAGAAGCGTTCTTTCTTTAAGAAATCTAAAATATGTTCAGGTAGATGCTTACTGTTCTGAATAACAGAATCATCAATCATAGCCATTAACTCTTTCACTGGACCATCAATGAAAGCTTGCTCTTCTGCCGAAAGTGTCGCCTCAGGTACTGCACGAAGTGCACTAAAGTCAGGCTTACCTTGGTAGATTGAACCTTCTAACCAAACATCACCTGCGTCTAGCGCTTCTTGTTCTGTAATTGAGATACTTGGTAATACTTTTCTAAATTGTGTTCTTAAACTCATAACTAACTCATCAGACCAGTTGAATATACCTACATTACGGCACAAAAAACGCGTTAGATCAATTACTCTATGCAATAATTTAACAAGAAAATTACTATGCCTTTGCATATGGTAGTTTAAGTCATTGAAATAGTTAAGCTTACACGTGTAAGCCTAACTTAGAAAATTTTTGAATATAAATATTTGAACTTACAAATTTTGGTTATTAAAACAACAAAAAAATTAAACCAAATAGGAGATAGAAACTTTATCTTAAATTTTAGTCTATAAAATCAGTCACTCCTCATTTTAAGAGCTAAAACATATAATTTTAGGTACTTATCTATTGACGTTAGATTTTCAAAAAAAGCTAGAATTGATTTCCAACATAACATGACTGTTTACTTGAACAATGGCGTTTTAGTATTAGACTAAAGTCTAATACTTATGAAAAAAGAGGTGTCAAATGTGGCTTAAATCAAAGCTTAAATTACTCACCCTTTTCATAGGCATGCTGACGGTTACTTCTGCTTTTAGTTTCATGAATGACGAGTATGTCACATGGCGAGATGCAATGGCCTGTGAGGCTAAATGCCAATTGTTTGGTTGTAAATCAGGAAATTTATTTGGTCAAAAGGATGGTCAATCACAAGCATGTAGATGTGAGGGTGAACAAGACTATCTATTAATTTTAGATTAGAAAAGAAAAACGGCGCTACGCGCCGTTTTTGGTTCAACAAATTTTACTTTGTTAAGTCATCGAAGAACTTCTTAACACCATCAAAGAAGCCTTGTGCTTTCGGTCTGTTTTTACCGTTGTCTGCACCCATACTCTCTTCTAACTCTTTTAACAGCTCTTTTTGTCTGTCATTTAAGTTTACTGGTGTTTCAATTACTACTTTACAAATTAGGTCTCCAACTGAGCCGCTGCGTACAGATTTTACACCTTTGCCACGCATGCGGAACATCTTACCTGTTTGGCTTTCAGCTGGAATTTTAAGGTTAGCCCGGCCATCTAAAGTTGGTACTTCAATTTCGCCACCAATAGCTGCTGTAGTGAAACTAATAGGAACTTCACAATACAAGTTATTGCCATCACGTGTGAAAATCGGATGTTCGCGCACAGAAACCTGGACATATAAGTCACCAGATGGCGCGCCATGCATGCCTGCTTCACCTTCACCGGTAAGGCGAATACGGTCTCCAGTATCAACGCCAGCTGGAATTTTTACTGATAACGTCTTCGTCTTTTCAACACGCCCTTGGCCATGACAGCTATTACAAGGATCTGAAATAACAGAGCCCGTACCTTGACACGTTGGACATGTTTGCTGAACAGCAAAGAAGCCTTGGCGCATTTGCACTTGACCCGCACCATGACAAGTAGGACAAGTCTTAGGTTTAGAGCCCGCTTTAGCACCACTTCCGTCACATGGTTCACAACTTACCCAAGTTGGCACCTTGATTTCAACTTCTTTACCACGAACAGCCTCTTCAAGGCTAAGTTCCATATTGTAACGAAGGTCTGAACCACGTTGTTGACGTGATTGACGACGACCGCCGCCACCAAAAATATCACCGAATACGTCACCGAAAATATCACCAAAGTCACCATGGCCTCCGCCAAAGCCACCATGGCCGCCACCACCATTTTGATCAAACGCTGCGTGGCCGTATTGGTCATACATCTGACGTTTTTGACTGTCTGTGAGTACTTCGTACGCTTCTTTTACTTCTTTAAACTTGGCTTCTAAATCCGCATCACCCTCAGTTCTATCTGGGTGATACTTCATTGCTAAGCGTTTATAAGCTTTTTTTATGTCACGTTCACTGGCGTCTTTTGCAACACCTAACACTTCATAATAATCACGTTTAGACATAGTTTTGTTACTCAGTTAAGGGTAGTTTTAACTACCAGAACATTTATTATTACAGATTTTGAATAGACTAAGGGCGCATTTTAAATGCGCCCTTGAAGTTCAACAATTACTTGTTGTCTTTTACTTCTTCAAACTCTGCATCAACTACGTCGTCATCTTGTTTAGCTGAACCTTGCGGCTGTGCACCCGCGTCAGCGCCTTGTGCTTGTTGCGCCTGTGCATTTGCTTGAGCAATCTCCATAAGCTTCTGAGATTTCTCTGCTAGCGCTTGAACTTTAGCATCGATTTCTTCTTTGCTTTCGCCTTTAATTGCAGTTTCTAGTTCAGAAAGTGCGGCTTCGATTGCAGTTTTGTCTTCTGCTGGTAATGCGTCACCTGCTTCTTCGATTTGCTTACGAGTACCGTGAACCATTGCATCAGCTTGGTTACGTGAAGCAACAAGTTCTTCGAACTTCTTATCTTCTTCAGCATTCGCTTCAGCATCACGAACCATTTGCTCAATCTCATCGTCGTTTAGACCAGATGAAGCTTGGATAGTGATCTTTTGCTCTTTACCAGTGTCTTTATCTTTCGCTGATACATGTAAGATACCATCAGCATCAACGTCAAAAGTAACTTCAATCTGTGGAACACCACGCTGCGCAGGACGAATACCTTCAAGGTTGAATTGACCAAGAGACTTGTTGTCACTTGAACGCTTACGCTCACCCTGTAACACATGAATTGTTACTGCAGATTGGTTGTCTTCTGCAGTTGAGAACGTTTGCGACTTCTTAGTAGGAATAGTCGTGTTCTTCTCAATTAGTGCAGTCATTACCTGACCCATAGTCTCAATACCAAGTGATAAAGGACAAACGTCTAGTAGTAATACATCTTTTACGTCACCCGCTAATACACCACCTTGAACTGCAGCACCTACAGCAACCGCTTCATCAGGGTTTACGTCTTTACGAGGCTCTTTACCGAAGAATTCAGTTACTGTCTTCTGAACTAATGGCATACGTGTTTGACCACCAACAAGGATGATGTCGTTTACGTCGCTAACAGAAAGATCTGCATCAGCAAGTGCACGCTTTAATGGCTCAATTGATTGAGTTACTAAATCTTCTACTAAAGACTCAAGCTTAGCGCGAGTTAGTTTTACGTTCATGTGCTTAGGACCAGTCGCGTTTGCTGTCACATAAGGTAAGTTAACTTCAGTTTGCTGTGCACTTGAAAGTTCAATCTTCGCTTTTTCTGCAGCTTCTTTAACACGCTGCATTGCAAGCGGGTCATTCTTAAGGTCAATACCTTGATCTTTTTGGAATTCAGCTACTAGGTAGTTAATAACACGGTTATCGAAGTCTTCACCACCTAAGTGCGTGTCACCATTTGTAGCAAGTACTTCAAACGTGTGCTCGCCATCTACTTCATCGATTTCAATGATTGAGATATCGAATGTACCACCACCAAGGTCATAAACAGCAACAACATTGTCGCCTTGTTTTTTGTCCATACCGTATGCAAGTGCTGCAGCAGTTGGCTCATTGATGATACGCTTAACTTCAAGACCCGCGATACGGCCAGCATCTTTTGTCGCTTGACGCTGAGAATCGTTGAAATAAGCTGGTACTGTGATTACAGCTTCAGTTACTTCTTCACCTAAGAAGTCTTCCGCTGTCTTTTTCATTTTCTTAAGCACTTCAGCTGAAATCTGAGGTGCAGCACGTTTTTCACCACGTACTTCTACCCATGCATCACCATTGTCTGCTTTAGTAATAGTGAAAGGCATGATGCCAATGTCACGTTGTACTTCTTCGTCTTCAAAGCGACGACCAATTAAACGCTTGATTGCAAATAGTGTGTTTTTAGGGTTTGTAACCGCTTGGCGTTTAGCTGGCTGACCTACTAATGTTTCACCTTCTTCAGTGAAAGCAATGATTGACGGGGTTGTACGATCACCCTCAGCATTTTCAATAACGCGTGCGCTATCACCATCTAGTACTGCAACACAAGAGTTAGTAGTACCTAAATCGATTCCAATAATTTTACCCATGAATCTTCTCCGACTTCAAAATTCGTTGTTCGTTTCGATGACTAGTAAATAGGGGCAGTGTTTTTGAATTCAAGCGTAAAAATAAAAAAAAATGCATTTTTTTGAAATTATTTTTCTTTTGCCTGTTTTGTAGGCACTTTTTCTTCTTTAAATACCAAATAACGCAATTACCTTGCTTTGTTTATTGCTGTAAATCAAACTCAGTAGATACTTAAATAGAATAAAACTTGCTATATATGATCCTCGCCTGCAAACATTGTGACTCATTAGTTCGTGTGTCTTCACTTGGAGAACATCAGCGTGCAATTTGTCCTTGTTGTAAAAATGAGATAGTCAGTTATCAAGCTAATCAACAACAATGGTTGATTGCATTCAGCCTTACCAGTTTATTATTCCTGTTTTCTAGTCTTTATCCCTCTTTTGTAAGCTTCAGCCAACATGGACTAGTTCAAGATATAAGTTTATGGCAGGCCTTTAGTTTGCTCGCAGATAAATATAGTGTCGTTCTTTCTGGTATTTTCGTGTTCAGTACATTTTTAATCCCACTGTTTGTATGCTTACTTGTACTATTAACTAATAGCCATTATTGGCAAGACCTTAATCCTCATAATGCACGATACCTAGCACGTTTACTCAATAAGACAAAAACGCTTAATCTCGCCGATATATTCCTAGTAGCCGTTTTAGTCAGTGTTTTTAAATTAATGTCACTCGCTGATATTGGGTTTGGTCTTGGCTTTTGGGCTTATATTTTATTTGTAGTGTGTTTTATAGAGACGTTGTCTCTTATAAATGAAACTGAATTATGGGAGAGGCAGCAGATGCTGTTTCAACCCGCACTGCTTCATGATGGTAAAAGCGCGAGAGCACAAGCGCTCAAACAATGTTTAACTTGCTCTCAGCTTACCAGAGAAACCCATTGCCCGCGGTGTTATACTAAAACTTATTTCAGAAAGCCAAACTCAGCGCAAAGAGCAATTGTTTGGATGTTAACTGCAACGGTCTTTTTAATCCCAGCAAACCTGCTGCCCATTATGAATACCGTTAACCTAGGCAATGAAACACCGGCTACCATTTTCTCTGGCGTAGTTGTTATGTGGCAATCAGGCTCCTACCCAGTCGCTATACTAATATTCTTAGCCAGTGTTTGTATTCCGATTATTAAAGCTGTGGCATTGTTCTACTTAATAATACAATCGAGAAAGTGTACCGACCCGAAACGAGCAAGCACAATTTATCGTTGGTTGGAAATAATGGGTAAATGGTCAATGATTGATGTTTTCGTCGTGATTATTTTGGTTTCTTTGGTACAACTTGGTACTGTGCTCAGTGTTGAACCACAGATTGGTATCGTATTTTTTACTATCATGGTGTTATGTCAGATCGTTGCCGTGAATAGTTTTGACCCTCGGATCTTATGGGACAAGTTTCACAATCATGAATGAACATGCTTATATTGAGTCAAAACCAAAATTTACTGTGATTTGGATTATTCCAATCATCGCACTGCTGATAACAGCTTGGATGTTATTTAAATACCAAGCAGATCAAGGTCATACAATTTATGTGAAAATGACTACTGCAGATGGGATCACAGCAGGTAAAACAGAAGTTAAAGTAAGAAATGTTAAGGTCGGTTTAGTCAAAGGACTTGAATTGGATCTATCTCAAAATGGTGTGTTAGCTAAAGTACAAATCGACAATCAATATGGTGACTTACTGACTGAAGATGCCAAATTCTGGGTTGTTAAACCACGCATAGACCAATCAGGCATATCAGGTATGAACACCTTACTCTCAGGGGCTTATTTAGAGTTAGAGCCAGGACAAAGCCAGAGCCTGTCATATTTATTCACTCTACAAGATGAACCTGCTTTAATAAGTAATGATATAGAAGGTAAGAGATTCAAATTAACCGCGAGCTCAGCAGAAGTTCTTGATGTTGGAACTTCTATCTATTTTAGAGGCTACCGAATAGGTCAGATTGAATCCGGTCGATTTGATGTTGATACCTTGTCTATGCATTACGGCATCTTTGTCTTTTCTCCATATGATAAACTGATCACTAACAACACTATTTTCTGGGTTAGTTCAGGCGTTGATTTCAGCCTCAATACATCCGGCGTACAATTTTCAACTGGAAGTTTATCAAAGTTAATCAAAGGCGGTATATCTGTTGATTACCCTCCAGAACAAAAGCCTAATGATATTGCAGTCGCGAATAAAACTTATGCTTTGCATAAAAACTATTCTCAAGCACTAGAAAAACGCTTTGATGATTTCGACTTTTATATTGTCGAATTTGAACAGTCAATTCGTGGTCTGAATGCAGGTGCACCTGTGGAATACAGGGGAATGAGGATTGGCACTGTTGAACAAGCACCGGCCCAAATAGAGAAAGATGGAGAACCCATATACTTTGAGCAAGACAATACACAAGTGCCGGTTCTGATAAAAATTGAATATGGCAGAATTTATAAAAATGAGCAGTTAGCAAAACAATATTGGCAACAAAATATAGACAAATGGATTAATTCTGGATTAAGAGCATCACTAAAAAGTGGCAATTTGTTAACCGGTGCGGTATATATAGATTTTGATTTTTATAATAATGCTAATGAGATGAGTTATGTCACTAAAACTGACATATACCCTGTTCTTCCAAGCATATCGAGTGGTTTTACTGCTTTATCGGAACAAATGACAGCCTTAGTTAACAAATTAAATAAGCTGCCATTCGAACAAACCACCAACACATTAAACAATACATTAGTGGCATACCAATCTCTTGCCGAAGAATTAAAGGTAATGATCCACGAACTAAATAACAACGAGACTGCAGATAAAGTGGCTAAAAATTTAACACAATTAGAGACAACACTTACTCAACTAACTAGTAGCTTGAAACAATTTGAATCCACATTATCTAGCTACCAACAAGAGTCTGGAGTTGTTGATCAGTTAACAAATACATTACAAGAGCTAGAAAATTTATCAAATACACTTAAACCTCTTTCCAAGGGGTTAAATGAGCAACCAACTATGCTGATATTTGATAAAAACATTCCAAATGACCCAATTCCAGAGAAGCGATAATGCGTAATTTAACTATTCTATTGGTACTACTGACGTTAACAGCTTGCTCGTCAGGCCCGAACATTCAGTTAAAATATTATGACTTTGCGTATCAGCTAGAAGATGGATTAACGAGTTCTGATCTGACGAAAGCTAAATATCTACATATCAATCAAGTAAAGATCCAAGGCGTTGCAGATCAACAGCCTCTTATACAGATACTAAGAGACAACTCAGTCAATATTGCCAACTATCACTTTTGGTCTCAGCATCCAAAATATACTTTGACCGACTCCTTGACACGTGGCTTAGTCAAGAAAACGTCAGCTTACACTGTAATTCCTGCCGGAAAAACAACGCCTCAAGATGGTGAGTTTATGCTCCAAGTGAAAGTAACGAAACTTGCTGGCCACTATGAGTTTGGTTCATTGATTGAAGGCCAGTGGTTTATTTATCAGTCTAATGCTGATGGAAAGAAATTATTAAATTCTGAGTTATTCTCAATTTCAACCCCACTAGAAAATTCAGGATTTGATGCGCTCATCAAAGCACATCAATTTAGCTGGGAAAAGCTTACTGATAAAATATCTGAAATCATTCTATCGAAATCTATTTAAGTGTAAGTTGATACAGATTACTCACACCCTGTTCTTCGTTTAAAATAACTTGTGTTTCAAAGTTGAACTTACATTTTTTTAGTAAGTTTGTGCTTGCCCTGTTTTCAGGATCAGTGAGTGCACAGAGATATTTAAGTCCTAGCGTATTGAGCGAGTAATCAATGACACATCTTGCCGCTTCGAGCGCATAACCAAAGCCAGTAAACTGATCTAAAAACGCATAACCAATATCTGGGTAATGTAATGCTGGTCTTTTGTATAAGCCACATACACCAATTTGCCTGAAATCTTTATCGTTGCTTTTAAGACACACAATATAAGGTGAAAAAGTATCTAACTTATAAGGTGTTAAAAAAGCGGTTTCAATGTAATGTTCTGCATCTTTATGAGTTTTAATGCTTTTATCAGCTATATTCTTTTTAAAACTATCTTGATTCAATAATTTAAAAATAAAACCGGCATCATTTAAAGTTGCCTCTCTTAGCAATAATCTTTCTGTATTCAATTTCACGATAAAACCCTATTCCTTTACTCTTGGATATGCCAAATCAAAACTGTATACAATCTACAGCAAATACTATTAGTTAAACAACTAATTATCTAATGTAGATAGTATTTCTTAAAACTACCGGTTATTAAAATTAACCTTTCTGTAACGTTTTGTTCTTTTATTTTAATCTGAGTTTGATAGGATGCAGTGGCTATAAAAACAACAGAACAGGTTAAGTAATGAATACTGAATCACCTATTTGTGATTTCGGCCTTCATCAAGGCGAGAAATACACTAGTTTGCCTGCAAGCTTTTTAAACTGGATGGTTGAAATTGACCATGAGAAATGTGCATTTGCAAAACAAGAATTGCTAAGAAGAGAAACTGCTGCGCTTAAAAGTTGCTCAAAAAGAAATTAGTGCCCACCTGTAGCGCTTTAGAGCATATAGTTTAAACTAAGCGCGTAATTACTTCACACGGGTTTATTATGCGCAAATTATTAGCTCTCTCGGTAGCTATCGCACTTTCAGGGTGTGCTACCTATACAGATCAGCAATCAAAAGCTGAATATCTTACTATCCTTCATACTAACGATAACCATGGACGTTTTTGGCAAAACGAAAAAGGTGAATATGGCATGTCAGCAAGAAAAACACTTGTTGACAGGCTTAGAAATAAAGCCGAAAAAAATGGTCATGCCGTGTTATTACTTTCAGGTGGCGACATAAATACGGGGGTTCCAGAGTCTGACCTTCAATATGCAGAACCTGATTTCAAAGGTATGCGTTTACTTGGCTATGATGCTATGGCAATCGGCAACCATGAATTTGATAATCCATTACATATCCTTGATAAACAAATTGAATGGGCTCAATTCCCTATTTTATCGGCGAATATTCTAAATAAAAGTGATGCGTCTCATGCATATCAACCATATTCAATTATAGAAAAAAATGGTCTTAAAATTGGTGTTATAGGACTTACCACTGTCGATACTGTCAAGATTGCCAATCCCGAGTATGTAGGCCATTTGGACTTTATCAAACCGAGTATCGCTGCAAAAAAAGTTCTGAACAATATTAATAATAAATATGACGATATCGACGTTACCATTGCAGTTACACACATGGGTCATTACCACGACGCAAAATATGGTATTAATGCACCCGGCGACGTCACTTTAGCAAGAGAGTTGCCAAAAGGCGCGCTAGATATGGTCATTGGCGGACACTCTCAAGAACCCGTTTGCGTAGATACACTAGGTAACCCAGATAAAGGTTTTGCACCAGGAAAAGCTTGTAAGCCAGATAATCAGAATGGCACTTGGATCATGCAAGCCCATGAGTGGGGAAAATATGTTGGTAAAGCAGAATTTAAAATCGAAGGTGAAAAAATTACGCTCGAGAATTATCAGCTAATTCCTGTCAATTTAAGAAATGATACTGGTGAAGTGATCGGGGAATATATTCCAGAAAATCAAGACATGTTAGATCTATTAAGGCCATTCCAAAAAATAGGAAAAGGTCAGCTTGATTTACCTATCGGTTTTACTGATGCATATTTAGATGGTAAACGAGATACTGTGCGATTTAAGCAAAGCCCATTAGCACGCCTAATTATTAAAGCACAAAAAGAATCAGTAAAAGCAGATTTTGGCCTGATCAGTGGCGGGGGTATACGTCACAGTATTGAAGCTGGCGAGATCAGTTATAAAGACGTTTTAAAAGTTCATCCTTTTAAGAACAGAATTACGGCAATGAATTGGATAGGTAAAGATCTTATTGATTACCTTGAAGTCGTTACTTCTTTCCCGATTGATGCTGGTGCTTATTTACAATATGAAGGTTTAAGTTTTGACAGAAAAGATGGAAAGTTAATTAATGTGAAAATTAACGGTCAAGATTTAGAGCCTAACAAAACCTATAGAATGAGTATAAACAGTTACAATGCAGCAGGAGGTGATGGATATCCAGTACTTGTCGGACGAGAAGGGTTTGTTCCCTCAGAGCGAACTGATGCTGAAGTATTAAAAGCCTATATCGAAAAGTACTCTCCTATTAAGGTAAACGAACTATAAGTTCTAGACGTCTTGTATATCAATCAATGGATGCCAGAACATATCTGGCATCTTCAACAAATTACTTACCCCTTATCTCATAATCACTATCTAACAAGTCCTTAAGACCGTAGCTATGTAACTTTGAGCGTGACCCTTCACCATGAGCTTTAGGCGGATAAAGTTTTGCTTTTAATTCAGGGCTCTCTCTTAAAATTTCGTCAAGTGCCGCTCTAATTTCGCTCAGGGTTTTTTCTAAGCTATTAGAGAAATTTGGCCTTTTTCTAACTGTATGTCCTAGAACGGATAGTCTATGAAAATACTTTTCAGCAATAGTAAGCAACTCAACTGGCACGTCCTTATTTAAATGAAGATTTAAATCAGGGTAAGCATGGCTGAATTCGATCATTGCCAGATAAAAGCAAAGTGGCTTATTGGCTAATTGGCTTTGAATATCACTAGTACCCTCTATAAATAATGACTTTGAATATAAATCAACTACTAACTTCGGTTTTATAGTTTCTACCGAAGCAACTCGTTTTTTCACTCTGTTTTCAATGTGTTTTCTAAATACTTTGCGGTAAAGTAATGCGTTAGCAAAGGTAAGTAACATCACTATAATGTATGTGTATTTAACATGGCTTGTATCAGCAATTAAAACCAAATAGATAGTTTTGTAATTTGCAAACAATTCCAAAAACGTTTTATTACTTGGCTTAACAGTAGATATAGATTCAACTTTTACTCTAGAATCAAGCAAATCGAGTTGTAGATTCAATTGCTCAATATAAATATCGACTTCTTGCTGATTGCCTGCATAGTTAAAAAGTGGTTCAGCTAATGGTAGGCTGCTGACATCGAGTGAGACACGCTTAGCTACTTGTTCGCTTTGCAGTTCAACCGCTTGTGCTATTTTATTCTCTTGGCCCAAATAAAATAGCAAGCTTAACAAAACAAAAACGGCTGCTGTGAAAATATAAATTGGTTTTATGTTTATCATTATTTTTCACCAATAAATTTGTAAGGTGAAAGATCGCACTGCCAGAACTTTTCTAAAGATTCAAAATAGGCACTGCCTACTGATTGCGCTATTTGTGTTGTGATTGTTTGAACGGCACAGGCGAGATCTGTATTGTTTTCTGTCAATTTAAGGTACCAACGGCTGCCAGTAATATTATCACCAATGGGAATAATATAGTTATGAGAAAACTTTTCGTCATCAGTCTTATCATTCCAATAAGACGCGATAATATCTACTTCATTATTTGCAAGCTTTTCTCTTAATGCGGTGTGAGAGCTAACATAGGTAATATCTAGGTTTTTTATATCTAAATCTAATTGCTTAAATGCCTTCTTTGGCAAAATATGGCCAGATCTACTGGTTGGATAATCAAGCAAACCAATACGTTTATCAAGGAAATACGCTTTTTCAAGTTTAGGTTTTTCTTTATTAGAGATAAAAAATGCAGAGTAACTTGAATAACCAATAATCGGTGTGTAATTATGTGTCGCATCGGCACGAAGTGCTTGCATAATACTGTCTTTGCTCAATATGAGATCTGCGATACCTTTACCAAAAAACTCGATTTGTTCAGCTAAACTTCCCCCCCAAAAAGCTTCAACATGGCCAAATTGACGTTTTACAACACTGTTTTGACAAAGCGCCGGAAGTATTTGCTCAGCAAGTTGTTTTGTGGGTACTTTTACTCTAAATACAGCTTGGTTTTCACTTGATGAAGTTAGGCACTCGAATTTATGTTGCTGTATAGGCACCAGATGTATAGATGTATCAGTAATAACCAATTGTGATAATAGCCAAACTAACCAAGTGCTTGCGATAACAGACAGGAACAAGATAGTTTTTAACGATAATTTATATTTTTTTAACAAAACAAAAAGTAAGTTTATTGATAACCTGGCCATTAGAGCAAGTTTACTTACTCATTACAATAGGTAAAATTATTTAAATTTCATAAACTATTGATTTAGCTACTTTGTTAACAAGTAATGATGAATAAACTTGAGTCCTTTATTCAATCTATAAAAACACGGACAATTGACCTTAATAAGATTACGATTTACACGGGCTAACCATGTTAAATTTGACAACAGTAACTAAAACACTTGCTTTATCACTGACAATGTTAACAGCACTTAGTTCACACAAAGTAATAGCTTGGGGCCAAAACGGTCACAGAGTGATTGGTGAAATAGCTGATATGCATTTAACTGACAGCACTAAATCTGCCCTACAGCCTTTACTAGCAGGTAGTTCGCTTGCACAAATTTCAACATGGCCTGATGAAATGCGCTCTAATCCGGAGCACTTCTGGCGAAAAGAATCCGGCAAATGGCATTACATTAATATTAAAGATGCAAAAAAAATGCATCAATATGTAAACACTTCTATTGACTCCAGAGATAAAGTTGCACATATTTTAGACGGAATTTATTATTCTATTAATATTTTAAAGAGCAATAAGAGCGACTTAGAATCTAGAAAGTTTGCTTTAAGCTTTCTAGTGCATTTGGTAGGTGATAGCCATCAGCCTTTCCACGCTGGACGCTCTGAAGACCGTGGAGGTAACTTAATTAAGGTATCTTTCTTCGGTAAAGAAACAAACTTGCATAGCACGTGGGATACGCATCTTATTGAAAATGAAAATTTATCTTTCACTGAGTTTGCAGATTTCATAAAAACGTCAAATAAAAAGACTATAAAGGCATACTTAAATAGCCAACCTGCTGATTGGTTGGTTGAATCGAACAAAATATCTCACCGCGTATACGGTGAAAACGAAACAAAGCTCAGTTATGGCTATGTATACAAACATATGCCTGTTGTCAAAAAGCGCTTATCACAAGGTGGTATTCGTTTAGCCGGGCTTCTTAATCAAATTTTTGACAGTAACGCAAAGCCGCTAACTGAAGCGCTTATTAAAAAGCGTAGTTAGTGGCATGCAAAAAAGTAAGTTAAATAATCTCAACACGGGAAACAATAAAATGAAAACTCAACTACGCAAAACGGCACTATCGCTTGCAGTTATTGCTGGCATCGGTGCAAGTGGCGCTGCGTTTGCTAACGAAACCTCTTCTGCAGTGAAAGGTCAGATCGTTGGTCCTCAAGGTAATCCAGCTGCTGGTACAACAGTAACTATCATGCACTTACCTTCTGGTTCAACTAAAGTGGCAACTGTAAATGATGCAGGTTACTTCTCAGCAAAGGGTTTACGTGTAGGTGGTCCTTACCAAATCATCGTTGATTCAACGACTTTTGAAGATCAGCTTATCGAAAACGTATATCTTTCTCTTGGTTCTGACTACCCAGTAAACGTTCAGTTGAAAGCTCCTTCAGATATCGAGCAAATCGTTGTAACAGGTCGCCCAATTAGCCAGATGTCTGGTGGTACAGGTCCAGCTGCGACTTTCACACTTGAAAACCTTCAAGAAGCACCAGCTATTAACCGTGACCTTCGTGATATCGTTCGTGCAGATCCACGTGTTTACGTAGATGAGAGCCGTGGTGCTATCCAATGTGGTGGTGGTAACCCTCGCTTTAACAGCCTTACACTTGACGGCGTTCGTATGAACGACAACTTTGGTCTAAGTTCAAACGGCTACCCTACTGTTCGTGCACCTTTCTCTTTTGATTCAATCGACCAAGTTGCTGTTGAACTAGCACCTTTCGACGTTCAATACGGTGGTTTCACTTCTTGTAACATCAACGCGGTTACAAAGTCTGGTGGTAACGATATCAGTGGTGGTATGTTCTACGACTACACAAATGACTCTATGAAGGGTGATAAGGTAGAAGGCGTAGACATCGACAACGGTGATTACTCTGAAAAGCGTTACGGCTTCCACGTTGGTATGCCTCTGATCGAAGATTCATTATTCCTATTTACTTCTTACGAGAAGTTAGAAGGTGTTGAGCAATTTAGCTACAGTGCTTTAAACAATACTGTAAGCCAGTCTGACCTTGACCGTATTATTGCAATTACAAAAGACAAGTATAACTATGACCCGGGTACAATGGTTCCTAGTATGCCTGTTGAAGATGAAAAACTTCTAGTCAAGCTTGATTGGAACATTAACGACAGCCACCGTGCTAACGTTGTTTACAACTGGAATGATGGTTTCCGTTTATCTCAGTCTGACCAAGCAAGTGATGAGCTACCGCTAAGCAACCACTTCTACGAGCAAGGCGCAGAGATGACGTCAATCGTAGCGTCACTATACTCAGACTGGACTGATGAACTTTCAACTGAAGTACGCATCGGTAAAACTGATTTAGATGGTCGCCAAGCATCACTAGATGCTGCATCTGGTTTTGGTGAATTCCAAATCACAACCGAAGACGAAGGTACAGTTTACATTGGTCCTGATGATTCTCGTCAATCAAATGATCTAGACTGGGATAACTTCACGCTTAAATTAGCGGGTACTTATTACCTTGATGAGCACACTATCACTGCTGGTTACGAGTTCGAAGAATTAAATGTATTCAACCTATTCATGCAGCATACGCAAGGTGAATTCCGTTTCAGCTCTATTGAAGATTATGAGAACGGTGCTGCATTCACTTTCTACAACAACTCAGCTGGTACTAACAACCCTAACGATGTAGCTGCTTCATTCTCTTATGCGCAGCATACTTTCTACGTTCAAGATGAATACGCATTCTCTGATATCGATGCAACACTAACGTTCGGTCTACGTTATGACCGTTACACAAGTGATGACAGTCCAACAGAAAACAAGCGCTTTGAAGAACGTTATGGTTTCATGAACACTAAAAACCTTGATGGCGTTGACTTACTTCAACCACGTGTAGGTTTCAACTGGTATGTTGATGACGCGTTAGAAGTACGTGGTGGTATTGGTCTATATTCTGGTGGTAACCCGAATGTATGGCTATCTAACTCATACTCAAATGATGGTGTAACTCAAATTGGTAAGCGTGGTTTCTATGCTAACTTATTTGAAACTGAGTTAACGAACATCCACGGTGGTACACCAGGTTATGATGTTCCTAAAGACATGTTCGACGCTATCGGTAACACTGCTATCGGTGATGGCGACGGTGCTGTAAACTCAACGGCGCCTAACTTCGAAATTCCTTCAGAGTGGAAAATCGCTTTAGGTGCAACTTACACAACTGAAGACGAGTATGTGTTCAGCGTAGATTACCTATACACAGATAAGCAAAACTCAGCGCTTGTAAAAGATATTGCACTTCAGACGACTGGTAAAACAGCACCTGATGGTCGCCCTCTAATTGAAGAGCGTGAAGATGGTCGTGATGGCGACTACATGTTAACTAACGTATCTGGTCCAGACGCTAAGTCACACATCATCTCTGCTGCAATGAGCAAGCGTTTCGATAATGGTATTGACTTAACTTTATCTTATGCATTCACTGACTCTCAAGATGTAAACCCAATGACAAGCTCTACAGCTGGTTCGAACTACGGTAACATCGCGACATTCAACCCGACTGCACCAAGCTTATCTACGTCTGATTATGAAGTGCCGCATCGCTTTACTTTACAACTTGGTTATAAAGTAGAACTAATTGACGGCTTCAAGACTAAGTTCAACCTATTCGGTCAGGCAAGTAAAGGTCAGCCGTACAGCTACCTATTCTCTGGCAGTGACCGCGCATTTGGTGATGCAAGCTGGAACTCACGCAGCGGTCGTCAGCTAATGTATGTTCCTGAAATCAATGATGACAAAGTAACTTACAACATGTCAGCTGCTGAAATCGAAGATTTCCATAACTGGATTTCTGAGCAAGGTTTAGATCGTGGTCAAATCGCAGCACGTAATAGCCAAAATGCTGATTGGTTCAAAAAGCTAGACTTCAAGATCACTCAAGAAGTACCTGGATTTATGGATGGTCACAAAGGTGAAGTATTCTTCGTTATCGACAACTTAACAAACATGTTAAACGATGACTGGGGTGTAATGCGCAAGGGTAACTTCGTTGGTAACCGTGTAGTTAAAGCATCAATCGCTGATGGCAAGTATGTTTACTCTGACTTCAACCCAAATGCTGCTAACCAATCAGTTCAAAAAGATGTATCAGTTTGGGAAGTTCGCTTCGGTGTGAAGTACACTTTCTAATCTAAATTAGGTTTATTTAGGCCAACGCATGTTGGCCTTTTTTATATGTGTTCATTAAGTTTATGTAACACTGCTTTCAATATCACTCGTTCTTCTTCTGACAGATTCTTCAACATCGATTTTTCCCAAGCTGTAGCAGAAACTGACAGTTTTTTATAAATTTCACGCCCTTCTTTTGTTAAAAACAGTACTTTGCTCCGCTTATCTTTTTCATCGGCTCTTAGTTCTACTAGGCCTCTTGATTCTAATTGTTTAATTGCTCTTGATATTGTTGATTTATCTATTCGCGCAAGTTCAATCAACTGTTTTGCAGTAAAGCTCGATTGTGCAAGATGTGCCATAACCCGCCATTGAGGTGTGGTTAAATCGGCTTGCTCTTTATATACATTCGCAAAGTCGTCACTTACTTTATTGGCTAAATGTACAAGCTGGTAAGGTAAAAACTCTGTAATATCTAACATAAACTGTCTTTTAATTTCTGCATCTTATTGCCTTTGTAAACTAAATTATACAGGCAAAGTTTGTTATTTGATTTGAATATAGTCTCACATGAGAGTATCTTAATTGCAAACATCAAAGGAGCAAGTTCTATGAGCACAGAATTTCAGTACTTAACAGGTTTTGGAAACGAATTTGAAACCGAAGCTTTACCAGGCGCATTACCAATAGGTCAATTCTCACCACAAAAAGTAAAATACGACCTATATGCAGAACAATTTAATGTAACCGCGTTCACTGCACCACGTGCTGACAATCGCCGTAATTGGTTCTACCGTATTCGTCCTTCAGTTGTTCAGGGGGACTATACGTCGATGGACAATGGTTTATTAAGAACAGCGCCAATTACTGAAGTGCCAACGCCCCCTACTATGTTACGCTGGAACCCTATCGACATCCCAAGTGAAGCAACAGACTTTGTTGACGGCCTAGTAACCATGGCAGCAAATGGCAGTGCAAATGGTCAAGTGGGTATTGGTATCCACGTCTATGTAGCTAATAAATCAATGCAAGGTCGTTATTTTTATAATGCCGATGGTGAATTGCTATTCGTTCCTCAACAAGGTGAAATGGTTTTACATACTGAGTGCGGTAAACTTGCAGTTAAGCCGGGCGAAATTGCAGTAATTCCTCGTGGTATCAAGTTCTCAGTTGAAGTAATTGGCGACAGTATTCGTGGCTATATCTGTGAAAACTACGGCCACCCTTACATTCTGCCTGAGCGTGGTCCTGTAGGCGCTAACGGTTATACTAATGAGCGTGACTTCCAATATCCTGTAGCAGCGTTCGAAGATCTTGAAGGTGACTTTGAGCTTGTGTCTAAGTTTAACGGTAACCTATTCCGCTGTGACATTGGTCATTCACCACTAGACGTTGTGGCTTGGACAGGAAATAGCGCGCCATACAAATATGATCTTTCGCGTTTCAATGTGATGAACACCGTCAGCTTTGACCACCCAGATCCATCAATTTTTACAGTCTTGACGTCTCCATCTGGTACTGCCGGCGTTGCCAATGTCGACTTTGTGATCTTCCCCCCACGTTGGATGGTTGCAGAAGATACTTTCCGCCCACCATATTATCACCGTAACATCATGAGTGAGTTTATGGGCTTAATTGAAGGTGTGTATGACGCTAAAGAACATGGTTTTGTTCCTGGTGGTATGAGTTTACATAACTGTATGTCACCACATGGTCCTGAAGCCGATGTATTCGAAAAAGCTTCAAATGCAGAGCTTGAGCCGCAAAGATATGAAAACACTTTAGCTTTCATGTTTGAGTCTCGTTATGTGATCTCGCCAACAAAATATGCACTTGAAGGCAAAGAAAGGCAACAAAATTACCTTGATTGTTGGAAAGGTATCAAAAAGTACTTCAAGGGTGCTTAAGCTTTCTATAATGTTATAAATATTAGGCACGCAATTGCGTGCCTTTGTCGTGATTAAGGATC
Organism: Pseudoalteromonas phenolica; assembly: GCF_005876835.1. Classification (GTDB taxonomy): domain Bacteria; phylum Pseudomonadota; class Gammaproteobacteria; order Enterobacterales; family Alteromonadaceae; genus Pseudoalteromonas; species Pseudoalteromonas phenolica_B. The sequence continues at coordinate 437,455 of NZ_PPSW01000007.1, forward strand.
TGAATATGAAACTTTATACCTATTTTCGCTCTTCTGCAGCGTATAGAGTACGCATTGCATTGAATTTAAAAGGTATTGCGCATGAAATGTCTGCAGTTAATCTTTTGAAATCAGAACAAACTGGTGAAGAGTACACCCATAAAAATAGCCAAGGTTTATTGCCTGCGTTAGAAACTGAGCAGGGTGTTTTAGGACAATCTCTAGCAATTCTTGAATGGTTAGAAGAAACACATGTCGACACGCCTCTACTTCCGAGTGATCCATGGCAGAAAGCTCAAATAAGAAATTTTTGCTACGCCATAGCGTGTGACATACACCCAATCGATAACTTGCGTGTACTAAAATATTTATCAAATGAACTGAATGTTGATGATGAACAAAAGAACACTTGGTACAGACATTGGGTTATTGAAGGGTTTAAGAAGCTTGAAACTATGCTAGCCGGTGATAAGTTTTGTTTTGGAGATAATCCGACTATTGCCGATGCCTGCTTGGTACCTCAAGTCTTTAATGCGTTAAGATTTAAAGTAGATATGAGTCAATTCCCAAAAATTGAAGCTATTTATAATCACTGTAATACGCATAAAGCATTTATTGATGCAGCGCCTGAAAATCAATTCGACGCTGCTTAATCTTTCATTCATTGTGCGCTTACTGAAGCGCACAATGCACTTGGTCTAAGTGTCCGATTAAATCTAAGCCTAAGTCCGTCAAATATCCCCCATCAGGACTATCAATAACACCTTTCTTGTAGAGCCTCTCAGCTGCCGCAATCAAATTAGGGTCGGCGTCTTTATGGATTTTAATCCCCATTTGCATACTTGAGCGTGGAAACTTTGCTAAAAGTGTTAACTCAGCCATAAAATTGCTATCTATAGCCATAACCTCTCCCATTAATTTATTGTTGTTGTGGTAATATAGGTTCAAATTTTCATGAACTAAGCTAAGGTTAGCTAAAAATAGGAGTTATGCCATGACATACAACAAATTTAGTTTTATTAGCCTTGTAATAACTTCTTTATTTATCTCAGGTTATGGTTACGCTAACCCCAAGTTAAACAAAACTAATTTATTTTTAGACAATCTTACTCCTGTTTGTTGGTATAAAGATGCTAAATACAGTGAGGGTGCATTGATTGTCATGGCTGATAAGTTATTTGTTTGCTCCAACAAGTTCGATAACCAAACAAATAGTCAACTAATATGGCGAATTGCAGATGAAAACGGGCAACCGCTCCCACATAAGCCAAAGAAATCCATTCGCATTAACTAAACAAGAAGTCATTATTTATGGAACAACCTAATAACCCACTTCATGGTGTAAAACTAGAAGAGATATTAATTAAGCTTGAAGCAGAGCTTGGTTGGGAAGAAATGGGAAATATTGTCAATATTCGTTGCTTTACCCACGACCCAAGTATCAAATCGAGTCTAAAATTCTTGCGAAAAACACCTTGGGCAAGAGACAAAGTCGAACAGCTTTATTTAGATACATTTCATGGGTTTAAGTGGTCATCTATTAAGAAGTAATTGCGGATACAAACTTTTAGATGAACTATGCAATTTATCTAAAATAAAATCAGGAACTGACTTATTACAAGCAAAATATAACTGATTGTTAATATTATCGAGTTTCAATGAAGGTTCTAGGTGCTGCATGAGTTTATTATCTTTCGATGCATCTTGAACCTGGCTATCCCCCAAAACGACCAAGTCTAACTGATTCTTTCTTGTTTCTAGAATTTCTAACACTTTGCTGAAACTAGATATAACAACTAATTGCTCTTGTTCATTAAACCCATGCTCTTTAAGGTATTGATGGCTGAAGTTATTTCTAATAACCGCTGTTCTATATTTTAATGCATCCTCTAATACAGAGAGTTTTAAATTGCGGCTTTTGAGCGCATAAAAAGAACTAGTAAACTGACCAACAGGGAACACCCAATTAAACATATTTTCACGTTGGTTGTTTCTACCTATAGAAAAGATACATGTGTTAGGATCTCTTTTAACAGCACTGTATGCCACATGCCAAGGCTCAACTGAAAGGTTGTAGTCAATATCAGCATCTGCCAAGATATTTCTTACTTTAGTTACAGTTGGGCCTACCAAGTTACCTTGATTATCTAGATATTGATAAGTCGGGAATAACTCTGTGACGATATTCAATGTATAAGCAAATGTTTTTGTTGATAACAAAAAGAGGAAAAAGAACAACGCTGATTTCATATCGCTCCCTATAATAAAAAGGTGATGGTTTTAAAACCATCACCTAATACTATAGCTTAACTTCTATTAATCGCATCTAGAAGAAATGCTGATATTTTCGCGCCTTCGCGTAAAGTTGTCTCAGAACTTGATTGACCGACTAATGAGCTGTCAGTAAATGGAGCGATTTCCATCATATCTGCGCCTGTGATTGGGAAACGTTCAGACAATGCTTTCAAAATAACCATGGCTTCATTAGGCGTCATACCATTGCCTTCAGGCGTACCAGTTGCAGATGCCCACTGCTCATCTAAGGCATCGATATCAAAACTAACGTATAACTCATCAACATTGTCTGCTTGAAGTTGTGCGATAACATCATCTACGATTGCCTGAGCACCACGCTCTCTGATTTCATGTGCCCAGTGTTGCTTAACACCAAACGTTGACTCCCAATGCGACTTATCTTTACCACTCGAGCGAATACCAAACTGAATTAAATGATGCGGAGCTGGCAAGAATTCAAGAATATGCGTACACCAAGAGCCAAAACATAAATCAATACCTAAACGCTCTACTAACAAGTCTGTATGTGCATCGAAATGAATAATAGCAGTTCGCTTACCCGCATCTCTTTTCGCTTTCAAGTACGATTTTGTTAATGGATAACTAATCGAGTGGTCACCGCCAATACCGAAGATCCCTTTGTTAGGATAATGCTGATAGAAACCATCACATACATCTTCAGTAATAGAGAGAGGTGATACGTGGTAGCCTTCTTCAGTACTTTGATAAAGCGCCTTTTGACAATTCTCTATGGTGCCTTCATTAAGGTATTTATCATGAAGTAGGTGTGGAATAACACGAACATCGCCTAAATCAAACGCATCGATATGAGGCTGCTGCTCAATTAAAGTGCTTCTTAGAAATAATGGTCCCCAGTTAGCGCCTCTTAAAATACCGCCGCCGCAGTCTGAGCTGATACCTAAAATTGCCGCTTTATGCTCTGACTCTTCAATCTTCAGTAGTGACTCTTTCCAGATCTGCTCAATACCTTCCGTTTGCCCATAAAGCTTTGTGCGCAGTGCATCTTTTCTTTCTTTTGCAGTATTAACAGTAAATACACCATCTCCCGGAGGACATAAACACTGGGTCATTTTATTGTAAAATTGTTCTTTGCTAATACTCATAGAAACCTCTGCTTGCTTTGCATATTCATGCTAAAACTTTGTTAAGAAAAAATATCTCACCTAATACTGTGCTCACTAAAGCGCACAGTAAAACACGTTCAAAAAGACAAAAACATTTTTATATATTCATTGAAATACAATGTCTTAAGCTTAATTAGACGTTAAATGGTAAAACAGAATTTTTGTTTGTGGGCAGAGATATAGCACGCTGTCGTTTTATGTCAACAAGGGCCGTTTTATTGCAAAACAGCCCATGGTTTAATATTCAGTTTAAATGAATATTTTACTCATAACCTCTTGGTTTCTTGGTCTTTATAATAGCAATATAGCCATGCCAACTGGCGTAACTAAGTAATGGCATAATCACTATAAAGGCCGTGCCACCTGTGGCAAAACCAAACAATACTAAAAACAATATGATGAATGCCCATACTATCATAGCTGAAGCATTGTTCTTAACCGCATTTATAGACGACACAACTGCAGTCATAATATCAACTCGGCGTTCCATCATGATCTGTGGTGTAAATGCTGATATTGCAAACACACTCATTAATAAGATACCGCCAATTAAACTGCCTAACGCTAAAAATGATTGTAGTTGCTCAAATGTCGGATTCGGTACGTTCGGATATAGTGCGTGTACAAGCGCCGCTAAACGCATCCAAACAATCATTATGACCATGAGAAGTATCGCAAACCCCCACTCTCCTGCAGGGTTTCTGAACATAGATTTCAAACTATGTCCTAGCGTTGGTGTATGGCCTTTTTCTAACTCCCAAGCGACATCATAAAGCCCTGCTGCGAATGCAGGACCAATCAGCGCAAATGCAACTGCGGCAGGCAGAATAACCAGGTGTGTATCTAATTGGTAAATTAAATATAAGATAGTGACGGGTATGGCAGTAAATACTAACCCATAGATTAAACTTAACATTGGTGCTCTCACCATATCGGCAATCGCAAGCGATAGCCAGTGAAACGGTGCTAGTGAACTAATTCTGTTACTTTCGAGACAGCGAGCAAATTCTGTATTTTTATCGATTGGTGGTGAAGCTGGCATAATAACCCCTTTTTTGTTGCGGCTATATTAATGTGTAGAAGAACAACGCCAATCTTGCAAGGAATTGCATGATCGTGCACAAAGACAATCGGACATCTGTCCTGTACTTTATACGTTAATCTTTCAAACTACGGTTTTATAATAAATAAGGTTTACTATGGATAAGGTATTTCATTTGGGCCTAAGCACCGAGCAACTAAAAGGTGCTAATTTAGCAATTGTTCCTGGCGATCCTGAAAGAGCTGAGCGTATTGCTAACAAACTCGATAACAGTATTTGCTTAGCAAAAACTCGCGAATTTCACGTCTATTTGGCAGAACTAAAACAACAACCTGTCGTGATCTGCTCAACTGGGATCGGTGGTCCTTCTACGTCAATTGCAGTTGAAGAGCTCGCTCAACTCGGTGTCAAAACATTTTTAAGAATTGGTACTACCGGCGCTATTCAACCTCATATCAATGAAGGTGATATCTTAGTAAGCACGGCGTCAGTGAGACTTGATGGTGCTAGCCAGCATTTTGCTCCTCTATCTTACCCTGCTGTCTCTGACTTCCACTCAACTGCTGCAATGGTGCAAGCCTGTGAAGAAGTCGGTGTAACGTATCATGCAGGCATAACGGCATCGAGTGATACATTTTATCCAGGTCAAGAGCGTTACGATACATACTCTGGTTATGTGAATAAGGCGTTCCAAGGCAGTTGTGAAGAGTGGCAAAAACTGAATGTCATGAACTATGAAATGGAGTCTGCAACTTTATTTACAATGTGTGCAGCTTTAGGTTTAAAAGCGGCTTGTATCGCGGGTGTGTTAGTGAATAGAACACGTCAAGAGATCCCAAATGTGGATCATCAAGAGATTGAACAAAAAGCAATTACTGTAGTTTTAAAAGCGGCAGAAATCGTGTTAGAAAAGTAATTTCTAAGATTTTGAAAAAGCGTATGCAAGTCTAGCTCACATACGCTTTTTTTATTTCATAATTACCAGTAAAACTGTCTAATACTACATCAGCGACACCGGATTGATTTTTATATTGCTCAGTTTCAACTAACGTAATTTCAACCACTTCAACTTCATCAAGACTCAGACCTGATAGTGCCATTTGACTCAGTGCACTTTGTAATGGTGAGAGACTCGGGTTGTACGCCACGTTTTCAGCATAGCGACCATAATAATTTCCATACTGTGCAGTTTTAATTTCTACTGCTGATTTGTTACCTGAATATGGCGCATATGAAGCCTGGTAATGTTTAAGCAATTCAGGTGAAATAGGGAGTTTTGAATCAAGGGTATGTAGCTCTGATATATCAAGAAGGCGTGTTTCATTACCTAGATCTGCCGGACCGAAAGAGTGAGGTAACAACTCTGGTAATGAAGTATTAGTATTTGGTAAAAGTATTTCTATCTGTTCTGATAGCTTCACTTCATTGATAAACTGTCTGCAATGGCCACAAGGCGCATCGGTGATGGCAATGTGTGAGATATGTGTTTCACCATTTAACCAAGCTGTATTAATAGCAGATTGTTCAGCATGAACCACTAAACACAATGCGGCGTGATTAAATTCTAAGTTTGACCCTATATATGCAGTACCAGAGGCGCTGCTGTAAGCAATCGCACCGACATTAAAGTTAGAAATCGGCGCTATTGAAAATCTTGCAGCAATTGGTAGTAGGCTTTGCAAAAGAGGTTTGATTTCTACATCAAAGCTAGCCAATAACGAATCAAGTAGTGTTTTAGGAATGACACCACCATTAGATTGAATTTTTTGTTGTAATTCTTGTTCTAGTTCTTTTGGGATCGTTAGCATAAAAATGCCACACGTTATGAAAAAGGCCGAATAGTTTATCCCTTTATCATGAGTTAGACAACCAATGCTTAGCACTCTTGAAACAATCGAAGTTCTCTACCGTGATCCCAAATCGTTTCGCTTTCTGCAAAAATAAATCATGCATGTAGCCATCAAAACTCACTACTCGTGCCAATTTTATATTCTGCAAAGCATTTGCCACTTTAGGCATTAAAGAAACGATATCAATAGCAGCGAAGTTATGTTCAAGCTCAGTCACATCTATCAGCAATTTTGAAGACTTATAATCTTGTGCATAATTGTTCGCTCTTTGATACGTCTTTATTACGTCCTCAGCGGTCACAACACCTCTGAGTGTCATCATAACAAGCGAAGTTGATTCATCGTAAGTAATACTGGTAGATAGCGTTTGCATAGAACCTCAAATAACGTGTTAACTCTAAAACGCCATCTCCTTTACCCTAAGATCCCATATGTGTTTAACGATATTCGATTTGATGCGTGTACTTATCATACACAATAAGCGTTTTCTTATAATAAAATGCGCTTATTCGAATGACGGGGGCATAGACGTCGGATGAGATTCTATGTATACAATCTAAACAGTCAATAAAATTAATACAAAAAAACCAACTAAAGATTAAAAAATAGCAAAAAGTATGAGTTTTTACTCATGCTTTTTGCTAACGAGTTAACATTTGATCAAAAATCATCACTTTAATTAACGCGGTATTTATCCTGAATTTCTCATTCCTGCAGCAACGCCTGTCATAGTGACCATAAGTGCCTGATCAATTTGTTCATTTTCATGCTCTCTGGTGCGCTTTAACAGCTCTACCTGAAGTAAATTAAGTGGATCAATATAAGGGTTTCTTAATTGCAGAGATTGTCTTAGCCAAGGTTGCTCTAATAATAAGGTATTTCCTGGCGCTAATTCTGTTATCAGTGCTTGAGCTGATTTTAGGTCTTGTCTAAGCTGCGCACCAAGCGCTTTAGCATCCTTTGTCATCAATACTTTTTCATAATGCTCAGATAGCCAATTGTCTGTTTTGCAAAACACCATTTCTAACATTTCTAATCGTGTTCTAAAAAACGGCCATTGTTCACGCATTTCATGTAATATCTCAACGCCGTATTTATCAATTGCAGCTTGTAAGCCTTGATAAACGCCAAGCCAAGCTGGCAGCATTAATCGGTTTTGACTCCAAGCAAATATCCATGGAATGGCCCTTAAACTCTCAACGCCACCATTCGGATTACGTTTTGATGGTCGAGAACCAAGAGGTAACTTGGCCAATTCCAACTCAGGAGTGACTTGTCTGAAATAAGCCACAAAATCTGGATTTTCTCTGACGATTTGTCGGTAATATTTACATGAGCTTTGGGCAATGAGCTCAACTACTTCAATCCAATGAGATTCAGGTGATGGGACTGGGGTTAAGTTCGCTTCAATAATTGCACTGGTATAAATCGAAAAGCTTTGCACCGCGACTTTCGGTAATCCATATTTAAAGCGGATCATTTCACCCTGCTCGGTAACCCGCAACCCATTACTTAAACTGCCAGGAGGCTGTGATTGTAAAGCCTGAGCCGCTGGTGCTCCACCACGACCCACTGTGCCACCACGACCATGAAATAATACCAGCTCAACGCCAAAATCTTTCGCAGCTTTTAGTAGTTTGTCCATAGCTTGATATTGTGCCCAACCAGCGGCCATCATACCCGCATCTTTCGCTGAGTCAGAATAGCCAATCATCACGTATTGCTTATGGTTGATATGAGTTCGATACCAATCACAGGATAACAATTGGCTTATAACATCAGCCCCCCTATTTAAATCATCCAAAGTTTCGAATAACGGCGCAACGGGTAAATTGAAACGACAACCCGTTTCTTTTAAAAGCAATTTAACAGCGAGCACATCAGAAGCATATTGCGCCATTGAAATAATATAAATGCCTAGCCTATCAGTGGTTTGCTGACTCACTAAATTGCAAGTTTTTAAAACTTCTTCAACTTCATCAGACGCTGAGAAATTTTTTGGCAATAGTGGCCTTTTTGACGCTAATTCTTCAATCAAAAACTGCTGCTTCTGTGCTTCACTCCAAGCGTTATAGTCGCCCAGTTCTAAGTGCTCGACAATGGTTCCTATCGCATCAGCGTGTCGAGCAGAGTCCTGACGGATATCTAAGCTGCAGAGATTAATACCAAAGCACTCTAATCTAAGTAACGTATCGAGTAGCAGTCCATCTGCAATTTGAGACATATTACAGTTATGCAGCGAGTTATAAATGAGTGTAAGGGGTGATTTTACTTGCTCAATCTGTGTGATCACTTCTTGCTCTGAGCCTACCTCACCTTTTATTTTATTCTCGAGCGCTTGAATGGTTTCATCAAGTTCGCTTTTCAACTGCTTCAATAAATAACGATACGGTTCATGTTGCTTTCCTATCAATGATTGCACATACTCATCTGCTTGATACATAGATAACTCGCTACTGAGCATATCAATGTCACGAGAGATTAAATCAATCGCCATCCAGCGGCCGTGATCTAACACTGATTGAGTCACTTCAGAGGTCACAAATGGATTTCCGTCTCTATCGCCCCCCATCCATGAGGTAAATCGGATTGGGCTATGAATTTTCTTTAACTGAATACCTAATTTTTCTTGAGTAACTTGGTTGAAGTAACGAATAAACTGAGGCACGGCATGCCATAAACTATTTTCAATAACTGCATAACCCCATTTCGCCTCATCAAGCGGAGTTGGGCGTTTAGCACGTATATCATTGGTATGCCAAGCTTGACTGATCAATTGCTCAATACGGCTAATAATGACTTTACGTTCGTCTACATCTAGACACTGTAATTCAAGGGCAGATAAACAGTCACTCAGCTGTACGTGTTTGTTAATAATGGTTCTACGAGTCACTTCAGTAGGGTGAGCTGTAAGTACTAAATCGATGTCTAACCCTGCGAGCACAGACTCAACTTGCTCATGGTTTAATTCGTCGTTTGCTAACATATTCGAAAGCTTTTCGACTTGCTCATTTAATGCTTTGTAAATACCTTCGGGTGCACCTGTCACCGAAATTGTATGAAATTGTTCTGCTACATTCGCTAGATTCAAAAAATGGTTAAATGCACGTGCAACGGGCAGTAATTCTTGATCCGTGAGGCTATGTAAAGTATCGAGCAATGTGGCTCGAGCATCGGTATCACCTTGGCGAGATGACTTAGCTAGAAGACGAATCTGTTCAATCTTTTCTAACATCCCCTCACCCAATGTTTGCTGGATGATACGACCAAGACAGCCACCTAACTGGCTCACATTCGCTCTGAGGCTTTCGTACTGCTCTCCCATAACGACTCCTTTTAATTATTATTTCTCAAAAAAAACTGCTTAAAACACCACTTGTTAAAAACACTAATTGTTCAATAATCACTCTCTACTATACAGAGAATTAAAGGTAGATCGAGTGATCTCAATATGAATTTTAAGCGTAATTTTAACTACTTAATTACCAAGCAGCATAAAGCCAATGCAACTACTCTATGACGGCCAGTGCCCTTTGTGTGCCAAAGAAATGATAAAAATCAAGCAGTTCGACCTTGAGAATAAGCTCACTTTGATCAATGTGCATGATATTCATGAACTCGATTTCAAACGACTTTATCCAAACATAACTAAATCAGATACGCTGAAAATATTACATGGTTACTCTGATGATGGCAGATTATTGCTTGGCTTAGATGCAAACGTACAAGCTTGGCAAACCGTTGGTAAATATCCGTTTTTGAGACTGTTAAGAGTACAACCAATAAAGTGGTTCGCTGACAAGGGCTATTTATTTTTTGCCAAGCATAGATTGAAGATTTCACGGTTTTTAGTAAAAGACGGATGTAACAATGGACAATGCCAAAGATAAATCACTGCATCTTGTTATCGGTGCGAGCAGTAAAATTGCTATAGCTTTTATTAATAAACTGACCGAGCAAAATCCTGATGACTTAGTGGTGAGTTTTAGTCAGAACACATTAAATTTTGACTCTGAAAACATTCATCACTTCACCACAAATTACACTGACGAATCAATTTCTGACTCTGTATCGATTTTTCAAACTGCTTACTTATCTGAATTTGTAAAAATAAAAACCATCACATTTTTTAATGGTCAATTACATTCAGACTTGCATGGCCCAGAAAAGAGCATTCGACAATTTGATCCTGCTTACGCACAGTCGCTGTTCAATTCGAATGTTATCACTCCCATGCTTTGGCTTAAGCATCTCGTTAAATTGCTCAAGCGCTCTGATAAATGCGTTGTTACTGCACTGTCAGCGCGTGTGGGCAGCATCGAAGACAACGGACTCGGTGGTTGGTACAGCTATCGAAGCTCAAAGTCAGCCCTTAATATGATGATGAAAAGCTTTGCAATTGAACTAAAACGTCAAAGCCCTCAAAGTACGGTGTTACTCTTCCATCCAGGGACCACTGACACCCCCCTGTCGAAACCTTTTCAAAAAAATGTACCGGTAGGCAAATTGTTTGAACCCGAGTTTGTCGCTAAGTGCTTATTTAACCAAATCGTTGAATCGAACAGTAACGATTTAATTAATTATCTCGATTGGCAAGGCCAGTCTATACAATGGTGAATTATGTTTTTTAATACCCAGTCTCTCAATGAATTAGAACAAAGATACCGTGCTCATTTGATTAATAGTTTGTCAGGTTTCAAAAGTGCAAATTTATTAGGCACGGTTGATAAAAATGGTCAAGAAAACCTATCTATTGTCAGCTCTGTTTTTCACTTAGGCGCTAATCCAGCCTTATTTGGTATGATCATTCGCCCGCATTCAGTACCAAGACATTCTTTTGAAAACCTATTAGAAACGGGTTTCTATACCCTTAACCATGTGAACGAAGATATAGTCACACAAGCGCACCAAACGTCAGCTCGTTACGAAAAAGAACAATCAGAATTTACTGAAACAGGTTTAACTCCAGAATATTTGAATAACTTTAAAGCGCCGTTCGTCAAAGAGTCTAAAATTAAGATGGGTCTAAAGCTTGTAAGTGAACAGGTAATTGAGCTAAACCAAACTCACTTAGTGATTGGTGAAATGATTTCGCTTCACTGTCCTGATTCAGTCATACAGCCAGATGGTTTTATCGACATAGAAGCGGCAAACACAGTAGCAATAACTGGATTGGACAGTTATCACACTACATGCAAAATCAATCGTTTAAGCTACGCCAAACCTGATTCAAAGCCTAAGTCATTAGTTACACTTTAAGGATTGTTTTTTCTTTGGGTTGCTTTAAACTCAAAAAACCGACCATCAAAGAGAATAACCATGTGGCGTAATAACTTAAAGAAGTTTGCACTCGTCGGCTTAATGAGCGTGTGTTTTACTGCAACTGCAGGATTAGAAGAAGGCATTGAAGCTGCAAATGCAGGTGATTTTGAAAGGGCTTTACAGGAATTTCAGTATTTATCTGATATGAATTATGCCCCTGGCATTTATGAGTTAGCTAAATTACATGAAGGCGGTCATGGTGTTATTAAGAACCCACGTAAAGCAGCAGAGTTATTTCAAAAAGCTGTAAAACTGGGTAGTGCTGATGCTATGTTTTCATTGGCGGTCATGCATGAAGAAGGTCGTGGTGTGAAGCAAGATAAGCAACGTGCTATTGAGTTGTTCACTCAGGCTGCAAACAAAAATCTAGCTGCCGCGCAATTCAACCTTGGTGTGATGTATACCAATGGTGATGGCGTGTTAAAAGACTACGCTGTCGCGATGGACTGGTACGAAAAGGCCGCTGCGAGCAACTACACTTTGGCCATGTTTAATCTCGCCTTAATGTACTATGAAGGTTTAGGTGTTGAGAAAAACATCGAAAAGTCGTTCATCTGGAATACATTGGCTGAATACAATGGCAACCACCAAGCGATGAAAAGCCGAGAGCTTGATGAACAACAGCTTTCCCCTTCTCAGGTTGAAAAAGCGATTGAAAAAGCCAACAAACTTTATTGGCGTATTCAAGAAAAAACCTATTTTCCAGGTTCTAAAATTGACTAATAAAAAAGCGCTAAGGCGCTTTTTTTATATCTACATTATTTCTGCAAGGTTTTCACAAACCATGTAAGCAGTTTTGACCGTGACAGTAGTAATTGCATTCTTGGTTTACCTAAACTGCCGCTTTTAAAAACACTTTTTGCATGGCTAAAAGTCAAAACGCCTTCTTTACCGTGATATTGCCCCATACCTGAAGCGCCTACACCACCAAAAGGTAAATCTTCAACCGCTACATGCAGAAGCACATCATTAATCACTAAACCGCCACACTGTAGCTCTCGCTCAGCACGCTTAATGAGTGACTTATCTTCGGAGAATAAATATGACGCGAGTGGATTTGGGTTTTCTTTAATAACCTTTAAAGCCTCACTAAAACTAGACACTGTTTTTATTGGCAATAGTGGGCCAAAAATTTCTTCACTATTTACCCGAGCTTGATTAGAGGCTTTATCGATGAGATGTAAGCCTAGTTTTCGAGTTTCACTATTCTCACTGTGCGGTTCGCTCCAAACCTCAGCGCCGTTATGCAGTGCATCGCCAATTAATTCGATGAGTCGCTCATACTGTTGCTGATTAATAATTGAGGTTAAAATCTCTGACTTTGCGCCGAGTTTAAATTGTTTTTTATAGTGCTTTTTAATCTCTGCTATCAACTCGGCCTTACATTTCTCGTGAACAAGCAAATAATCAGGTGCAACGCAGATCTGTCCTGCATTGGCGGTTTTACCAAAAACAATACTTTTAGCCGCGTGTTTGATGTCTGCATCGTCCATCACGATAATTGGAGATTTCCCCCCTAGCTCTAAGGTAACTGGCACTAAATTATTTGCGGCGGCACGCATCACATGCTTGCCAATCTCAGTACTTCCTGTAAAAAACAAATGATCAAAAGGGATTGCACTGAAGCTTTTGGCAACCGCAGGCCCCCCTTCCACAACACAGCAATGTTCTGAAAAAGGCTCTAGAACAGTTTTGATAACTTGATTTGTCGCAGGCGTATATTCACTGAGCTTTAACATGACTCGATTACCCGCCGCCAAGGCAGTGAGTACCGGCATCAGAGCTAGCTGTATCGGGTAGTTCCAAGGAGAGATAACACCCACGACACCTTTTGGCACATATTCAACATGGGCTTTTGAAGGCGCAAACTGAATACCGACTTTACGTTTGCTGGGCTTGAGCCAAGATTTTAGATGCTTAATTATATGATCTAGCCCGCCAATCACTGGCATAAAATCCGCCATTTGTGTATCAAACGTGCAGCGATTTCCAAAGTCTTTGTTAGAGGCCGCAATAAAGTCATGCTCGGCTGTAACAAGCTGAGTTCTTATTTTCTTTAATAAAGAAATGCGTGTTTCTACGGATGAATTAGGATGATGCATAAAAGCAACTTTGAGAGATTCAAGTTGCTTTGTCAGTTGGGGATCTATCTCGTATTGCACAACATGGCTCATTTATCGATATTTGAATAAATACACTATAAATGAGCCTGTTAGTTGTTTCAAATTAGAAAGAAAGGACGCTTCTTGCAACGGTCAGTGTTAGTACAGTAATAAGTACAATCGCGACAATATTCAACACAAAGCCTGCACGGATCATATCGCGCATTTTTATCTCGCCAGAGCCAAATACTATGGCATTGGGTGGCGTGGCAACAGGCATCATAAAGGCACAACTCGCTGCTATGGCGGCAGGGATAACCCATACTAATGGCGTGCCCGTAATAGACTCTGCGACAGGACCTAGTAAGGGTAAAAAGCCTGCAGCCGTTGCTGTATTCGACGTGATCTCGGTTAAGAAAGTAATTAACCCAGCCACCAGCAATACACTTACTACCAATGGGATGGTGTCAGCTGAAACCAACAGATTAGCAATGTAAGTCGCCAAACCCGATGATTTAATTTGTGAAGCCAATGTCAAACCACCACCAAACAGTAGTAAAATGCCCCAAGGTACTTTTGCCGCACTATCCCAATCCAAGATACGCTCACCGGTTTTTTTATCAGCGGTGATCACAAACAACAATAGCGCTGCTGCAATCGCAATTGACGTATCTGAGATCTTAAGGCCAGTCCAATCACCCAGTAACGGTCTTAAGATCCAACTTAAGGCAGCGAAAATAAATACTACTAAAACGCCTTTTTCCGCGCGTGACATCTCACCTAATTTATCTAGCTGTTTTTTAAACAGCGATTTGGTATCGACTTCTGCGTCCGAGTTATCAACTTTATAACTGACTTTGGTTAACCAAAACCAAGTAATGAATAACATGGTGACAGATAAAGGTAAGCCTACCGCCATCCAAGTCGCAAAACCAATTTCGATTTGATAACTGTCAGCTAGATAAGCTGCCATCAATGCATTTGGAGGCGTACCTATCAAGGTAGCAATACCACCAATACTCGCTCCATAAGCTATCGAAAGCAGCAGCGCTTTACCAAACGCCTCATTGCTGCTGTCACGCTCCTTAACAAGATGAATAACCGATAATGCAATCGGTAACATCATCACCGCAGTGGCCGTGTTCGACATCCACATAGATAAGAATGCCGTCACTAACATCATAGCTAGAATTTGTACACTTGGCTTCGAGCCCGCATAAAGCATGGTTTTTAAGGCTATACGTTTATGCAAGCCCCATCTTTCCATTGCAATAGAAATTAAAAAGCCACCTAAGAATAAGAAAATAAGCGGGTGCGCATAAGGTGCTGCGACCGATTTAATTGGCGCGATGCCAGCAAGTGGTGATACCACCAAAGGTAACAAAGATGCCGCAGGAATAGGCACGACTTCGCTTACCCACCAAGATGCCAGCCAAAAGGCCAAACCTGCTGTTCGCCAAGCTTCGACACTCATGCCCTCGGGTGGAGACACAAGGCAAGTAAGTAACATTGCCAGTGGTCCTAAAAACAACATGGCATATTTTATTGGATGTGCAGATGAATAATCAGACATACTTTAACCCTTAAAACTTGTACTTCATGCCAACAGCGATTGATGTGTCATCATCTGACTCAAGGTCGAGTTGCGTCACTAATGCATATAAATTGGTTTGCTTATCGAGAATGTAGTCTGTACCAAGTGTCCATTGTGTGGCTTCTTCGGCATGGCGTAACTTACTGCTATCTTTACCTAATTGAATTTTAGGCACCCAACTTCCCGTTTTATAACTTGCACTGACCAAATAGCCTGTGCCAGATTTACTACCATCTAGGTTTTCACTGTCTTGAACAATTGCGCCAAGTTGGAATGCATCAAACTTATACGCCGCAACTACACGTGTCGCAACCAAATTATTCAAGCTATCAGTGTGGCTTAATGAGATATAATAAGGTTTTGCTTTTAAAGCTCGGTCGCCATAAATTGCGGTCGCAGCAAACCCAGTCTCTTCATTTGAAGCATCATCTTTAGGTGCATAGGTGAAAGAGAATGACAGGTCATTATAAGTTTTACTGCTATAAGTGAGGGTATCTCCCAGTCGGTCTTGACCCGGTAAGATTTGTGCAATATCACCTTGGGTTTCGTTAAATTGGTCAACTTTACCTTCGCTATATTTAAAGCGCGTATCGTTACGGCCAACCACCAAGGTTCCCCAGTTGCCTGCCAGACCTACATAGGTGTTACGGGATGAAAATGGCGATTTAGTGTCATCATTTTCAAAGCCTTTTACTTGTACTTCGTATTTAAACACCACTTTAAGAGAATCACTTAATTTGTGATCGCCTTTAATGCCGATACGTGAAAATGGCGCGTCAATTTGCGTGCCTGCTTTGGTATAACGCATTAGCCCTTTATCCGTATCTGCAATTTGAACTTCAGCTTTGCCATACACATTGTAATCGGCTGCAAAAGCGGTGCTTGAAAATGTGGCCATCACACCGAGTGCGATTAGAGTTTTACTTGCTGTCATCTTGTTTTACCTTTGTTATGCTTATTCTCTATTGTTACAAGATGGTTGCCAAAAAGATAAAGGCAATTATTTTCAGACACTTATTAAATTACTCAACAATAAAACTCAAAATAATGTGCGGATTTTCACACACACTTTTACTGCACTTGTCACCAAAGCCACACACTCATTCTGTTTCGGTAAACATAGTACGGGTTAGACCATACTTTGCCATTTTGTCGTATAAGGTTTTACGCGGCAATTGCAACAACGCCATGGCTTCTTTGATACTGCCTTGTGATTGAGAGAGGGCTTCTTCAATTAATGATTGCTCAAAGTAACTGACCTTTTCTTGTAAGCTCAGTGACTCATCAGTTTGCGAGACTTGCTCTAAATCTTTAAGAGCCAATGCTTTACCCAATAAAACCGTTCTTTCAGCGTGGTTTCTAAGCTCTCGTACATTGCCCGGCCAAGGCTTTTCTCTGAGAAGTAAGGCTTGCTCGGGTGTAATAGGTTCAAATGTCTTATGAAAACGGGTCGCCGCAATGGAGCAAAAATGCTTATACAACAGTGGAATATCTGCTTTTCTTTGACGCAGTGCAGGTATGGGCACTTTAAGTAAATTCAAACGGTAATAGAGGTCGGCCCTGAATTGCTGCGTATCAACTAAAGTTTGTAGGTCTACTTTTGTCGCTGCAATGACTCTGACATCTAAATCAATTGGCGTATTTTCACCAACGGGTGTGACTTTACGCTCTTCTAACACCCGTAATAACTTAACTTGTAAGCTAGGCGACATAGCTTCAATTTCATCTAAAAATACAGTGCCACCCTGCGCATATTCAAACTTACCAATACGCGAACTATGTGCTCCCGTATAAGCACCACTTTTTGCACCAAACAATTCACTTTCAATCAGCTCTTCTGGAATGGCACCACAGTTAATGGCAACAAAGTTATGTTTACTGCGATTACTGTGCTCATGAAGGTAACGTGCCACCAGCTCCTTACCTGTGCCAGTTTCTCCCTCAATTAATACATCAGTTGGGGTATCTAACACTGCATCAAGCAATTGCAGCATGTCTTGCATGACTTGAGTCTGACCTAAAATTCGCACCCCAGGCCCCGAATGTTGTTTAACACTTTGCTTTAGCTCGCGGTTTTCAAGCACCAAAGCGCGCTTTTCAGAGGCTCTGGCAATACAATCTAACAACTTGTCGGTAATTGGTTTTTCAAATAAGTCATAGGCACCTAGGTGCATGGCCTTAACCGCAATGTTCACATCAGCAAACCCCGTTAAGAAAATAACCGGTAACTCGCTGTCGAATTGCTTAACTTGTTCTATAAATTCAAGGCCGTTGAGTTTAGGCATATTGATGTCACTTAACACCACACCATTAAAACGGCGGCTTAATTTACTCAGCGCGGCATTGGCATCGCCATAGCAAAATACCTCATAGCCTTCTAATTCTAGTAGTTGCTTTAAAGCATCACGAATGCTCTTTTCATCATCAATAACAATGACGCTGGAATGACTCATTTAAATTCTCTTCTCATTCGAAAGTGGCTCTGAACCGATTGATGTTTGCAGTGTAAGGATAAAGCTCGCGCCTATATCTGAATTATTTTCAGCGCTCAGCTCACCTTTGAAGGAGTGTATAATTTGTTTAGAAATAGACAAACCTAAGCCCAAACCATTACCCGATTTAGTGGTGAAGAAAGGCTCAAAAATACTCTCAAGGGTATGCGACTCAATACCTGTGCCTGTATCAGATATCTTAATTGATAATTGACCTGCATCGGTATAGTTAGAGATTGTTAGTTTTTTTACTTCAACGTCTTGCATCGCATGACACGCATTTGAAAGCAGGTTTACGATCACTTGTTCACATAAAATTGGGTCAACCCATACGGCTATGTCGTCTAATTCAAGGCTCAACTTTATATCATGTTTTTTAAGCTCAGGACCTATGATAATTAACGCATTAGCAAATAAGTCCTTAAGTTTATGCAGTGCCAATTTTGGTTTTTGAGATTTACTAAAATGCTTAAGTTGCGCAACGATTGTATGGGTACGTTTTATTAGCGCTTCAATCAACAATAAGTTTTCTTGGACTTTTTCAAACTGACCTTTGAGCAATAAACGCTTGCTACTGGCCAAATAGGCACTCATCGCCGTAAGCGGTTGACTGATCTCATGGTTAATTCCGGCACTGAGTTGACCTATGGTTGCCAATTTCGTAGCGCGCAGCAAAGCTTGTTGTGTTTCAAGTAGCTGCTCAGAGCGGGCATTAATTTGCGCTTCCAAACTTCTTTGAGTAAAGAGTAGCTGTTTGTAGCCTGCCAGCTTAACTAAAATGATTTCAAAGATTATAAGCAATGCCAGCAATAGTACTGAGCTTAGTGCCAAGCGGCTCCATTGATTGGCTGTCACATCATCAATAGCAGAAAATAAATATAATGACGCATTAAGTGAATCAAGGGGCTTTTTAGCATACACAAAGTGTTTGGCTAAACGCCCCTCTGTCGAAATTTGTAACTGTTCTGTTTGCTCGTCAAAACGCCAAGGCTGCGTGTTGATGTCACGTCCTGAGAATTGCCGTGAAGCATCAAATTCGGCAATGTCAGTTTGGCTTAACGGCTTAGTTGAGATTAATCGCCATTTTTCTTGATCGGACATCAATACAATGCCTGATTTATCCATCAAGATAAAACTATGCTGATGCCCAGTATCTAGGCTGTCACGAACATCTTCAAAATGACTGGCGTTAACCTTAACGACAATAACGCCTTTCACCTCACCTTTTTGCTCTATTACCTGAGAAATATAAATGCCTCGTGCACCTGAGCGCAGCCCAACTGCAAAATCTATCGCACTATCCTTTTCAAGCGCTTCATAAAAGTATTTTCGAAATGCAAAGTTACTCCCTATGTAACTATGCGGTGTTTGCCAGTTACTACTGGCAGTCACCCATCCTTGCTCATTCAACACATACACATCTGACGCGCCACTGGCAATTTGAATATCTGCAAGGTATTCATTGAGCGGCTTTAAATCATGACTTGTTTTGTTATCTAGTAAATCCAACATATGCGTGTTTTGTCGCACTAAATTTGGAATTGAAGTAAAACGCGCAAGTTCTGAGGTGAAATATTGATGAAGCTTTTCTAGATTTTCAGTGCTGTTTTGACGAGTCTGTTTGAGATCGTATTGCACGCCAACATGATAGATGGCGCACAACCCGATAATTAACCCCAAAAAATAGACACAAAGTTTAGTCGAAAGTTTTTGCTGCAAAAGTCTGCCTGTTTTAGTAACCAAATACCCAAGAGCCGAGGGTCATAGTTAACAAGGTTATAAGCAATACTGCAATGATATTCATCATAAAGCCGGCTTTTACCATGTCTTTTATCTTTATCTCGCCGGAACCAAATACAATGGCATTTGGCGGTGTTGCTACTGGCATCATAAATGCGCAACTCGCAGCAATCGCTGCTGGTATCACCCAGATCAGTGGTGTGCCTGCAATTTGCTCTGCAACAGGGCCAAGTAAAGGCAAGAAGCCTGCGGCTGTGGCGGTATTAGATGTGATCTCAGTTAAAAAGCAAATTAATGTCGCGACCACTAACACACCTAAAATAAGCGGGATTGCAGATGCGCCAGCCAGCATATCCGCAATATATTGCGCCAGGCCAGAGCTTTTAATTTGAGCGGCAAGCGCAAGCCCCCCACCGAATAGTAGTAAAATACCCCAAGGTACAGCTTGCGCTGCGTCCCAGTCCATCACCTTGGTTTTATTATCTTTCTTTGCAGGCAAAACAAAAAGCAATAACGCCGCAATAATAGCAATACCTGTATCTGTGATATTTAATCCTGTCCAACTTGCTAAATAAGGTCTTAACACCCAGCTCACCGCAGCAAAAACAAACACAAACAGAACGTTTTTCTCGGCGAGTGTCATTCTACCAAGATCATCAACTTGTTTTTGAAACAGCGTGTTTAACTGGGCATTATTACCAACTTGTTTTACGTTAAAAGCAAATCGAGTCAGCCAATACCAACAAATAACAATCATAGTAAATACGAATGGCACAGCGAACATCATCCACTGAGCAAAGCCGATTTTGATTTGATGATTTTCCCAGAGATAAGCGGCCATCAGTGCATTTGGCGCAGTCCCTATGATGGTCCCTACTCCACCTATACTCGCACTGTAAGCAATCGCCAATAGCAGCGCCTTACCGTAATTATCACAACTACTATTGTTTTCTCGTAAAACATAGATAACTGACAAGGCAATCGGCAACATCATCAGGGTTGTTGCTGTGTTATTGATCCACATTGATAAAAAGCCACTGACCATCATCATGGCTAAGATCTGGTATTTTGGATTATTACCACTTTTCAGCATGGTGATCAGGGCAATTCGTTTATGTAAATGCCACTTTTCCATCGCAATAGAAATTAAAAAGCCGCCTAAAAATAGAAAAATAAGTGGATGAGAGTACACACTCGTCACTGATTTTATATCGTTAATACCCGCCAATGGCACAGCAATGATGGGCACTAATGAGGTCACAGGAATAGGCACAACCTCACTCACCCACCACACACCCAACCACAGTGCTAAACCTGCGGTTTTCCAAGCGACGTCAGGCATACCAGATGGCGTATCAATTAAAAAGGTTGATAAAAAAATGGCTGGTCCGAGTAATAAATAAAAATAGTGGAAGAGTGTTTTATTGTTATCTGAAATCATATTCGTACATTACTTTATTGTTATATCCGCTGTTTGGCGCTTTTTTAAACCTGAACTAAGGTTACTTAGTAATTAAGGAGTGAGTATGAATGAGAGGGTTTTGAACGACAAGACGCAACTAAAAAAAAGAGGGCTCTAAAAGAGAAAATGCGCTTTCAGTCGTTAATAACTGAAAACGCAGCAAATTTTACCTGTGCTTAAAATGAAATTTTTTAAGCTTTATAAAATTTTAAGCCATAAAACTGATCAAGTGATTATCCCATCGGATCTGATGTTGATTAATCGCATTTAACGCTTTGTCTACACCAACCAAATTACCGCGCCCTGTTGTTGCGATAAATGTAGTTTTGCTACTCGCAACGCCAGCAGTATCATCCAGCGTTAATAAAGACTTTAATTCTAGCGTGCTTCTATCCCAAATACTTACCACGCCCCCGCGAGGAGAAGTGACAGCCAGCTCATTTTGGTCATTAACCGAAAGGCTCGCAATGTACTGTTTAAAACGCATCCATTCTTTATCAGTTGCTTGCATCGGCTGGATCTGTTCACCGATTCGATGACCATAAATAAGCGGATTCACCTGATAAACAGCGCCTTGATACTGACAACCAAAGTAAACGGTATCATCATTCGCCACACACAAGTGTCTAATACTTAAATGCTTGTCGCGTAACTGGTGTTTAGCAATAAGTTCACCATTTAGCGTATTGATATAACTTAAGTTCGGTTGCATGGTGTCTAGATTCAGCTTTTCTCTCGATTTAGCTGGATGAGTATGAATGCCGCCATTAGCAATCACCAAAGTTTGATTATCACTTAACAGTGCAAGTTGATGTGGTCCTACTCCGTGACTTGAAAACTGCCGAACAATAGAAAAATCTTTAGTCTCACGAACGGTGATTAAACCATCTCGCTCTGTCATATGTTCATCGAAGTAGTTTTCTGTGGTGAACAATAAACTTTCGTCAGCATTTAATACACCATGCCCAAAAAAGTGATGCTGAGGCTGGGCATTAATTTCTTGAACCACCAACTTAGATGCGACATCAATAACGTGCAACTTAACGCCGGGCCTTCTAGCAAAGGCGATTATTCTATTTTGCGATTTAATATAGGCTAAATCGTGGGCGCGTTCAGAGATTTCAACGCGTCCATGTAGATGACCTTGCTCATCAAACCAACCAACATAATGTCGGTTGGCTTTATCTGTGAACGCACTCGCAAACAAGGTTTTCGCCGATACAGAACACGCCGATAACCATGGCATTAGTGTCGAACATGCACTTAATGCTATCGCGCCCTTTATAAAACTACGTCGATTCATAACGCCACCCTATTAGTCACCATCGTTGGTATTAAAACCAGGCGCTAAGTCGGTTACTTGTACAAAATCAGATGCCATAAGCGCACGCAACTCTGTGATCGAAGTACGAACAGCAGTCAGTTTTTCTCTGCCTGCCTCTGTTGCGATTAAATCAGCCAGAGTTTCGTTTTCAAGCGCTTCTAGGGCCGAATGAACCGCTTTGAAGTGTAAAGCAATTTCATTTTTAACGTCTTCTCGGTCATGTAACTCAACTAATAAATCGTCAAAGCCAAACTCAGTCGCACCATTAAACTGCTGCTCTAAAGCGGTGATGTTAATTTTAATGTTATTCACAGACACATGTGCGAACGGACTTTCTAATAATTCTGGGTTACCAGGTGATGATGTATCTAGCGTTGCTTTTAGTTTTTCATCATTGATAATTTCCAGGTATTCAAACCAGAAAGTTAAATACTTTTCGATAGCGCCTTTATGCCCACTAAAACTCCCCGTTCCAGCCTTGAATTGTTCGCCATACTCACCTTGCCACTGTGTAACCACTTCATCCATCAGTGTTACAGTGTTATTTGCAATCACATTTAAATATGCACAGCGTTGCCCTTGGTTTTGAGATGAAAGAAATGCATTGCCTTCATCTTGATTAAAGACCACATATTCAAATGCAGGCAGACCTTGTAGTTGGTGTTTTGAACTTGGAAAGCCATCTGTAAATGTTTCACCCTCTATCAAAATCGACTCAACATCATTGCCTAATTTAGTTGCTTCAATTGGCATATATTGAATTTGTGAGTAAATATAGGTGTCTGATATAGGCCCAAACTTAATGGTACGTGCTACCTGCCAAGCACTATTGGCTTTGCGCCAAGCGTTTTGCAAGCTAGTTAAGTCTGCTTCTGTAAATTCTGATTTTTCACACACTTCACTTGTTGTATTTTGCAGGGCTTCGCTTTCGGTCAGCATAAGTTGATAACTCGGTAAGATCACATCATCTACTAATACTGATGTTATTTTTTCAAGCGCTTGTGTTTCAGTCAAAGCATTCGAGTTATCTGTTGACCCACTTCCTTGATCTGTTGTTGGCGATGTCGTAGGTGTTTGTTCGTTTGAGCCCCCACCACCACAACCTGATAATAAAAGGCTTAGCACGACTGCAATTGTTGTTGGCATTAAAGTGTTGATTGTTTTCATTGTTTATCCGGATTAAATTTGATTTAAGAAGTACAACAGCGCTGCTCGTTGCTGCTTCGTTAATGATATGAATTTTCGTTGATGCGGCTGAGCTTCACCGCCATGCCAAAGCACCGCTTCTTCAATCGTGCGAGCACGACCATCATGTAAAAATGCAGAAAAGCCCTGAACTCTATGCTGTAAACCTATACCCCAAAGAGGCGGGGTACGCCACTCACTCCCTGACGCAAGGTTTTCAATGCCTTTATCTGCTAGACCTTCGCCCATATCATGCAAAGCTAAATCGGTATAAGGCCAAATAGTTTGCCCTGCTAACGCTTTTACCTCGTAAGAGCTATCTGTAGTAAAACTGGGGATATGACATTGCTGGCACTGCAATTTGTAAAATAGAGTTTGGCCTTGCTTTGACTTACTACTTTGTAAATCTCTTGCAGGAGGGGGAGCAATTAGTTGACTCATATACACAGTTAAATCATGCAGTTTTTCTGGAATGTCTAGTACATTGTCAGGGTCGACACTTGCAGCTTGTTTACAAGCAACTTGGTGAGCTAAACAGGTTTCCCCCTTAAAGATAGGGTTAGTAATACCAATATCATTAACAAACGCACCTGCGACTTGTTGTTCTAGTGTGCTATGTAAGCCCTTAAAGCCAAACCGACCTATGCGCTTTTTACCACTTACCGCATCTATAACCTGATTATATTTACCACTAATACCATCTTTATTGGCGTCGTTAATATCTTCAAGGTTTAGTAAATCTTTCTCCTTAATTGCATCTAATAAGCCCATACCATATACAGCTGGTGCATAGCGGGCAGATAGATAAGTGCCTTTATTAAGTGGTCCATAGGCGAGATTTTCAATTTCGTAACGAGGCTTTCTTAGCGTATAAGTTTCACCGTCAGCGTAGTGCCCTGTTATTTCTTCATAAAATACGCGTACTTGTGCCTCACCTTGAACAGGTTTAGTAAGCTTTTCATGAGATAAACGAATAGCGAGAGGCTGAAGTTGCCCGCCATATCTGCTATCTCCTTTGCTTGTATTTGCCTGTAAAAACCTAAACAGCAACGCAGGCTCTGCTATCTCTCCATGTTTTGACGGCCTGCCTCGTCCACCATCGGCATGGCAAGTTTTGCATGAGCGGGCGTTAAACAGCGGCCCGAGCCCATCTCTGTCTCTGGTAATTGAGGGTGAAGCAACCCAGGGATCTCGAAAAAATGAAAAGCCATCCCAAAAATCCAATTGCTCCATGCGCGGTACATTCTTAGCGGGCTCAACAAAAGAGCGATAATTCAATCGCCCTGTAGCATCCCCGCCAGGCTTAGCCGTTTGCTCGTTTGATGCTGATACATTAACAGATATCGACCAACAAATAAGAATAGCAGTAAGCAAACTGCTTTTTTGTAGATTTAGCATCATAGTGAATTCAAGAAAGCCAATAGCGCATCACGTGCCGGTTTATCCATTTTTAAATAAGCTTGCTTTGCTGATTCGGCTTCACCACCATGCCAAAGTATCGCTTCAGATAAGGTGCGTGCACGACCATCATGTAAAAATGTTGCTTTTGGCGTCACCGTTTGCACTAAGCCCAATCCCCATAAAGCTGGCGTTTTCCATTCTGCGCCAGATGCATCACCTTCAGGGCGACCATCAGCAAGTCCCTCACAGCGCTGCACGTAATAGCAACTTTGACCGCTGTCACAAACTTCACCAGTTGATAGCTCTCGTGTTACTTTGCAACTGCCGCCCATGTCATGGAGAAGTAAATCGGTATAAGGATAAATAACCAAACCTTCTAAGGAGTCAATGTTAGTTCTTGATTCAGGAGTAATCGTTACTAGGTCTACATCACCAAGCAAGCTCCCTTTCGCCTCACCCGTTTTATGTCTTGGCACATGGCAACTGTGGCAATTAGCAGCAAAAAACTGGCTTCTGCCTTTTAGAACATCATCATTCCAAAGGTTATTCTCAGTATCAAAACCACGACGATTTGGAACTGTTAATGTGCGGTTATAAAATTCGACTTGTGCTAAATCGACGTTATTTAAATCAACACCATCATGGTGCTTGTTTTGTTCTTTTTCAGCTTGAGCAAGGCACGCAGTTTGAGCTTCAGTACAAGGCTCGCCTGTTGCAACCGTATTCGTTACGCCCATATCACCTCGGTATGCACCAGAAATTTGTTGTAATACAGATGCTGTTACCGCTTTTTGACCGAAACGAGCCAATAAATTTTCATCACTGATTGGGTGAGTTGTAAAGGCTGCTTTACCAGATATGCCATCATTGTTTATATCATCTGGATCGGCATAAGCTAAAATACTCTGTGCTGGAATACTCTCTAATAAACCTGAGCCATAAACATGAGGAGATACGCGGGCAGAAAACTGCACATCTTGATTAAACTCACCATAAGCAAGGTCTTTTACTTTATAAATCGGTCTTCTTAAGGAGTAACTTTCTCCATCTGAGAATTGTCCGGTCACTTCTTCATATTCGACCCAAGTGTATGCCTCGCCATAAGCTAGGCCTTCTTCTATGGCTCCATTGTGTTTTGCTAACACATCATTTTGACCATCTATGGTGCCAAAAACTTGAATTTGATCGCCATAAACTGGGTCAACATTGCCTTTACTATCGCCTACTCTCAAAAACATGCTTATCATTGGCTCATTGGCAGATTTAGGCACCACGCCTCTACCATCTTTGATGTGACACCCTTGGCAAGTTGTGTTGTTGAAAATAGGACCTTGCCCATCATGATTAGAGCGAAAAACATGGTCTCCCGCTTTGAATACGGCATCAAGTCTTGGCGTATCAACGATTGCAGGCAGTGCTTGGCTAAATGCGTCTTCATTGAACGTATTAACCGATGCTTCGCCTGCTGCTAAATGCTCATACTCGTCAGGTGTATCTTTGAGTAAATCAGGTAGGCCGTCATTTAAGGTGACATCAGGAAAAGCCAGATTATCTTTACTGCCTTGATTGCCCTCGGAAGTATTGTCGGCGTTATTGTTTGAATTTGTTGGAGAGTTTGACTCTTGTGTGTTACTTCCACCACCACAGCCTTGAAGAAAAATAAGCGCGATGATTAGAGCTAACATTGATTTTTTGTTGTTCATTCAGTGCCCCTGAACTGCTTACTACTGTAACCAGAAACTGAAAAGGCCGGCCAAAAGGCCAGCCATATTAAGTTAGATATCTTCTTCTGTATCTTGTTTTAAGTCTTCAGCTGAAACGCCAAGTTCATCGATGGCTTTTTGGATCAAATCTGTTTGTGTCGCAAGTGCAGAGATAGTCGCATACACTTCTTTCTTACGGTCTTCACTTTGAATTTGAACGTCAAAAGACACACCTAGCTTGGCATTCGTATCAATAACCGAGGCACTTGCCATTGACGCTTCAAAAGCAGCTCGTAGCTCGTTTGCAAGCTCAGGTTTACCCTCTTTTACTAATAGGTCATGGATACTTGCACCTACTAACTCTTCACCATTAATACGTGTATATTTGCCTAAATAATGGTTTTGAACACCTTTGGCATTGAGGTAGATATCACGGTGTGTGTTATCTGAAAAACACGAGTGTTCGTCTTCTTGACTATCGGTGCGAACAGCAATACTCATACGTTCACCTGCAAGCTCACCGAAACTCAAACGTCCCATACTCTCAAGCATTGCACCTAAATTTTTCTTTGCATTTTCAGGTTTTACATATTCTAAATAATGGAAGCCTGTACCTGGAGTCCATGCTTCTGTCACTGCTTGCAGATCATCAACTAATAACTCAGCGGCTACTTTTAAGTATTGACCACGGCGCGCACAAATTGAATCAATTGCGCCTTGCTCGCCAGATGTACAAGTTGCTCCATTTGAATCTGTTGGCATATTGTCAGCAGTATAAAAATCAGAAGCTTTACGGTGACCTGCAGTGTAATCACGCGTTGATGTATAAGTAAGGTCTTGGTTTAAATCTTGACCCCACAATAAGAATTCGATTGCGTGATAACCTGACGTTACATTGGCTTCTTCACCATCTAATTCAAATTTATCTTGTAATAGCTGCTTTGTAATTTCTGGGAAGTTTTCTTGATCTGAAATGATGTTACCACCCGCTTGATAAACTGGAGCAGTGCCACGAGCTTGATGGCCATCCATATCAATCGTGTAGTCGATCAACGCTTCAGCTAAAGGCCAAGCATTAATTGCGCCTTCTGGGCCTTCGCCATCAACTAATGCTGATTGACCATCAACTTCTGTAAGTGCGTCGATTGGGCCTTCACGGAAACGGTAAACTTCAGTTTGACCATATGGTTCACGTGCAAAAAGCCAAGCTTGTTTTGCAGCAGTGAAGTTTGCTTCTGTCGGATCCGCAACAAATTCATCAATCGCTTTTTGCATTGTTTTTGCTGCAATCAGAGAGTCTGCAAAAACAGCATAGGCATGCTGTGCGTTAGTTTTAACAACATCTTCCGCTGTTACATAATTTGCAACACCATTTTGACCTGCAACACCTTGCTCCCCTTGAGGACCAACCGCACCTGCAACGCCGTCTTTACCATCATCGCCATTACATGCAGATAATACTGCTGTACAAACTAGCGTAAGCGCAAATTTCTTAAAGTTTTTCACTCTTATCCCTTTAATTGTCAGTTTATAGTTTATTATTCAGCAAATATTAACGAACACAGAGAATGCATTCAAGAATTATTTTTATTTGCATTGTTTGTAGCATTTATTTTTGAGCTAGATCAAATATGATCAGTTCTGTTTGAATGCGATTATTTAATAAGGAGTACAACTGAAGGATGTTAGAGAGAATTTAAAAACTTTTTATACCAATCAGCTTAACTAAGTGGTCTATTTTGAAGCAAGAAAAACTTGTTGGTAACACCGCTCACGCGTCCTGCTATCGCTGAGGTACCTACATCCATGCAGGCAAGGCAAATAGTTCGTTATTTAGTTGTTCTAAATAAAAAATCTTTCATGCAGCTATCATCAAGTTTAATCCCTCAAAATGATTAAGTTTTATTGCGGATTGGTATTATTAGGCTAAAAACTAAAAAGCGCCGACATCGGCGCTTTTATTAAGAAAGCAAAAGTTAAAACGTTTGACGGTACTGAAGTAATAACTTTCTTGATTGAGTCGGCACAATACCGTCGGTCATTCTTGGATCAAACACTTTATATTGCTTATCGAGAAGATTTTGTGCCTTGAGAATTATCGAGCTATCACTATCAATATTCCAACTGGCAGTAAGCCCTAACAAGAAGTAATCTGATTGTTTAAAACTTGCTGAGGCTGTTTGATTTTCAGATGCAACAAATACCTCATCACGCCAAATTGTATTCACACTCAACTGTAACACGTCGAATTGGTGCGTAATGGCTGCCGCAGCAAATCGCTTAAAGCTCGGGTTAATGGGTTCATCAAACAATTGCGTAAAACCAGCTTCAAACCAAGTACTTTCTGTTAAGTTAAAATTACTATTAACTTCAACCCCTTGCATACTTGCTTCAAATACATTGTCAAAAGTAAAACGTGTTTGAGCTTGATCTGTCGCCACTAAGTTTATGAAGTCTTTCAACTCATTATTGAAAAACACCACATCCATCTGCCAATTTTGTTGTTCAGTGTGCCAGACCAGTTCCGTCGTTTTAACATACTCTGATTTTAAATCAGGGTTACCGACAGTAACATCGTCATTTGAATAAAGCTCATTGCTTACGGGTGTTCTAAATGATTCGCCATATTGCAGCTTTAAAGTATGTTTTTCATTTAGGTCATAAATGAGAGCAAGCCTAGGTGATAGCTTGCTATCAATACTTTTCACTTCATCAAAACGTGCGCCAACAAACATTGTTAATTGTTCTGACGCTACATACTTTGCCTGAGTATACAGAGCATAAGAATCAAACGAGGCCAATAAATTTTTAAACGGAGGATGAGATTCAATCGTTCGCGTCTCGCCTAAATAATATTGGTTTTCGACTAAGGTATTACCCGACTGATAGTCATAATAACTACTGATCACGCCAGCTTTAAATTGCTCTTCTTCCGAATATTCAGCACCAAAGTTGACTTGCAAAGAGTCACTAAATTGATAGCTACCATCAACTTTCACAGCAAGATCTTTGGTTGACCATGCAGGACCAACAAAAAAATCACCAACTAAGTTTGTGTTTTGTGCAGAAGCAATCAAGCCCTTACTTTCAATTTCATGACGTATGAAGTCTATTGAGGTAGATAAATGCCATAAATCATCGTCTAACCAGGTATAAGTCGCCTGTAAAGCCGTGTTTTCACTGTGATGATGGTTGCCTTTTGACGCACCGGCAAGATTGATGAACTCATCTAGTTGTGTCGCGTTTTTCCTGACATTAAAGTCTAGATTATGCCATTGAGCACCTAGCTCAAAAAAGTAGGATTCTAAGGGGTCTTTAGTGCCAAAAGAGTAAGCCTCGCCATCGCGTTTATTAAGCGATAAATTACTGTAAATCTTTAATCCATCGTGTAATTCTTTATTGAATGAAAAGCCAGCTTGTAGCTCACCATGCTCTCCGATTGAGGCACTGAGTTGAGTACGTTCAGAAGTGGTAACAACATTCATAACGCCCAAGAATGCATTACTGCCGTATAGCGCAGAGCCTGGGCCTCGAATAAATTCAACCCGTTCAATCAGTTCAACAGGAATAAAAGGCATATAAACTGATGCCTTGCCAAAAGAAGGTTCATTAAGTCTTTGACCATTAATCATGACCAGTACATTGCCACTGTCTAGATAAATTCCTCGAGTGTGCTCTTTTGGCACAGCGCCCACCCAATCACCTCGAGTAGACTGAAAACCAGGCACAAAATTCATTAAATCATAGGCATTTGAGACGCCTAACAGTGCAATATGTTGTTGATTAAATACGGTAATACTCGAAGGAACAGACGAGCGAGTTTCATCTGTTTTAGTGGCAAGAGAAATATTGACGTCTAAAAGTTGCTCAAATGATAAGTCAAATAGATCTTCATCACTTTCAATATTTGATAACGCATGACCTGAATACAAAATTGAAAGTAAAGAAATCGTAGGTATTGTTATTCTCATAGCTTGGCTCATTATTTCAGCGACAGAGCAGCTAAATGCAATTCCATGCACAGCCTATTTACATACTTTTAATAATACTAATGTTAACAGACTGTGCAAGTTTTATATTTCTATTTTGAGAACATTATGCGAGTTGGGTACGTTTTCCTTTGAAATATTTGTATAAACCAATTAAAGACGCAGCTATCCAAAATAATTCAATAACAAAACTAGCAAGGTTAAAGTTGTAGCAAAGACTGATTAGCAAGAGTATTGCGCCACTTAAGTTCATTAAGTTATAAACAATACCGGTAGGTTCAGCTTTGCCTAGTTGAAGCATAAAGAAAGCACCAACCACAAGCGCAGTTCCTGTCATACCAATGACATCAAAAAGAATATCGATCACGTTTTGTATCCACTATCAATTGCTATCTGCCCGCTTTAGCAGAGTTTGAAGCAATATAAGATTAGTTAACCCGGAAATACTGGCCCATTCCATGGGAAGGGTTACTTTCACTCATTGAAACAGCAAAACGTATTTAAGTTATATGAGAGAGCAAAACGAAAACAGGGCAAATGTCCGCCTCGATGATAAGTATTACAACAATTCAAAGTTGGTATTACTAGCCTGTGACACTCAATATCACTGCCATAAGTATAAACTGGAAGGTATGGTACCCCCCATTAACTAAAAACAAACTAAGGGGTCTTTGTTCAAAAATATAAGAAATCCCCAATGAACTTGACGCTAGACCAATACCTACTGCCGCGCCAATGATAATTGATTGGGTGATATTAGGATCAGGTCCTAATATAAATGCCAAAACAAACGCAGCCAACAATGACAATATAAATGCTAAACCATAAATCAATTTCGGATCGCTGTTTTGTAAGTCAAGTTCAGTTAAGCCACAACCCTCTAACCAAGTTTTACCAAATAACATCGGGGAGTACCATAAACCACCAAGCATAAAAGAAGATAACGCGGCAAGTAAAATTGCCCAATAATTAAGTTCTGCCAACTGCATAATAATGAAGCATCAAACCATTCGTAAATTCAAATCTAGTTAATAAACTTCAAACTCGCAATTATTGACTATTTTTGTACAGGTTTTTTCTGTAGTTTACGTTGCAGTGTTCTTCGATGCATGTTTAGCTGTCTTGCAGTTTCAGACACATTACCGTTGTTCGCTTTTAGCACTTGCTGAATATGTTCCCATTCTAATCGTTCTGCTGACATTCTCGTTTCTGGTTGCAACTCTGCTTTTTGGGACCCTTCTGTCCCTAGTAACGTTTGAGCTATCAATAAAGTATCTGCTGGCTTAGTTAAATAATCGTCAGCGCCCAATTTAACTGCTTCAACTGCCGTTGCGATACTTGCAAACCCAGTTAACAACACAAGTTTAATACTTGGTTTGTATGCCTTAATCGGCTCAATAAAATGTAATCCAGATTTAGTCTGCAGTTTCATATCTAGTAGTACAAAATCAGGAGCAATTTTCTCAAGCGCAGGCATGACATTCGATTCGTTGTTTTCAACATGACAATCAAATCCATGCTTTTGCAGCCGTCTTGCAAGCGTTCTTGCAAATGCTTCATCGTCTTCAATGATAAGTAACTTCATAACTCATTTTCTTTAATCGGCAAAGTGATTGTTGTTTTAGCACCATATTTACACTGGTTTTCTAATCGAATAGTCCCTTTTAATCGCTCTATTGATGCATGCGATAAAACCAACGCCATGCCAAGACCTGATTCACTTTTTACTAAAGTATGACCCAAACGTTCCATCTTTTTAGGATCGATCCCCGGGCCATGATCCGTTATCGATAGCACCCAAGCACCTCTTTCAATTGAACTTTTTATAATGATTTCTTTTGCATTGGTTTTAGTATTGGCTTGCGCGCCATTTGCAATTACATTCAATAACGCAGGGATCAGCATGGGGTCATCACTGACGAAAGTATCAACTACTTCGTCCATAACTAAGCTCTGCTCTGGGAATTGTAAAGCCATCAAGGTTTCAAGTTCTTCTAAAATCGCCAGTGTGCTTTGTACACCAAAACTATCTGAAGATTTGAATTTTTCTGTTTGTGCTCTAAATAAATCAAGTTGCTCTTTACAAGTATTAATCGCTTTACCCATATCTACTAATGCGGGGTGTTCTGGATAGTCTTCTTTCAACTCTTCAAACAATAAATTGATGTTACCAAGTGGCGTTGCGAGTTGATGCGTTGCCTGAGCAGCGGCACTCCCCAACGCAATAAGCTGCTCATTTTTAAGTTGTTTCTCTCTTACCTTAGCTAAAGACTGTTCTTTAACCCTTAATTGCTTAGCCATTGCCATGACAACCATGACAACAATAAATACGCTTAGTACAAAATTTGCCCACATGCCTTTAAAATGTAATTCCATGTCCATATGATGCATGTGATGGCCTCCCATAGTCACAAATAAATAACCATATGCGACTAATGAACAGAACGAGATAATTATCACAAACTGGCTAGGCAAGGTCACAGCAGCAATGACGATTGGAATAATCAGCATTGACACAAACGCATTACTCGCACCACCTGACAAGCTCAGTAGAACCGTCATAAACATGATATCGGCTAGCAACTGCAGCATCATACCCGAAGGTGCTGCTTCACTGGTTTTTCTATAAGCGAACACACTGACCAATTGGAAGCAAGATTCAATAGCAATAACAGTCAATACTGGTAATAGTTCAATAGACTTATCAAACCAAAATGCCGAAGCTAGTACCAAAAGCAATTGCATCAAAATGGCGATAGTTCTAAGTAATAATAAGCGACCAATGGCTGATTGCGGCGAAAAGCTGATCATTTAACATGCTCATAAAAAATTTGAGCGATACTTTAACGAACTATGCTTAATGGGTAAAACTAAACCTCAGTTTCGTTGATATAAAACAAAAAATGCAGCTACTCTTCATAGCTCAAGGTGAACTCAGGGCAAGGTGTGCCCTGATGGAAGAATAACTGCCACCCTTTTTCTGTTTTAGCCCAAATTGACATTCGAATTGAAAAGTTCAAGGCATTATGCACATTCATTCTATAGGCTGCATGATAGGTCAGTTGAGCAAGCGTGTCGGACAATACTTGCCCCTTAAAGTCTTGGTTATAGATCTGTGGAATTTTCTCGAGCGGTAACCGACCAATCACATGTTGCTTATTAAACATTAAACCATTTGCTGAAATCTCATAAAAGTCGTCATGAAGTAAATGGCTTAATTGGTTTTTCGATGCTCTAACAACTGGATCCAGTAACCGCCTCTCTAATTCAATAAGGTGGCTTAATAGCGAAGTCGTCATTTTATTTGCCATAATCACCTCAAATTCAAAGACTTTAATCTAAGCTTAGACTACTTCTTCACGCTACATAAAGTATCCTTGACTAGAATTACAAAAAGAAGTTTGTTATAAACTCCCGTCTGGTCAGATGAGATAAGAAACTATGCAATACGCCAAAATTATTGGCTGGGGTAAATGTACACCACCAGCAACACTTTCAAACGAAGATATAAGCTCGGTAGTCGACACCACCGATGAGTGGATTTCAACTCGCACAGGCATAAAATCGAGAAGAGTCAGTCATGTTGGTACTGGAGAATTGGCGACTATTGCAGCTAAACGTGCATTGGATTGTGCAGGTATTGCAGGAGAGGACATTGACCTTGTTTTACTTGCTACTTGCACCCCTTCTACACTTGTTGCAAATACAGCCTCGTATGTTCAGCAACAAATTGGGGCAACAGGTGCAGCTGCATGTGATGTGAATGCAGCGTGTTCTGGTTTCTTATATGCATTACAAAATGCAACCGCACAAATTCGTGCCGGTATGGTAAAGCGTGCAGTAGTTATTGCTGCTGAACGAATGCTTTGGCATGTAAACTGGGCAAAGCGTGACAGTGCGGTTTTATTCGGTGATGGTGCAGGTGCTGTTGTGCTTGAAGCATCAAGTGAAGAATTTGGCCTGTTAGCAACAAAAACTGGTTGTGATTCAGAAGACAGAGAAATTCTTCATATCCGAAACTTCGGCACTGACATAGATAAACACGATTCAGCACAGCCTTCTGATATTCTGTTTCAAGGTAAAGATATCTTTAAGCGCGCAGTAAAAGGTATGAGCGAAGCATGTGATGATGTGCTGTCACAAGCTAATTTGGCACTCGAAGACATCGATATGCTTATCCCTCACCAAGCAAATCTAAGAATTATTCAAGCCATTGCCAAACAATTACAACTTAATGATGACAAAGTTATGGTCAATATCCAGCATTATGGCAACACCTCTGCTGCAACGATCCCAATTGCACTGTGTGAAGCATTAGAGCAAGGCAAAATCAAACCACATAGTCATATAATGAGTGCAGCATTTGGTGCAGGATTAACTTGGGCAGCAAGTTACATCAAATGGGGCGAACGTGTTACACCAATCATTGAAAGTAAAGCTGAGCTGCCAGAGTGTAAACAAACTGGGTTAGAGATAATGGCTGACGCCATTAACTACTGTCAGTAAGCTATCCACTGCCCTTAATTGAATGATAATATTAAACGGTTACATTCAAATAAGGGCAACACATTGAAAACATTGTTCACTCCACATTCTGAAATTAGCCAATTAGAACCCCAAGCAATTTGGCAATTCTTTGATCAAATTTGTTCTTTTCCTCATCCATCTAAGCATGAAGAAGCACTTGCACAATTCATTATTGACTGGGCAAAGAGTCAATCTCTTGAAGTTAAAAGAGACGAGACTGGCAACGTTTTCATTAAAAAACCAGCCTTCCCAGGTATGGAACATAAAAAGCCAGTAGTTCTTCAAGCACATATTGATATGGTGCCACAAAAGAATGACGGCACAGATCACGACTTTGTGACAGACTCGATTAAGCCTTACATCGACGGTGAATGGGTTACTGCAACAGACACTACCTTAGGTGCTGACAACGGCATAGGTATGGCGTCATGTCTCGCTGTATTGGCTGCTGATGACATTAAACATGGTCCGTTAGAAGTACTTCTAACCATTGATGAAGAAGCGGGTATGACTGGCGCATTCGGTTTAGAAGCCGGCTGGTTGGAAGGTGACATTCTTCTAAATACAGATTCTGAGCAAGAAGGTGAGATTTACATGGGCTGTGCCGGTGGCGTCGATGCAAGCCTTACTTTGCAATTAGAGCGTCAAGCTATCAGTCAAGATTCAACACGCTTAAAACTTGTGCTAAATGGCTTAAGAGGTGGTCACTCTGGCGTAGATATTCATACTGGCCGCGCTAATGCAAATAAACTCCTTGCACGTTTTTTAAAAAATCACACAGCCAACTCAAACGTTCAGTTAGTTAGCTTTAATGGTGGCTCACTGAGAAATGCTATTCCTCGTGAAGCGTATGCTGAAGTGTTAGTTGAAGATGCACAATTAGACGCATTTCGTAACTTAATCTCTGAGTATGAAACACTAACAAAAACCGAATTAAGCGCCATTGAAGCAAACTTATCTTTTAAAGCGCAAAAAATGGAAAGTGATACCATGCCATTAAGCGCAAGCAGTCAAAATACCGTTTTGTCACTGTTCAATGCCTGTCCAAATGGTGTAGTACGCATGAGTGATGACATTCAAGGTGTAGTTGAAACATCACTAAATATGGGTGTCATTGAAACAAATGAAGACAGCATCGAAGTGCTTTGTTTGATCCGCTCTTTAATTGATTCTGGTCGTACTGACGTAGAAGGTACACTTGCTTCTCTAGCAAGCCTCGCTGGCGCAACGATTGAATTCAGTGGTGCATACCCGGGATGGAAACCTGATCCTGAGTCACAAATACTACATACTTTCCGTGACGTGTATGAAGATATTTATGGCCATAAACCACATATCATGGTTATTCATGCTGGCCTAGAGTGTGGCCTATTCAAAGAACCATACCCTGAAATGGACATGATTTCATTTGGCCCAACTATCAAGTTCCCTCACTCACCAGATGAAAAGGTAAACATTGAATCTGTAGGTTTATATTGGCAACAAATGAAAGCAATCTTAGAAAACATTCCAGCTAAGTAATACCAATCCGCTTAACTAAGTGGTCTATTTTGAGGCAAGAAAACCTTGTTGGTAGCAAGGCAAAGAGTTCGTTATTTAGTTGTTCTAAATCAGAAACCTTTAACGCAGCTATCATCAGGCTTAATCCCTCAAAATGATTAAGTGTTATTGCTGATTGGTATAATACTTCCTAATAAAAAAATGCGAACCCATCGGTTCGCATTTTTTATTAATTTATCGAGGGCTAGTTATAACGACCAGCTAAATACTCGAAGGTAGCACGTAAACCTAAGCCTTCACCACCTACTGGGCGACCCGGTAATGATCTGATGTTATAAGCCATCACGTCGAAATGCAGCCAAGGCGTAGTTGCTGGCTCAACAAACTCTTTAAGATATAACGCTGCAGTAATTGACCCACCAAATGGCGTTGAACCACAGTTGGCAATGTCTGCAACATCACTCTTAAACAAAGCTTTATATTGGTCGAAAAGAGGAAGCTGCCAAACTGGATCTTGGTTTTGTAAACCTTTAGCCATGATGTCACTTGCAATTGCTTGGTCAGTCGAATAAAAACCTGGAAGTTCTGTACCTAATGCAATGCGACAAGCGCCTGTTAAAGTTGCAAAGTCGATAAGTAAATCAGGGTTTTCAGTTTGTGCTTCAGCTAATGCATCACATAATACTAGGCGACCTTCAGCATCGGTGTTATCAATCTCAACCGTGATGCCTTTTCTTGTTTTAATAACATCGCCAGGTCTAAAAGCATTTCGAGACACTGCATTTTCAACAGCAGGAACAAGCACACGAAGTCTAACAGGTAGATTTGCAGCCATGATCATTTGCGCAAGACCGATAACATGAGCAGCCCCGCCCATATCCTTCTTCATATTACGCATACCTGCGGCAGGTTTTAAATCTAAACCACCAGAGTCAAAACAGACACCTTTACCAACAAGTGTTAGTTTAGGTGAATCCTCGTCACCCCATACTAAATCGAGTAATCTTGGTTTGTTGTCACTTGCACGACCCACCATGTGAATTGTTGGGTAATTTTGCTCTAATAATTCGTCACCAATAATTTGGCTAAACTGACCATCAAAGCGAGCTGCTAATTCTTCCATGGTTTCAGCTAGGTGCTGAGGCATCATGTCAGCTGCTGGCATGTTAACCAAGTCACGAACCAAATAAATGGCCTCAGCTTGCTGGTTTACTTTATTAAAGATTTCTTCATCTGCAATCGCGATTTTAGATTCAATAGCAGGTAAAGACTTATAGACGGCAAATTGATAAGCACCTAATACAAAACTAAGCACATAACCTAACAAGGAGTCATCGTTAACATCAAGCTTGTACTGACCCTTAGGTAATTGTTTTGCTAAATCACCGGCATTCCACATATCAGTTACATCCGTAACAGTAACAACAACGAATTCAAGTCCAGTTGCGTTTTGTTTAGGCACCACAATTATGTTGCTATTAGCAGAGCGCGTTGCATCAACATAACTTTTTACAAAGCTTTCTTGCGATGAAAGCCAAGTATCAAAATTTGACTTTTCAATAAATTTAATCGGTGTACCTGTATCGGCATGAATGATTGGAAGTTGCATATTATTCTCTGTGTTTTTGCGTCTATTTAGAGAATAACAATTTAGCGTAAAGAGATCACTTATTTACGTGATTTAGAAGACTTGTTAGATAATGAAAATGAGCTTGGTAACACATCAACACCAACCCATTGGCCTAACTTTACAATTAGAGGGATTGTAATAGGTGCAAAAGGAAGTACAGCAAACACGCCTAAACCTAAGCCTTTTAAAATATCAACAAGTTGTTCATTGGCGACTTTCAATTCAGATTTTTGCGCATCACCAAAGCTGTAACGCTTGTAAATATCGAGCATTTCTTTGGTTTCTTGCTTTTCTTGTGCAAGTGCGATTTTCAAAGCTAGCATGGAGCGTCTGAGCCTAACCTGCTGCCGTCTCTTGCTGATCCTGGCGACCCTAATGGGAGCTTTGTGTACAACTTTAATTAGGCGCATCATTCACCATAATATATTAATCACTCTGATAGTTTAGCAAAACTTGATAAACTCTTACCAAGTATTTAAACATTCTCTCACTACTTATGTTAAAAAACTCAGAAACACAACAGCCAACAACAGAACCACAGAAACCCAAGCCTGATGAATGCTGCGGCGGGGGCAGTTGCTGCCCATGCGTTTGGGATACCTACAGAGCACAAAGAAAAGCATGGTTAGAGGTTAACGAAAAACTTAACAAGACATAAATTAGACCAAAGCATAAACTTTAGTAGGAATGTACATGCATTCCTCTCCTTCCCTATTTTAGAAAATTATTTCATACTTAACAAAAAGTTACGTTTTCAATTTGCGCTTTCCCATTGCCATGTCTACTTTTAACTTTAATGCAAATTTTATTTGCATTATGTGTTAACTAAATGTATCAATAATTAACAGGTTAAATTTGCTTATTGCAAAAAAGCTTATCGTGCTTGTTAAAAATTTATAAGAAACCTTAATGACAACATTAATCTGGGGAAACAGGATGAAGTTAAAATTATCAAACGTAAGCCGTGCAATCACTTACGCACTTGCATCTACCGCTTCGGTAGGCTTGTTAAGCGCGACAGCCTATGCCGATGAAAGTGGCGATGGTGCTGAAAAGAATATTGAAAAAATCGCAGTTGTAGGTTCACGTTCTGCGCCAAGATCTGTTGATGATTCACCAGTGCCAATTGATATTATTGGAGGTGATGAGCTAGATAAAAACGCATCAACTGATATGTTAGACATGCTACAGGCATCTATTCCATCATTTAACGTTAGACAGCAGCCTATCTCTGATGCGGCTTCATTTATCAGACCTGTAAACTTACGTGGTCTATCATCAGACTCTACACTTATTCTATTAAACGGTAAAAGAAGGCACAGAGCTTCTGTTATCGCGTTCCAAGGTGGTGGCGTTAACGATGGTGCTCAAGGTCCAGATATATCAGTTATTCCTTCTGTTGCACTAAAGCAGGTTGAAGTTTTACGTGACGGTGCAGCAGCTCAATATGGTTCTGATGCCATTGCAGGTGTAATGAACTTTGTATTAAAAGACAGTTCCGAAGGTGGCTCAATCTCTGTTCGTCATGGCGAGTATTTTGAAGGTGATGGTACTCAGTTTGTTGTTGATGGTAACCTTGGTCTTCCTTTTACTGATGACGGCTTTGCTAACTTATCTTTCCAATACAAATCTGCAGATCCTACAAGTCGATCAGTTCAACGCCCAGACGCCGCAGCTTTGATTGCAGCAGGTAATACTCATGTTAATGACCCTGCTCAAGTTTGGGGTAACCCTGAAATTGAGGACGATATTACTTTATTCGGTAATGTTGGCCTAGATCTAGGTAACGATAAAGAGTTTTATATGTTTGGTAACTATTCTGATCGAATAGCTACTGGTGGTTATTATTACCGTAACCCTCAAAACAGAGGTGGAGTATTTACTGGTACTGATGCCGATGGAAATGACATACACTTAGTTGGTGATATGGATGGACTCAATAATGGTATTGAATGCCCTAGTATTCCTAAACTACCAAACACAACTAATATTTTAGACAACGAGACATATAAGCTAATTGCAGATCCAAACACTGCAGTGGGTAAAAACTGTTGGGCATTCAATGAATTGTTCCCTGGAGGTTACACTCCACAATTTACTGGTGAAATCAACGACACGTCATTAACAATGGGTACTCGTGGAGATATTACTGAAGGTTTCTTAGAAGGTGCTTTTATTGATATCAGCGGCTCATATGGCCGAAACAAATCAACTTATACACTTGTTAATACTGTTAACCCTTCTATGGGTTCATTGAATGCTGACCAGCCAAACAATGCATTTGAAGCAGGCTCTTATATTCAACTTGAAAAATCTTTCAACATTGATTTAACCAAAGGCTTTGATGTTGGTTTAGACGACGACCTAAACTTTGCAACGGGTATTGAATGGAGACAAGAGTCATTCGAAATAATTTCTGGTGAGCAAGCCTCTTGGGAGCAGGGTCCATTGGCATCACAAGGCTTCAGTGTTGGTTCTCATGGTTTTGCTGGTTTCTCACCAGAATCACAAGGGATCAATAAGCGTCAAAGTTTCTCAGCTTATGCTGATGCAGAAACTTACTTTACTGAAGACTTGTTGCTTGGAGCTGCATTACGCTATGAAGATTTCTCTTCATTCGGAAGTACAACAAACTATAAAGTAACTGCACAATATCAACTTACTGATGATCTATCCATCCGTGGTTCTCATAGTACTGGTTTTAGAGCACCTACAGTAGGTCAAGCTAATGTTGTAAATACTCAGACATCTTTGGTAAATGGTGAATTGATTCAATCAGCTACATATCCACCAACTCACCCTGTCTCGGCTGAACTTGGTGGTAAAGAGTTAGATCCAGAAGAATCAACTAGCTATGCTGTCGGTCTTGTATACAAAACCGGTGAGTTCTTCATGACTATCGATGCATACAATATTGAAGTTACTGACCGTATTGCACAAACAGATAAAGTATTTATCACACAAGCTAACGTTGATAACCTTCAAGGTAAATACCCTAGTCCAGAATTGCTTCTTGGTGGCTCTGTTACATTTTTTGCTAATGACTTCGATACCACAACCCAAGGTGTTGACGTTGTCATGAATTATGGCATGGATATGTTTGATGGCTACAGCAAAATTAGCTTGGCTTATAACTACAACACAACAAAAGTTGATGACCCAGGTCAGTTCACTTCAGCGTTCAAAGTACGCCGCTTGGAAGAAGGCATCCCTGAGCACCGTGCAACATTAACCTTCGCACAAAATTGGGAAGATGTAAGCATGTTCTTACGAGCTAACTACTTTGGTGAGTGGTTTGCTACACACGCGGATGAGCCAGATGTAGATAGCTCTTACGGTTGGTCTGAAACAGTTGGTTCATCTTTCACATTAGATGCTGAAGTAACATATTACTTTAACGAACAGTGGACTATGTCAGTTGGAGCAAACAACATATTAGACACTGAGGCTCAAGAGCTGCAAAAAGATGGTGCATATTCAATTGTTAGCGGTAAATACTACGAGAGTGGTCCATTTGACTACAACGGCGGTTTTTATTACGTAAAAGCTACTTATAAATTCTAGATTACTGTAACCCAGCAGCAAAAGGCGAAATGGCAATAGCTATTTCGCCTTTTTATTTTTATGATTAGTGCAAAGCAATAACTCAAAACAACAATGCTATTACTTAAAAGAGCCAACGAATTATTAGAACAAGGGAAACTCAGAGAAGCTGAGTTTATGTTTAAAGCAGTATTAAAGGAAAATAATAAAATTGGTCCCGCATTATTTGGTCTTGGCCGAATTTGTATGCGCTTAGAAGATTACGACAGCGCCATTTATTATTTAAAACGTGCCTGTGAGCACTTACCTAAAATGCTCGAGCCCCTTTTTGCACTCGCTGATGCATTTATGGCTGTAGGATCTTCTGTTGATGCTAAAACTGTACTCGAGTACACCTTAAGCGTTGCAAGACACAATGCACAAGCACATTATCAATTAGGATTATTCTATTTAGACCACGGTTTTATTGAAAATGCAGAGCGTACCTTTGAAGCTGGCTTAGCGTGCCCGCCCAGTGCGGTTACCGCTTTCATGTTACATGAACTTTCTCAGATTTCAGCCACGAGTAAATTAGAAGCGCATATTGAGAAACTCCACTCATTGTTAACTGAATACGATAACAAGCGCTTAAAAATCGTTGTTTATTATTCCTTAGCAAGATGTAATCACAGATTACAAGATCACACTCAAGCATTTGATTATTTTGGACTTGCTAACGAACTGCAGCTAAGTCTATGTGAGTTTAAAACTGCCGATATGAGGCCTTTCTTTGATGAACTAAAAGAACAATGTTCAGAAGAATTCTTTAGCCAACCCAATGATAAAGTGAAGGCCACATTCACGCCTACTTTTATAGTTGGACTGCCAAGAACAGGTTCTACATTGCTAGAACAAATGCTTGTTCAGCATAGTAACATTGGCAGCATGGGAGAAAGCACAGTCATAAGCGACAAAATTGTACCTTACTTACAGATGCGTAATGAAGCACCTTTTCCTCAATGTCTTCATACATTGACCACATCTATGCTTGACCATTGTCGCAGCTTGTATGTAGATGAAATTAAAAAGCATCGGGTTGGTGAAGAAGTTGTCATTAATAAATTACCAGCCAACTTTCAAAATATAGGACTCATTCAAAAGATATTTCCTGATGCTCGGATCATCCATTTGACCCGTTCGTTTAATGCCAATGCTTGGTCTGTTTATAGTAATCATTTCGCTGAAAACGAACCCTACTTTTGCTCATTAACCGAATATAAGCAGTATGCTGATTTTCAAGAAGAAATGATGGCACATTTTAAACATTGCCTTCCTAGAAACATTTACACCCTCAGTTATGAAGATTTATTAGATGAGACCCCAAAAGAGCTGAATAAATTACTTAATTTCTTGTATCAAAAGTTTGAGCCTGAATGCTTGGAGTTTTATAAATCGAAGCGTCCAGTATCGACACTTAGCAAAGCTCAAGTTAGAAGTCCTTTAAATCAAGGCCCAAGATCAAACTGGCAGGTTTATGAAAAACAAATGCTGACTATACTCGATGCTGAGCAAACCAATCTAACAACTCCTTAAACTGATCGCTGTGAGCATGCGGACTTGTTAGCATATTAATATGGTCATAATCAATTTTATGACCATATTTTTTTCCATATATTCTCAAGTCTTGTATGCCTTTCCCTGACTCTTCAATAAAAGCCTGAATATCAATTGGCTGTGCAAGCGCTTTATCCTTTGTACCTGCGACATGTAAAATAGGTGGTAACGCTATATTTTCTATTGCACTTGCGTAATCAAAACCATCATCACTGTCTATCCAAGGCTTCTTTTTCGCCCACTGCATGCTTTGATAATGTGACTTAACAGTCTCGTTATCACTGCCCCATTTCAATTTGCGCGCATCTAAATAACCTTTGCGTTTACTCAATAGCGGCGCCAATGTGTACCAAATTAAATTGGCTTGTAAGAGCTTGCTTGGGTGGTTGTTAAATAAACTTCTTTTTGTTCCAAAGTAGCCACATGCTGAGACATACTCTTTATGCTCAGGATAACGCGCTAAATAACTATTCAGTAAAACTCCTCCCCAAGAGTGCGCAACCCAAAACTTCGGAAAGTGACCTGTTTGCGCTTTAATAAAATTGAGCATAGTGGGAATATCTTCAAGGATGGCTTCTGTTTGGCCGTATTGAGAGGAAGAAGATATTTTAGGCAGACTTTGTCCACGACCACGTAAATCAGCGACAAAACATTGATAACCTTGCGCCGCTAAAAATGGCGCTAAGCCCTTATTTGACTCTG
Organism: Pseudoalteromonas phenolica; assembly: GCF_005876835.1. Taxonomy (GTDB): domain Bacteria; phylum Pseudomonadota; class Gammaproteobacteria; order Enterobacterales; family Alteromonadaceae; genus Pseudoalteromonas; species Pseudoalteromonas phenolica_B. The sequence continues at coordinate 481,575 of NZ_PPSW01000007.1, forward strand.
TGTAGAAAATCTTGCCATTTTCGACAGCACCATGCAGAAAAAAAACAGCATCCCCTTTATTTTCAGGATCATAAATGTGTCTCAGATGAAGAACTTGCTCATTTTCAAAGGGAATAAAGTGTGAATTTTGCGTGATCATGATTTAAGTCTTTTTAACTCATCCTACCAGTTACTGTATTTGATAGCAATTGTCATTTCAACACTATTTAAGCTATTTTAAGAACTCGGTATAATCCACACTTAAATTCAATAAAAGTAATGATATGCACCCAAGAAACGCGCACAAACAAGGCTATGACTTCGATAAGCTCATCAATGTAACGCCTTCATTGAAAAAATTCCTTATTAGAACACCGGCAGGCAAAAAGAGCATAGACTTTAGTAATGCGGATGCTGTCAAATGCTTAAATCAAGCGCTACTTAAACATCATTACAAACTCAATTACTGGAACATATCCGAAGAGTTTTTATGTCCGCCAGTTCCTGGGAGAGCCGATTATATTCATGCGTTGGCAGATCTACTAAAAAACGATAACCAAAATAAAATAGTTAACAATGTTAGAGCACTTGATGTCGGCACAGGTGCGAACTTGATATATCCTATTCTAGGAGAAAAGATATATAGATGGTCATTCACAGCATCGGATATAAACCCAAAAGCATTGGAAAATGCAGAGGATATTCGGGATAAGAATAATTTAACTACCAAGCTTGTTTTGCAAAAAGACAATGAAAAATATTTCCATGGGGTTCTTGAACAAGATCAAACATTGCATGTGACGATGTGCAACCCCCCTTTCCATGACAGTGAACATTCTGCAAATAAAGCCACACAAGAAAAATGGCAGAAGTTAGGTAAAAAACCTAAAAATACACTTAACTTCGGCGGGCATTCACCTGAGCTTTGGTGTAAAGGTGGTGAGGTGTTGTTCATCAGAAAAATGATCAAGGAGAGTAAGCATTATGCCAAGCAATGTGTATGGTTTACTTCTTTGGTATCTAAAAAAGACTCACTAAGTAGTTTAAAGCTTGCTCTTAAGAAAATTGGTGCTGTTGAAGTGAAGGTTGTAAGAATGACTCAAGGTCAAAAAACAAGCCGTTTTATCGCTTGGAGCTTTCAAACTCACTCCGAGCGACAAGCAATTTACAATACTAAATAAAGATATATTTATAAAAGAGACAAGGCTTCTTTATAATGGGTGCGGCAAACTGAAACATATCTATCGTTGCCGCCGATTTCAACCTGATTACCGTCATGAATTGCATTGCCATGCTCATCCGTTCGTAAAACACGGTTTGCTTTTCTACCACAATAGCATATGGTTTTAAGCTCAACTAATTTGTCAGCCCAAGCCAATAAGTACTGAGCACCTTCAAATAACTCACCTTTAAAGTCAGTGCGTAATCCATAACACAATACGGGTATATTCAACTTATCAACAACATCTGTTAAGGCATTAACCTGGGCTTTGCTCAAGAATTGGCATTCATCTACCAACAAGCAATCTAGCTTATTTTCATCGTTTAACCGCTCAACTAAACTAAACACATCTGTTTCTCTGTCATAGATATGTGCATCTGCTTCGAGGCCAATTCTAGAAGCCACTTTCCCTACTCCAGCCCTATTGTCTATGGCGGCGGTAAGAATGAGTGGTGTCATACCTCTTTCTCTGTAGTTAAAGGCAGACTGTAAAAGTGTTGTTGATTTTCCGGCATTCATCGCCGAGTAATAGAAATAAAGCTGAGCCATAATAGAACACTGAAAATAAATGTGAGAGAAAGTCTACATAAAACTCGACTTGAATACTACGGAGGAAAGTTTTCTATGGCATCTAAGAACTAAGGGGGTAGCGTCTGAATTCAAAAACGTCAGTATGCCAAGCCAAATTAGGCAACTTGCTCTGTTATATCGACAATTTCAATCAGCTTCTGGTTTAGTATTTTCTTTGTACAATTTGTACACTTACCGCATTGCGTACCAACACCAAGTTCTTTACTCAAATCACGCATACTTGAAGAACCAGACTCAATCGCCTGTTCAATTTTTGAATCAGTCACACCGTGGCAAATACAGATATACATGAAAGTTGCTCTTTACTTTAAAAACTAGGTGAATTTTATTCTAAACAAAAACAATTATCAATAACAAGCCGTGAATTTAATAAGAATTATTTTCATTGCCGCAACTATCATTAAGAAATGCGGTGTATATATAAGCAGTTAAGAATGTAAAAGTGTATAAATCTAGCTCTACTTAGATGACTATGCTAAATTTATGACCATAATGTTAACTATTGTTTTCGACAAAATTCATAATTTAAAAATTGTGAATGTTTGCTTGGTAGAGTTTAATGCATTTAAAGCCTTACTTTTTTTTTATCATTTCCTTATTGTTTATAAGCTTTAATTCGTTTTCAAATCAGCAAATCTATCGTCTTTCAACAGAAGAAGGCCTTTCTCAAGCGAATGTGAACAACATAGTCCAAGATCCTCTTGGCTATATTTGGATTGCCACTGAGCAAGGCTTAAACCGATATGATGGTATTGATGTATCCCTACCGAAACAAATAAAAAACTTTCTTCACGAACAAATCTTTCATATCAATATGGTAGATGACACTTTTTTGTTCGTATCTACCAGCTTTGACGGCAGCTACCTGATAAATGTTCATACTTTAGAAAAGAAAAAGATTTACTCCGGTAGGTTGTCTGATAGCCAAAGCTTTACTTCTCCAATTAATGCCATACTCAAGGTTGATAAACATTTATACGCTGCAATTAATAATCATGTATATAAGATTAGCCTTGTCAGCTATGAGTCTCAGCTCATAGGCTCCGTTGAAACAGGGCAATCCATTAGAACTTTCTTGTATCATGGCAAACACTTATTAGTAGGCGCCACTGATGGCCTTTATTCTCTATCTGCCGATGCAGAAGTTTTAACTAAGCATACTTTTTTAAAAGAACAAGAAGCCAATGAGCTCAATCAGAATGTAAAGTTATTGAAGCTAGATGAAGAACTTGGCTTACTTATTGGCACAGTAGAGGGCTTATATGCCACACCAATACTTGATGTGGGTTTTGATTATGAACAAACTACAAACCTGATCGCGTCGTTGAATATCTGGGATCATGAATTAACCCCCGCAGGTGAATTTATCGCTACAGAGTTTGGCCTCTATAAATTTAATCGAAAGACAAAAGACCTGACAAAAGCGCTATCCCTAGATGAAACGGAATTTAAGCTGAATCAACCAAACATTCTGGCGCTTGAGCTAGACGCCAATAATGTACTTTGGATGGCAACGCATAATGGGACATATTATTGGCCCTTATCTTCATTAATGTTTAACACAGTCAGCCAAACAGGCTCTGAGTTTATAAACAATAACGTATGGTCTATTTATCAGCTTTCTGACGGTTCGATTTTATATGGTACCGACAATGGTGTTGTGCATATATCGTCTTTAAGTGAGCCTTCTAAGCCAAACTTTTATTTCCAGTCTCTAAATAAAAAGGATGTGTATGGCGCTAATACGGTATACGAGATTTTTCAAACTGACATAGATTCTCAGCTTGTTTATTTGGATACATTTCAAGGATTAAAATTACTAGATCTAGAAACTAAAACAGTAACAAACCCATCGGTTGTAAAAAGCAGCGTAGAAGCACCGTTTGATTCTTTAAATAGCTCCTCGAAACGCATTAATAGTAAACAAATTGCTTTTTTAACTGAAAGCGATTATTACATATACGATACTTCAAACCAAACTGTAGTAACCGTAGAAGGCTTGGCTGAACTGTTACCAATTTCCTCTGCTTACCGCTTCCTTGCTCCCCTTCCTACTAGGCCTGAGGATATAATTATAAGCACAATTAAAGGCTTATATGCATATTCAGTCGATTCGAAGGTCTTAACGCCAATTTTTGAATTTGACAATGCAAACGACAAAGTTTTCCAAGTTATTGATGACTGGGAGATTGTAAACGAAAGTCTTTGGTTAACTTCATCTCACCATGGCTTAATTGAATTAGACTTAGCCACTTTTAAAGTCATTAAATCGCTGAATAAAGACTATGGCTTAGATAAACAAGCTTTGTATGAAGTAATGTCTGATCCTTATGGATTTCTTTGGTTTACGGCTCAATCAGGATTATTTCGCTACGAGTTAAACACTGGATTTCTCGAGAAATACACGATTAAAAACGGCTTGCCAAATAATGAGTTTAATGCAGGCGCCAGTTTAAAACTAAATAATCAAACCTTTGTGTTTGGTACAGTGTCAGGTTTAACCTGGTTAAATACAGAAGACTTTATTGATTACAGTAACATAATCAAAACCCCTTTAAGTGTGACAGACATTAAACTCATGTCTTCAACACTTAATTATAGCCCCTCATTTTTATCAAAAAACCTGCTTAAGTTAGCTCATGACGATGCCGGACTCGAAATAAAATTTACGAATTTTGACTTTACTCACCAACGTATCAGTAAATTTAATGCTCTGATAACAGGTCCTGAAGAGGTGATATTAAATAACTTAGATAGGACTAAGTTATTTTTTCCAAAGTTAGCGCCTGGAAATTACACCTTAACAATAAGCGAAACCAGCTTAGACGGTAACAAGCTTATAGATAGTTTAACTATACCAATAGAAGTCGAGTACTACTTTCTAAATTCTCCAACATCATGGCTTATCTATTTTATTGTCGTGGCCTCACTATTATTGCTTTCATATAGGCAAGGAAAAAATAGACAAACAACCATTCAAAAAGCTCTGTTAGCTGTGACTACCTCAAAGCAACAAACAGAGATGGCGTTAAAATCTACAAAAAGTGGTACCTGGAAGGTCGATCTTACTAAAAAGTTGATTTATCAATACAGAAATAAAACGTCAACTAGAGAGTCTGGGCAGCAAAACGAGTTACAACTTAACCGATTTATCGAACTGGTGCACCCAGAAGATAGACAAAAGGTATCTTCACAGTGGGGTGCTTTATCAGCATCAAAAAACCCAAATATCAATTTAACGTATCGATTACAGAACTTAATCGGAGAATGGTTATGGTTTCAAGATATTGGCCAGGTAACAGAGTGGGATAATGAAGGAAATCCACGCATTGTATCCGGTATTTATTCAAATATTACCGATAGTAAAGCAACTAACTTACAAGCAAGCATATTAGGGCAAGCATTTTCACAAATTGATGAATGGTTGCTCATTTTAGACACCCAGCTTACTCCTATTTCAGTTAACCACAGTTTTTGTGATGCATTTAGCTTAAATGAAAAAAATGCGTTAAATGACTTAACCTTTATGACGTTTACTAAGATATTAGGTAAAAAGAAACTAAGACAGCTTATCGATAAGATTAAGACATTAAATGCTAATCAGAACTTTAAGATGGAATTAACGGTTGAAACGAAAAATCACCTCGTTAAACCAATCCATGTCAGTGTTAACGCCATTGCCAATGATGCTGGCGTGATTGAGCATTATGTTATTGTTATGTCTGATCTAACTGAACAAAAGAAAGCTGAAAACGAGCTGAGATATTTAGCAAATTATGACAGCTTAACTAATCTGCCTAACCGTAATTTAATGTTGCAACACATTGAATTTGCAATATTTGATGCGCAAAATAGCAGCTCGACGTGTGCACTGTTATTCATTGACTTAGACAAGTTTAAGCCGATTAATGATGCCTACGGACATCAAGCTGGTGATAAATTATTAATCAAGATTTCTGAAAGAATAAACGAACTATTACCAGAGCACTGTATTTTGGGCAGGCAAAGCGGTGATGAATTTCTAGTTTTAGTTAAAGATGTGATGACCCCTGAAAGCTTAACCGCTTTAACATCAAATCTTATTTCTGTGTTACCAGAGAAGATTGATTTAGACGGAATATCTGTAAGTGTATCAGCCAGTATCGGCGTGGCACTTTACCCATTTGATGCTAAATCATCAGAAGAGCTAATTCGTCATGCTGATATAGCTATGTTTCAAGCTAAACAACTGGGTCGTAATGGCTATAAATACTTCACAACATCTATGATCGAACAGTATAACCGCAAGATGGTGCTAGAAACCGCCTTGAAAACAGCTTACAAGGACAGTGCTTTCTATAACCACTATCAACCAATCGTTAATACCTCGAGTGGTAAGATGATAGGTGTTGAATTGCTATTAAGATGGCAATTAGAAGGTGAAAATATTTCGCCAACAGACTTTATTCCGATTGCCGAAGAAACTGGGTTAATTGAACTAATGACTGAGCAAGCTCTAAAACGAGCGCTTGTTGAGCTTAAGCCTTTGTTTGATAAAAATGACCAGTTTTATCTATCACTAAACTTATCTCCTATTCATATCATTAGAGCTGAAACGGCTGAGAATTTGTGTAATATTTTGACTTCTTATCAGTTACCAACATCAAGATTAAGGCTTGAAATTACAGAAACCTCGTTAATGGAAGATAAAGAAAAAGCCAAGGCTTCGCTTAATATGTTAAAAGAAGCTGGCTTCAAACTCCTGCTTGATGACTTTGGTACAGGCTACTCTTCACTTACTTACTTAAATCAATTCCCTATTGATATTATTAAAATAGACCAATCTTTTGTGAGAAAAATGGATGAGCAGCATACAAATAAGTCGATTGTAAAAACCATCCACTCACTGGCCCGTAATTTAAATATGTTTTGTATTGCAGAAGGGGTTGAAACACAAACTCAATTAAAATTCTTAACTGACTTGGGTTGCCATTATATGCAAGGTTACTTTTTCTCAAAGCCACTATCTATTGAAGCGCTATTAGAAAAGGATGAGAATAAAACAAGCTGGAGATAACCTACCATTCTTCAGCTTTTAATTGCTAGTTACACTGAAAAGAGCCAACAGCCTTTGAGTTATGCTATTAGGTCATGAGCAAGCTTTTGAGATGTATTTGGAGATAGCTTTATTAAGTAACTCAAACTCAATTGGTTTAGCTACAAAATCATTCATGCCCACTTCTAAACAACGCTTACGGTCATCGTTATAAGCATTTGCAGTAATTGCGATAATATACGGTTCGCCATACTTAGAAGTTTGCTCTCTAATCCTAATAGTGCAATCAAAACCATCTAAAACTGGCATTTGGCAGTCCATAAAAATTAAAGAAACAGGTTTGTCGGCTAACCTTTGCAGTGCTTCTTCGCCATTAGCAGCAGTAAAAACTTGGCAATTAAACTTTGCTAGCATCTTTGTGGCGACAATCTGATTTACCAAATTGTCTTCAACTAACAACACATCTTGACCGTTAAGATCTGCAAGATTCGTCGACTCTTCCGTATTATTTTCTGGTGTAGATACATTGGCAGGTATACATACAACAAAAGTACTCCCAACCCCTTCGATGCTTTCAAGCTCAATTGTTCCGCCCATGCGTTCAGCCAAACGCTTACAAATTGTTAAGCCTAAGCCTGTGCCACCATACTTTCTGGTTGTTGACACATCTGCCTGAGTAAATTCACTAAATAGCAACTGTTGCTGTTGCTTAGAGATACCTATACCAGTGTCTTTTACAGAAATGAGTAAATTATTGTCTCGGTATTCAACTAACAGACTTACCTCACCTTCTTCAGTGAATTTAATTGCATTACTTAACAAATTGTTTATGATCTGCGTCACTCGGAGTGAATCTAACTCTAAAAATTCTGGTAAATCAGATTTAAGCTGGTAACAAAACTTCACTTTCTTTTGAGATACATAAGATCTGTGAATTGCCGATAAATCATCAAATATTTTTGAAGGGCTAATTGCACGAATGTCCAACTTCAAAGCCCCAGCTTCAATCTTTGAGTAGTCTAAAATATCATTTAATATTAGAAGCAAGTTTTTAGCTGATGTTTGAATTATTCCTAACTGCTTTACATCATCTGGGTTTCCTTCGCGCTCATTAATCAGTAACTCTGTTAGACCTATAATACCATTTAAAGGCGTTCTTATTTCATGGCTCATATTTGCTAAAAACTGACTTTTTGCCTTGCTGGCATTTTTAGCATCCTCGACAGCTTCTGTCAGTTTTTTGGTTTTTTCATTAACTTGCTGCTCTAATCTAATATTAAACTCAGTTAGTTGTTCATTCAGTTTTTGGTTTTCTGAATTTGCTTTATCAAGTTTATTAAAGCTGAGTGTTAAATTTTTCGTCAATTGATTGAATTGCTGCTGTAAGGTCAAAATCTCTAAAAAGTCATTGCCTTTCTTATAACCATTTTCACTTTGTTTAGTTGGATCAAACCTATTTATTGCAGTACTCAGAGCGGTTATAGGGGCAACGAGTTGCTTAGTTAATACACCAATTATAAACCGACAAATAATGATAATAATAAGCGTCAAAAATAAAGGAGTAAGTAAAGAATTTATCGTTGTAATATTAACGTGCGCTCTGTCTAAAAAAGTAACGACCGTCCAGCCTAATTTATCAGACTCAAATACTTTCTGATAAAATACAGTTCCATTGTTATCGGTATAAATATCCTGCTGCGAATTGGTTAATGCGGCGTATGTTGTCGCATCAAGAACATCTAAAGTGCTAAACTCATTTTCCATTGAACTGTAAACAACTTGATGTTTAGTATCTAATACGACTAACTCACCTTGATGAGATAATAAAGTCGGTATAAATTGCTCAAAAGACTCAAATTTAAGCGACGCCTCAAGTACGCCAACTAAACTATCATATTCATAAACAGGCACCGACAAGGCCACAATAGGCTCATTACCAAAGCCTCGCCCTTTAAAAACGCTTGAAATATACCCTTCAGGGTGTTTTGGTGCTTCAATGAAGTACTCACGGTCTGCTACGGTAGGAAAATCACCTACAAAACTATCTCCCAACAATTGAGGGTAATAATTCAACACTTCAGCTTCAGGTGATATATAGATACTTGTTCTGAAACCCTCATGCATTTCTACCAACTGCTCTAGCGTTAAGTTGATATCGACACCTTGAGAAATGCTATGTCCACTTATACGAACAGCTCTAAGGTAGCTTTGTAAATAATCATCAATTTGCTTATTAATGTTTTCCGCAGAGTCTAATAACTTAGATTTCACTTCAGACTCTACTCTATTGTAGTGATTATTCGTTAAGACAATCGAAGTCGTCACAATAATAAGTATAACCAGCAAGTTAACTGTTCGATTGAGAATCGAGTAAAGTGGCATTTCTTGCCACCTAGCTTTATTCACAAATAAACTCACTAAATCAACGATTGCTAAACAGACGATCGCATTCACCAAGTATTTAGATACCGCAGTGAAGACAACTAAGTTTGGAAGTTGTAATTGAAAATGGCCAAGAAAATACAGTAAAGGTAATCCGCATATTAACCAAAATAATATGCCTCGGAAAAACATCATTTTGCCTTTTGATAAAGCAAATTGATTCAGCCAAATGACTTCAAGAAGAAAAACAATCGTCGGCCAAGAATGGCCCCACCGATAGAAAATAAATGCTGTAACGATTGTCAGCACCAATAAGCTATGTCTAAAACCAATTGTTACCAATGCGCCAAGCACAAACGCTTGCCCAAATAGAAACTCAGAGTTATCTAAGAACCATAAAGGTAAGAGATTGATAGCACCACCCAAGATACCCAACACAAATGCAAGTAAAATAGGTGAAATTGTTTTATTCAAAGCAAATTTAGACTTGTTTTTTCTATGTATTAATAAAGTAAAATAAAAATCATTCTCTGCCAAGCATTCATTAAGTTAATGTTCAGGGCAATTATGACTTTCTACTTGAAGTACACACTGAGATACACCAAAAGTATTATTTAGTACTTGCTCAACCTGTTCTCGACAGGATTGGTCATGCAAATCAATTGTGCAGTGATGCTTCAAAACAATATGCGCACCAATAGCAACCTCGTCATCGACTCGTGAAATAGTGACGCTGTGTACACTTTCGACATGATCTGTCGTTAAGATTTTTTCTTCTATTTGATCAGAAGTGGGAAGATGCATTTCTTTGGCTAAAATTCCCTTTAAGCAAGTTTTCACTACTTTAAAACCCGTAAACATCACAAACAAAGAAATAAGCATGCTAGATATAATATCAATAACCTGGAAACCAGTGAGGTAAATCAAGATGCTTGCAATAAATGTTGAGACCGTCGATAACAAATCGAAAAATGAATGAAGAAATACAGCATAAACATTGATACTTTCTTTTCGGCCTTTATAAAGTACCCAAGCGGACAAGCCGTGAAATAAAAAACCTAACGCAGCTATCACAGACATAAGATAAGTATTAACCACCTCACCGCTGCCATCGTGATGATGACTTAACCTTTCACTGCCTTCATACAAAATAACGACAGAAATCATCAAATAAAGCATGCCATTAATCAAGCCACCGGTGAATTCTGCTTTTTTATAACCATCGCTGTAGTTTTTAGCTAAGTGAACGGCGACAGAAGAGGCGATGAGCGCAATAAAAAGAGAACTATTATGAACAAACAAATGGCCAGCATCTGCCAATACAGCTAGAGAATTTGAATAATAAGCGCCTGCCAATTGGATCAACATGAAAGTACAGGTAATAGACAGAGCGATTAAAAGACGTCTTCTGGAAGCCTGGTGAGTAGTGATGTCAGTCATTTAAGAAGCGAGTACCTGAGCAAAGAGAAATGATATACAGTCGCAATTGTATCTTAAAATGCAGGCATTGTGCACAAAAATATAGATACAAAACTTAGATATCTTAACTTTCCCACTCAGAATTTTGAGAAGTCTTATCCCCTATTTTGTTCAAAATATCCTTAAAAGGATTACTCGGTTTATATTCACTCAATAAAAGAACAAAATGTGAAATCTGCTCTTCCGTAAACACTTTTTCTTCATAATGCTCGATTTTCGCGAGTAACTGACCTGAATGAAAGACATTATTTGGCATATTCGTTCTGAAGTCTGCTTCTTGATCAAACACTATCAAGCCATGAATGTGCTCTTCAATACCAAAGAGTTGCTTTACACCCGCAAGCTTCATTGGTTGTTGCCTGCTTGGATTTGGAAAATTGTTTCTATCTTTTCCAATCTGCTCTGACCAAACTTCTGATGTCGTATCAGCGTAAATTCGGCCTGTTTGTGACTGGCAACTAATGACAAAAATACCATATGGAGATAAAACAAGCTCATCAATGTCAGCCATGCCACTGGGGATTGGTAAACTGATTTTACTGTACAATGTATAGTCATCAACTGATAAATGTTTCATCAAATACTTATTGACCGCCACGTAACTAAAGTGCCTAGTAAACAGTTTCTTCGCACTGGGAAGTATATATTTAATTGAAAGTAAAAGTAGTAACAATAAAATGAGTAGATACAGGTAATCTTCCACATAGTAAAAAAGCGTATCTAACCCCGTCATTGGAGTTTGATAATCTTGCTCTGTGGCTACATGAGTAGTCGCACCAATTTGCTCAGTTATAGGTTTAGGGTTCTCATTCAACTTACTAGGGGAATTGCTTTGAGTGCTTGTGTCATTTATTTCAGGCGACTTGTTTAACTCAGGACCTTTCGAGTTTGCATTTTGTTGTTCAAGCTCCAAAGCACCACTTTGTTGATTAGGCTCTAGCTGAGTAAGGCTTATATCTTTGTTTTGTTGCCACTGCTGTTCAAACAACTCCTTAAATCTTGTTAATTCGTTATTACAGCGTAATTTATTGATAGAGCTTAGTGGATTAGACAAGCAATAGCTAGGAGCAGTATAAAATGCTTCCCATGCTTGTTGTTTCATGTCATCTGAGAATAACCGTTGTGTTTGTGGTTTAGTTTGAATCTCTTGACTTTTTTTGATTTTTGCAGAATCTGAGAATTCAGTGTGTTGACAAAATGCTTCTAGCCTCTCTTGCAAACGGCCATAACGATTCCCTAGAGATTGAAGCTCAACACCTGTGGCAGTGCCCATCTTCACAGCAATACTTTGATATTCTTTATAAAAGCGAGCACATTGCTCATAAGATAAATTTGACTGAAAAGCGGTTGAGGTAAACGAAATAACAACCAAAAAAAACAACGCGATTCTATTTGACATGTTTGTCCTTCAACTTGTTTAGCCTATTTACCCTTGAAACCTTAAACTACAACTTCATTTTAGAACCAAATTATTAACTTTAGTAGTTTAATTATTTTTTATCAGAGCCCATTCCTGATAAACGCCCTCACTTGTCGTAGTGACAATCTTATTATCCAACGCTTTAATATCCAAATTTGTGCTCCCCAGAGATAAAGTTTCACTATGCCATGTAAATATTTCTTTTCCAGAGTACGTATCCCACAAAGATATATCGGTTTTCGGAGTGGTCGTTATCAATATTCGAGCACCATTATAAAATTGACCACTTCTAAACCATCTGAATCTAGCGGTATAACTTAGTTTAGATAATAATTCTCCATTATCCAGCTTGTGAATTTGTTGATTGTCTAAGACATCCGAAACAAATAGCTTGTTACTCTGCTCATCAATAATGAGTGAACTTATTCTTGTATTCAATTGTTTTGAGTAGCGTTTTTCTAGGTTATTCACTGATGACTTAACGACTTTGCCATCGGTTCCACTCGTTACAACATAACTATCAGCGCTATTGAAATAAATATAGTTAACCGTACCTTCATGTATTTTTTTCTTAATCGATGATTTACTTGCTTTGTTATAAAGAAAAACTGTCCCATCTGTCATGCCAACAGCAATAATCCCACCATAACGTGATAAATTTATTGAAGAGATTTTTGCTAGGGGCTCGTCGCTTTGTACCTTCAAAGTACCAATCTGAGCACTGTGTTCTAAATCCCAAAAATCTACATGATTTGCGCCACTAAGAAGTAGAAGGTTTTCAGATTTTTTGAAAAAAGTAGCCCTTAAGTCTTCAGGTGTTTTTGAAGGAGGCAAAGTAAATATCTTTTGCTTGCTATTAATTTGCCATATATTGACCAGCCTCTTTTCATCTATAACCAATAACTGCTCTAAGTCATCAGAAAATTGTGCTTTATAAACAAGGTGTTGACTAAAGCGATGATTACTTAACTGCTCTACCTCATACTGGATTGGCTCTTCACATCCAACTAAAAGTAATATCAATATCGTGATTACAACCCCTGTAGGTTTTATCATGTAACCTCCCATTACAGTTTATTCAACTGAGTTAGATCCCACTTTTCAACCATTGCATCAGAGTTAACTGTCAGCAATTCCCCTCTATCGTTGCTGTACATTGCCAAAATTGTAGCTGAAGGAGTTTGTACTTCACTCGTCCAAGTCCCTAGTTCTTCTCCCGTTACTGTATCCCAAAATGTTAAGTGGTTTTTAGATGATGAAGTAGCGAGTATACTGGCATAATTAATAAAGTAAGCCTGTCTAAATACCATAAAGCGCGCCATATACTTAAGCTGTACATGCGCATTTTCGCCTTTCTTAGATTTAATTAACTGTGTTTTTAATGCATCAGAAACAAATAAACGCTCTTTTTGTTCGTCCATAGCAAGTGTTGTGATCCTATGGGAGAATTCCTGCTCGGTTAATGGTTCAGGTGAAGCAAAAACACGATGGGCCAACAAACCATCTTGTGATGCTGACCAATAATGATCATTGTCTGTGAACACAATATGGGTGACAGGTCTAGTGTGAGGTTTAAAGCGGTTATTTAATCTTGTAGAAATAGTCGCCATGTTAATGGCGCCATCTGACATACCCACAATTAATTTGTCGTTGTCATTCGAAATTGCAATAGACGATATGGTGGCAAGAGTTTGCAGACCAGCGAAATTTGTTTTTCCAATTAACGCTTTTCCTACAACCGACCATATTGCAACTTCATTTTCATTGGCAACAATCAGTATAGTTCCGTCTGAGGATAGTCTTGCAAGTCTGGTGTTCTCCAATTGCTCTTTTTTAGCGATCTGAAACTCTATTGAAAAATCATTAGCATTTAAAACAACTACTTGCCCATCAAAATCTAATGTCATTAACAATCCACCCTGCTTTGCAAATTGAGCATTGAGTAACTGCCGCTCATTGAGATCTGATATGACACCTTGTTGCAAGACAACCTCTTTATCACAACCAGATAAAGTAATGATGATAAAAATGCAGAAAATTGTGAAATAATGCAAAACAAACCTCAAGATAAAGCCGAAAACCCGACACAGATATGCAATTTTAGTGCTGAAAATAAAGTTAAATTTGAATGATGTGATTGTATGTTTTATGAAGAGATAAAAATAGCTAGAATTTAAACAATTGGTAAATTAAACGAAGAAAGCCAATCTATGAGACTGGCAAAGATTAATGACTTTAGCATTAGCAAAGTTAGCATCATTTATTTTTACGGTTATGTACCTAACTTCTTATTTAAATATTATTGTTAGGAACAACAATGTTTTTGACTCAATCAATGCGAACTTAAATTGAATTCAACAGCAAACATTATGCGTCCTTGCTATATAAACTCCTTGGCCAATCCTTGTTAGTGGATCGCATTTACCTTCCTTGCGAAGTTGCGAGTAATGACCATTCCTTGATTACACTAACCTTTCCTTGATTACTC
>NZ_PPSW01000069.1 GCF_005876835.1 Pseudoalteromonas phenolica
TAGCGGCACTCGCTTAAGAGCGAGTGGCGCTTTTTCTTTTATACCTCGCAGGATATTTTTGCGTTTTAGCTAGTACGGAACGCGGGTAAGATTTGCGCTTTCTTTTATCAGGTAAGACTAAACGTTTACCGTTCTCTCTCAACTCTTTTAGTTTCTTAGGTATTGTTCCAGGGCTGCGCCCAGAGCACCATAAAAACTCATCCTGTATAAGGTAGAGTGCGTTTATAAAGCTAATGCGCAATGGGTCAACCTTATGTGCTTTCGCCATCTCAGCCATTTCTAGTCGCACAATATTGTATGACGTTAGAATGCCCCATAGCTCTTGATAAATGCCTTCATGTTTTAAGCTTCGTAATACTGGTTTGTTTGATAGTTGATACTGCTTGAGCTCACCATAGCCTTGCTCTATTTCCCACCGTTGCCAATACACATCAAGTAGTGCTTTCAGTGTATAAGTCTCTGGGCATAAGCATGAGGTAATAAATCCTTTAATCTCACCTTTAGGTGTTGGGATTTGGATTAGTCTTGCCTGCCATGTATCTCCTAGATACAAAGCTGACTTTTTCGCTTGGGGCGACACAGGCATGGTAATTAAATGGTCATATTCACTATACGACTCAATGACGTCATAGCGCATTTTGCTTTTTATAGGTGTGAGCCAATGATGGTTGGTTCCTACA
Organism: Pseudoalteromonas phenolica; assembly: GCF_005876835.1. Taxonomy (GTDB): domain Bacteria; phylum Pseudomonadota; class Gammaproteobacteria; order Enterobacterales; family Alteromonadaceae; genus Pseudoalteromonas; species Pseudoalteromonas phenolica_B. The sequence goes on from NZ_PPSW01000069.1 coordinate 681, forward strand.
CCCTGCCAACTAGTAAAGAGCTCGGCAGAGAAAAATCCTCTATCAAATAAAGTAAGCGAGTGCTCTGGTGCGGAGCCGACAAGTTGTTGAGCAAAATGAATTTCACTATTGGTTACTGGCCCAAACGCCGCATCTGAAATTAAATGAGTTCGAGTGGACATTAAGGTAACAGCTAATACAGAAGGGAAGTTAGCTGTTGATTGCGCATACCCGAAGTGGCTGTTACTAGGGGTATCTTGAGTTTTAAATTGTGTCCCATCCACACTTAATAACTTTAATCCACATACTTCATCAAACGGTTGTAATTGCTCCCAACGTGCCGCCGTATGTTTAAACAAGTACTGCATTGGCTCAGCTCCGAGTCTACATTTTCCTTTTATGATACTGCTGGTTGCCAGTGGAGGGAGTTCACCTTTTGAGTCGGGGAAGGCTAATTCGAGTTTATCACACACCTCAGAGATAGAACGATTTCGAAGTAATCCGATCCCTAATACAAGCCATACAGCTTGCTCGGCAGGAAAACGGCGTTTACGAACAGACGCTTTTCCTGTTTGGTTGACGGCTTCTTCAATCCATTCAAGAGGAATATGTTTGGTAAATGCGTCGAGCTCACGCTCATGACAAAACTCAGAAGTAAGGTGTAATTCTTTAAGAAACTCAGACATAAAAATAGGCCACAACTTGCGTTGTGGCCTATTATGAAGCCTCTGAAAGATCGTTCAATTAGCTTAAACGATCTGCATTA
>NZ_PPSW01000070.1 GCF_005876835.1 Pseudoalteromonas phenolica
CTTAAACGATCTGCATTAAGCTTAGGCTCGGGTTTTTTGTTTTTAGAGGTATAAAACTAAGAAGCTTTAGGAGCTGTGAAACTTACTTCAGGCTAGTTCTAAGTTGTAATTCATCCATGAAGCTGGGTTCCATCGCGCATCCATGCGCTCACCTCTTCCTGCTGCGAAGCTTCGCTTCGGTCAGTCATCGCCCTTGCGCAAAAAGGCCGCCCTCACTTCGTTCGTAGTCGGTAACCTTTTGCACCACTCTTGCGTAAAAGGAATAATGTACAGCTACCGGCATGTCCAAATACCTGAACCACTAAATTAGTAGTCAGAAATCCTTATATAAACTCATCACCAATTAGATACTGTGAAACTGTCCTCAAACATAAAGTAGATACAGCATGCATAAACAAAATAGAGCTGCAGGCATTCTTTCTAGATAGATATTGAATCCTAATATGGGTGTAAATCGAATTTATTGCTCAAAATAGTGCAATAAAACAGCGTTAAAGTATCAAAAATAGGTGTTTCGTTCAAAATATACGCGAACAGTCAGTTTTTTG
>NZ_PPSW01000071.1 GCF_005876835.1 Pseudoalteromonas phenolica
CATCCCATAGATAACCCGAGGTTTTTAGCAGCTGAGTTAGTACTGCATATAATTAGTTAAACACTAATTAACTTGTGTAAAACAAGATTAAGAATTTGGAGCGGCACACGAGGTTCGAACTCGTGACCTCGACCTTGGCAAGGTCGCGCTCTACCAGCTGAGCTAGTGCCGCATTCCATAGTTAGCTCTATGTTGTTGGTA
>NZ_PPSW01000072.1 GCF_005876835.1 Pseudoalteromonas phenolica
CTCGGGTTTTTTGTTTTTAGGCTATAAGATTTAGAGGATAGAAGGTTAGAGATTGTTAAACTGGCTCACTTCACCTTGCGCAAAAGGAATGAGAGTGCTGCGCACTCTGTCATTAAACTTTTGCACTTTATGCCCTTTTTAATGCCTGTAATTTAGTGCAGCCTATGAAGGTGGCGCACTTTACCAGGTAGGTGCTGGTGTTGTAGCAACTATCGTTGAGTAATATCGACTTTAGTTAATGCCACAAAGCATTAAAAAAACCCGAGCTTAGGCTTAGCGGCACTCGCTTAAG
>NZ_PPSW01000073.1 GCF_005876835.1 Pseudoalteromonas phenolica
ACCATTAACATCAGTAGTGCGCGTTAGTGACACCGCACGGCCGAACTTGTCTTTACCGGTCAGGGTCACTGTGATGTTTTCTAACGCTTTATCAAGCTCAGCAGCTTCAAGTTCACCATCTTGTAAGGTATCAAGGAATACGCGACCTGAGATCGAATAAGCAATTGTGCCTAGCTGCTCAGTGAAGTCTACGGTTGCTAAGCGTGTATTTGCAGTTAAATCAACCACAACCGTATTGTTTGCAGTTTTCGATCCGGTGCGATTTGCACCTACAACCAAGTAGTCTTTACCGTCTCGGTGATTTGTCAGACCTGACT
>NZ_PPSW01000074.1 GCF_005876835.1 Pseudoalteromonas phenolica
AGTTGGTTAGAGCGACGGACTGTTAATCCGCAGGTCCCCCGTTCGAGTCGGGGAGGGGGAGCCAAGTTTCTTGATAATAACGATTCCCCCTTAGCTCAGTTGGTTAGAGCGACGGACTGTTAATCCGCAGGTCCCCCGTTCGAGTCGGGGAGGGGGAGCCAATCGTTATAGTGTAATTCCCCCTTAGCTCAGTTGGTTAGAGCGACGGACTGTTAATCCGCAGGTCCCCCGTTCGAGTCGGGGAGGGGGAGCCAACA
>NZ_PPSW01000075.1 GCF_005876835.1 Pseudoalteromonas phenolica
CTTAAACGATCTGCATTAAGCCTAAGCTCGGGTTTTTTTAATGCTTTGTGGCATTAACTAAAGTCAATATTACGGGACGATAGTTGCAACAACACCAGCATCTATCTGGTAAAGTGCGCCACCTTCATAGGCTGCACTAAATTTCAGGCATTAAAAAAGGCCATAAGGTGCAAAAGGTTACCGACTGCGAACGAAGTGAGGGCGGTCTTTTTGCGCAAGGTGAGATGAGCTAGCTTCACAGTTGCTAAAATTCCTTAGCTTTATACCCCTAAAAACAAAAAACCCGAG
>NZ_PPSW01000076.1 GCF_005876835.1 Pseudoalteromonas phenolica
CACTTTCTCAAAGTGGTAAAATAAACGAGTATCTAAAGTAAGATGTAAAATAACTTGTTCCGGACGCGTAGCTCAGCTGGATAGAGTACCTGGCTACGAACCAGGCGGTCGGAGGTTCGAATCCTCCCGCGTCCGCCACTTTCTCAAAGTGGTAAAAATAGAGAATTTGATATACGGACGCGTAGCTCAGCTGGATAGAGTACCTGGCTACGAACCAGGCGGTCGGAGGTTCGAATCCTCCCGCGTCCGCCACATCAAACCAATTGATGTGAGAAATAACCGACGGAAGTCGGTTTTTTTATGCCTAAAATTTAGATCGTGTTCCGAGTTGGCTAATTTAAATGTTGAAGGTTCACTCTCCATAAAGCAAGTCCCACGTTCGCCACATCAAACCAATTGATGTGAGAAATAACCATTGAGCGTCGTTTTTTATACCTAGAATTTATTCTGTTTTAGCTAATCAGGCTGTCGAAGGTTCACTCTTCATAAAGCAAGTCCCACGTCCGGCACATCAAACCAATTGATGTGAGAAATAGCCATTGAGCGTCGGTTTTTTATGACTGAAATTTAGATCGTGTTCCGAG
>NZ_PPSW01000077.1 GCF_005876835.1 Pseudoalteromonas phenolica
GGGTAAACCAGCGCCTACAAACCGACCCGCCAACTTTACCCTCGTAACTTGGAACTAAAAAGCACACTTCATAAACATGAACAGCGCTTTCTTTTACTCGCTAGCTTCCAGCTTTCATCTCGCCAACTTCGTTCTTATAACTTACCGCTTTCAGCTTCAAGCTTTCAACTCGCTAACTCATAACCTATCAATCACATCCAAATATATCTCGGGTATAAACCTTGTGCTCAACATCTTTGAGCTCTTCAACCATTCGGTTAGATAAAATCACATCGCTCATTCGCTTAAGCTCTTCTAGTGAAGATATGACTTTTGAATTGTAAAAGTTTTCAAGCTTAAGACCTGGCTCATAAATAATAACTTCAATTCCCTCGGCTTTTATTCGCTTCATTATCCCTTGTATCGCAGAAGCCCGGAAGTTATCCGAACCTGTTTTCATGACAAGTCGATATACTCCAACAACTTTTGGTTTAAATTTTAAAACACTCTCTGCCACAAAATCTTTACGCGTTCTGTTAGCATCGACAATTGCTCGAATCATGTTATTCGGCACTATTTCATAGTTTGCCAACAGCTGTTTAGTATCTTTAGGCAAACAATACCCACCATAACCAAATGAAGGGTTATTATAATGGTCACCAATTCTGGGATCTAAGCCGACGCCTTCAATAATCTCTTTTGAACACAATCCGAAAGACTCAGCATAACTATCAAGCTCATTGAAATAAGCAACTCGCATTGCAAGATAAGTATTTGAAAATAACTTAATCGCTTCAGCCTCTGTGGAAGGGAGAAGCAGCACTTTTACATCATCTTTTAATGCAGCTTGTTGTAGCAGTGATGCAAATTTTTCTGCTCGTTCAGACTTCTCACCAACAATGATCCGTGAAGGATACAAGTTATCGAAAAGCGCTCTGCCTTCTCTTAAAAACTCAGGTGAAAAAATGATATTTCCCCAGCATTTCTCGGCCTTCATACGCTCAGTAAAACCCACAGGCACAGTAGATTTAATTACAACGATGGCATTTGGGTTTAAAGACTTAACGTCATCAATAACAGCCTCCACTGAAGCAGTATTAAAGAAATTCGTTTCAGGGTCATAGTCTGTGGGGGTGGCTATCACGACATACTCAGCATCCATTAACGCCTGTTGCTTATTAGTTGTTACAACAAAGTTAACTTCATTTTTAGATAAGACCTGTTCAATGTCTTTGTCTGAGAATGGTGCTATTCTTTGCGTGAGCTTTGCTACTCGCGTCTCATCTATATCTAACGCTGTAACCTGATTATGTTTTGCCAGTAAAAGCGTGTTAGATAGCCCGACATAGCCTGTACCAACCACTGTTATTTTCGCCATACAAAACCCTTGAGCAGCAAATATATAAGTTAAGTATAGGAAATCTCATAATTTCATCTAGTTATATAAAAATTAAATTCATAAATTTTATGAGAAGTGGCAAAAGATGATGAGAAAAGACATCCAAAGCCATATGGCATTTGAACGTAAAAATATCTTAAGTTATCGGCATCAATGACGAGCAAATAAAATAATTCCAACATCTATAAATACAAACTCGTGTTTTAACGCAGCAAGTATTTGATGAAAAGCGCAGGGTAAACCAGCGCCTACAAAACTACAGTCTGAGTACTCCATAGTAGCTGCTAAAATTGCTCATTTCACCTTGCGCAAAAGTAACCTTGCTTCGCAACGTATATTTTGCACGATAACACTTCGGTAGCAGCGATTTCATATCGCGTTCTGTTCTGAGCGCTACAAGCTTTTGATGAAAAGCGCAGGGTAAACCAGCACCTACAAGACTGCTCGCATCTTTACCCTCGTAACTCGCTAACTTCTAGCTTCTAGCTTCTAGCTTTCTGCTCGCTAACTAAAAAGCGCGGCTCACAAAACATGAACCGCGCCTTCTTTTACTCGCTAACTCGCTAACTTTACTCTCGCTAACTTTACTCTCGCTAACTTATAGCTCCTAACTTACCGCTTCAAGCTTCCAGCTCATTTATAAGTCAAATACGCTTCTCTTAACCTTGCTAAGTTCGCATATACATAACTGCTCGAATTACGGCCTTGATTCAAGAATGTGCGCTCCATATTAACGCGTGTATACATCTTAGAAGCCTGACCACGAACAAGCGCATTATGCGACTCACCTACACGAGTTGTTACCCCATGACGCCAAGCTTCATTGCCTTTAATTTGCCCATATGGTGTAACAGACATGTCTTTACGAGGACTTAATGGAATACTAAACGCAATACCTACTTGTTGTGCAGCTGTATCGGCTGCATAGATGGCAATATAGCTATCACCAAACCAGAAACGACTCTCTACTTTAACACCTTCATCAAGCGCCCAAAACTTACCCATACTGGCATGAAGCGTGATATCTTGCTCTGACCAATTAAATTGATATTCAGCTAAATAGTAATCACGAGAAGCATCATAATCTTGATACTCAAATTTAGCGATATTTGCACTTAATTGGTGACGACCACCAGGGCTTATCCAAGTTGTTTCATTAATCACACCATAATATTCATGATAGTTTCTGAACATACCCACTTGCGTCAGGTTATATATATTAAAAGGTAGCTCTAACGCCTGATAGAAAACGGCTTGATCAAGCCCACCTTTTAAGCGACGCCCATTGAATGTATCACCCTTTTCAAAGTCTTCAGTGTTAGCAACCACTTTTTGCATAGTCACATTTACACCAGCACCTTTCCAAAGCGGTACTTCAACATCAGCTCGAAGCGCCAATGAAAAATCATATACACCTAGCTCAGTTGCATAAGTTGCAGCTAATGCAGGAGAAAAAGTAACCCGAGGTAGAAAGTATGGGCTTTGCTCTGCGGTATTACCCACCCACATCATGCCCGATGGCGTTGCAACGCTGCCCTGGCGAACATCAAGATCTGGGCTTACCCCTTCAGCAATAAACTGTCGATAATTATCAACAGAGCCTTGAATATTCAATAAACCAATATCGCTTTTCTCTAACTGAATTAAGAAGCGTGCATGTTCTTTGGTAATAAACTCACCAATGCGCCCCATCACAAGACCCAATGCATCTAGGTCATTACGATTAAATACTCTGTTTTCAAATTTAATCACTACGCTTGGGGTTTCGTTAAACCCAATACTGAGGTTTTCAAACCCATCTTCAATTAAAGCCAGTTTTAAACGATGTACCTGACTACTCAAAGAAACGTTTTGTTTATTCTTAGACTGAGCACTATAAGCTTCCGATTTGTCAGCCTTAGCAATGACTGATTGTTTAGGCTCTGCCGCTCTTTCTTTGATTATGATGGGCTTAGATAAATCAGCAGGCTCAGAATTTTTTGCTACAACCGCTGCAGGTGCAGGTTTAATTTCTGTATAGTTTTTACGTGCCTGACTAGAAAGCGGCATCGTAAAGTTTACGCCATAATAGGTGCTATCATTTTCAGAATACTCGGTATTACTATAAAAGCGGCTGGTAAAAGTTAGCTCGCCAATATCAAATAGCCATTCTTTCGGCACTGTTAAACGCGCAGCGGCATTGACAGCTTCAGCATCATGCTCTACCTGTAATGCAAACCAGTCTAACGGCATCCACTCAATACCACCAAAAGCACCGTTCATCATACCTGTTTCATGGTCGCTTTTAGCTGCACCTAAAGAAAACCTAAAATCCCACAGCTCTTTTGAGGCAACAGCAAAATGCGTTCTGTATTTATTAGCTGCACCACCAATATCTTTGCTACCAATAGCTAAACTTACCCAATCTCTAGGAATATATGGGATTTTATACTTAGCATTAAAAGATAAATCACGGATTTGCTTTTGCTTTTTCACCTCAGTGTTAAAAAAATTATCATGCATTGAGTTGGCAGCAATAAAACCACTTACCTCTAAGCCATCGAACAACCCTGCAGAAAAAGCGAAATTATGCCCATCAACGTAATTTACACCTCTGTAATCAAGCATATTGTTGTAGCTAAAATCAACGTTACCTGATTCAAGCACTTCAGCATTGGTAGTATTAATCAAGCCAGTAAAGCCTGTGAAATTACGGTAAGTTTTTAACTGTTCTTCAGCCAAACTAGATGCAGAAAATGCAACTAAGCCAGTAGCAAGCAAAGGGAGTAATTTAGACATAAATCCTAAGTCCAAGCGGTTATTATTTAATCCTAAGTTATAAACGGCAATATAACACTGAAAGCGGGAAGCGGAAAGGACGAGTTGCGATCAAATTGTACGTGAAATAGATTTCATGAGTCCACCTATCATTTTTGATAATTGCTCAGTTTCAGCAATCCAAGCATCTGCATAATCTTCTGATAATTCATTAACTTCTCTAGCAATATAGAGCTGAGTACGTAACTCACCACAACTCCCTTTCGCATAAGATAAAAACTTAACACAATCCTTCGCCGTCACTCGCTCATAACCTTCTGCAATATTAGATGGAATAGATAAACTAGAGCGAGTAATCTGGTCTTTAAGGCCATACTCTTTAGATAACTTAAATGCCTTGTAAACTGAGCAGCTCAAAGCCAATGAACGGCGCCAAACTTCTAAATCTTCAAATCTCATACCAATCCCTGATAATAAAAAGCCAAATGAGAATTACCTAGCCAACTCGCTAACTTGTATCTAGCTAACTTGTATCTAGCTAACTTGTATCTAGCTAACTTGTATCTAGCTAACTTGTATCTAGCCAACTCGCTAACTTATATCTAGCTAACTCGCTAACTTGTATCTAGCTAACTCGCTAACT
>NZ_PPSW01000078.1 GCF_005876835.1 Pseudoalteromonas phenolica
ACGTCTTGCACGCGAATATTCTCAACCGTTTCAATGGCAATACGGTTTTCATCAATACCAAAACCATTGTCTGCAAGCACATTTTGATAGCTTTGAGTATGTAGGTCTGTAAAGCCGCCTGAGAACTCTAACTCTTCTGTATTATCGCCGTCATTGATGGTGATACTACGGTAAGTTAGCTTTTCACCTTTGACTGCGTTGTCTGGTAGGTTGTTTGAGTCGATTGACAAGAACCACTTAACGCGTGCACGCTCATACTCTAGGTAACCGCTTGCTGTTTTTTCATCTCTGAAGTGCACTTCGTTGCTTTTCAGCTCACCGAAGATGAAGTGTAGCATGTCGTAAAAATGCACACCAATGTTCGTCGCTACACCACCAGACTTATGGTCAAAGCCTTTCCAAGACTTCATGTACCATTTACCGCGTGATGTCATGTACGTTAAATCAACATCAAATACTTTATCAGCTGGCGCTGCTGCCACTTTTTCTCTTAGGGCGATAATTGATGGGTGTAAACGCAACTGAAGAATTGAATTTACTTTCGCGCCGTACTTTTGCTCGTAGTCTTTCAGAATATCCATATCTTCTGAGTGAAGAACTAACGGCTTTTCACAAATTACATCGATGCCATTTTTAAGTGCATACTTCATGTGTGGTGCATGCAGGTAGTTTGGGCTACAAATTGAAATGTAATCTAGTTTATTACCCTGTAA
>NZ_PPSW01000008.1 GCF_005876835.1 Pseudoalteromonas phenolica
AGGTTACTTTTGCGCAAGGTGGAATGAGCAATTTTAGCAATTGCAATGGAGTACACAATCTGTTGTTTTTTAGGTATTAGTTTACCTAGCCAGATAGTTTAGTTATTGTTTTATCAATAAACTTCATCAAAACGATAAAGGAACAATATATGCCAAACGGAAGTGGCGATATCATCATTAAACATCATGGTGCAACACAGGGTGTAACGGGGTCTTGTCATGAACTTGTGATAAGCGAGCAATCGAGTGTTTTAATAGACTGCGGTTTATTTCAAGGTGAAGATACACGCGACTCTCTCAATATTGAGTTCGATGTAAATACCGTATCAGCACTTATTGTCACGCATTGTCATATTGATCATGTTGGACGTATTCCTTACTTGTTAGCAGCGGGTTTTAAAAAGCCGATTTATTGTTCACCTGCTTCTGCGAAGCTATTGCCTCTTGTGATTGAAGATGCGCTTAAGGTTGGTGTAACGCGAGATCAAAAGCTGATTGATGCCTGCCTTAAATTACTTGCTCGTCTAGTTATACCAGTGGCTTTTAATCAATGGCATGAACTTAAGCTACCCTGTCAAACATCTACAAAATTACGATTTCAGCGTGCAGGTCATATATTGGGTTCTGCATATGTTGAAATCGATATAGTGCAAAGTCAGAGTCAATACAAGAATCAAAATCAAGGCGCTAAGCGAGTCGTTTTTTCAGGTGACTTAGGTGCGCCTTATACGCCTCTTTTACCTACGCCAAAACCTCCTTATAAAGCCGATGTGCTAGTGCTTGAATCGACTTATGGTGATAAAAACCATGATGGCCGTAAGCAGCGTACTAAAAAGCTAAAACAAGTGATTGAAAAGGCGGTCAGTGATAATGGTGTTGTACTTATACCTGCATTCAGTATTGGTCGAACTCAAGAGCTACTCTATGAGTTAGAACAAATTATTCATAACTCACCTAAAAAGTCAGTCTGGCAGAGTATTGAGGTCATTATCGATTCACCTATGGCGGCCAATTTCACTGAATTTTATCTTGAATTTAAAGACCTGTGGGATGCCGAGGCAAAACGCCGTGTAAAACAAGGCCGACACCCTTTAGACTTTTCTAGTGTCGTCACAATCGGCGATCATAAAGAGCATGTTGCAGTGGTGAATTATCTAAAAACACGAAACAAACCTGCGATTGTGATCGCTGCTGGCGGTATGTGTAATGGCGGGCGCATAGTGAATTACCTTGAGGCATTTCTGCCTGACTCAAGCGCCGATGTGTTATTTGTGGGTTATCAAGCAACAGGTACGTTAGGTCGAGACATTCAACACTATGGCCCACGAGGCGGTTATGTGTTTATTAATAACCAGCGTATCGATATCAATGCGACTATTCATACTATAAGCGGTTATTCGGCACACGCAGATCAGGCTGGCTTAGTTAGGTTTGCAACAAAAATGAAAAGCTCTCCTTGTGTGATCAAGCTTGTACATGGTGATAAATCAGCAAAACAAGCACTTAGAAATAAGTTAGCTCTTTTATTACTAAAAACAGAAATACAGATCCCAGAGTAAAGCTTTTAATAGTACTTTACGGGTTGTTATTCGACTCGAAAGGCCGTTAAAATAACGAAAATGCCAAAGAATATGGCGATAAATAATAAATTGGACGAATTATGAAAGCAGTTATCCCAGTAGCGGGCCTTGGTACTCGCATGCTCCCTATGACGAAAGCCATTCCTAAAGAAATGCTACCTTTAGTTGATAAGCCTCTTATTCAATACATTGTGAAAGAGTGTGTTGCTGCGGGTATCAAAGAGATAGTGTTAGTCACACACTCTTCTAAAAATGCCATCGAAAACCACTTTGATACAAGTTTTGAACTTGAAGCTACATTAGAAAAGCGTGTAAAGCGTAAGCTTTTAGATGAAGTTCGTGGTATTTGCCCAGAAGACGTAACCATTATGCATGTACGTCAGGGTGAAGCTAGAGGATTAGGTCATGCGATTATGTGCGCGCGTCCAATCGTAGGTGAAGACGATTTTGTTGTGGTATTACCTGATGTAATTTTAGATGAGTACACTGCAGATCAAAGTTCAGAAAACTTGGCAGCGATGATAGCTCGCTTTAAAGCGTCAAGTGCTAGCCAGATCATGCTTGAGCCAGTAGCTCAAGTAGATGTGAGCAAGTACGGCATTGCTGATATTAATGGTGCTGAGCTTAGTGCTGGTGAAAGTGCGCCAATTAAAACTATGGTAGAAAAGCCTGCGCTTGAAGATGCACCATCAAACCTAGCTGTTGTGGGCCGTTATGTGTTGTCTAAAAACATTTGGCCATTACTGAAGAAAACCCCAATTGGCGCAGGCGGTGAAATTCAACTAACTGATGCAATCGATATGCTAATGGAACAAGAGACCGTAGAAGCATTCCATATGAGCGGTCGAGTACACGATTGTGGTGATAAAATGGGATACCTAAAAGCCATTGTTGAATATGCAATGCGTGATGAAACTTTAGGTCCTGATTTCACAAAATTTGTGAAGAGTCTTTAATTCGGTAAACCGATTTATCGTGCAAAATACACGTTGCGAAGCAAGGTTATTTTTGCGCAAGGTGAATTAAGCCGTTTTAAAAAGTGCCAAGATATTCTCAAGCTACATGGAAGTATTACAACTCAACTCTTATAAAGACCGAAACGAAGTTTCGCAGCACGAGGAGGTGAAGGTATGGATACCCGGTGGGCGTAGCTACATGGATGTAAAACAACACAGCAACCAGAGCTTTTCATTTACAGTGCGCGAAGTAAGGTGAAATGAGCAATTTTAACAGCTGCAATGGAGTACTCAATCTGTAGTTTTATCATCGTTCATGGCGACAAATTAAAAACCTTGTTGCGCTAAAGCACAACCTATAGGCGGTAGGGCTTAATCTTGCACTAAAGCACAATCTTTTCCAAAACATAACGCGATATAAAATCGCTGCTACCGAAGTGTTTTAATCATATGTAGGCCGTCATTTTCGTGCAAAATACACGTTGCGAAGCAAGGTTATTTTTGCGCAAGGTGAAATGAGTAATCTTATCAGCAACTACGGAGTACTCAATCTGTAGTTTTGTCATCGTTAATGGCGACAAATTAAAAACCTTGTTGCGCTAAAGCACAACCTTTTCCAAAACAGAACGCGATATAAAATCGCTGCTACCGAAGTATTTTAATCTTATGTAGGTCGTCATTTTCGTGCAAAATACACGTTGCGAAGCAAGGTTATTTTTGCGCAAGGTGAAATGAGCAATTTTATCAGCTGCAATGGAGTACTCAATCTGTAGTTTTGTCATCGTTAATGGCGACAAAAAAGCCGAGCTGAGCTCGGCTTTGTTATAAGAGACCTAATAAGTAGGGTAGAAATTACTTATATTGTGCGTCTAGTGTCACACCAGAGAAAGTGCTGTAAGCACGTAAACCAATGTGCCAAGTACCAGCCTGTGGGTTTGTGAACGTACAAGTTTCAGCATTGCCGTTTTTGTACGGGCGACAATCGTAAGTTGAAGTCGTTGGTAGGCTGCCTTGTCTAACATATAGGTCAGCATCACCCGAACCACCAGACACAGTCACTGTGAAGCTTGTCATGCCCGCAGGGATTTCAACAGTTTTGCGTACCCAGTTGCTGCGACTTGCTGAAAGGTTCGTTTCAGTGATACCACCTGGTTGAGGACCTACAGAACCAGCAGTTAAATCACCTTGTAAGCTTACGCCTGTGTACGCAGAGTAACCTTGAAGCATTACGTGGTAAGTCCCTGCTGCTGGGTTATCGATGGTACATACTTCGTTGTTACCGCCTTTATAAGGGCGACAGTCGTATGACGATGTAGTCGGCTTGCTACCTGCTTTAACATAAAGGTCAGCATCACCTGTGCCACTGCTCATAGTGAATGTTACTTTGCTTGTGTTTGCTGGTACTTCCATTGTGTAGAAGTCTTGGCCGCCTTGCGAACCGCTAAGGCCAGTTTTAGCAACGCCATCAGCTAGAACATTGTCACCTACAGGAGGCTCAACTACACCGCCTGAAGCTTCAGCAACTGCTGCAGCTGCATCGATAATACCTGTACCACAGTTGTTACAAGTCGCACCGAAGCTCTTAGTCGTATTTTTAAGTATTGTTTCAATCTCATCAGGCGTCGCTGAAGGCTTAGCTTGCTTGATTAGTGCTGCTACACCTGCAACATGAGGCGCTGCCATTGATGTACCTTGAGAATATGCATAGCTGTCAGAGCTTGGTGTTGTTGAACCTGAGTTGTAAGTAGATAAAACACCTTCAGGGTCATTTGCAAAGCTTTGTGCGCCACCAGGTGCTGCTACGTCAATGTTTGAACCATAGTTTGAGTAGTAAGCACGACCACCGTTACGGCCTACCGCAGCAACGTTCACTACGCCAGAACAGTTACCTGGGTTGTAGTTTGCTGAGTTATCGTTGTCGTTACCTGCAGCAATAACAACTACCGCACCATTTGCACGTGCTTGGTTAATTGCGTTTTGCGTTGTTGAACTACACGCACCACTGCCACCTAAACTCATGTTGATTACGTCAGCAGGGTTAGGGTTTGCAGGAACGCCAGACACTGAACCACCTGCAGCCCAGATAATACCGTCAGCGATATCAGACGTTAAACCACCACATTTACCAAGTACACGTACAGGCACAACTTTTGAGTCATAAGCAACACCAACAACCCCTTCGCCGTTGTTTGCTACAGCCGCAACCGTACCCGCAACGTGTGTACCGTGCCAGCTTGAACCTTGTGCACCGTGAGTGTATCCACACTCGTTTGCAGAAATCGCATCACCTGGATCGCTCGCGTCTGAATCACGACCACCACCATCATTAGCAACGAGTGTGTTTGAGATCATGTCATAACCAGGTAGTAGGTTAGCGTTTAGATCTGCGTGAGGGCGGTAACCTGTATCAAGTACAGCAACTACAACGCCAGCACCGGTTGCGCTATCCCATGCCGCAGGTGCGTTAATGCCCGCTGTATTTTCAAAATAGTGCCACTGATCAGAGTACTGAGGATCATTTGGAGTCGCAGTTGGTTTTAACATTTGGTCAATTTCGATGTACTCAACATTGCCAGATGCTGCAATTTCTTGCATTAATTCGTTTGCTTCAAGCGCTGATAGTTTTTTGTTAACACGCATTACGTGGTGGTTGCTTAACGCCATTGCACGAACGTACTGAGGTGTTACTTTTGCTTTTTTACTTTTAAAGTTCTTAACAAAAGACTGAGCGCGCTGATTCATCATTGCTGGAGAAAGATCTCCAAACTCTGCTGACATCATCATTTGCTGTTGCATGTTGTCTTTATATTTGATGATGAACTGAGTGCCAAGCGTTGACTGGCTTTTTAGTTTTGCCGCTGTTTGGTTAACAGAAGGTGTAATTACTTGGTCTTGAAAAGGTAAAGCTGAAACTGAGCCTGCTACCATCGCAGAGGCCATTGCTAGGCTAAGTGCGCCTAATTTAAATGGTGTTTTTATTGTCATAATAGTTTCCCAATAGTCACTTGTTGTTTTTGTTCGCCAAACTGCGGCGAGAAAGAAAAGTAAAATAAAAGTTAATTTTTTGGAAGTGTAAGTTTGGTTATTAATGTATGTGCAATGGTTATATACAGATGGATAAACGTCTTTTAAATTTAAAAAGCGTTGATTATTAAGGTTTTTTTAAGGTTAAATGAAATTTTAGAGTTTTAACTAGCAATGTAAACATATGTAAATGGTTGGTGATTTTATGTTAATTTTATGCTTGTTTGCACAAAAGACCCACCATCAAGGTATAATCCTCCCCGATTTCGGCTAAACAGAGAAAAATATGTTGCAATACGACGTGGTGATTATTGGTGCAGGTGCTGCAGGTTTAATGTGTGCAGCTCAGGCTGGCTATCGAGGCAGACGTGTTGCAGTTGTTGATATGGGCAAAAAACCGGGCCGTAAAATATTGATCAGCGGCGGTGGACGTTGCAACTTTACCAACGAGGGTGCAAGCCCTGTAAATTATTTGTGTGGTAATCCGCATTTCGTTAAGTCTTGTTTAAGCCGCTATACACAACATGATTTTATAGAACTTGTTGACCGTCATGGGCTTGCTTACCATCATAAAACGCTAGGCCAGTTATTTTGCGACAATAGCGCACAAGATATCGTTGATATTCTCATGACAGAATGTGAATGGGCGGGCGTTGAATTACACCTCAGAAATGAAGTATTAAGCGTCTCTGAGTTAGCAGAAGGCGGTTATCAGGTAGCTACCTCTGAGAGTGTCTTTACCTGTGAGTCGCTGGTTGTAGCCGCTGGTGGCTTAACTATGCCGAAATTGGGCGCTACGCCGATTGGCTATAAAATCGCAGAGCAATTTAATTTAAAGGTGTTGCCGACAGTGGCGGCACTGGTGCCTTTCACTTTACATGATCATGATAAAACACGTTTTGATGGTTTATCAGGGGTGAGTATTCCATGTTTGGTCTCGAGTGAATGCGGCACTGAATTTAGGGAAAATATTTTATTTACGCACCGCGGTTTATCAGGGCCAGCTATTTTACAAATCTCATCGTTTTGGCGAGCAGGGCAAGCGGTGACGATTAACTTATTGCCTGACCTTCAATTAGATGAAGCTATTCATCAATGGCGTAAAGAGCAAGGCAATAAGTCTTTAAAGAATACTTTGTCTAACATTTTGCCAAAGCGCTTCATTGAAGTGCTGATCAACGAACAAGCTATTCCAGATAAAGCATTGAATCAATTAACACACACTGAAATTGATGAAATTGCAAAATACATTCACCAGTGGCAGATCAAACCTAACGGCACAGAAGGCTACAGAACAGCAGAGGTGACCTTGGGTGGTGTAGACACCGATGAGTTAAGCTCAAAGACATTTGAATCGAAAAAGCAAAAAGGCTTGTATTTTATTGGTGAAGTCACCGATGTGACTGGTTGGCTAGGGGGCTACAACTTCCAGTATGCGTGGAGCTGTGGTTGGGCATGCGGGCAAGCTTGCTAAACAGTCTAATTTAGAGGGGAATCCCCCTCTAAATTGAGTTACTTTAACTTAGCGGCATTCTACTTCTGTTAAACATTCTTTAAGAAAAGTAGGGCACATCAAGTCTGTTATTCTGCACTCATTGACGGTTACTAAACAATTACGACGTGTTTCACCCCAACCGCCTGCAATATGAGGGGTATTCTCAAGACTGATTTGAGCCTCTGCACTTAGCTGTTTTAAATGTTTTTTATGTAAATTAAGTTTCATAACAATTTCCTTATGTAATAGCATTTGTTGAAATGCTAATTGTAAAAATTTTGCTTAAAGCGTCTACATAATGAACACTTTAGTATTTACCTGCAATAGGTAAAAAGTGATTAAGTAATATTTATCTCATTATTCAATGCCATGGCTGCAGAACGATTAGGCGCATTTAATTTTTCTAAAATCTTCGCGACATGGTTCTTAACCGTATATTGGCTGATCCCTAAGATCATACCAATCTCTCCATTGGTTTTGCCTGATGATATCCAATCTAACACTTCTTTCTCACGCCCTGTAAGTAAGTGGATAGGTGAGTTATAAGCTCTCATAGACTCATACCTAAAGAGCTGTGCTTTATGTAGATAAGGTAAAACGAGTTCAATTAAATAAGAGGCTGGGGCCGATGTGTTTGAGCGTTTGTTATTAAAGGCCACCAAGGTCACAAATCCAGAGTCTTGGTTATCTAAATCATAGGTCGCGATATCAGATAATGGGTTTCTTGCTTTTGCATAGCTTTTTAATAAATTAATATTGTTTAATTTAGTGCAATTAATGGTTTTTAGCAGTTGTTGTTGTTGGTTAGGTGAGTACTCGATTGAATAATCAGTTTTAACTGATAGGTTCGACTTATCAATTAATGCGATGTATAGCGCTTCTTTTTCAGCAAAAAACATAACCTCTTCAAAAATAGTGAGATCAAAAGAACGGTCCTTTATAGATGTTTTTAACAGCTCTATGGCCTTTAAAATACTAGATAGCTCTTCAGTACAACCCAAAAACATGTGCATTCTCCTTAAAATACGATGTCAAGGTAATGAATTTATTCATATTAATTCTGCAGACAGTGCAGTAACTAAATTCATATTTAATTAATCGCGCGATTAATTAAAGCATGGATGCGGAATTGATAGCAATTAAAAGTGAAGAAATTGTGAATGAAAAAAAATAAATCGCTGATATCGAGTAATTGTCATAAAACTGGCTGGGAAACGAGCAAAATAGGGCCGTATGGACGGATGTAAGTAATGTTTATGTAATCTAATAATGAATCTGAGCGAGGTAATGACAGGTGACTCAAGATCTCTGATTTTTCAACATGAGTGATAGATGGTCCTATCAGACTATACGAAGTGTAAACAGGCATTGTTAGACTTAACAGGAGATTGAAAGGGATCAAGGTGTAATATGATTGAAAGATTACGGCGACCATCGTCATGGCCATTTTATTTTACTGTGCTAATTTATGCTGCATTGATTTGGTTACAAGGCCTCTCGAACTCATTGTTGCAAATAGCTCATGAATTTGAGGTCGCATTAACGATGGCATTAGGCTCTTTTGTGGCTGGTGGCACAGCTTTAGGTGGGGGAGCGGTTGCATTTCCTGTGATGACCAAGGTTTTAGCTATAGATCCCGCTACTGCTAAAGTGTTTTCTCTGGCTATACAGAGCTTTGGTATGACTGCAGCAGCAATCACCATTTTTTGTCGTCGCATTCCTATTTATACCAACATCGTTTTCATGGCATTGCCTATGTCAGCTTTAGGCGTGGCAATCAGTTTGTTGTATGTGGCCCCTTTCGCGCCGAGATTATTGGTTAAATCGATATTCAGTTTTCTACTCTTGTGTTTCGCTATTACCATGGTACTGCGCTGGTGGCGAAAAGCACATCATCAGCCCAGTGCTGAGCATATAAAGCCTAGCCTAGGACGATTTTTATTAGTTGGATTTGTTGGCGGTATTGCTAGCGGTTTAGTGGGGTCAGGTTCTGATATTGCATTATTTGCTTTGCTGATCATTGCCTACCAAGCCGACATTAAAAAAGCCACCGCAACCTCCGTGGTGGTGATGGCATTTACTTCATTAGTGGGCAGCGCCGTAAATGCTTGGCATCTCAATGCAATTACGCCTGACATAGAACAATATCTATTGGCCGCAATTCCTATTGTTGTTGTTGGCGCACCACTCGGGGCTTATGTGTGTTCAAAAGTGAAAGTTGGCCAATTAGTCAGTTTTTTACTGTTGTTAATCAGCCTAGAAGTCTTCTTTACAGGCTATGAACTATGGCAGCAGTAAAAGCAATCTTCAACTGGCACTCGCAATCAAGAGAGTTAGCATAAGTATCTATTCTATAAATAAAAAAATAAACTTTAGTTGACTAAATAATGAACTTTATATTTAATTAACCAGTTGGTTAATTAAATATAAAGAGAATAAAATGACAACAAAAGTTACTCGAGGAAGGCCTGTTTGCGAAACCAAAAAAGCGGAGCAAAAGGCTAAGCTGGTTATCGCTGCACAGCATTTACTCAACGTAAAGTCGTATAGTCAGATCACTATTCGAGAGATAGCTGCCGAGGCAAAAGTAAACTCAGCGATGATCAAATATTACTTCGATAGCAAAGAAGGTTTATTCGTAGAGCTTATCCAAGCCTTGGCCGATGAACAGTTTTCTCAATTTGGTGATTTGCATGCACAGACACGCCCTGTTTATCACTTTATGCGTCAGTTCAATCAAATCTTGCAAACGAACCCTGGATTTGTGCATTTATTAGCGGAAGAAATTCTAAATAAAACCACACCATTAGCGCAGGCTTTTATGAGTGCGTTTCCAGAGCGTGTGTCGCAATTTTTACCTGAGTTAATCAAACAAGAAGTTGGCATTGATGATCATAAAAAAGCCAAGTTGGCGGCTTTTTCACTGATGACACAATTGGTATCACCTTACATTTTTAAAACACTACGTCAGCAAGCTTGGCAAATCGAAGACGCCGATATACAAAGCGAACAGCGTGTAAAGGAATT
Organism: Pseudoalteromonas phenolica; assembly: GCF_005876835.1. GTDB lineage: Bacteria > Pseudomonadota > Gammaproteobacteria > Enterobacterales > Alteromonadaceae > Pseudoalteromonas > Pseudoalteromonas phenolica_B. Next base: position 10,083 of record NZ_PPSW01000008.1, read on the forward strand.
ATATCTACAGTTTATTTTTGGCTTAAAGGAGCAACAAACTCATGAGGTGGAATTTTAGTGCAAGAAGGAACTTGCCTATCGCAGTGGCGATTGGCGTTCTATTAGTTGTCATCATAGTTAAATTAAATGCGTCAATGCAGCATCAGCCAGCGACAGATGACGGTCAATTAGCGCATTATCAGTTGCTCAATCAGCGAGCAATAAAGCCAGAAATAGTGGGCTTTGGACGCGTAGAGCCCAATATTCAATTTAATAGTATTGCTGAGGTGTCGGGTAAAATTACCTATGTACATCCAGCATTAAAAAAAGGCGAGCTATTTGAGCAAGACTCTTTATTACTATCGATAGATGACAGTGATTACCAACTCCAACTGGCGAAAGCCAATGCCAACTTAGCGGCAGCAGAGGTCGAACTTGCAGCCAAGAAGACCGCACAATTAAATAATGCGCTCGACATTAAACTTAGCCACAACAAGCTCAAAATAGCGCAAAGTGAATATGAGCGTTTAGCACGTTTACTACAGCAAAAAAGTGTGTCTCAAAATGAGCTAGATAGAGCCCAGCAACAAGTGTTATTGCAACAGCAAGACTTGCAACGTAATGAAAATACCAAAAGCTTGTTGCCGTTAGAGATCAAAGCTCTACAGGCGGGAGTTAATAAAGCCCAAGCCGATGTGAATCAAGCACAGCTTGCGATTGAGCGTACACAAGTTCGCCTGCCATTTACGGGGCGTATTCATAAAGTGAATATTGAGCAATCGCAATGGGTCACCATGGGCATGTCATTATTCAGCGCCAGCGATGTGGCGCAAGTACAAATAAATGCCCAATTCACCTTTAACAGTTTTCATCAATTTACGGGGTTCTTTCAACGTCCGCCTAATATTACAACGGTATCAGCCCAAGGTATGGCCGCCTATTTTGACGAACAAGGTTTGCAAGCTCAGGTAGAGTTATTGGGCCATGAAGATATGCGCTGGCAGGCTAAAATTGCTCGCATGAGTGATGAAATAGACCCGCAAAGCCAAACTGTTGGGGTGGTTGTCACCATTGACGATAGTTATAAAAATATCGAGCTGGCAAACAAGCCACCCCTATTGGCTGGTATGCGCGCAAAAGTAACATTAGTAGCCACAGAACAAAACTTCATTGCAGTGCCGAGAGCGGTAGTAAAAGGTCGCTACGCGCTTCTAGCCGATGCACAAAACACATTACAAAAGCTTGATACGCGTGGTGCGCTGAAGCAGCAAAATTATTTCTTATTTCAAGATGAAAAGTTAGTCGGTGCGAAACTGATCACCACAGATCTGTTTCCTGTGATCGCAGGCAGTAAATTACAGTTAGTGCCAGAAAATGCCGTATTGGCGGTGACATCAGTGAAGGAGCTGTAATAATGATCCGCTTTTTTGCTTCACACCCCACAGCAGCCAATATCTTGATGTTACTGTTCATCGTGATTGGCTTAGTCAGCTTACCGCAAATTCACCGTGAAACTTTACCTAAAATCAACCAGTACCAGCTCGATATCGTAGTGCCTTACCCCGGAGCCAGTGCTGAAAACGTTGAACAAAAGATCTGTTTAAGTCTAGAAAGTGCCTTAGATGGGATCAGCTTTTTAGAAGAAAAACATTGTGTGGCAAGACAAAATGTTGGCCAGATGACGGTTAAAATGTTTGAACAAGGTGACTTTGAACAGTTCAGAACTGACGTTAGAAATGCCATCGACACCATAGATGATTTTCCTGCTCAGGTTGAGCAATGGACCATAAATGAACGAGGACGTACACAAGATGTGGTGAGTGTCGCAGTCACCACCCATGCGGCACAAAATGTAGCAGATAACGGTTTATCGCGCGTTGAGTTAAAAGCCTTAGCTGAGCAAGTTAAAGTGACTTTACTGCGCCATCCTGACATTCCGATTGTTGAAATCAACGACTTTTCGAAACATCAACTGCGTGTGACAGCATCACAAGATGCGCTGCAACAATACGGCATGAGTTTACAAACCTTGAGTCAGCGTTTAACTGCGCAGAATGTCGAGTTACCACTCGGTGTGCTCGAAACTTCAGAAGCCGACACGCAAATTCGTATTAAAGACGAACGTCGCTCTGCGGAGCAGTTGGCAGATGTAGTAGTGAGCACAGGCACACAAGGTAATCACGTGCGCATCGCCGATTTAGGGCAAGTGAGCGATACGTTTGAACGCGATGAAAAGCAGATCTTTTTTAACGGTGTACCAGCGGCCATTATCACCATTAAAAAGAACACCAATGAAGATAGCTTGCGAGTGTTACATGCCACCGAAGCGGTGCTGGAAAAGTTACAAACCAGTTTGCCAAGTGGGGTGCATTTAACCTTGACCAACGACAACACCAGTTTGGTTAAAGACAGGATCAACCTGTTGCTCGCCAATGCGTGGCAAGGTTTGTTGTTGGTATTTTTTGTAATGTGGCTGTTTTTCTCTTTTAAATATGCGTTTTGGGTGGTGATGGGTCTACCTGTGTCATTTTTAGCGAGTTTCTTTCTAATGATGCACTTAGGGATCTCAATCAATATGCTCTCTATGGTGGCGCTGTTATTGGCGCTTGGGATCTTAATGGACGATGCCATCGTGATCGCCGAGTCTATTGGATCGCATATTGAAAAAGGCTTAAAAGTACAAGATGCCGTACTTCAAGGCACTAAAGTCGTCTTGCCCGGGGTGTGTTCTTCTTTTGTCACGACGTTATGTATTTTTGTTGGCTTGATCTTTATTGAGGGTAATTTAGGGCAGATCTTAAAAGTGATCCCCATTGTGCTTATTTCTGTTATCACTGTTTCTTTGATTGAAGCCTTCTTTATTTTGCCGAACCACTTAAGTCACGCCCTACAAAGTAAAAGCAAAGACGGAAAATGGGCACAATGTGTTGGTGTAATTCGCGCTCGGTTTGAAACTAAGTTTACCCATTGGAATCAGCAGATATTGCATTTGAACCATGTGTTGATCCGCTATCGATACTTGGTATTTGGAGCGGTGATCGCCACCTTTTTATTGTCTCTGAGTATGTTGATTTCTGGCGTGCTGAAATTTACCGCGTTCCCTGATATTGATGGCGATGTATTGCAAGCACGCCTGTTAATGCCAAACGGCACGCCGTTGGTTAAAACTCAGCAAAGCATGCAAAAGATTGAGCAAGCTTTGGCGCGGACCAATGCAAAACTCAGTGAACAAGAAGATGGCGAGTTGGTGATTGCCAGCACGGTGGTGTATGGGCAAAACCCAGACTACCAAGATCAAGGAGCCAACTTGGCCTATATTTCTGTGGATTTACTCAGTGCCGAGCAGCGCAATACCCATTTGCAGGCTTTTTCGGATCTGTGGCGCAAAGAATTAGGTGATGTACCAGAGGCGCTGAGCTTATCGTTCAAAGAGCCTAAATTGGGACCGCAGGGCAGAGCCGTCGATATTCGTTTGCAGTCTGACGACATAGAGCAGTTGAGTCGGGCAGCCTATGAGCTAAAAAACTGGTTAAAGGGTTATCCTGGAGTGCAAAATATTACCGACGATTTGAGGCCGGGCAAACCTGAGTTTACCTTGACGCTTAAACCGGATGCATTAGTGACGGGCATTACCTCTGCTGACATTGCCCAGCAACTTAGGCCCGCATTTCAAGGCAGCAAATTATCTGACATGCATGTTGGGCTCGAAAACTACGAAGTGACGGTAAAACTGGCAGAGCAAAGTATGGACGAATACAGTGATTTTGATAACTTTCTGATTATTCATCCAAAAAGCCAAGTTGCCATTCCATTAGCTGCGTTAGTTAATATCGAGCAAACCCGAGGGCTTGCGGTGATCAACCGCGTGAATAATATGCCGACGGTTTCTGTATTCGCTGATATCGACAGTGAGCTTAATACCGCCTCTGCGGTGGTCAAAGATGTCGAAAAACGCTGGTTGTCTGAGCTCAATTCACGCTTTCCCGACATGACTTACAGTATTGAAGGTGAAGTCAAAAATGCGGGGATCACCCAGTCGTCTATGCGCCGCGCTATGTTACTCGGCATGATAGGTATTTTCTTGCTGTTGGCTTTGCAATTCCAAAGTTATATCGAGCCTTTAATTGTCATGGTGTCTATTCCGTTTGCCATGATAGGCGTTATTTTAGGTCACTTTATTATGGGTATTAACTTCTCGATGCCCTCGCTAATGGGCTTTATTTCGTTGGCAGGTATTGTTGTTAATGATTCAATTTTGTTAGTGCAATTTGTGAAGCGTAGTGTCAAAGAGGGTTTGTCAGTACATGATGCTGCCGCTCAAGCAAGTCACGACCGTTTTCGTGCGGTGGTGTTAACATCAGTGACCACAATAGCGGGTATGACGCCATTATTGTTCGAAACTAGTTTGCAGGCGCAGATCTTAATTCCGCTGGCGACCAGTATTGTGTTTGGTATTTTGGCCTCAACCTGTTTGGTACTGCTGGTGTTACCTTGCTTGTACAGCATTTTAGAAGACTTTGGAGTGGCAAAACCTTATCACAGTCATCATGGTATAGACTCAGGCGATGCGGTTAACGAGCGCGAGTTAGGTGGTAAAGTAAAAGTTAACACAGTTGTAAAATCAATTTAAACCGAGTCACAAAATTTAAAGGCCACAGCGAGGCAAACCGCTGTGGCTTTTTTAGCTGAGAAAAAAAGAGCCCTGACGGGCTCAAACACTAGGCTTAATTAGCTGGGTAAAATGTTGCTTTAAAAGCTGTGAAAAATTAAGTAGCTTGGGAGCGACCTGATAGCTGTTTTATCAAATCAATATCGGTATTGCCTATCATGTCGATAGGCAGAGAGATTTTTTTATCTATGATCTTTTTTGCGGCCATAAAATCTTTAGCCGTGTTAATGCAATCTGCTGCGATGATTCGGCCTTGCTTTAAATACCACAATGAAAAACTGTTTGATGAATGTTGACGTAATACAGTGTTGTCATAGCCATGATTTAAGCCTGCGATCTGAATTTTACAGTCGTATTGATCAGACCAAAACCAAGGCACTGACGTCACCGCTTGATGTTTACCACAAATCGTCGCGGCTGCGGTTTTTGCTTGTGCTAACGCATTTGGCACAGATTCAATACGTGTTGCGATACCACTGTGATGCTCAATACCTATGGTGCAATCGCCTGCAGCATAAATATTTTTATCTGTGGTTTGGCATAGTTCATTGACCACAATGCCATTTTGCTCCACCAGTAATCCAGCTTGTTCAGCAAGCTCAGTGTTAATTTCGGCGCCAATACCAACAATGACTAAATCGGCATTAAAATACTGCTCAGGAGCGTCTAATTGGGTAAGTGTTTTACAACGCACCCCAGTCACGGTTTGCTCACCGGTGAATGCTAAAACTTGTGTGTTGGTATGTATTTCTACGCCATGTTGTTGGTGAAGCTGCTGATAAAACTCAGAAATAAACGGGGCGGTAACGCGAGCAAGCAATCTCGGCGCTTGCTCTAGTAGTGTTATTTGATGGCCCATTTTATTGAGTACAGCAGCGGTTTCTAAACCAATGTAGCCGCCTCCAACCATCACAATACGCTGTTTATCTGTGTTTAATTGTGCAGCTAATTGTTCAATGTCTTTCAGGGTTTTTATATAAAAAACATTATTTAATTTACTGCCTGAACAAGTGATTTTACGCGCCCGACTGCCCGTGCACAGTAGCAAGTGTTCATAGCTTAGGCGCTCACCATTTTGCAGTACCACACTTTGTAAAGCGGGCTCTATTCTTGCCACTCGAGTGCGTAATTTTAGGGTGATGTTATCTTTTTGGTAGGCTTGCTCAGGTCTTATTAATAGGCCTTTTTCATCTACCTGACCTAATAAATAATTTTTAGAAAGCGGAGGGCGATGATAGGGCAAGCTGTGTTCATCACTGATCAAAACAATTTCGTCAGTCCAGCCTTCTTTCCTTAAGCTAATACACGCTTGCGCGCCAGCATGTCCACCGCCAATGATGATGCATCTTGCCATGATGTTATCCCTTAATTTTGTGGCTAAAGCTCAGATTATCCAGGGCTAGTATTGAGATTCTGGTAATCTCACTTGCAAGCCATGGTGTTCATCAGACACTAAAACCTGGCAACTTAGACGACTTAACTCCGTCGGCTCAGAGACCATTTCTAGCATATCTGCTTCACTATTATTTGGTTCGCTTACTTTGCCTTGCCAGTCGTCTGTTAAATAACAATGACAGGTTGCGCAACTGCCTGAACCTCCACACTCAGCTTCAATGCCATCGATCATGTTTTCCATCGCGGCTTGCATTAAAGAAGTCCCTGCTGGCACATCTATGGTGGTTTCATTGCCGCTAAAATCAATAAAAGTAATATCAGGCATAACAGCTCCTACATCGAAAAACGACTAAGTTGATTAATTTCAGCCAAGATAGCCGCTGGATCGGCCTCTAGTTGACTGTCCATAGTGGTATTCCAGCGATTTAAAAAGCCACAAATGGCGATAACAGCAGAGATCTCAATGACCGCTGCTTCACTAAAGTGCTTACCTAAGTCGTCATAATGGTGTTTTTCTAGGTGAGCAGGCGAGGTGCTGGCTGCAAATGCAAAGCGAAGTGCTGCGCGTTCAGCATCGTCATATAAAATGCTGGTTTCAAATTCAAATGCGGCCAACACCTTGGCACGATTCACATTCACGCGACTAGCGATATGCGAGAAATGCCCCTGACAATATTGGCACCCCGCAGCATTAGAGCTAATGGTGGCAATCGCCCATTTTAGTTCTGTGCTGATGTGTTCAAATTGGCTTAAGCATCCAAACAACTGCCCAAATGCTTTAGCTAGCATAGGGTTTTTAGCCATGGTCAAAATGCCGTTTGGAATAAACCCCAGATTGTTCTCAATGCCCTGCAAAATGGGCTCTAACTCAGGAATATCAGCGCGACTAACCGGGCTGACTAAGTGGTTTTTAGTTTGCTGCATTGCAGTCTTCCTAACTGTGATAGCGAGCCATCAAGGTATAGCTAAGCGTAGAACATTCCTATAGTCCCAACGGACCAAGGCCATAGTCCACAGGGGCTATATGGCTATATCAACATTCCCTGTAAGGTTTTTAATAGATTCAAACTGAACCCGAACATTCGCGGCATCGCTTACTATTCAAAGCAAATAGGTCGTGGTTGAAGGATTTGCAAAGACTAGACAGGAAACTAGCATGATTGAAGAACTAATCGACTTTATAAACAATGAATTACTTGAAGGTGCGGCACCTGATTTAGATCAGCACACACCGCTTTTAGAGCTAGGTATTTTAAACTCACTATCGATGGTGAGATTACTTGCGCATGTAGATCAGCGTTACGGTGCGAAGATCCCTGAGCACGATATTACCCCTGTGTATTTTGAGAATATAGAAACACTTGCAGCGCTTATTAACACCTTAAGCGCAAAAGATGAAATGCAGACTGAGCAATCGGTATCTGAGCTAGAGCGACTAGTTAAGCTACAGGAAAGCTATGGCATTCAAAGTGAGCTGGTGGATGCAGGTGAAGGCTTTAAGCAGCATGTATTACGAGTTAAAGGCGATGGTCCTTTATGGATTTTACTCCCTGCACTTGGCAACCCTTCAACATCTTGGTCTTCAACACTGCGTTCAGTACAAGGTCGTCACAATGCCGTGGCGCTTGATTTAGCGGGTTTTGGTTTGAGCCAAAGTGCCAATGAAGCGCCATCTTATGTTGATCATGTTGAGTTTACACTGCAATACCTTGCAACGCTTGAAGAGCAAGAGTGGGTGCTGGTGGCGAACTCAGCAGGCAGCATGATCGCAACCGAGATTGCACGTCGTTTCCCTGAGAAAGTAAAAGCCCTGGTTTGTAGTGGCTTTGGTTTAGTTGAAGACGTCGAAAACTGGTGGGGTGATTTAAAGAAAATGTCGTCAAACCCAGAGCAATTCTTGGCAGCCGCTTATTACCACCCACCAAAGATGACGCCAGCCTTAGAGTCATTACTTGATGATGTTCTGTCTCGTCCTGCCTATCACAGCTTCTTAGATGATTATGCGCGTCAATCTATTGCGAAAACCTTTGATGGGGTAATGGTGCCCACTTTATTTGTGGCAGGTAATCACGATCAAATTATTCCACCAGAATGGAGTGAAAAAGCCGCTGAGCTACTTGATAACGCCAGTGTTACTCGCCTTTCTCGCTGTGGTCACTTCTCGGCTTCTGAACGCCCAGAAGAGTTTGTTTGGGTAGTGGAAGATTTCTTAAATAGGGAAGCAATGTAATGGATCAGTTTAAAAGTTACGACGTTGTTATTATTGGCAGTGGCCCTGCAGGCAGCTTATGCGGCATAGAGTGTCGCAAAAAAGGCTTATCGGTTTTATGTATTGAAAAAGATGAGTTTCCGCGCTTTCACATTGGCGAATCACTGACTGGTAACGCAGGGCAGATCATTCGCGATCTCGGTTTGGCGGATGAAATGAATGCGGCAGGTTTCCCAGATAAACCCGGTGTGAACGTGATAGGTTCGCTATCAAAGAATGAGTTCTTTATTCCTATCTTAGCGCCGACTTGGCAGGTACGTCGTAGCGACTTTGACAACATGCTAAAGCGAAGAGCCCTAGAACATGGCGTTGAATATCAGCAAGGCTTAGTTAAAGACGTGATCAAGCATGAAGAAAAAGTGGTTGGTGCGATTTATAAAGCCGATGGCGTTGAGCATCAAGTACGCTCAAAGGTACTGGTAGATGCCAGTGGTCAAAATACCTTTTTATCGCGCAAGGGCATTGCCGGTAAACGTGAAATTGAGTTCTTTTCACAGCAGATCGCTTCTTTTGCACATTATAAAAATGTTGAGCGTGACTTGCCGCCTTTCTCAACGAATACCACCATTTTATATTCAAAGCAGTATCACTGGTCGTGGATCATTCCAATCTCACCTGATACAGACAGTCTAGGAATAGTCATCCCGAAAGACTTGTACTACAAAGAATGTAAAAACCCAGATGATGCCATCGAATGGGGTATGGAGCATATCAGCCCTGAGATCAGACGCCGTTTCAAAAACGCAGAGCGCGTAGGTGAATCGCAATCTATGGCAGACTTCTCTTACCGTATTGAGCCGTTTGTAGGTGATGGTTGGTTGTGTATCGGTGACGCGCATCGATTCTTAGATCCAATTTTCTCTTATGGTGTGTCATTCGCCATGAAAGAGGGCATTAAAGCTGCCGATGCTATTAAACGTGCTATCGATGGTAACGATTGGAAAACGCCTTTCTATGAATACCGCGATTGGAGTAATGGCGGTCAGCAAATTGCTGCAGATCTTATTCGTTACTTCTGGATCTACCCAATTTTCTTTGGTTATCAAATGCAAAACCCTGATTTACGCGATGAAGTCATCCGTCTATTAGGTGGCTGTTGCTTCGATTGTGAAGGATGGAAAGCCCCGACCATCTTTAGAAATGCCATTGAAGAATACGACCGCAAACAAATGGCTGGTTGAGGATAGAGCATGAACTTTGCGTGGAATGAGGATCAGCTCGCATTACATGAGCACGCCTTGAGCTTTGCACGAGATCTCGACTTTTCGAAGATCTCTGCAGGCGAGTTTCCAATGGAAGCTTGGCAATCACTGGGTGAGTTTGGCTACTACGGTTTACCCGTAGATAGCCGCTACTCGCCTTGTGGCAGTGGTTTTGACATTTTAACCACAGTTAAAATTTTAGAGGGTCTTGGTCAAGGTTGTGCAGATACCGGCATTTTATTTGCCGGTGCTGCACACACCTTTGCTTGCGTTATGCCGATTTATGAACATGGCAGTGAAACACTTAAACATGAATTATTACCAGCACTGACCAGTGGTGAGAAAATTGCGGCGAATGCCATTTCTGAAGCTGAAGCAGGGTCAGATATTGGCAAATTAACGACCAAGGCAACCAGAGAGGGTGATTACTACATCATCAATGGTGCCAAGTCTTATGTGACTAATGGCAGTGTGGCCGACTACTTTGTTCTCTATGCGACCACTAACCCAAAGTTTGGCTACTTAGGACAAACAGCCTTTGTTGTGCCTGCTGATTTACCTGGCATTGAAGTAGGAAAAAGCTACAAAAAGTTAGGGCTTGATTCGGCGCAGCTAAACCAAGTTTTTTTTGATGAGGTAAAAGTGCATAAGGACTATGTACTGGGCAGTGAAGGGCAGGGGGCGCGTATTTTTGCTGCTTCCATGGATTGGGAACGCTGTTGTCTATTTGCCTTGTTCGTAGGTGTGATGCAGAACGATTTAAAGCGCTGCATTGAGTTTGCTAATACCCGTAAGCAGGGCGATAAAACCATCAGTAAATTTCAGGCTGTGTCACATCGTATTGCCGATATGGAAGTACGTTTACAAAGTGCGCGCTTACTACTGTATTTCGCGGCTTGGCAAAAGTCGCAAGATGTTGATAACACCAAAGCAGTGGCATCAAGTAAATTAGCTATCAGCGAAGCGTTTGTGCAATCAGGTATTGACGCCATTCGTATTCATGGCGCGGCCGGTTACTTACAAGAAAGCGGCGTAGATAGCAGCATTCGTGATGCCCTTGGTTCGGTGTTGTTCTCAGGTACATCTGATATTCAACGAGAACTCATCTGCAATAGGTTGGGCCTACTATGAAATTGCTCAATCAAGTATTAACCCAAGGCTTAGTGCGCGCAGGTGAACAAGCTCTGGCAGTGAGCGATAGCACAGAGTCGTATAGTTATGGTGAACTACAACTCAGGGCGACTCAAATTGCAGTGCTGTTGCAAAAAATCGGTGTTAAAGCGGGGGATAGAGTTGGGCTTTGGTGTGATAAGTCATGTCGAGCTTTGGCTGGCATGTTGGCGGTGAGTAAACTCAATGCCGTTTATGTACCAATCGATCCAATGAATCCGAAAGTGCGTGTGGATATTATTCGTCAAGACTGCGACATGAAGGTATTGATCACCAATAAAGCTAAGTTTAGTCAATATCAGCGCGGTGATAATGCTTTATGCGACTTTGTGGTATTAGACGAAGATGCGCTAATTAGCTCTGTATTACATGTACACACGTGGCAGCATATTTCTGCTCAGCAACCAAGTCAGCTCAACTTACCAAAACAGGGTAAAGGCACAGATTTGGCGTATATGCTGTACACATCTGGCTCAACTGGCGTTCCAAAAGGCGTCAAAATCAGTCATGAAAATGCCCTTGCCTTTATTGAATGGTCCGCGAATAAACTCAATGCAACAGTGCAAGATCGCTTTGCCAATCATGCCCCTTGGCATTTTGATTTATCAGTGCTGGATATTTATGTGGCTTTGTTATCAGGCGCAAGTGTTCATTTGGTATCTGAAATCGACAGCTATGTGGCACAAAAATTAGTGTCATTTGTCGCCCAAAAGCAGATCAGTATTTGGTATTCAGTGCCGACCGCATTGGTGATGATGCTAGAAGCTGAGGCGGACTTTGCAGAGCGTTGCCAGCAACTTAGAGCCATTATTTTTGCCGGTGAAGCTTTTGCGATTAAACCGCTTAAACAACTTCGTGAAGCGTTTCCCGATGCCGAGCTTTACAACTTTTATGGCCCGACCGAAACCAATGTCTGTAGTTACTACAAAGTTCCTAGGGTAGTACCAGACAAGCTGCCTATAGGTTACCCAGCCAGCAATGCTTTGCTATCAATTTGTGATGAACAAGGCAAAGCACTGCCTGTGGGCGAGCAAGGGTTTGTTACTGTAATTGGCCCGACTGTTTTCAGCGGTTATTGGGGGCGTGCAGATCTGCAATCAGAAGCTTATAACACAGGTGATATCGGCTATTTCAATGAGCTGGGAGAGTTGATGTATGTCGGTCGCCAAGATCATATGATGAAAGTGAATGGTTATCGAGTTCATCTTGGTGAAGTTGAACGCGCTATTTACCAGCACCCAGCAGTGAAAGAGTGTTTAGTTGAGCTCAGCAGCCAAAAAACACTCCATGCGCATATTGCCGTAGAGGGTGATGCGCCTTCTTTATTAACCCTAAAAATTCACTGTGCCAAACGTTTACCTAAATACATGTTGCCAGAGCAGGTGATAGTGCACGATGCACTGCCTCGTAATCGCAACGGAAAATTATCGCGTCAATGCTTATCTGGGTTGTCTGCTCAATCGGGATCTGAAAATAACACCCAGATCACGATGAGCGAGGCGTAACACGTTTACTCCTGTAAACACCTCCTAGTTAAACAAGGAATGAAAAATGAGAAAAAAAATCGCAGTCATCGGTGCTGGTTTATCAGGCATTGCCGCCATCAAACAGCTTACAGACGGGGGCCATGAGGTCGTCTGTTTTGAAAAAGCAGAAAGCTTTGGTGGTGTATTTGCCGATAAAAAAATCTATGAAGATTTGCACCTAACCATTTCTAATTATTTTATGGCGTATTCAGATTATGTGCCGAGTCAGCAAAAGCTGAAGTTCTGGTCTAAAAAAGAATACGTTAACTACTTAGGCGAATATCTTGCCCGCTTCGAATTAGGTCAATACATTCATTACGATCACGAAGTACGAAAGGTAGAAAAGCAAGCGGGTAAATGGCAGGTCACCACAAAACATGGCATGGCTGAACAAACTGACACCTTTGACATGATTGCCGTTTGCTCGGGTCATTTCCAAAAGCCAAAACTGCCTGAGCTTGCTGGTTTAGACATGTTCGAGGGCGAAATTGAGCACTCGAATGATTACCGCGATAAGCACAAATATGCGGGTAAACGCGTGTTATGTGTCGGTTTGGGTGAAAGTAGTGCCGACATTACTTCTGAGATTTCAGAAATTGCGAGCAAATGTATCTTATCGCTGCGCCGTTACCCAGCGGTGGCACCGCGCTATATGGCGTTCCAAGAAGATCCTTACTTCACAATAGATACCAGCTGGTTAACATCACGCATCGTGAACAAATTACCACATCGTTATCATGGTGGGATCACGAAAGGCATTTTCAATAAGTATGTGAATAGCCGTAACGATCATGTGCGGATCAGAGGTGAGTGGCTGAAAAAATCTGGCCCTTCTCACCATCAGGCCGTCACTAAAAATGAGCGACTATTCAGGCCAATCGCCGATGGCAAAGTAGTGCCTAATATTGGTGGTATTGTACGTTTTGAGAAAAACGCCGTGGTGTTTCAAGATGGCACGCGTGAAGAAATTGATGCCGTAGTATTTTGCACAGGCTATCAACTGAGCTTCCCATTTTTAGATGTCAGCATCAGCAATATGCGTGACTTGTATAAACAAATGTTTATTCCTGAAATGGGTGACTCACTGTCGTTTATCGGTTTTGTTCGTCCGCAACAAGGGGGCATTCCAGTTATTGCTGAAATGCAATGTCGTTACTTATCACAACTGGCCAGTGGCGAGAAATTATTACCGCCGTTATCAGAAATGGTCGACATCATTAAATACGATACCGAGCACTGGCAGACCGAGTACAAGATCACCCCACATGTGGCGTCTTTGGTGAACTACTGCCATTACATGGATTCTATGGCAAAGCTAGTAGGCTGCATGCCAGAGATCCCAAGCTTGTTTAAAGATCCATTGTTGCGCGTAAAGCTATTACATAACCCACAGTTTGCAGCGCAATACCGTTTAGATGGTCCAAATAAAATGACGCATACAGCGCGCTCGTTTTTATTAGGCTTTCCAAATATCAGTTCTTGGCCACGCATCATTCATTTTGAATTGGCTTTGATCACCCAAAAACTACTCTCACGTCTGCGCCTTGATGGCTTACGTGAGCTTAGTAAATAGCTGCTCAGGGACGGGAAAACGTTATGATCCGACTAACCGATGAGTGCTTGTGTAATTTAGATGATACGTTGCAGCCACATCGCTTTAACTTAAGTCGTTTAAGCCATTTGCAAAAAATTATCTTAGGCACAGATGGCACAGTAACCCAATTAATCGAAAGTATTGTCGATGAAAAGTTGGTGGTGAATAAACTGTTTGAAGCCGATGTTGATAGCGACACGATCGCCACAACTTCGAGTGAACAACAAGCTGAAACACATTGCCAAAGGCGGGTTATTTTATTGCAAGGCGAGACCTCAGGCTTGCCTTACCTATACGCCGACTCCTTGGTTTATCACGGTAACATGAACGTGAATTTTTCTCGTGCCCTGACTCATTCTCAGATCCCCATCGGCAAAGCTTGGGAAAAGTTTCAGGTTGAAACCTATAAAACCTTGCTGTCATGGGGATTTGAATATGCCAATGAGCTAGCACCTCACTTTGCGATTTCAAGCCATGATCTGGTGTTGTATCGCACCTATTTGGTGTTCTCTCAGGGCAAAAAGATCTTCCGGATCACCGAAAAGTTTCCTTTCGTTTGGTATCTGCAATCAGAGCAATTCACAGCGAGTGCAGCGACCACTGCAACGCCAACTTTAGTCAGCGGAATTTGAGCAATGAAAAATACAGACAGCGTCGTGGCGCAACCACAAATCAATTTAGACATTAATAAACTGACTCCGAGTATTCCTCACATCCCATTTTACAGCGAAGACGGGCAGCTGTTTTTTTGGGGTGAGGAATACCACCTAATTATCGAGTCCCTATCAAAGAAGTACGGAGATATCTACTCGGTTGAAACAGCCAAGGGCAATTTGGTGGTATTAAACGGCTATCAATACATCAAAGAAGCATTGGTCACACAGAATGATGTGTTTAATGTACGAGCCGACTATAAAATTCTGCAAGTGGCACCACAAAAGCACTTTTTAGAGTTAGAAGCTGGCGAGCCTTGGCAGGTGCACCGTAAAGTATTTGCCTATGCCATGCGCGAATATTTTGCTACGCGCTGGGATAACATTGAGCAATGGATGACCACTGAAATTGAGGATATCGCAGCGGTATGGCAAGCCGATGAGGGCAAGCCATTTGACCCGAATCGCGAAGTGTCAATTAAGCTTGCTAGCTTTTTACATAAGGTCATGTTTGATGATCGCTTTGGTGAGTTTGAAAAAGGCCTGTTTGACGAGAAAAGCTTAAGTTGGTTACCAAATGGCTTTATTAACAGCACGCGTTACGAGTTGATGCCTACTGAGCTGCAAGAGAAATATTACGCTCAGTATGGTGATGCGATTGAAAAGTTTAGCGGTAACTTGAACGCCCTTGATCAATACGTATCATTCAATGTTGAGCGTCGTAAAGCCGATTATAAACCGGGCGAGTATCGTGATTTATGTGATTATTTGTTTGCTGCAAATGACAGTGTTGATGAGCAAACGAAAGCTGCCTTAAACATTGATGAAAAAGAAATTGTCATCGGTTCACTGACTCAAGTCGCGGGAGCTGGTGGCGGTGTTGGTGCATTTGCGATGCGCTGGGCGTTGTTATACTTGGCCGCTTTTCCAAAACAGCAGCAGCGTGTACAAAAAGAACTCGATGAAGTGGTGGGTAAAAACGCGGTGCCATTGAATAAGCACAAAGCGGATCTGCCTTATACACAGGCGTTTATCAGTGAGGTATTACGTCATTGTTCAATTACATCTATGCCAGCGGCCAACTATGCAACCAGCAAAGATACGCTATTAGACGGTTATTTTCTTACCGAAGGCACGCCATTGGTGATCAACAATTACAGTATTACCCGTGATGAAACGTTGTGGGAAAACCCGCATGAATTTATGCCTGAGCGCTTTTTAGATGAAGATGGCGAGTTGAGCAAAAAACAACTGGGTAAAGCTTTCCCATTTGGTTTAGGTCAGCGCCGCTGTTTGGGTGAACATTTTGGTAAGTACATCATTCATACCTTGTTTGCTCAGTTAGCGCATAAGTTTGAATTTAGTCTACCTGAAGGGAAGCAAGCCAATCTTAAAGCGATTTCAGGGGTGTTCTTAGTGCCTGAAGAAGTCGAAATAGTGGCTAAATCGCGCAACACCTAATTCATTTTCATACGCACACATAAAAGGCCGTGTACTTGAAAAGTACGCGGCCTTGTTTATATGGATTAAGTTTTTATTTTATATTTAACATTTTTGTAACCTTGAGTTTTTATTCTATTCTAAGTAATTGATGTTTTTACTTAAGGAAAGAATATGAACAATAATAAATGGCTTTTTGCCCCGCTACTGCTGAGCGCAACCTCGGCTTTTGCACTACCACAGTGCCCGCAACCACATTTGATGGAGCAGCGCTTTGAAGCGCCCAGCTTTGAAACCGGCAAATATAAAAACTGGTCAAATCGTTTTATTACTTGGTTACCAAGCTTTCATATGATCCACGATGAAATTGTTGCTGTGGGCAAGCCTGCTACAGTAACAGCTAAGTTTGATTACGGCAGTGTGGCGCATAAAGACTTAGAGTTTGAAACAGTGAAGTTTTATATTCGTGGTCAGAATGATGCACAGTGGCAATATGTATCGACAGCGACCACAAACAGCGATGGCAAAGCGACTTTATCTTTACCAGGCATGTCTGCAGGCCAATACCGTATTTACGCGGGCGTTCCAGCTGATGGCACAGGCACAGAAGGTTTCTTAATGGTCGTAGAGCCAAATACAGAAGCGGTATTATTCGATATTGACGGCACATTAACAGAGTCTGACGCCGAGCAAATTGGTGATTACACAGGGATAGATTTTGCCGACGCAAAGGACGAGGCTTACACCTTAGCACGTAGCTATTTGGATTTAGGTTATCAGCCTATTTATCTGACAGCGCGAGTTTATTGGTATGCCAAAGGTACGCGCAAATGGTTATCTTGGATGGGTTTGCCTCAAGGTTATCTGCGCACATCGCTGAGCAATGAAACCAGCTTGTTCCGTACAGCAGAGTACAAAACAGAGCAGATTAATCAGTTGGAAGCGAACGGCATTAAAATTGTGCGTGCTTATGGCAATGCAAAAACGGATGCCGAAGCATTTATCAAATCTGGGTTGAGTGCCTCTCAAAGCTTTACCATAGGTAAAGATGCGGGTCATTACGGCACAACGCCGATTTTAAATAACAGTTACGCCGATCATATTGCGACTCACGTCAGTAACTTCCCGAACGCGAATTGCCAGTAACCAAGTTACTTTTTCCTAGCCCTGAGCTCCCCAATCGCTTAGGGCTGTTATCAAAAACTCCACTTATTCCCTTTAAACTTTTATTAACATGGTTGTAACTTTAAAGTTTTAGCTCTACTATGCGCGTGATTTTTTATTGGCTTAAGGAAATGAGCTGTAATACCAATCCTCAAGAATACTCAATCATTTTTAGGGACTAAAACTGACGCTAACTTCGTTGAAAATTTCTTATTTAGAACAACTAAATAGCAAAATTTTCGCCTCGTTACCGACAAGTTTTTCTTGCCTCAAAATAGAACGCTTAATTAAGAGGGTTGGTATAAAAAGCTTATTAAGCCTGTTTTATAAGGAAAATTATGAATATCAAAAAACTGAGTATTGGTCTTGCACTGCTAGGTGCGACGTCAGCAAGTGCATTTACGCAATTAGGTGGCGGTGGCATCATGCCAATGGGTCACGAATGGCTCACACGTACCGCGGCACTGGAGTTACTAGACCAAGAGCACATCATTCAAACTGATCCTAACGATCCTCGATATCACTGGCAGCAAGGGTTGGCGAAGCGCACTGACTTAACTGCGGCGTATGATGAAGTACAGCGCATACAAGCCAAAAGTAATAACAATTCGAGTTACCAGCCTAAGTATGACGATATCTATGCAGCCATTGTGGGCGAGCGTTGGGTGGACATTGCTGGGTTTAATGTGGCGAATGCCAGTACGGATCCGACTGGACCAAACTGCTTTAGTGCGATTTCGCAAGAGCCTGCCGATCTTCAACAAGATCACTTTATGCGCCGTTATGATGACATAGGTGGTCAAGGTGGTGTAGATGCCGCTTACCGCGGTCAAAAGCGCTTTATTGAACACTTTGTTAATGCCGCAATGGCTGAGCAAAAACGTATTCAAGTATGGGATGGCGGAGGCTATTCAGCTAAAACCGAAGTGGATCATAACTATTTCTTGTTTGGTCGAGCTGTACATTTATTCCAAGACTCATTTAGCCCTGAGCATACAGTACGTTTACCAGCGGATAACTACGAAAAAGTATGGCAAGTAAAAGCCTATTTATGCTCAGAAGGTGCTGAGCAGCACACACATGACACCAAAGATGTACTCGACTTCAGCAGTGGCGACGTGATCTGGCAAGAAAATACCCGCCTTGACTCTGGTTGGGATTCTTATTCTGCAAGTAATATGAAGCCCGTTGCGCTGGTGGCATTAGAGGCAAGTAAAGACTTATGGGCGGCATTTATTCGTACAATGGCTGTAGACAAAAGTGCACGTGAAGCCTATGCAAGGCAAGAAGCGCAAACCTTGGTAGACAATTGGTTGTCGTTTGATGAACAAGCTATGCTTGCATGGTATGACAATCAACAGCATAGAGACCATACCTATGTACTCGCTCCGGGTGAAACTGGAACAGGCAAAACACTTGAGGCCTGTATGGGTGAATTAAATGTAGGCACAACCAATCAAACTGAGCGTGTTGCGCAATTAGATGCTGAACGTCGTCAGTGCTTATATAACATTGAAGCAGAACCCGGATACGCAGATCTGTACGATGATTATATGGGAATGCCATATAACTGGCGCTGGAAGTCACTTACTTGGCAAACACCACCAAACGACTGGCAACCTACTAAGCAGCAAGCTGACAGTGGCGAAGCGGTTGTGATCAAGTCTGCTGTAGATGGTAAGGCGCTGTCGGTATCTGCTTTAAATAATAATGAGCGCTTAACCACAGCACTGAATAACCCTGTAGAGTGGTTAAAAGTACCAGCAAGTGAGGGGCGTTACTATTTACGAAGTCGCCAAGCACCTGCATTGTTTTTTAGTTATAGTGGGTCTTCATCAGGGTATGGCAAATTATGGAACTCGCCAAAACAAGCGGAGTACGAGTTTGTTTATCAAGGGGGCGTATGGAATATTAAAAATACCTATTGGCAGCAGTATTTTTGGTATAACCAAGATAAGCATCGTCCACAATTAACTTCGACAGGCAGTGCAGATAAACAGCACTCAAAGTGGATTTTAGAATAACTTTACTCTCTTCTTTTTTTAAAGATAAAAGATAAAAGATAAAAGATAAAAGATACCTAGTAGGTTTCAAAAGGCACGAAGTTAACAGCGTGCCTTCTTTGAGACGAAAGGGACCGTTAGAACTGACCGCTTAGTAGTAATGTAAAACGTGGTGATCGTTCAAAACGACGATCTTCGTACTGTGAAATGCCATTTTCAGTAAATAAGCCGGTGTGTCGAGTTCTGAGGTTTCTGGTTTTACGGCTTAGCAAACGGTCACCTTTAAGCGTTAACTTCAAGTCAGATGATAACTTATAATCTAACTCCATTCTGACTTTGAGTTTATCATCCAGTGTGCTGGTGTAGTCGTATCGTGTAAATGGTGAAGCGCTTTTATCAAAGAGTGTCATGCTCCAATCTACTTTGTTAAATAGATTGGTTTGGTTGATTTTAACTTGCCATTCGTTATCGCTAAGTCTCGCTATTTTGTTGTCTTGACCTGTAAATGGGTCACGCATATTACTGTCTCGCCAAGTGTAGCTGGCACTGACCATAGTATTTTTTAGGCCAATAGGGTCGAGGCCAAAATCAGTTTCAAGTTTCACACCATATTCTTTCGCGTTATCAACATTACCTTCACCTGAATAGCTCACTAGTGGGATCTCAACAATGAGATCGGTGATCTTATGGTAATACGGCGTCAGAGTCAGACTACCTGAGGTTGCTTGCCATTGTCGCTCAAAACTTACAGAGAGCTCGTCTCTGACTTCTGGGCGTAAGTTAGGGTTGGTTTCTTCTAATCGCTGTTCTTCTCGGTTAAAGCGAGGCACAAAATCATTTAATCTTAATTGGCTCACCGTTCGCTCTAAATTGGTACGTAATTGAATGGCGTCACTTAAATCATGGCGCAAGTTAATACGTGGTTTTAAGTAATTAAATGAACGGGTTGAGCCACTATTTGCTTGCTCAAAGGTATCGGTTTGCAAGCTAAAATCAGTAGCGACATCCAGTTTTGAATACTCGTAAACCAAAGAGGCCTGTAAGTTCGTTGCTTGTGATATTGAATAGTTATAGTGACTAAAGCCTTCATAGCGGGTTTCTTTGATGTCATTAAGTTCAGTCGAATGATAAACATCATCTTGGTTGTCAATAAATTGAAGGTTCTCATCGAGTTTATTAATAGCTAACTCAACGCCAGAATCGAAGCTATGCTGCTGGTTGAGTGTGTATTTCCAACTGCCTCTAACGACGCTTTCTGATTCTCTGTAAAGTCGAGGGAGTTGATATCCCGCCGTAGTGCTGTCATCGTCATTGATAATGGTTTGCCAAAGTTGATCGTTGGCTTTACTGCGGTTTTCGATAAATAGTAGCTTTAAGCTGTTTTTGTCGTTAATTTTATGACTGATATCTCCGCCAATTTCCCATTCTCTTAGGCCCCAATCAAATGTCAGGTTATCCGCCGTTGTGGTGTTATCTGCAAGTTGAATGTAGGTCGAGCCAAAGTCGCTATCCAGATAGATTTTTTTATACATGCTGTTCAGCGTCATAGAGGTGTTGTTGGAGTGCTTGTAACTTAGCTTATTGCTGAATATGTCTTCGCGGAACCAATTTTTACGCACGCGCTTGTAGTGTTTTGTCGGCTCATTGTCAGCAGAGCTAAACAGCTCATTGATTTTTATTTTTGTAGGGTAGAGCTTTCTTTCAAAACCAAAGCGATAGGTTAAATCGCCTTCACCCCCACTTAGTACTAAAGAGCCTAATGTTTTACCTTGCATAGAGTCTGTTTTCGTAACCCCTATATTCCATAGTACCGCGGTGCTGATGTCATCTTTAAGCATGACATTGATGATTAAACCATTACTTTGCACATCAAGACCCGATACCGACCCTCTGATCAGCTCAATATAGTCAACATCTTTAGCCTGAATATTGTCTAATTCACTTTTAATGCTGTTACCTTTACCCGATACGCGTTGTCGATTAATTAAGATTTGCTCGCCTGACGAGCCAAAGCCTCGGGTTTCATTGTTATTATTCATGGCCAACAGCAGGTTATTGGCTCCTGGAATTTTTTCTAAGATATCGCGCAGGTTTTGTGGTGAAAATGGCGTGAAGAAACTCTCGTCGTAAGTATCAATGTTAGCGGCTGTATTGTTGCTTACATCATCATTGGCACAGCTTGCTTGGCTGTTAAAAAACAAAGTCAATGCAGTTGCAACCGCACTTAATTTTAAAAGACGAGATGTGAAAAGGCGTTTCATGATATTTCCCTCAATGGCGTTTGAGCTCATATTAAGAAAGCGGGAAAAGGTAAAATAGGCACAAAAAGTAAAACTCTGAGTAGGATTTTTTTACAAAAGTTTACTTAAGAAAATGTAAGGTCTGGGGTAGGGTAACGCGTGTGTAAAAAGGAGTATCAAACTATGAGCATCAAACCTAAATTGTTAATCGTGGAAGACGAAGCCAGTATTTTACGCGGCTTGACTGACTTATTTATTTTCCATGGTTTTGAGGTCGACAGTGAAATGGATGGCAAGCAAGGGTTAGAAGCTGCGTTGCAAGGCCATTATCACTGTGTGATTTTAGATGTGATGCTGCCGAGTATGAATGGTTTTGAGATCTGTAATGCGCTACGCCAACACTCGCAAAGCCAAGCGATTTTGATGCTGACTGCTAAAAACAGTGAAGAAGATATCATCAATGGTCTGACTTTGGGGGCTGATGATTATTTGGCTAAACCATTTTCGACGTCTGAGCTGGTATTAAGGGTTAAAGCCTTGGTACGTCGTTCAGGGTGGAGCCCCGAAGACAGTAAACTAACCATTTGCGATCAAGTGGAGATCTGCACCCAGAGTTTAACAGGCCAGTCATTTAATCAAACGGTGCGCTATACCCGCCGGGAAGTGGAGATCTTAAACTATCTGAGCCAGCAAAAAGCACCAGTTTCTCGCTGTGAGCTGTTAAGAGAAGTGTGGGGGTATAAGTCAACCGACCACATAGATACCCGAACGGTTGATATTCATATTGCCAAGTTACGCAAGAAAATTGAACCTGATCCTAAAGCGCCAAAATACCTAGTGACCCTGCGTGGCGAAGGGTATCAATTATTCGGGCAGGCTTCTTGATGAAAGCATTCTTAAAACCTTCACCTTTGCTCAATTATCAACAGCGTTTAAAAAGGCTAAGAATTTTCACGCTGAGCTTTTTCTTGCTGCTGTTTATTCCTGTGTCTTTAGTGTGTGTGTTTGTGTTTCAGCAGTTCGAGCAAGAGCAAATTGCTAAATATCAGAAACATGCGACCAAGCTCAGCGACATCATTAATAAACGTCTATTTAAACAGGCGATTATCACTAACTCGGTTTCTCCCACAGAGTTCGATTACTACCAATATGCTTACAATCCAGAAACCAAAAAGGTCACACGACAAGTATCTCCGCTTGCTGATCCAGAAAGTTTTCAGCGTTATGAAGGTTTAGTGGGGTTCTTTCAGATAGATGCACAAGGGCGTTTTAATAGCCCTATGTGGCCAGATGTGATTGAAGCGGATGATGTTTTCTCGGAAAAAGAAGCGCAGAAAGACAGCCTCAAAATGGCGCGCGGTTTATATGATGTGGTGATGCGTTCAGGGCAGATAAAAACTTTGATTAATAATGGCTTTATCGTACAACCCGAAAAATATGAAGTGATTGAAGATGTCGCAGATTACTTTATTTTTTATCGCGTGGTGACAGTCAGCGATGAAGTAAAAATGCAGGGCTATGTTTTAGATAAGCAGCGCTATTTACTCGGGCTTATCATGGAAGTCATGACCAATAAGCGTCCCAATGCATTTCTCGGATTGACTATTAGTGACAAGAAAGGTCATGCCGAGGATGCGTTTATTGTTTCTAAGATGCTAAAAAATGGGGATATGGACGTACAGCTACAAGCGTCGTTACCGGCAAAGTTGATGCAAGTTCACCTGAAAGAAAGCAAATTGCACTGGCCGTTTCCATCTTATTGTATTTCATTTTCAACGAAAGCATTTGGTACCAGTAGCCTTGCTTTGTATGGCTTAGGGTTAATGGGGGTCTTATTGCTAACTATTGCACTTGGTTGCTATGGTTTTTATGCTTTGGGCAAACGTCAGTTAAAGTTAGCCGAGCAACGTTTGAATTTTGTCTCGTCGGTGAGTCATGAATTAAAAACCCCACTCACATCCATTCGCATGTATTCAGAAATGCTAAAGTCTGGGCAAATTCTATCTGAGCAACATCGCAGCGATTACTATGAGTTCATATTTAGCGAGAGTGAGCGGTTGTCTCGCCTCATTGATAATATTTTGCAGCTCTCAAAGCTTAGTCAGCCTGCACATAATGTTGAGCCGAACTGGGTAAAATTGAGCATATTGAATGACGTTATCCAATCAAAAGTCTCGTCGTTATTGGTGAAAAACGACTTTGCTCTCAATATTAACCAGCCTTTTGAGCATCCAGACAGTGCATTGCTATGGGTTGACATGGATGCCTTTGCACAGGTGGTGATCAACATCACCGATAACGCAGTGAAGTTTTTTGATCAAGCCAAGATCAATGATGTTGAGAGACAAAAAATCGATTTCAATTTTCATTATTCTAAGCAGCAACCAGAGTCTATTCAGTTGCAAATACGTGATTATGGTTTTGGTATTAGTGAAGAGCAGCAAGAAAAGCTGTTTGAGTTGTTTTATCGTGGCGGCAATGAATTAACACGGGCTACCCAAGGCACGGGAATTGGTTTGGCTTTGGTTAAAGAACTGATCAATGCCCAGCAAGGTGAAGTGAGTGTAGAGCGTATGTCGCCGGGCCTGGCGTTGAATATTCGATTTAAGTTTAAAATAGCTGACAGCTAGGCTTGCCTGATTGCTTTGGCACAATTCGCTGGTAAATTTGTATATTTCGTTATAACGACTAATTAGGTTATGAACTTTATTGCAGCAGAGTAAACTAAAACACGCCCTCTTATGAGGGCTTTTTGCTCTGTGTATGAAGCCTAAGAAAAAGAATAAATTGATCAACTTAAAACATATTTACGTAAGTTGCTGTTTTAGAGTTAGTACAGGTCGCCTTTTGGCATTAAGACATGAAATCCGTTTTTAAAACGGTCAAAATTTATTAGGTAAAAGGGATTGGAATAAATTATTATGATCCTAATAAAGGTATTTTTGTTTGCTCATCTTCTGGTGCTGGCGTAACCTTAAAAAATGCGACAGAATTTCTAATTAATTCTCAGAGTTTTAGAGCTAGAATTAAATTATCAGGTTTACACTATCTATGACAAAACCCGCGACTCAGTACATTGCTAGGCAGGCCATTTTAGATTCGACAAAGCAAATATTTGCTTATGAATTGCTTTATCGAGATTCGCAAAATAATGCTTTCCCTGTCGGGGTAAGTGACGAGCAGGCTACTGGGCGAATGTTTTTTAATTCACTTATTTTGGTTGGCAAAGAAAAACTGGTTGCCAATCATTGTGCGTTTATTAACCTTTCTGATACCTCGTTATTGCAAGAGATCCCACGGCTATTAAAACCTGACAACTTAGTGCTTGAAATTGTTGAGCGTTCGCAGAATATTCAGCAGTTGCTTGAAACAGTGAAACTGCTGCGAAAACAGCATTACCGCTTTGCGCTGGACGATTATGATGCCGACGCTCGATGGGAGCCGCTTTTGCCTCATATGTCTTACATTAAATTGGAGCTTGAACAGCCAATTCTTAAAACCACTATGATGGTTAAGAAGTTAAAGCGTTTATATCCAAAAATGAAAATTGTGGTTGAGCGAATTGAAACCTACGAAGAATTTGAATATTTGAAAAGTACCGGTGTCGATTATTTTCAGGGCTACTTTTTTGCTAAGCCAGAAATGTTGACGCACGGTAATGTTGAGCCTTCTAAGCTGGTGGTGTTTGATTTATTAAAATCAACGGCACAGCCGAATCTATGTTTTAAAGATATTGAGAAGAAAATCTCTAAAGACTTGAGCCTAACGGCTAGGGTGTTGAAGTTGGTGAATGCTCGCTCAGGTATAGAAAAGTTAGAGATGAAGACGATTTCTCAGGCGGTTGTTTACCTGGGTGAAGATGCCCTAAGGCAATTTGTTCGGGTTTTAGCACTCAGTGAGCTGGGGGTTGATAAGCCAGCTGAATTGACCAAATATGGTTTAATGCGTGCTCGCTTTATGGCATTGTTTCTAGCGCCCGGCGGTGAAGAAATGGCAGAGCAGGGGTATCTGATCGGACTTATGTCGATTTTAGGCGCTGTGCTTGATATGGAGCTAAGCACCATCATTTCTGAATTCTCACTCGATAGTAATTTAAGTGGTGCACTGCTTAATTACAAGGGTTTACTTGGTGGGGCATTAAAAGTAGCGATTGCCGTAGAGCAAAATAACTGGCAAGAAGCTGAAGCTGTATTAGCAGCCGTAAGACCAGCAACACCCATTAGCAATATTTATGATTTAGTTGCACAAAGCCGCGAATATGCTGATGATATTTTCGCTGTGGTGTCAGTTCAAAAAGTATGATTTCCTAATCAAATTCTTATTAAAAAGGCTGCATATGCAGCCTTTTTAATGTTTAAGCTACAGCTTTATGCTGGCTCACCGACGACAAATGCAAGCTCAATCTCAATCGAGTCAAGATAAAGTTGTTCTTGCTCGAGATCTGCGCAAAGCAAAGCTTGTTCTTCAGGTAATTGTGCATCAAAAAGCACTGTGCATTTATTGTCTTCTACAGACAAAGTAGGGCGAGACAAATCGGTTAATTGCCGAGTCCTATTAACTAATACGGCCAGCCTGAATAGCGTTAAAAGTTTAGCAAAAGTATCTGAACATAGAATATTAAAGTGTTCGAGCTCTGGAAGTTTGATCTTTTTACGATGAAAACGGATCAAAGCACTTAATACACTCTGTTGTTGCTGCGTGAACCCAGGTAGGGCCGAGTTCATCACTATATACGCACTGTGTTTTTGAATGCCAGATGAGTTAATTGATAAACCTACTTCATGTAATTGTGCTGCCCACTGGAGCTGTAGAAGGTCTTTTTGCTTCAACCCCCAGGCTTTTTTGCACTGTGAAAATAAATGTTTAACGGTATCAAATACGTTATCTGCATGGGCGGTGTCTATGTTGTAGTGCTGACCGAGCGCGATGATAGTGCGCACCCTTAAGTCAAACTCATCATAGTTCAGCATTTCATGTAAAACGCCTTCTCGTAGCGCGTAATCACAATATTCTAAGCGCTCTAGTTTCAACTCTTTAAAGGCGGCAATGACTATGCTTAAACCGCCAGCGATATTGGTATGGCGTTCAGGGTTTAACCCCTTAATATCAAGCTGCTCAATACTGCCTTGGGCAATGAACAGTGCTTTGATGTCTTCTAAAATAGGCAGTGTTAAGTATTCACAGTCGAACTGAGCTTGTGCAATACCGATTAAGGCTTTGATTGTACCTGATGTACCGTAACTTTGTTTCCAACCGGTTTTTCGATAGCGGGGAGAGATGGGCTCAAGAGCTTGTCGTGCGGCTATTTCGGCTTTTTTAAACGTGCCTTTACTGAGCTTGCCTGAGCTAAAACAGGCTTTGGTTATATTGGCACAGCCAATGTCACGACTTGTTAGTTGTAAGGCTTCAAAGTGTTGACCTATGACGAGTTCAGTACTACCGCCACCAATATCAATGACTAAGCGGTTATCTTTCCCATGCACATAGTTTGCAACGCCTTGGTAAATTAAACGCGCTTCTTCCTGCCCGGATATCACATTGATATTAAAAGGGAAGTGAACTTGAGCTTGTTGCAAAAAGTGCTTTAGATTTTTAATGTTTCTAAGCGTGTAAGTCGCGACAACTTCGACATTGGCAGGGTCAAACCCCTGTAGAGTTTGTGCCAGTTGCTTAAAAGCCAACATAGCACGTTCAATGGCCTCTTCTGAGAGTTCAAATTCTTCATTAAGACCAGCAGCTAAATGCACGCGATGCTTTTCTTTATGAAGAATTTGTAGTCTGCCCTCAACTTTACGGGCGATGACTAAATGAAAGCTATTAGAGCCTAAATCGAGCGCTGCAAAATTCGCAGGCTCAGGTGTGTTGTGCATAATTGTGTTCCCATTTACTCAAGAGATCATAGATGGCAATTTGTGAACGTACTTTCTTACGGTTACCGCGGGCAACGTACTTATTTTGTTGTTCGACATCTATGACTCTTGCTTTACAGCAATCTTTAAATTGTAGCTCTAAAATATTGATTATTAGTTGCTTTAAGTGCTGATCGTAAATAGGCACACCGGCCTCAACACGGTGATCTAAATTTCTCGTCATCCAGTCAGCTGAAGAAATATAAACCTGCTGATCGCCTTGGTTTTCGAACACCATTACCCGAGGGTGTTCTAAAAAACGATCAACGATACTGATAACTGAGATGTTATCGCTAAATTTCGGTAATCCGGGGACTAGTGCACACATGCCACGAACAATGATACGAATTTTTACACCCTGTCGAGCAGCACTGTAGAGCAAATCAATGAGCTGTTTGTCGACTAGATTATTCACTTTTATGGTGATTTGTGCAAATTTACCATTCTGAGCGGCTAAAATTTCATTCTCTATGCCCTCACAAATACGCTCTCGGGCATTTAATGGTGAAATTTGTAGGTGCTTAAAAGTAAATGGGCGATAACTGGTTTCGATGAATCTGAAGACTTCATCACATTCATCACAGATTTCGTTGTGCTTGGTGAATAGGCTGAAGTCAGTGTAAATTCGCGCTGTCTTTTCGTGGAAGTTACCCGTACCGATGTGGGCATATTTTACAATCTTCCCCTTTTCTTTTCGGTGAATTACGCAGAGCTTACTGTGCACTTTTAGTGCTGGCAAACCAACCAGTACCTTAATACCCGCTTCGCTGAGCAACTTAGCCCATTCAATATTGTTTTGTTCATCAAAGCGCGCTTTTAGTTCGACCATGACGGTGACTTTCTTACCGTTTTTGGCTGCATTAATTAACGACGAAACTAGTCTTGAGCGGGAGGCGACACGGTAAATATTAATTTTAATTTGAGTGACCTTAGGGTCATAGGCAGCTTGTCTTACATACTCGAGCATATGGTTGAACGTATGGTAAGGGTAATAAAGTAAAATATCCTGCTCTGAGATGGCCTTAAAGACACTGTCATGTTTTGCAAAAGCGCTACTAGTGAGCGGTTTCAACGGCTTATTTTCTAAGTGCTTACGGCCAACATTAGGAAAAGAAATAAAATCTCTAAAATTACGATAACGACCACCTGGGATGAGTGCATCTTGTTGGCTTGCGCCAAGACGCTTTTTTAGTACCTTTAGCATCTCGTCAGGCATCGCTTGGTCATAGACCATACGTACCGGCTCAGCATAAAGGCGCTGCTTCAGGCCTTTCGACATTTTATCGAGTAAGCCTTCTTCAATCTCATTATCTAAATTGTACTCAGCATCACGGGTCATTTTGATTGAATAGCCTTCAATACTGTCAAATTTCACAAAGCTTTTAAAAACCTCTGCCAAATAAAATTCGACTACATCATCAAGCATGACAATGGTTTTATGACGACGGCTTTTTTCAGAAGGCAAAATGACAAAACGGTCTAGCCTGTCAGTAGGGATTTCTAATAATGCGTATTGTGACTTTTCGCCTTGCATATGGATAAAAAGATAAGTCATCGCATCATTGATGTTGCTTGAGTAATCATTAGATTCAGTGAGTAGCATAGGCGACATATGCTGCAAAACTTGGTCTTTGAAAAAGTCTTCTAACCAGTCTTTGTGAAAGCCAGACAAATCGGCAGGCTGTTGGATATGGATGTTTTGTTTGTCTAGATCCGCTAACAGTTGGTGGTGGATCTGATTGAATTTCTTACCGAGTGACAAGACCTTTTTGTTAACTTGGTTTAATAGTTCTTCGTCTGCGTCAAAGTGGGCGTCGGATAGACTGTTTAATAAGATTTTTCTTTTTAAATCAGCTACTCTCACCCTAAAAAATTCATCTAGATTATTTGAGAAAATACCTAAAAAACGCAGTCGCTCGATAAGTGGGTTATTTTGATCTTTGGCTTCTTGAAGTACGCGTTCATTGAACGAAAGCCAGCTTAATTCTTTGGCAAAGTAACTAATAGTCGTAGAGGTGTGTGGTACAGAATGCATGATCTATCCATGGGTAATCAAAGGTACAACAACAAAATATATGGGGTTTTTGTGACACTTATATGACAGGCTTATTCCTCAGCCTGTCATAAAATTTAATTTTTATTCACTTTCGATATCAACGACTAGATCGCTGGTGATCGATTCAAGTGCCTCAATCACATTATCTTTGTGCATGCCCGCAGGTAAAGTGACCGTGGCAAATGCACTGAAAATTGGCACCCCCCAATTTGGTGCGCTGCGTTGGCGAGAATTTAAGTGGGTAATGTTTGCGCCCTTATGGCGGATAACACTTGAAAGCTCTTTGACAATCCCCGGTCTGTCATTGCCTGTAATCACTAGATTAAGTGTTTCAGGTGCCTGATCTGCAACGTCAGTATCACCAGACTCAATGTGTACTTCTAAGCCAGGTAATGCATTTAATGCTGATTGTATTTCTTGTAGATGCTCCTCTGCTATGCCAACTTGAATAATACCTGCAAATTGGCCAGCTAAATGGCTAAGGTTACTGGTCATCCAGTTACCATGGTGTTCTAGGATGGTTGCTGAGATTTCATCAACGAGACCCGGCCGGTCCTTACCTATTATTGTTAAAACTAACTGCTTCATATCAATGTCTCTTATTATTTTAATCACCGTGTGGTGAAGTGGAAACGAGCGAGCATTTTCTAAACGTATCCTTACAGTGTTAAATGCTACGCAGTTTAAGATTAGTTAAGTTTTAAGGCTTGTCCAGAAAATCGGTTTATATCCTTGAGGTAAAACATGATTATCGCTACTTTTTTATGACTTTTAAGTGTTAAAAAAAGTTCATACTTACAGCGCTTAAAGTCCTTTTTATGTAACAATACTGTCATCTTGATGAAATATAATGCGCACAATTCAAAGATAATAAGGTGTTTTAATGTCTATCTCAGCACAGCAAAAATCTTTTAAAACGGACAAGCGCCGTTTATTTAAAGATCGCTTTGCACAATACAGTATTACCGCAGGCGGGGTAATGGTACTTGTGGCATTGCTGTTGATCTTCTTCTATCTACTATATGTCGTAGAGCCAATCTTAGAGTCAGCAAAAGTAGAGAAACGCACAGATGTGAGTTTATCTTCAGAGAAAAACTATGTTGGTATTGGTGTTGAAGAGCAAACAGAGATTGCTTATCTATTAGAAGATTCTGGGAGTGTCGATTTTTACCGTATAAAAGGCGACAGCTCAGGGCAATTAATGAAAAGCCTAGATGTTGAACTTGATGGAAATATCACGACATTCGCGAAAAGCGCGCCGTTTTTGGGCTTATATGCATACGGTTTAGATAACGGTGCAATTAAGCTAGTTAAACCGAGCTTCTTAGTGACCTTCCCAGGTAATGAACGCTTAATCACCCCGCGTATTGGTTATCCATTAGATGGTGAGCAATTATTGGTAGATGAGCAAGAGCAGGCGATTGCTAAGTTTGCCTTTAGTTATTATGAAGATAAAGCAGCAGCAGTTGCCGTTACTGAAGACAAACGTGTGGTATTTGCAGCATTCACACCTGAAGAAAACATGTTTACTGGTGAAGTTGAGTGGCTAATTGAGCGCACTGAGCTAGACATTGATGGCCGAGTAAATGAGTTACTGATTTCACCTGATACGAGTCGTGTATTTGTTCGAAGTGCGAACAAAGTTTATATCTTTGACACGCGTGATCCTGCTGAAGTTGAGCAGTTCCAAGTGCTAGCAGCCAATGAAGAAAATGCAAACCTAGTGAGCGCGACATTACTCGCTGGTGCAAACTCTTTGATGCTGGCAAACGACAATGGTGAAGTGTCTCAGTGGTTTGAAGTAAACACGGAAGATAATGGCCGTCAATTTGCCAAAATCCGCGCATTTGAAACTGAAAAGACAAATAAGTTAGACATTTACACAGAGTACTACCGTCGTACTTTCTTCACGACGACATCATCAGGTGACTTAGGCGTTTACTACACAACGAGTGAAGCTGAATTATGGCGTGGCAAAATCAGTGAGCAAGCAATTGATACCTTTGCAGTATCACCTCGATCAAATGCGGTTTTGTCTTTATCGAACAACACGCTTTCTGTATTTGAAGTGCACAACGAGCATCCTGAGGTAACTTGGTCAGCACTTTGGAATGAAGTATGGTACGAAGGCTATCCTGAGCCTGCATATACTTGGCAGTCAACGTCAGCGTCTGATGACTTTGAATCTAAGTTCTCTTTAGTGCCAATTTCATTTGGTACGATTAAAGCGGCGATGTATGCCATGCTATTTGCTGTACCGATTGCCATTTCAGCTGCGATTTATACAGCTTACTTCATGTCGAGTGAATTGCGTCGCGTAGTTAAGCCAACCGTTGAAATTATGGAAGCATTACCAACAGTTATCCTTGGTTTCTTAGCGGGTCTTTGGTTAGCGCCTTTAATCGAAACGCATCTTCCAGCAGTGATTGCACTTGTGACTTTACTGCCAGTGGCGGTGATCGCGACCGCATTTGGTTGGACTAAACTGCCAGCGAGTATTCGTCATTTAATTCCAGACGGTTGGCATTCAATTTTACTCATTCCTGTAGTGTTATTTATCGGTTGGTTGTCATTCGCAATCAGCGGTCAAATCGAACTGTGGGTATTTGATGGCAATGTACGTCAATATTTAACGAATGAGCTAGGTTTAACGTTTGACCAACGTAACTCACTGGTTGTTGGTATTGCGATGGGCTTTGCGGTTATTCCGACTATTTTCTCAATCGCAGAAGATGCGGTATTCAGTGTGCCTAAGCACTTATCAAATGGTTCATTAGCGCTCGGTGCGACGCAGTGGCAAACCCTTGTTTATGTTGTGCTTCTAACGGCTAGTCCGGGTATCTTCTCTGCGGTCATGATGGGCTTAGGCCGCGCGGTAGGTGAAACCATGATTGTACTGATGGCAACGGGTAATACGCCAATCATGGACTGGAGTATCTTCCAAGGTATGCGTACTTTAGCGGCAAACATCGCAGTTGAAATGCCTGAATCAGAAGTGGGTAGTTCGCACTATCGTATTCTATTCCTTGCTGCATTTGTGTTGTTTATTTTTACCTTTGTATTTAACACGCTCGCTGAATTTGTTCGTCAGCGTCTACGTGAAAAATACAGCTCAATGTAATTATCGGAGTTTCATGACATGGTAAAGCAATGGTTTAAGTCAGGATCTCCTTGGATCTGGATGACAGGTGGTGCAGTTAGCATCAGTTTAATCTCGGTTATCGGTTTATTAGCGATGATCGCGTGGAAAGGTCTAAGCTTCTTCTGGCCATCAGAAGTGGTTGAGTTAAAGCTTGAAGGCTCAGTGCCTAAGCAAACAGTGATTGGTGAGATTTATGACCGTGAAATGGTGCCTAAATCTCGCCTAGAAGCGGCAGGCTATGATTTATCGGCATACCAAGATGAATATATTGAACGTATCTTGGTAAAAACAGGTAACCGTGAATATGTAGACCTAGATTTCCGTTGGATATTAACAACTGATATCCAGTCTCAAACTAAACCTGAAGCGATGGCGGTATTTGAGCGTAGTAAAAACGGTAATTTTTATGGCTACGTAGAGCGTGTAATCGAAGACGGTAAAGAAGTTACGAATGCGCCTAAAGAACGTTTAGTTGAATTGGTTGAGCGTGCAGTAGATTTAAATGAAGAAGCACTTGATCTACAAAACGGTGATATTGGCCACATTAACTATGAGCTTGAGCGTCTTCGTTTAAAAGAAAAGAAATACGCACTTGATAATGCCTTAACGGATGAAGTGTTGGCAGATTTAGAGTCTCAGCGTGCTGAGCTTCGTGCTGAATACAAAGTATTAGAAGCGCGCTTATTTGAGCTTCGTAAGAAAGCGAAGCGTGACCAAGTGGTTGTACGTGACATGCGTGGTGAGCTAGTAACTTTACCAATCTATCAGGTATTAGACTTGTGGTTCCCAAATGACATGGGCTTTTTTGCAAAACTAGGTCACTTCTTTGTTCAGTCAGGTAAATTTATCTCAGACGATCCGCGTGAAGCGAATACTGAAGGTGGGGTATTCCCTGCAATCTTCGGTACTGTTTTCATGGTTATGTTAATGGCCGTCATTGTGACGCCATTTGGTGTAGTCGCAGCAATCTACTTACACGAATATGCAGCTAAGAACGCTGTGACTAAGATGATCCGCATCGCGGTAATCAACTTAGCAGGTGTACCTTCGATTGTTTACGGTGTATTTGGTCTTGGTTTCTTCGTTTATATGTTAGGTGGTTCAATTGACCAATTGTTCTATCCAGAAGCTGCACCAAGCCCTGTATTTGGTACGCCAGGTGTAATTTGGTCGGCATTGACCTTAGCAATCTTAACGCTACCTGTGGTTATCGTTTCGACTGAAGAAGGTTTATCACGTATTCCAAGTTCAGTACGCCATGGTTCATTGGCACTGGGTGCTACAAAAGCTGAAACGCTATGGCGCATCATTGTACCAATGGCAAGCCCGGCAATTATGACAGGTTTAATCTTAGCGGTAGCACGTGCTGCGGGTGAGGTTGCGCCACTTATGCTAGTAGGTGTTGTGAAAATGGCACCGACGTTACCGATTGATGGTAACTTCCCGTTTGTTCACTTAGATCGTAAGTTCATGCACTTAGGTTTCCACATCTATGATGTAGGTTTCCAAAGCCCGAACGTTGAAGCGGCGCGTCCACTGGTTTACGCGACAGCATTCTTACTGGTCAGCGTTATCATCGCACTGAATATTACCGCGATTGGTATTCGTAACCATTTACGTGAAAAGTTCCGTTCTCTTGAACATTAATAGTAAAGTATATAACTAGGTATTTTAGAAATGATTACAGTAGCTCCTGAAGTGAATAACACAAATCAAGTTAAATTAGATTTAGCTAATTTGAGCGAAGAGCAAACCGCACTAGAGATCAAAGACCTAGATCTTTACTATGGTGACAAGCAAGCGCTTAGCAAAATCAATATGAAAATCCCTAAGGGTCAGGTAACAGCGTTTATCGGTCCATCGGGTTGTGGTAAATCAACATTATTACGTTGTATTAACCGTATGAATGACTTAGTAGATATTTGTCGTATCGAAGGTGAGATTAACCTTCATGGGCAGAATATCTATGACAAGAGCGTAGACGTTGCGGCACTTCGCCGTAACGTAGGTATGGTATTCCAAAGACCAAATCCATTCCCTAAATCAATTTATGAGAATGTGGTATACGGCCTACGTCTACAAGGTATTAAAGACAAGCGCAAACTAGACGAAGTGGTAGAACGCTCATTACGCGGTGCAGCGTTGTGGGACGAAGTTAAAGACCGTCTTCATGACAGTGCGTTTGGTTTATCAGGTGGTCAGCAGCAGCGTCTAGTGATTGCCCGCTCAATTGCAATCGAACCTGAAGTATTACTGCTAGACGAACCAACATCGGCACTTGACCCGATTTCAACTTTGGTAATCGAAGAGCTGATCAACGATCTGAAAGAAAAGTATACGGTTGTGATTGTAACGCACAACATGCAACAGGCTGCACGTGTTTCTGACCAAACTGCATTCATGTATATGGGTGAACTGATCGAATACGCTGACACAAACACGCTATTCACAACGCCTTCTAAGAAGAAGACGGAAGATTACATCACGGGTCGTTACGGTTAATAGCGAGCGAGAGGAATAAATCATGGAAAACAATTTAAATAAGCACATCTCTGGCCGCTTTAACGAAGAGCTAGAAAATGTTCGTAATCATGTATTAAGTATGGGTGGATTAGTTGAGCAGCAACTTAACCTAGCACTTGATGCGATCAACGACAACGATGCTGAAAAAGCACGTAAAGTCAGCGAGAACGACTACAAAGTTAATGCCATGGAAGTAAACATTGACGAAGAATGTACCCGTATCATTGCTAAGCGTCAGCCAGCTGCAAGTGACTTACGTTTAGTGGTTGCAATAGCTAAAACCATTGCTGACCTTGAGCGTATTGGTGATGAAGCTGAGCGTATCGCACGTGTTGCACTAGATTCATTTACTAAAGATCAGCAAGATTTATTGGTGAACTTAGAGAATATGGGTCGCCAAGTGTCGAAGATGTTGCACGATGTGCTAGATGCGTTCGCCCGTATGGATGCGCAAAGTGCTTTTGAAGTGCATAAAGAAGACGCAAAAGTTGACCGCGAGTATGAGGCGCTGACACGTCAAATTATGACGTACATGATGGAAGACCCGCGTTCTATTCCTAAAATTATGGATTTAATCTGGTCAGTACGTTCATTAGAGCGCATTGGTGACCGTTGTCAGAACATCGCTGAATATGTTATTTATTTTGTGAACGGTAAAGATATTCGCCATACATCTCAAGAAGATATCGCGAAAACTCTGTAGTTGATAACAACCTGACTGCGTTGAATTTTTATGATTCAGCGCAGCTTAATCCGTTTTTTGGGCAAAAATCCATTCACAACGTCGGCTAATGCTGTAAAATTCACCCCGCAAAGCATATTAATATGATTTAAGGGTCAGTTATGCCTACTAATGCGTTTTTAGGAGTATTTGCTAAGTCTCCTATTAAGCCAATAGAAGAACACATTAAAATCGTACATAAAGCGAGCAGTTCTTTAGTACCGTTTTTTAATCATGTATTCAAATCAGAATGGAAAGAAGCCGAAGCACTTCGTGTTGACATCCGTAACCTTGAACGTGAAGCAGACGTTTTAAAGCGTGAAGTAAGATTGCACTTACCTCGCGGTTTATTTATGCCTGTAGAGCGCACCGATTTATTAGAGTTGATCACTCAGCAAGATAAAATTGCGAATAAAGCGAAAGACATCGCAGGTCGCGTTGTTGGTCGTGAAATGGTGATCCCTCAGTCTATTCAAAATGACTTCATTGCTTATCTTGAGCGTTGTGTCGATGCAACTAAACAAGCCTCTAAAGCCATCAATGAGTTTGACGAACTACTGGAAACTGGATTCCGTGGTCGTGAAGTAACTCTGGTTGAAAGCATGCTTGAAAAGTTAGACTCAATTGAGCAAGACACGGATGAAATGCAAATCAAGATCCGCCAAGAGCTTCGTAGTATCGAAGGTGAGCTTAACCCTGTTGATGTAATGTTCTTATACAAGATCATCGAGTGGGTAGGTGAGCTTGCAGATATTGCAGAGCGTGTTGGTTCTCGACTTGAGCTAATGTTAGCTCGTTAATCGTTTTATTCGTATTTAAAATTTAAGGTTTATCAATGGATATCATTGCTAACTATGGTTCCCTGTTGATCCTAATTGCTGCGGCAGTAGGCTTCTTCATGGCATATGGTATTGGTGCAAATGACGTTGCAAACGCCATGGGTACTTCAGTAGGCTCGAAAGCACTTACCATCAAACAAGCGATTATCATCGCGATGATCTTCGAATTCGCCGGTGCATACCTTGCAGGTGGTGAAGTAACATCAACAATCCGTAAAGGTATCATCGACGCAGCGCCTTTTGCTGACATTCCTGAGTTGATGGTATTAGGTATGATCTCTGCACTATTTGCTGCAGGTTCATGGTTACTACTTGCGTCTTTACTGGGTTGGCCGGTTTCAACGACTCACTCTATCATCGGTGCGATTATAGGTTTCGCCTTGGTTGCAGTGGGCAGTGAAGCAATTCAATGGGGCAAAGTTGCCGGTATCGTAGGTAGCTGGATTGTTACCCCTGCCATTTCAGGCTTCATTGCATATCTAATTTTTATGAGTGCGCAAAAGCTAATCTTCGACACAGACTCGCCATTACAAAATGCCAAGCGTTATGTGCCTATTTATATGGGTTTAGCTGGCTTTGTTATGTCACTTGTCACCATCAAGAAAGGTCTAAAGCACATTGGTATTAACCTAGGTGCAGTTGAAGGTTACGCACTTGCAATTGGTATCGCAGTGGTAATTGGCTTCATTGGTAAGATAGCAATTAACCGTCTGAAAATGGACCCTAAAGCAGACAAGCAAATGCAGTTCAACAACGTTGAAAAAGTATTCGCTATTCTAATGGTACTAACGGCATGTTGTATGGCATTCGCACACGGTTCAAATGACGTAGCAAACGCGATTGGTCCATTAGCGGCAGTTGTGAACATTGTTGAGCATAACGGTGAAATCGCTAAGAAAGCAGCACTTGCTTGGTGGATCTTACCACTAGGTGGTATCGGTATCGTAGTGGGTCTTGCAGTCCTTGGTAAGAAAGTAATTAAAACAATTGGTGAAGGCATCACGCACTTAACACCAAGCCGAGGTTTTGCTGCTGAACTTGCAGCTGCATCAACGGTAGTTATTGCATCAGGTACAGGTCTACCTATCTCTACAACACAAACGCTAGTAGGTGCTGTATTAGGTGTAGGTATGGCGCGTGGTATCGCTGCACTGAACATGGGTGTAATTAGAAATATTGTGGTTTCTTGGGTAATTACATTGCCAGTCGGTGCTGCACTTGCTATTGTTATATTCTACATTCTAAGAACCGCTTTCGGCGTGTAATTAGACTTACAGACTTTTAGCTTGAAAAGACCTCAGCATCACGGTGCTGGGGTCTTTTTATATCCTCTACACTTTAAATATCTAAGCAATTGATCTTATCCGTTTTACTCTGAGTCCTTCATCGTTATACTGAGTGCAATTTGAGTTTGCTTAGAGATAACCGTGACAAACCTACCTAGTATTAAACAACTCCAGTATTTAATTGCAGTGCATCAGCATCAACATTTTGGTCGTGCCGCGCAGGCGTGTTTTATCGGCCAATCGACTTTGAGTACTGCAATTCAAACCCTTGAAGAAACCCTAGGCAGTCAATTAATTGAGCGAGAGAACCGCAGCTTAATGTTTACCGAGTTAGGTGAAGAAGTGGTTGCGCGTGCAAAGAAGATTGTCGCCGATACTATGAGCATTAAAGAGTTCACTGAGAGCTTTAAAAATCCGCTTTCAGGCAAGTTAGTTTTGGGCTTAATTCCTACCATTGCTAGCTTTATTGCCGCACCGCTATATCAATTCTGTCGTGAAGCCTTCCCAAATTTAGAACTGATTTTGATTGAAGACACCAGTGATAAATTATTGGCTCGTCTTGAGCAAGGGCAGATAGACATGGCCATGCTAGCACTGCCTTACCAAACTGAAAAGTTTCATACCAAGGTACTGACAAAAGATAGTTTCTCCTTGGTTTATCATAAAAGCTACCCACTAAAAGATATCGATGATTACAACTTGCTACCAGATCAGAGTGTGTTTTTACTTGAAAGAGAGCACTGTCTGACAGGTCATGCCCTAAGTGCTTGTCACCTTAACAAACATGAGTGTATCAATCCGTTTGAAGCAAGTAATTTGCACACCTTATTAAGCATGGTGGAATATCAGCACGGTGTGACATTCTTACCGCAAATGGCACTCAACGCAGGCATATTGTCAGGTAAAGATTTAGCAGTGAGAAAGTCGGGTACTGATGCGTATCGTGAGATTGGTTTGATTTGGCGTAAAACTACGGGTCGTATTCGCGATTTTCGCTTATTCAGTGAGGGGTTATTGCCATTCATCACTGAGCAATGTGATTGCGAAAAATAAATCTCATTTTTGGCAAACTTTTTTAAAACACCTTTCGACTAACTAAACAGAGATTATTAATTAGGGTTTAAAGGTGTTTTTTCAAAGCCAAGACAAACTCATAAAAAAAGCCAAACAAGGCGACCAGGCTGCTTGGCTGAAGCTTATCAAGCAGCATGAACAGCAGGTGTATAACCACTGCCTTCGCCTGACTGGTAATAGCCATGATGCACTTGATTTAATGCAAGAAGCCTTTATGAGTGTCTATCGCTCTTTGCATAACTTTCATGGCCAGAGTCAATTTAAGACTTGGTTATTTTCGGTGACCCAAGCGCGTTGTATGGACTTCTTTCGTAAGCAAAGGCAGTCCAGCCCACTTGAAGAAGTCTCTGAAGCTGCTCATACACCCAGTTGCCCAATTCAATTACAAAGTGATAATCAACATATTCATGCTGCGCTACAGGCTTTGCCGTTCGAGCAGCGACAAATTGTTGAACTGAAGTTTTTTCAGCATTTCACCTTTGAAGAAATCGCTGAGCAGCTGGCTATTTCGCCAAATACCGTTAAATCCCGTTTATATAGTGCGCTTGGAAAAATGAAAGCGCCATTGGAGGTGATCCGTGTCGAATCATGAAACGACCCCCCATGAACTACTTGAAAAGTGGCTTGATGGTGAGCAGCTTACAGAAGTACAGCAAGCTCAATTATTAGCAGATCCAGAAACTAAGCCGTTGTTTGAAAACGCTCAGTCTTGGCAGAGCATGGTCAGTAACTATGAAGAGCAAGAGGTTCCGTCTGATACGAACATAGTGATGCCACAGCTTAAACAAGTCAGTCGTTTTCAAGGACATTGGATGCAGTGGGGCATGGCGGCTTGTGTTGGCTTTTTGAGCCTTCTATCTGTGCAACTGTGGCAACAAAACCAAACACTAGAGCAAGGTCTTGTGGCACAACAAACTCAAATAGCAAAACAACAAGATACCATGCAAAAAATTTTAGCCCAGATGCAAACAAGTCAGAATTTACAAGCTGATCTAACCAATCAAGTATTACTGACAAATCGTGCAGAACGTCAAGTGGCACTCGATGACTTACTGGCATTTTTGCAAACACAAAGAGCCCAAGATCAAGCGATTCTACGTTTACAACTCAATGAACTTGCAGAGCAAGTGGAACATGCGCCATTGCAAACGGTTGCGCATAATGGAGGTCAATAATGAAAACTTTACTCTCTTTATTATCAGTTGCAGTGCTAAGTGCAACATTTTCAACAGCAGCGAAAACAGATCAAGATATTGCTAAATTACAGCGAGAAGTAACCATTTTTCAGCGAGTTGTAAGCACGGCATTAAGGCATGATACCAAGGGGCAAGTGCAGAATGTCGAAGGCTACTACTTGGCAGATCAAGGGCTTATTTTTGATGTGAGTTTACGAAGTAAAAGTCTGTTTGATTGGCGTAAGCATATTGGGGATATGCAAGATATACATGGCCTTACAGAGATCCAGTCACCAGATTTTTCAGCGTTAGAAATGCAAATGTCAGTGCTCGGTGACAATATTGCAGATGTTTCCAAAGAGGCGTATCAAGTAGCCTTAGAAGCGGTGCGTCAAGGCGCGGAGCAAATACGTGAAGTGGCAGAGCAAGAGCGCGAAACGCGACGCGAGTTACATGAATTAGAGCGAGAAAAGCATGAACTGGATTACATGTTAAGACGTCAAGAAGAGAAAAACCAAGAACTACTTGAGCATCATAAAGAAGTTGCTAAAGAAATCGCAAAATTAGAAGCTGAAAAAGTTAAATTGACTGAGAGTAAAGTACAACTTAAAGAAAAACTGAAGCAAGATAGAGCACAGCGTCAAGCTCAGCAGCAGGCGCAACAAGCGTTGCTTAAAACGACTGTGACGGTGAGTTTGGCAAATAGCTTATGTGATTATGGTAATGGCTTACGCAGTGTTAAAGGCAGTGAGCATGTGAGCTTCAAGTTTACCCCTTCATACCAGCAAGAAAAGCATATTTTGGTATTTAAAAAATCGGATATAGAGTCATGTGTTAAAGGGGATATTAACGCAGATAAATTGGCGAAAAGCGCAACACAATATCAATTCTAGTGGCGTCAAAAAGATATACTAAAAGAGGGCGGTTAGCCCTCTTTTTCTTATATATCATAAGTTAATTACTTGATTGGTGCATGTGTGTTTGCTCGTTGAGGTTTGGCAAAAACAGTAAATACACCCAAACAACCAGATTAAAATAAGGGATCAAACTAAGTAGAGTGAACACAAAGGTAGGATACCCTTTCTTCTGTGTACTTAAGTAACATTGATATGCAATGATGCAGTGTAAGATCAGCAAAAAAGATACTAATAGCAGCATAACGACCTCCTTAACTTTCCTATTGTGATATTTATCAATCCTTGTGATGTCGTGCTAAAAAGTTGAAATCTTAATAATTAGCTGACATCGTTTTTCACATAGGTTTTATTATAGATGAGAAATCGTTAAGTAAAAGTTCAGTTCTGTATTAAATTGTTACGCAACTGTTTTCTCTGGGAAAATAGTTGTAATTTCTTTTTTGAGTAGATTGATCGGCATGGGCTTAGCAATAAAATATCCCTGCCCGTAATCTATGCCAATCTCTTTTAAAGCATCAAAAATGTCTTTGCTTTCAACATATTCAGCAACAGAGTGCTTGTCTAATGAATGACTAATATCGTTCACCGCCTTCACC
Organism: Pseudoalteromonas phenolica; assembly: GCF_005876835.1. Classification (GTDB taxonomy): domain Bacteria; phylum Pseudomonadota; class Gammaproteobacteria; order Enterobacterales; family Alteromonadaceae; genus Pseudoalteromonas; species Pseudoalteromonas phenolica_B. The sequence goes on from NZ_PPSW01000008.1 coordinate 51,625, forward strand.
AAAGCAAGATCAATGGGATCATTGAGCATGTCACGAACAAACGATCCATCAATTTTTACATGTTGGGCTGGGAGCTGCTTTAAATAACTAAAGGTGCTAAAGCCTGTGCCAAAGTCATCAATCGAGAAATGGCAGCCCAGTTGATTCAGTTTCTTGATCATCGCCTGAGTCGCTGACAAGTTATTGATACTCGCCGATTCTGTGATTTCAAATATCACTCGACTTGGATTGACTTGATATTGCACTAAGCAATCTTGAATATGGGGTAATAACCTTTCATCTAAAAATGAGTGGGCAGATAGGTTAATTGCAACCTGGCTTAACTCAGTATGCTCAGAGAGTGCCTTAATTGCATGTTTTACCACACATTGATCCATTAGGAAGGTATCGTTAAGTAACTCTAAAGCAGGAATAAACTGATTTGGGTAAATTAGTTCATCGTTTATTTTTAAACGCAGCAAGGTTTCAAAGTACGCTATATGCGCATGTTTAAAAGACCAAATCGGTTGATAGTGCAGTTCGACTTGTTCGTTTTGTAGTGCTTGGCGTACAGCATGACCCCATTCTAATCCGCCTTGCAAGGTATTATTTTCGGCATCATCTTTGTTATAACAATGCACTAAATTACGACCTAAGCTCTTAGCAATATAGAGTGCAATATCTGCCTGTTTTAATGACTCATTGGCATCATGGTTTGAAGCCGTGATCTGAGTTAAACCGATTGAGCAGCTAATGGAATAGCTATTTTCTTCAGAATGAAACTCATGCTTATCTATGGCCATACAGATACTTTCGGCAATAATATGTGCATCAAGTAAACTGACTTCTTTTAAAATCACGGCGAACTCATCACCACCAATACGGAAGATCAGGTGTTCATCGCCAATGTTGTGGCCAAATAGCTGAGCAACCTCTTTAAGAATGATGTCACCTTGCTGGTGCCCTTTAGAGTCATTAATAATTTTAAAGTGATCGAGGTCAATATATAGAAGTGCATGTTCAGAGAGTGAGTCTTCACTCATTGTTTTACAGAGACTTTGCAACTGCTGGTCGAAATAGTAGCGGTTGTGCAGTCCGGTTAATGTGTCATGCAGGGCTAAATGACGTAATTGCAATTCAGCCTGTTTACGTTCGTGAATGTTATCTATCGTTGCCGTAATCGTAACATCAGAAGTGGTGTTTTTAATGAGCTGAAAGCGACATTCAACCCAAATAGACGCGCCATTTTTTTGAGTGAGCTGTAATTCAAGCTGAGCGTAACGTTGCGCACCAGTTTTGACTTTGGCGAGCTGTTTATTCAGGGTGTGCTGATCATCTTCATGGATGAACGCTTTTAACGAGACCCCTAAACTGGCTTTAATACCGAATCCTGAGAGAGCTTCCCAAGCTGGGTTAATAAAGCGAATTTTAGCTTCGGTGTCTAACTCCATGACCACGGTATTTAAATGCAATAGAATACGCTGGTGTGCAGAGAATAAATCTTTGTAGCGACGTTCGCTTTGACTGAGTTGTGATACTTTGTCTGCAAACTCTGCATAACTCACCATAAAATCTTCACGGCGCGCAGCATGATCACAGACTTTGTTTAAAATTGGCAAGTTGTACGGCGCTCTGACAAAGTCAGTCACACCCATAAGGAGTAGCTGTTCGGCATCATTAACGTCTTTACTGTCGATGATAGTCACAACAGACTGATTTGGCTTATGCTCTAAAATTGCCGCGATTAATTGCTTACTTTCAGAGTAGGTTGTACCAGAGGTGTTAATCAACACAATTGCGTATTGGTTTTGTAAGAATAGCGCTTGTGCATCTTGTAGAGTGTTAACAACTGTACATGCAAAACTGAACTCTAGTTGCTCGCAGATTTCTTCTGCTTGAGTATGATCAGGCTCGAATAATAACAAATCAAGGCGACTGCTTTTTTCCAATTGTGTTGATAACACATTGGCTAATAATTCTGGAAGTTGCTCGTGTTTCTCAAAAGGTAAAACGGCATCAATGCTATAACTTCTGGCGGTAGTTTCAGCAATGCGTTCGCAATAAATAGGCGGAGTGAGCACGATGGGCGAGTGTTTGGGGGTTTCTAATAATCCTGAGCGCACCATACGTGCAAAGCGCCAGCCATCAATTTTTCCAACATCGAGCCCTGTGATAATGAGATCAACGGCTCGTTGTTTTAATAGATGCAACGCAGCTTGGCTATCTTCACATTCGATGATTTCAAACACTTCTAGTTTATTGAGGGTAAGTGAAATGGTTGCGCGTTCGGACTCGCTGGCATTGACTATGAGCAATGAAAGTTGCCTTGCCATACTTATATTAACCTCAATCGATTTGTTGTCATCGTCTACGATACCTTTGCTTTACCGAGTATGTTTTTATTTTAATTATTATTTTTAAAAATGTCGGTAATTAGCTGTTTCTAAAAACATTGCTTCAAAGACCTAGGTTAATGCTATTTTTGTGCACTTACAAGCACTTGATTAAGTGTTATAGGAACACTAAACTTGGCCGCTGTTTTATAACTTGAGGTGTTGTCATGCGCGTTGCTGACTTTAGTTTTGAACTTCCTGATGAGTTAATCGCTCGTCATCCTATGGCAGATCGTACTGCGAGCCGACTACTGACTCTCGATGGGAATACGGGCGAGTTAGGTCACAAAATCTTCAAAGATCTCATTGATTTCTTAAATCCGAACGATTTAATGATCTTCAACAATACCAAAGTGATCCCAGCCCGTATGTATGGCCAAAAAAGCACTGGTGGCAAAGTTGAAGTGTTGGTTGAACGTGTTGTAGATGAGCATAGAGTGCTTGCCCATGTTCGTTCAAGCAAGTCACCAAAAGAAGGTGCAACACTGATTCTAGAAGGTAAAGCAGAAGCGACTATGGTCGCACGTCATGGTGAGTTGTTTGAGCTTGAGTTTAAAGGTGAGCAAACGGTGTTAAACATCTTAGATGACATTGGCCATATGCCTTTACCGCCTTATATTGACCGTCCAGATACGGAAGAAGATAAAGCGCGTTATCAAACCGTATACAACGAAAAGCCAGGTGCAGTGGCGGCGCCGACAGCGGGTTTACACTTTGATGAAACATTGCTCGAAAAGATCAAAGAAAAAGGCATCGAAACACAGTTCATTACTTTGCATGTAGGTGCGGGCACTTTCCAACCTGTACGTGCAGATTCAGTTGATGAACATGTGATGCATTCTGAGTACATTGAAGTGTCTCAAGAAGTAGTTGATGCCATCAAGAAAACCAAAGCCAATGGCGGTCGAGTGATTGCGGTAGGTACGACATCTGTTCGTTCACTAGAGTCTGCGGCGAAAGCGAGCGAAGGTGAATTACAGTCACTTTATGGCGATACAGACATTTTCATCTACCCAGGTTATGAATTCCAGGTAGTCGATGCCATGATCACTAACTTCCACTTACCTGAGTCTACTTTGATCATGTTAGTGAGTGCGTTTGCAGGCCAAGATCATATTATCAATGCCTATAAAACGGCAGTGAATGAGCAATATCGCTTCTTCAGCTATGGCGATGCCATGTTTATCACCAAGCAAGATAAATAGCGGCTAGAATTTTCTAGCTAGCACCATTCTATGAAGGCCCTGAAACCAGGGCCTTGTTGTTTTAAGCGTTTCTTCTTAACTCTTAATTCTTATCTCTTATCTCAGTCATCTTTAATTTCTTAGTTTTCGCCCCAATCATTAGAATTCACTTTGCAAACAAGGTAGAATCGGGCGGTTAAAATCAGCTCTAAAAATAAACGCGATGGCGTTTATAGAACGAGTGTTGGACTGTTTTTCCGACTTTTGAGGTAGCTATGAAATTTGAATTAGATCGCACTGATGGCAAAGCCCGTCGCGGCCGTTTGATTTTTGACCGCGGTGTGGTCGAAACCCCTGCATTTATGCCTGTAGGTACGTACGGTACTGTTAAAGGCATGACGCCTGATGAATTAAAAGACACAGGTGCACATATCTGCTTAGGTAATACGTTTCACCTAATGCTTCGTCCTGGTACTGAAATCATCAAACAACATGGCGATTTGCATGATTTTATGAACTGGGATAAGCCAATCCTGACTGATTCAGGTGGTTTCCAGGTATTCAGCTTAGGCGCAATGCGTAAAATTTCTGAAGAGGGCGTGATGTTCAAGTCACCAGTAAATGGTGAAAAAATCATGTTATCGCCAGAGAAAGCGATGCAAGTACAGCGTGATTTAGGTTCAGACATCGTCATGATCTTTGACGAATGTACGCCTTACCCTGCAACAGAAAAAGAAGCCCGTGATTCAATGGAGCTTTCACTACGTTGGGCAAAACGCTCAAAAGAAGGCCATGGTGATAACCCTTCAGCGTTATTCGGTATTATTCAAGGTGGTATGTATCCTGAGCTTCGTGCAGAATCACAAAAAGGCCTAGAAGAAATTGGCTTCGATGGTTATGCACTCGGCGGTTTATCAGTGGGTGAGCCAAAAGAAGACATGATCAACATCCTTGATCACTGTGCTTACAAAATGCCAGAAGACAAGCCGCGCTATTTAATGGGTGTTGGTAAACCTGAAGACTTAGTTGAAGCGGTGCGTCGTGGTATCGATATGTTTGACTGTGTAATGCCAACGCGTAACGCGCGTAACGGTCACTTGTTTATCAGTACGGGTGTTATTAAAATCCGTAACGCAGTTCACAAAACAGATACAGGTCCATTAGACCCTGAGTGTGATTGTCATACTTGTAAGAACTACTCACGTGCTTATTTACACCATTTAGATAAGTGTAATGAAATCTTAGGTGCACGTTTAAATACCATCCATAACTTACGTTTCTATCAACGTGTAATGGAAGGCCTAAGAAATGCGATTGCCGAAGGCAAGCTAGACGAATTCGTAGAAGATTTTTATGCTAAACGTGGCCTACCAGTGCCGCCATTAGCTGAAACAGAATAATATAAATTTAAAATATAAGAGGAAGTGTTATGAGTTTATTTATCTCGACTGCGCATGCAAGTGCTGCAGCGCCTGCACCTGCTGGCGGTGGCATGGAAATGCTTATCATGTTAGGTGTGTTTGGTTTGGTATTTTATTTCTTAATCTACCGTCCACAAGCTAAACGTGTAAAAGAGCACAAAGACCTAATGGGCGCTTTAGGTAAAGGTGACGAAGTACTAACGCAAGGCGGTCTAGTAGGTAAAATCACTAAAGTTGCTGATGACAAAGACTTTGTTGTTATTGCTTTAAATGACCAAACTGAAGTTACAGTACAAAAATCAGCAGTATCAGCTGTGTTGCCTAAAGGCACAATGAAATCGCTGTAATCTAAAAACAAAAATAAAAAGGTAAAGCCTGTGTTAAACAAGTATCCAATGTGGAAATATTTACTTGTTCTGGCTGTATTAGCGATTGGTATTTTATATGCCACACCAAACCTGTATGGCCGAGATCCGGCCATACAGGTTTCTGGTACTAAAGGTGCCAGCGCTGATCTAAGCGTGCTAGACAAAGTAAATGAGACTCTAAAAGAGAACAACATCACAGTTAAATCTTCAGCATTAGAAAACGATCAAGTATTGGTACGTTTTACGAATGTTGAAGAGCAGTTAAAAGCGCAAGATATTTTGCGTGACAGCCTATCTGACGACTACATTTCTGCAATTAATATGAGCCCTGCACAACCTGATTGGTTGAAAGGTATTGGTGGTAACCCAATGAAGCTAGGCCTAGATTTAAGTGGTGGTGTTCACTTCACAATGGAAGTCGACATGGTAACAGCGTTAGACAATGCGCTAGAAACCATGGAACAAGATTTCAAGAGTGACTTACGTGGTGAGAAACTTCGTTATCGTTCAATTCGCCGTGTCTCGGGTTCTGAACGCGTACAAGTGATCATGCGTAATGATGATGACAAAGATGCGGCAGAGCGCTTTTTAAAGCAGCGTTACCCGCTGTATAACTTTGTTGATGATAGTAGCAACAGCTTGGCATTCTTCGCGAGCTTGAGCGATCAGAAGTTCAAAGAGATCCGCGCTTACGCAATCAAACAGAACGAAACCATCATTCGTAACCGTATTAACCAGTTAGGTGTTGCTGAGCCAAATGTTCAACAGCAAGGTGCAGAACGTATTATTGTGCAACTACCAGGTGTTCAAGACACTGCCCGTGCTAAAGAAATTTTAGGTGCAACGGCAACCCTTGAGTTCCGTGAAGTAGATGAAAACGCGGATGTGCGCTCTGCTGCGCAGGGCCGTGTTCCACCGGGCACTGAAGTGATCATGCACAAAGATGGCTATCCAGTAGTATTGAAGAAACGTGTTATTTTAGGCGGCTCTCACATTACCGGCGCACAATCGGGTATGGATGAGTACTCACGCCCTCAGGTGAGTATCAACCTTGATAGCAAAGGTGGCGCTAAAATGAGTGCCTTCACTAAACGTGCTGTGGGTAAGCGTATGGCGACAGTATTCATTGAATACAAGCCATCAGGTAAGAAAGACGAAAATGGTAAAGCACTTCCACCGATAAAGGTTGAAGAAGTGATTAACGTTGCGACGATTCAATCACGCCTAAATAATTCATTCCGTATTACTGGTATCGACAATCCAGCTGAAGCGCATAACCTGAGTTTACTACTTCGTGCAGGTGCATTAGTTGCGCCAATTCAAATCGTTGAAGAGCGTACAGTAGGTCCAAGCCTAGGTCAGGAAAACATCGAAGCAGGTATGACAGCAGTGGTACTTGGTTTTGCTTTTGTACTGGCATTTATGTTGTTGTACTACAAAGGCTTTGGTCTGGTATCTAACATTGCACTTGCCTCTAACCTAGTGCTTATTGTTGGCGTTATGTCGATGATCCCTGGTGCGACTCTGACATTACCTGGTATTGCCGGTATCGTACTAACGGTAGGTATGGCAGTAGATGCGAACGTACTTATCTTTGAGCGTATTCGTGAAGAATTGGCTGATGGCCGCAGCCCTCAGCAAGCGGTTCACCAAGGTTATGACAGTGCATTTAGCACCATTTTCGATGCCAACATCACCACACTGATTGCAGCCGTTATCTTATTTGCGGTAGGTACAGGTCCAATCGCGGGCTTCGCTGTAACACTTGCAATTGGTATCATCACATCGATGTTTACAGCTATTATCGGTACGCGTGCTGTGATCAATTTAGTGATCGGTGGCAAGCGTATTAATAAGCTTTCAATCTAGGAGACGGATATGCAGTTATTAAAATTAAATGACACCATCCGCTTTATGTCAGCACGCAAAATTACTATGGCGATTTCTGCGTTATTGATCCTGGCATCAATTGCGTCTATGGCAATCCGTGGATTGAACTTTGGTTTAGACTTTACTGGTGGTACAGCAGTTGAAGTTGGTTTTTCACAGCCAGCTGATCTGGCAAAAATCCGTTCTGTCTTAGCTGAAAATGGTTTTGCTGATGCGTCAGTACAGTTATTTGGTTCGAGCCAAGATGTACTGGTTCGTTTAGCACCTCGCGGTAGTGATGTTAAAGCTGAGACGATTGGTAACCAATTGATTGCCGCGCTTAAGCAAGCGGACAGCAGTGTAGAAATGCGTCGTATTGAGTTTGTTGGCCCAAGTGTGGGTGAAGACTTAAAAGAGCAGGGTGGCTTAGCCATGCTCACCGCACTTATCTGTATCTTGATGTATGTTGCATTTCGATTTGAGTATCGTTTTGCCATCGGTGCGGTAGCGGCACTTTTCCACGATGTGATCATCACTATGGGTCTTTTCTCATTATTAGACCTAGAATTTGATCTGACGATCCTTGCAGCAATCTTAGCGGTTATCGGTTACTCACTGAATGATACCATTGTTGTATCTGACCGTATTCGTGAGAACTTCCGTAAAGTGCGTATTGATGACACCATTGAGATCATCAATATCTCACTCACGCAAACACTAAACCGTACGTTAGTTACATCAATCACGACTATTTTAGTATTGATTGCGCTATTCGTATGGGGCGGCCAGACCATTCATGGTTTCGCAACTGCGCTACTATTCGGTGTGTTCATTGGTACTTACTCTTCTGTTTATGTTGCAAGCTCGGTTGCTGTTGCTATGGGTGTAAGCAAAGAAGATTTAATACCGGTAGAAGTTGAAAAAGAAGGTGCGGACTTAGACGCCATGCCTTAAGAAAACCAATGTTTTCTTTAAAAAAACCGCATATGCAAATATGCGGTTTTTTATTGTCTGAAAAGCAACTTTTGAACCTTTCCTTTGTAATTGCATCAAATCAGTTATAATCAAGAAAAGTATTTAAAATAGGTAAATTTATGAAAAGCTTATTGATTGCAGTATTACCTTTGGCCTTTGTATTATCAGGTTGCAAGGTAAACGAAGGTGAAGCATACGAAAAAGATAAAGCACCTGAAGAACGCTCTGAGTATGTAGGCACAGAAGGACTTGCACAGGCACAAAAAGATAAACTGTATTTGATGGATAAAGAACTTAGAGACAAGTGTAACGATGCGAAGATCAGTTACGCGGTGGCGAAATCAAATAACAATGAGAAAGAAGCACAAGCGCAAAAAGCGATTATGGCCAATACCTGTAAGGGTAAGTAAGGCATCTAAAAGTTATCTAAATTCGCTGAATTTAGAAGAATAAAGAAAACCTCATAATTTTATGACAATGATATTTCATTCTTTTCTTTAAAGAGTATAATGAGAATTGTTTTCAATAATAATTACGAGGTTCTCATGAAATCTAGGTTGGCAATTTTACTTACAAGCCTTGCACTAACAGCATGTTCAGAGCAGGTTGAGCAACAAACACAAACGACTGAAGCTGCATCAGCCAAAGTAACCAACTTAGACACCTACAAGCAACAAGCACAAAGCTTACTTGGTGAGATCAGAGCCAACGAAGCGTCTCAAAAACTTGAGCAAAGCTCACAGCAACTTGTTGCGACCTCTCGTCAATTATTAGCTGAATTCACGGCTAAACATCCTGCATGTGACAGCTACCTTTCGGCATTAGACAAAGCTGCTGATGTTATTCCAACGTTGCCACTAGAAGAAATTGAATCTGGTTACCATAAAGACGGTAAGTTACCTAAATACGACTCGCCAGTGTGCTACCACGCAAAAGATTTATTGGTTCACCCTGCAACTGTGCAAGCAATGGCCTCGCAAGGTATGCAGTTTGAATCGGCCTATGAAGACGCTGAACTTGAAATTGTCGAAGTGATTGCGCATTTCGATCAAGTTGAAAAAGCACTTCGCTAATCTATTGCTTCGTTATAATTTATCGAAGAAATAATAATGGCGCCCATTGGGCGCCATTATTATTTTTGGGGTTCCGTTTTTATTTATCTTGACCTGTGAGCCGCAAAAACTTCTCAGCCAAGGCATCTAAATCTTCTTTGTGACTGGGATCGGGCTTTATGCAATCGATCGGGCAAACACTTACGCACGTGGGCGTGTCGTAATGGCCGACACACTCAGTGCATTTATTTGGATCAATCTCATAAATTTTCTCACCCATATAAATGGCCTCATTGGGACATTCAGGATCGCACATATCACAGTTGATGCATTTTGAATTGATCAACAGCGCCATGATTTAGGCCTTTTTAAATGGGTTACGCGTATCTTCTTGATCGTTCAGGTTACGCATCAAAATAGCGTGATCTAAATCGATGTTTTCAGGCAATGGAATTTTTACAATGTGACCAGAGCCTTTTGCATCATCAATTTTCTCGCCTTTTTTGTTTTCCATGTGCTCAAGGTTGAAGCTGATGTTGCCTTGCGGTGTCATGAGCTCAAGACTGTGGCCCGTACAGAATTTATTCTTAACATCAATCTCAACCAAGCCATTGTCTAAGCGACCTAATACTTCACCCACAAACTGCTGTTTGTCAGAAACAGAGTGGCCATATTCATAGTTTTGGTAATCTTGGTGAGCGTGGCGCTTTAAAAAGCCCTCGGTATAACCACGGTGTGCTAAGTTCTCAAGGGTACGCATTAGGTTAGGATCGAATGGTTTACCCGCCACTGCGTCATCAATTGCCTTGCGGTAAACTTGTGCTGTGCGTGCTACATAATAAAAAGACTTAGTACGACCTTCGATCTTCAAGCTGTGCACGCCCATTTTTGTCAGTTGGTCGACATACTGGACCGCACGCAAGTCTTTCGAGTTCATGATATACGTACCATGTTCGTCTTCAAATGCAGGCATGTATTCGCCCGGACGACCTTGCTCTTCTAGCATGAAAACTTCTTTCGTTGGTGCGCCTTCGCCCAGTGTAGGGATCACAGATTGAGGGTCGAATTTATGCACGACATCGCCGGTTTCAGTTTCTTTACCTGGCTTAACGTCATATTCCCAACGGCATGCATTGGTACAGGTGCCTTGGTTTGGATCGCGCTTATTGATGTAACCTGACAATAAGCAGCGACCAGAGTAGGCCATGCATAATGCACCGTGAACGAATACTTCTAGTTCGGTTTGTGGGCACAGCTCACGAATTTCAGCGATCTCTTCAAGCGATAATTCGCGCGATAAAATTACCCGCTCAATACCTTGTTTCGCCCAAAACTGAACAGAAGCATAGTTAACCGCATTGGCTTGCACTGAAAGGTGAATCGGCATATCAGGCCACTTATCACGCACTAGCATGATTAAACCCGGATCAGACATAATGAGCGCATCGGGCTTCATGGCAATGACAGGCTCAATGTCTTTTAAGTAGGTTTGTACTTTTTTATTGTGTGGCGCGATGTTTGAAACCACATAGAGCTTTTTATTGAGTGCATGGGCTTCGTTAATCCCCAATTCTAAATTGGCTAAATCAAATTCATTGTTACGCACGCGTAAGCTGTAACGTGGTTGGCCTGCATACACGGCATCGGCACCATATGCGAATGCATAACGCATATTTTTTAAACTACCTGCAGGGGATAAAAGCTCTGGAACAAACATAGTAAAAACCTCTTACATTGAACTGAGTGCTGGTCAGCTGTTTCGGTCAAAAGTGACGGTAAAATTTCAGGTGAAATTAAAAAGCGGCGCAGTATAAAGGTTAATGAAATTGTCATGTTTGACGCAGATCATGGTTTTTCGCTGAAATCTGATCTATTCGAAATTTTTAAAGGATCAAGATCTAGTAGGTTTTTAGCGCTAAAACGCGTATAATTCGCGCCCGTTAATATTCAACAATTATTATTGGAGCTAAGAAGATGGCTTTAGAGCGTACTTTTTCAATCATCAAGCCTGATGCGGTAGCTAAAAACCACATCGGTGCAATCTACAACCGTTTCGAATCTGCTGGTCTTAAGATCGTTGCTTCTAAAATGGTTCACCTTTCTCAAGAGAAAGCTGAAGGTTTCTACGCAGAGCACAAAGAGCGTCCTTTCTTTGGTGCACTAGTTTCTTTCATGACTTCTGGTCCAGTAATGGTTCAAGTTCTTGAAGGTGAAAACGCAGTTCTTAAGAACCGTGAAATTATGGGTGCTACTAACCCTGCAGAAGCACTAGCTGGTACTTTACGTGCTGACTACGCTGACAGCATCGACGAGAACGCGGTACACGGTTCTGACGCACCTGAGTCAGCTGCTCGCGAAATCGCTTACTTCTTCGCTGAAGAAGAAATCTGTCCTCGTACTCGCTAATCGCGAATCGAGCAGAGTAAAGAAGGGCTCTCGGGCCCTTTTTTAGTCCTTGCTGCTTTTGCAAAGTCAGTTTTAATAACTATTTTTGCAAAATCATCAACAATGTTTGAGTGTGTTGGTTGGTTTTTATACAATACGTCGTCTTTTTAATTTCGTACCGTCACTTTATCGAGGTTGCTTCATGGCCACTACAGAGAAAAAAATTAATTTACTTGATTTGAATCGCGAGGGGATGCGTGAGTTGTTCGCTACATTTGGCGAAAAACCGTTCCGCGCTGATCAGGTAATGAAGTGGATTTATCACTTCGGCATCGATAACTTCGACGATATGAGCAACATCAATAAAAAGCTACGTGCTAAGTTACAAGCACAGTGCGAAATTAAAGCGCCTGAAATTTCAGTTAAGCAAGTTGCCAGTGATGGCACCATTAAATACGCAATGATCTTAGAAGGCGGCCAAGAAGTAGAAACTGTTTGGATCCCAGAAAAAGACCGCGCAACACTGTGTGTCTCTTCACAAGTGGGCTGTGCACTTGAGTGTACATTTTGCTCAACTGCGCAGCAGGGCTTCAACCGTAACTTAAAAGTATCTGAGATCATCGGTCAGGTATGGCGAGTGGCGACAGATATTGGCCTACACAATGGTGACAGCACTAAGCGCCCGATCACTAACGTGGTTATGATGGGGATGGGTGAGCCATTACTTAACATCAACAATGTCGTTCCTGCGATGGAACTGATGATGGATGACTGGGCGTTTGGTTTATCTAAGCGTCGTGTAACACTCAGTACTTCAGGCGTTGTGCCTGCGCTTGATATTCTTAAAGAGAAAATTGACGTGGCACTAGCTATTTCTCTTCACGCGCCAACCAATGACCTACGTGATGTGTTAGTACCAATTAATAAAAAGTACCCAATTGAAGAGTTCTTAGCGGCATGTCGTCGTTATATTGATGGTTCAAAAGCCAATAAAGACATCACCATCGAGTACGTTATGCTACAAGGCGTAAACGACAGTACAGATCAAGCGCATGAGCTGGTTAAAGTACTAAAAGGTACACCGTCTAAGATTAACCTGATCCCATTCAACCCATTCCCGGGTAATGAATATGGTCGTTCAAGCAACAGCCGTATCGATCGCTTCTCAAAAGTACTCCAGGCCGCTGGTTTAACTTGTATTGTTCGTCGTACCCGTGGTGATGATATTGATGCAGCTTGTGGCCAGCTAGTTGGCGATGTAGTTGACCGTACCAAACGTATTATGAAAAAACAGCAGCGCGAAGATAACGCCATTGCTGTGAATGTGAGTAATTAACCTGAGCGTTGAAAGTAGCAGCTGCAGACTGAAAAGTTAACCTATTCAATATTAATATGTTGGTAAACCTCTTAACCAAAGCTCAGGTTAAAGAACATTCGGCAATCATTTATTGCTGAAGTTATTTACATAAAATAGATGAAAGATAGGGGCTTTTAGGTAATATAGGTCCTTATTATTTCATACTATCAAGGTGATACATGCGTTCTTATTGGGTAATTCCATTTGCGTTATTAGGCTTAAGTGGCTGTGTAACAGAAACACACAGCGTCACTAAAAATAGCCCTGTGGTGAATTCAGAAATGAATAACCTAGAAGCAGCAAGAACGCGTATTAGTTTGGCATTAGAATATCTAAAAGCGGGCAATAATACGCAAGCTAAGTTTAATCTTGAGCGTGCAGCTAAATTTGCCCCTAAATTACCTGAAGTACACTACACGCTGGCTTATTACTTCGAGCAAGTAAAAGAGTTCCAACAGGCTAAAGCGTCTTATCAAACCGCACTCAAGCTAGTACCAAACGATCCAAATACTCTGAACAACTACGGTACGTTTTTATGCCGTATCGGCGAGTACGATGAAGCGAGGGCACAATTATTAAAAGCGATAGATACTCGCGGCTATTTACGTGTGTCGCAAAGTTATGAAAATTTGGCTTTATGTGCGGTGAAGCAAGATAAGTTTGAGTTAGCCCTCGATTATTTAAATAGTGCAGTTCAACACGATGGCCAGAGTAAAAGTGCTTTAATTTCTCTAGCAGGTTTATATTATGCCAAGAGTGACTTGCATCAGGCATTGCGTGTGTTAGAACGTTACACTGAAAATGGCTTCATTTCATCGCGCAGTTTGTTTTTAGAGTACTTGCTACATCAAGAGATGGGGCATTTAGAACAGTCTCAGAAAATCGCCACAACCTTAGTGCAGACTTATCCGCAATCTTATCAAGCGCAAGCGATTATTAAAGAAGAATACAACAATAGCGAATTTGATGCATTGCGTGAGCAATATAGAAAAGCCAAGGTGGCAGAAATCACTGAGCAGTCACCGACGGTTTATAACGCTCAGCCTAAGATAAAAATTACCCGCAAGAAAGCCCCTAAACGAGAAAGTAATCACAATAGTGAAATAGCTCAGCCTACTGCTGTCATAAGCACAAATAGAACAACTACAAGTGAGGCCGTGTCATTGCGTGGCGGTTTACAAACCGCTTCAGTGGTTAAACTGCAATCTCAGTCAAATCAGCCTACAAACACGACAAACGCCCCTGTGGTTGAAGAGAAAAACCAAGCGACTACTCAGCTTATTGAAACGCCAAAAAATCAAGTTAGAGTGGTGTCTTTTGGTGAGAAAGCAGCGGTGCAACCAGCCCAAGGTCAAGTGCAGTTCTATCAGCCAGATCCAAGTCAGGTTAGGTTCAGAGAAATAGCAGAGAATAATGCCCCAGTTCTTACAGCTAAACCTTTATCAGTTGATGCACCTTTGTTAAATCCAGAAGTGAATCTACCAAATGTGCCAGTGCATAAAGTTGGGTTGGGTGAAAACTTATTTAGTTTATCGGTTAAATATGATGTCAAAATGGCAAGTCTGTTAAAATGGAACAAGCTGAAAGAATCAGACCGTTTACAGATTGGTCAGCAGGTATATTTAAATAATCCGCTTACCACCCACGTCATTCGAGATGGGGATAGCTTGTATAATATCGCCACCGATTACCAATTACAGATTGGTGACTTGATGCGATGGAACAAATTAACACCAGACGTTGAACTAGCGGCTGGACATAGTTTACTGATTGTAGATCCGAGTAGTTATACTTTATGAATGAAATGAGCCCAGAATCAACTGAGCAACAAGCGTCTTTGGGGCAAGTACTAGCAAGCGCAAGAAAAGATGCGAATTTAACCATTGAAGCCGTGGCGGATAGGTTAAAGCTAAGCCCAAAGCATATCACCAAACTTGAGCAAGATGATTATACGTCACTTGGTCCAATCACCTTCGTTAAAGGCTACATCAAGGCTTACTGTACGCTATTGCAATTAGATCAAGCGCAAACTTTGGCACTGTTTCAGGCACCTGAAAGCGTGGCTGAAAATAAAAGTATGCAAAGCTTTTCACGTCGCACAGAAAAAGAGGCCAATGATAGCCGTTTAATGCTCGTTAGCTATGTGATCTTGGCCATAGTGTTAGGATCGTCAGGTTTTATGTATTGGCAAACCACATCGAATGAAAATGATGTTATCGTGCCTGAAGTACAGAGCGCTGTACCTGAAAGCGAAGCGCCGGTTACAGAAAACAGCGAAGAAAGCGATGCGCCTTCTGATGTTGTATTAATCGCTGAGGATGCGGTTGAGCCTGCCATGGAAAAAGCCGAATCTGACAAACCAGTTTTAGATGTAGTAGAAGCCGAACAAGCAACAGTCGAAGAGACAAGCAGTACACCAGATTTAAATACGATTGTGATGCATTTCAAAGACGATTCTTGGGTAGAGATCTTTGATGCCTCATCAGAGCGTATTGCTTTTGGCGTTAAAAAAGCCGGATACACCATGACAGTGCAGGGCGTTGCACCGTTTTCTGTGGTGTTAGGCCGTCATCAGCAGGTTGATGTAGAGCTAGATGGTCAATCAGTTGATTTATCATCATTGCCACGCAATCGTTCAGCTAAATTTAAATTACCCTTAACAGAGTAACCGTCATGTTTTCAGAATCTCCAATTAAACGTAGAAAGTCGACCCGTATTTATGTAGGTGACGTGCCTATTGGTGATGGCGCACCAATTGCCGTACAGTCAATGACGAACACCAATACCATGGACATCGATGCGACCGTTGCGCAGATCCGCGCCATTCAAGATGCTGGAGCAGATATCGTTCGTGTATCAGTGCCAACTATGGATGCAGCCGAAGCTTTCAAGAGCATTAAAGAGCAAGTTGATATTCCACTTGTTACCGATATTCACTTTGACTACCGTATCGCACTAAAAGTGGCGCAGTACGGCGCAGATTGTTTACGTATTAATCCTGGAAACATTGGCAGTGAAGATCGTATTCGTGCCGTGGTAGATGCTGCGGGTGAACGTAATATTCCAATTCGTATCGGTGTGAATGGCGGCTCTTTAGAGCGTGATTTACAAGAAAAGTATGGTGAACCAACGCCTGAAGCTTTACTTGAATCAGCGATGCGCCATGTTGAAATCTTACAGCGTTTGAACTTTGACCAGTTCAAAGTCTCTGTAAAAGCGTCAGATGTATTCTTAGCGGTTGGTGCGTATCGTTTACTGGCAAAAGAAATTGATCAACCTCTTCACCTTGGTATCACAGAGGCGGGCGGCTTCCGCTCTGGCTCAGTTAAATCAGCGGTTGGTCTAGGTATGTTACTAGCTGAAGGTATCGGTGATACCCTTCGTGTCTCGTTAGCAGCCGATCCGGTACAAGAGATCAAAGTGGGCTTTGATATTTTAAAATCACTGCGTATTCGTTCTCGTGGTATCAACTTTATTGCCTGCCCGAGCTGCTCTCGTCAAGAATTCGATGTGGTCAACACCATGAATCAACTTGAAGAGCGCCTTGAAGACATCATTGAGCCAATTTCAGTGTCAGTGATTGGCTGTGTTGTGAATGGCCCTGGTGAAGCACTGATCAGTGACATCGGTCTTGCTGGTGCAAACCGCCGTTCTGGTTTGTATATCAATGGTGAGCGTCAAAAGATGCGTATTGATAACGACAATATCGTCGAGCAGCTTGAAGAGCAGGTACGCGATTTCGTTGCTAAGAAGCAAGCACAGCCGGCGATAGACATCAAAATCGTCGAATAATTTTTAAAAATTACCGACAGAGCAAAGAATATCCTGCAGATCTTTTGCTCTGTCGTTTACGTTTTACGCGAGCTGGGTATAATACTTGACTCCTTTACCCACAATGCGCACTGTGTGTGGCACTCGCATTTAGCAAATAGATTGATTTAGGATTTTCAGTGGCAAAACAAATTCAGGCAGTTCGTGGTATGAACGATTGTCTGCCAGGTGATACGCAAGTTTGGCAGAAAGTAGAAGCAGTATTACGTGATACGGTGGCGTCTTATGGTTATCAAGAGATCCGTTTCCCAATTGTTGAATCTACCGACTTATTTAAACGCTCTATTGGTGAAGTAACCGATATCGTTGAAAAAGAAATGTACACCTTTGAAGATCGTAACGGCGATAGCTTAACACTGCGCCCTGAAGGTACGGCAGTGTGTGTACGTGCGGGTAACCAAGGCGGCTTATTGTATAACCAAGAGCAGCGTCTTTGGTACATGGGTCCTATGTTCCGTCACGAGCGTCCACAAAAAGGTCGTTACCGTCAATTCCACCAATTTGGCCTTGAAGCGTTTGGTATTGCGACTGCTGATATCGATGCTGAAGTGATTTTACTTACTGCGCGCTTGTGGAAAGCATTTGGTATTTCAGATCATGTTCGTCTCGAGCTGAACTCTCTAGGTTCAAATGAAGCGCGTGCAGAGTACCGTGATGCACTGGTGGCGTTTTTAGAGCAGCACATCGATAAATTAGACGAAGACTCTAAGCGTCGTATGTACTCAAATCCACTGCGTGTGCTAGACAGCAAAAATCCAGATGTACAGGCTATCTTAGTAGATGCGCCTAAGCTATCTGAGCACTTAGATGAAGAATCAAAAGCACATTTTGCAAATTTATGTGAACGTTTAGACGCAGCAGGCGTCGAATACCAAGTTAATGAAAAGCTAGTACGTGGCTTAGACTACTACAACCGCACTGTATTTGAGTGGGTAACGGAAAGTCTAGGTGCACAAGGCACGGTATGTGCTGGTGGTCGTTACGACGGCCTGGTTGAACAGCTAGGTGGTAAAGCAACCCCAGCGGTTGGTTTTGCAATGGGTATGGAACGTTTAGTTCTATTACTTCAAGCGTTAGAAAGCGTGGGTGAAATTCGCCGTAATGCAGACGTGTATGTTGCAGCTATGGGCGATGCCGCAAGTATTCAAGCGCCAGTGATTGCAGAGCAATTACGTTCAGATGTTACAGGCCTACGAGTGCAAGTGCACTGTGGTGGCGGTAACTTCAAGAAACAATTAAAACGTGCAGATAAGAGCGACGCGCTAGTTGCGCTAATTTTAGGTGAAAGCGAACTTGCTGAAGGCAAGGTAACCGTGAAATATCTGCGAGAAGAAAAAGAACAAGTCACAGTGAGCCTAGAAGAGGTAAAAACACTGTTAGCAGACTTAGCAGTATAAGAGGACTGTATGGAAATTTACTCAACAGAAGAACAACAAGCAGAAGCAATAAAACGATTTTTCCGTGAAAACGGCGTTTCACTTGCGTTAGGTATCGTCATTGGTCTTGGTGGCTTATACGGTTGGAAATATTATAACCAAAGCAAGATCACCTCTGCTGAAGCTGCTTCAAACGCTTACAACGAGTTAGTTGAAGGTGGTGAAGTTCTGACTAAGTCTGACTCATTCATTACTGAAAATGGTGACTCAAATTATGCGGCGTTGGCGGCATTTGTTGCGGCTAAAGAAGCGGTTGAAAAGGGAGAGTTTGAAACAGCGGTGACTAAACTAACTTGGTTACAAGACAATGTTCAAAACCCAGAACTAAAAGCCACTGCCATCTTACGTTTAGCGCGTGTACAAGCACAGCTTACACAATATGATGCGGCGCTAAAAACATTATCACAAACAACACCTGAGGCTTTTAAAGCACAGGTTGCGGAAGTAAAAGGTGATGTATACCTTGCAAAAGGCGACAAAGACAGCGCTCGCTCTGAATATGAAGCTGCGCTTGCTGAGTCAACAGAAGGCAATAACAGCCTACTACAGATTAAGTTGGACAATTTAGCCACAGCCCAGCCAGCAGCTTAGGAGTAGTTCCGATGAAAAAGCTAAGTATGGCCACATTGGCGTTGTGTATGGCGTCTTTGCTAGGTTGTTCATCGAACGATGATGAAGAAGAAATTGTTTTACCTGAAATTGTAAACCAATTCGAAACGCAAGTTGACTGGACGAACGGTGTGGGTGATGGCGTAGAGCATTACTTCTCTCGTTTAACGCCTGTTGTCTACAAAGACACTGTATTTGTGGCAGCGAGAAATGGTGAAGTCGAAGCAATTTCAACTGAGTCTGGTAAGACCCTATGGGAAACAGATGTTCGTAAAAACGTCAATTTCTGGCCTTGGGCAGACAACGACAGTGCTAAATTGTCGGGCGGTATTTTACAGGCTTATGGCAAACTATACATAGGCTCGGAGCATGGTGAGGTGATTGCACTTGATCGTGAAAGCGGTGAGATCGTTTGGCGTAAAGCCGTACCGGGTGAAGCATTATCGTCTCCAGCAGCAGGTGATGGTCTTGTTTATGTAAATCTGGGCTCTGGTAAACTATTGGCACTTCACCCAGATACAGGCGAAGAGCGCTGGCGCCATGAACAAGAAGTACCTCCATTAACGCTTCGTGGTTTGAGCTCTCCAACCTCTGCAAATGGTGGTGTGTTGTTCGGTGAAGAAAGCGGTAAGTTAACGGTTTTAATCGCTGAAAATGGTTACTCGGCATGGAGCGCAGAAGTTGCCACTGCAAAAGGTGCCTCTGAATTTGAGCGCTTAGTGGATGTTGATACTAAACCTATCGTTGTAGGCGCATTTGCTTACGCTATCGCCTATAATGGTAACTTAGCAGCGGTTGATGTACGCAGTGGTAATGTAGTTTGGAAACGTGAGTACAGCAGTTACCGCGACTTGAGCATTGAAGCCAATGTGATTTATGTCGTCGACAGTGACGGCATTATTTACGCGTTAGACAAAGACTCAGGTATTGAGCGCTGGAGTCAGTCAGGTCTTCGTGGCTGGTATCTAACAGCACCGGCTGTTGCTGGTAATTATTTAGCTGTAGGTGATCAAGAAGGTAACTTGCACTGGTTAGATAAGCAAACTGGTGATCTAGTTTCTCGAGAAAGTTTTGATAGCTCAGGCTTTTATGTAGAGCCTGTTGTAGCAGAAGATAAATTAATTGTGATAACCCGAGACGGTGAAGTTAGCGCGGTTAAAATTCCATAACCATTAATTTATTAATGCATTTTTTCAAGGCTTCGCATTGCGAAGCCTTTTGTTGTTTATTGATGAGGTAGTCTATGCTTCCGGTGATCGCTCTTGTTGGGCGACCTAATGTGGGTAAATCCACTCTTTTTAACCGTTTAACACGCACTCGTGATGCGTTAGTAGCGGACTTTCCTGGCCTAACGCGCGACCGTAAATATGGCCAAGCGAATTATGATGGCTATGAGTTTATCGTTGTTGATACGGGTGGTATCGATGGAAGCGAAGAAGGGATTGAAACCGAAATGGCAGAGCAATCTCTGCTGGCCATTGAAGAAGCGGATATTGTTTTATTCTTAGTAGATGCCCGTGCAGGTATGAACGCAGCCGATCAGGCTATTGCGCAGCATTTACGTAAACAAGAGAAAAAATGCTTTATCGTTGCTAATAAAACCGATGGCATTGACGCAGACTCTCATTGTGCTGAGTTTTATCAATTATCATTGGGTGATGTTCACCAAATTGCGGCAGCGCATGGTCGTGGTGTTACTCAGTTATTAGATCACACTTTACAGCCTGTTATCGCAGAACTTGCAGCCGAAGCTGAAGAACTTGAGCAAGATGACGAAAGCTTAGCTGAGCTTTATCTTGAAGGTGAAGATGGCGAGAAGCTGGAAGACGGTAAAACAGGTTTTGAAGATAAGCCTGTTAAATTAGCTATTATTGGTCGTCCTAACGTTGGTAAATCTACGCTTACTAACCGTATTCTAGGTGAAGAGCGTGTGATTGTTTACGATATGCCGGGCACGACACGTGACTCTGTATATATCCCGATGACACGCAATGACAAAGAATACGTCCTGATCGACACAGCAGGTGTACGTAAGCGTAAAAAAGTCAGCGATGTAGTCGAAAAGTTCTCAGTGATCAAAACGCTTAAAGCCATTGAAGATGCCAATGTAGTGTTATTGGTGGTTGATGCGCGTGAAGGTATTTCTGATCAAGACTTAAGCTTATTAGGCTTTACGTTAAATGCAGGTCGTTCACTGGTTATTGCCATCAATAAGTGGGATGGCTTAGACGAGTATGTGAAAGAGCGTATCAAAACTGAGTTAGACCGTCGTTTAGGTTTCATCGATTTTGCTCGTTTACACTTTATCTCGGCACTACACGGTACGGGTGTAGGTCACTTATTTGAGTCTGTAGACGAAGCCTATGAGTCTGCGACTAAGCGTATTAGTACAGCAATGCTGCGTCGTATCATGGACATGGCGCAAGCAGATCACCAGCCGCCGCTAGTACGTGGTCGTCGTGTGAAGTTAAAGTATGCGCACGCAGGTGGCTACAACCCGCCACGTATTGTTATTCACGGTAACCAGGTACATGACTTACCTGACAGCTACAAGCGTTACTTAATGAATTACTACCGTAAAGCGCTTGGCGTTATGGGCACACCGATTAAGATTGAATTTAAAGAAGGTGATAACCCATATGCAGGTCGCAGCAACAAGATGACCTTATCGCAAAAGCGTAAGTTACGTGCTTTCTCTAAAGAGAGTCGTAATAAAGATAGTTAATACCTATCTGGATTGTAGATATTAAAAAAGGAGCTTAACGCTCCTTTTTTGTTATTTATTAGAGGCAAATTTACTCATCGAGTAGGTGTGCATATTTTTGACTAAACTTTGCCACTTTAGGGGCTACAACCACACTACAATAACCCTGATTTGGGTTTTCGTTAAAGTAATCTTGGTGATACTGCTCAGCTGAGTAGAAAGTTACCGCAGGCGTTACTTCAGTGACAATTTTCTCGGCTAAATGAGGTTGCAACTGTTTGATGGCTTGCTCAGTCAGTTCAGCTTGTGCGTCATCGTGATAGAAAACTGCACTACGATATTGCGTGCCCACGTCATTACCTTGACGGTTTAATTGAGTTGGGTCGTGCAAGGTAAAGAACATATCTAATAGCTGGCTGTAGCTAATAACATCAGCATCAAAGCTGAGCTGAACCACTTCAGCATGGCCGGTCATGCCCGTACAGATATCTTTGTAGGTAGGATCATCGGTTTGACCCCCCATGTAGCCAGATTCAACTTTATGAACGCCTTTGACGCGGCGAAACGCCGCATCAATACACCAGAAACAGCCACCGGCAAAGGTTGCCGTTGCAATGTTAGCCATGATTTTTCTCCTCTAAAGCGCGTGCTTGTTCAGCAATTTTTTGGCTTAAGAACTCAGGTGATTGAGTCTTACGCGCCAGTAATGAATAAGCGCAAGGAATAATAAATAGCGTCAGTATAGTTGCCACGCTTACACCTGCAAAAATAACCACACCAATAACCATGCGACTTTCTGAGCCTGGGCCTGTCGCAAATACCAGCGGGATCGCACTCATTACCGTCGTCAGTGACGTCATGATAATAGGGCGCAGGCGTTGCACGGCTGCATCAACTAAAGCTTGCTCAAATTCGATGCCTTTGTCGCGTAACTGGTTAGCAAACTCAACAATGAGAATACCATTTTTAGCACTCAAACCAATCAGCATCACAATACCGATTTGGCTGTATATATTAAGGCTGCTGTCGGTGATAAATAACCCGTACATAGCGCCAACCAGCCCAAGCGGTACCGTTAGCATGATCACCAGTGGGTGTACAAAGCTTTCAAACTGAGCGGCAAGGACTAAGAAAGTAACAGTTAAAGCGAGTATGAATACGTAAGTCATGGCCGACTCACCTTCATAAAACAGCTTAGATTCACCTTTGTAATCAACTGCGCCGTCAATGTGGTTTTCTTCTGCAGCAACCGTGTTTAAGAAATCTAATGCTTCAGCTAAGGTATACCCATCCGCAAGGTTTGCAGTGATGGTGATAGCACGCATACGGTTGTAGCGATTTAAACGTGAGGCTGTGGCTTCTTCAGTCACACTGATTAAGCTATCTAGCGGGATCAATTCTCCTGTACGCGACTTTACAAAGATATCAGCAATGTCATTAGGTGCTGCAAAATCTGCTTTAGTACCTTTCAAAATCACATCGTATTCTTCACCGCGGTCAATAAAGGTAGTAACGCGGCGTTGACCTAGCATGGTTTCAAGGGTGCGACCAATATCACTTACCGACACACCTAAGTCTGCGGCTTTTAATTTATCAATGCTGACCAAAAACTGTGGGAAGGTTTCTTTGTAATCATGATCTAAACGCACAAGCCCTTTGTTCTGGCGAGCTTTGGCTAAGATTTTATCTCGCCATTCGACTAGCTCTTCGTAATCGTTACCTTGCAGTACAAACTCGATAGGACGTGACTGACCGCCGCCGCCAATGCCTCGGCGCATAATGGCAAAAGCACGCACATCGGTGACTTCGCGCATCTTGCCACTGATCTCTCCCATTACCTGCCAAGTTGAACGTTTACGCTCGTCCCAATCTGGCATACCTACGATGGCAACACCACCACGACCACCCCAACCCGGAACACGCACTAGCACACGGCTGAGCTCACCCGCTTCTACATATGGCAGTAGTCGTTCTTCAATCTTTGCCATATTTTCAGCGTTGTTTTCGTAACTCGCGCCTTGAGGACCATTCATCATCACAAAGAAAGTACCGCGGTCTTCTCTTGGTGTAAGTTCAGATGGAATTTGTTTCATGAGGGTATAAGTCGCAAAACCTGCTAAAACCAATACAGCCAACAAGCTGAAGCGTCTGTTTAAGTTATCTTGTAGTACTTTACGGTAACCATTTTCGAGCTTAGTAAATTGTTTATCCATCCACTGGGTAAAGCGACTTTCACTACTACTAGGCTTAAGTACTTTAGAGCATAAAGCAGGAGAGAGAGTTAATGCAGTAACACTAGAAAACACCACAGCGGCACTGGTTGCCATGGCAAACTCAGTAAAGAGTGCGCCAATTCGGCCATCCATAAACACCAAGGGCACAAACACAGAAACGAGTACAAGTGTTGTTGCTATGATGGCAAAACCGACCTCACGTGCGCCTCTAAATGCCGCTAAAAGTGGCGGCTCACCAAGCTCGATACGGCGATAAATGTTCTCGAGCATAACAATGGCATCGTCCACGACTAAACCTATGGCTAATACCAGAGCCAATAGAGTGAGTAAGTTGATTGAATAACCCATTGAGAGTAAGAACATAAAGGTAGCGATAAGTGCAACGGGCACAGTGATTGCTGGGATTAAAGTCGCACGAATATTACCTAAGAAGATAAAAATAACAATGACAACTAGGCCCATAGCAATTGCAAGCGTACGATAAACTTCGGTAATTGATTCGCGGATGAAGATAGAAGAATCATAGCTATCCTGAATAGTCGTGCCTTCAGGCAGATTGCGTTTAATTTTCTCTAGTTCCTTACGGGCATTATCGACTACTTCGAGGGTGTTGGCTTTGGCTTGCTTTACAATACCCATACCGACCATGTTTTTGCCATTTCCGCGGAAGGTACTTTCGTTGTCAGCGGCTTCGAGTAATACATCAGCCACTTCTCCAAGGCGAATTAAGTAGCCTTGCTCGCCTCGTTTAATGACAAGGTTATTGAAGTCTTCTTGGGTTTTGTAGCTACGGGTGATACGTACAGAAAAATCTCTATCAAAAGATTCAATTTCACCTGCAGGGAGTTCCACGTTTTCACGGCGTAAAACCTGCTCTATATCGCTTGACGTAATGCCGCGCGCCGCCATGGCTTTTCTGTCTAGCCAAATCTTCATGGCATATTGGCGTTCACCACCAATGCGCACGTTAGAAACACCATCAACCACCGCAAGGCGATCAACAATATAGCGCTGAGCGTAGTCAGACAATTCTAGTGTGTTCATGGAGGTACTGTTGAGAACAAACCAAGCAATTGGGCTCTCATCTGAATTAGACTTGGATACCTCTGGCGGGCGAACTTGTTCTGGAAGCCTATCTAGTGCACGTGAAACCCGCTCGCGAACGTCATTTGCTGCCGCATCAATATCTCGGTCAATATTGAACTCAATGGTGATGTTTGATCGGCCATTGCGAGAGGATGAAGTAATGCTTTTTATGCCTTCAATACCTGAAATACGATTTTCGAGCACTTGCGTTATCTTGGTTTCTACCACTTCACTTGAAGCGCCAGTATAGCTTGTAGAAACACTGACGATTGGCGTTTCAATATCTGGATACTCTCGAAGTGGCAACATGGTGAATGCCACGATGCCGAATGTAAGTAACAGTAGGTTGATTACAATTGCAAAAACGGGGCGTTTTACCGCAGTATCTGTAATTCTCACTCGATCACCCCTGTGTCGTTACTGAAGAGCCAGGACGAATTTTAATGGTGCCTTCGGTGATCACTTGCTGACCCGCTTCTAAACCACTTTTAATGGCGACCCAGCCATGAAAACGTTCAAGTAACTCGACTTTGACTTGCTGTGCTTTATTTTCAGCATCGATGATATACACAAAATGGTTATCTTGGCGTGGAATAATGCTTTTCTCTGGCACCATGAGCGCTTCAATACGACCTAGCTCCAGTGCTACTTGCATTAGCATACCTGGGCGTAAAAGGTTGGCATCATTTTCAAAACTCGCAGTGACAGATACACTGCGTGTCGCTTGGTTGATACGCGGTTCAATATGCGTCACTTCACCTGTAAACGGTGCATTAGGGTAAGCGTCTGAAATTGCAGAGACGAGCATACCTTGGGTCAATTGAGCCAAATATTTTTCAGGCACCTGAAAATCAACCTTGATAACGCTGATATCATCTAAAGTGGTGAAGGGGGTGTTACTATTTACGAAGCTACCTATATCGACTAAACGCTTGCCTAAAACACCTGAAAATGGAGCTTTTATAACCATCTCCTGCAGTTTTGACTCAGCATTGGCGAGTTTTGTTTGCAGAGCATCTACCTCAGAAGCTTGCTCTTCTAATTGAGACTGCGCTGCTGATTGAGATCGAGCAAGTTCCTGTAAGCGCTTTAGCTGACGCTGTTGCTCTTTTAAATTAATTTTCAGCTCTTTGACGGTTAAGCGTTCTTGTTTGTCGCGAAGGGTGGCAAGCACTTGCCCCACTTTTACAAATTCCCCATCTTTGAAAGTAAGCGTTTCTACATAATCACTTTGTGCACTGATGATGTTGATAGCTTGGTTTGCTCGTGCTGTACCTACAGCATCAATATTGATACTTTTTATGTCAGTATTGACGGTATGCGCAGCAACTTGGGTTGCAGGACGAGACGAAGGTCCAGTTTTACTGTGACTTACTGGTAAATAAAAATAACCACTAATTGCGATTAGAATTAAAATTAAAACGGGAAAAAGAACTTTACCTGACTGCTTGTTATACATGTTGTTCGACCACTGCTAATGATGAGCTCAGTTTACAAGCTTTATACGATCGAAAAATGATTATGGTCGTATTAATTTGTGTGTTGAACGAAAATTAAATCTTAGTTATGTGCTTGTACCGATTATATTTTATGGATGTAAAGATGAAACCAGATAAAAAGTGTCCACGATGTGAGAAAATTAGAAAACTTGTTGTTTGGACAGTTTTGATGTTCATCTTTTATTTTGGTTTCTACAATGGCTGAATCAACGAAACATGTTTTTTTAAGGGCTTCTGCAAACCGATTTAGTATCGAGTTTATGCTGGTGGGTGGTGTTGCCATCGCTATTGTTATGTTGTTTGTGACACTTAGGGCAACGCCCATTAACATTATCGAGATCGTATTTGTGGCTACCGCGATTATGGCGGTGATTTTAGGCTTTTTGAAAAGCCGTGAGCCTTTCTATAGTTTTCAATTGGATCATAGAAAAATTACCTACTATCATAAAGTTGGTGAGTGGAGCGTCGGTAAATCTAACATATCATCTATTGGGGTTCCCATAGCAAGCGATGGCTTTGAACAAGTTGAATTGAATGCTGTTGGGATAAAGCTCAAAGATGAAGCAAGCTTCTTAAACGACTTACACCCGCGATTAGCGTGCAAATTATTAATTGAACAGCGGCATATTTTTTTACAAGCTGTTAAAATGCATTGCAAATCCGGCTCCTGCCCATCAAAATGGCTTGTTGAACCAAGTGAGTTCCAAGCGGGCTCGGGTCAAACTTATACCGGTTTAATCGCCATGTTCGCAAATCGGATGCAACATTTACACACGTTGACGGGTTATCATTTGCTGTTGCCTGCAAATGTGTTAGACAGGGATATATGGGATTTTTCAAACCTATTGAACCACTGGAAATTAAATCCAGAAATGGTGGTCCAAGAATTGCTAGATAAACAGGCCACCGTTGCAAGAAGTAACAGGAACGATTCATGAGTACAGATAGAGCCTTTATTAAAAGTGGTCGTAATACCATTATTCATAAAGAGAAGAAGCTCGACCTAGTAATTGTAAATGGTGAGGCACACCCGAAAATTAAAGTAACGGCAAATGGATTAATTCCATTTAAAGAAGAGCTGCCAAGAAACCGACGCGAAGGTAAAGAGCGTTATTTGGAAGTTGTTCAAGTCGCAAGTGCGGATGTTTTTGGGGAAGTAAAACGTTTGTTGTTTATCCAAGCGCTTGATGGTCGCGAATACAAAGTCGATTACAGTAAAATCGGAACAAAATTATTTGTGCGTATACATCAAGATAGCTATCTCTAATTCTATTAGGAGCGTCTATGTTGCGTCGAGCATCTCTAAGTGTTGTAGCGAGTTTTTTACTTTTAGGGTGTGGCGGTGGAAGCTCCGACTCCAATGATACCGTTGAAAATGCCAGTGTTAACGCTGGCAGTGACTTCAGTGTTGAAGAAAAAGCTGAGTTTACGCTTTCAGCCATAGGCTCACCTGCTGGCGGTACATATACTTGGCAAGTGATGGAAGGTCCCGCCTTGGAGGGGTTTCCGCAAGAAGGTAAAGAGCTAAAACTTGCAGCACCAGATGTAAAAACAGACACCTCAGCCACGATTAAAGTTGAGTACCTATCACCAAGTGGTGTATTAGTTTCTGATACGGTGACTATCGCTATAGGTTCTAGAAACCAACTTCCTCTCCCTCTTATTGAGAAAATTGCACCTGATAGGGATGTTTTACAATACAAAGATGAAGTAACACTCAGTGCTGAATCATCAACGGATCCTGATGAAAACGGCAAAATCATTGAGTATGTTTGGCAACAAGTGAGTGGCCCTACGCTCACGTTTGAACGCAACGATCAAGTGACACTCAGCTTTATACATCCGCTATTATCAGCTAATGAAACCGCTCGTTTTAAACTTACACTCACCGATGATGAAGGTGGTCAGAGTAGTACAGAGTTTTCTCTGACCTTATACAAAAATGCGCAAGTGGTATTTGCTGATGCAGGTGAAGACATCAAAGTGATTGAGTTTGATAAAGGGCAGTTAGATGCATCGGGAAGCTTATCATCTACCGGAGAATATAGCTGTTTATGGGAGCAACTAGAGCGCCTTAATACACAGCTTGACGACTTAATTTCAGACCCAAGCCTATGCCAAACCACTTTTACCGCGCCAGATGTCGATGTCGCTTCGCAGTTAAAGTTTCAAGTGACGGTGACTGAGCCCGGCGGCTTTACCGACAAAGACAGTATGGAAGTAAGTGTGCAAAGACGGGCTGTGGGCGAAAACTTAAACGACACGGGTCAACAACGCTGTTTTGACAGTGAAACTGTTATAGACTGTGAAAGTGATGTTTTCCCTAGGCAAGACGCTGAGCAAGGCCGAGATAGCTTTGTGCAGAATGAGGGAAAAACAGGTGCCGGCCTTGCATCTTTCGATTTTACTAAGCTAGATGAGAATGCAAGACCTATTATCGATAGTTCAACCAGTAATTTTAGCTGTGTTAAAGACAACAACACAGGGCTGATTTGGGAGGTAAAACAGCCAAACACTGCGACTCCTCCAAATACACCACTGCGCGATACACGAAATACCTATACCTGGTTTTTAACGAATTACCCGAACGGTACGCGAGGGACGAATGTATCAACATGCCCTAATAATAATTATTGTGATACACAACAGTATATTGATGATGTAAACGCGACAAACTATTGTGGAGGTCGAAACTGGCGCTTACCGACTTTCACTGAGCTGATGGGCATCTTTAATTATGGTGAAGTATCAGGAAGCTCTTATGTGTTAGACCCTAATTACTTTCCTGCTATAGCTAACTCTCAATGGAATAGCAACAGCTTTTACTGGACTTCACAGGTAAGTATTGAAGGTGCAACCAATAATTCTAACCTAATTGAAGCGTATGCTTTTGATATGCTGACAGGTGAAACGGTTGAATTAGAACAGTCTACCAAGGCTTATATCCGACTAGTCAGAGAGGTGTCGAATAATGGTAACTAAATACACTTTATTACTGCCGGTCTTATTTATGAGCATAAGTGCTTCAGCTCAAGTATGCATTAGTGAAGCCACCAATCCGGTTGGCTTTATTGAGCCAGGCGATCGTTTTGAAATTGATGAGGCTGAAGGTGTCGTATTAGACAGAAGCACGGGTCTCATGTGGCAACAATGCGAAGTTGGGCTTAATTATAATTCTGATAATAAAACCTGTATTGGCAGTACACAGAAACTTACTTGGCAACAAGCACTATTAGAGGCTAACGATAATAGTCATGCAGGCTTTACAGACTGGCATGTGCCTAACATTAAAGAGCTTGCAAGTATTATTGATCACAGTTGTGCATCGCCTGCATTGCCTCAACTTGAGCTAGGTGTATTTCTCTTTAGTAACGAATTAATCAGTGGTGAAGAGGGAGATTACTGGTCTAGCACGACGGTGACGCTTGAGCCTCAATATGCCTGGACGTTCCAAGTCTCTGATGGCAAGAACAGGTATCTCAAAAAAACGCAGACTGGTCGATTAAGGCTGGTGCGTTACGCAAAATAGATTTAGCTTCATAAGAGAATTTGCTAATCTGTGCGCCTTAATTTGATGGGGCTTTATTTTGCGACACTTGTTTAAATCACTGTTAATAACAACGCTGTTTACTGGCTCAGTTTGGGCCAGTGATAAATGTGATGTTGAGCTTGATCATGGCCTGATCATCACTGATTCAGTGATCCGCATCGTCGATAAAGGCCAAACTCGTGTGCAAATCAATAACGACGAACAGTTGCTTATTAAAGGCTACTATATTCAACTCAGTGATGAAGAAACCAAGGTCTTGAAAGAATACGCACTGGGCATACGCGATACGGTTCCAGAGCTTGTGAGTCTTGCTACAGATGGTGTAAACCTAGGTTTAAGTGCCATTGAACAAATTGTCGAAGGTATGTCAGACAAGGAGCCGGAAGTATTAAAGACTCAGCTGCAATATGTCGAACGTGCGCTGATGGACAAGTTCAAACGCGGAGATGACTTCTTTTTTATCGCGCCTCAGTCACTGTCTAAAATTGACGACTTCTTTACTCAAGAGATCAGTCAAAAGATCCATTCTGCAATTCATGGCTCACTAGGCTCAATTCTAGTGTCACTCGGAGATGCCTTTAAATCTCGCGAAGGTAATATTGAAGATCGCATTACAGACATGGGCCAGCGTATGGAGATCATCTCCAAAGAAATCGATAAATCTCTAAAAAAGAAAGCGAAACAGCTTGAAGATAAAGCCGAAGAATACTGTGAGTGCTTAAACTCACTAGATGAAACAGAAGCGCGCTTACAAGCCATTGTGCCTAGTTTAAAGGCCTATGACTTAGTTAGGATCAGAGCGTCAAAATAAACTGCCAACATAGTGTAGCTTGATTTTGGTTAGCCGAAATAAAATCGCTCGGCATTCGCAAAACTGAGTTTGTGCCAAAGCGTTGAGTCGTTCACTAACAGTTTATAACCTTGCCACACTTTTAAATAACACTCTCGCATTAAACAAACGGGATAGTTAGAAGCAAACATCACTCTATCTTCGCCAAAGTATTCTAATAAGAGCGTTAATTTAGCTTTTGAGTCTAAAGCATCTGCGCAGTGTTCCTGACCAGAAAACTTAATAAAGATGTTATTTGTATCTCTTAATAATGAGAGTGCGCTTGTGTAATCATGCAGGTTATCAATAAAGCCAGCGTGATTAATAACAATCTTAAAATTAGGATGCAGTGTGGCACTTTTGAGCAATGCTTTTACAGCATCAAGATGGCAAAGCTCAAATTGCGCTTCAAAGACTAAGCCGTGTTCAGCGAGCGTTTTCAAGTTTGTTTTGGTGTTATCAGACAATAACCTAAGATAATCTTGGCCTTCGGTAATATCACGAATACCAATAAAGTTAGGTGCTGATAGTAACTCAGTTAACTGTTGTTTAAAGATATCAGGTTCACAGTCTATTTGAATATAGCTGATGGCCTTAAAAGGGACGTGTTCAGGCGTACTACTCGCAAGCCATGCAAGCTCAGCACTTGGCTTTGCATTATTAAACCCAGCCTCTATGTGCACGAAGCTGTGTACTGAAAATTCAGTATTGGCTAAATCAGCATAGTGGTGGTTTTGTTTTATTCGCTCTAGATTTGGCCAGTTAGGACCTGCACCTTGAGTGAGCCAATGATATTGACCCAAACTTAAGTCAAAAAAGTGTAAGTGTGGATCAATTATCTGCATCATTGTGCAGTGTAGCCCCCGTCGATGCTTTGTAAGCTTCCTGTGATAAAACTAGCATCATCAGACAGTAAAAATGCAGTGAGAGCCGCAACTTCATGGGCTTGGCCCAATCGACCTAATGGTTGTAGTTGCGCTTCTTCAGCCACGATTTCTGCTTTGTCAGCACCACTTTTGGCACAGTACTTATCAATGGCATGATGGAATAGCGGGGTTTCTATTGTGCCTGGACACACTGCATTGGCGCGAATATTGAACTTAGCGTAATCAAGCGCCGTGGTTTTTGCCATTGAAGCCAATGACGACTTAGTCAGGTTATACGCAAACGAGTTCGGTTTACCTATGATGGCTTGGTCGGATGCCATTAACACAATCGCGCCATTATTTTGTGCTTTCATGCTGGGTAAAACAGCTTGAATGGCTGCGTAAGCGCCTTTGACATTCAAGTTAAATAGCGCGTCTAACGTGGCTTCGTCGGTATCTTCGATGGTGGCGCTTAAATGTTTGCCAGCATTCGAAACTAGGGCGTCAACACGACCTGTTTGCATAATAATTTCAGCTATACAACGCTTGACTGTTTCGACACAACTAACGTCACACTCTACGAAACTGCCAACCTCAGAAGGGGCAATATCGAGGTTAAAGACTTGGTAGTTTTCTGATAGCAGCTTTTCAACAACGGCGAGGCCGATGCCAAAGCTGCCACCTGTTACGATGGCAACTTTATTCATAATAATAACCTGAAATTAGTGACCGCAGCCGCCTTCGCCGTGAACATGACCGTGAGATAACTCTTCAGCCGTC
Source organism: Pseudoalteromonas phenolica (assembly GCF_005876835.1). Lineage (GTDB taxonomy): Bacteria > Pseudomonadota > Gammaproteobacteria > Enterobacterales > Alteromonadaceae > Pseudoalteromonas > Pseudoalteromonas phenolica_B. Next base: position 84,032 of record NZ_PPSW01000008.1, read on the forward strand.
GCTTCACGTACAGATACCACTTCAACATCAAATGTCAGTGTTTTACCTGCAAAAGGGTGGTTTAAATCACAGTCTGCGTTAAAACGGCCAACTTTTACAATGCTTACTTGATGGCGACCTTGATTTGATTCAACAATGGCACTCATGCCCGGCTTCCATACTTTGTTGTTGCCAAGTCCCTGTAAGTGTTTAATAGGAATACGTTGAATTAAGCCTTCTTGATACTCACCATAGCTGTCTTTAGGCTCAAGTGTCACACTGAATTTGTCGCCTGCGGCTTTGCCTTCAAGCGCTGCTTCTAGACCTGGTAGCATGCCTTCAGTACCGTGAAGGTAAGTTAATGGCTCAGCATTTGTGCTTGTTTCAATTTGCTCACCTGCTTCACTTAACGTGTAGTGAAACTCAACAGCTGTATCTTTAGTAATTTGCATGTTTTTCTCTCTTATCTCAGTTTGGCGCACATTTTACGTGAGCAAAGCATTTAGTGCGAGTGTTAAGGAGAAGTATTCGGCTTTACGAGTTGCTCTAGCTCAGAAAGAAACTTTTTCGGTTCAGGCTTTTTAGGTGTTTGTGCAGGTCTGGGTAAATGCAGTAATAGCTTTTTACCAGGTTTTAGCAAGCTAGTGCTTTTTAGGTTATTCCATGTCAGTAAATCTTTTACGGGTACATTGAATTTTTTGCTGATCTCCCAAAGAGAATCGCCATTTTGAATGATGTATTCATGTTCCATGGTTAACACTGGCTGTTTTTCTTCTTGGGCCAGATAAGGGCTTACTTGATATTCAAGCATTAAGTTGTCGAGTGGCTGTGCTTTTTTTATTTTTAGTACTTCACCAACTTTTAAAAGACTCGTTTGCTTATTATTGAGTGCCATAAGTGCATTGACCGTAGTATTAAAGCGACGCGCTAAACCATAAAAGGTATCATTTTTAACCACGGTATAGGTTTGGCTAAAGTAGTTTTGAAAAAAGTCACTTTGCCAAAGTTGTTTTTCGGTCAGGGGTAACAATACTTTATGAGGACCTTCTGGGGCACTTTGGTGTTGCAGGTAGCCGGGGTTTAGCTGGTGGAGTTGTTTTTTACTAACCCCTGTGAGTGAGGCAAGTACTGAAAAATCAAAACGCTGGGCAAAGTCGACTTCACTGGTTAAAGCATAGTTAGGCAGCTTAGGTACCTTGAAATTTGGGTGCTTGGCCTGAAGCAAATAGCTTAAAGCGAGTAGTTTAGGTACGTAATCGGCGGTCTCAGAAGGGAGTTTGAGTTGCCAAAAATAACCTTGCTTGCCTTGCTTTTTACTTTTTCGAATCGCTTTTTTTACTCGGCCCTCTCCGGTGTTATAGGCTGCGAGCGCATGTAACCAATCACCGTTAAAGCGTTGGTAAAGGTAAACTAAATAATCTAGGGCGGCATCGGTTGAGGCTAACACGTCTTGTCTGCCGTCGTACCACTCATCGGTTGTTACGCCAAAGTGATAGGCGGTGCTATCCATTAGCTGCCAAATGCCCACAGCACTTTGACTAGAATGCACCTTAGGGCGAAAGTCACTCTCAACAAAAGGCAGTAACACCATATCCATGGGTAAGCCTTTTTGCTTTATCTTTTCGGCAATATGAAACAGATAAGGTTTTGCACGCTTATTCACTTTTAACAAGTAATCGGGCTGTTTCAAATACCAGTCAATGCGTTTTTGCAAGCGAGGTGTCGGCACTATGTCAAAGGCTAAACTGGCAATTATTTCTTGCCAAAGATCGTCGTAAACAATAGGTCTAACTTCAGGTGTAATACTGGAGTGTATGTCTTCTGGTGTTTTTTTATCTGCTTGATAGGGTTTATATTCAGGCGTAGATTGGTTAAACAGCGCCGCAATTTCATGAGGTTCAGCTGGGGCGTTTTGATGAGGTATAGAGGTACTTTGGCATGCTGTTAGTACTAGCAACCCAATACACAATAAAATGCGTCTTAAATGTATATTCATACCCATGCTCCCTGTCAGATTATAGCACTGTCCCTTGCTTTTGCATTTTTTGCACCTGTTTGTTTTTAGCCAGCTCATACATTAATCTTAACCGAGTTTGTGTGAGCTCATCCGTTTTGTACATTGCCAGTAATGCTTCTGGCATCACCATCGAGTCGCTGTTGATTGCGGCCTCTAAGAAGGAAATTGGTTTTTGTAACGCTTTGAGTTTATATGGCTTACCTTGTGCTGGTAGTAACCAAGTCACTTTTTCAGAGTTTCGTAGTTTTTTGATTGTTGCTAGCCAAGCCTCTAAATCACTGTTCTGCACATAGGGAATAGGGTTCGCTGTTAAGCCAACAAACAACCCTGAATTATGATGACTTAAAATACTTAGGCCGCCTTGTGTCGCCCCTTCGATTTCTGCTACGACAAGAGAATGCTCACCTAAATCTAGAGTCACTTGAGCAGCCTTTAATAAAGTAGGAGAAGAAAATGCTGTACTTTGCCACTTCTCAATACGCGCCTTAGCTTTATTTAGCCGTTGTTGCATTTGAGCATTAGAGTGTGTTTCTAATCGAGATTGACTGAGTTGTAGGCTTTTTTCAAATCGCGAAAGTTTATCTTTTAAGGCGCTTTGGTATTCATTGAAATGCATTGAAACATGACGTGGTGCATGCCATGTCGCATCAGGAAATTCATTCGCTAGCAGCGTCATCCCTAAGATTTGTTCTTCATCACTGCTGGTGCTGAATAAATAGCAAATAGGCTTAGGTATACGTTTTCTTACTTCGTTTGCAAAGTGCTCAAGTGCGCTAAAGTCTCCATGGGCATCAATGATGGCTGCACATTTTTGACCTATTAAAACCGCCTGATTGCTAGTCAGATAGCGAGCACTGGTAGGCGGTGCGATTAGAAAAGTCTTTTCATCGACCTTTAGCCATTGTGTTGCTGGGGCTGAAAATGAAGCGAAAATAAAAAATAGGGCGAAGTAAAATCGCATAATCAAAGTAGAGGTTTACCATGCTATTCAATATTGCACGTAATTTAACCGATTATGCGATTTGATGAAAGTGAATTACTCTTCGCTGCTTGCTAGATGAGAAGAAAGTTTTGTGATTAAGTTTTCTTGTGCAGTTTTCTGTGCTTGTAAGTCGTGACACAGGTGCAATGCGGCCATCAGTAATGCGTTGTGCTCAGTGCGTATAGAACTGCGCTGCTTCATTTCTTCTACCGTACTATTAAGCAAGGCTGCAGCATCGAGGAGCGCGGCTTCTTGCCCCTCAGTACAGGCAAATTGATGTGTTTTGCCAAGCAGGCTCACTTCAACTTGATTGGTTTTTTGCGACATTAGCTAGCCTGAGTTGCACTCTGTAGCTTGCTCAACAGGCCAGATAAAGTTTGGCTTGTCTCTTTTTGCTTTTCTTCACTTTCAAGTACTTCTAGCTGAAGAGTTTCATTTTCATCAACTAGTTTTTCATTTTGAGCTTTAAGCTCTGAAAGTTCGTTATTTAAACGATTATTTTGGTTGATCAGTTCATCAATCAATTGTTCGAGTTTTGGGAGAGTTTCGTTGTTCATAAAGGCGCTCTATTGACTGTTATATATGGTACAAATGTAAAACAAACTGACTAAGGATGCTAGCAAATACCTAGCTTTGCGGTGCATTTTGTCATTATTTGGTCATATTTAGGTAAATTCAGCTCGAATACATGTAATAAATACTATTTTAAAAAGTTGAGCTCTTCTTAATTTTATATTTCTCTGAGCAGTGTCGTTTATATCTGAGGGTAATTAGGCGATAATACAAACTGTTATCTTCAAACCTGAGTAAGTGCTCAGGTAAACACTTTTGGGCGCAATTATGCTGAGTTATCGACATTCATTTCATGCGGGTAATCCTGCTGACATCATCAAACATCTTGTTCTGGCACAAGTGCTGGAATATATGACTAAAAAAGACAAGCCGTTTGATTACATTGATACGCATTCTGGTGCTGGCTTTTTTGAATTAGCAGGCGCCGATTCGCAAAAGACACAAGAATATCTAGATGGCATTGGTAAGCTTTGGCACTACCAAGGCCAAAACCAAGCAATTATAGATTTTGTCGAACTGGTTAAAGGTATGAACGAAGCGTCATTATCGTTTTACCCAGGCTCACCAAAAGTGGCAGAGCAGTTTTTACGTCGCCAAGACAAAGGTTGGTTCTTTGAATTGCACCCACAAGATCTAACTTTACTTGAGAAAAACACTCAGCATAAAAAATCTCTCCGTGTAAAAGGCGAAGATGGTTTTAAAGGTTTACAAGGTTTAGTGCCACCTGCTTCAAGAAGAGCTTGCGTGTTAATGGACCCACCTTATGAAATTAAAACCGACTATCAGCATGCCGTTAAGATGATAATTAAGGCGCATAAAAAATTTAGCTCTGGCACCTATATGATTTGGTATCCGGTTGTAGATAGAGAGCGTATTGATTTAATGGAGCAAACTTTAAAAGAGTCAGGCGTTAGAAACATTCAATTATTTGAGCTTGCAACCAGTGCCGATACTGATGTTCATGGAATGACGGCTTCAGGTATGATGGTTATCAACCCGCCTTGGACACTAAAAAAGACCATGGATGAAGTGTTGCCTGAACTGGTTGATTTATTGTCTGATGAAAATGGCTTTTTCAGAAGTGAGCAGCTAGTCGAAGAGTAATTTGTGTTTTCGATGTAAAAAAACAAAGTAAAAAGAAAAAATAAAGCGGCATAATGCCGCTAAAAAATTTAGCCCATAGTTTGCTAGCTTTCCTATTTAGAAAGCTAGCTATGGACAAGTCGGGAGTTTAGAACACGTATTTCACAGACATTTGAATACGGTTTAAATCACCATCCACACCACTTTCAGTCTCACGAGTACCTACTTTATATTCAGCACCAAAAGTCAGCTTTTTAACTGGAGAGTAAAGTAAGTTAGCACTGTAGCTCATGCTTGATTTAGTTGGGTTATAGCCCGCACCTAGTACATCAGTTACATTATCCGCTTCGAAGAATGAATATAAGAAAGTTGAGCGGAATTTGTCATTCCAGTGATGCTGATAAGCAACAAAACCTGATGTAGAGTCGATGGTATGAAGGTTAGAGCCATCATAAACGGCACCATTGGCAACGTTTAGACCCACATAACGGCCAAGGCCAGCACCTTGAGTGAGCATAAACTTCAGGTTATTTTTACCAAAGTTCACACGACCTGATGCACTCACACCGAATGATGTTTCGCTTTCATCAGCCGCGCCAATTTTGTACGTGAGCTGACGGGCTAACGCGGTAAGTACAAAATTACCCCAATCTGCTTTGTGTGTATAACGCGCTGTGAAATCAGGCATAGATGCATCGTCTGTTACAACACGGCCAGAATCAGCTGTGGTGACTGTACTTTCTGGATTTTCTACTGAGAATGAGAAGTTACCGCTGGTATATTTCGCCATTGCTTGACGAACGAATACTGTACCTTCCGCAGGGCCTACAAAGTCAAGTGTTTCAGGTAGTGCACCGACATTTTGGAAGTTTGACCAAGCTTGACCAAACAACCAGCCTTTATAGGTAACAAATGCTTGACGAATACGCGGAGAGTAAGAGTTACTCACTCGCTCATTACCACCCGTTGAGGCAATAAAGTCTAGCTCGATTTTCGTTTTAATGGTGCTACCATCTTCAAGTTTAGTGGCGGTGCCAAAGTTAAAACGAGATTGACGGGCATGCATGTCAAATACCGCATCTTCACTGCTAGAAGCAGATACAGGTGTTGTACCAGGTACATAGAAGTCACGGCCAATGTGTTGTGCGCCTAAGGTGCCGTCAGAAAAGTCACTCCAGATAGCGTCGAGCTTAACGTAACCGCCATAGCTTACTTTGGTGTCTTCGATGGTACCTGCTAGAGCGGGTAGGCTTAGAGCGCTTGATACTGCTAGTGCTGTAAGGGTTTTAATTGCTACACTTTTAGTTGTCATAGTTGATGTTCCTTAAAGCTACGTTGTAAATTGCAACGACGCTGTCATGAATAAGAGTTCATACCCACTGTTGTTGATGGTCGCTTTTTGCTCAATTAGCCTTTGGTCTATACGACTAAGGTGGAATAATAAACAAACAGTTCACAGACCATTAATAATTCGTGGCAGTATTTCGTCTATAAAAATAGTGGTTAATCGTATTTTACGCTGTATTTTTCATTTATTTAATATAGGGTTGTACTGTTTGGTTCTATTTTAGGCACTTTATTGCAAAAAATGATCTGTGTTTGTTTTTTAACCTTTATACAACTAAGGTCTAATTCTTAAACTGCAACGCCTGAGTGATCCTTGATGAAAGCCCAAGGGCAAGTAAATTAATATGGAGATGACTATGTCACAAAGCATTTATCCGGTTCCTGAAGCTATCAAGAACAATGCATTAGTTAATAACGACCAGTATGAAACTTTATATCAACAGTCTATCGACAACCCTGAAGCATTTTGGGCTGAACACGGTAAACGCCTTGATTGGTCAACCCCTTATACAAAAGTTAAAAACACCTCTTTCGATAAAGGTCACATCAGCATCAATTGGTATGAAGATGGTGAGCTAAACGCTTCTTATAACTGTATCGACCGTCACCTTAAAGACAAGGCAGATAAAGTTGCACTAATTTGGGAAGGCGACAGCCCAGAGCATAGCGAAAATATTACGTTCCAACAGCTTCATGACGAAGTAGCAAAACTTGCCAACGGCCTTAAAAAGCTAGGTGTTGAAAAGGGCGATCGCGTTGCGATTTATATGCCGATGACGCCATTTGCTATTTATGCAATGCAAGCTTGTGCCCGTATTGGTGCTATCCACTCAGTGGTATTCGGTGGTTTCTCACCATCAGCAATTGCAGATCGTATTAAAGATTCTGGCGCAAAAGTGGTTATCACATCTGATGAAGGTCGTCGCGGTGGTAATACAGTTCCGCTTAAAGCCAATGTTGACGAAGCGGTTTCTCAAGATGGCGTAACCACAGTTGAGCATGTTGTTGTGCATCAACTAACGGGTGGTGAAGTTGATTGGCAAAGTCATGACGTATGGTGGCATGAGTTAACAGCTGATGTACCAGCTGAATGTGAACCAACGCCAATGAATGCCGAAGACCCATTATTCATTCTTTATACTTCTGGTTCGACTGGCACACCAAAAGGTGTTGTACATACAACCGGTGGTTACCTAGTTTATTCATCGATGACCCATGAATATGTGTTCGATATTAAAGAAGACGATATTTACTGGTGTACAGCCGATGTGGGTTGGATCACCGGTCACAGCTACATGGCATACGGCCCGTTAGCTAATGGTTGTACTCAGGTTGTATTCGAAGGTGTACCAACTTACCCAAGCGCAGGTCGTATTGGTGAGGTGGTTGATAAGCACAATGTAACCATTCTTTATACTGCGCCAACGGCTATTCGTGCTCTAATGGCGAAAGGCGATGAGCCAACAGCGAGTTCAAAGCGTGATTCACTGCGTATCATGGGTTCAGTAGGTGAGCCAATCAACCCTGAAGCGTGGACTTGGTATCACGAGCGCATTGGTAACAGCAAATGCCCAATCGTAGATACTTGGTGGCAAACTGAAACCGGTGGCATCATGATCACGCCACTACCTGGTGCGACAGACATGAAGCCAGGCTCGGCAACACGTCCATTCTTTGGTATTGCTCCGGCTCTATTTGATGCTGCAGGTGAAACACTTCAAGGCGCAGCAGAAGGTAACCTAGTTATTCTTGATAGCTGGCCGTCACAAGCACGTACCGTGTATGGTGACCATGAGCGTTTCGAACAAACTTACTTCTCAGCTTATCCGGGCGTTTACTTCACTGGTGATGGTTGTCGTCGTGATGAAGATGGTTATTACTGGATCACAGGTCGTGTGGATGACGTACTAAACGTATCAGGCCACCGCCTAGGTACTGCTGAAATCGAAAGTGCCCTAGTTGCGCACGAAGCAGTAGCAGAAGCTGCCGTAGTTGGTTACCCGCATGACATTAAAGGCCAAGGTATTTATGTCTACATTACACCGAATGAAGGTGTGCTAGTAAGCGATGAGTTAACCAAAGAAGTACGTAACTGGGTTCGTAAAGAGTTAAGCCCAATTGCTTCTCCCGATATGATCCAATGGTCACCGGGTCTACCTAAGACACGTTCTGGTAAGATTATGCGCCGCATTTTACGTAAGATCGCCGCAAATGAGCACCAACAGCTAGGTGATACGTCAACACTGGCCGATCCTACTGTAGTAGATGAATTAATAGAAAATCGTTTAAATCGTTAATAGAACGCTAAAAACTTGAATTTCATTAAATTCTAATCGTACTATATCGGCTGTCCTCTTTCAGATGACAGCCGAATTTTTAGGAGAAAAGCATGAATCAGTTTTTAATTGCGGATGATCACCCTTTATTTAGGGAAGCTTTAAAAGGCGCATTGCAAAGTCAGTTTGAAGATTTAACCGTTTTCGAGTCTGAAAGTTTTGACAGTACCCTTGCTGTGTTATCAGAGCAAGACGAGTTAGATTTACTTTTACTTGATCTACATATGCCCGGCAGCGGTGATTTATACGGTCTTATCCGTATTCGTGAAGATTACCCAAGTCTGCCTATTGTGGTTGTATCAGGCAGTGAAGATCTCAGCATCATTTCTAAGGTAATGGCCTACGGCGCCATGGGTTTCATTCCGAAAGCTTCCTCAACACAAGATATCGCGCAAGGTATCGAAACCGTGCTCGAAGGAGAAACTTGGTTACCAGAAAATATAAAAGATAAAGTAGCCAATGTTGAAAATGAAGACAGAGAGCTCGCACAACAAGTTGCTTCACTCACGCCACAACAATATAAAGTTTTACAGTACCTACACGAAGGTTTACTGAATAAGCAAATTGCCTATGAATTACATATTTCTGAAGCGACAGTAAAGGCACATATTACTGCTATTTTTAGAAAGTTAGGCGTTTATAACCGTACTCAAGCTGTACTGATTGCTTCAAAACTACAATTAGAACCCGTAGAAGCAGTGAGTTAAATATAGCGGCTATGCGATAGAAGATTTTTAATGCACTAGGCAAGGAGTGTCTTGGTGCACAGCCCAAAAAAGCTTGTCACAGTGGACAATACTGAGATGTAACAAGCTCTTCAATATTCTAGCTAATCTGAGTATTTGGTTAGCTAAATACCACAGTCCGATTGCCGTTGATAAACAACTTGTGCTCAGTAGCGAGCTGTAAGGCATTACAGAACACAGTCTTCTCGATATCTCGGCCAATCTTTGCCATGGCTTCAGCATTGTGTATGTGGGTCACAGGCGTCACATTCTGCGCAATGATAGGCCCTTCATCGAGTTCATTATTCACAAAGTGTGCGGTCGCACCGACTATTTTTACGCCGCGTTCAAATGCTTGATGATAAGGTTTTGCGCCAATAAACGCTGGCAAAAAAGAATGATGGATATTAATCACTTTGTTCTCAAAGCGTGCAACAAACTCAGGCGACAAAATACGCATATATTTGGCAAGACCAATAATATCAGGTTGATACTGTGCAATAGCATCCCCAACGAGCTTATCGTGTTCTGCACGGCTTAACCCTTCATGTGAAATACAATGAAAAGGGATATCAAAGCCAGACACCAGCTTTTCTAAATCTGGATAATTGGCAATGACAGCCAGTACTTCGATGTTAAGCGCTTGCTCGTATTGTTTAAGTAGCACACCACCAAGGCAGTGCGCTTCTTTTGTGGCCAGTAAAACCACCTTTCTTTTTGACTCGTCAAAGAGCTCAACTCTGGCCCCAGAAGGCAACTGACTTTTTAATTGCTCAAGAAAAGCCTCACTGGGTTCTCCGGTTAACTCGGTGCGCATAAAAAAGCGTTTAGCTTCTTTATCAACAAATTCATTGTTACGGGTGATATTAAGGTTATGCTCGTAACAGAGCCCGGTAATTTTCGCGATCAGACCAACATCGTCATCACATTGTGTGGTTAGTATTGTTTGCATTTCCTCATTCCTCTGCAAAGTCGAATAGTCACTCTAGCTTTATTACAGAGGAATGAAAATAGCTAACTCATGCTTATTAACGGCCAAAATTCATTAACGCTTTCAATTTTGCCGGTTTTACCGGTTTTGATAGATAATGAATGTTCAAAGCCTTTACTTCAGCTTTAACTTCTTGGTCGCGTACAGCGGTAATAAGCACTGCGGGCACCTGTGATTGCCATATTTCTCTCAAAGTTTTGATTAAAGTGATGCCGTCACATTCAGTACCCAACTGATAGTCCATGAGGATTAAATCAGGGGCTTTATTTGATTTAGCATGTGCAAGTACCGAATCAACATCATTAAATAGATCGTAGTTAGTTTGCCACTTAGCTAATAAACTCGACATGGCCTCTAGGTTTTTAGGGTCGTCGTCAACGGCGATGACATTGAGCTTAGCGTTATTATCTCCAAGTGGCATGCTGGAAGTTGTGAGGGTTTTCCTCGCCACTAAATTAGCATCACCATGTGGGATTAATACACTAAAACGGCTCCCTTTACCGGGGATAGACTTCACCTCTAAAACAATGGACAACAGGTCACATAGACGTTTTACGACCCCTAAACCCAAACCAACGCCTTTATTGTCATTTGAGTGTATGCGGTAGAAGTCGTTAAATATCTTTGCTTGTTCGTATTCACTGATCCCTGGGCCCGTATCATACACCTCGACCAATAAGCCATGTTTACGCTTTCGAGTAGCAATCAATACTTTGCCTGAGTCTGTGTATTTTACGGCATTCGACACTAAATTTTGGATCACGCGGCGCAAGTATGTGGTATCGCTATGAACAATATTTTGATTGCTTCTGACTTTCAATTTAAGGCCTTTTTCGCTCGATAAAATCGCGTACTCATTGGCAAGTGGGCAGAGAATATCATCGATACTAAAATGTCTTGGGGTTGGCTGCATGGCCCCTTGTTCTAGTTTGGCAATATCAAGTAAAGATGACATCAGGTGAACGGTAGAATCGAGCGAGTCGTTGAGCTTATCAAAGTTACTTTTATCTTGATGTGAAAGATGATTGGCATCAATAGCAGCAGAGTATAATCTGGCAGCGTTGAGTGGCTGCAAAATATCATGGCTGGCGAGTGCTAAGAAGCGGGTTTTACTGTCATTGGCTTTTTCAGCTTCTTTTTTCGCAGCGATTAAGGCGTGCTCGGTTTCAATTCTCGAGTCTATTTGTGCTTCTAAGTCTTTATTTATATTTCGGATCTCTTGAGTACGCGCTTCGATGCGGTTTTCTAGATCCATGTTAATTTCTTCTAGAGCGTTTTGTGTGGCGATGTGCATGGTGACATCGCTAAAACTAGTCACGAATCCGCCTTCAGGTAGTGGGTTACCCGTCATTTCAAACACCTGGCCATCACGACGGTGGCGAATAAAGTGGTGTGGTGTGCCATTTCTTAAATGTTGAACACGTTTTTCAACAAGGCGAACTATTTCACCTGGGCCACATTCGCCACGCTCTGCGTTAAAACGAATGACTTCTTCTATTGGTTGGCCTACTTCTAAAAAGCCCTCAGGATAATTAAACATCTCAGCATAACGTTTGTTCCAAGCAACGAGGTTAAGGTCTTTATCTACAACAGAAATACCATGAGAGAGGTTTTCGAGCGAGGTGTAGAGTAAGTTTTGGTTAAATTGAAGCGCTTGGGTAGTTTCATCAAAGAAGTTAACGACTTCTTCAAATGCCATTTGCTTGCCAGAGGCAACGGTATGAATAAGCGCTTGCGCAGACGAGGCTCCCAAAACCCCGGTGAGGGCTCGTTCACAATAGGCGATAAACTCAGGATCTGGATAGGCGTTATTGTCATCAATATCATGCAATAACGTATAATGACCAAGCAGTTGTTGTGAACGCTGAACACCTAAGAAAGTCTGTAATAGCACTTTAAAGTCATACACGGTTGCTTTGACGTTTTTGTTCATGCGTTTAATCAAAGCCGCTTCTTCACGTGGATTGACAAAGGCTGCGGCTTGTATTTTATCGATTAAACGCTCATGGGCACCTAATGAGAAGCTAATGTAGCAACTGATGTTTGCAAATAAGGCAATTAAAGTGCCCTGGGTGATGAGCGTTTGTCTTGCTTCAAAGTTGAGAGAAAAACCCATATCAACCATGGGCATCATTAAAAACAGTGTCCAACAGATGAATCCAGCTAATAAGCCAGCATACACACCATAAGCATGACCCTTACGCCAATATAAACCACCGACTATGGCAGGTAATAATTGGGTTACTAATGAAAACGCCACAAGACCCATACTTGCCAGTGATTCCCCATGGCCAAAGTGTTGTTGGTATAAATAAGCCAATAATAAAATGGCGGCGATGATAAAGCGGCGGATCAAGAGAATGGAAGATTTGTAATTACCCAACGCAGGGGCGCGGTGAAAACGGCGTTTTAGTACCAATGGCAATACCACATCATTCGACAACATCGTACTGAGTGTGAGTGTTGCTACAACGATCATCGCAGTTGCCGAAGATAGCCCACCGATAAAGACAAAGGTCGTGAGAATTGGGTGGCCGGTTGAAATAGGCAGTGCCAGTACAAAACTGTCTGCCGCCAAATGAGAGCCAATATTCGGATGAATAGCAGCAGTCGCAATCGGGATGATCATCGCTGCAGTTAACATAAGGTATAAAGGAAAAGCCCATCTAGCTGTAAGTAAGTGCTTTCTATCTTGGTTGTCTACGACAGTCACATGAAACTGTCTGGGCAGGCAGATAATAGCCGCAGCCGCGATCAGGCTCTGGCCAATAAAATTGAAGCTACTAAAGTTAAAGTCTTGCCAATGGGTGAGTAAATTTAAGCTATGTTTTGGCTGATTATAAAGTGCGACTAATGCCAGAGCTGCCACTGCAACAAGTGCTAACAGTTTAATAATAGATTCAAACGCAATGGCCAGCATTAAGCCTGAACGGTATTCGGTAACGTCGACTTTTCGTGTACCAAAAAATATAGCAAACAGGGCGATGATCAAAGTACCAGTAAGCGCTAAAACAGTACCAGAGAGTTGCTCATCTTGTTGCAGTAATAAAAAGCTAGAACTCAGCGCTTTTAGTTGCAGCGCGATATAAGGAATGGTCGCCAACAAAGCTATCATGGTAACCATGACGGCTGTGGTTTGTCGTTTGCCGTAGCGGGCAGAGATAAAATCGGCAATGGTGGTGATATTTTGTTTTTTACTGACTAATACCAGTTTTCTTAAAAAACCTTGTCCGAATAAAAATAATAAAGCGGGCCCTAATAAAATAGGCAAATAATGCCAACTACTCGCCGCAGCAGTACCCACGGCGCCATAGTAAGTCCATGATGTACAGTAAATGCCGAGTGCCAATGCGTATACAAAAGGATGATGGCTAAACTTTAGCGCACGGGGGGTGGTTTTATCTCCCCAGTTTGCCAGCCAAAATAAAACCCCTATATAACAAAGAGAAACAAATATCAGTGCAGCGCTCATAGTCTTATCTTTTTTATTGTCGACCAAATAACCTTATCACATTTGCTTTTTTTGTAATCCTTTTTGTATCGCAATTCAATGTTTAACTTACTGTTTATTATAGATTTTGTATTTATTGCTCTGGCTAAATTAGACTAATGTCTCATACCATCCCAAAAATGCCTTTTTTGCTCAAAATGCGAACGTTTAATTTGCTAAGTGTTTGTTAAATATAGTTAAACCTGATGTTTTAAGTGTGTCAATCTGCAGTTTACGTAAACGTTAACTTGTTGTTACGACTAAGGTAGCAATTCCAACTTGTAAGGGCGTTGCTAATGTAGATAGTGACGATTAACACCAACACAGCCAATTCATTGGCAAGTGATAGGGGACAACAAAAATGGCTTTTAAAGACGAAGAACAAGCAAAAGCATATTGGTCAGAAAATCTGAGCCTCATGTTTAAGCTATTAACAATATGGTTTGTAGTGTCATTTGGTTTTGGCATTTTACTGGTAGATGTACTTAATGAGATCCGCTTCTTTGGATTCAAATTAGGTTTTTGGTTTTCACAGCAAGGCGCAATTTACACCTTTGTGGCTTTGATTTTTGTCTACGTGTTCAAAATGGATACGCTTGATAAAAAATACGGCGTAGATGAATAAGGAGCACGAAGATGGATGTTAAGATTCTTACCTTTATTATTGTTGGCTTGAGCTTTGCGCTCTATGTCGGCATCGCAATTTGGGCTCGTGCGGGTTCAACAAAAGAATTCTATGTTGCTGGCGGTGGTGTACCACCTGTGGCAAACGGCATGGCAACAGCCGCAGACTGGATGAGTGCAGCATCATTCATTTCAATGGCGGGTATTATTTCTTTCGCTGGTTACGACGGTGGTGTTTACCTAATGGGTTGGACTGGTGGTTATGTACTACTGGCGCTTTGTTTAGCACCTTATCTTCGTAAGTTTGGTAAATTTACGGTACCAGATTTCATAGGAGATCGTTATTACTCTCAAGTTGCCCGTGTAGTAGCTATCTTGTGTGCAATCTTTATCTGTTTCACTTACATTGCCGGTCAGATGCGTGGTGTAGGTGTTGTATTCTCTCGTTTCTTAGAAGTAGACATTGAGACCGGTGTTTACATCGGTATGGTTATCGTATTCTTCTATGCTGTATTAGGTGGTATGAAAGGTATCACGTATACGCAGGTTGCTCAGTATTGTGTATTAGTATTTGCGTATTTAGTACCAGCTGTATTTATTTCTCTAATGATGACTGGCCACTTACTACCGCAAACAGGCTTCGGTGCAACTCTAGCCGATGGCTCGGGTGTGTATATGCTCGATAAACTTGATGGACTGAGTACCGAGCTTGGCTTCTCGCAATATACCGAAGGCTCTAAGAGTATGATCGATGTATTCGCTATCACTGCCGCTCTTATGGTCGGTACAGCGGGTCTGCCTCATGTAATCGTTCGTTTCTTCACAGTACCGAAAGTAAAAGATACACGCATCTCAGCAGCATGGACGCTTGTATTCATCGCGATTGTTTATACGACAGCCCCTGCGGTTGCATCATTTGCGCGTGTAAACATGATTGATACGATTAATGGTAAAGATGGTAACGGAACACTTTACGAAGAAGCACCAACTTGGGTTAAAAACTGGGAAAGAACTGGCCTTATCACCTTCGAAGATAAGAATGGTGACGGTAGAATGAATTACTCTGCAGGTAAGATCTCAGATCCAAACAGTGCTAACGAAGTGAACATTGACCGAGACATTATGGTACTGGCAAACCCAGAGATTGCGAATCTGCCTGCTTGGGTTATCGCATTGGTCGCAGCGGGTGGTATTGCAGCAGCACTATCAACCACAGCGGGTCTACTACTGGTAATTTCAACCTCGGTATCGCATGATTTACTTAAGCGTACACTAAAACCAGATATCAGTGATAAGCAAGAGTTACTCGCAGCGCGTTTGGCGGCGATGACAGCGATTGCAATCTCAGCCTACTTCGGTATCAACCCGCCAGGATTCGTGGCTTCAGTTGTGGCATTTGCATTCGGCCTAGCAGCAGCGAGCTTCTTCCCAGCAATTATCATGGGTATCTTCTCTAAGAAGATGAATAAAGAAGGTGCGATTGCAGGTATGATCACAGGTATTGGCTTCACAGCGGCTTATATCATTTACTTCAAGTTTATTAGTCCTGAGCTTAATGCACCAGCAAACTGGTTATTCGGTATCTCTCCAGAAGGTATTGGTATCATCGGTATGCTAGTTAACTTCATCGTTGCTGCGGTTGTTCTTAAACTAACTGCTGAAACACCAAAAGAAGTGCAAGACATGGTTGATAGTATTCGTAACCCTAAAGGCTCAGGTGAGGCACACGCCCACTAATATTTGAGCGAATAAGCACAAAGCTCAGCCGACAAGGCTGGGCTTTTATTCGTTTTAGCAAAGTGCTGTTTTTACATTTCTAAAAAATTCGGTTTGATAGCTGCATTTTGCTAAAACGATTCATACCTAAGCGTAAACACTAACATTTCTTTCTTTTATTGTAGTTGTTTATAGGCGGGTGACTTAGGAGTAGAGCATGACCCCAGAAGTTGCTGAAGTCGCAAAATTTGTTGCCTTACAGGCGCCATTTAGCCAATTACCAGAAGCGGCGACCCACTATTTTGTGTCCCATTTAGAAATTGTTTATTTAAACAAAGACAATCAGTCACAGTGGCTAAAATCTACTGAGCCAAATTTATACTTAGTCCGCTCAGGTCAATATGATCTGGTCAATGCCAAAGAAGAAGTGATCACGCAAATCGCAGAAGGTGACTATTTTGGCTTTCCGTCTTTATTAACCGGCGATGCCATACAAAATCGCATCGAAGTGTCGACCCCCGGCTTAATTTATATCTTAAATCAAACTAGCTTTGATTACTTACGTCGTGAATATAAGGCATTCGAACAACACTTTGTGCGCGCTCATGCTAATCGCTTGCTGTCTTCTCATTATCAGCAAAAAAGTGATAACTGGTCTGAGAAAAAAATCAGTGAGCTATTGACCAGAAAGGCGATAACACTCGGGCCGGATGCATCAATTCGTGATGCCGCGGTGAAAATGAGTGAGCATGGGGTCTCTTCCATTATGGTCACAGAGCAAGAGAGTCTTATCGGTGTGCTCACAGATAGAGACTTGCGTAATCGGGTTCTGGCCAAGGATGTTGATCCTAATATGGCAATTAATCAGGTGATGACGGCTAAGCCAAAATTCATTTTCGAAAACAATCGAGTATTTTCTGCTTTGCATTTAATGCTTAAACACAACATACATCATTTGCCTGTGCTCGATGAAAATTACACGCCTCTCGGTATGTTGACCAGTACAGATTTGTTACGTCAGCAAAAAAGCGATCCGGTACAACTTATTGGTCGCATTTATAAAGCGACATCGGTTCAGCAGTTACGCCTGTATGCGCAAGAGATCCCTGCATTATTAAAGAGCTTTTCTCATAACATTGATGATATCTCGGTCATGGGCAAGCTATTAAGTGGTCTGACCGATGCATTGACCAGTCGATTAATTCGCATTTATCAGCAAGAGCATGGTACAGCGCCATGTGCGTTTAGTTTTATTTGCTTTGGTTCACAAGCCCGTGAAGAGCAAACTTTGCATTCAGATCAAGACAATGGCTTATTACTACCGAACAATTTAACCGAAGCGCAAAGAGCTTACTTCAAAGGAATGGGTGAGTTTGTTTGTGAACAACTCGTTGAATGCGGTATTAAGCGTTGCCCAGGTAATATTATGGCAAGCAACCCTGAGTGTTGCGGCACCTTAAATGAGTGGTCAGAGCGATTTTTTAAGTGGATCAAATCACCCACGCCGCAGGCGATGTTGAACTGTAAGATCTTTTTTGATTTGCGCTTTATTGATGGTTCGAATGAGCTATACAGTGACTTATGTGTGTCGCTTGAAAGAATTAGCAAAAATGAACTCTTCTTTGCGGCCATGGCCACAGATATTAACGCGAACTCTGTACCGATTGGTTTGTTCCAGCAATTTAAACTTGAGAAGAGTGAGTCTAAGCATAAGTATTTAGATCTGAAAAAGCGCGGTGTTGTGATCATCAATGATATTGCAAGGCTCTATGCACTAAAAGCGGGAGTAAGGCGGGCCAATACCCTTGAACGTCTGGATGCGCTGACTAAATTTAATCTCATAAGCGCTAAAGATATTTATAACCTCAAAGATTGTTGGCGCTACCTGACGCAATTGCGACTCAAAACCCAATTGAATAAAGAGGGCTTGCCGGGCAACTGTATCGACCCTGAAATGTTAACTTCTCTTGAGAAGCATCAATTGAAAGAAGCGTTTTATTTAATTAAGCAAGCGCAACAAGCCTGTGCGTTTAAGTTTGCCAGAGGCAGCTTGTAAATGCAGAAGTTAGTACAAAAAGCATTTCGCTATTTAAAAGCCAAAGGCAAGTCACTCGATGAAGTGGAGTTTGTAGTTTTAGATCTTGAACTCACAGGGCTTGATCCTAAAGTACATGAAATTGTATCAGCGGCTTGGGTAACTATGTGCAGTGACAGAATTCAATTAAAAAGCGCGATGCACATAATCAATAGTGATGTGAAGCAGCTAGATCAGAGTCCGGTTTATCATGGTATCGATGAGCAAACGCTTAATGAAGGGGTATCTCTTGAGGCGTTAATGACTGAACTATGTGACGCTTTGCACGATAAGGTATTAGTGTGCCACAACGCTTATTTAGACTGGGGATTTATCCGATTAAATAGCAAAGCGTTAGGTTTAGAGGCACTCCCTTTGGCCATTGTTGACACGATGCAAATTGAGAAAAGGCGTCAGTTAAAGCAAAACACCGAATTACATCAGGACAGCCTGACTTTGGCTAATTGTCGCACTCGTTATCAACTACCAGACTATGAGGTGCATAATGCACTAACCGATGCCTTAGCAACTGCCGAGTTGTTGTTAGTCTTAATAAATAAAATTGGGGCGGGTAAGCCACTTAAACTTTCGGCCTTGATGTAAGATTTTTTTTCGCGCAAGTGTATACATAATTTGCCTATGTCGATTACAATAGCCCCATCTTTTAGGAAGTTATACCAATCCTCTAAATTAAGTGAGCTATTTTGAGGAACTGTATTAATTTCCTGTCTCTGCATTTAGCTAGGTCCACAACTTAATGGCAATAAAACTGGCAATAAATGGGTTTGGTCGTATTGGACGCAATGTTGTGCGTGCATTGTACGAATCAGGTCGCCGTCAAGATATTGAAATCGTGGCTATTAATGAATTAGCCGATCCCAAAGCCGTTGCGCATTTACTTAAATATGATACCTCTCACGGTCGTTTTGCTTACTCGGTTTCGCATGATGCGCCTTTCTTAGAAGTAAATGGCGATAAAATCCAACTATTTAGTGAGTCAGATCCGGCTCATTTACCTTGGCAGGCTCTAGAAGTTGATGTGGTACTTGAGTGTACTGGTGTGTTCCACAGTCGTTTAGACGCTAAAAAACATCTAAATGCAGGTGCTAAAAAAGTGTTATTCTCTCAACCTGCCGATGCAGATGTTGATGCAACCATAGTGTATGGCATTAACGAAGAAGAGCTTAAAGCTGAACACACTATTGTTTCTAATGGTTCTTGTACAACCAACTGTATTGTACCTGTGATCAAAGTGCTTGATGATGCCTTCGGCATTGAATCAGGTGCTATTACGACTATTCATGCGTCTATGCATGACCAGCAGGTGATCGATGCGTATCACAGTGATTTGCGCCGTACTCGTGCAGCGAGTCAGTCAATTATTCCAGTCGACACTAAATTAGCCCGTGGTATTGAGCGTATCTTGCCTAAATTTGAAGGTCGCTTTGAAGCCATCGCTGTACGTGTTCCGACGATAAATGTGACGGCCATGGATTTAAGTGTTACGCTAAATCAAGACGTTGATTTAGATAAAATAAATCAAGCAATTCAGGCTAATACACAAGGCCGATTAGAAAATATTCTAAGTTATACCGAAGAGCCTTTGGTGTCGGTAGATTTTAACCATGATGCACATTCTTGTATCATTGACGGCACGCAAACACGCGTAAGTCATAAAAGGTTAGTAAAACTTTTAGTATGGTGTGATAACGAGTGGGGGTTTGCGAACCGTATGCTCGACACCGCTGAGGCCATGATGGCCGCTAAATAACAACAAAGCTATTACCCAGTATCGTTCTTAAAGGAGACATCAATGTCAGTCATCAAAATGGCGGATCTAGATTTATCAGGCAAGCGTGTTTTAATTCGTGAAGATTTAAACGTGCCAGTAAAAGACGGCAAAGTAACGTCTGATGCGCGTATTCGCGCTTCACTTCCGACTATTAAACTTGCACTTGAAAAAGGTGCAAAAGTGATGGTGATGTCTCACCTTGGTCGTCCAACTGAGGGCGAATACAATGAAGAATTCTCACTTCAGCCAGTGGTTGACTACCTAAACGAAGCGTTAGAACAAAACGTACGTTTAGAAAAAGATTACCTAAATGGCGTTGAAGTTGCCGACAATGAAGTGGTTGTATTTGAAAACGTACGCTTTAATATCGGTGAAAAGAAAGACGACGAAGCACTAGCTCAACAGCTTGCTGCATTATGTGACGTATACGTGATGGATGCTTTCGGAACGGCTCACCGTGCTCAAGCGTCTACGCATGGCGTTGGCTTATTTGCAGAAGTTGCTTGTGCTGGCCCACTGTTAGCGGCTGAACTTGATGCACTAGGTAAAGCACTTGATAACCCGGCACGTCCACTTGTGGCGATTGTAGGTGGTTCTAAAGTATCGACTAAACTAACTGTACTTGATTCATTATCAACTGTGGTTGACCAGCTAGTTGCTGGTGGCGGTATCGCGAACACTTTCGTTGCGGCAGCAGGTCACCCTGTTGGTAAGTCGCTTTTCGAAGCTGATTTAATCGACGAAGCAAACAAATTAACATCAGCAGCGCGTGCAAACGATGGTGACATTCCAGTACCAACAGATGTCGTTGTAGGTACTGAGTTCTCTGAATCAGCAGTGGCGACTATCAAAGATGTGACTGAAGTATCTGATGAAGACATGATCTTCGATATCGGTCCTGATACAGCGCAAACTCTAGCTAAAATCATTGAAAATGCAGGCACGGTTGTGTGGAATGGCCCAGTTGGCGTTTTCGAATTTGACCAGTTTGGTAATGGTACAGAAGCGATTGCCAATGCAATTGCAAAGTCTAATGCCTTCTCAATTGCGGGTGGCGGCGACACGCTAGCAGCAATCGACAAATATGGCGTGGCAGATGAAATTTCTTACATTTCAACGGGCGGTGGTGCTTTCTTAGAGTTCTTAGAAGGGAAAAAACTACCAGCTGTTGCTATGCTTGAGAAAAGAGCAAACGCGTAACAGTTTTTCAGGCCAGCTTTTGCTGGCCTTTTTATCTTAATCACTCTCACTCAGATTAAGGTAAATAAAAAATCAGTAGCAACAAGCGAAAGGCTACTTTCGATATATCCGTTCAAACTAGATAGCAAAGGCTATCGACTATTGGAGAAAGCAAAATGGCTTTAATCAGTATGCGTCAACTTCTTGATCATGCAGCAGAGCATGGTTACGGCGTTCCAGCGTTCAACGTTAACAACCAAGAGCAGATGCGTGCCATCATGGAAGCGGCTGATAAAACAAACAGCCCAGTGATCGTTCAAGGCTCTGCAGGCGCACGTGCTTATGCAGGCGCACCTTTCATTCGTCATATGATTTTAGCGGCTGTTGAAGAGTGGCCACATATCCCTGTTGTTATGCACCAAGACCACGGTACATCTCCAGGTGTATGTCAGCGTTCTATCCAATTAGGTTTCTCATCAGTGATGATGGATGGTTCTTTAATGGAAGATGGTAAAACACCTTCTTCATATGAATACAACGTAGACGTTACACGTCGTACAGTTGAAATGGCGCATGCATGTGGTGTTTCTGTTGAGGGTGAGTTAGGTGTACTTGGTTCACTAGAAACAGGTGAAGCTGGCGAAGAAGATGGCATTGGCGCAGAAGGTAAATTAACTGAAGACCAACTATTAACTGATCCTGAAGAAGCGGCTGACTTCGTAAAGAAAACAGGCGTTGATGCGTTAGCAATCGCGTGTGGTACATCACACGGTGCTTACAAGTTCACACGTCCACCAACAGGTGACATCTTAGCAATCAACCGCATCAAAGAGATCCACGCTCGTATCCCTGATACTCACTTAGTTATGCATGGTTCTTCTTCTGTACCGCAAGAGTGGTTAGCAGTAATCAATGAGTTTGGTGGTGAGATCCCTGAAACTTACGGTGTACCAGTCGATCAAATCGTAGAAGGCATCAAGTACGGTGTGCGTAAGGTAAACATTGATACAGACTTACGATTAGCATCAACGGGTGCTATCCGTCGTCACCTAGCGCATAACCCGTCTAACTTTGACCCACGTAAATTCTTAGCTGAAGCGACGAAAGCGATGACTGAGATTTGTGTGGCGCGTTATGAAGCGTTTGGCACTGCGGGTAATGCAGCGAAGATCAAACCAATCTCACTAGACGACATGCACTTGAAGTATTTATCAGGCGAGCTTGATCCACAGATCAAGTAATAACCAAGTCTAGCTGATTTTATATTAAGCCCCAGTATTGGGGCTTTTTTGGATCAGTATTTTACTAATTCAGATCTGAATTCCCGATGTTGAGGATCATGATCTTACCAACTTATGCGATCTGGGATCGATTTCTTACTAACTTAACGAGTGATTTGCACTCAAAACAGCCCCAAAACTGTGTAACAAGATCCAAATTGAGATCCTTAATACAACTACTCTTGGTATAAAACTGATCTCTCCGTGCACTACTTAGTCAAAATTTGATCTCTATTTAATCAGTACGTATTTGCGTGATCCGATCAGCTCAGTTTGGTGTTAAGTAAACAACTGTAAAAATAGCCGTGATTAAATATATCGAAAATAGAGGAGAGCTCATTAGGTCAATTTCCATAAATTATTGTTCTTTATGGAATAATGTATTTTGTCATTTATATGACCTGATAAATATTTCTTTTTAAGATCGGATTATTTTTTCATAAAACTGTCATACTAAGTCATAATAATGAAACCAACTTGGGTAAATCGAAGAGAACTGTGGGAATGTCACGTAAAGTACTTGTAGTTGATGATGAAGCACCAATCAGAGAAATGTTGGTTTTCGTATTGGAGCAAAATGGATTTCAGGCAATAGAAGCTGAAGATTATGATTCGGCTATGGCTGCAATGGTAGAGCCATACCCTGATATGGTCTTATTAGACTGGATGCTTCCGGGCGGCAGCGGTATTCAAATTGCGAAAAAGTTTAAGCAAAGCGATTTTACTCGCCAGATCCCAATCATCATGTTAACTGCACGCGGTGAAGAAGAAGATAAAGTAAAAGGACTTGAGGTTGGTGCAGACGATTATGTGACTAAACCTTTCTCTCCTAAAGAATTAATGGCACGTATTAAGGCGGTTATTCGTCGTGTGTCTCCAACCTCACTTGAAGAAGCCATTGAGGTGCACGGCTTGCGTTTAGATCCTATTTCACACCGAGTCACATCGGCGGGTAATGAGTTAGACATGGGTCCAACAGAGTTCCGTTTATTACACTTCTTTATGACACACCCTGAACGTGTTTACAGCCGTGAGCAATTATTAGATCATGTTTGGGGCACTAACGTGTATGTTGAAGATCGCACTGTTGATGTGCATATTCGACGTTTGCGTAAGGCAATTGCACCATTAGGTCATGATAGACTAGTGCAAACTGTTCGCGGTGCTGGTTACCGTTTTTCAAGTAAAATGTAAGCACTCAGCTTTGGATACACTGTATTTATGTATCGAGTAATAAATAAACAGGCGTTAGTTAAACGCCTGTTTTTGTATTTTATACCACTGGCTTTAGTGGGCGTTTTAATTGGCGCACCTTTCATCTTGCTGTTTTTAGGCGCGCTCGCACTGTTACTTTGGCATTATCACCAACTCTATCGACTCAGTGATTGGTTGCTCAACCAACGTAGCTTTAATCCGCCGGAGGGTGAGGGCGCGTGGGAGCAGATCTTCGAAGGGATCTACCACCTCCAACATCGTAACCGTAAAAAGCGCAATGAATTGGCTGAGCTGATCCGTCGTTTTCGTGAAGGTGCTGAAGCGGTCCCTGATGCTGTAGTGGTTCTACAAACAGACTTAAGCATTATTTGGTGTAATCAGCTTGCACTAAAAGTGTTAGGACTACAGTGGCCAACCGATCATGGTCAGCGCTTAGATAACCTAGTGCGGGATCCAAAATTTGCTAAATACATGAACAAGCAAAAGTTCGATGAGCCATTAGAACTTGAGGTATCGCATAATCAAGAGCAAACCCTTGAGTTTAGGGTAATGCCTTATGCGGGTCAGCTTATGATGGTGGTTCGCGACATTTCTCGGCTGAAGCAGTTAGAGCAGATGCGCAAAGATTTTGTTGCCAACGTATCTCATGAGCTTCGTACGCCGCTTACGGTGGTGACTGGCTACCTAGAAATGATGGACGAAGAGAATCTGCCACCACCGTCAATGTGGGCAAAAGCACATCAAACCATGATTGAGCAATGCCATCGCATGGACAGTTTGGTCAATCAATTACTGTCACTTTCTCGTATAGAAGGGGCACGTAAATACGATAATGACAAACCGGTTAGAGTGCCTGATATGCTGGCACTGATTGCGACCGAAGCGAATTCACTCAATAAAGAAAAAGGACATGAGATCAGTTTCGATGTTGACTCTGATCTTGATATTGTCGGTGCACCGGATGAATTACGCAGCGCGTTTTCGAATTTGGTGTTCAATGCGGTTCACTACACTAAACCAAACGGCAATATTCATGTGCAATGGCAATTAAAAGATGAGCAGGCGTATTTCTCTGTGACTGATAATGGTGATGGTATAGCCCCTGAGCATATCAATCGATTGACTGAGCGCTTTTATCGAGTTGATAAGGCAAGAAGTCGTAAAACCGGCGGCTCAGGTTTAGGCTTAGCCATCACTAAACATGTATTAACGCGTCATGAGTCACATTTAGATATCAGCAGTGAAGTAGGTAAAGGTTCTTGTTTTTCTTTTGCTTTTCCAAAAACACGCATTGCTGATTATGACAATAAATAAAACAGTGGTCATAAAAGTGTCATTTTTAAGTAATTTAACTGTCATTTAATCGCTGCAAAATGAACCTCGTTAACTAATTGGGACGAACAACTGGAGAAACCCAAATGAAATTTAAAAGTTTAGTAGCTGCAATGGGTGTAGCGGTAACAACTCTTTTATCAACACCAGCATCAGCTTTAGATGAAAAGCTACCTATGTACAATAAAACAAGTGGCATCTCAGGTAACTTCTCATCTGTAGGTTCTGATACGCTTGCAAACATGATGACTTTTTGGGCTGAAGAATATAAGCGTATTTACCCTAACGTAAATATCCAAATTCAAGCAGCGGGTTCTTCAACTGCGCCACCGGCCTTAACTGAAGCAACGGCAAATTTCGGTCCTATGAGCCGTAAGATGAAATCAAAAGAAATCGAAGCGTTCGAAAAGCGCTACGGTTACAAGCCAACTGAAGTGCGTGTAGCAATCGATGCATTAGCGGTATTTGTACACAAAGATAACCCAATCAAAGGTCTACGTATTGATCAAGTTGATGCAATCTTCTCTTCAACACGTAAGTGTGGTGCTGACGGTGAAATCAACCGTTGGGGTGATGTTGGCCTAAACGGTGACTGGGCGGGTAAAGACGTACAGCTTTATGGTCGTAACTCTGTATCGGGCACTTATGGTTACTTCAAAAAGAAAGCACTATGTAAAGGTGACTTCCGAAACAACGTAAACGAGCAACCAGGTTCTGCATCAGTAGTACAGTCTATCTCTTCTTCAGTGAATGCTATTGGTTACTCAGGTATTGGTTATAAGACTTCGGGTGTTCGTACTGTACCACTAGCGAAAAAAGGTGATAAGTTCGTAGATGCAACTTTAGATAACGTTTCTAAAGGCAAATACCCACTATCACGTTTCCTATATGTTTACGTGAACAAGCACCCTAACAAGCCGCTTTCACCAATCGAAGCTGAATTCTTAAAGATGGTACTTTCTCAAGAAGGTCAGCAAATCGTAGAGAAAGATGGTTATGTACCACTTCCTAGCAAGGTTGCTGCTGCTGAAATGAAGAAGTTAGGTCTTCTATAATTTAGGCGCATAGAATAAAAAAACCGCTGACGTTCAGCGGTTTTTTTGTGTCTGAATAATATCAAATAGCTTAAACAAGAATTGGTAGCAACCTTTTTAATTTAAAGGCTTGTTGAGTAAAGCTTCGGTTTCGGCCTTACAGCTGTTGTAGTCGTCAATACACTCATTGCTACAGATCTGATGCCCTAAGGTGTTTTCTGTATGACGTTGCGCACAGTTACTTTCACATTGATAATTTTGTTGTGCACATTGATTGAGTTCACTACTGGTTGCCCCACAGCCAACTAATAATACAGAGACGACAATAAGCAAAGCTTTCATTTTTAATTATCCTTCTACGCAGAAACTTGTAAGTTATCGATCAGTCTCACTTTACCTAAGAAAGCGGCCGAAAGAATAACAAACTCTTTAGTTTCAAGTGTAGCAGGTTTTAAATTGTCTTTTTCAGCAATGCTAAAGTAATCAGGTTTCAAACCAGCTTGTTCAAGTGCTTGTTTCGCTTCTAGCTCAATCGCATCGAATGCTTTATTACCTTGCTCAAGCGATTGACCCGCATTTAACAACGTTTGATACAACACTTTGGCTGTTTCTTTCTCTTGCTCAGATAAGTAACCATTACGAGAGCTCATCGCCAGTCCAGATACTTCTCGCTGTGTTGGTACACCAATGATTTCAATTGGCATAGACAGGTCTCGAACCATGGCGCGAATGACTTGTAGCTGTTGAAAGTCTTTCTCGCCAAAGCAAGCAAAGTCTGGTTGTACCATGTTGAACAGTTTAGTGACGACGGTTGCTACGCCTTTGAAATGACCTGGACGGGCACCACCGCAATAACCCATAGAAATATCAGGTACGTCTACATAACTTTGAGCAGCTAACCCATTTGGATACATAACATCAACGGTCGGGGTAAACACAAGCGCAGTACCAATTTCAGCAAGGCCTTGTTTGTCGGCGTCTAATGTTCTCGGGTAGCTGTCTAAATCTTCGTTGGCACCAAATTGCATTGGATTGACGAAAATACTTACAACTACTTTATCCGCAAGCGTTTTTGCTTTTTCAACAAGTGAAAAGTGGCCTTGATGAAGATTGCCCATGGTTGGCACAAACGCAATACTTAAGCCTTGTTGACGCCAAGCCTTAATTTGGCTGCGAAGCGATTTTATTTCACTGACTGACTGCATTAGTTAAACTCGTGCTCACTACTAGGGAAGGCACCCGATTTTACATCATCACAGTATTTTTTAACGGCATCGTGCATGTTGCCTGTTTCGGCTAAGAAGTTTTTCGAAAACTTAGGAATGTAACCCGCTGAAATACCCACAAGGTCATGCATCACTAAGATTTGGCCATCGGTGTCTTTGCCAGCACCAATACCTATCACAGGAATGTTTACAGACTCAGTGATGCGCTTAGCCAGCGCAGAAGGAATACACTCAATGACGAGTAGTTGTGCGCCAGCAGCTTCTAGTGCTTGCGCGTCTGCAACCATTTTATCTGCTTGCTCAGACTCACGGCCCTGAATTTTAAAACCGCCGAATACGTGAACAGACTGCGGTGTTAAGCCTAAATGACCACATACTGGAATGCCTTGCTGAGTAAGCGCACGAATGCTGTCGTGTAACCACTCACCACCTTCTAACTTCACCATGTTTGCACCTGCACGCATCAATTGTGCAGCATTGTTACAAGACTGCTCTACGTTGGCATAGCTCATAAATGGCATATCAGCTATTACAAATAGCTCTTTTGAACCAGCGCGAACACACTTGGTGTGATAGGCAATATCATCGGTGGTGACAGCAAGCGTGTCGTCACCGCCTTGTAAAACCATACCCAGTGAATCACCAACCAAAACAACATCAACACCTTGGTTGTGAAAAAGCTGAGAGAAACTCGCATCATAAGCCGTTAATGCGGTAATTTTTTGTTTTTCTTGTTTCATTTTAGCCAGTGTAGAGACGGTCACTTTAGCCATGTTGTTCCTCTTGGGGTTAATTTAATTCAACTCTAATGGCGTTAAACCATTGAGTGGCACTTGCTGAGCAATGTCAGCCAGTGTGCAGCCATTAGGCAGCTTTAGTTCAGGTGAGATTTCTAATAGTGGATATACCACAAACTCACGTTCACATAGACCATAGTGCGGCACGGTTAAGCGCTTTGTGCTTACGGTTTGCTCGCCAAATAGCAAAATATCTAAGTCTAGGGTTCTTGGGCCCCAGCGTTCATCTTTACGCTGACGACCTTGTTCAAGTTCAATACGTTGTAATTCATCAAGCAGAGCTTCTGGTGCAAGTCTGGTATTGAGTAATGCGACGGCATTAACATAATCAGGCTGGTCTTGCGGCCCCATAGGCTTAGATGAATAAAACTGTGAAACTTTTTCAAGCTCACAGTTAGCAAGTGTACTTAGGGCTTTAACCGCGTTGTGCAGCTGTGCAACAGGTGCTTCAAGGTTGGCGCCTAAGCCAATATAAACAGGGATCATGCATCACCTGTTTTTTTCTTTGGCTTTCTGCGGTAACGGCGACGCGGCTTTTTGCCATCAGATTGACCTAAGTTTTTGACCAGCTCTTTTTGACCGGTGACATCTGATTTTAAGTATTCAGTCCACCAATCAGCTAACGCTTGCTGAGCGTCTTCCCCACTTTCTACACGCAGCAGCAAGAAGTCATAAGCGGCTTTAAAACGAGGCTGAAGGCTTAAACGATAAGCGCGTTGACCTGAGCGTTTGTCTAAACGCATTTGAATATGCCATATATCACGCGCACCTAACGTAAAGCGTTTTGGTACAGACACATGCTGGGCGTTTTGACTTAAAACTAGGTTCATCGCCTGATTGAAGGCGTCAAATTCTGACATACCTTGTTGTTCAATAATCTGTTGAGTACGTTGTTGCAGCGGGAACCAAAGTAGCGCGGCATAGACAAACGCTGGCGTGACTTTTTTATCTTGATTAATACGCGTATCGGTATTGGCAAACATTTGCTCAATAAAACGCGCTTCAAAGCCGGTTTCACTCTGCTCTAAGATTTCATCTAGTGCAGGGAATAGCTGTTTGAATAAGCCAAATTCGCGAAGCTGTAAGTAGTTTTCAACCGCTTTGCCATTTAAAAATAGTTTTAGTGTTTCTTCGAACAAGCGCGCAGGTGGAATATTACCCAGTAAATCAGCAAGCTCATAAATAGGTTTTTTCGTGCCTGACGCAATTTCCATGTCGAGTTTGGTTGCAAAGCGAACAGCGCGAAGCATGCGCACCGGATCTTCACGGTAACGGGTTTCAGGGTCGCCAATCAGTTCAATTTTACGCGCGTTAATAGCTTCGACACCACGTGCAAAATCATGGATGCTAAAGTCATTAATCGAGTAATAAAGTGCATTTATAGAGAAATCGCGACGTTGAGCGTCTTCTTCAATGCTGCCGTATACATTGTCACGGAGCAATTGGCCATGTTCACTTGATTGGCTGGTCGCATTTTTGCGCTCATCGGCTTCATGGTGACCACGCATGGTGGCGACTTCAATAATCTCTCGACCAAAAACGATGTGTGCCAGACGGAATCTGCGGCCGATAAGGCGACAATTTCTAAATAATTTTTTTATTTCTTCTGGCGTAGCATTGGTGACAACATCGAAATCTTTTGGCTGGATCCCCATTAAAATATCACGAATACAACCACCAACGAGGTAAGCGTCATAGCCACCATCTTTCAAGCGATACAAAACTTTGATGGCATTCGGGCTAAATTGTTTGCGCGAGATACCATGCTCGGCACGAGTGATTAAAGCGGGTGTGGCCGAGGTTGTATGGTGTGCATCTGCTGAGTCTGGCTTGACCCACTTTTTGCACATGTTAATTAGCTTGGAAATAATGACCCGTCTCCTAAAACGCTCTGTTGGTAACCTATTAAATAACCTGAGCTCTGGATAATAAATCTATCTCCAGCGGTTACTTTTAACGCTAACTACGTTGAATTTACTTGCAATAGGCCAGCTATTGACGCGTAAATTCGCCTTGTTATCCCTAAAAGTTTCCGGCTGCAGACTTGAAAAAACGTTTACTAATTCAATATCAATAAATTAGTAAATCTCTTAACCACAGCTCAGCTTATATAGGTAAAATCAAAGTGGCTAATAATATACTAGCGTCACTAAAAAATTAAGCTAGGAGTAGAAATAAACTGATCTAATAATGGGTTTATTGTGTCGTTATTTGGTGTGAGTGTGCTTGAATTGCGACCTGTTATAGTTTGATGCTTTTTTCGAGCACTTGTGGAATAACGGCAAGAGAAAACTGTGTGCTTGCCCAAGCCAAAATTTCTTCAACATTACTGAGTTTCATATCATCAGTGACGCTAAGCCCTAAAAAGCTTAGCGCTTGTAATAATTCAGGGAGCGGATCATCGATATTGATGGCAGGGGCATGGTTTTGTTTTGAGAGCTTAAAGCCGGGCTCTGTAACAGCCAAAGGTACATGGGCATACTCTGGCACTGTGTGACCGAGTTGTTTAAACAAGCTAATCTGTCTTGCTGTGGGCTCTAATAAATCGGCACCGCGTACAACGCGACTGATCTTTTGCTCGATATCATCAACCACAACCACTAACTGATAGGCAAATAAGCCATCGCGACGTTTGACAATATAGTCTTCGTTGGCCAAATCGTGAGGCACATGTACCTGACCTTGCAGTAAATCAGTAAATTGATAAACCGGATGCGTTTGCGTTAAACGAATAGCATGATCATTAAAGTCCAGTGTCAGTGATTTACAATGGCCTTGATACAGCCCACCCGCTTGTTTGATCATTTTACGCGTACAGTTACAGGCGTAAAGATCGGGTTTAAGCTGTGATAGGATGTCTTGATAAAGCGCGTGACGTTGACTTTGGTACTCAACTTGTTCGTCCCAATGTAAACCAAACTTTTCAAGCGCAGTTAAGATGACATTGTCAGCACCTTGCACGACACGGGGTTTATCTATGTCTTCCATACGCACAAGCCAAGCACCTTGATGTACTTTAGCGTCTAGATAACTTGCGAGGGCGGCAACGAGTGAGCCAAAGTGTAGTGGGCCAGAAGGCGAAGGGGCAAATCGGCCTCGATAGCCCCTTGAAATGGACAATGCTTCGTTATGCATATACCGTAATTAAGCGCGGCCGTTCTGTTTTTCTTTAATTTCAGCCAGCGTTTTACAGTCTACGCATAGGTCGGCAGTTGGACGAGCTTCAAGACGGCGAATACCAATCTCAATGCCGCACGACTCACAGTAACCGAAGTCATCTTCTTCGATTAAGTTAAGTGTTTTTTCGATTTTCTTGATGAGTTTTCTTTCTCTATCACGGGTGCGCAACTCTAAAGAGAACTCTTCTTCTTGCGCAGCACGGTCAACCGGATCAGGGAAGTTTGCCGCTTCATCCTGCATATGGTTCATTGTTCTGTCTACTTCATTACGAAGGTCTAAACGCCATGCTTCTAAAATCTTTTTGAAATGCGCACGTTGTGCGTCATTCATGTATTCTTCGCCCGGTTGTTCTTGATATGGTTGTAAACCGGCTTGAGCCAATAACCCTAATTTTTTTTGGTCTGGCATAGCATTCTCCTAAATCCTTAACATAACGGCGGCTATCGCCGGCGGCTATAAATAGCAAAATATGCTCCCCTAAGCAAACCTTTTTTACTGTGGATTGGTTAAAATACAGTAGGTGCCAGATTAAGAGAACAACTTAATATTGGCTGGCTATATGGGGGCATAGATGACTAATTCAAGAGCTAAGTACGGGAATTTTATGATTTAGGATTATTTCCTCTGGGCTTATTTCACAGTTATAAGCGATAACTTCTACACCTGCAGTCTGTGCCTCACTCAGTAATTGCGCGTATTTAGGGTCAAGATGGGCTGCAGCCTTTACAGACTCTATACCCGTATGCATCACCATAAATAGTAGTACAGCGCGATGTCCTTGTTGGGTAATGTCTATTAATTCTCTGAGGTGTTTTTGCCCGCGAACAGTTTGAGTATCGGGAAAGTAACCTTGTCCGTCTTCTAATAAAGTGACTGATTTGACTTCAACATAGCAAAGTGGCTTGTGTTCATCTTTAAGCAAAATATCAATGCGACTATTTTCTTGTCCGTATTTCACTTCGGGTTGCAAATGCGCATAGCCATGTAATTCAGAAATTGTACCTTGTTCTATGCTTTCAATCGCCAATTTGTTTGCAATCGCGGTATTCACACAAATAAGGTCGCCTGCTGAATTCTCAGTGAGTTCTAACGAGTGAGCATATTTTCGTTTAGGATTATCACTGGTTGAGTAGTAAGCATTAAAACCCGGATCAGCACAGCCAGTCATTTTACCTGTATTGGCACAATGAACTGTAAATTCTTGGTTAGGTGTTTCTAGGTCGACTAAAAAGCGTTTATAGCGCTTTATTAAAGTGGCTTTTTCGAGCTTTGGCGTGAACTTCATTGTTTAATCGCAATAGGTTGGGTGATACTCGGTGCTAGTGTACACTTAATGCCACTAATAAGCGTATAAGAGAACACAATCTATGTCTGATAAATTCATTGTTCGTATCAGTGAACAAGCACCTACAGCACCGTGGAGTGCCGATGCATTGCTATCGTTTGATCAACTTGGTGCCATTGTTCACCTGCAGCAAAACGAAACACTTAAATTAGTACAAAAAGCAGCACGTAGCCTTTCTCAACAAGGTGTTAAGCAAGCGGTATTACAAGGCGATGCTTGGTGCACTGAGTCACAGTGGGCGTTCTATCAAGGTTTTGTCACTGCTAAGCAACTTGATGGTGTTGAGTTTGTTGACAATGAACAATCAGATTTAGCTGAACTTACAGCGTTGAAAAATGCGGCAACTTGGACACGCCAGATGATCAACGGCACGGCTGAAGATGTTTACCCTGAGAGTCTAGCGAGCAAAGCGGCTGAGTTTATCCAATCTCTAGCGCCTGAGCATGTGAGTTACAACATCATCAAAGGCAATGCACTACTTGAACAACAGTGGATCGGTATCCACGAAGTAGGTCGTGGTAGTGAGCGCCCACCGGTATTACTTGAGCTTGACTACAACCCAACAGGTAATGAAGATGCGCCTGTAAGCGCTGCGCTTGTAGGTAAAGGTATTACGTTTGACTCAGGTGGTTACTCAATCAAACCTAGCGAAGGTATGTTATCAATGAAGTGCGACATGGGTGGTGCGGCGACTGTGACTGCAGGTCTTGCGATTGCAATTCAACGTGGTATCGACAAGCGCATCAAATTATTCTTATGTTGTGCTGAAAACTTAATTTCAGGCCATGCTTACAAGCTAGGTGATATCCTAACTTATAAAAATGGCACAACAGTTGAGATCGTAAATACGGACGCTGAAGGCCGTTTAGTTCTGGCCGATGGTCTAATGGCTGCTGGTGAAACGGGTGCGCCATTAATCATTGATGCGGCAACGCTAACGGGTGCTGCACTGGTTGCTGTAGGTCAAGAATACAATGCATTATTCGGTCTTGATAAAGCATTAGTATCAGAAGTTCAGCAGTTCGCTGAAGAAGAGTTTGAAGCGGCTTGGCCACTTCCACTTGAAAAGTGGCACCAAAACAACTGCCCTTCACCTTACGCTGACACTGCTAACAGCCGAGCGCAAAAAGGTGGTGGTTTCGGTGGTGCATCGAATGCTGCGGGTTTCTTATCGCGCTTTGTACCAAATGAAGGTCAAGGTTGGGTACACATAGATCTAGCTGCTTCATTCCAAAACAATGCTGGTAGCTTATGGTCTGCAGGTGCGACAACGCTAGGTATGCGTACAGTAGCAAGAACATTACAAGCAAAAGCGTAAGTTTTTAGCTATATGCACTTTAAAAGGAGGCTCAGCCTCCTTTTTTGTATTTGCTTTATAACTGATTCAATCAAGAGCTTAGTAGAAGTATTAAGACAAAAGGGCCGCTGCAAGTCTGACAAAATCAGATGAGGTTAAAATGCCCAATAGTTTTCCTTCTTCGTCGACGACAGGCATACAACCATGGCGGTTTTCGACAAAAAACTGTGCCACTTCACTAAGAGACTGTTCTGGTCGAATACTGGCAAAATCAGTTGCCATAATGTCTTGGGCAATGCTTTGCTTTTCTTTTCTTTCAATCGCATTTGGCCCATAGGTTGCCATGATTTTCATCACCTGTGCGACCATGATCTTTTGTGTCAGCATACCTTTTAAAATACCTTGATCATCGATCACTGGAATGTGGCGAATGTTTTTTTCGCGCATCAAGTCGTGCACTTCTTTAACGGTTGATTGGTGATGCACTGCAAATGGATCGGCAGTCATGAGATCAGAAACAATATGAAGCATATTAAACAGTCCTAATTTGGATCAATGTATAAACTTATAACCCATTTTGTTAGAGCTTGCTTAAATCGAGATCAAAGTTTTATTTTTCAGCGATGCTTGGCACGACTGCACTCATGTTTTTCGCAAGTTGAATGTAGCGAGTGCGAACGAGTTGCGACAGGGGAACAAGCTCGTAGCCTTGTTTTAGTAGAAGCGGGATCTGTGCTTGTAAAAAAGTCACCGTTTCAGGATATGGGTGCGCGATGAGTACGCTTTGGCCATTTCTTAACGCGATGCTTTTTGCTTCATTTAATTGTTGAGCAAAGTAAGCATCTTGTTTTTCGTTATCGAGAAAAACCTGACGCGCAATATTAGCCACACCGTATAAGTCCGCCACGGTTTGGGCTTGTGACTCATTGGTCGTTCGGCTATCAAGAAAGTATAAACCGCGTTTACGTAAGACTTCCATGGTCCATTTCATCGGATCGCTATATTGAGTCAGTGCCGAACCCATATGATTATTCACACCACTGACTTGAGGTAAACTGGCTAGCGCGTGACCTAGTGTCATTTGTAGCGTTTGTTTATCCATGTCTAAAGTCAGTGCACCGGGTCCGAGCGCTTTGTCTTCAATTGCTTGCATAGGCACATGCAAAAGTAGTTCTTTACTCTGTTGACTGGCTAGGTATGCAAATTTTTGAGAATAGGGGGTATGCGGCAAAATGGCAAAAGTTAGCTCACCGGGAAGAGATAGCAAATTGAGATCGCGCTGGTGGTTTCCCACATCGTCGATCACTATGGCAATTTGTTTAGCATGTAAAGGTATTGCTAAGTAAAAGACACTTAACAATAACCAAAATAATGAGCGCACAGTGTATTCTTCTATTTATAAGCCTGTAGCTTGAGAGTGAGTACTCTCTTATTTAATTTTTATCTTTGTAATACCCTTTCGCATCAACTAAATGCTTGTCGAGCAAGGCTAAATTAGCCATGTTGTTCGAAAGTTCACCAGCCATTATAGCGCGTTTATTTAAATGTGAAAGCCCTTGTTCAGCCAGTAAAATATTAGGCTTGATACCCACACCATCAATGGAGCGACCAGAAGGCGTAAAGTATTTTGCGGTAGTGAGTTTCAGTGCTGTAGTGCCATCGCCGATGGGGATCAGTGACTGTACAGAGCCTTTACCATATGACTTGCTGCCAACGACGATTGCGCGTTGGTTATCTTGTAAAGCGCCAGCTAAGATCTCTGCTGCAGAAGCTGACTGCTCGTTGATTAACACCACAATCGGCGCGCCATTTAAAATATCACCATGTTGTGCAACGAATTGTTGGTTAGCATCATAAAAGCGTCCTTTGGTAGTAACGATAGTGCCTGCTTGTAAAAATAGATCTGAAATAGCCACCGCGCTGCTTAAAGTGCCGCCTGGGTTATCACGTAGATCGATGATCAGCCCAGAAAGTGCTCCACCATTATTTGAAGTCAGTTTATTGAT
This sequence comes from Pseudoalteromonas phenolica, assembly GCF_005876835.1. Lineage (GTDB taxonomy): Bacteria > Pseudomonadota > Gammaproteobacteria > Enterobacterales > Alteromonadaceae > Pseudoalteromonas > Pseudoalteromonas phenolica_B. The sequence continues at coordinate 119,652 of NZ_PPSW01000008.1, forward strand.
GTGACGTGCAACGTCATGGTAACTGTGGTTATTAAAGCTTTGTAGGGAAATATAAGCGTTTTGATTGGTTAAAAGCTGACTAAATACACTCTCTACATTAATTTCTTCCCGTCTTAAAGCCAAAGTAAGTTCGCTTTTAGCGCGTTCGACAGTGATGTAAATGGTTTTTAGCGCCGCTTCTTTGAGTAACTTCGACACGTGGGCGATGTCTCTTTTTGTGACATCTTCAGAGTTTATTGCCACCAGTTTATCGCCGCCTTCAAGACCAGCTTGCTCAGCGGGTGAGCCGGGTAATGTCCCTAAGATCACAATGCGATCATCGACTTCTTCTACCTCAATACCAATGCCTGTATAACGGCCATTCGCGGCACTGAACAAGCTTTCAAGTTCACTTTCGCTCAAATACTTTGAGTAAGGATCAAGTTGCTCAAAGACATCGGTTAAGTTGCTTTTGTGATACTGACTTAATGGCACATCATCCACATAATAAGTGTGAATATGATAAAGAATTTCGTTGGTTTGTTGCTGAGTAAATTGTGTTGTAGATGCAATAGCTGTAAAGCTGATATATAAACTCAGCATCGTAAACACGCATAAAAAAATAAATTTAGATTTAAGGCAATCTAACGGTTTTGAATTGATTAAGATTGAATTCATATGCTGCTCCTAGTCAGGTGCAGCAAAGTTATTCTTTAACTTATTTGCACCACTTTACTGGATCGACAGCGCTTCCTTTATGCCGTAACTCAAAGTATAGACCAGGATCAGCTTGTCCGCCGCTCTGACCTACTAATGCAATACTTTCACCGTTACGAACTTGATCACCGACATCTTTTAAAAGCGTTTGTGCGTGACCATATAAACTCATATAGCCAAGACCATGATCGATGACAATGACCCACCCGAAACCATTGAGCCAATCGGCAAAAACCACTTGGCCTTGCTGCACGGCTTTAACGTTATCTCCTGTTTTTGCAGCAATAAATACACCTTTCCAATTCATGCCAGCATGTTTACGTTGGCCAAAGCGGTGTTTTAAGCGGCCTTTACTCGGCCAAGGCAATTTACCTTTTTTACTGCGTAACCCAGTTAATTCAACAGGCACCAATGACTCGCTTTGCTGTTCATTTAATTGCGAGAGCGTGGTGATTAAGGTTTGCTCATTCTCTTTTAAGTAGGCAATCGCACTTTGAGTTTGTTTTAGAGCGCTATTAAGTTGTGAAAGGCTGTTTTGGCGCTGTTCTTTGGTGGCTTTAAGTGCGGCTAAACGCTCTGTTTGTTGCGTAAATAAATCATTGAGTTGCTGTTGTTTCTGTTCAAGCGATTGTTGGTTTTCAGCTAGTTGTTCTATGACTTTCTTTAACGCTTCAATTTGTGTGATACGGGCTTTATTGAAGTAATCGTAATAACTTAAAGTACGCTCAAGCGTTGCGCTATGTTCTTGATTTAGTAACATTTTTGAATAGTCATGACTGCCAGTCATGTAGGCGCTTTTTAATTGTCCTGCGAGTAGTCTTTGTAGCTTACTTTTTTGTTGTTTTAAGTGCTTGTTTTCACTTTCGAGGGTGTATTGTTGCTGGCGATTTTCATTGATCCCTTGCTCGGTCAATGACAGTGCTTTAGCGTGCTGTGCAATTTGTAACTCGAAGTCACGTAATTTGCGTTGCAGTTTATTGAATCTTTCGCTTTGCTGTTGATAGCTTTTTTGGCTTTTCTCTAGTTCTTTTTGTACTGCGTCTAAATCTTGCTTAGTACGAGACTCGTTGGCATTGGCAAAAGCCAATACCAACATAGTCGTTATGCCGAAAATAATGCGTAAGCTTGTGCGCATTACTTAATGGTCATAATAGGTGAACCTGTCATTTCTGCAGGTTGTTCCATACCAAGTAGGTGTAGCATAGTTGGCGCCACATCACTTAATGTTTTACCTGCCTGAGGTTGTGCATCACGACCTACATAAATAAATGGTACCGGCTCGCTAGTGTGAGCTGTATGAGCTTGACCCGTTTTTGCATTGGTCATTTGTTCAGCGTTACCGTGATCAGCTGTGATCAGTGCTTCACCACCGACTTTTTCTAACACTTCAACAACACGACCAATACATGCATCAACGGCTTCACAGGCTTTTACTGCCGCTTCAAATACGCCAGAGTGACCAACCATGTCGCCATTCGGATAGTTACAGATGATCACATCGTGTTCACCGCTTTCAATTGCTTCAACCAGCTTGTCAGTCAACATCGTTGAATTCATCTCTGGTTGAAGGTCATAAGTGGCAACTTGTGGAGAAGGGATCAGCTCACGCTTTTCACCAGCAAATAACTCTTCACGACCACCACTGAAGAAGAAGGTCACATGTGCGTATTTTTCTGTTTCAGAAATACGTAGTTGTGTTTTATCGTGTTTTGCTAACCACTCACCAAGCACGTTATGCAGTTTTTCAGGTGCGAAGGCGATTGGTGCGTTAATATCTGCAGCATACTCAGTCATCATCACAAAGGCGCTTAATTCAGGTGCTTGTTTCTTTTCGAACCCTGCAAAATCAGCATCGACAAACGCACGTGTCATTTGACGGGCACGGTCAGCACGGAAGTTCATGAAAATAATCGTGTCACCATCATTAATGGTTGAAGCAGGCGCTGCATCAGGCTGAACCAGTGATGCTGCAACAAACTCGTCGTTTTCATTACGGTCGTAAGCGGCTAACAACGCTTCAACGCCATTGCTGTAAGTATATTGACCTTCAGCACACACCATTAGGTTGTAAGCTGATTCTACACGCTCCCAGCGGTTATCACGGTCCATTGCATAATAACGGCCCACAATTGAAGCAAGACGGCCGCAGTTTAATTCTGCAAATAGTGCTTCGATTTTTTCGATTGAAGCTTGTGCACTGCGAGGTGGCGTATCACGACCATCTAAGAAGGCATGGAAGTAAACGTCTTTTGCACCACGCTTTGCTGCAAGTTTAATAGCCGCAATAATGTGATCTTCATGACTGTGCACACCACCTGGGCTTAATAGACCCATTAAGTGTACAGCTTTACCAGCATTAACGGCTTTATCGATGTTTTCTACTAACACTGGATTGTGTTCAAATTCGCCATCGTCGATTGATTTAGTAATGCGGGTAAAGTCTTGATAAACAATACGGCCAGCACCTAAATTTACGTGACCGACTTCAGAGTTACCCATCTGTCCATCTGGTAGACCCACATCTAAACCTGAACCTGAAATGAGTGTACGAGGGCGGGTGGCCCATAAGTTATCTAAAACGGGCGTGTTTGCAGCTAAAATTGCGTTGCTTTCGCTTTCTTCTCTGTATCCCCAACCATCTAAAATCATTAGAACAAGTGGTTTTTTCTGTGCAGTCATTTGGGCTCCTAAACTAAGGCACGAACTCTGCGCGTAGCATACCGTGTTTTGTATGAATATTCAGCCCTTTGAAAAGGAATAATCTTCATCTAGCAATCTTGCAAGGGCTGTATTTACAAAAGGGTATACCCAAACAATTGCAAACGGTATACTGCCGAGTCATTGAGCATTAAGACAAGATCTAAATCATTAGATCTAAAGTAGTTGGAATTTTCATGGAACAATATATTGAATTTATCGGCAATAATGCGGTACTAAGCATTATTTGGTTAGCCCTTGTTGCGATGATTGTAATGAGCTGGTTTAAAAGCAAATTTTCTGCAATTCGTCAAATTAACCCACAGCAACTGACACTGTTGGTTAATAAAGAAGATGGTCAAGTCGTTGATATTCGTCCGGCAAAAGAGTTTAACGCAGGCCGTATTGCGGGGGCTGTTCAACTGAGCGCTGAAAAAGCCAAACAAAGTGACTTTGCAGGCCTTGAAAAGTTTAAATCTAAGCCCATTATATTGGTATGCACAACAGGCATGACAGCAAATGGTATCGCAAACAACATATCAAAAGCGGGTTTCGAGCATGTTTATGTACTAAACGGTGGTATGGGCGCATGGCAAAATGCTAACCTGCCTGTAGCAACTGGTAAATAATCAAGAGGATTTTATGAGCAACGTTGTTATTTATACTAAAGATTACTGCCCGTTTTGCCATAGAGCAAAGGCATTATTAGACAGTAAAGGTGTAACATACACTGAGTATGATATTGCTGCTCAGCCTGAATTACGCGACGAAATGATTGAAAAAGCAAATGGTGGCACGACAGTTCCACAGATCTTTATCAATAACACGCATATTGGCGGTTGCGATGATATGATGGCAATCGAAGCGCAGGGTAAACTAGATACCCTATTGAACGCATAATAATTACATTAAGAAATACAAGTTTTAGGAACACTCATGACAGAACAAGCAAATCAAGCTGCAGCTCCGCAGGAAGGCCCACAATTCACAATTCAGCGTATTTACACAAAAGACGTATCTTTTGAAACGCCTAACTCTCCTGCTATTTTCCAAAAAGAGTGGACGCCTGAAGTTAAATTAGACATGGATACACGTTCTAACAAGTTAGACGAAGGTATCTTTGAAGTTGTACTAGCACTGACTGTAACCGCTTCTATCGGTGAAGAAACTGCATTCCTATGCGAAATTCAGCAAGCGGGTATTTTCCAAATCGCTGAACTTGAAGAGTTACAAATGGCACACATGCTAGGTGCATTCTGCCCGAACATTCTTTTCCCATATGCACGTGAAGCAGTAGCAGGTTTAGTGAATAAGGGTACTTTCCCACAACTTAACCTAGCGCCTGTAAACTTTGATGCGCTATTTGCTCAGTACATGCAGCAACGTGCAGCACAAGCAGAGCAGCCAGCTGACGCATAATTATATGAAAACAGAACAATCAGTTGTATCTGTACTAGGGGCGGGGTCTTATGGCACCGCCCTTGCTATTAGTTTTGCCCGAAATGGACATGCAGTAACCTTATGGGGTCGAAACGCCGATGATGTTGAGACGCTAGCAACTGAGCGTAAGAATCAACGTTATCTTCCCGATATTACTTTCCCTGAAACTTTAAAGCTTGAGAGTGATTTAGCAAAAGCAGTTAAGGCTAGTCAGATCATCTTAGTGGTTGTGCCAAGCCATGCTTTTGCAAAAACATTAGAGCAAATTCAGCCTAAGCTCAATGCGGGTGCTAAAGTGGTGTGGGCGACGAAAGGGTTAGAACCTAATACTGGGCGCTTACTGCAAGAAGTTGCCGTTGAAAAGCTCGGAGAAGCCGTGCCTTTGGCTGTATTATCTGGCCCGACGTTTGCCAAAGAAATGGCGGCAGGTTTACCTACTGCTATTTCGGTATCTGCAACTGAAACTGAGTTTGCCAGTGATTTAGCTAAATTACTGCACTGTGGTCGTTCATTTCGTGTCTACAGCAATGATGACTTCATTGGTATTCAATTAGGTGGCGCGGTAAAAAATGTTATCGCCATTGGTGCCGGTATGTCAGATGGCTTTGGCTTTGGCGCAAACACACGTACAGCATTAATTACACGTGGTCTTGCCGAGCTTTGTCGTTTAGGCTGCGCACTGGGTGCCAAATCTGAAACCTTTATGGGTATGGCAGGTTTGGGGGACTTGATCCTGACCTGTACAGATAATCAATCTCGCAACCGTCGCTTTGGTCTGGCCCTTGGAAAGGGGTTAGGTGTTGACGAAGCCATGGAGAGCATTGGTCAGGTTGTTGAAGGTTACCGTAATACCAAAGAAGTGTATTTATTGGCTCAACGCAGCGGTATTGAAATGCCAATCTGTGAGCAAATCTACCAAGTACTTTATGAAAATAAAGATGTAAAAGAGGCAGCCATGGCGCTGTTAGGTAGAGAGCAAAAGTCTGAGTAACACTCAAAGAAGTAATAACAAAAAACGGCGCTTAATTGCGCCGTTTTTTATGCGTTATCAGTTTAACGAGTTATGAAGGCTAGTTCAGTGTTGCGGTTTCTTCGAGCTCACTTTCTAACAACTGAGTTGCTTTATCAGCAGGAAGTGGTTTAGAAAAATAATAGCCCTGTAAAATGCCACAGCCCATAACGTTTAATAAATAAGCTTGTCTTTCATTCTCGACCCCTTCAGCGACTACATTAATGTTGAGGTATTTGGCCAAGCGAATGATGGTGGCGGTGATATTTCTATCTTGATCTGATTGCTCAATATCCATGATAAACGAGCGATCAATTTTGAGAATATCAATCGGAAAGCGTTTTAAATAGCCAAGTGATGAATGGCCAGTCCCAAAGTCATCAAGTGCAATCGTCACGCCCAGCGCTTTAAGGCGATGCATAATTTTAAGGGCTTGCTCAGGGTCGGTCATCATCGCGCTTTCAGTGATCTCAAGTTCTAGACAATGGGCTGGAATATGATGCCTTAGCAGGCATTCACGGACAGTGTCGACTAAGAAATCACTTTCAAAATGCTTAGCTGAAATATTGATCGCCACATGATTACCAGATAGCCCCATCATGCGCCAATGACTAATTTGCTTACAAGCAACATCCAATAAGTAATTCGTCATAGGAATAATCGCGCTACATTCCTCAGCAAAAGGAATAAAATTAGCAGGGCTTTCTATGCTGCCATCGTCCTGCTGCCACCTAACGAGTCCTTCAAACCCAACGAGTTTTCTACTTTCAGCTTGATATTTAGGCTGATAAAAAAGTTTAAACTGCTTATCGTCTATGGCCCTTAATAGGGCAGATTCTCGGGATAAGATAGTGGGGTCTAACTGATGACGCTGTTTATCAAAAAACTGGTAACTGTTATTACCTTTGTGTTTTGCATGATCTAATGCAGAGTCTGCACAGCGGATCAGATGCTCACTATCAATTGCATCGTCAGGATAGATAGCTAAACCACAAGAAGCGCTGACTGAGGTCTCTACGCCTTGATGCGTAAAGGGATGATTAATACATTTTAAAATGTCATCAGCGAGTTTTTTAGCAAAGAAAATCGTCATACCAGAGAACAGGTAAGGCGGTATCAGTACTGCAAATTCATCACTACTGACACGTGCCAGAGTAAAGCCTTTATCAAGGTGTTGGGATAAACGATTAGCGACTTCTTTTAGCAGTGCATCACCGCTTTCATGACCCATGAGGTCGTTGATTTTTCTGAAGTGATCGATATCGATCAACACCAGTAATAAGGATGGAAACGCCTTATTACAGCTCGCGATGGCTTGGTTCAGTGATTCAATAAAAAGCGTACGATTGGCAAGTCCGGTTATTGAATCTCGCGTTGATAAGTTCAGTAACGCTTTTTCATTGGCTTTACGCTCTGAAATGTTTGTCAGTACACCGAGATAAAATACCTCTGAAGGGTGATCTTCATGGGTCAACTTAGTCACTGTTACATCGAGCGCAAGTTTTTGATGATTGGCGCCAAGCGTCCAGATTTCGCCAGTCCAATAATCGTTTAACTGGCTCTCTGCAACGATATGTTGCTCAAGTCTGCGGTCTCTGCCTTGTTCGGTATAAATTTTTGGTTTATGACCTACTAATGCATCAGCAGAGTAACCTGTAATATCACTATATGCCTGGTTCACTTTGAGTACATTAAAGTGTTCGTCGGCAAGCCAAATCGCATCTTTTGAATGGGTCATGAGCATGTCGCTGAAATGCTCAGTCAGTTTTGATTTAGAAGTACGTAGCTGCTTGTTTAGCAACCAGTAAACACAGCCAGCGCTCATGACTAGGGCTAACACCCAGTGCCACCAAACTTGCTTTGGTTTTGAGGCTGTCACCGTCAACGTTTTCGACATACTTTGACTAGACGCAACCACTTCTAATGCCGACATTTCAGTGGGAGTCAGGGTGAGCTTATTGTTTTCAAGTAATCGCCATGGTGCATCTTCAGATAAACGATAGCTTAGCTGGCAGGTTTCGCAGGTGTTAAACCATAAACTAAAACGCTTTACATCCGCTTCTATGGTAAGCGGTAATTTTGGTGAAAATGACTCAGTGATTTTATCTCGGTAATGGTAGCGTACATGCGACAGCGCAAGTGTTGGAGATTGAACATGCGCTTGCTCAGCGATAAGAGAGAAACTGTCATTCAATAGCATTAGCTTTTGTCTAAAACTCAGCACTTGGCGTTGTGCTTGAAATGGTGCGATCAAGCGTTTGGTGACGCGATTTTTATAATGCGCGATCCCTTGTTTATCAAATTGCCAAATCCCTTCTTCTGCGTGGGCTAAATATTTACCGGCAAATTGATTGCGCTGGATGAAGCCTGTTATTTGTTTATTGACCAAAGTCAGCGCAAACAAGCCCGATTCGGTACTAAGCAGGAGTGTATTATTATACTCAGTGTAGAGCACATCATGGAATGTCAGGCTTTTAAAAGGTAATGACAACTTTTGTGCAGAGCCTTGTTCAAGCAACCATAATGCATTGGTTGTCGAAGCGATAAATTGATTATCTGATAACTGTGTGATGCTATGGATACTTTCAATATCATAGCGGTGTAACAGCGTTTTACTGCCTATATCAAATTGGCTTAAACCACTGTTGTCTCTGACCCACAAATTGCCATCATGGGTGAAATAGAGCGCTTGTGTATTTTGCTTATCAATAAAAGGAGTGAAACTCCCTTTCTCCCCGCTAAAAATAAAAATTTGCTGTTCTGTTGCGACCGCCCAGCGACCACCATCAATATAACGTACAGCATTTACAGGCTGACTTTTCGCAAATTGCTGAAAAGCCCGCATGCCTATTTGGTAAAGCTTCAACTCTTCAGAATTTTCAATGTCAGTTTGTAAGTTTAATTGAGTAGGTTGAAATTTGCGCCATTGACCCAGTTGAGAAAGCCAGATTGACTGGTTTGACACTTTTAAATCATCAATCGGTAAGTTATTAACTTGGTATTGATACTGGGTCTGAGTATTTAAGTTGTAGCTGTTAATAAAACTACCTTTAAAACTCACTAGTTTAGAATCAAAAACGACGAGGTTGTCAGCTGAAAAAAGAGGCTGAGTTTGTAAAGTTTTATCAAACAGGAAAATCTCGCCAGTCAAAGATTTTAAGATGACTTTATCTTGATGCAGTAATAATGTATCAGCGTCAAATGGCAAGGTTGCGAAGTGTTGCTTGCCACTCATCATGTCCCAACGCATAAGGGCGTTGTCTTCAGAGACATAGACCACGCCTTTTGGCGAGGTCTGCCAGAGTTGCTGTTTTAAATCGATAGGCAAAACCGATAATGTCGTATTCACCAGCTGATAAAGGCGTTCATTGCTTTGAAAAATGATGCCATTGTTTGTTTGGCTGATTTTTGTGACTGGGGTTTGTAACCAGGTGCGTGTTTCACCTGTCACTGTATTGATCTTAGTTAGGCCATTTTGATGACCTACCCAAAGAAAAGGCGCTTGACTTAAAATACTTAAAAATGGTGCTGTGAGGTCATGAGTGAGTTGCTGAGCATTAAACTCGTTATGGCCGTCGAATTTAATAAGATCATCAGCATATAAAAACCAATGCTGATTATTGGCCTGACTTGCTATGGCTTGGGTAGTGCGCTGCGATGCAAAAACTGAGTTGCACAATATTACGAGACACAACAGCAATGAATGCCATAACTTCATAATATTTAATATCCTCCTCAGTCCTTTTAATATTTAATATTAGTGAATTATTCATCGCTGTGCGAGTAAAATGTTAAAAAACGGCTAACTATTTTGAGTTTGGAAAGCCGAGTTGACGCCATGACTCGTAAACGAATACTGATACCGCATTTGATAGGTTCATACTGCGACTGTCAGGCTTCATCGGAATACGCACTCTTTGCTCTGCGGGCAGAGAAAAGATGATGTCTTCGGGTAACCCGCGCGTTTCAGGCCCAAACATTAAACAATCACCGGCTTGGTATTCTGGCTCATGATGATACGTGCTGCCTTTTGTGGTGCAAGCAAATACGCGTTTAGGTTGCTCAGTTTCTAAATAACTTTCAAAGGAAGGATGACGTTTTACTTCACTGAATTCATGATAATCAAGACCTGCACGACGAATACGCTTATCATCCCACTCAAAGCCTAGTGGCTCTATTAAGTGTAATGTGTAGCCGGTATTAGCACATAAACGAATGATATTTCCCGTATTTGGTGGGATCTCAGGTTGGTATAAAACAATATCTAACATAATCACCTCTAAAGTTATTGAGCTAAGTATACCGAAAAGTATACTGAGCAATAAGTCATTTAGGTGTCTATACCTAATGAGAACCAATTAAGGAGTGAGTTTATGACGCGTCAGTACGATGTGCTAGTACGTTTTTCAAGTCTATTTACTATGGTAGTCGTAAGTATCATGATAGCGGCAAAGGCTTGGGCTTGGTTAGCATCTGGTAGCGCGGCTATGCTGGGCTCGCTTACAGACTCCTTGTTAGATATTTCGGCATCAATGATGAGCTTTTTGGTTTTAAGCTACGCGCTCAGACCTGCTGATGACGACCATCGCTTTGGGCATGGAAAAGCAGAGGCCTTGGCAGGGTTAGGTCAAGCCGCGTTTATTTCCGGTTCTGCATGCTTTTTGGCATTTCATGGTATTGAGCGTCTGATCAACCCCGTTCCTTTACCTCACTCCATGTTGGGCGTTTGGGTCAGTGGTTTCGCAATACTTTGCACATTATTGGTCGTTGCGGTTCAGCAATATGTGGTGAAGCATACTGAGTCTATCGCTGTAAAAGCAGATTCACTGCACTACAAAGGAGACCTACTGCTCAATGCTGCTGTGCTAGTAGGTATTTACTTAGCATCAATAGGTTATTTATTTGCAGATTCCGTGTTTGCCATTGGGGTGGCGTTCTATCTGTTATTTAACTGCTGGGAAATAGCCAAAGAAAGTGCCAATCATCTAATGGATAAAGAAATCTCAGACGAAGAAAAAGTTCGTCTGATTTCTATTATTTCAAAGCATCCTGATGTACAAGGGGTGCATGATTTAAGAACGCGGCAAAGTGGCAAACAAAAATTTGTGCAATTTCATATTGAACTCGACAAGCAGCTAAGCTTACAGCAAGCACATGCGATTTCAGCTGAAGTTTGCGAAAAAATTCGCGCGGTATTTGGCGAGCACATCGATATTATGGTGCATCAAGATCCGGTTGCCTTAAATGAGCGGTGTGAATCACAAAACCCATAAAACTGCTGCATCAGTGGGTGACGAATAGAATCAATTTCATTTAGCAGCTCGTGTTTCGCCATTGGAAATTCAGAAATACCGATGTTTTTTTGTTGTTGCGCCCACTTTTTTGTTGCTAGGTTATCAACAATACTGTCTTGCTCTGCAAGTGCAATATGGATTGGTACTGGGTTTAAAAGTTCAGGCAATAAAAAAGTCCAATTGAGTGCCGCTTGTAACCACGCAAAGCTTACTCCGCCTAATTGAAGATGGGCTTGATGTGCATATAACGCTCTAAAATGCGTATATCTTTCAGCGCTATTGGTTAACTCGTTTTCAGAGAAGGGCTTTTCTGCATAACTTGCTTGACCAAACGCATAACGCTGTGAAAAACCTAGACGGCATGCTGAGCGCGCTACCCAAAGAGCCACTTTACTTGGAAAAGGAGCGGTATTAATGCCAAGCATAGGCGCACAAATAAAGGCACCTTGTGCGTTCACCGGATATCTCGCCATATAATCACAGCAAATCGCACCGCCCATAGAGTGCGCTAATAAAAAGTAATCGCAGTTAATTTGAGGTTTTACGATGCTTTCAATGAAAAGGTGTAAGTCGTCAGCAAAGTCTTCAAATTGCTCAATATATCCTAGCTGTTGATCGGCTGTGAGACGCGCAGATTGCCCTTGGCCAATATGGTCACAGCAGTACACGGCAATATTGTTCTGATTGAGCTCCCAGATTAACTCTCTATATTTATGACTAGCTTCAATGCGCCCAGAAATCAGCACCACCGCATAATCGATGTGTTCAGGCTGATGAATGGTGTAAAACAAATTGCCATTTTTACCGGCAAATTGGCTATGTGTACCCGACTGCCAATGCTGCTCTATGGTATTGATATTGTCGTTAAGTTGATCTGAATAGCTGTAAAACGTCATAGTGGTAATGTAATTGTGACCGTTAACCCATGTGGCTGGTGGTTAGCAAAGTGAATATCACCTTGGTGGGTGAACAGTGCCCGCTTAGCAATGGCTAAACCTAAACCAATCCCACCAGATTGTCGAGCTCGAGCACTATCGGTGCGGTAAAACGCATTACCAAGTTCAGTCAATGCCGCATCATCAACACCTTGACCGTCATCCTTAATGCGAATGATCAGATTATCTGCTTGCTGCTTGATGTCGAATTCAATAGAAGAGTCGGCATATTTGATGGCGTTTCTGGTGATATTTTCAATTGCAGATGTCAACAAGGCAGCATCACAATTTAGTTCTAGATTGGGGATTGCATTGTTCGACAGAGTCTTATTGTGTTGGTGCGCTTCAAATTTGGCATTTTGAAGTAATTCTTGTAGCAAGCTAGAGAGTGGGATTGGCTCAATGTTAAGTTGATGATCAGCATATTCTAAGCGTGACAAGGTCAGTACATCAGCGAGCATTTTATCTAAACATTGAGACTCTTTTTCTATCCGGGCTAAATAGCTGTGTGTGGCGTCATTGGCGGTATCTTGTGCCATGGCATTGGCCAGGTTTAAGCGCGTCAGCGGCGTGCGCAATTCATGGGAGACATCGGCCAGTAACTGTTTATGTGCTTGTATGCTGTGAGTGAGTTTATCGGCCATAAAGTTAAAGTCATGAATAAGCTGACCGACTTCATCTTTGCGTTGGGACTCAGATGGAGCACGTACATTAAGTTCGCCTTGTGCAAGGCGTCTTGCACTTCGACTGAGCGTATTTAATGGTGTAATTAAATAAATGGTTAAGAAGATGCTCAAAATCACAGAAGGAATAAATACTGCGAGTAATTTCATCCATGCAGGTAGCATACGGATGGAATGGAAAAGCATAGGTCTGCGCAGAGGCTTAATTTGATATAAGCGGTATGCTTCTTGGTTAAGTGATATATCAACAGGTCCGTAAGCGGCATAGCGCTCAGTTCTAATTTGGCTCGGCACGTTTTCATCGCCAAGGTCATTTAATACCGATAAATTTAAATTACGGTCGTTATTTCCGGTCGCAATGGTTTTATCGATATTGTCATGGACCAATAAAATCATACTGTGGCGAGATAAACGCGGGTGGTCTACGGCTTGTTGTAACGTTTTATTATGACCTTCAACCAGCCTGACAATATTACGCTTCAAATGATTAAGGCTGTCTAACTGTCTGTCATGAAGCGGGTCATTATCTAACAGCTCGCCTTGCAGGCGGGTGAATAAAACCAATAATAAAAAGATACAAACTATGGTCAGCCAAAATCCAGCGAATGCTTTATAGAATAGCCGACTACTAAGCGCTTGTTTAAAGTTATTTTTACTGAGCCAAAAAGACATAACCGCTGCCTCGCATGGTCTGAATACAATTCGCATCGCTATATTGCGCGATTTTTTTTCGTAAGTTACTGACATGCATGTCAATAGAGCGATCAAATGGTGCTAACCGACGGCCCAGCACTTCTTGGCTAATTGTTTCTTTGGTAACGACTTTACCGACTTGAGCCATAAGTAGTTGCAACACAGCAAACTCGGTGCCAGTGAGTGTCAGTTGTGCTTTGTTGACGTGCACGGTTCGCGCAGCCATGTTCAGAGCAACACGGTTGTGTTCGATGATCTCAGCGATTTCAGCTTGTTTTACAAACTCGACTCGGCGGGTAATGGCATTAATACGAGCCAATAATTCTCTGTGATTGAAAGGCTTGGAAATGTAATCATCGGCACCTAACTCAAGTCCAAATATGCGATCAAAATCATCGCCTTTGGCGGTCAACATGATCACGGGAGTCAGGTGAGTCTGGCGTAACTGCTTGAGCACTTCGAAGCCGTCGAGTTTAGGCAGCATGATATCAAGTAAAATGACGTCGAAGTTATCTGCTTTAGCCATTGCTAAACCCGATCCTCCATCAAACGCTTGGCTGACAGTATGATTCTGACTTTGCAGGTATTCGCAAAGTAAATTACTTAATTCAATATCGTCTTCTATTAGTAATAATTGGCTCATGAGGCACCTGACAGCATTGTACTTCTTAACTCTAGTGTACTGATAATCACATTGTATTGCAGAACTTTACACACTCTTTACGTTCGCTTGCGTTACTTTGCATTGCAGCGATTAAGCTTAGAAACAAGTCAATCAGAGCTAACCCGAGAGAGAATTTATTATGAAATTATCAACTTTATTAAGCGCCATCGTTTTATCTGGCAGCATTTTAGTGTCGCTGGCGGCCAACGCTAAAGGTCATTCAGAGCACCGCGGAGACTTTTTACTTTCTAAGCGTGCAGTGGCAGCATTGGATTTGACGGCCGATCAGCAAGCACAAATCAAGTCGATTATTACAGAGTTAAAAGCGGATAAAAAAGACAGAAAGCTTGAACGTAAAGAAAATCGTGAAGCATTTCGTGCTTTAGTCGAAGCTGAAAGCTTTGATGAAGATAAAGCAAAAGCCCTGATGTCAGACATAAAAGCTGAGCGTTCAGAAAAAATGTTAGCGCACCTAAAGAGTCGTCATCAGATTTGGCAGCTACTGACGGTAGAGCAAAGAGAAAAATTAACCGAGATGCGAGAAAAGCGTAAAAACAAGCAGCGTCGTCACCACGACTAACAGGCATTTGCAAAACCTCTTCAACATAAAAAAGGCGACTATCAATATAAGGTAGTCGCCTTTTTCACATTCTTTCAAACTTATTTTCGAGTTATAGAAAGAGATTATTGAAAGAAGTCATCGTTTTTAGCCAGCATGGCTTCAATGTCTTCAATCATATTTTGTTTAGCTTGCTCATCGAGTTCTTCGTTTGCAGATATCTTGCTGGATATCTTGTTATTTTCTTCAGACCATTCGCCTAAATCAATTAACTGACAACGCTTTGAACAAAAAGGGCGGTGTGGGCTTTGCTCGCCCCATACGACATCTGCTTGGCAAGTCGGGCATTTTACAACTGTGGCCATCATCATTCTCTGTTGATTTGGTTTGGCCACAGTGTAATTAAAAGCAATGCGCTTTGCTACCTAGATACTAACGGCTAGGCTAAAGTACCTTTAATTTAGTAACTGGTTACTCGATTTATTTCTGCAAGAGAAGTGACGCCTGCTGCGGCTTTTTTCAGACCTGAAATACGTAAATTAGCAAACCCTGCCTTTGCCGCCATTTCAGCGATTTGAATCGAGTTACCACCTTCCATAATAACTTGTGCGATTTCAGGCGTGATCTTCACTACTTCATACACACC
Source organism: Pseudoalteromonas phenolica (assembly GCF_005876835.1). Classification (GTDB taxonomy): domain Bacteria; phylum Pseudomonadota; class Gammaproteobacteria; order Enterobacterales; family Alteromonadaceae; genus Pseudoalteromonas; species Pseudoalteromonas phenolica_B. Next base: position 134,968 of record NZ_PPSW01000008.1, read on the forward strand.
GACACGGCCTTTGTAGCCTTCGGTACAGTGATCACAGCCATTGGCTTTGTATAGTGTTATGTCGTTGATCCCCGCTTTGACAAAACCTTGGCGATTGAGCTCTTCTTCAGGCAAGGTTTCAGGTGTTTTACATTTAGGGCATAAACGACGCGCTAGACGCTGTGCGATGATCAAGCTAATAGAGCTTGCTACGTTATAAGCGGGTACACCCATATTTAATAGACGGGTTAAGGTTTCAGGTGCTGAGTTGGTGTGTAGCGTACTCATTACCAAGTGACCAGTTTGAGCAGCCTTAATAGAGATTTCAGCGGTTTCTAAGTCACGGATCTCACCAACCATCACCACATCGGGATCTTGACGTAAAAAGGCTTTAAGCGCATTGGCAAAAGTCATCTCTGCTTTTGGATTGATCTGAACTTGGTTGATCCCTTCAAGATTAATTTCAACCGGATCTTCCGCAGTACTGATATTGCGCTCTGGTTTATTAAGAATATTTAAACCCGTATAAAGTGATACTGTTTTACCAGAACCTGTTGGGCCAGTTACTAAGATCATGCCTTGTGGCTGCGCCAGCGCATCCATGTAGAGTGCCTTTTGCTCAGGCTCGTAACCCAGCACATCAATGCCTAACATGGCGCTTGATGAGTCAAGAATACGCATTACGATTTTCTCACCCCATAAAGTGGGCAGGGTACTGACACGAAAATCGATACTTTTACGATCTGAGATCTTTAATTTAATACGACCATCTTGTGGTTTACGCTTTTCGGCGATGTCCAAGCGAGACATAACCTTGATACGGGCTGACAAACGCGTTGATAAACTGGTTGGTGGGCTTGCCATTTCATGTAACATGCCATCGATACGAAAGCGAATACGGTATTTATGTTCGTATGGCTCAAAGTGTAAATCTGACGCGCCTTTTTTAATGGCATCCATTAAAATCTTATTGATGTAGACAATGATAGGGGCATCATCTTTGTCTTTTTCATCGTTGGTATCTTGCTGCTGTTGAGTGTCTTCAACATCCATGCCTGAGAATTCTTTAAAGTCATCCTCACTCATGGATAGGCCGCCATTGGCATCGAATAGTTGATCTATTTTTTGCTCTAACTGCTTGTAATCAACTACCACCACTTCACATTGTAAACCGGTGCTAAATTCGAAGTTTTCAAATGCACCGTAATCAGTGGGGTCAGAGGTGGCGATATACAGCTTGCGGCCTTTTTTGACTAAAGGCAGTAAATGGTGTTGGCGGATCAGCTTTTCTTTAATAAGCTCTTTTGGTAGCTGTTCAACATCAAAATCACTAAGGTCAAACATTGGTATTCTAAAGAGATCTAGGCATTGTTCTGCCAGCTCTTGACCTGTCATCCCACTACATAAACAGATAAGCTCTGCCGTTGATTGAGCTTCAGCCTGCTTTAACTTTAATTGCTCTGCGGTTACACGACCGAGTGTAATAAATTTCCGTAAAAGGGGAGAGTGATGTTCCATAATGCCTCTATGACGACTTGAACTTAGTTTAGCTTAGCAAAAAATATCAAAGCAAAAAATAGACCTAACTCAAAGTATTACATTAGTGCTTAATGAATGCTCAGTACGAGCTGCCGAATAATAAAGACCAATTAAGCTATTTACTTATTTCAGCGTGTTGTAAAAAAGCGTGATGTAGAGCTTCAACGTCAGCAAGCACTGAATCAATGTCACGATGGTTATCAAGAATTGAATCGGCCTTTTGTCGCTTATCTTCGCGAGACATTTGTGCAGCAATAATGTTCTTTACTTGCTCAGTGCTGACTGAATCTCTGTTTGCTGTGCGTGTCAGTTGCACCTCGACAGGCACATCCACCAGTAAAGTGTGGTTGCAGAGCGCATCAAGTTTGTTTTCGTAAAGTAGGGGGGCACTTAACACCACGTAAGGACTTTTGGCGTTGTTTAGCTGCTCTGTAATATTTTGACGGATAAGTGGGTGTAGCAAATTATTCAACCAGTTTTTTTGTTCTGAATCGGCAAAAATAATGTCACGCAGCTTAGCTCGGTTGAGTGAACCATCGTCTAACAAAATAGCGCTACCAAAGTGCTGCTTGATGGCGTTTAGCCCATCGCTGCCAATTGCTACGACATCTCGGGCAATGACATCGGCATCAACAATTTCAATACCCAGAGAAGCAAGGTGATTAGACACGAGCGTTTTACCTGCGCCTATGCCTCCTGTGAGTCCTAAAATCCAGTTACTCATACTTGTTTACCTGAAAAACGGGCTGAATTAGCCTAAAAGAGAAAAGTACCAAGTTTGAATCTCGGTGCCATACAGCATTGCTAGCCAACCCGCTATGGCCAAATACGGCCCAAATGGAATAGGCGTACTGTGCTCTTTACCTTGCACAGCTAATTGAATGCTGCCAATGATGGCGCCCACAACGCTTGAGAGTAAAACTATGGTCAAAATGGCCTGCCAACCTAATAGTGCGCCAAAAATAGCTAACAGCTTAAAATCACCATACCCCATGCCTTCTTTGCCTGTGAGTAACTTAAATGCCCAAAACACCGTCCATAAACTTAAGTAGCCTACCGCAGCACCGACAATGGCTTCGCTGGGTGGAAGGGTATAGCCCAAAACACTAGCAATTAACGCTAGCCAAACTAAAGGCAGCGTGAGTTGGTCGGGTAATAACATGTGATCGATATCGATAAAAATAAGCGCTACGAGAACCCAGGTGATAAAAATATAAAGCAAGCCAAGTTCAGTTGCGCCAAACTGCAATGCAATCCAAAGAGAGGCAAGGACAGTACCTAACTCTACTAGTGGATAACGAATTGAGATTTTTGCTGCGCAACTGGCGCATTTGCCATTTAATATCAGCCAGCCCAACAAGGGAATATTATGCCAGGCTTTAATTGGGGTTTTGCAGTGTGGGCAAGTCGAGTTAGGTTTAATCAGGTTGAAAGTGTCGTTGCTTAATTTAGCTTTTTTACTTGAGTTTGACAGTTCATCGGCCAGTGAAATACGGCACTCTTGCTGCCACTCACGTTGCATCATAATTGGCAGACGGTAAATCACCACATTTAAAAAGCTGCCGATACACAAACTCACTAAACCAACGGTCAATAGAAAAAACCACTGCTGGCTTTGCATTAAATAAACTACTTCTTGCATTAAAACGTCACTTTCTAAAAGGTAGAAAACAGGGCTTAAACCACAGAGCCCAGTTGGAAGATAGGCAAATACATGGCAATAATAAGGCCACCAACAAGCACAGCAAGCACACTCATGATTAACGGCTCTAGTAGGCTTGATAGGCCATCAACGGCATCGTCGACTTCTTGTTCATAAATATTGGCTACTTTCTCTAACATGCCATCGAGTGAGCCCGACTCTTCACCGATAGAGACCATCTGTACCACCATATCTGGAAAGAGTTTTGAATTGCGCATCGCCCAGTTCATTTGGTTACCTGAACTAACCTCGGCTTTGATTTCGGTAATGGCATTTTTATAGATGACATTGCCTGATGCTCCTGCTGCAGAGTCGAGGGCGTCAACCAGCGGCACACCCGCAGCAAATGTGGTCGAAAGTGTACGAGCATAACGTGCTACAGCAGCCTTGTGTAAGATCATACCGACAACGGGTAATTGTAATACCAAGCGGTCATTGAAATGGCGCACGGCAGATGAGCGGATCAAAGCTTCTTTATAAGAGTAAAAAGTGATGCCAATGATTAAAACGATGAGCCACCATGCTTCTTGCATAAACTCGGAGATGCCTATGACAAATAGGGTAAATGCAGGGAGTTCAGCCCCAAATCCATTAAAGATATCTTGGAACTGCGGCACTACGAAAATGAGAAGAATAGAAGTCACAATCAGTGCGACCACAACTACCGCAATAGGGTAGAACATGGCTTTTTTAATTTTTGACTTTAGCGCTTCGGCTTTTTCTTTATAAACGGCAACACGGTCAAAAATTTTATCAAGGGCACCTGACTGCTCCCCTGAGTGAATGAGATCGCAATAGAGCTCATCAAAATAGCGTGGGTAAGCACGGAGTGATTTTGCCAACGGCTGACCTGCTTTAACTTCATCGGCAATGCCGCCAATGAGTTTACTTAAACTTTTATTCTTTGCCCCAGATGCAATCATTTCTAAAGACTGAATAAGCGGTACGCCCGCAGTCAACATGGTAGCAATTTGTCGAGTGAAAATGGCAATGTCTTTGGCTGTAATCTTTTGACCACCGGCACCAATGCCAAATAAGGGCTTAGGCTTGCGTTTTACTTTAGAAGGGGTAATGCCTTGTTTACGAAGCTGAGCTTTAACAAGGGCAATACTGGTGCCGGTCATTTCGCCTTCGAGCTTTTTACCTCGGGCGCTTAAACCAGTCCAAACGAAGGTGTCGAGTTTGTCTGCAGTGTTTTTGTCTTTTTTCATAAATAACCAAAAAGGGCTGTGTAAACAGCCCTTTGAGTTTAGCCAATAATATTATCGGCAATCAGCTGGTAGGTACTTAGCTTCGATACCTGTTGCTCCTGTTGAAGAGCATGTCCAACCTACGATAGGTGTGATTGGATTATCAGCGTCAGAACCATCAAAACCAGCAGCTGTCATTGCGTTTGTTTTAGCTGCATTAGTATATGGAGTGAATGTAAGCTTGTTAGCTGTGCCTAGTGCTGAGATATTCTGAGCTGTAACAGTAACAACACCAGCCTCAGATACAGCAACAGAAGCTACATACTGCGAAGCTTTTGATTCACAACCGAATTTGCTCATTGCGTTTGCAGCAGTAGGAGCTGCACTTAAACCAGTCTGAGAAGTTTCAGTAACTGTTGCTTTACATGAGCTTGAAGCAAGAATTACTTCGCTTACTTTAGCGCGTACAGCGTAATCTTGATAAGCCGGTAATGCGATTGCAGCTAGAATACCGATGATTGCAACTACAATCATTAATTCGATTAGGGTAAAACCCTTTTGATTTTGCGTCATGATGTGTCTCCTAAAGGAAAAATGCTAACTCACCGTGGTAAGCTAGGTTATTAAATAGTTATAAAGTTTGTACCAACAGGTAAAGTTTACACCCATTGTATTGCAAATTTATAGTGCTAACTCATTTAATGGGGCTACCACTATGATGGCTGTTGATTGCCTGAAAATATATCTTAAACAATTCGCCATACATGGGTTGTTAGCGTACGTATCACCTTTTAATTATGGCTTAACGCATTACCACCATCTCAATTAAAGTTTTGATTTTTTATTTAATTAAAATTACCAATATTAGGTTATCGGCAATTTTGTATTTAAATAAACGACAAACTTAATTATTTGCTACTCTAATTGTTAAACTTGATATTAACAAGAGTAAATAAGAATTAATTCTTATTTTAAGAGCTGGAGCTAATTATTTAATACTGGCAATGTTCTATATTAATTTATATCTCAAGGAAAAAATTAATAATTTGTTACCAGCATATAAAAACCCGCTCATTAAATTCTCTTTAAAATCAATTGTCAACATTTATGCACTTATCATAGATTACAGGCAATTACACTTGCGTGTTATTGAAGCGCATTGATAGGTCAATACTCTGTACATTTTTAGTCAGTGCACCACTTGAAATGTAGTCGACACCCGCTTGCGCGTATTCTGCTAAGATTTCTATGGTCATATTACCCGACACTTCAAGTTTAGCGCGCTGTGCTGTCACTTCTACTGCTTGTTGAATTTGTGGCACGCTAAAGTTATCTAGCATGATGATGTCGCTACCAGCTTCAATGGCTTGCTGTAGCTCGTCTAGATTTTCAACTTCGACTTCAACTGGTTTAGCTGGGTGATTCAATTTGGCTTGTTTAACTGCGGCTGCAATACCGCCACAGGCTGCAATGTGGTTTTCTTTAATTAAGAACGCATCGAATAATCCAATGCGGTGGTTTTTACCGCCACCACAAGCCACGGCATATTTTTGTAATGCACGAAGACCCGGTACAGTTTTACGTGTATCAAGGAGTTGAGTATTACTGTTAGTCAGTGCTTTTACATAATGAGCTGTGGTTGTTGCGGTGCCTGAAAGCGTTTGTACAAAGTTCAGGGCAGTACGCTCTGCGGTTAAAATGGCACGGGCTGAGCCTTTAGCGGTAAAGAGTTGGCTATTCGCTGCAACAAAATCACCATCATTGACGAGCACTTCAACTTCAACGCTCGCATCAACCTGTTTAAATACCTCTAAAATTAGGTCTTTACCACAGAATACACAGTCTTCACGGGTGATCACATAAGCGTTGGCTTGCTGCGCTTCAGGTATTAACTGCGCTGTGATATCACCATCGGCAGCCGATTGAAAGTTAAGGTCTTCATTTAAAGCTTGTGTGACTAATTCACTAATAAGAGCAGGCGTAAGAAGTTGGTTTTGCATACTAAGCGTCACTTATGTTGTCTAATTGCATTTTGCGAGAATTAAATTTTACTGCTTCCAAGAGTTTAAGACAATCGCGCTAGTGAAATTTCATAAAGCTTGTTAAGGTTAGCTTATTATTGAAGCAAATGGTTTTAACCGTGAAACACACAGAGTTTTGCTTGCCACATTCAAGCTTTAGGGTGACGCAAAGGCCTTGTACTTTTTTTGATGAGAGACCGAATGAGCAAGATGTGAACTTGCTGGTGGTTCATAATATTTCTTTGCCCGCGGGGGTATTTGGTACTGAACATGTAGATGCGCTATTTACTGGTAATATAGATTGCGCAGCACATCCTAGCTTTACCGATTTAGAAGGGCTAAAAGTGTCAGCACACTGCTTTATTAGACGAGATGGGCAAGTGTTGCAATATGTGCCATTTAATAAGCGAGCATGGCATGCAGGTGTGTCGGAGTTTAAAGGTCGACAAAGGTGTAATGACTTTAGCATTGGCATTGAATTAGAAGGCACAGATACAACGCCTTATACCGACGCACAATACATTGCTCTGGTAGCCTGTACCCGTTATATCATGCAGCTATACCCAGATATTATATCAAGTCATATCGTTGGGCATTGTGATATTGCACCAGGTCGAAAGACAGATCCTGGAGAAGCTTTTGATTGGCAGAAATTTTTTAAGTTGTTAAGTGAATGAGTAAATTATGATTTTGATCTCAATAATTTTAGCGCTGGCCATTGAGCGGCTAGGTGCCCGAGATGCACATTGGCAGATTGATCATTACAGTAACGGCTATCTCAATATGAGTCAGTCGTTATTGCAGAATAATTCATTATTAAAATCGCCATTTGCATTTGCGCTATGGGTTTTATTACCTGCTTTAGGTGTGTATTTTGTGATGGACTTTGCCGACTTCTTCCTTTTTGAGTTGGCATTAAATGCGCTGTTATTACTTGTCTGTTTTGGCTGTGCTAAACCGCGCGCTTTGTATAAGGGCTATTTAAATGCGCTTACGCGAGGTGACAGTGAAGGCGCAACGTTATATGCACTTCAGTTAGGCCAACACCGTACTGAAGATCAACAAGGCGGTGAATGGGTTGGTCAAACGCTAGCTTGGGTCAACTTTAGACATTACTGTGCGGTAATTTTTTGGTTTGTTGTGTTCGGTGCGCCGGGAGCAGTGATGTACGCTGTGACGCGTAGCTTATTCGACCATGCCCAGCAAAGTGAAGAGAGTATTCTTACTGCACGCAGTAGCGTATTAGCCGACATGCTTTATTGGTTGAACTGGTTACCGGCGCGCATTACCAGTTTTGGTTATCTGATCATTGGTAACTTTTCAAAGGGCACAGGCTGTTGGCTGAAATATGCGTTAGATTTCAAAACCCCAAACCGTAAAGTCGTGACCAGCACAGCGCTTGCCGCAGAGCAAATCGAGCAACAATACGCGGGCTGTACTTACGAAGCCACCTGTATGATGCGTTTGGTTAAGCGTAATATTTTGTTTTATTTGGCACTGATAGCATTGCTTACGCTGTTTGGTGGTGTTGCTTAAAACGTCTTACTCAGACCGCGAGTAATAATTACATAGGAAGCGACTCAAACCAGAGTCGCTTTTTTTCTGTCATTTTTTCGATTAAGTTATCTTCAACTTCAAGTGTCGGGATCACTTCATCGGTAATATCGATAAGATCGCAGACTCCTGCTACATTCCACAATGACTCTTCTAAATCTTTTGCCTTGTGAAGTGCATAATGACTTACATACTTGAGCTCATTCGCCAAATAGTCGGTATCTGGGCGGCCTGTTTTTGATACTTGTAGTTGGAATACAAATAAGATCTCTTTTCTGAGCGCTTTTTTGATAAATAAAAACAGGCTATCAAGTGAGTCTTCATCTCTCAAAATTTGGCTTTTAACGGCGTCAGTTAAGGTTTTCTTGTCTGGGTCTAAGCGCATAAATAGGGTATATTTTAGCGGTTTATCTTGTCGTGTTTGTTTACGTAGCGCTTCAGAAAGTTCATCTTCAATAAAATTAGCAGGAAAAACCGGCGCGATTTCTATTTGCTCATCACCGCTTTGGTTGAAGTGCTCTAAAGCTTTGTGCAGCTTGGTAGAGTATAGGCCACGGCCTATAGCACCAATGTTAAAGTGTGCTGACTCTTTATGTAAGTATAAAGGAAACTGGCATACACTCTTAGTGATCATATTACGCAGTGCTGTCGATAACCCTGGGATCTTTGGCGTCTCCTCACAGGCTTGCAGCTTGCTTTTATTTTTATCAATGAGTTGCGTAAAGAACTCAATGGCAGGGTGCTTATTTTCAGATACTTTATGTACCTTTAAATTGATGATTGTTTTTGATTTACTTATCGCCATGACTTGATAGCGTAAGTGTTTTAAATCATGTTTCTTGGTGATTTTTTGTAATTCAGGCAAGTCGATATAAACCAAATCACCTTTTTGTGAATCAGTGGGCGAATTAAGCTCGACTTGAAGGCCCATAACAGACAAATCACGTGTATGACCTTCAATTACAGTTTGACTGTCAACATGAAAAATGGTGCCTGTTTTATACAGATAGCGTTTATGCGCGCGAAGGTTTACATACTCTAGCGCTACAACTTCTAATGCTGGCGGAGTGGATGACTTACCATGGCCAAAGTGTTTGAGTAAATTGACTTGCCCAGCATCAAATTGATGCTTTTTATATTCTGCGGTGCGACGCGGATCAGTAATATCAGTCAATAGCATCAAGTTTTGTACGTCTTGAATAAAGCCCTGAACGCGAGGGGTTGGCCTTTTATTCAGTTTTTCGAGCGACTTTCCGGCACTAGCAGGCAGTGACAGCGGAATAAAAGCATCTTCATGGTAGCTAGGCATGATCTGTACTTTAAAAGCGCGCCAGCTGTCTTTTTGTGCACCAAACCCAAAGAATAACGGGTTAAGACTGGGCTCTTGCTTTAATTCGAAATCAAAGGCCGAATAATAGTAAATTTTACCGCCGTTTGAGTGAGTAAAGGTATACAAAACCGCTTCTTTTACTGGGCTATGAAGGCTATTTAAATAGGCCAGTCGCTTTTGATTAAAAATACTATACAAACACGATTTTTTTCTTTCATCTTCAAAGTAATAATGAATGAAAGCATTGTTTTCGTTGGTCAGCACCATTGAAGGGAGTGTGAGTTTGTCTTTGACCTTGCTGAGAAAAACAAACAGTGAGCTGACTCGTGGCAAGTAGTATTGTTCATAGCCTTTGCACACGACCGCATCCATGGTGTTATCTAAATTAATTTTATATCGGCGCTTGTTACCGTGTATGAAACTATTTAAGAACTCATCAAAGCCTTGATTATTTTCAACAAAGGTACGCTTTAAACGCACAAATTGATATTCATTATTTACAGGCTCAACAGCAACGACTTCATATTGAATACCACCTTTAAGACCTAGCTCAAAATCTTGTTCAAGCCCTACTAGTCGAATACTCAGTAATTGGCCTTTCTCAAACGCGGCTTTCGAATGTACTTTGATCTTTGCACCACTTAATGAAATATCTGACGTATTAGCAGAAATAATACTTTTCTTAGATACTTCAACCGTGATCTTGATCGAATAATTCATTCGCTCTTCGATACGGCTTTCATAAGAAGCAAACTTGATTAACTTTGCCCCATGAGTGAGTGTGAGTGCTGGTGTGTCAGCATCATCTTGCGCTTGCTGTTGTGCGCGTTTTTGCATGACTCTAAAGTTATTATCGGTATTCATGACAGCTTCATAGACAGCCAGCGTGTATTGCCCATGCTTGGCAATTTCTTGCTCAAACACTGCGATGGCTAAGTCGTCCATAAAGTGCTGCTTACCATCATGAATATAAGGTTTTACTTCACCAGAAACCTGCCCGCGTAAATCGATAAACCGTGCGATAGGTTGGGAGAGGCGAGACATCTCCATTTTGATCAAAAACTGATCTGGCTTAGACAGGTGGGCTGTTTTTTGCGCAAAGAGCCCATCAAAGCCAGGCGAGCCTAACTGTTGCTTGAGTTCTTCTATCAAAGGTTGATATTGTTGCAGCTTATCTTCAGCCATATAAAACCATTTTACTTACCGTGTTTTGTAATCGTACAAATACCGGCATTAATTTTTCTTTTAGATTTCTTAGTTAATACTATGACAATAATTAGACATAGTTAACTTATTCTTGAGCAATAAATGAGTAAAGTGCCAGATTTATATGACAAAACTGAATATAATTTTACTCAGTGAATTTTAAAGCAAAAAGTGTGCCTTAGTATGGGAAAGAAAAAAACAGCATTTGTATGTAGTGAGTGTGGTGCCGAATTTGCCAGATGGCAGGGTCAATGCTCAGAATGTAAAGCTTGGAATACCGTCACTGAATTTAGGGTGCCCAGTGTTAAGTCAGCACCTCGCAGCTCAGCGATGGCAGGCTATGCGGGCATGGTTGATGCTAAGGTGCAGACCCTTGATGAAGTAAACCTTGAGAGCTTACCGCGTTTTTCGACTGGCTTTAAAGAGTTTGATCGTGTGCTTGGCGGTGGCGTTGTTCCCGGCAGTGCAATTTTGATCGGTGGTTCACCGGGTGCAGGTAAAAGTACCGTTTTACTGCAAACCATGTGTTTACTTGCCGAGTCGATGAATACTTTGTACGTCACTGGTGAAGAGTCACTGCAACAAGTTGCCATGCGTGCCCACCGCTTAGGGCTACCAACTAACAAATTGAAAACCCTTGCAGAAACCAATGTTGAGACAATTTGCCAACTGGCTTTACAAGAAAAGCCGAGCATCATGGTGATTGACTCAATTCAGGTGATGCATATGAGCGATGTGCAATCGGCACCGGGCAGTGTCTCTCAAGTTCGTGAAAGTGCCGCCTACTTGACGCGTTTTGCGAAACAGAATCAAGTCGCCATTATTATGGTAGGTCATGTAACCAAAGACGGCACTTTGGCGGGCCCTAAAGTATTAGAGCACTGTATTGATTGTTCTATTTTATTAGAAGGCAGTAGTGACAGCCGTTTTAGAACATTACGCGGTAATAAAAACCGGTTTGGTGCAGTGAATGAATTAGGCGTGTTTGCTATGACAGGGCAAGGTCTAAAAGAAGTATCTAACCCATCGGCTATTTTCTTGAACCGGGGTGAAGAGCAAACACCGGGTTCTTTGGTTATGGTTATTTGGGAGGGCACACGCCCGCTACTTGTTGAAGTACAAGCCTTGGTTGATTATTCCCAGCTAGCCAACCCGCGCCGTGTTACCGTTGGTTTAGAGCAAAACCGTTTAGCGATGTTATTAGCTGTATTGCACCGTCATGGCGGTTTGCAAGTTTCTGATCAGGATGTGTTTGTTAATGTGGTCGGTGGCGTTAAAGTGTCTGAAACCAGTGCTGACTTGGCTTTGATCACCGCGCTGGTATCGAGTTTTAAGAACTTCTCACTCGATAGACAACTGGTGGTTTTTGGCGAAGTTGGACTAGGTGGCGAGATTCGTCCTGTGCCAAGTGGTCAAGAAAGATTAAGAGAGGCCGCGAAACATGGTTTTAAACGTGCTATTGTACCAAACGCCAATAAGCCGAAGGAGCTTATTGAAGGGATGGAAGTTATAGGCGTGAACAGTCTAAGCGAAGCCCTGGACGCGTTATTTTAATCAGGAAGTTAAAACATGAAAAAACCGCTTATCGCGATTGCTGTTATTGGCACAATAGCAGCGGGTTACGGTGTAACTCAATACAAAGCCAATGAAAAACTAAATAACGAGATTGCTAAGCAGATCTCTGTTTTTGAAGAAACATCTGGCTTTTCTGTTGATTACAAAGAAGCAAATTACTCATTGCTTAGCCAAGAAGTCAGTCTCAAAGACATTCAGTTTAAAGGCCCAGAAGGTGAAGACCTTGCTGTGATTAACCAAATCATCATTGAAGGTTATGAAACTGACAAGATTAGTCCATACACATCAATGGACTTACAAGGTTTACGTTTTGCGCAGCCACTCATTGAGCAAGCACAGCAAACGGCACCGTCAGAGTTATTAAATGCAAGTTATGACATTACTTCAAGCTTAAAGTATGACGAAGCCAGCGGTAAAAGCGACTTCGACATTGGCTTTGTTGCTGGTGAAGTTGCCTCTATGGATATGGCCTTCTCATTAGGTAACTCTAAGTCATTTATGGAAGTGTCTCTAGAGTCGCAAAAGCTGCAATCTCAAAGTCCACTGACTATGGAGCAAGAGCTGCAACTTCAAAGTAAAATGATGATGGCAATGCAAGAGCTGCAACCGCAATCATTCAACTTTACGTTTAATAACAAAGGTCAGTTCGATACTGTTGTTGAGAAGCAACTGTCTGCGGTTCAATTAGATAAACTGACGTTTGTGCAACAAGCACAGATGCAAGTAGATATGCTGCCGCTTGCTGAAGATTCAAAGTCTGAATTAATGAACTTTGTAAATGGCTTAAATAGCTTAAATATTTCAATGCAACTAAACGAAAACAAAGCGGTATCGCAACTTGCAATGGAATTGGCTGGCCTGGCTCAGCAGCCTGAAAAGTTAGCAGAGTTTCTTAACTTACAAGTTAAAGGCAGTTAAGCAACTGTATTATATTTGGCTTAACATCAAAAAAGGCTTCAGATTTGAAGCCTTTTTTGTTGCTGTTATTTTTATACCCAAACCACCTCAAGATACGAGGTTCAGCGAGAATTGATTGGCTGTCAGACAAGGCATCGATTTGAAGGTCTAGTGGTTCTAAATCGAAAATTGATAGCGCAGTATGGAAGCCAATCAAACTCGCCCAAGGGAGCGTGCTTTCAGTCCTATTTCATCGTCAAAGAACTTGGAAAGGACTCGTCATTACGCTGCGTTCTTTTCCTTGAACTAGAACAGAAGGCAGCGCTCTGAATCATGCATCTTGAGGAAGTTTGGGTATAGTTCTAATCTAAGCTGTTATAGACACGCTTGTTTTCTTCTTTGCTCAGTAATAATACTTCTGTGCCACAGATCATATCTTGTAGCGCACGCTTTTGTTTAAAGTCGACGAGTACCAGTAAATTACCTAAGCCTAATAATGCGAATAAACTACGCGCCATGGCTTTCGGCCAAGATAGCAGTTGACCATCAGGGGTTTGAACTTTTAAACGCCATGCTCGCATACCAATGGTTTGACCGCTTTTAGTCCAGAAGTAGCTGAAAAAAATCATACTAACTAAAACTAACAATACACTACGAAGACCGTATAGCAGAGGAGTGGATTGAATCAGTGCAGACACATCTTCATGATCGCCTAATGAAATCATACCTAGTGAAATGAAGCCCTGAATAATGAGCAGATAAGCCACGGTAGTTAGCATAGCAAACGCGATCACGACTAAACCGTCATACATCAAAGAAGCAAGTCGGCGCATTAATCCAGCGCGAGGAAATTCAGACATCTTAGCCAACACTTAAAATAAGAAAATAATGCAGCTATTTTACACAAAGCCAATGAAAATGGCGAAACTGCTGTTTATAAAAGTTAAGCGATTAAAATATCAGCAGTTAAATGAAGCAATAAAAAAATTGCTTGCTCCCACTAGGGGATGTTTGTATAGTGTTTTGCACAGAGATGAGGGCATAGAAAAAAAGCCTGAGCTCAAAGTGGTTTTTCTTTATTTTCTCTTAGTTAGAAGATCAAAGAAAAATTATGCCAGTGTGATGGAATTGGTAGACATGACGGATTCAAAATCCGTTGCCTTCGGGCGTGGCGGTTCAAGTCCGCCCACTGGTACCACTTTTTATATAACCCTAACCGTTTGGTTAGGGTTTTTTTATGCCTGAAATTTGGTGTTAAGTCTTTTTCGGTAGCACCGACTTTAAGTCGGGTCATTGGTATGTTGCCTAAACGCGATATGAAATCGCTGCAACCGGAATAGATCTTAAGCTCTAAATTTTTAATTCTTTACATTAGGCTAAACTCGGTAGCACCGACATTACGTCGGGTCATTTATATGCAGCTCAAACGCGATATGAAATCGCTGCTACCGGTTCAAACAATGAAGCTCTGGTTTTTGATGTTTTGAATAAGATGAAACTCGGTAGCACCGACTTTACGTCGGGTCATTGATACGCAGCCTAAACGCGATATGAAATCGCTGCTACCGAAGCAGCCGATAAAGCTCCTGATTTCAATGCATTGCATTAGACGAAAACTCGGTAGCACCGACTTCACGTCGGGTCATTGATATATGACCAAACGCGATATGAAATCGCTGCAACCGGAATAGATCTTAAGCTCTAAATTTTTAATTCTTTACATTAGGCTAAACTCGGTAGAACCGACTTTACGTCGGGTCATTGATATGCTGCCTAAACGCGATATGAAGTCGCTGCTACCGATGCAATCTTTAAAGGTGGGTATAATATTTTATGTTTTTTCCGTGATTGATAACCTTCACTATTTCTAAAAACAGTTATAGGTTTTTTAACTCAGCCTCTAGTTTCAACTGATTAAAACCTAAAAGCATTTTGTCGTTGATTAAAATAACAGGGATCTGCCTGATATCGTGCTCTTTTAATTTGTTGTTAGCAAACTCAGAGTCTTCAATATCAAAGTTTGTGTAGGCAATATTATTGGCCTTTAAATACGCTTTTAACGCATTACAAGCGCTACACCACTTTGCGGTATACACGGTCACTTTGCCGTTTTCAACTTGCCAGTAAGTCTTATCGGTTATCTGCCTTTCTGACGTTTGTATCTCTGGCTGTGCTTTTAAATAATGCATTGCAGTGTAAGTAATCAAATAACTGCCTAATGCAATGGCTAGGTACATGCCAAGCTTTTTAATGAAGGTCATAACTTAATCCTTGTAGGTATCACTTTGAATAATTGTGATAGTGTGTATTTCGAGTTTATCTTTAAAGCGACTTTTTATTTTTTTGATTAAAGCTTCTTGGTCGCGGCAAGGTTTACAAGGCCCGACATCAGGTGAAATCGTCACATAGAATAATGTAAAGCCTGTCGAGTTAAAGGTGAGCGGCTCATTTAATAACTCCTGTAGGTTCTCTTTCACTGTGTCTGAATCAGGTAAGGCGACTTTCAGTTTAAACTTACTTAATAAGGCACTGTTAAAACGTTCACTCTTAAAAGTTAACTTTTGGCTTTGGTCAAATAAGAAAATCTGTGGCCCAGAATTATTAATAGGGCTAGCAACAATTTGTTCATGAGTGAATTGGTACTCTTTTGCTGCGGCAATATTTATGCTCAGTAAAGCGATTAATACTAGATATTTCATTATTTTTCCTTTGTTTTCTGCTTTCCAATTAACTTTGGACGATAGCGCTCTGGTAAGTCCTCAGGTGCAAAATTGCTCTGTATAACAGTTAAAGTATGTACGGTCAGTCTGTCTTTAAATTTGCGTTGAATTTTATTAATAACATCCATTTGTGCTTTGCAAGGTGGACATTTACCACCAATATCAAGTAAAACTGCAATTAGGGTAAAGCCATCACCATTAAATATCAGTGGCTCTTTCATCAAAAACTCTAATTCTTGTTTAAGTGTGTCTGAATCTGCCAAAGGTGTTTTCAGTTTAAATTTACTTAATAAGTTGTCGTCTTGTCTTTTTACTTTGTAAATAAGCGTTTGGTTTTTGTCGAAAATATAAACTTGAGGAGCACCTCGGCCTAAGCTTGTTTTGACTTTATCAGGAAATGTTATGTCGTAATTTTTGGCCAAAGCGGTATTTGCGAACAGTAAAATCAGTAGCGTAAAATATTTCATTGTTTTTCCTTAACTAAGCGTATGCCATGTGTTGTTTGAGTTTTTCTTTAGGTTAATCATAAAAATGGCGCTTGTTATCGCAATAAGGCTAAAGCAACAGGTGATAAACAAGGTGTTTTGTTGGCCTGTTGTCACATGCGTTAAATGCTCAAAAGCAGCAAATTTAGACAAATAGGGAAGTGAGATAAAAATCACAGCACTAAATATGAAGAAAGGGATAAAAAAGGGTAAGTACAGTTGCATGAAAAGCGATATAAAGCGGGCGCCCATACTGTGTCTAAGGCTTAATTCTAATGCCAGCTTTTGTATTAATTGCGACACCAAAGACGCACTGAATAAGACTGAAGCGAGTAACAGCGTGATGGCGACAATCAGGGTAAGCACTGTGATGGTCCAGCGTGGTTTTTGCTCTTCATTTACCAAGTTTTCTAACTGCCACGTTGAGCCAATATCATATTTTTGGCTAATGCTTTTGACACTCTGCTGTATGATTGACTTATCAAATAAACCTGTTTCGTTTTTAACTATGATGATTGCGCTACCCGCTAAGGCGACTTTAGGCTCGTAGACAACAGGCGTTGGTGTGTTATCAGGGCCTTGGTATTTGATGTCTTCAACCACCCCGATGACTTGATACTTTCTAGAATGACCACTTGTATCAACTCTAACTAAGTGGGCGTTACTAAGCGATTGGTCTTTAAAGTACTTTTTCCAAAGGGTCTGATTTACAATGACTTTTGTATAGTCGGTTTCTGTGAAAGTGTTGCCAATAATGAGTTTTGTGCCCAGCACAACAAAATAATCGGGTGTAACGGCTATAGAGGCGGTTTCAGTTTGCTGTGTGTCGCCAATGGCCTTGCTTGAGCTGGTATACCACTGCGAAAAAGTGCTCCTATCAAGTAGGGGAATAGTGAAAGACAGTGCAACATGATTTAGATTTGGAATTTTTTTCAACTCAAAGAGCAATTGACGGTGTTGATCGTTCGCATAAAAAGTGTTTTGGTTGTTGTTATCAATTTTAAGTTCAAAATATTGAATGTTTTCTGGTTTAAAGCCATAACTGACCTTGCTTAAAGCAACTTGCCGGTTGAGCGCCGAGCTGGCAATGACTAGTGCGGCTAAAGTTGTACACATTAAAAAGCTAAGTAACCCATAGGCTTGTATTCTTTCACTCAAAGTCAGTGAACTGCTTCTACCTAATGAAGTTTTCACTGTGTTTTCTTGGGTGAGTGTCAGGGCTCTTAACAGTGCAAAGTGACAACTGGCCAACAGCGCGTAAAATAAAATAAGTTGTGAAATTGGTAAATGGCCTTGCTTGGCATTAAAAAAATCAAAAATCATAAAATGCGCTACAGGCTGTAACACCATAACAAGCGAGGTGACAAACAGCGCCAATAAACTTTCTTCGATGAGCTTTTGTACGCGTATATCTCGTTTATTGGCACCGCTCATGGTTCTAACAAGATACTCTTTTTGTTTTTTATAAAGCTCACCAATCACGTAACCACAAAATGCGATAATGCAAAATAATAACAATGTCACAAACACTAAGGTCAGCATTAACACTCGCTGTGTGGTTATTAGGTAGTCACTCGGAGTTAACCCAAACGCTGAAATAGCCTCCAGATTGTTATCGTCAAAAATAAAAAAGTTTTCAATTAAACTCGGTTTTGCATTATCGAGTAGCTGTTGCGCACGCGTCGTGTCTACGCCCATTAAGTAGGTTAACGTGTCGGGGGTAAAGGAGCTGCTGCCAGTGATGTTTTGCTTAAAAGCATAAGGAATAACAATGTCTGTTTGCGTGTTTTTTCTCAAAGAGCGGAATTCAGGAGGTAAAACCGCGACGATTTTAATCATCACCCCATTGATCGAAATAGCTTGGTTGAGTGGGTTTTGTTTTTTGAAATGGGTCAGCCAAAATTGATAACTGATAGCACCGACGACTTCACTGCCGGCACTTGGAAACTCCATTTGCTCAAAACTGCCTTGAAAAGCGGATAAGCCTAATTGTTGAAAACCCCCGCTAAAAAAGCTCACATTCATGTCTATAGGCTGAGGTTGCCCAACACTGAGCATGGCTTTTAAAGGTAATTGTTTTTCGGCACCGGGGTAAATATTCGGGGCGGATCGCTTCAACTCTTCAAGTATGCTGGTGTCTAACGGTGAGTGTGTACCTTCACCGGTAATATAAACCTGCGCAATGCCATTGGTGGCACTGATACCAGCAAAGCTTGGTGATACATAGGCTTGCTTATAGCTATATAAAGCCATAATTGATGATAGGGGTATTGCAACAAGTAGACTAACTAACCAAAGTTTTGGTTGGTTTTTTAAATACTTGAGCCAATTTATGGCGTAATCAATGGCTTGCTGATTATGCATGTTGTGCAATCACCCCATCATTTATATGCCATAGTGTATTTGCCAACTGTGCGTGAGCTTGGTCGTGGGTGATCAAACAAATGGTTTTACCAGCTTGATTCAAGCGTGCGAAGAGGTCATAAATGATCTCACTATTTTTAGAATCTAGATTCCCAGTTGGTTCGTCGGCGAGTAATACCGACGGGTTATTTACCAAGGCTCTGGCTATAGCTATACGTTGCTGCTGACCACCAGATAGCTCATTGGGGTATCGATGTAAAAAGCTTTCCATGCCCACTATACTGAGCGCGTCGAGGACCTTTTCTTGATACTGTTTGCGGTTAACGTGTTTGTTATAGGTCAGTGGCAGGGCAACATTATCCATCACTTTCATGTGGTTGAGTAAATTGAAGTTTTGATAAATAAAGCCAATTTCATAGGTTTTGAGTTGTGCAATAGAGTCGTTAGTCAATTGGGCACTGTCATGACCCATTACTAAGTAACGCCCTTGGGTGGGTTGATTAAGCAGCCCTAAAATTGACAACAGAGTACTTTTGCCGCTGCCTGAAGTACCCACAACAGCAGTATAGTCGCCTTTATCTAAAGTAAAGTTAATCTGCTTTAAAATGGTTTCTTGGGCGTTATAGCTAAACGAAACCTGATCTAGCGCTAATAGGTGTGTATCACTCATAAAACATTTTTTATTATTGGTTGGTTAAAGTCAGCGGGTATCAGTAATGCGTAATTACCACTAAACGAATTGGGCAGTGAGACTCTTGTTGGGCTGTTGCTATCAACTGTGACTTTACTTACGCGGTGTGCATCACCATTGGGGCGGATTTCGTAGACAACCCATTCATGTTGCGGGTTAAACTGTGCCGGTGTCTCTAAATACTTAAGTTGATTTTGTTGTGCTGAGCGCTCAAGCTGGATCTCAGCTTCAATAGATTGTTCTGGTTTTAGCCAAGAGGGGGCTGCGTCTACTAGGTTTAAAATCACCGTAGAAGCGCCATTTCTAACTACTGTGTCGACATAATCAACTTTTGCCGCTAATTGCCCGTTGGGGGTATGTATGGTTGCAGTAAAATCGGTCGAAATTTTATTGGCGCTATATTGAGGCACTTGCACCTCAGCCAAAAACTCTCTGCCCTCTATGATTTCGAACAAGGGCGCACCTTGCCTAAAGTTATTACCCAGGTGACCATAGACTTTGGCTACCGTGGTATCTTGTGTGGCGGTTATTGTGAGCCTTTGTTTTTGGGCGCGTAAAAAACTGAGTTTTTTAGCGGCGATTGAGCGGTCGACTTCTAGGGCTGCGAGGCGGTGTTGATAGCTTTTATCAAATAAAGTCAGTTCTTGCTCTCGTGCAGTAATGTCTAATTTTGCTTGCTGATAAGACAGTTCAGCTTTTTGATAATTAATCAGCGACACAATGCCTTGTTCTTGAAGTTTTTTGTTGGCATCGAGTTCTAGTTTGAGCTGTGCAAAGGCGGTTTTGGCCCTAAGGAGCTCAGTGTGCAATTTAGAGCGCGATATTTCAAGGTCACTTTTTTCTATGTTTAACTTCGAATCTAATACCGAGATTTGATACTCAGCATTTTGTAATTGCTCTTCAAGCTCAAAGTTTTCGAGCTTGGCTAGCACTTCGCCGGTTTTTACCCCTTGCCCTTCGCGAATATGCAGCTCACTGATGGTGGCATCGACAGGGCTGGATATAAGTTTCAGACTGAGCGGTTTAATGGTACCTAAGCCTTTTATTACTGAGCTTTTAGAGTCGGTTCTTACTTCAATAGGTGTTAAGTGCGCTTCATAATTTTGAGTATTAAATAGGAAAGTCACTATTATCGTAAAAATGATTACTACTAAGAGAAGCACTTTATTTCGATTAAAAGTAAACTGATTTTTTTTGTTTGAATATGTTTTTGCATAGTTTGCTTATTAAGAGTGAGATAATGGAACGACATAGGTTTAAGCAAGTTAAACCTGGCTAAATGGCGTCAGTGACTATCTGTTTCTTAAGTAGCTAAAACGAACGAGCGTATTTTTTGTTTTGAAAAAGTGTAATTGCATTATTTTCCTTCCTTGACCCTAATTAAGGTTCGAAAGTATTCTGAAGCAATCGTATGTTTTTTCAACTTTTTTTGAAATGAATATGAAATATTCTGTTGATATGAGGTTTAGAGCTTGATGTTATTCAAGCTCTTTAAAAAGAAAGTTACAAAGTCTCACTATACTCAGTAAGTACTTGCTCAACCCAAGTAGCAATGCGTTCTTCACTTTTTTCGTACTGGCTGTCTTCATCTAAAGCCAAGCCAACAAAGTGCGACTTATCTTCGGTGAGTGCTTTTGAGGCTTCAAACTCATATTCATCGTTATTTGGCCAATAGCCTAAAAAGGTCACACCCTGTGGTGCGATTTTATCGTGTAGCATGCCTAGGGCGTCTTGGAACCACTGGCCATAACCCTGCTGATCGCCCATACCGAATAGCGCGATGGTTTTACCTGCTAGGTTGACGTTTTCGATGTCGTCCCAGATTGATTCCCAATCTTCTTGTAGTTCACCAAAGTCCCATGTCGAAATGCCGAAGATTAAAAAATCGAAATTTTCAGCGTCTTTTAAGTTCACATCTCTAATGTTGAACATAGACAGGGTGTCTTTGCCGATGATGTCTTGAATTTTTTCAGCGGCCATTTCGGTGTAACAGGTGGTTGAACCATAGAATAAGCCAATTTGCATGCGGTTTATCACTTCTTATAAGGCTGATATGATGGGACAAATTTTACCTGATGACACTTTAAATTGATACAGGCGACCAGTGAGCGATTTAGCAGATTTTGAAAATGACATAACCGAGCAAGAAGATGTGATAGAAGCATTTATCGATGTGCTTTTTCTTGAGCATGGCTTGAGTGAAAATACCTTAGCTGCTTATCGCACCGATTTAGAAAAGTGCGATGCTTTTATGAAAGCAGAACAAGGCAGAGAGAATCTACTTGAAGTAACGCAACAAGATATTGAGCAATACTTGGCGCACCGAGTCGATTTGGGTTTAAAGCCTCGTAGCACCGCCAGAGCAATCAGTGCGTTAAAGCGTTTTTATTTGCACTGGGTGAAAGCGCAAAAAATTTCAGCGTCACCTATGGTCAATATTGCTCTGCCAAAGACTGGTCAGGCAATTCCGAAAACACTCACCGAAAACGAAGTTGAAGCCTTACTTGATGCGCCTAATGTTGAAGACCCAATGGGGCTTAGAGACAAAGCCATGTTAGAGCTTTTATATGCAACAGGTTTACGTGTCACTGAGCTGGTGGGCTTACGTATGGAACAAATTAATTTGCGCCAAGCTGTGGTGTTAGTGCGTGGTAAAGGTGGTAAAGAGCGCATGGTGCCGATGGGAGAAGAAGCGCAGCACTGGATAGAGCTATTTATACAGCAAGGTCGTGCTTTAATGATTAAGCATGCCACTGACTTTGTTTTCCCATCAAAACGTGGCATAGGTATGACTCGTCAAACTTTTTGGCATAGAATCAAACACTATGCTATTTTGGCAAACATAACGTCGCCATTATCGCCACATACGTTACGTCATGCCTTTGCAACACATTTGTTGAATCATGGTGCTGACTTACGAGTCGTGCAAATGATGTTAGGCCACAGCGACTTATCGACGACACAAATTTATACTCATGTAGCGAGTGAAAGATTGAAATCGCTGCATCAAGAACATCATCCTCGTGCGTGATGGAATTTTTTTGAATTTATCCGGTCATACTGGGTAGCAACGAAATTTATGAGAACAGAATGAAAAAGTTAATTTTAGCTGCAGCAATGGCGTTATCTACAGGCGCAATGGCTGAGCAAGTGACTGCTCCTTTAGCTGACGCAGTAGAAACAACAGTAAGCCCAATCGAAACTCAGTTAAATAACTTAGGCTTAACAGTTAAAGCAATTCAAGATAGCCCAGTCGCTGGCTTAAATACGGTTTTAACAGACAAAGGCGTATTTTACGTAAGCCCAGATGGTCGTTACCTGGTTCAAGGTACGATGATCGATGTTGAGAATCGTGAAAACTTAACTGAATCAGCTCTAAGTGGTGTTCGTAAAGACGGCGTAACTGAGTACGAAGACTCAATGATCGTTTATAAAGCTGAAAACGAAAAGCATCAAATTACAGTATTTACAGATATCACGTGTGGTTACTGCCGTAAATTACACCGTGAATTAGATGATTATCTAAATGCGGGTATCACAGTTAAGTACCTTGCATTCCCTCGTGGTGGCTTACGCGGTAAAGGTTACAAAGACTTAATGAATGTGTGGTGTGCTGAAGATGCAGCCAAAGCATTAACAGAGGCAAAAGCGGGTGAAGAAGTGGCAGAAGTTAAAAATTGTTCTGCACCTGTGGCTGAGCACTACCAGTTAGGTCAGAGCTTTGGCATTTCTGGTACGCCAGCAATCATTCTAGAAGATGGTTCGATTATTCCTGGCTACCAACCTGCAGCAGCACTGGCACAAGCGCTAGACGGTAAGAAGTCATAAGCGATAAAATTCGCTATAATCACCGTATTCTTAAAAAGGCCTAAGGGCCTTTTTTTGTTGTCTGTTAAACCTCTGTTTTAACGTTGTAATGCTTATCCTCTTAATTCAGTATTATTGAGAGCAGGTATAAGGGTAAAAGAATAAATGCAAACCGTGATAGCAACACGTGAGCGCGTGGATGACAGTCATCTTCCTGCGCATCTTCATCCTGTAATTAAACAAATCTATGCCGCTCGCGGTGTAAGCGACCCTGTTGAGCTAGATAATCGTGCTAGCACCCTATTAAATTTCAACTTATTCAAAGATATGGATAAGGCCTGTGCTTTGTTAGTCGAAGCATTGCAACAGCAAAGTAAAGTTTTAATCGTTGGTGATTTTGATGCTGATGGCGCAACCAGTACCTCAGTACTGATGGAAGGGTTAGCGTTATTCGGTTTCCAGCATGTCGATTATCTTGTGCCAGACCGCTTTAGTTTGGGTTATGGCTTAAGCCCTGCGCTGGCAGAGCAAATTGTTACCATCGCGCCAGATCTCGTGATCACTGTAGATAATGGTATTTCTTGTATCAGTGGCGTTGAGATTGTTAAAAATGCCGGTATTAAAGTGCTTATCACAGACCACCACTTGCAAGGTGAGCAACTGCCTAATGCCGATGCCATCGTTAATCCAAATCAGCATAGTTGTAACTTCCCTTCAAAAAGCATTGCGGGTGTGGGTGTAGCGTTTTACTTGCTGGTGGCGCTGCGTCATAGTCTTCGCGAGCTGCAATATTTTGTGACTCAACAACAACCTGAACCAAATTTAGCAGAGTTACTCGATATTGTTGCACTAGGCACGGTTGCTGACGTTGTGGCACTCGATGCTAATAACCGCACATTGGTTTATCAGGGTCTAGCACGTATTCGTAGTGGTAAAACACGACCGGGGATCACCGCACTGATTGAAGTGGCAAAGCGCAACGCAGCGCGTTTATCTGCCAGTGACTTTGGTTTTGCACTGGCGCCGCGTCTAAATGCTGCGGGCCGACTGGATGATATGAGTTTAGGTATCGCCTGTTTGTTATCGAAAGACATCAATCAAGCAAGACGCATAGCGGGCGAGCTTGACGCACTTAACCATGAACGCCGTGAAATTGAAGCGGGCATGCAGCAAGAAGCGCAAGCTGTACTTGAGCGCTTGGTATCGGCACAACAAAGCGTGCCTGATGTTGTCTGTTTATATCAAGACGATTGGCACCAAGGGGTGATTGGTATTTTAGCCGGGCGCTTGAAAGAGCGTTATCACCGTCCGGCAATTATTTTTGCACAAGGTGACGAGGGTGAAATAAAAGGCTCATGTCGCTCTATCGAAGGCTTGCATATGCGCGACCTACTTGAGCAAATTAATACTCAGCACCCAGACTTAATCGCGAAGTTTGGTGGCCACGCCATGGCTGCAGGTTTAACCATTTTAGAGCGTGACTTTGAACGTTTTAAAACGGCGTTTACTGATGCTGCTAGTGCGATTTTGACCGAAGAGCATAAACAGAGTGTGCTATTGACCGACGGCGAATTACCTGCGACCTGTTTCAACTTAGACTTTGCGCAGCTGCTTCAGCAAGCAGGGCCTTGGGGTCAGCAATTCCCTGAACCTGTATTTGAAGGCGTATTTGAACTCATTCAGCAGCGTATTGTCGGTGAAAAACACCTAAAATTGGTGCTAAAACACAGCTCTGGTCAGTTAGTTGATGCCATCGCTTTCAACATTGATGTAAAAGCTTGGCCAAATACAGCTGCACAATACGCCAAATTGGCGTATCAGCTCGATATAAATGAATTTAGAGGCAAGTTCTCACTGCAATTATTGGTGCGAGAAATTCAAGCACAACCCGCATAAATCCATTTATAGGGCACAGATTGTCTGTTATCATGGCGCGTTTAAAAATCACGCGCCTTTTTTATGGGCAGAAAAAGCGATACGTCGTTGTTCTTAGCCGCGTGACACGTTAATTTTTTTGGAGTAGTGAGCATGTTTGAAGTGAATCCTGTGATTAACCAAATCAAGGAAATTCGCGAACGCACTGAGCTGCTTAGGGGGTATCTTTGACTACGCTCTAAAACAAGAGCGCTTAGAAGAAGTAAACGCAGAGTTAGAAGACCCAGCAGTATGGAACGAGCCTGAAAAAGCACAAGCATTGGGCCGTGAAAAATCGAATCTTGAAGCGATTGTTGAAACCATTGATAACCTTGTTGGTGGTGCAGACGATGCAGAAGGCCTAGTAGAACTAGCCGTTGAAGCCGAAGACGAAGAAACCTTTGAAGAAGCACAAGCTGAAGTAGAAGGCCTCGTTGGTCAATTAGAAAAACTAGAGTTTCGTCGTATGTTCTCTGGTGAACAAGATGCTAACGATGCTTACATTGACTTACAGTCAGGTTCGGGCGGTACTGAAGCACAAGACTGGTGTAACATGCTATTGCGTATGTACTTACGCTGGGCTGAAGCAAAAGGCTTTAAAGTTGAAATCGTTGAAGCGACCGACGGTGATGTTGCCGGTATTAAAGGCGCAACCGTGCGTGTATCTGGTGAATATGCTTACGGCTGGTTACGTACAGAAACGGGCGTACACCGTTTAGTGCGTAAGAGCCCATTCGATTCAACAGGTCGTCGTCATACTTCATTTGCGTCTGCGTTTATTTACCCAGAAATTGACGACAACATTGAAATTGATATTAACCCAGCTGATTTACGTATCGACGTATATCGTGCATCGGGTGCCGGTGGTCAGCACGTTAACCGTACAGAATCTGCGGTACGTATTACCCACTTACCAACGAATACCGTTGTGCAGTGTCAGAATGACCGCTCACAACATAAAAACAAAGCGCAAGCAATGAAGCAGCTAAAAGCAAAATTGTTTGAACTTGAAATGAAAAAGCAAAACGCCGAAAAGCAGTCTCAAGAAGATGCTAAATCAGATATCGGTTGGGGCAGTCAAATCCGTTCATACGTATTAGATGACTCACGTATCAAAGATTTACGTACTGGCGTTGAAAACCGTAATACCCAAGCGGTACTAGACGGTGATTTAGACAAATTTATCGAAGCCAGCCTGAAATCAGGCCTTTAATCAACAAGCTAAACTAAGAGCTAAAAAATGACAGATCAAATCCAAGACGAAAATAAACTCATTGCTGAGCGTCGTGCTAAATTGGATACAATTCGTGAGAATTGTGATGCCAATGGCCACCCGAACACCTTCCGCCGTGAAGACTATACGGCTGATCTACAGGCTAAGTTTGGTGATAAATCGAAGGAAGAGCTTGTTGAGTTAGACCATCAGGTATCGGTTGCAGGTCGTATCCTTGCTAAACGCGGTCCTTTCCTTGTGTTACAAGACATGAAAGGCCGTATTCAAGCATATGCATCAAAAGACGTGCAAAAAACGCTTAAAGAAAAATATGGTCAACTAGATATCGGTGACATCATCGGTGTGTCTGGTCCACTTCATAAGTCAGGTAAAGGCGACCTTTACGTAGACATGGTTCAGTACGAGTTACTGACTAAGTCACTTCGTCCGTTACCAGAGAAGTTCCACGGCCTAACAGATCAAGAAGCTAAGTACCGTCAGCGTTATGTTGACCTGATCACCAACATGGACACGCGTGAAACATTCCGTATCCGTTCAAAAGTGATTGAAGGTATTCGTCGTTTCTTAGCTGAGCGTGACTTCATGGAAGTTGAAACGCCAATGCTTCAGGTTATTCCAGGTGGTGCAACGGCGCGTCCATTCGTGACTCACCACAATGCACTAGATATCGACATGTACCTACGTATCGCGCCTGAGCTTTACCTTAAGCGTCTAGTAGTAGGTGGTTTTGACCGTGTATTCGAGATCAACCGTAACTTCCGTAACGAAGGTCTTTCAACGCGTCATAACCCAGAATTCACGATGATCGAATTCTACCAAGCGTATGCTGACTACAACGACCTAATGAACTTAACTGAAGACATGTTACGTACTGTTGCACAAGACGTTCTTGGTACAACAACAGTGATTAATACAGTTAAAAACGCTGAAGGCGAAGTGGTTGAGACGATTGAATATGACTTCGGTAAGCAGTTCGAGCGTCTATCTATGGCTGATGCCATCATCAAGCATGGTCCTGATGCTGAAGAAATCGCGCATATCTTCAAAGATCCTGAAAACCACTTCGATGAGCTAGTTGCTTACGCGAAGAAAGTACACGTTAAGATCCCAGAGAAATGTGTATGGGGTGCAGGTAAGTTCTTATGTGAGATCTTCGAAGAAACTGCTGAGCATAAGCTAATTCAACCGACTTTCATCACTGAGTACCCGTGGGAAGTATCTCCACTTGCACGTCGTAACGATGAAAATCCATTCATCACTGACCGTTTCGAATTCTTCGTTGGTGGTCGTGAACTTGCTAATGGTTTCTCTGAGCTTAACGATGCGCAAGACCAAGCTGAGCGTTTTGCGCGTCAGGTTGAAGAAAAAGATGCCGGTGATGACGAAGCAATGCACTTCGATGCTGACTACATTCAAGCGCTTGAGTATGGTTTACCACCAACAGCGGGTGAGGGTATTGGTATTGACCGTCTAGTGATGCTTTTCACTGACTCACCAACAATCAAAGACGTTATCTTGTTCCCGCATATGCGTCCACAAGCTGACTAATCTCGATTGAGTTAATAGATAAGAGCCTTGGCAAATGCCGGGGCTTTTTTTTGCCTAAAAAAGCTATATTTAACAATTCGATATTTAAAAATAGGGGTAAGAAATTTAGATGGATAAAGAAAAGAGATTCAGAAATAAAGGTAAGACTTCCCCGGCTTCGCGGATGCTGATGTCAGCCCTTGAACCCTAAGGTTCAAGGCGGAGTGTAACAGCTCACCGTAGGCTTCTCGGTACATGCCAAGCTTGCGCAATAGTAAGCAAACTACACCCCTAGATAAAGTTTATCGGCTCAGGGACTTAATCTGCTGTCCTACGAGCTAGGGAATTAAGTTCAGTATATAAGACTTGCAGCAGAGGTAAACCATAAATCAAAAAATATCAGTTCAACTGCTGGCAAATTAAACGCCATTGCCGACATAACCGACAACTGTTCATAATTGAAGCCCTTTAAAGACAATTGTTTGGAGTTGCTATACTGTGAGTGTTAGCATTGATAGCAATTAAATTAAGACATACTTTTTAAATGGAGTGTGTTCTTATAATGAAGATTCTTTGACGAGCATTAGCAATGACAGAAATGACCGATTACACACAAGCACAACTGCTGCTTGAAAAGCATGATATTTTCGTATCGCCTTCAGAAGCACACGGCACCATCAGTGGTTTGCTGGCTTGTGGCTTAAACATTGATGAAAAAGACTACTTAATCATGTTAAGTGACGTGTTTAACGACGGACAAAGTTTCTCCAACGAATTAAAAGGGCTATTTGGCCAAATGTTCACGCATGTTATGTCATGCTTCAACAGCGAAGAACCAAACTTTGAGCTGTATTTGCCAAATGAAGACGAAACCCTACTAGATAAAGCCAATGCGCTAGTGGCATGGGTGTCGGGCTTTTTATTGGGCTTTGGCTTAAAGCAAAAAGACTATGGCAAGCTGTCGGTTGATGTAAAAGAAGTGATCAACGATTTTAGTGAAATCACTAAACTCGACACTGATTTCGGTGAAGAAGAAGAAGACCAACAA
Organism: Pseudoalteromonas phenolica; assembly: GCF_005876835.1. Classification (GTDB taxonomy): domain Bacteria; phylum Pseudomonadota; class Gammaproteobacteria; order Enterobacterales; family Alteromonadaceae; genus Pseudoalteromonas; species Pseudoalteromonas phenolica_B. The sequence goes on from NZ_PPSW01000008.1 coordinate 163,751, forward strand.
GCTTTCCACGAGATAGTTGAATATATCCGTGTTTCAGCGCTGTTATGTTTTGCTGAAATGGGCAGAGAAACTGTTACTCCATCAAAGACGTTACACTAATGATCAGCATTCAAGAATTTGTTCAGCGCAGAAGCAAATTACTTGCGCAACTCGACAACCACAGCGTAGCGATTATTCCTGCTGCGGTTGAGATCACCCGCAGTCGCGATACCGAATTCCCGTTTCGCCAAGACAGTGACTTTTTCTACCTGACAGGCTTTAAAGAGCCAGATGCCGTTTTAGTCTTATCAAAAGACAAGCAAGGTGAAGGCAAAAGCACGTTATTCTGTCGTAACAAGGATAAAACTGCCGAGATTTGGCACGGCCGCCGAGTGGGCTATGAAAGCGCCAAATCTGATTATCAGTTTGATGAAACTTACCCGTTGAGTGAGTTAGACGATGAGCTACTGCAATTGGTAAATGGCAATCGCACTTTATTTTATGCGCAAGGTACTTACAGTGCGTTTGATGACAAGGTATGGGCTTTATTAAATACCCTGCGCGGCGCACCAAAAAAAGGCTATCGCGCGCCGGAGATAATCAAAGATACACGACCGCTTATTCACGAAATGCGTTTGTTTAAATCAGACGCCGAAATTGCCGTGATGCGTAAAGCGGGTCAAATTAGCGCTGAAGGTCATGTGCGAGCAATGCAGTTTGCCAAGCCTGATGCCACAGAATATCAACTAGAAGCCGAGCTTCATCATCATTATGCAATGAATGGCGCACGCTACCCGGCGTATGGCACCATTGTCGGCTCAGGCAATAATGCCAATATTCTGCATTACACAGAAAACAGCGATACCTTAAAAGCTGGCGACTTAGTGTTGATTGACTCAGGGTGTGAGCTTGAAGGTTATGCCGCTGATATCACGCGAACTTTCCCTGCGTCTGGTAAATTCAGTGAGCCACAAAAAACCATTTATGAGCTGGTATTAAAAGCTCAAGCGGCGGCATTTGAGCATGTGAAGCCGGGCGGTACTTTGGTTGCTGCTAATAAAGCGGTGATGACAGTAATGACCCAAGGTTTGATCGAGCTCGGTATTTTATCTGGCGAGTTAGATACACTTGTTGAAAAACAAGCATGCAAAGCGTTCTATATGCATGGTTTAGGTCACTGGTTAGGTCTTGATGTTCACGATGTGGGCGAGTACAAGCTCGATGAAGCCGACCGTCCATTTGCACCGGGTATGGTGTTGACCATAGAGCCAGGTTTGTACTTCGATGAAGATGCGCAAGTGCCAGAGCAATATAAAGGCATCGGCATTCGTATTGAAGACGACCTATTGGTAACTGAAAATGGTCACGAAAATCTGACCCAAGACGTGCCGAAAACCGTAGCAGAAATAGAAGCGTTAATGCAGCAGTAGGAGAATGCGTTGCAGCACTTTGATGTTGTGATTGTAGGCGGCGGTATGGCGGGGGCCACCGCTGCTTTGGCAATCAAAAAGACCAGCCCAACTTTGCAAGTTGCCGTGATTGAGGCATTTGCACCAAAAAGCCAAACACATCCCAGTTTTGACGACCGCTCAATTGCCTTGGCTGATCAGTCTGTGCAGTATTTAAAGCAGTTTAACTTGTTTAATGCCGACTGGCCGTTTGCCGAAGCCATTAAGCAAGTGCACGTGTCTGATAGAGGTCACTTTGGTAAAACCTCACTGCACCATCAAGACTATAAAACGAATGCCCTTGGTTATGTGGTGGAAGTGAACCCATTTGGTGCTTATTTACACCAACAGCTAGCTAAAACTGACATTCAACTATACTGCCCAGCGACCATTAATGAATTAAAGCAAACCCAATCTAGTGTTGAGCTGACCTTAAACGACGAAACCCAGTTAAGTGGAAAGCTGTTGGTTGTTGCCGATGGCGCACAATCCCCCACGCGCAAACAGCTAAACATTGGTTTTGATAGTTTGGCTTATGAGCAAGGGGCACTAATCGCCAATATCGAAGTTGAAGGTGGTCATAGCGGTCAAGCGTTTGAACGTTTTACCGAGCATGGGCCAATGGCACTGCTGCCTATGACACAAAACCGCTACTCGCTGGTTTGGTGTATGCCAAGCGTACACCTTGAACATTATAAAACGCTTGAACCTGACGCCTTTATTTCAGAGCTGCAAACTGCCTTTGGCTATCGCGCAGGAGTATTCAAGCAAGTTGGTATGCGCGCACAATATCCGCTGGTACTAGGGCGAGTCGAGCAGCTCGTTCATCACCGTAGCCTATTAATCGGTAATGCAGCTCATGCTATTCACCCTATTGCTGGGCAAGGTTTTAATTTGGGTTTAAGAGACATTCAAGCTTTGGTTGAGCTGATTGCATCAAAGCAACATGCTTTGGGTGAGCATGCCTTCACACAAGCTTATAACCGTGCGCGCGCACAAGACATCAAAATGGTGATGACACTGACCGATGCGCTCGTGCGACTATTCTCCAATTCATCTCGTTTAATGGCACTCGGTCGCAGTTGCGGTTTACTTGCCATGTCACTGTCTGAAAATTTAAAAGCACCGTTAGCCAAGCAACTAATGGGTCATGTTATTAAAGGAAAAAGCTGATGCAACAAGCGCAAGTATGTATTGTCGGTGGTGGCTGTGTAGGCCTCACTTTGGCGTTAGGTCTGGCGAAAAATAACATTAGCGTACACGTGATTGATGCGGGTAATGAACCTGCGCTACTTACTGAGCAGTTTGCTAATCGCGTGAGTGCCATCAGTCTTGCCAGCCAAACGTTATTTACTGAGCTAGGCGCATGGGGTGATATTTTAGCGCAGCGAACTTGTGCCTATACACATATGGATGTCAGAGACAAAGATAGTTTTGGCAAAATCGCGTTTAACAGCACCGAGCTAGATTTACCTGAGCTTGGCCACATCATTGAAAATGATGCCATTCGTTATGCGCTGTTTCAGCAGTTAAAACAGTATTCATCTGCAACGCTTAGCTTTAATACTCGCTATCAAGCTATTCATCAAACCGACACTGACGTGTTAATCACCTTAGAATCAGGCATGCCGGTTATGGCCAAGCTATTAGTTGCAGCAGATGGGGCAAATTCGGGTATTCGTACTCAGTTTAAAATGCCCATTACCTTTTGGGACTACGACCACCACGCCATCGTCGCAACGGTTAAGACGCAAGAGACACACAGCCACACTGCAAGACAAGTATTCTTACCAACCGGACCTTTGGCGTTTTTACCGCTGAGTGATGAACGAAGCCAATCAATAGTATGGTCAACGTCACCTGAGCAAGCACAGCATTTGATGTCATTAGACAACGCTGAGTTTAATAAAGCATTGAATGTCGCTATCGACGGTCAGTGCGGTTTATGCGAAGTACAAGACGACCGTGCAGTGTTCCCACTGAAAATGCGTTACGCCCAACAGTGGGTAAACGGCAAGATTGCATTAATGGGTGATGCTGCACACACCATCCATCCGCTGGCTGGGTTAGGTATGAACCTAGGTCTTAAAGATGCAGCGCTTTTAATTAAACTACTCACCGACAGCAAGCAAGAATTTGCCAGTACCCGCGTGCTGCGTGAATACGAACGAGCTCGTAAACTCGATGCACAAAAGCACATTGCCATGATGCAAGGCTTAAAAGAGTTGTTTGAAGGCGATAACCCGCTGAAGAAACTGATCCGTGGTGTTGGGTTGAGTATGGTTGATAACCTTGGGCCGATTAAAACCCTGTTTGCCAAAGAGGCCGTGGGTAAGTAAGTGCATCCGTGCAAAATATATGTTGCGAAGCAAGGTTATTTTGCGCAAGGGTGACGAGTGACCGAAACGAAGTTTCGCAGCGCGAGGAGGTGAGGGGATGGATACCCGATGGGCGTAGCTACATGGATGTAATACAACACCAATATTCATTTCAAAGTTAATCTGCGCGGGGTAAACCCGCGCCTACAAAGAAAGCCTAAACTCCTTCCTGTGGGCGCCGACTTCATGTCGCGCTTGTTGAAAGCTTTCTTACCCCAATCTCAACTCAATGAACTCAGCCAGCTTATCAACGGCATGCACAGATTCGGGTGAATTTTTTACCAAGCAAATACCAATTTGGCCGAGTTCGGGCAGGTGAGGGGTGTGTGACTGGTAGTTTAAATCGCTTGGTACGGTGCTTTTAGCAAGCACGGTGACGCCTAGGTCTTCTTTAATCGCGGCGATTAAACCGGTTAAATCGGCGTTGCTGTATACAATGCGGTATTTTAATCCGGCTTGCTGTAGGGCTTCGATGGCGCGGCGGCGGTAGATGCAGCCCTCAGGTGCGGTGACCAAAGTCACTATATCGTTCTTAGCGAGGTTTAAATTGCCGACCCATACCAGTTGGTCTTGCATAAACACAGGGAACTGATCTGAATTAAGCTCTTCATTCAGTGCCAACACTAAATCGAATTGATCTTGGCGCGAAACAGATAACAAATGCTTACTCAAACGTGATTTAACTTCGAGGGCCACATCAGGGTAAAGAGAAACGAAGTCGCCAATAATCGACGGCAGAATACGGGCTGCAAATTCGCTCGGAATACCTAGGCGCACTTTACCGGTCACACTCTCTGAGGTGAACTGCTGTAGGATGGCGTCGTTTTGTTGCAGCATTTGTTTAGCCAGCGGCAGCAAAAGCTCGCCATATTGATTGATAACTTGTCTTTGGCCTTGTTTTTTAAACAGTCGACAGCCGAGCATTTCTTCGAGTCGTTTGATTTGTAATGACACCGCAGGTTGCGATAATCCCAGTAGTTCACCGGCCTTGGCAAAGCCACCTAATTCAACCACAGTAACAAATGTGCGTAAGCCGTCGTTCGATAAGTTCTTCATATTTAAAAAATCAATTTATAAAACCAAGTTACATAAGCATTATTTATCAATGTATAAATAAATACAATTTGTTGTTGCCCAAATGCACTCATATACTGCAAAAATTAAAGTTTTATTAAGGTGTGGTTATGACATTTTCAGCCAGTATGTTTGCAAAACATCGTCAAGGCACAGCGCCTGCGCTAAATACATTAGCGTTAGACAGCGCACAGTTGGTCTTAGACTTCAGTGGCTTCGAAACCACACCATTTTTAAATCAAGTTTTAGGTATTAATCTAAATAAACTATTAGCACCGGGTTTAGGCGTTAAAGGCCAACTGGCATCGGGTGCGGCATTTACGGTTTATTACTTCAGCGAAACGGCTTACCGCTTTGTGATTGAACAAAATCACGCTGATGAGCTACAAAACTTGGTTGAAGCCCACCACAGTGATTACGACATTGAGCTGGTGGCGCGTAAAGATTTAAGCATGAGCACACTAAGCGGTGAGCAAGCGTTTGATACCATTATCAAACAGTTTGGCTTAACACCGGGTCTGCGTTTATCAGACGAGCAAGTGTGCTACGGCCGTCAAAGTGGTGAAGTGTTCGTCACTTCATTACTTGCAGGCGACTTGCAGCAGTATCAGTTGATTGCCCAAACAGACACTCTGAACAAATGGCATCAGCAGTTGCAAGAACAAGGCTTTAGCCTAAACTAGATTTCAAATAAAATTTGCTAAGGCACTCAATACGGGTGCCTTAGCTGTTATTGCATTAACCCCGCCTCGAAGAGGCAATCTTGTAGCCATACACTACAAGGTCAGTAATTAGTGAAGGAATGATATGACTTCTAAAACTGTACTACACGCTAAGCACGTAGAAGCTGGCGCAAAAATGGTTGACTTCCACGGTTGGGAAATGCCAATCAACTATGGTTCACAAATCGAAGAGCACAACGCGGTACGTACTGATGCAGGTATGTTCGACGTATCTCACATGACGATTGTGGACGTTAAAGGCGCAGACGCAAAAGCATTCTTACGTAAGCTTGTAGCGAACGATGTAGCTAAGCTAGAGGTACCTGGTAAAGCACTTTACACAGGCATGTTAAATGAAGAAGGCGGCGTAATTGACGACCTTATCATCTACTTCTTCTCTGACACTGAATACCGCCTAGTTGTTAACTCAGCAACGCGTGAAAAAGATTTAGCGCACATTGCTAAAGTAGCGGCTGATTTCGCAGTAGAAATCACTGAGCGTCCTGAATTTGCAATGATCGCAGTACAAGGTCCTAACGCAAAAGAAAAAACAGCTAAAGTACTTGATGACGCGCAAAACGCTGCAGTTGAAGGGATGAAACCATTCTTCGGTGTACAAGCGGGCAATCTATTCATTGCAACGACTGGTTACACAGGCGAAGCAGGTTACGAAATCGTTGTACACAACGATGATGCAGCTGACCTTTGGCAAAAATTATTAGACGCAGGCGTCGCTCCGGCTGGCCTTGGCGCACGTGATACGCTACGTTTAGAAGCGGGCATGAACCTATACGGTTCAGATATGGATGAAACTGTATCTCCACTTGCTGCAAACATGGCTTGGACGATTGCATGGGAACCTGAAGATCGTGACTTCATCGGTCGTGAAGCGGTTGCTAAGCAACGTGCTGAAAAGAGCACACACAAGCTAGTTGGTCTAGTACTTGAAAGCAAAGGTGTTCTACGTGGTGGCTCTAAAGTTGTCGTAGAAGGTGGCGAAGGTATCATTACTTCTGGTACATTCTCTCCGACATTAGGCTTTAGTGTTGCACTAGCGCGTGTTCCTCGCTCAACGGGCGAAACAGCGCAAGTAGAAATGCGTAAAAAGTTAGTTGACGTTAAAGTAGTGAAGCCTTGCTTCGTACGTAACGGCAAGTCAGTTATTTAATATTAATAAGGGCGAACCATCGCCCAGTTATTACACCGAACCAAAGGAACAAAAAGATGAGCAACATTCCTAGCGAGTTAAAATACGCGTCTTCACACGAGTGGGTTCGCGCTGAAGGCGACGGCGTTTACACTGTAGGTATCACAGAGCACGCACAAGAGCTTCTAGGCGACATGGTATTCGTTGAATTACCAGAAGTTGGTGACGAAGTTGACGCTGGCGAAGACTGTGCAGTAGCAGAGTCTGTAAAAGCAGCATCTGACATCTACGCACCTATCACTGGTGAAGTTGTAGCAATCAACGAAGACCTTGAAGATTCACCAGAAAACGTTAACAACGACGCATACGGTGACGGTTGGTTGTTCAAAGTTAAAGCGTCTGACGAGTCAGAGCTTGCGAACCTTCTTGACGCTGAAGGTTACGAAAACACAATCGACGAAGACTAATTACTTCGTTGATCACAAAAGCCCCTTGTGGGGCTTTTGTTGTTTTAAACTTTTAGAGTTTAATTTTTAAAAAGGTCCGTACTAAACCATACAGAGTACAGAACTTTTTCATCAACTTAGCGATAGGTTGATAAAGCTGAAGCCAGAGCAGTACCCGCAGCAGGAATCAGCACTAACCCCCTAAATTTTTTGGATCATAGGAATCTAGACTAATGTCAAACGCTAAATCTCTTGAGCAATTAGAGCAAAAGCAAGATTTTATCCGCCGCCATATTGGCCCTACACCGGCACAAGTGAGCGACATGCTATCGGCACTTAACGTATCGAGCGTTGAAGAGCTAATCACGCAAACAGTACCAGCTGGTATTCGTTTAGAGCAGGGTTTAGCAGTGGGTGAGAGCCGCACAGAAGTTGAAGCACTAAGCTACCTAAAGTCTGTTGCTAGCCAAAATAAAATCTTTAAATCTTACATCGGTCAGGGCTACCACCCAACACATGTACCGAATGTAATTTTACGTAACGTATTAGAAAATCCAGGTTGGTACACAGCATATACGCCATACCAGCCTGAGATCGCTCAAGGTCGTTTAGAATCACTATTAAACTTCCAAACGTTGACGATTGACATCACAGGTCTAGACCTAGCATCTGCATCTCTACTAGATGAATCAACTGCAGCAGCAGAAGCAATGGCACTTGCTAAGCGCGTATCTAAAGCGAAAAAAGCAAACATCTTCTTCATCGCTGACGACGTTCACACACAAACAATCGACGTTGTAGCAACACGTGCAGCGCAGTTTGGTTTCGAAGTTGTAGTAGGTCCTGCGGCAGATGCAGCAAACCATGAAATTTTTGGTGCATTATTCCAGTACCCAACAACATCAGGTGAAGTGGTAGACATCACTGACCTAATCGCACAAGTACAAGACAAAAAAGCGATTGCCTGTGTTGCTGCTGACATCATGAGCTTAATGCTACTTAAAGCACCAGGTAAACTTGGCGCTGACGTAGTACTTGGTTCGGCACAGCGTTTTGGTGTACCTATGGGTTACGGTGGTCCACACGCGGCATTCTTCGCAACACGCGACAAGTACAAGCGTTCACTACCAGGTCGTATCATCGGTGTATCTAAAGACCGTTTAGGTAACGACGCACTTCGTATGGCGATGCAGACTCGTGAACAGCACATCCGTCGTGAAAAAGCGAACTCAAACATCTGTACAGCTCAGGTACTTCTTGCAAATATGGCTGCGTTCTACGCGGTTTACCACGGTCCACAAGGTCTTAAGACGATTGCACAGCGCATTAACCGTTTCGCAAGCATCTTAGCGACAGGTCTTAAAACGAAAGGTGTAAGCCTTAAGCATGACACTTGGTTCGACACAATTACAGTGGTAGCTGACAACAAAGAAGAGATCGTTGCACGCGCAATCGCGGCAGAGACTAACTTTGCAACGAACCACGCGGGTGAGTTCTCAGTATCTGTGAACGAAACAACAACACGTGCAGACGTACTGGCACTATTTGATGTTATTTTAGGTGAAGGCCACGGTCTTGATGTTGCAGCACTTGATGCACAAGTATCTGCAGACGACATCACAGGTATTCCTGCAAGCCTAGTACGCGACGACGAAATCTTAACGCACCCTAACTTCAACTCGTACCACAGCGAGACTGAAATGCTGCGTTATATCAAGCGTCTTGAAAACAAAGATTTAGCGCTTAACCACTCAATGATCTCGTTAGGTTCATGTACTATGAAACTAAACGCGACAGCTGAGATGATCCCAGTAACTTGGCCTGAGTTTGCAGAGCTTCACCCGTTCTGCCCACTAGATCAAGCACAAGGTTACCAAACAATGATTGGTGAGCTTCACGACTGGTTAGTAAACATCACAGGTTACGACGCAGTATCTATGCAGCCTAACTCAGGTGCACAAGGTGAATACGCAGGTCTTATCGCGATTCGTAAATACCACGAGTCACGTGGCGAAGGTCACCGTAACGTCTGTTTAATCCCAAGCTCAGCACACGGTACTAACCCGGCATCTGCGCAAATGGCAAGCATGAAAGTTGTGGTTGTTGCATGTGATGACGACGGTAACATCGACATGGCTGACCTTAAAGCGAAAGCGGAAGAAGTGTCAGAGAACCTATCTTGTATCATGGTTACTTACCCGTCTACACACGGTGTATACGAAGAGTCTATCCGTGAAGTATGTGAGATTGTTCACCAGCACGGCGGCCAAGTTTACATGGACGGCGCAAACATGAACGCGCAAGTAGGTGTAACTAGCCCAGGTTCAATCGGTTCAGACGTATCGCACTTAAACCTACACAAAACATTCTGTATTCCACACGGTGGCGGTGGCCCAGGTGTTGGTCCTATCGGTGTTAAATCGCACCTAGCGCCATTTATGCCTAACCACAGCGTTATCAACGTACCGGGTACAACAGAGGGCAATGGTGCAGTTTCTGCAGCGCCTTACGGTTCAGCGGCTATCTTACCTATCTCTTGGGCATACATCACAATGATGGGCTCTGAAGGCCTTAAGCAAGCGACTGAAATGGCTATCGTGAACGCAAATTACCTAACTGAGAAGTTAAGCGAGCACTACCCAATTCTTTACCGTGGTCAAAATAACCGTGTTGCACACGAATGTATCGTTGACTTGCGCCCTATTAAAGAAGAGACGGGTATTTCAGAAATGGATATTGCTAAGCGTCTTCAAGACTATGGCTTCCATTCACCAACTATGTCGTTCCCAGTAGCGGGCACGTTAATGATCGAGCCAACTGAGTCTGAGTCTAAGGTTGAGATTGACCGTTTCATCGAAGCTATGGTGTCGATTAAAGCTGAAGTGAATAAGATTGCTTCTGGCGAATGGTCTATCGAAAACAACCCACTCGTATTTGCACCGCACACGCAAGCAGACGTACTAAGTGGCGATTGGGACAGAGCATACGACCGTTTCTACGCTGCATTCCCAGTGAAATCGGTAGCGAAAGATAAGTTCTGGCCAACAGTGACACGTATCGATGACGTGTTAGGTGACCGTAACCTTATCTGTTCTTGCCCTGCAGTTGAGACTTATGCAGAGTAATGAATGGTCGGTCGTGCCTTAGCGCGGCAATGATTTAAAAAACCGCCTTAAGTAATTAAGGCGGTTTTTTTGTGGGTGTAGGTCGTCATTTATGGCGACATTCTAATACCTGTAGCAACGGCTTTTACTACCTCGGTAGCAGCGATTTCATATCGCGTCTTGTGATGGTGTGTGGGTCGTGCTTTAGCGCGACAGGCTAATATTATTGTCGCCATAGACGACCTACAAGGGAATAAAACACCTCGGCAGCAGCTATTTTATATCGCGTTTTGTGATGGTGTGTGGGTCGTGCTTTAGCGCGACAGGTTTGAAATTAGCCTTCAATTTTATTCTTTGTCGCGTTGGCGACGGCAACCAAGGTGGCGGTAAGTATTTCAATTCAATAATGTGCAGATATTCATCCATGAAGCTTCTGCCTGTCGGCATCCTTGCCTCCACTTCCTCGCGCTGCGAAACTTCGTTTCGGTCACTCGTCACCCCACGGCGCCCCTCCATCACGCTTAATCTTCAAAACGCTATTGATGAAGGTGCAAAATATACGTTGCGAAGCAAGGTTACTTTTGCGCAAGGTGAAAGGAGTAATTTTAACTATTGCTGAGCCTTTCACTTTCCCATCCTTGGCGAAATCATGGCTTGGCTCGCATCCATGCGAGCACATTACTCATCAACTGCTTATTTTCAGGCGTGATAGAAGGGGGAGGGGAGTTGTCTTCTGGTTTTGTGTTTTGGGCTGCACGATGCAAGACCTAACCCTATTATTCCTCTGTAAGCACATTTGACATATTAGTTAATTTGTTATTTTATATACCTAAAACAGTAACAAGGATGAGTTAGGATGAAGTCGCAATTTAAACATGTCGCCACATTAGCAACAGTCATTTTTATGTTTGGCTGTGGTGGGGGTAGCAGCACTACGCAAAACGATAGTGTAGTCACAGAGGTATCAACTTCAACGTCTACAGATTCTGTAAATACGCGTGCTTATGAACAATATGTTGTGACGCATGCCATGCAGCTAGATTCATTAACCGACAATAATAATACTAGTGATTTGGCCCAAATAACTGCGCACTTTAATGACAAGCGGATTGTACAACTAGGTGAAAGCACTCATGGTTCTAAACAAATGAACCAAATAAAAACCAGACTGATAAAGTACCTTCATCAGAATCACGATTACAACGTAGTGGCTTTTGAAAGCTCTATGTATAGTTGTAATTTAAAGCTAGAAACTAACATTAAAACAGCACAATCACTGCTAACGAGCTGTGCTTTTGGTATTTGGCATAGTGATGAAGTGCTAGAGTTATTCGATTATATAATAGAGACTCAAAGTACCGACAGGCCGTTAAAGTTAGCAGGGTATGATGTACAGTTTTCTAGTGGCAATTACCCAGCTTCAAGTCTTCACGACTATTACGAGCAAATTATTACGCAAAACCAACTGACTCCTAATTTCGATATCACTACTCATTTACAGCAATACATAAACACAGGTGATGCAGGTATTCGGTGTAGAGATAACAAACAGTGTGAGCAATTTGAAGATACGTATTTAGATGCAATCGCAAGCTTAGAGTTAATAACTCATTATTTTGAGAGTCTTGGAAATGACTTTGTTTTACCTACCGCGATTACCAAATCACAGCACTTTAGATTGTTGATGTTAAAAGCAGATATTGAAGGGGGCGTGAGCGCAGGAATGAAGGCAAGAGATACGGGCATGGCGGAGAATTTTATTACGCTTGCAGAAGATATATACCCGAATGAGAAAGTGGTTATTTGGGCACATAACTTCCATATTTCAGAGTCCTACCCAAGCCAATATTATCAAGATAAATTCATGGGGGCCTTACTAAACGACTACTATTCAGATGAGCTATACACGGTTGGTATATATATGCTCTCTGGTGAAAGCGGTAACAACAATAGAAGACCAGTGCCCGTGACTGCGCACCAAGCAGATTCTTTAGAGTCAATTGTCCAGGCTACAAGTTTAGCACCGCTTTTTTTACCCTTGAGTAAAGAGAATCAAAGTGGGAGCAGTGACGATTGGCTACATACTCAAACGCGGGCAAAAGAGTGGGGAGAGGGTAATGCTGAAGTGGTACTTAGTGAAAACTACGATGCGCTTATTGTGATAGATACGTCATCTTTACCTGACTACCTTGATTAAATAATAAAGAGTGGACGGGGCATTCATATATAAAATTTAAACAGGACACCCACCTAAAAAATTGACCAATAAATATCCATCTCCTACTATTAAACTCAAGACTTTCAAGTAGGCATATACAATGACAAAGGCACGAGAGCAACAAGTGAGCTTGCAAGATACCAAGTACTACCACTGCATTTCACGCTGTGTGCGTCGTGCCTATTTGTGTGGTGAAGATACGCATACGGGCAAATCTTACGAGCATCGCAGGCAATGGATAGAAGATAAACTGCAACAGGTATCTAAAGTGTTTTGTATTGATGTATGTGCGTATGCGGTTATGAGTAATCACACTCACTTTGTACTGTACGCAGACGATAAAAAAGCAAACAGACTCAGCGACAAAGCCGTGGTTATTCGCTGGCATAAACTGTTTAAAGGCACGCTCCATACGCAGAAGTTTTTGGCTGGTGAGACGCTTGATAAAGGCCAGCAGTTCTTTTTAGCCAGAGAGATAAAAGAGTTCAGACATCGCTTGTCTGATATTAGTTGGTTTATGCGGGTTTTAAATGAGCATATTGCCCGAAAAGCCAATAAAGAAGACAACTGCACAGGCCGGTTCTGGGAAGGCCGCTTTAAATCTCAAGCGCTATTAGACGAAGCTGCCTTAGCTGCATGTATGGCTTATGTAGATTTAAACCCTATTCGCGCTAAGATGGCGAAAACGCCAGAAACCTCAGAGCATACGAGCATTAAAAAACGCATCGAATCAGCAAAAGAGGGAAAGCAACCCAAGTGTTTACTTCGCTTCTCTGGTAGTCCCAGAAAGTATATGCCTAAAGGTCTACCTTTCGAATTTAAGTATTATCTACAGCTGGTAGAGCAAACAGGGCAGTGCATACGTGCAGATAAAAGAGGTTCAATCGACTCCTCTCAGCCTATTTTAACGAGATTAAATATTTGCCCTGAAAACTGGCTAAAACTTACCACGCAATTTACCAAGTCTTTTAGAGGGGCAGTAGGCCGTGAACAGTCACTGCAAAGCTATTGTGACCACGTACAATTAAAGCGGCGTAGCAATTTAACCCAATGCCAAAGGCTTTTTGCCTAAATATCTCATACTCTTCTTTGTACTTACTTGGTTGTTTATCGATAGCCACGTAGGTTCATTATACTTTCACAGTCACTCACTTTGGTTTTTAATCATTTACTTACCTTTTTGGGTTTAGGTTTAGACATTTGAATTGGTTAGCCTGCATACAGACCTTGTTATTGGCTTTTTGTTTTTAAAAGTTAAAGTGGCTGTCCTGTTAATTATGTTGGATTTAAAGTGGCTGTCCTAATAAATAAATTAAAAGTGGCTGTCCTAATAAATAAATTAATGTTCAATTTAACCCTTTGTCGCGTTGGCGACGGCAACCAAAGGGCGGAAGCTTTTCAATTTAATAACGTGCAAAAATTCATCCATGAAGCTTCTGCCTGTCGGCATCCACCTCGCGCTGCGAAACTTCGTTTCGGTCACTCGTCACCCCACGGCGGCCCTCTATCACGCTTAATCTTCAAATAATGCAATTAATGAAGGTGCAAAATATACGTTGCGAAGCAAGGTTGCTTTTGCGCAAGGTGAAAGGAGTAATTTTAACTATTGCAGAGCCTTTCTCTTTCCCACCCATGGACTAAATCAGCCTTGCAGCGCATCCATGCGAGCACATTACTCATCAATTGTTTATTTTCAGGTGTGATAGAAGGGGGAGGGGAGTTGTCTGTTGGTTTTGTGTTTAGGGTTGAGCAATGCAAAATCACACCCTGTGAATTTACGAGATAGGAAAAGAGGCAGTGGCTTTAATCTAAAGAGTAAAACCAACGACTTTTACTCCATTGATTCCAAGCCTTACCTTAATCCCATAACCTACAGACAACACCTTTGCCCTTTTATCACACCCAGGAAAGAAAAAATTGATGAGTAATGAGCTCATATAGTGGCGGTTATGTTTAAGGTTGCACAGTGCAAGGTCTTAACCGCTTTATTTTAAGGTTATGAATTTATTGCTTTTAATTTCTATCCATTTTCTATTGGTATAAAAATAGATTTCAAATAAGACTAAGTAAACACTGCTTTTTAATATGCTCTAAAACTTATACAGGGCGTTTTATTTATGAAACTAAAAACACTAACATATGCTATTTCTTTAGTGCTGGTAACTGGTTGTTCTTCTCCAATAGAGCGCATTGAAAACCCTGAATTTACAAATGCTAGAGAAGGCGGACATACTAATTTATTTCCAAGTCATTTTGTAGGTAATGGCCCTCATCATATTAATGATGATTTAGATCTACTTAAACCAGAAGAAAAAAAGGTCGTTGAAAGAGCATTTTTAGATCCTGTGCCTTCTCATAAATACAGTAAAAGCTTTGGTTACAACTTTAGTGATTTAGTGTATTCAAACATTGAGATTAATGCAGAAAAAAAGGGCGAGTTAACTTGGTTGGGACATGCTAGCTTTTTAATCCAGCAGATGAATAATGATGCTCTAGTCACAGATCCTGTATTTCATGAGTTTGACGGTTTTTTGGGTTGGTTAGGGCAGCGAATGAGTACCTCATTTGTTCGTCTTGGGGAGGCACCAGTAAAAGCAAAAGAGCTGGATTTTGTTTCAGGGGTTTTAATTTCCCATGATCATTTTGACCATCTAAGTAATACGACACTAAGGGAGTTTAGTAAAAATACACATTTATATTTACCCTTAGACAGTAGTAGTGATGTTGATTATGAAAATGGACCTAAAACCGAAATGGACTGGTATACACATACTCAACACAATAAAACCCAAGTACATTTTTTACCAAGTAATCATAACTCTTCCCGAGGCATGTTTGATGGCGATCACAGCCTATGGGGCAGTTGGTTGCTAGATGATGGGCAGTATAAGGTGTATTTTGCTGGAGACACGGGGTATAGCGATGTGTTTAAAGATATAAGAAAGAAAATGGGGGCGATGGATGTCTGTTTAATGCCAATTGTTGCCTACCATGAAGCTAAAAGAAGTGTGCATATGTCGCCAGAAGATGCAATAAAAGCTGCGAACGATTTAGGCTGTAAGGTATTTGTTCCTTGGGGATATGGTACTTGGACTTTAGGCTGCGAACATGTTCATGAGCCGCTTAGACGGTTGGATTTAGCTCTTAAACAGTCTCCACCAAACTTCATAGTAAAAACGCTAAAAATGGGAGAAAGCCTTAATTATCACGCATTGCTTAGCGCAGTAAAAAAGTAACTAATAGCGGTTGTATTTTGATGGCTTAGTTGGCTTTTAAGTCATCAAAATACCCAGCCTCAGTGAGTTCTTTGGAGTGTTTCTTAATCCAAAATTTTGATGCATATTTTGCTATATAGCTATGATACTCAATTATTGTCAATTCATTCATATATTGCTTCATTTGATAGAGTAATAAAGCACTATGTAGAGCGTTATTATGTTCATAGTTCAATCTTGCAGTGTCAAACGCTTGCTTTGCAGCATCTATTGCTTTGTTGAAATATTGTTGAGCACGCAACACTCTGGCTTTTTGGTTGAGGTTAAAGCTATTTTCAGGTTGTGTTTTGAATAACGAAATAGCATCTTTCCATCTCTTTTGTTCAATGTACCAAGTTAGTAAATCTTCAATGCTACTTTCATAAATCCACTTATTCTGAGAAAGCTGTTTTAGACTAAGAAGTTTTAAAAAATAAGACTCTGCCTCAATTTTATCAGGGGAAAATATTGCTAAGTGGTAATAAATAACAGCGTAGTGCGCTTGGTCCACTTTATGTGTGATCAAAAGCGATTTGGCAGTATTTAAATATTGGTAGCGGTTTACTAAATCGCCTAACTTGTGTGACAAAATAGACCCTGTAGTTTGAGCTTTGACCTCAGACAGTACATCGCCACTTAACCGCGCATGCTGACTCGCATTGTTAATATATTGCTTTAGCTTACTTGTATTCTTTTGTGAATAGGCAAGCCACGCCAAGGCCAACTCTATGTTGTAGGCAATTTTCGAATTAGGTGTTTCTGTCAGCAATGCCAAAGCTTGTTTGTAGTATTGATTAGCATGCAGATAAGCATGTTGCTGATGAAATATCCCGCCTTTGAGATATAAACCTAATACGGTATACATTGGGTTGTTCTGTAACTTGGATATGTTGATTAGTTTTTCAATTAATGCACTAGCCACATCTAAGTTTTGCTTACTAATTTCATGCTTTATTAAATGATAAATAACGGGTAAATTGTTAGGCTGTTGCTCTAAAAGTAAATATAGCTTTGTAATTAATAAATTAGAGTTCAGTTCACTGAGGTACCCCGAACTTTTTACATTAGCAATACTTGTATCAAGTTCAGCTACTATAGACTCTTCACTAGGAGCAACGATATAACCATGCCACTCATGCTGCGAGCCAATTAATTGGTACTCAACTATTATTTGCTGACCCAAATACGATACATAGCCAGATAGAAATGTTGACGTTCCCTCAATTTTTACTTGCTCCCTGAGCGTATCTGAATAATGAAAAAAGTCGTTGGTATTTAAAGTTGCTAAATCAAGGTGTTGGCTTTGATTGGGCTTATTTCTAGCTATAAGGTCGTTAATACGATCAATTTGAGGCTCACTGAAGGAATCTGAAAATGAAAAGGGGATTACATAAATCGAGTCTTTTGACAATTGGTTAGAAGGTGAGTCACTAAAAGAAAGCCTAGAGAGCAACACAAAAATAATAACGCTTAGTAGTGTGATAACAGAGTAAAGATAATACGACGGCATTGTCCATTCTGATATTAATTGCTTAGGGGCGACATTATTATTTTTGGACTCTTTGATTTCAAACGGCAACTGCCATTGGTAGCCTTTTTTTGAAAAGGTTTTTATAGCATCATTGCCAAAAATACGGCGAAGATGACTGATATTCTGAAAAACGACTTGCTCAGAAACAACTTGCTGCCCCCAGATCTCATCTAAGATTCTTTCTTTACTTAAAATTTCATCTATATTTTTAATAAATAAAGCGAGCAGTTTAGCCTCGTTACTCTTTAAGTCTTTAGGTTTTTCGTTGTAATAGAGCGTAAAAGTATCATTATCAAAATAATACTTTTCAAAATAGTAGCGCATAAGTAATCATTATTTTTAGAGTATGTAAGTTATCACAAAGGCTATGAGTGCTCTGCGGACTGCACATTATCAACAATTAATAATGTAATTACTAGGTAAATTAAACAGGACACCCACCTAAAAAATTGACCAATAAATATCTATCGCCTACTTTTAAACTTAAGACTTTCAAGTAGGCACATGCAATGACAAAGGCACGAGAGCAGCAAGTGAGCTTGCAAGATACTAAGTACTACCACTGTATTTCACGTTGTGTGCGTCGTGCCTATTTGTGTGGTGAAGATGCGCATACGGGCAAATCTTACGAGCATCGCAGACAGCATCAAAGGGGTCAGCATCAGCATCAAAGGGGTCAGAGTCGTTGATTTTGAATTCTGATTCCAGCATCACAGCATCACAGCATCAAAGGGGTCAGAGTCGTTGATTTCTGGATTCTGATTCCATTTTGTTTGGATGAACTATACTGACGTAACAATAAACTAATGGACTAGTTAAGTTATGGCACGTCTTCCTCGATTAAATCTTCCTAATGTACCTCAACATATCGTTCAGCGTGGTAACAATCGGCAAGTAACTTTTGTTGAACCAGATGACTATGTTGTTTATTTAGAAAAGCTAAAGTACTACGCCAAAGAATATGAAGTAAAAATCCATGCGTTTGTATTGATGACTAATCATGTTCATTTATTGGCAACTCCGACTACAAGCAATGGTGTGAGCAAACTAATACAGTCTTTAGGGCGTTACTATGTTCGCTATTTTAACCAAACCTATAAACGCACGGGTACCTTGTGGGAAGGGAGATTTAAATCAACATTAATTGATAGTGACAATTATTTTTTAATTGTTAGCCGTTACATTGAGCTGAACCCTGTTAGAGCTGGCATGGTTGCACATCCAGCTGAATATACTTGGTCAAGTTATCAGCATAATGGGGCGGGGAAAGTGATTGAGCTTATAACTGAACATGACTTATATACACGGCTGGGCACTAACTTAGAGAATAGGCAAACACAATACCGCGCATTGTTCGAAAGAGACATTCCGCCATATACGCTAGAGGAAATAAAAACAGCAACCGATAAAATGTGGGTACTAGGCAGTGATAAATTCAAACAACAAGTTGAGGAATTGTCGGGTAGAAGAGCCTCGCCTTTGGCAAAAGGCGGGGATAGGAAGTCAGAGGCGTTTTTGAAGTCGAAATAACAGAACGAAATAACAGAACAATGACTCTGACCCCATTGAACTGGACCCCATTGAACTGAACCAGTTTTAACAACCCCCTTTTCGATTACCCCAAATTTTAAGTTAATTCCACCGAGTGTTCTAAGACCGACAGCGTTACTTTCAATACTCAATTTAATGTTGATCTATGAGTACAGTCCAATGAATTCAAATCCTATGTCACAACAATATAATGGCTTGGAAGCTCAGCCATCTGACGATTTACAAAAGCTCAATCTATCGGCTGCACTGACCAGTTTGATCCGTAAGCAAAATAATGGCGGAGATTATTGGCTACTGCAAAATTTGATTGACGACGATGAGTAAAGTGAGCAGAAGGAGAGCTACGAGATGAGATTATTTATTTTTAACAATGGCAAGTTAAAACATGTGCTTAGTCAAATTTATACAGAGCAAGATACCTTATATGAGGTGTTTAAAGACGACTTAAAGAGGTTAGTCAAAGATCTAGATAGGGTGGCTACTGAGCGAAGAGAGGGGTTATGGGCTCCAGCAATACTCAGTTGTAAAAACATGAAGTTCGTTGACTCAAAAGGTAAGTTCAGAGATTGGGATAAGGAAAACCAACAAACTCAGGGTGGAATCGATTCAAAGTATAACAACGCACCAAATGCGTTCGACTTTTATCTTGATAGAGGCACAGGTTGGATAGGGCTTGCTAAAAACTACTCCATCATCAATGAAATTAACAATAGCGGAAAAATTGAAGATAAAAATAAGTCGTTAACAAGCGACGTAGGTTATCCATGGAATAACTATAAGAATACTCAGCTTTGGGGGTTATTTAGCACCAAGGGCTTCAGTGAAGAAATAGCTAAACTGGAAAAAGGCGGTAAATCAATTATCCCCCCTTCTGTGGGTGGCTTTTATACCGAAGACTCAGCTATGACTAAAAATAACTTTGAAATGATGCTTTGTATTACCAACAAGCTAGCAGCAACAATTAAAGCCATCGTAAATGTGGAGTGGCCTGCAGTCGCTTACGATAATGCAGTATTCGCTTTATACTCTATGGATAGAAGTTCAAATGCTAGCAATAATGCAAAGCTCGCCTATGAAGGGTTAATTAAAAACTTATCTGATCATAATGGTGACTTTGGAAGCCCCCCAAAAAAAGAGAGTATTGGTAAAACCCGCTACTTAGATAAACTAAAAGCAGTTGAAAACTTATTGGTTGTCTCTTATCGACAGATGCGCATGATGACCAAAAGCTATCACTTTGATTCATCTAGTTTGGATCTAGCGTGGTATCAAAAATTCTATAGCGGCATTTTATGGACTATAGAAAGTCTATTAGGTGTCGTTGCGAGTATAGTAGGTTCGGTGTCTGCCTCAGGAGTGACGAAATTGGGCGCTGCTGGTATTAATGTCGCTGGTGGAGCAGTGGGTAAAGAGTTGCTCAGCGCCATTGCATTATATGTGGGTGATGCAAGGCAAAAATATGAACGCGGTGGTCAGAAGCAAGACGTTAATATCGTATTAGATAAAATGATGGATACTTTACTCATCACCTACACCACCTTTGAGTTATTTTTGATGACTTGGGGTTTGGAAAAGCATATTGTTGGCGCAACCGAAGACAAAATGCAAAAGAAGCTCACCAAAGTTCGCTTATTGCTAGAAGCAAAAGTAAGAAATAAAACTTTGGATGAAAATGACCCGCTCCTTGCTCAATTACAATAGTTTTTTGAACCTCACTAAACTTAACAAGACCCAATTCAATTTCAGTGATATATAAGCTGTTTATTCAAGCCGAGTTACTCTAAACCTCGGCTTTTTACTTAACTATGCTTAAATATGAAGTTGTTTAAGTATGAATTCAATGACTCTGACCCCATTGATTAAAGCGATATCGAATGATGGGTCTTTAACCTTGTCTTCAATGTCGATGATTTTACCTTGCTCATTCTTTATTGCTTTCATATAGCCATATTCAGGCGGCAAATGAATCGAGTGAACTTCAGTTTGCTTACCCGCTATTTCAAGCTGACTGCCGGGCTCTAATAAAATAGTACAGTGCGCTGCAGTTACAGCCCATTGTGGTGCCAACAAAGTTCCGACACAGTTTTTAGTTTTACCGTCATCCTTCAAGGGAAAAATAGCGGGGTAATCGCTTGCTTGCTGAACGTACTTATCGTCATTTACATCGTGCCTAATTATCATGGCATTGGCGTGCAGGCTGGCTGTGATTAAACCACCGATAATTAATTTGCTGATTAAGTTCATGTCTATTCCTTACTCTTTATGTGTTTAGAGTTATGAGATAGCAAGTCGAGCGCCTGATTGTAAGGCTTTAATAATTATAGGTTTTAATTTTTTATAGTGATTTTATGTTGGTGTGGTTTTACGGTTTCGATAAGGTTTTTATGATTTTGCAAAAGTAGTCGAAGTGTTATTTAGTAGCGCTTATTGTCAAAGTGTGGGCTCTCATTATATGAGAGCCATTACAGTTTTAACTTTCTATTGACTTAGCTGATTCATTTTTTGACAGATTACTCTGCATTGATCGAAAGCAAGAGTTCTTCGTTAATTTGCGAAGCAGAAAAGAATATATATTGCTCTTTTTCAAACCCCGTTTGTGGTAGCCACTCAATTAATAGCCCTTGCCAGTTTTTGTTGAAGCTGACATTGATTTGTTGTGTTTGCTTAGGGCGCCAACTGGTAAGCAGTGTCTTACCATCAGGGTAATACACATCGTTTTGTTCGTCATAAAAGTCGGTGCCATGATATATGTTTATGACACCGTTTGTTTGAGGTAAGTCGGCTAAAAGAATACGAACATCTTTATCCACTCGAAAATCAAAAGATTGAGGAGCAACAAGCTGCGTTGTATCTGGAGTCTCGTTTGTTTCAGTATTTCCACTGCTTTCAGTTGTTGCAGCTGTTTGAGTATTACTTTCATTGTTTTCTGGCACCTGCGAACTGCTTTCTGACCCACCGCCACACCCCACAAGCAATGCGAGTAAGATGATAAGTGTAATTGAATTGGTAAGTTTCATCTTGTTTTCCTCTTACTTGTAAATATAGTTTATGACAGAGCGTGCTGGTTTGTACCAGTCTGTATGGCTGGCTCCGCTATTTATTACCCACTGAGCAAAATCAGGGTAACCTTTTTGAATATCCTTTCCTTCTGAAGGTTGCTCAAAGTTATCTAGTACATTGATTGCCCATGGGAAGTTATTTGAGTTCACGAATGAGTTAGTGGCATTACTATTGTCATCGTGAAGGCCGTACTGACCTTGGTTAAATAAGCTAGTGCCTGAAAATTCTTTTAGATGAACTTCCCACTGGCGTCCAGCGAACTCTCCATGGGGTTTGTCTACAGATGCAAATATAAATAAATCATAAGGGGGGAGGCCGACGGAAGATTCATCGACACTCTGATTAAACTCAACATTCAGTACAAACTCACTGCTGATGGCATTTTTACAACTTGGCATAGTTCTAAACATATTGCAGCTAGTAGAGACGTCTTGCCAAACATCTGCAGATAAAATGAAAATAACTTCACTGGCTGCTGCTTCAGGTTGTAATGTTACCGTTGAGCCTGACTTTTGCAGTGTTGCTGATTTGATATTCGCCTTTGTTACATTGGGAAGATGAAGTGCAAAGCCGTTATGATACTCCGCGCCAATGGCTTGAATATTATATTTTAGCTCGAGTGATGAAAGCTTGTTATTGATATCTTTTTCTAAATAATATCTATATTTAACAACAAGGTCGTTAAAATCATAATCCCCCATTTTTGGCCATCTATCTTCAAACATGATGGTTGCATAGCCTGATGCAGACGGATAGTAACTTGATGATGAAGTGGGAGTAGTCTCTTCTTCAATAAGTACATTATAGTTTGTGTCTGTGACCGTACCGTCATCATTGATACCTTCTAAAGCACCAATTGGAGTAACGTCTAATGAAAAGATCATATCGTTGAAGTCGTTGTCACCCTGCATACGATAATAATCTTCAAACGCAATTACTAAGAGTTGACTTTGCGTGTCATAAAACACGACATTGTGTTGTTTTACGCCATCAGGTTCTGGGTTTAAGTGCGGAAGGCTGTAAAAGGCTTGATCCCAATACCCTGAGCTTTCAAGTTCTGCATAGCTGCTTGAGAACCCCCACCCATTTGGAATAACAAAAAAGCCCATTGCTTGACCAGCAGTTAATGTGATCTCTAAAGGCACAGTATCGCCTTGGTCTAATAACCCCGCATTAGGTTTAGATGCGTTAGGAAAAATGATTTTATGTTCTGCAATATCGGTGAAAGTTTGAGGGGGGGAATTTGGATCATATAAGAAGTAACCGAAGGTATTTCTGAAATAGGCACCTTCGTTTAAAAATGTAACACTTACGGTTGCTTGTCCCTCAAAGTCATTGTCTATAACCAAATTACTCTTTGAATCAGTGTCAATATAGTCGGGGTTTACTCGGCGCCCATCTGGGATCTTCGCATAAATATCGGCTAGAAAAGTAGCGGGTAGCTGGTCGTTAATATTGACAACATTGAGCGGTTCGCCTTTAGCATTGTAACCCGTGTTTCTGTCACTTACCCAACTGATGTTGATAGGCCCTAAGCGAGTATTTAATGTATCGGTTTCTGCATTTGCTAAAGTTGAAAAAAAACTAATGACAATGCATATGATTAATGTCTGATAATAAGCCATATTAGATCTCTCGCTACTTTATTTATAAATAAGTTTTAGCAAATAATAGACCTATATTTTCTTCTTATTAATTAATGGTTTATGTTTTTCTTGTTAAGTTGTTTTATGAACATGCATTGCATTTTGCGAAAAGTTTAATGCGTACGCCTTTTGAGCTTCTTTTATTACTCTGCGAGGTTGCAAATCAATAAAGGTGAAAACCGTTAAATGAGATATAAGTAATAATGAAATCGATTTTCATACTGGCTCGATTTTTGAAACATATATGGATGTGATAAACAAATTACAAGGAACACACTATGTTGATGTACAAAGCCGCAGGCACTAGCCCATTATCGACCCCAAATCATATTGAAGGTGTGCAAAAGTTGTCGCATAGCGGCAATGATGAAAGGCAATTTAGCCAAGCAATTGCCGCTGAGATGCCGATGCAACAGGCTTCTTCAGTTAGCCAGCAATATCAACAAAAAGAGCTACAAACGACCATACGTAACGAAGGTTTTTTAGGGCAAATGCAAGAAGCCATTTTAATGCAAAGACTTGGCGTTGATATGGAGAAAATAAAGCAGTTGAGAGAGAAGCTCGATGAACAAAAAGAACAGTTTGATGCAGGTGAAATTTCTGAGAAAGATTTTAATGAAAAAAACTCAGAAATAGAGAAGATGATTGCCGAAGAGTATCAAAAAGGTCAGGAGCGAGCGCGGGCACATGAGCAAAAGAAAGAGAGTTTAGAAGAAAATAAAGTGGCAGAATGATAGAGCTTTGAGCTCAGTAACTAATGTTATTTAACCCGAGAGGCGATTCATATTTAAAATTACAGCTAACAAGCTCGTTGTTTTGCATTCACCTTGCGTAAAGGGAATGTACTCGCTTCGCTCGCAGTCATAAACCCTTTGCACCTTCTAGCTAGATACAGACTCAGCAGTTTTTAAAATGGTTTCCTTCGTATTGCGAAAAAACTTTTGAAGCAAGATTGACGTGGTATTACATCCATGTAGCTACGCCCATCGGGTATCCATACCCT
This sequence comes from Pseudoalteromonas phenolica, assembly GCF_005876835.1. Lineage (GTDB taxonomy): Bacteria > Pseudomonadota > Gammaproteobacteria > Enterobacterales > Alteromonadaceae > Pseudoalteromonas > Pseudoalteromonas phenolica_B. The sequence goes on from NZ_PPSW01000008.1 coordinate 188,312, forward strand.
CACTTCCTCGTGCTGCGAAACTTCGTATGATTTCAGGCTTCCTGCCTTTCACCCTCCGGACCTACTTCGCAGTTCAAAAATGTTCCATACATTTTTGTGGTCACTCGTCACCCTTGCGCAAAAGTAACCTTGCTTCGCAACGTGTATTTTGCACTACTATACTGGTACGATGAGTTTTCACTCTAAATATAAATAACCATAACAAAGGCAACATCATGCAGGAATTTTTTGAGAAGTTCGCAATCAACACTAAGGTCAATGTGGTGTGGGGTGAAATGGATGCATTGGGACATGTAAACAACGTGTCGTATTTCCGATATTTTGAAACCGCGCGGATCGACTTTTTAAAACAAACAGGGCTTTTATCTATTTTATCTGAGCCGACGCATAGTCCTGTGTTACGCGACACTTATGCGCAATATAAGCGCCCAGTGACTTTTCCAGATACCTTGTACATTGGTTCATACATTACTGATATAAAAGAAGACCGTTTTACTATGCGCTATGAGGCGTTTAGCGAGTCACAGCAAGCAATTTGTACAACGGGTTATGCGAATGTAGTGATGTTTAATATGAAAACAGGTCAAAAATCGCCAATTCCAGAGAATATGATGGCTATATTAAAGCAGTATGAGATGGATGTTGCTCAATAGGTTTTGCAGATGGAGGAGGGGGGTACTCATTGAGCTATGCTAATTAGGTATCCTTATTCTCACCTCTTCAGGCTGAGTTGCTTCGTTTCGGGTTCAGTGAATGAAAATAACTCTAGTAAGATTGCTCAAAGAGCATATTAAAACATAGGAAGGCGAAGTATTAAGTCCATGTAGATCTCTGCTGTGTCAACTGCTTTTAAAATTGCTTATTTCACATTGCGCAAAGAGAATGTGCTCGCTGCGCTCGCAGTCATAAACCCTTTGCACCTACAACTTGTATTTTGCAATATATTCCACCGCATTTAGTCGAGGGGATGTTGCCTTTACGCTATGATCTTATCACCAAAAAGTTAGCTATATTCTTAATGTCAAAATTAACCGCGAAGCAGAACATAAAAAGCATTGTGACTGCGATTAAAGCCGAAGAGCAATCTCTCCGAGCCCGTTTTCCTATTCTTGACCAGCAAAACAGCATTGCAATGGCAATTATGTTACTGTCACTTTTCTCACTCATTGGCGTTGGTACGCTGTATTACTTTGCACTTATTCCTGCGTGGTTGTGCATTATTTTAGCAGCGATCATTACCTCTATTTCACATGAGTTAGAGCATGATCTAATTCACAAACAGTATTTTAGTAATCGACCATTTATACATAATTTTATGATGCTGACTGTGTGGTTGATGCGCCCTAATACGGTGAACCCTTGGTATCGTAGACAAATTCACCTACACCATCACAAAGTGTCTGGCACTGAGCAAGATTTAGAAGAACGCTTAGTCGGAAATGGCATTAAGTCGCCATTTTTAAGAGCTGTGGTGATCATGGATGGATTGCTCGGTTTACTGATTAATTCCAAGCGTTTTAGCAAAGAGATCAAAGGCTTTAAATTTCTACAGGTGTTTAATGCTGGTTTCCCGATCACCTCGGCTTACTTTGCAATGTTATATGGCGTGATTGTTTATCATGTAGTGCAATTTATTCAGCCATTCGAACTACCCGTTTGGGGCGCAGGCATACTTGCAGTGGCTGAATTTTTAATGGTAGTACTGATTGTGCCGAACATGATCCGCTCAACGTCACTTAACTTTGTGACTTCTTCAATGCATTACTACGGTGGCGTGACCAACTTGTTAGAGCAAACACATGTGATTAGTAGCCGCTGGTTTTTGCCTTTCCAGCTTTTCTGTTTTGATTTTGGCCGTACGCATACCATTCATCATTTTGTGCCGAATCAACCTTTTTATATTCGACAGTTAATCAGTAAGAAAATACAGCCGGTTATGGCTGAGCATGGTGTGCGCTTTAATGATTTGGAGAGTTTGAAGTTAGCGAATAGATATGTAGAAAAAGCATAGTAGAACGACTTTATGATTGCGTAAGTTGTTCGGCTTGCGCATTGGTGTTTATGCGCAACATAAAGTTGGCGCCTACAGGGAATGGAGATTGAGTTTGCGGGTGCGGGTTTACCCCGCGCAAAAGTAAATAAGTTTCACTGGTGTTAGCCTACAGTCACTAACGCTTCAATATTTTTTGAAACGTTAGATCTATCCTGTCATTAATTACACCGCAATTGGGAAATCATTCACAACTAAAGATTGGCCGTTTTCTTGAGCGCGAATAAAGCTAGATATTAATACCTCATTTGTCAGTGCATTAATGTCTTCAACCTCTTCAACCATGCAAAACGAGATAGACTCCCAGCCAAACCCTTTAACAAAAGTCTCAAGTTGAGAGATGTTGTCTTGATAATTTTCGTCGGTGGTTAATAGCCCGATTGAATGCTGATTACCTTCTTTATATTTTTCGCTGTTCGCTGTAGCGCATTTAGCATATCCGCTCAATACATAAACTTTACTATCATTATGATTCATTGTGCTTACCTGTTTAATGAGTGTCAGTACATAGATATATGCATTTTTCAAACCAGCTTAAGGAGGTGTTTGAACTTTAATTTTAGGATGTTGAAAGTAAAGGTTATTTTCTGTTTTATTTTAATTTTTATAGCGTCAATTTTTTGAGAAAGTATTCGAAGTCGTTTTTTGTAGCAATCCTCTTAATTAAGCAGCTTATTTTGAGGCAAGAAAAACTAGTCGATAACGAGGCGGAAATTTTGCTAATTTGTTCTAAATAAGAAACTTTCAACGAAGTTAGCGTCAGTTTTAGTCCCTCAAAATGATTGAGTATTGGTATGAGTCCTTAAGAGTGATTAGAATTGTTGACGACTGGTATTAGCTTTAAGCTTTCAGTTCTGCTTGGTAGGTTGAATAGTAAAGTAATGCAATTATGGTTTGTGCTAATGCAATAGTTCGAAAAGAAAGACTGCAGTCTAAGTTTTCATGACTAGTTCAATCTGTGTTGTAATAGATTTTGAATACTCTTTGTTACATAGCAAATAAAGGGAGCTCAATAGGCTCCCAATCACTTTAACAGTTTAATAGCATTAACCTATTTTGTTCACAAGTCTTTTGGTTTAGGGAACACAGTAGGTCTGTCTTTTGTTGGTTCAGGACAAGTCATTGCAACTTTAGTCATTGGGTAATCGTCAGTAATTTTACCGCCAGCAATATTTGCAGTTAATATTAAAGGTAGACGATTTGAATCTTGACTCAAAGACTTCATTCTTTTTTTGTTAGTTTTAAGTTCATTAAAATTTCCTTTTAATTTCTAAAATGTTTGGTGCCGATAATTTATCGAACGGTGAACATATTTGATCGTTTTAAGTTTTGCTGTAGCTTTTTGTTATCTTTTATTTAGCATGGTGAAGTTGTACCCTTCACTTCTTTTTGGCTTTCCAAGTCCCACCATACTGATATGTTTCGCAATACTGCTTCTTGATGACGAGTAAGCAAGGGCCACAGACAAATTGCCATTCAATGTTGCCGTTATAGCGGCATCGGTACATAACAGGCTTGTTTTGTTGGCACTGTGCGCAGAGTTTGTAGCGTATTCTCATTAATCTCATCCTCTTGATTAATCTTTTGATACGAAATGTGAGTTCGTTCGATCAAAACTAAAATCGCAGCACTATGATCCCCCTCATTATGAGAATACCTCTGTTTAGTTTATTTATAGGTAATTCATTTTATCTTTGGTTTGACTGTGTCGATTTTGGTACGTAAGCAACAAATTATATTGCTGTAAAGACACTCTTAAATGGCCTCAAAGAGTGTCCCGAAAGTGACACACCGTACATATTTTATGTTCCGATATAGCGACATCAATAAAGGCGGAAATAGTATGATTATCTTTAAGTTGCTGATAAATAAGGGTTAAAAATCTGGTCTGATAATTGTTAATTGATTACTACGAATTCAATAATAATCGAGAATTAATATGAACAAGTTTATCCTTTCTAGCTTAGTAAGCAGTGTTATGTTTTTTGGCAGTCAATCAGCAATGGCTGAGCAGGACTCAAGAGTTGAAACATTAAAATCTTATTTTAAACAGTGTCATAAGGCGCAACTTTGTAATGGTAGCTTCTTGGTGGCTGAAGGCGGAAAAGTGTTATATCACCAAGCTATGGGTGTTAACCATAAAGGTGACATGCCGCTTTCAACTTCACACCAATTTGATATAGGCTCGATTTCAAAGCAGTTTACAGCGGTCGCCATTATGATGCTTCAAGAGCAGGGTAAACTTAATTTTGAAGATAAAGTCATTCAGCATATCCCTGATTTTCCATATGAGCAGATCATCATCAAACAGCTGCTTAATCATACATCTGGTATTGCTGATATGATGCCATATTTAACAAGTTTGTACCGTCAGGGGAAAGTCACAGCGAGTCTCGATCAAAACACCGTGCTAGATGCATTAATTGACCAAGCCCCAGAGGTGATGTTTCAGCCTGGCGCACAGTGGCGTTACAGTAATACTGGGTATGTCGTGTTGGCGACTTTGGTCTCTAAGGTTTCAAAGCAAAGTTATGGCGAGTTTTTACAAAGCAGAATTTTTACACCTCTGAAAATGACACAGTCGGTAAGCCGTACAAGCAAAACTGAGCATAGATTAACTGAGCGTGCATACGGTTTTCGTCAGCAAATTAATGGCACTCAACGTACATTTGACCAAATTCCATTTTTTGATATCGAAGGAATGGGAGGGATCTATTCAACAACCAGTGACCTTTATGCTTGGGATCAAGCGTTACATGGCCATAAACTTTTAAGTCCAAAGACGTGGCAAGCAGCTACGCAATTGACTAAAACAACTGATGGCAAAACCAAAGAATATGGCTTTGGGTTTATGTTAAAACCGGATGCTTTTAATCAGCAAAAGGTGGGGCACAGTGGTCATTGGCGTGCATTTAAATCGATTTATACACGTCAAATTGAAGATAATCGCACAATTATTTTACTGACGAATAATGGGCAAGATGACAGTGTAGATGCCAATGAAAAAGCTGTTGATGCGATTTTGGCAGGTCAGGCATATGAATTTATTCAGCAGCCTATTTCACAAGTGCTTTATGGCGTGTTTAAGCAAGATATCAACAAGGCACTGAGTACATATCATCAACTAAAGGCCGATCAAGCAGCAGGATATGATTTCTCTGAAGGTCAATTAAATGACCTAGGTTATGTATTGTTGCAAGAAGAGCATGTTCAAGCTGCAATTGCTGCTTTTGAATTAAACGTTGAAGCCTTTCCTAAATCGCCAAATGCATTAGATAGCCTGGCTGAAGCATTAATTTTAAATGGTCAAAAGAGGGCTGCGACTAAACGTTTAAAGCAAGCATTAGAAATAGACTCAAACTTTGCTTCAGCTAAACAACAGTTGGCAAAATTAAATGGTGCGAAGTTATAACGGGGCAATTTATTTTATTTATTAAGGGTTCAGGTTAATTACTTCTTTGTCATTAAAAGGCCGTAGCATGCTTACGGCCTTTTGGTTTGTAGGCGCGGGTTTACCCCGCGCAAAGAAAGTTCGAAATAAAGGTTGGTATGGTATTACATCTCTGTAGCCTGAGCATGTGTTGGTTCTTTTTAAAACTGCTTAATTCAGCTTGCGCAAAGAGCATGTTCTCGCTGCGCTCGTAGTCATAAACCCTTTGTACTTATAACGTGTATTTTGCACACGTTACACTTGTACCTAAGTTGGTGTGGCTGTTATATTTGTGCGCGTGAATCATTGCTATTTATCAATTAATAATGATGGGTGGTTTTGGTCTTCTGCATAAGCGTAGCATCGATTCTCTGGACGCCAGCTATGCCTATGAGCCTCAACAATATTTAAAAGGAAGAAAGGACGCATGAAAAAATTACTTTCAGCAATAGGCCTGTGTTTACTCTCTACAGCTGCTCAGGCTGAATATGATAGATATTGGCTGGAATACAGTGAAGGGCTTCAGTATGGCAGCTCGTTTAAAATTAAAGTAAGAGACAACGACAAAGGTTGGGCGTTTGTTCATTCAAATTACACGGAAGATGAGTTTTTCGGGACCACAAATTTGAATCGAGTAACAAAGACACGCCATGATGCTGAATTTAAAATGTATGGCGTCACTCGATTTGTTTCTATACCTTATAGCTGGGGTTATGTTGATGCGGGTGCTGGGTTAGGTTACGGCGATGGTACATGGTCTAAAAACTGTGAGCACTATCAGGATGGCTTGTTAGGCTCTAGTGATATCTGTGACTTAAAAGAGGGGTCAAGTATAGGTATTCCACTTCATGCCTCTGCCACATTTGGTAAGTTTATCGGTATTGGTGTGAATGTAGATGTATTTTTGTCGTTAGAGCGAGACACAACAGCACAAGTTGGGTTAGTCATACCTTTTGGGTTGTTTACTAAGTAATGTAGCGCAATCATAAGTTAGTGTGGTCATGATTTTTCGTTATAATACACAATATTATTAGAGTTAATTTTAAGTTGTAAATCGAGAGTATATGGCCAGTACAGCACATGCCTTGCATATTTTGGTAAAGCATAAAGAGCAAGCAGAAGACATTCTTAAGCAATTAAAAAAAGGCGCTAAGTTTCAGACTTTAGCAAAGAAGTATTCTAACTGTCCGACTGGTAAAAAGGGCGGTGATTTAGGAGAGTTCAGACGCGGAACCATGGTTCCGCAATTTGATAAAGTCTGCTTTTCTTGTGAAGTTTTAACGCCGCAGTTGGTTAAAACTAAGTTTGGTTGGCATGTGCTAAAAGTGCTTTATCGTACTTAGAATTAGAGCCAGTTAATAAATTTTATTGTTGATATGTCTTTGTAGTCAAAGATGTATCAATGCTTTGCAATATTTTGATTTAAACTCACGTAGCCATGCCCATCGGGTATCCACACCCTCACCTCCTCGCGCTGCGAAACTTCTTTTCGGTCTTAATAATGTTTGGTGAGTATATTACGTCCATGTAGCTACGCCCATCGGATATCCATACCCTCACCTCCTCGTGCTGCGAAACTTCGTTTCGGTCTTAATAATGTTTGGTGAGTATATTACGTCCATGTAGCTACGCCCATCGGGTATCCATACCCTCACCTCCTCGTGCTGCGAAACTTCGTTTCGGTCACTTGTCGCCCTTGCGCAAAATAACCTTGCTTCGCAGAAGTACACCTCTGCTGTGGCTACACTGGGTTATTTCACCTTGCGCAAAATAACCTTGCTTCGCAACGTGTATTTTGCACTAAATTAACCCTTTTTCTATTGCGAGGAGAACGGCGCGAGTGCGGTCTCGAACGCCGAGTTTAGAAAGAATATTCGATACATGGTTTTTGATTGTACCTTCAGATTTATAGAGGGCGAGTGCGATTTCTTTATTAGAGCAGCCACTGGCCATAAGACGTAATATTTCTTGTTCTTTTTCAGTTAATGCTTCGGTTCTACTTGACGGTGTACTTGAGGTGTTTTGATTACTCAATGAGCTTAAAAGTCGCTCTGTAATGGCGGGTTGAATATGAGATTGACCTTTATTTACCGACTCAATGGCTTCAACTAAAGTATCCAGTGACACGTCTTTTAGTAAAAAGCCTTTAGCGCCTTCTTGTATGCTTTGTAGCACCCATTCGTGATCATCAAAAGTAGTTAACACGATGACTGGGATGTTGATAGCTTCAGCTTTCATCCATTTTAGTGTATCGATGCCGTTCATGATTGGCATCGATAAGTCTAGTAAAATCACTTCAGGTGATGTTTCGGTAATACAATGTGCTAACTCACTACCATCGCTGCATTCACCGACCACGCTGACTTTATCAGAGAGGTTAAGTAATGACTTGATCCCTTCTCTGATCAGCATTTGGTCATCAACCAAGCAAACTTTTATTTTATTGTTCATGCGTAACTCCATTCTTTGGCAGCACAATATCATAAGCCAATACATTGGCGCTGGTGGACAGAGAAAATCGCCCGTTTAATTGTTCTACACGTTCTTTCATGCCCTTGAGGCCGTTACCCATGTTTATATGCAATGGCGCTGAGCCATTATCTTGTATGGTTAAGTGATAGTGACTGTTATCGACAGTTAAGGTAATGAAAATGGCAGTTGCTTTGCTATGTCTTAAGGTATTTGTTAAAGCTTCTTGGCAGCATCGAAGAATGGTTTCGGCTATTTGCAAGTCTTCGACACTTAGCTGGTCTTTGACGTTTAGCACAATCTTTAAACCAGGGGCATGCAAGGTTTTTAATGCGGTTAATAAATCAAGCTGTTGGTTATCCCGCAGTGTTGAAACAGCTTCTCTTACATCACTTAGTAATAGCTTTGATAGTTGATGGCATTGCAGCACTTTGTCTTTTGCTTCGCCTTCAGTAAGGTGGCTCGCCACTTGTAGGTTAATAGTGAGTGCAGTTAAGTGATGGCCGAGTAAATCATGTAAATCGCGGGCAATTCGGGTGCGCTCGGACTGCTTATTAGCTTCTGCTAGTAAGTGTTGTGTGGCAAGTAGTTCAGCATTTTTTTGCTCCAACACCTCTTTGGCACGTGTTGCCAATATAGTTTGATGATGCGCCATGAGTGCGAAAATGTGAAAGGTGCCGAATAATAACCCTGCAAAAAAGGTGTTCTCTTTAGTTAAATATGCCTCAAGAGAGAACCAAGCGATCACCACAGAAATAACCATAAAAAGAGCAACTTTAAAACGAAAGAATGCGGGCAGTACAGCAGCCCAAATGATCGATAATATGGGTAAAAAGTCAAAGGGTAATAACACCATAAGGACAAATGCAGAGGTAATTTGCCCTATTAAAAAGGCATATCGTATGTTTAAGGAGATCTCAAAATCGCTTGCCTTTCGAGTCGCCGCTATAAAGCACCCCAAATAGCAGCAAAATAATGACATATAAGCCCATAAATCACTTTCATAGGGCAACACATAAAAAGTGACGCCAGCAATAATCGCCCAAGTGCCGATAGCCGCAGCATCGGCAAAGTCAAAGTGTTGAAGTAATTTCACAGTGGTTTTATCAATTAAATGAATAGGTTGGGTATTTATGGGTAACGTTATGTGATTGCTGTTTTAAAAGCAATAGGCCAAAAGTCATGGTCGAAAATCGTGACTTTTTACACGCGCCTATCATCGTCGCTATTCGCTATTATCTCACCCATCAACGACAGGAGAAGAATAATGGCAATAATTTATCAAGCTCTACAATATTTGCATATTTTGGTTGGTGCTGCGGCATTAGTGTTATTTTGGGTGCCAATGGCCGCTACAAAAGGCTCTTCAACCCACAAGAGGTTAGGAACTTTATATGCCAATGCAATGTACATTGTGTCTGTCAGTGGCGTAGTCATGTGTATTATGGTGCTGCTTGCACCAATGACCTTTAAACCACAACTGGCGGAGTTATCTGGTGAACAATTAATTATGACTATTGCCCGGTTAAGGGTATTCGAAACGTTTTTATTGGCTTTATCTTTATTGGTTTTTGTCAGTATTCAACATGGCCTATTGGTATTGAAAGCGAAGCAAAATCGTGAACTGCTTAAAACACCATGGCATTTAGTGTCGGTTATGAGTTTAACGTTGTCTGGTTTCGTGGTTTTATACTTTGGTCTTCAGCAAAGCCATACCTTATATATGATTTTTGGTGTGCTGTGCAGTGTTAGCGGAGTTTCGACTTTTCATTACATTTTTAAAGCCAGCATTAAAGAGCGTGAGTGGGTGATTGAGCATTTAAGTGCTTTGGTTGGCTCTGGTATTGCTGTCTATACTGCTTTCTTTGCTGTTGGTGGTAGACATTTACTTAGTGAATTATTACCAGGACAATGGCAGGTTTTACCTTGGGTGTTACCGGGTGTGATTGGTGGTGTGATGATTTCCCGGTATAAAAAAACCGTAAATAAGCAGTTTAAAGTGCAATAGGAGTACGTGATACCAATCCTCAATAATGCTTGAACATTTTGAGGGGCTAAAGCTGCCGCTAACTACGTTAAATTTGTTTATTTAGAAACACTAAATAGCAAAATCTTTGTTATCGACAAGTTTTCTTTGCCTCAAAATAGCTCACTTAATTAAGAGGGTTGGTATGATGAAGAGTTAAAAATATGCTTTATTAAAGTTTGGGCTGCATATGATCCCAAAGGTGGTTTATTCACTCTTTTTCCTGAGCTCTGTTTTGAACGCAGACATTGCAGCATTGAAATGTGCAATGATTGTGGAGTCGCGTTGAATATAAAAAGTAAACGGTTGAAAGTTGTTTGGTATGTGTAGTGAAAAAAGTAAGGTTCAATATATTTAAAAGACGTCACTTTGCGTGGGCTTGAGGGCTACGCAAAGTGACGATACTCAAGAGTTACAGCTTTTTAATCATAATTTGGGTATCAGTAACCACCCCTTTATCAGCAACATCAAGGTTAATTTGCATTTGTGTATTTTGACCAATGAACTGTTCAAATTCGTCACCTAATTCTTCACCTGCAATTTCGGCGCCCTTTAAGAGTGCTTTAAAGAATTTATCAGTATTCATTGAGAATGCCATCATGCCGTTTGCTTCAACGGTTTGTTTAGTTAAAGTGTCAGCAAACTTTTTGCCTTGTTCACCGGTGTAAAAAGTTAAATGATTACCTTTTAATGCAAGGTAGATTGGTGCATCTAACTCATAGCCAGCAGGAAGAAATTCATTTACTTCAATGGCAGAGCCATCTGCGGGTAATGTGACACCTGCGAGAGCTGGCTCGAAGCTTTTCGCAATATTAAATAAAGCTTCAGCATCATCGGCAGAAATTGTCGCAAGTACATTGAGTGATTTGAAATCAGGTTGCCCTGGGTTTTGCGCATGCTCCACAATTTCGACATCAAAAAGACTTAAACTGACGCCTTTTAAAGAACCAAGCATGCCGGTCATCATTGCGAGTGCCGCAGGGTTGGCGTCTTTACTTTGCGCTTGCGCTGCAACGAGTGGTTGGCAACTAAATTCAGCCGAAGCAAAACGCGCCCACACTGTATTAACCATAGGGGAAATTTTCGACGCGTTGAGTCCGTATGCAAAAGAAATCATTGCCTCCCCCATATTTTTTGCGTGCTCAGGGATAAAGCCACGGGCATTACTCATCGCATCAAGCACTTTTTTATCTGTCGATGCGAATACAGTAGATACTTGAATATCAGCATAGTTATGTGTGATTTCAACTTTTTGTGTACCAGATACAATTGCAGGCCAATTACTTGCCATATCAGCAAAGTCTTGTTGGCAAGCTTCATTTCGAATTAAAGCGAGGTCATCTTCACTACCCAATAAAGCAAGCAAACCATCAAGCATTCTTGTGGTATTGCTTTGTGGATCTTTCGCTGTAATTGCATCAACTAAAAGCCTAGTATCAAGGTAAGCAAGAGATTGGCCATCTAATTGATAGTCATTAATGTATTGTTCAACACGGTTCGTTTCACTCAATGCTTTTGTAGGTTTTATGGCTGCTAATGCCACTTTTAAGTCATCTTCAGTGTTAAAAGACGTGTCTAAAGTGAGTGTGAGCCAGTCACCTTTGGTCGAGACAACAATATCAAATAGCTTTTTATCTCCCTGTTCGATAACAAAGCGGGTAATAGGTAGACCTGCTAATTCAGCCGTTTCATAACGCACACCAGATTTATCCGCTGCCGTTTTAATCGTTTGTACAAAGGTTTCAACATTGGCTAATTTAGCTCTGCCGACAGGCAGAAGCCCCACTGAATAACCTAGCATCTTGAAATCATTGTCAGCGCCCCACGTTTTAGCAAAGGCTTCAGATGAATTTAAGCTTTTAGTGTAGCTTTCCATAAGGCTAACGAAGAAACGCTCATTGCTGGATGCATCGTTTTGTTGCATTAGCTCAACTAGATCATCAAATTGATGCGTGTTCTTAAATGCATCAGGCAATACGTCTAGGTATTCAAGGTATGGAAACCCTTCAAGCTGCGACCAAAAAAAGACAGTATCGGCAGGAACATAATCTAGTTGTGGTAATGGGGTGTATGAATTGTTTTGGTTAGAAACAAAATATGCGCCAGAGGCAACAGCGGTCCCCGTGACTGCTGCTAAAAGTAGTTTTTTCATATTCTTACTCCATAAGAATTATTATTATCCAAGTTCCTTTTAGAATAACAGGATATTTCTTGTCAAAGTAGCAAAAAATAGGGGCTAGTTACGGCTTTTTAGCCTAAATAATCATACGCTTTATAGTGAAAATCGTTCAGTTAAAAACTTCGCAACGCCATCTTCGTTATGATGACCAATCACAGCGGTGGCGGCTTGTTTATTCTTAATATTGGCATTTTCTGGTGCATAACATTCGTCTGCAATTTCGAACATACTTAAATCGTTATCACCATCACCAAAACAAATGATTGATTCAATATTGTGCAATGCTTTTAATTTAGCGATTGCAGTACCCTTGGTGGCTTTTGCATGATGCACATCTATCCAGCGGTACGATTCATGCTCTATGGCTTGCCCTGAATAGGCGATTAAATGGTTGAGTGCTTCAATGGTGTTGTGAGCCGAAATAACTTCATCACTAGGGCCAATCATACTGATGTTGGTAATTTGAAAGTCGTGATTCAACTTGCTTAAAGGCAACATGCGCGTTTTTGGTGATAACCCAAATTGCTCTAACAATGCTTGTTCAAATCGGTTTTTATATTCTCCGTGAAAAACAATGCGCTCTCCTTGTGCGTCCATTGCATTAATGAATGGGTGCGCAGAGTTCGATATCATTACTTCAGTTGCAGCTAATGTTTCATCGAGGCCTAAACAATTATCAAAGCTAAAACGTTGCTGTTTCGGGCAAAAAGTAACAACACCATTGGTATATATTTGAGGTAGAGAAAAAGTGTGACCTTTTATAATGTCTTCTGCAGATAAAAAGCTTCTGCCTGTGGCAATGGTGTAGTGAATTCCTCGCTTGTCCATTTCGCGAAGTGTTTGCAATGTAAATGGAGATAGCTGCGAGTGCTTGTTAAGTAAAGTTCTATCAAGATCAAATACAACGAGTTGTTTTATTTCTTGTTGAGTATGTATATTCAAGCTGAGGTTCCTAGGTTGAAATATCAAAGAGCATATTCTGTGCCGATATAAGTTTCTACTTGCAAAAGCCTAACATAGATCATTGATAGATGATTGAAGTCACAGCCCAATAGCAACACTTAAAAGTATGTCTAAAGATTATGACAGAGGTATCACTCAGGTTTAGTCATCCATTCATTACACTGGGTAGTTTGTCACGAATAAAATCAGCTAATGCTTTAATGTGGACGGGAACACCAAGTCTTGACGGCATCACTAAACTTAAGTTTGCTGCTTGTGTTAGGTATTCAGGCAATACTCGAACAAGCTTTCCGCTTTTAAGCTCCGATTTGCAGACATAATTAGGCAGTGAGGTAACACCAAGCCCAGCAATGGCTGCGCGTTTGAGTGTGCTCATATCTTCAGAGCAAAGTTTGGCTATCACCGTTTGCGATATGCTTTGGCCATTGCCATCAAGGAGGTTAATGGTGTTCGCTTGATTAAAGCGACCGACCTTTAAGAAGTTGAGCTGAGCCAAGTCAGAGGCATCTTTTAAATATGTCACTTTTTCTAACAGAGCGGGAGAGGCGAATAACGGCCAGTCGACTCGTGCAATAGAACGTTGGATCAAGCTTGAGTCGGGTAGGTCAGAGCTATGCCCCCGAATTGCCAAATCGACGCCTTCTGCGATCAGGTTAGTCATGCTGTTTGAAACGCGCTGTTCTATTTTTACCTGCGGATGTCGCTCGGCGAACTCAATCAATAACTCCCCTAGAGCGTATTGAGCAACTCCGGTTGAGCAACTGATCACAGCTTTGCCAGAGAGTTCACCTTGGGTATTCTTCATGGCAGACTCAGCCAGCTCCATGGCATCAACGAGCTTACGAGCATGCTCATAGAAGTGCAGGCCTTCTTGTGTCACCGCGACATGTCGAGAAGTGCGTTGCAGAAGTCTAACACCTAGGCGGACTTCAAGTTGCGCGACGTGTCGGCTCAACCGAGACTTTGGCATTTGCAGTGCTGTAGCCGCAGCCGTGTAACCTTGCTTTTCTACGACGTGCACGAAGTAGTAATAGTCGTTGAGATCTAGTTTCATGAACCCCCTGAGCTTGTTCTAAATATGGAACGATAGGTTCGATTATTGTCTGTTTTTGTGCCAATTCCAAGTTGTTATAGTTATTTCAACGCAAAGAATTCAATAGGAAATAGCAAAATGACGACTTATGAAAACAAAAATGAAACAATTAATTTCTCGCCAGTGACAGGTAACCCCCTTAATATTGGCGAAGGCTTTATCGGTTTAGGCTTTCGCCATAAGCAATTTAACGGTGTGATGGACCCCTTGATCATGGCGGATCATTATACGATGACAGTACCCACTTTTGGCGCACATCCTCATGCTGGTATCTCAGCGGTATCTGTATTGTTTGAAGACACTGAGGGAAAGTTTAATAACCGTGATTCGCTGGGTAATGACTTTGATATTGCAGCGGGGGATTTATATTGGCTCAATGCCGGTAGCGGTGCAATTCATGATGAAGCACCAAGGCCGGGGGCTAAAATTCATGGCTTACAGGTTTTTGTAAACCTACCTACAAAACTAAAACATAATGCACCAAGTTCACTGCATATAAAGCGTGAAGACATGCCAACTCTTGAGGGGCTAGGTTATAGAATTCGTTTGGTGTTAGGAGAAAGTAATGGACACTCTTCACAAGACAATGCTGTTTGGCCTGTGACTATTTTAGATGGTTATGCTGATAACCAAGCCCTGTTTACTCATCAAATACAAAGCGGATTTAACACATGGCTATATGCCGTTGAGGGCGATATTGAGTATCAGTTAGGAGGACATTGGGCAAGTTTAAAGCAAGGCTCATCAATTGCACTCACTTTTGAGCAGTTACAACAATTAACGGTGCGAGGAGCAGTTTCTAAACAAAGTCACTTTGTTGTGATGTCGGGTGAGCCGATCAAAGAAGCGTTTGTTCAACAAGGTCCATTTGCCATGACAACGCAACAAGAAATAGATGATGTTGTGGCCAAGTATGAAGCTGGGGAGTTGGGGCAAATAGGTAAGAATTAGCATTTGATTGCAAAGAAATGTTCACTCACTTTGTGCGAGTGAGTGAATACATGTGTTGAGTGTGGTACAAAGCTTTTTATAAAACGACCAAACAAAAGTTTGCTTTACAAGGAATTCATGCGTGTATTAACCACATTGAGTGCGCTGCTTTTATCTCTCGCACTCTCTTTTATTGTATCTTGGCAGGCTATATCGTTTGTTAATTTTGCCTACCCGGTTTGGTATCACGTTCTAGAAATCGATAAAACTATCGCAAAGTACGGCCCTCAAAACCAATATCGTTCTGGTTTCGAATCTACCTCCCAAGTTCAGCATATTCAGTCTTTTGAAGAGATAGCTCAGAGTATTGAACTACCACTAGAGCAAGTTAAGCCTGCGTTACAATCGATAGTATATAGCCCCAAAGGATCATACCTGAGTAAACCCTTATTACATGACGCTGAGGTACAACACTTATACGATGTCGCGGTGTTGTTAAATCACATTCAAACAACATGCTATGCTGCGTTTATTATCTCAGTTTTACTGTTCTTATTGTCATTTCAATGCCAAACAAGGGCTCAAAAAACGGTGTGTTTGAGAGTCAAAGATGTCTATTTAATTATGCTAAGTTTACTGTTACTGGGTTTAGTATTAATTGCGTTAATTGGCTTTGAAGCTGTGTTTTATCAGTTGCATGAATGGGTATTTCCTGCTGATAATCAGTGGTTTTTTTATTATCAAGAATCTTTAATGACTACCTTAATGCAAGCACCAAATCTCTTTGCTTATATAGGAGGCTTGTTACTTATCAGTATGCTGGTTGTTCAGTTCTTAACTGTGTTTGTTTTACAGCGTGTTTTATCTAGCGCGATGTATAGAAAGCAGGCTTATTTACACCAAGCAGAGGCTTGATATAGAGTCTTAAAGTCTACTTTAGTGGAGCTCGCTTAATTTGCATGCCTTATGTTAAACCAAGGCATGCAGTTTCTTAATCTAAAAGGCCGTGACTTAATCTACCAAGCAATAAATGCGTGTAAGCAGCTCTTGGGGGGCAACCTCACGCAGATCGTTTAAGTACTCTTCAAACGGCGGAAAGTCTTTTAATTGATATTGACTACTCGGCAAATACTCACCAAACAACCAGTCATAAGGCTTTTCAAGTTCAGGGTAATCTCCCTTAAATAGCAAAGACACAGAGTTAGAAGCAGGAATGCTCATTACTTCAAATTCGTGCTCTTTTGGCAGGGTAGTTAAATCAACCGTAATACAAGCTTTTGACCTTAACTCATCTGTTTTAACAGTTTTAGGGTCGTCGTAGTAAATGCCAAAGTAGCGTGTTTTATCGTTAACTAGGCCGAGTTTGCCTGCCATCATTGAAAGTTTCTCAAATGCTTGACCGATCTGCATATAGTCACCGCTATGATCAATGGCGATTAAAGAAAGCGCGGGCGTTGTGTGTTGTTCAACTTGATACATGGTTTTGTATTCCTTATCTGATTTTGGATAAAGCATGGTCACTTGCTTAGTAGCTCTTGCAATACGATATTGGTTAGGTGTTTCTCTATAGTGTTTACTAAACGCCCGGTTAAAAGCTTCAACACTGCCATACCCAACTCGCTTTGCAATTTGCTGTTGAGACAAGTCACTACGCACTAAATATGCCGCTGCTTTTAATAACCGCATTCTTCTTACCGTAACATTGATGGTCTCTCCGGCAAATTCACGATATATCCGATGAAAATGATAGCTAGACATACAGGCCACATCAGCAAGTGCATTGACATCCAACTCACCATCTACATGTTCATAGATGTAGTCGATAACACTCAAAAGGCGTTGCTCATACTGATTTTTAGTAACAAGTTTATGGTTCATGGTTTCACTCAAAATCTAAGTTAAGATAATTGCGCAGCGACATTGATAAGGTAATGCAAAGCCGTTTGATAATGTTTGCTAACTTTAGTTTGTAACCTAAATCAATACAACAAAATGAAAAATAGGCTTAATAAACAATGGATTTTGTCTTACCCATTTAAACCTTAATTGAATGAATATAAAGGATAAAATTTTTTCTGGATGTTTTTTAAATGTCTTAATCATGGCTGCTAACAGCAAATACCTAGATAGTTTCCGTCAATGATTAAGCAAGTGCTAAGACATGCTTGCTAGTTTTTCTACATTTTTATATACGGAGTTTATATATGTATTACAAAAGTTTAATTGTCCTAGCTTTATTTGGCGCAGCCAGTTTTCAAGCCTGTGCACATAGAGATATAAATTATATGCCTGAGGATGGGTATGCAAGCACTGTTGGCTCAGAGTATGTGACGCCCTCAATCAAAAGAATGCTTAAATCAAATCAGAAAATTAAAGATCTGGCGAAGCTGAATTTTGATGGAGAAGTAATAGTACAAAGGCTAACTGAGCGAAGTTACTGGCTACAGTATGACTTTTATAGTGTCATTTTTTATGTCGGTGATGAAGGGGTGTTACTACTGGACCCACTCGCGTATGGCAAAGGTAAAAAGGTGTTAGAAGGGATCCGTCGGGTGACGAATAAACCTGTTACTACCTTGGTTTATACCAGTAGCCGAGCCGATCATTTAGAAGATGCAACGGTATTTGTTGAAGCCGCTGAAGCAAAAGGCGTAAAACTTGAGATAATCGCGAGCATAGAGTCAGCGAAGGTCATAAAGCAAAATAGGAAAATTCCGGCTCCTACTAAATTAATTTCTCTAGATAAAGGGTCATTTGAATTTGAAGGTGTGACAGTAAAAGCACATGGCTTAACCAGTACCTTAGAAGAGCACGATAGTGCTATTTGGATTATCGAACAAGATAAAGTGGCCCATCAACCACACCTATTGAACCCAGATCAAATTCCGTTTATGAACTTTGCGGGAGCGAGAAGCTACGATAGTTATAAGATGCAATTAGCACAGGTGCAATCATTTGACTGGATATTTTTATCTTCAGGGCATGGAGATATTGGCACAATGGCCGATGTGCAGTTTACCCAGCAGTATATAAATGACATGGAAAAGTCAGTCAGAATGGCGTTTAAAGAGTATCGCGAAAAAGGGTTAGGTGAACGCGAATTTAATAATCATCACGCAATGTTCCATGCAGGCAGGGACTATGTGAATGTGAGAGCTGTAGAGCTTTTAAGAGAAAAGTATGGCGATGTATATGGTTTTGAAGCTGCAGTGCAGTCTCATATGAATATGTTTTTAAGCCCTCTACTGAGATAACTGTTTACGCAAGTTTGGAAGGTATTACGGCACTTATTTAAGGGCCGCGACCTTAGAGATGTTTTGTGCGATTGCACTTAAGTAATGAGCCCACTATGATGTGGGCTGATTTTGTTTTTACTAATATGCAATGCTTGAAAAACTACAAACAGCTTCTAGCTACCAAATCTCACAGGTTAAGGTGTACCCTGATTTAAATACCATTGAAGTGAACGGGCAGAGTCAAAGAGTCGAACCAAAGGTGATGGTGCTCTTAAATTATTTGGCACAGCATCAAGGGGAAGTATGTAGTAAGCAATGTTTAATTGATGCGATCTGGCCCAACCAAATCATCGCAGATGAGGCATTAACTCGACTTATCTTTGTTTTGAGAAATGCGTTAAAAGACGATGCTAAATCACCTCAGTACATAGCAACAGTTCCTAAAAAAGGCTATGTGTTGCTACAGCCTATCACTTTGCCAGAGCAGCGTTCAAAGAAGCAGCTACTCATTTTGTTTGCTTCATTGTTTATTGTGTTTGCCAGCTTATGGGCGATGCAACTTCAGCCATCAGCAGAGTACAACATCATTAAAAGCAAGCCAATTACCTTTCAAGAAGGGCGGGAGTATGGCTTAGTTGAAGGGCCGAATTTCTCTGCTTACTTTCATCAATATCAAGGCGAAACTAGGCTCATGGTGGCCGAGCAAGATGGATCTTATCGTCAGCTAGTCAGTGATGAGTGGCAAAAGCGCAGCTTACAACTGATTAAGAATACTTTGTTTTATGTGCGTTTCAATGACACAGAAAGCCAGATAGTCAGGCACACTTTATCAGCACAACCAGAAGTACTGTTTACCAGTCAACGTCCTATCTATCATTTAAGTCTTAATAATGAACAACAAATATTGTTGTTTACGCAATACAATGACACTGTGAATACGGGGTTATATCAGTATTCTTTTATCGACAAGCAAGTATCAGAATTTCTATTTAACACCGCTTATGTCCCCGCTGTTATTGATCAACATTTTTACGATACGAATACTGACAAATTGATATTTGTTGGTGTGCAGGGGCGTTTTCCGGTTATTTATGGTTATCATTCCGAAAATGCGATTTATCAATTTGAAATTAAAGGGTTCGATAGCATAAACAGCATCGCACTAGGAAAGTACGAAAATACACTTCTAGTGGCCGGTAGCTATCAGCTAACTCGAGGTATTTGGTCGGTAAATACCGTTTCTAATGAAGTGACAATGTTACTCAATGCGAATGATGATGTGATCACCGCAGCAACTATGGGAGCTGATCTTCAAAGTGTTTTCTATACTTTAGAGAGTCATCGTCAAGATATTGTGGCGCTAGATTGGCAAGGCCGTAATATAAATTTACCTGAGCTAAATTCGACTCTGAGAGAAGGGCGGGCGCAATATTCGAAAGACAATGCACGAATTTTCTTTTTTTCGGATAGAAGTGGCGACAGTGAACTGTATCAATATCATCTCAACACCTATGAAGTTCAGCAAGTCACGCATATAAAAGCCAGTGCTATATGGCATTACAGTTTATCAAATGATGGAAAGCATCTCGCCATTGTTTATTCAACTGACAAGATTGAGCTAGGCATAGTGGATGTGAGTAATGGGCAATTAATACAAACAACTCAACTAGATGAAATTAAGTTTCCATTAGCTTGGAGTAAAGATGATCAATTTATCTATGTCAGTGAGCACCGCAGTCAAATTGCGATGTATTTGTATGATTCCAGCTCATTGACAATAAAGCAAAAGCAAGCGCATTTAGGGTTGAGTGCGGTAGAAGTGGCACATAAAGAAATCATTGCCTTTGATTACACGAGAGATCAATTTGTTCGTTATAACTTCGATCAAAAAGCAGCTAAACCTGTTAGCCTAGTTTTACCTAAAACGACTCATCTAGCCCCGCATAGAGTCTATGTTGATGAGGAACTAGCATATATTATTGATACAAATGACGACTCACATAGGCTTGATAGAATTCAATTTGCAGAATCAAGTAAAGGTTGGCGTACTCGTTTATTGGGGGAGTTTAATAAAAAAGCACGTATACAAAGTATAAACCCTGAACAGCAAACATTGCTTTTTTCTAAAGGTTATAGCGCTCAAAGTGGCAGTATTATTGAGCTTGAGTTACAGCCCTAAAAGCTCACTCTGAGTCGCATTAAATTCTAGCTGTTTACTCGTCGTCGTAATCAGCAAAGTCTGCTGATTCTCTAAAACCAGGCTTTGCTAGGATCTCAACATAAAATGACGTTAAGTTTTCATCTTGTGTTTTATCAATCATCTTATTGATTTGTGATAAATGCACAGTTTCGGCTTCAGCTTCAGTATTACCGAATTTGCAGTCAAAGTCCCAGTAATCAACGCCTGCAGGTAGCTTTTTATTACGCTCGCGTTTTACATACTTTTTCAGCTCATGCTTAACCGCGTCAACGCGGCGTGCGATTTTGATTTTAGGGTGAGTTAGTTCAAATGTTTTTTTCATAATTGCCTTCAAGCAAACAAGGACTCAAGCAGCCGTTAGCTGGTCGAGTAGGGGCATTGATAAACGAGGAAACTCGCAATTTAATCAATATTAACTTTAGCAGGTAAGTTTACGCGATAATTAACGAACTGGCGAGTTAGATACGCCTCGGACTGCGTAAAATAACGAGTAGGAGATTTGTAAAAATAGGGGGCTGAAATAGCTTCAGCCCCCTCATTAATTAAGCGCCTGCTGTGATTGAGATTTGGTTGGTGCAGATGCAAGTTTAGTTTCAAGGCGCTCAAGTTGCTCAACGAGGGCACTTTGCGTCATTTCAAGCTGTGCGATGCTACCGCCAATTTCTAACTGTTTTGAATCTCTGGTTTGTGCTTGAGATTTTAGTTTATCTATATCTGCGCTCAATGCAGTTAGCTGACCTTTGATTGATTGCGCTTGATCTAGTTGCTCTTGTAAAAGAGAGAGCTTTAACGTCATATCAGCTTGATTATCTGATAGTGACTTAATACTAGAGGCAGTATTAGATTGCGTTTTATTTTGTTGTGATTGTGAGTTTTCTAATGCTGTTGTTTGCTCGCGCAGTTTTTTTATTTCTGATTGATTGCGTCGCCAAGCTGATGCCCAAAGCTTATCCATTTGTGTCCAAAGCTCATCGGTACGCTCGGTAATGGCATTAAGCTTTGCTTTGATGGCGCCTGCAGATTCACCCATTTCTTCACCAGTAGCAGATAAAGCTCGCTCAAGTTCGAGAATTCGTTGCTCAGAGGCAAACAGTTTCGCCTGAGTCTTTAAGTTTTGCTGGTGAAGTGTATAACCGCCAACGGAAAAGCCAATGATTGAAACGATACAAAGCCATAATGCAGCATTACTTGATTTAGCAGGTTGATGATTAACCGTCTCGCTTTTGTCAAATGCAGGCGCTTTGTGATTCGATGGTGCTTGAGACTGCTTAAAGTCTTTAACCTGGTCTAAATCGGGCATAATACTAGGCAGCTCAGGTTCAATTCTTTTACTCAAAACATTTACCTTTGGTTTGGGGTTAAACAGAATCAAGAAGCTTACTGTAAAATGTGTATCGATGGAACAATACGTCGATGTATAAAAGTGCTCAAATGGTTAAACTAACTGTAATAGTGTTGATATAGAAACTTTCAATTTAGGGTGAGCTGCTCAAAGAGAGCATGGTGGGGAGTATGAATGCAATCAAGAGAAAATGAAAAAACAATAATCGCTCAGCTAGGTCAGCCTGTTTTGAAGCAAAAAGCACAAGTTGTAGAAGATATTCTCGGCGACGAATGCCAAAATTTAATAAAAGACATGATGTCTACGGTGAAAGAGGTTGGTGGAGTCGGGATAGCTGCGCCACAAATTTATCACAGCTTGCGTATTTTTATTATGTGTTCAAAGCCTAATGCACGATACCCCGATGCACCTCAGATGGCCCCTACTGCTATCATCAATCCCGAGATAATCGAAGCCAGTGAAGAAATAGAAAAAGGCTGGGAAGGTTGCTTGAGTGTACCGAGTATGCGGGGTTTAGTGCCAAGGCATTATGCTGTAACAGTGAAATATCATGATTCACAAGGGCGAGAGCATGAATCTGTATTTACAGGTTTTATTGCACGTATTTTTCAACATGAAATCGATCATTTAGATGGCCTGACTTTTATCGATAGACTGGAGTCAATGGAAGATTTAGTGAGTGAAAGCTATTGGTATGAGCATCATGCAAAAGGTGTTTAATTCTTTTAAGAATAAGTATTTAACGCAAATTTAAATGTATAGGTTTTGTTTTTTTTGTGTAACTTGAATGTTTCTCGATGTTTTTTTTGTGGTTACCTTGTCTTTTTTGTTTGATTTTTAAACGCTTGGGGTGTAGTTTGCGCATACTTTCATTTTGTAAGGAGATACTCGAAATGAAAGTAATAATAATTAATAAAATTAGAAGGATATCTAAATGAAAAATTATCTATTTGCCGCATCCCTTGCACTAGGTGCTACGTTTACCAGTCAAGCAGCAGTTGTTGAATGTGTTATTAGTGGTACACCTTCACCACAACAATGGAGCGAGCAATTCTGTTCAAGTGGCACTTCATCAACTGCCTCATCTGTTGTTTTTAGATTAAAAGCAAGTAAGCCAATTGCTGAAGTAACTTGGACACACTTTAGTGAGCATGATGGGTACTGGAATTGTCGTAATGGTGAGTATTGTCGATTCAATAATCGTACAGTATCAGGGAACGGCAGTGCTCAGGCGTGTGCTAGACGAGTACTATACAAAGATGGCACATGGGAATCTTTAAACTCATGTGCATATGGCATGTATTGGTATGGCAGTCCTGTATTTAGTCGCAGTTTTAATGTTGATGTGGCAGAAGAACAGCTTATGAGCAGTGAAATTATTCAATAAGTATGAATGCCAATAAAAGGGCCCTATAAGGCCCTTCTTAACAGATAACTTGTCTTATATTTTAAATCTCATTTTTTTGTTTCAGAATTTCGTCTAATTTAGCCTCTACCCTTAATATATCTTCTTTTGTTGCCAGTGGTTTCTCTGGCTTACTTTCTTCTTCATGCATGATCTGCATGGCATCAACAATGATACCAATGAATAAGTTTAATACCGCGAAGCTGGTGGTAATAATAAACGGGACGAAGAATAACCAAGATTGCGGAAATAGCTCCATCGTTGGGCGCACTATACCCATTGACCAACTTTCTAAGGTCATTACTTGAAATAAGGTATAGGCTGATGCGCCGATAGTGCCAAACCACTCTTGCATATTTGGATCAGGGTGTTGCCCAAAAAGTTTAGTTGATAGCACGGCCGAAACATAAAAGATAATTCCAAGTACACCAATGACTGAGGCCATACCTGGCAGTGAGTGGCCAAGTGCACCGATAACTCGGCGCATTTGTGGCACAATTGAAAAAAGTCTTAGCACCCTTAATATTCTGAATGCGCGAAGTACTGACAATGGGCCAGTTGCAGGAACCCAAGATATGGCAACGATAAGTAAGTCGAAACAGTTCCAACCAGATTTAAAAAATTTAAAGCGGTATACAAAGAGTTTGAGTACGAGTTCTATTGTGAAAATGATAAGGACGACTAAATCAATCTTAGCTAGTAAGACTGAGTTAGTTTTGCCAAATTGGGTGGTTTCAATACCTAATGTGATTGCATTAAATAAAATGACTGCAATAAGAAAGTTTTGAAAAAATTTTGCTTCAACAAGTGCCGCCAACTTAGAAGTTAAATTACTTTGTGATGCCATGGCTCTGATATCGGTAAAATGAGTGATATGGCATAGTTTGGGGTGAATATTTAATTTTCAACATAGAATCGATGAAGTGTAGGTTTGGCATCGATGAGTTACTTGAAAAGAGAGAGCTGGGACTTGCAGCTGTGAGAAAAGAATAAATAAAACGCTTATTAATGCGCCTTATTTATTCTTAATTGAATTAGGTTAGTCTTCTGGCCCTAATAACGTAAAGGTTAAATGTTTACGCATGTCTTTTAAAATCACGCCTTTTTTAAGCATTGCTGCGCTTAAGCGTTTCTGCCATTTTAATAAATCAGGTTTTGCCGCTTCTAGCGATTGCTCATCTTCAAATTGAAAGCACAGTAAAAGCGAGCCAGGAAATAAATGATATTCCACATCAAACCAACATTGCAGCATGCCAGGAATTTCTTCACGACCTTGCGCTTCGATCATATCTGCGATTTGTAAAACTAAGGCCTGTTGCTTTTGTTGTACTTTTGAAAGCTTCTTCATAAATGAACCAAAAAGACAAAGAGTTAATACTGCAGGAGTATACCTGAGCTTGAGTGGCTAAAATAGTGAGAAACAATGCGACAAGCATTACTATTTAAGCAATGTCATAACTCGAAAATATATCTCATTCCGATTCAATCTTTTCTAGCGGTCAATAATTTATTACTGTGCTGCGCTGAGTAAAAGCTTTAAAAATTATCTTCTAATTTAAGTTTTCCTTCGTATAAGAAGTTTTCGTCTTAACCGATGAATTGATTCAGTCGGTTTTCTGGTCTGTAAGTTAGTAACAGTATTAATAGGTTAACGCTATGTCTTTCATTGCTATGGTGAGTTTGGCTGTATTCGCAGCAATACTCTTGGCACTATTTAAAATACAACAAAAAGAGGCGCCGCTCTCTCGGTTGGTATTAATTGGTTTATCTTTAGGTAGCGTGTTTGGTCTGGCACTGCAATTCTTCTTAGGAGAAGGGCACGCTGCGATTCAAGAAACCTTAGCTTGGACCAATGTGGTCGGCAGTGGTTATGTCGGTTTGCTTAAAATGATCATCATGCCATTGGTGTTGGTGTCGATGATAGCGGCAGTTGTAAAACTCGATAAGTCAGGGGCACTTGGCAAAATCAGTGGTATCTCCATTTCAATTCTTTTAATCACCACTATGATTGCTGCACTGATTGGTATCACCATTACGCAGCTTTTTGGTCTCACCGCAGAGGGGCTAACCGAGGGCGCTCGCGAAACCACTCGACTTGTTGACTTAGAAACGCGAATGGAAAAAGTCAGTGATTTATCTATTCCTGAAATGCTGGTGAGCTTTATTCCAACTAATATTTTCCAAGATCTCGCATGGGACCGCTCTACGTCGATTATCGCGGTGGTGATCTTTGGTATCTTAACAGGCATTGCAGCACGTAAAGTGATGCAAGAGCGTGAAGAGTTAGAAGCACCTATTCGTACTTTTGTAGAAACATTACAAGCCGTGGTCATGCGACTGGTAAAAATGGTGATTTCACTGACTCCTTATGGTGTTGCGGCTTTGATGGCGAAAGTTGTTGCGACGTCTAGCCTAGCTGACATTCTGAATTTACTTGGTTTTATCGTCGCGTCTTATGTCGCTATTTTATTAATGTTTGTCGTACATGGCTTACTGGTGGGTTTGTTTGGTGTAAATCCTAAACAGTATTTTCAAAAGATTTGGCCTGTGTTGACCTTTGCTTTCACCTCGCGAAGCAGCGCTGCAACGATACCGCTGAATGTTGAAACACAAATCAACAAATTAAATGTACCACCTGCCATTGCTAACTTATCTGCGTCATTTGGTGCAACCATTGGTCAAAATGGCTGTGCGGGTATTTACCCTGCAATGTTAGCGGTGATGGTTGCACCAACTGTAGGCGTTGACCCGATGAGCTTCTCTTTTATTGTGTCATTGGTTGCGATGATCACTATTAGCTCGTTTGGTATTGCTGGCGTTGGTGGGGGCGCGACTTTCGCAGCCTTGATTGTATTGCCAGCAATGGGGTTACCTGTGACGATAGCGGCCTTACTTATTTCTATTGAGCCACTGATTGATATGGCGCGTACCGCGTTGAATGTATCAGGTTCAATGACAGCGGGTACCATTACTCATCGTATTTTGGGCGATGCAGCTAATGCAGAAGTCGTATCGGATGACGTATCTTCGGCACAATCTAACGAGCAGTTTTCAAAAGCGTCCTAGTCTCACTCACGAGTGCTCAGAGTTGGGAGTGCGATGCTTTCAACTCTGATTGCTCAACACCTACATGTTCTGAAAAGCATTTATTACTTTTTAGCTGTGTTTACTTTTGAAAGAAATGAAGCGAACACAATGCCACAAGACACTGAAATTGCAGTAGAGAGTGAGTATGGATGTTCAGTAAAAGCTGAAATCAAAAAGTAGAATAAATTGAAAGCTGTCAATCCTATCAGAAGTTTTACGTAGATATTTGAAGACATTGATTTTGCTTTTTTAGAACAGGTTCATTCTTTTGTACCTAAAAAGATTGTTTAATACAAGCCATCCATAGTAAAACTTAGCACTATGAATGGCTTAATAATGAGGTCTGTTAACCTGAACTTTGGTTATTTAGTTATAACTGGCAAGCGTTATTCGCTAACTTCCAAACTCCCCATTCACCGGTCGTGCCTGGCTCTTCCCCTTTAGTCCACCAACCCGCTTTATAAATATCGCCTTTGTGGCTGACAAGTTGGTTTGCTAAGTACACGGTATTACGATCCCATGGCTGTGCACATGAAGCATCAGACACGGTAATTGTGCGAACGACTGTCGTAGTTTGCTGTGCACTATCAGACACGCTATAAGTCAGTTGATATTGCCCAGCTGTATTTGTATCAACGCTGCCTGTAACCGTGATGTTTGCTGTCAAATCACCATCTTCTTCATCAACTGCCTTGACACCTACGAGGGCGTCAAAGCTTGAGCCCACCGCCAGCTGTACATCGCTCAAACCACTAAACACAGGCTTATTGCTGTACACTTCAACGGTTCTGGTCGCTTTGGTTTCGTTGCCAGCAGAGTCACTGACGCTATATACCAATACGTATTGGCCTGTTGTTGAAGTATCGACATTGCCCGAAACCAGAATATTACTGGTTAAGTTGCCATCTTCTTTGTCGGTTGCACTAATACCAGCCAGTACATCAAAGGTGGCGCCTTGACGAACACGTGTGTCGACCACACCAGAAAAAACTGGGGCGCTTTTTGGGGGCTCGATCACTTGACCGTGAATAAATGGGCCATAGCTTTTAATAAAGCTTTGGTTATAAGCTGTGCCTGCCGCATTTGTACCCATATCCCAATTGACTGACCATGTCATCACTCCTTTAAGTGGTTGACCTTGTTGTTTTAACTGATTAAATGCGTTGTACAGGTTATTTGGGTCTTGAATATAGCCAGATGCCGCAGCATCGTTATTGGTTGGAATACCAAACACGAGTTTGTCGTGTGGAATTTTATGGAAACCACGAGTCCCGTTGGCAAGCGAGTCAGACATATAGTAAATAAACTCTTGTTTAAGTGACTCGTTGGTTTGTGCTATCCAACCCACACCATCAACATACACACCGTCACCACCTTGGTTGTAAAACTGCGGATTGATCCAATCGTAATAACCATTGAGCGCGGTGATGTAAGGAATATACTTACCTGCCTGCGTTAAGTAGGGGAATTCTGGCGCCATGGTCACCAAAAAGTTTTTGCCTTGTGCTGCATAATGATCTTTCACAAGGCGAAGAGCAGCAGGGATCACGGTTTGGTTATCGTCAGCAGTAACAGCTGTTTGTTCAAGGTCGATGTCTAAACCATCAAAACCAAACTTATCAGTCAAGCGGATGATCTCATCAGCGAATGCTTGTTCGTCACCGGTTTTTAGGCCAATTAATGCATCAGCGCCACCTAGCGCAAGTAACACACTACGGCCTTGGCTATTCAGTTTCGCAATTTGAGCAATAAAGTCTTGCTCTGATAGCCCAATTTTTGGGTCGAGTTTAAAAGTCGGAATACGTCCTTCTGCAAGGTCATACACCTTCATAAATGAGACGTTCACGACGTTATACTGGCTGTTAACTTGCTCAAGCGTCACACAAGGCGCATTACCACCTTTGTATCCCGCGCCATCACACCAGTTATGCCAATAACCGACAACGACACCACTTGGTTGGTTAACCATTAGGTCACCACTGCTCGCTAATACACTGCCTGAAGCAAGTGATGAAAGGCCCATTGCAACTGCTGCAACTAGGGTATTTGATGTTTTCAACATGTTATTAATTCCTTTTGTTGTTTTAATGCCATGCAATAATTTGCAGGCGAGTTAGCAACCTAAACTCGGAGTAAAACGACAATTCAGACTTTAGGCTCGGTAAAGACAAGGTAGAGTACGACCATCGATCCTTGATGTACCTTGTGTAAAATAATTGTAAATAAACTACCGTCATCTACATGTGTTTGGAAAATGAATTTTTCTAATAAAGGTACTTTTTAATGTCAGAAGGGGGAGTTAGGAAGGCGCGGGATAAATACAAGAATCGTGCTACTGCACGATTCTAAATTTTCATTAATTTAAATTTAATCATCTAATTAATATTAGATATTGAGTTGCTATGCCTTAATCTTTCCAGCATTGCGTGATTTGCGCACTTTGACAAAGCGCAGGGTGAGTCGGGCACATTTGCCAAGAATATGGATCTGGCGTGAAGTAACCCGCAGCAATTTTTGCTGTTTGGTCATTACTCAAAGATTTTTGTGAAAGTTGTTTAAGTGACTGCTTTTTGATTTGTAGTTTCATAATGTTTCCTTGTAAATAAAACGTTAAAAAATTATCGGTAAAAAGCGCACTTTGGCAAATGAAAAAAATGCAACTGGATGGCTTTTAAAAGAAGTGAAGCAAGATTTAAAAGGTGAGAAGAGCAGTCTTAAGAAACAAGTGCTGATGTTTTTAAATACTTTTGAACGAAAGCGATAAATTTGACTATTGGTTAATAGTCGTTGAGTTACGAAACTATATTAGCAGCTTTTTAGAATTGAGAATTCATTGACTCTAAATAAAAAAGGCGTATTTGAGTTATATTCATATACGCCTGTTCTAATTTTTAAAATTGTTTTAGTTCTCAGGGAACATTTCTTCTAGAGATAACCCAGATAATTTTTTTATTGAGTTTAGTAAATAATAGAGCGCCACAAAAAATAAAATCATGCTTGGTATGGCTATCACCGGGTAGCTGAGTGCAGTCATTCGGCCAAGTTCATTGTTGAATGCTTCTGTACCTGTTGGACTCACGACAATCATTTTCGCTAAGATGTAATTCATCGCAGAAGAAAACAAAAAAGAACCGCCTAGGATATTCGATGCTGTGGCTTGTATCTTAGGTAGTTTTTCTAAGTTACCTTTTTCTGCGAGTGCTTTTTCTATGCGCGCCACGTCTAACGTATTTTGATTAAACAACATTGTTTTTAAAAGCGGGTACTTAGTGTGTTGACTGACAAAAATCGCGATTGCGATTAAACCCGGTACTAGTGCTTCTTTAATGGCAATATATTTCACGTCGAGCTCTAGTAAGCTTATCCCACCAGTCAATAAGACAGAAACAATACCTAAGATAGAAATAAAACTAAATTTACCGACTTTCTTTAATTCCCAAAGACCAAACCCTAGAGGAAAGGCAAGCGCTACCGCAACACCTAGGCTTGGGCCGAGGTGTTCTTCACCTGAAAAGCGAGTCAGGATAATAACGGGCACTATGATATTGAATAAGAGCTGGCTGAAAAATCCACTCGGTTTGTTTTCTTGCTGCGTCACAGAAACCTCATATTAGTAACTAAAGCACTGCAGCAGTGTACTTTAAAGTCATCGACTACACCAAGCAGATAAAACGCGTTTTTCTGTGTTTCATCTCGAAACATTTCGTTACGTGAATTACTCATAGTGACTCATTACTTGACCCTCTTATGAGGTAAACTTATGAAAACTACCAAGGATGAAAATATGATTAAACACACTAGATATCACTATATTGATAACCTTCGCACCATTGCATTATTACTCGGCATAGTGTTTCATGCGGCGCTTGCCTACGGCGCATCGTTTCAAAATATCTGGCTTACGTCGGATGTGACTAACCATATAGTTTTCGATTTTATCGCGAAGTGGACGCATTTATTCAGAATGCCCTTATTCTTTGTTATTGCGGGTTTTTGTGGGGCTTTATTGGTCAATTTAAGAGGTGAAAATAACTATCTATTTAATCGTTTTAAACGGGTATTTCTACCTTTTCTAGTATTTCTGCCCATAATTTTAGCTTCAACCCTCGCAATCTCATTTTGGGCTGCGTCTTTTGTACAATACCGCCCGCCCATTTTTTATTTATTTGAATTAGTAGAAACGCCGACCATTAGCACCATGCATTTATGGTTCTTATTTAATTTGTTTCAGTTCTGTCTTGTGTTTTGGCTATTATCTAAATGGCAAATTGGTTTTCAAGCCATCATGGATTTTATAAGTCGACCTATTTTTCTTATTGCGGTGTTACCTCTTGTTGTTGGGGTTTCTATGTCGCAGCAGATGATACCATTTCCTCCACCAGATAAACTCTTCCCTCAGTTATGGTCATATGGCTTTTATGGGGTGTTGTTTTTGGTTGGCGCAAGCCTTTTTCATCACCATAGTGTGATCCAAAGTTATGAAAAACAGTTCACTTGGCTGTTACTTATTGCCATTGTGAGTAGTTACTTTTATTTTGCCCATTTACCAGCTCCGTTGGCTAGAGAAGAGGTGGTGACGGCTTTAAACAATGGCGGGGTAGTTCATGTTGAAGTTGATGCTTTTTTAGTTGTGATGCAAACCATCGCCATTCTTAGTTGGACTGCTGTTTCCTATCTATCAGGTTATAAATGGTTGAATAGGCCCAACAATTTAAGCCGTTACCTTTCAGATGCTTCTTACTGGGTTTACCTTATCCATCTTCCTATCTTGATGGTGATCCAATATGGTTTAATCAACACTTCATTCAATGTGTTTATAAAATTCAACGTATCGATATTAGTGACTTTCGCTTTATCTATTTTAAGTTATCACTTTTTTGTAAGAAGTACGTTTGTAGGTAACTTTTTAAATGGTAAGAAGCATAGCGTTAAAGGGGTTAATAAACTGGCTTAAATGCACCTGCTTTATAAGCTTTATCAACGATTCTGATTAATTCTGCATTAGATATATTAAGTTTATGTTTTTTACTGAAGCCAAAGGAGGTTTTTTGGGCTCTTGTTTTGTCTAATGAGATAGGTGAAATCCATAGGGCTGAAAGGTCTTGTTCCTTAGATAGAGAAGCAAATTTTTCAGGGCTTACCATAAGAATGTCGATGCGGTCTTTGAGCAATAATGAAAATCCCACTCTGGCGCTTTGAATTGAGATCTTGTCTAGAGATGTGTCTTTATCGAAACGAGGGAAGTAACTTTCACCTCGCGCTACGCCAATAATCTTGCCGTAAAGGTCTTCATATTTTGTAATTGTGATTTTTTTGCTTGAGATAACTTTCAATTGATCTGCTGTTTTGAAAGGCGCGAAAAACGCAAACTGCTTTCTAGGTGTTGTTGGACTTAAACCTGCAACGACATCTACTTCTCCACTTTCTAAGAAAGCCACACAGCGGGCAAAGTTAGGTGACTTAACAAATGTAATCTCTTTATTTAGCACAGTGGCAAGTACCCTCAGAGCATCAATGTGCATACCAGAAGGCGAAGGCTCGAGTATCTGATAAGGAGGGTGGTCGTCAATACACGCTTTTATTGGTTGTGTCTGCGCTTGGGTAAAATGTGTAGTTATTAGTAAAAGTATCAAACATGCTTTCACTAAGTGCATCTGCTTTGGCCTTTAATAATAACAATAAGTAAATTTTAAAGCATGCCTGTACATAATTTAACAGTTTATCTGTAAGTCATCTGACATACTTTAGATGGACTATTTTTAGTTTAACTCAATTATCAATTTTAAGGAAAGAATGAAAGATGAGCCGTTTGACGACACTTGTTATCTTATTTATGTTAACCCTCAGCGGATGCAGTGTAGATCCTGAAGTAAATTGCTTTTTAATCACAGGTTCACAGCATTGTGCTGAAAGTAACAAAGCGTTGAATAAACAGAATAAAGCACTCAAACAACGTTGTTTAAAAGCGCAATTTGACCACAAATTAGCAATTGAAGAGCAAGATAAAAGTGCAATTAAAGCGCATCAAAAATCTGTTGATAAGTATTGCTTTGATATGAAGGAAAAAGAGTAAGCGTTTAATGCTTACTCGATAAAAGTATGAGAACTACCTTTGACCTATAGTTAAACTTCCAACGCCTAAAAACTCTTCGCAAGTACTTAAGCTAATTTCTGCTTGAAATCGATCACTATAGATATCTCTATAAATAAGTCGATGTGTGTTTGCGTCATGGCAAAGTACCTCATAAAAAGTTTCTTTGGCTAATTTTGGTGAGCCAAGCTCAACACTTTCGCCTGCTGATGTTGCTGAAATAAAGAATGTAGCTGATGCGATCATCAATGTTTTAAATGTCATTTTAATATCCTTTTATTAAAAAATAACCGGACCTTTTTTAGGGTCGGTGAGATAATTTATCGTTTCAAATAAAAAATTCAAGTCTATTTACTGAGCTAAAATGATTTTCAGGTTTTTATAGCTGGAAAGTTGTTTGTATTTTGTAAATTAAGTAAGTAGATGTTGCATTTGATTGACTCTCTTAAATCATTCCCATAACTTGTTATTACCCAACACGGGTAATTACTTTTTAAGGAAAAAACATGAAATTAAAATTACAAAAGAAACCACTTAAATCATTATCAAAAGATTCAGCTTTACACTTGCAAGCAACTCCTCAAGTTGTCGGTGGTGTGAAGATCACTGAGTGGTGTAGTCGTGATAAAAAATGTCTTGTAACAGAAACCTGCTACGTGACTGACCAAAAAGACTGTACGCTGATGTAAACGGTATTTGATTAAGATAGTTACTAGAAAACCGATTCCATTCAAACAGAGCCTGTAGTTATCAGGCTCTTATTCATACTCAAAACACCTGCTAATTTATACTTCTTCAAACACCTGTTATCCTATGCTCATTCAGTATTTAGAGCATGAAGACATGATTAAAGAAAACGACATCATCGAAACACTTGAAGAGCTTGAAGCTTTCTTATTATTGGTTGAAAACGGCGGCTTAGGCCTAACTAATGTTGAAGGCGTTGCTTTAGCGACTAATAACAGTAATGGTCGACCATTTATTGCGGTATTAGATGATAAACACCAGCTTTTACTTGGTCATTGGGTATCGCAAGACGTTTTTGAGAATGGCAAAGACATGGTGCGTTTTGGAGTTAAGAAACGTCACTAATTAATTTTGCTTCTAGATAAAGGGAAGTGATTTATTTGTACACCAAGCCTTTTAAAATTGCTTCTCATATCAATGGCGACTTATTATTGCCGCAACTCGCAACTCGCAACT
>NZ_PPSW01000079.1 GCF_005876835.1 Pseudoalteromonas phenolica
GAGGTGGGAAAAAGTTAAGGTAGATTGGTATGAGACCGAAGCGTAGCTTCGCAGTTCATTGAGATGAGCGCATGGATGCGCGATGGAACCCAGCTTCAGGGATGAATGTAGTGCAAAGTGTTAACGACAATGAGCGAAGCGAATTCGTTTGCTTTGCGCAAGGTGAAATAAACCAGCTTAGCTGTTGCAGAGGGACTTAAAAGCAAAAAAGCCCGACTCTTGCGAATCGGGCTTTCTTTAAATAGGTGCTTGGCGATGTTCTACTTTCACATGGGA
>NZ_PPSW01000080.1 GCF_005876835.1 Pseudoalteromonas phenolica
TAGACATAATGACTCCCACACGGTGCTAGCCTCCGCATTTTCGTGGGTTAGCTTAAAGCCAGAGCCATAATTAGTTTGTCAAATAACTAAATAGCAGAGGCTAGCATGACTAAACATAACATACTTTTCATTGGCTTAGATACTCATAAAGAATTCATTGAAGTTGCCTATATTGAAGACAATCGCGGCGCTCAACCCATTCATTTCGGTCGCATTTCTTCTGCTAAAGTCGCTATTAAAAAACTTATCAGGCAATTCGAATCTAAATACCCTAATGCAACTTTGCATTTCGTTTATGAAGCTGGCCCCTGTGGTTACTGGATTTACCGCTTAATTACTTCTTTGGGACATTGTTGTTACGTGGTTGCCCCTTCGCTTATTCCTAAAAAACCTGGAGAGCGTGTAAAAACCGACAAGCGTGATGCCCTTAAACTGGCCAAATTACTTAAATCTGAAGACTTAACCCCTATTTATGTACCTGAGCCAGAAGATGAAGCTATTCGAGATTTATCTCGCGCCCGAGAGGTTGCGATGAAAGACTTAAAAGATGC
>NZ_PPSW01000081.1 GCF_005876835.1 Pseudoalteromonas phenolica
AGTGGGAGTCATACCAACGCCGCCTTAAGCGGTGAGTAACAGTTTGCTAAAATGTGAAACGAAGTGGAATCGAGCAAACTGTTACGAATCCGACTTTAAGGCCTTGTTAGCCGACAATACTTTACCTAAGTAAAAGCACCTGCCGACATGTACCTAATTTATTTTTATGTAAGTACTTTAACTGATTAAAGAAAACCTGAAAACACCTTAGTTTGGTTTTCGTACTTTAGTCAGTTGAAGACCAGCCAAATGAAACACTGAGACCACCAATACTTGAGAAAATAGCACTGGGTGTGCGCCCTTAAACCTTGGCACTGAAACGTCGAATATGACTTGGCTGCTAACGCTTGCCTAACCGGCGAAAAATAGCAGGCTAAAATTAGCGACGAAGGAGCGCAAGCCTGCTGTTTTGCGTCCTTTGGTTTAGGCACTTGTTATAGGTAAATTACCACACCTTCCACCAGGGTTTTTCCGAGTTATTAACTGGCACTCCTGGGCGATAGATTTTCTCGCTTTGCCCGTCAGCAACTATTATGTCTAACTCCAATGCTTTTTCTAAGATAAATGGGAATAACTCATCAGCTCTAGAGTAAGAGATGGCAACCATCCCCATTTTACTGGCGAAGTTATTAATCATAGGACCATCTGACCAAGGGCAATTATCTAGCTCAGGATCATCATCAGCATAACTACATAAACAGGGGTACTTTTGGGTCAGCACACTATGGAGTTGAACTAGTTTCTCATGCGCCCCAGATTTATCTTCGTAGTATTCTTCACGAAGGTGTTCAATAATGCTCCATGCTTCTTTTTCTTCCTTTGGTAATTCAGTGAGTATAAAGTCGACTGTAAAGCTCATCTATCCTTTTACCTATAACGCTTGCCTAACCGGCGAAAAATAGCAGGCTAAAATTAGCGACGAAGGAGCGCAAGCCTGCTGTTTTGCGTCCTTTGGTTTAGGCACTTGTTATGTAGCGTTTTTAACCTAAATGCTTGTATCTTTTCTTAAGCTTTTCGAACTCGTTTACTCTTTTGTTATGTTCTTTGACACTATAAAAGCCAGCAACAAAAGAGAATAACCATACTATCAAGAAGCCCAAAAAGTAAGCTCCAAGCAAGATGAAAAACAACAATACTGCAATTGCCGCAAGTAACTTATTACTATAGAACAAACCAAATGGGCCAAAGAGTAACACCAATACGAATTGCTTGAAGTTACTCTTTATTTCAGCAGTTTCTAAATCCATAACTTCAGAGCTACATAACGCTTGCCGTAAACGGCACAAAATAGCAGGCTAAAATTGGCGACGAAGGAGCACAAGCCTGCTGTTTTGTGTCCACGGTTTTACGGCCTTGTTAGTTACGATGCCTTTTTAGCGTTTGATTTTGTTAAAGAAACAAAACCGAACAGACAAATTACGCTTACTAAACTTAAACAGATTATAGATAGCTGATTTAGCTGTAAGTTGCCAAATAGAATTAAGTCGCTAACTAGAAGAGCTGTACTTGACATGAAGCCAGCTAGAAAACCTGATTTATGTTTTTTAAGATTCACCTTATCTCCTTACTTGATGAATTCCATTAGTAACTAACGCTTGCCGTAAACGGCACAAAATAGCAGGCTAAAATTGGCGACGAAGGAGCACAAGCCTGCTGTTTTGTGTCCTTGGTTTAACGGCCTTGTTAGCTTTACAAAAAGCTGAGTGTGTACAAGAAGACCCACCCTGTAAAAGCTATAAAGAATAAACCTTTAACTATTTTTAACTTTCTAGCCTTTTCTAAATACGCAGCCCTAAAAAGAAAACCTGATGGTACTGCTGCACCAAAGTAATAAACTCCTGGAGCAAGCAAAACACCTGACTTACTCGATGCATAAGTAATAAAACACAGAGCTAGAAAAGCACCTATAAAGAACATACCTTTTGATGTTTCCAGAAATTCAATTGAAGTATCAAAAAAATCACTTAAATATTTTGTCATTGTGTAATCCTTCACAAATATACAGAGTAAAGCTAACGCTTGCCGTAAACGGCACAAAATAGCAGGCTAAAATTGGCGACGAAGGAGCACAAGCCTGCTGTTTTGTGTCCACGGTTTTACGGCCTTGTTAGTTACGATGCCTTTTTAGCACTTGATTTTGTTGAAGAAACAAAACCGAACAGACAAATTACGCTTACTAAACTTAAACAGATTATAGATAACTGATTTAGCTGTAAGTTGCCAAATAGAATTAAGTCGCTAACTAGAAGAGCTGTACTTGACATGAAGCCAGCGAGAAAACCTGATTTATGTTTTTTAAGATTCACCTTGATCTCCTTACTTGATGAATTCCATTAGTAACTAGACATAATGACTCCCACAC
>NZ_PPSW01000082.1 GCF_005876835.1 Pseudoalteromonas phenolica
CTTAAGCGAGTGCCGCTAAGCTTAGGCTCGGGTTTTTTGTTTTTAGGGGTATAAAACTAAGAAGTTTTAGAAGCTGTGAAACTTGCTTCAGGCTAGTTCTAAGCTGTAATTCATCCATGAAGCTGGGTTCCTCTAGGCCTCTTATAAATCTAGTATCAGGTCGGCTATTGTTAAATTAGCTTGCTTCACTTTGCGCAAAAGGGATGAGAGTGATGCGTGCTCTGTCATTAACTTTTTGCAGCACTTTTGCGGAAAAGGTTACCGACTGCGCTTGTTATTAACCTTTTGCATCATTTTATATAATAACTTAGGTACTGTTGTTTTCTTGAACCGATTATGCAAACATATAGTTTGCTAATGATTTGTTAGCAAATTGATGTTCAATTAAAAGGAAAATTAAAATGACAGCAATCTATAACTTCTTTGCAGCACTGTTTTTAAGCACGGCTCCTGTAAATGAACTGCCAAAAGAGCCTGTAATTGAAACGCAAAGTGAGGTGTGTATTCCTATGCCGATAGGCGATGAAGGAGACTTTGAGTGTGTTGACCCATATGGCATGGGTTAATTAATTTAGCCTTTTTATAGCTCTATGTTTCAATTACTTTAACCCTAAATGAAAGTTTAGGGTTTTCTATATAGTGACTAAGTTCTCCATGAAAAATAAGTTCAAAATAATATTTTTTACCCTCTTTTTTGCGTTGCTTGGAACTGCTTTCTTAAAACAAGACTTGATTACAGCGACACTGTTTTCCTCTATTGCAATCTTATTCTTGATGAGCGGTCCTGAGAAAGAAGAGAATACTTTATGGTTGACTATTTTTAGTATTTTAGCGGTGTCTTTAATTGGGTCGATCGTTTTCGCTATTCAGCACAGTTTAGAACATTACTGGTACTTGCCATATGTGTTATCTAGTTTATTGCTTGTGTATTGGGTCGTAATAGGCAGTAAAGAAAATAACGGTGTGGTGCTATTTTTGAAAAATACGCGACCTCTTCAAAGAGTTGGTATTGCGTTTTTACTTCTTTATCCAATCGCAGGGCTCTTAACTATGAGTTTAAACAGCGCTGTTGATCATATGAATGGACTAGCGCTTGGACTCGGGCTTTTGGCATCTAATAAGTGGGTCAAGGTAAGGTAAACCTCAGGCAAAGCTAGGAACAGTAGTTAACAAAACCGAACTGCAGCAGTTCGATTTTTCTTTTGATAAGTACTAGAAAGCATTTTTAAACAAGTTTATTTCTCTTTGCATTCTGTTATTTCACCTTGCGCAAAGGGAATGAGAGCGCTGCGCGCTCTGTCATTAATACTTAAAT
>NZ_PPSW01000083.1 GCF_005876835.1 Pseudoalteromonas phenolica
CGAGAAGGTTCATATGTGTTAGGTTGCTTTTGCAGTTTAAACCCAATAAACACACAACTAATAAAGTACCCAGGCAATGCAACTAGTAAAAAAGATAATACAGGGCCTGGTCCATACTCACTAAATTTTACAAATTGAGATAAAAGTAGTTCAAACAAATAGATAAATGCAACAAATAAAATCAAGGTATAAAAACCAGATTTCGTTAATTGAGAACAGCTTTTTTCTTTGTATTTTTGAAAAATGAAATGCCAAACTATAAGAGTTGGAACACCAATTATTAAAAAGTAGAAAACCATGCCCGCAAAAATTAGCGGAATCCAAATTAACGAACCCTGATTGATTATCGGAACAGAGCTTAAGCAAATTGCTAAGAGTATAGCCCCCTTGAAAGATTCTTTAATGAATATTTTACGCTGCATTTTCCCCTGCAACCTAACGCCTCGTTAAGAGGCAAATAATATGTTGGCTAAAATAAGCGACGCAGGAGCAAAAGCCAACTGTTATTTGTCCTGCTTTAACGACTTGTTATAGGTAATTTACTCTACCACCGTACCATTTAACTTTAATGTAAACTCCAGCTCAATTATTTCCAGTGGAACATCACGGTAACCACCACTTTTAAAGCTATGAACTCCACTTTTAGTTGAAACATAATTGTAGCGCTTACCAAGCCAAGAAGTGACTTGACCTAATTCTGTTTTTTCAGTTTTGGATTCGTTCCGGTTCCATGTAATAGATATATCTTCCATTTGTATTTGAGAGTTTAGTTTAATAAGTTTTTCACAGTTAGGTAACTCTAGTTCAAATGCAATACCGGACTTATCGGAAACGGGCATATAACTTCGTTTATATTCTCCCGATTTTCCAACTTCTCTAGTTCTCCAGCTATTACCTCTTTCTGCGCACATAGAATCATAATATTTTTCACATTTAATCGAGTGAAATTTAGATTCTCCATTTGAGAATACAACCTCAAAACCCGACTCACCATCAATTGCCACAGATTCTCTTTCAAATTGAGAATCAACACACTCAATAACACCACATGAACTGGTGAGCACTAATACGAAAAAAAGGACTAAAAATCTCAATAGCTTCTCCATGCTGATTGATTACCTATAACGAGCCTGTAGAATTACT
>NZ_PPSW01000084.1 GCF_005876835.1 Pseudoalteromonas phenolica
CAAATAATTACTGATTGGTATAAGCGCTGCGCACTTGTCATAAACCTTTCGCACTATACTTGCGCAAAAGAAGCGCTCTCACTGCGTTCGCAGTCGCTAATTTTGCACTATAGCGCAAGGTGAAATGAGCAACTTTCACAGTAGCTACTCTCTTCATTCTGAAACACTTTTCACACGCGTAAATAATTACACCCTCAACTCCAGTTGAGTTTACTTGCCTAACGAACATTCATTTCTTCCTTGCTTACTGAAAAGAGTCTTACCTTAGCTGCGGTTAGAACTATTCACTTCACCTTGCGCAAAAGAACCGTACTCACTACGTTCGCTGTCGGTAACCTTTTGCACTATATTTGAAACAAGCTTAACTAATGGCTATGCTTTAAAGGTATTTAGAAAAGGTTTGATGTGTGTCGCTATACTTAATTTATTTACTTGTTATGTTTGCTTTATTCGGCACATCAGCGAGTTATTTTGCGCGTTTTATTTATCGCTACTGGGTTCATAAAGATATGGATCAAACGCTGATCTATAAAGCTGGAGGGTGCGCCCTATTGATAATGACATTGTCAGCAATAGGGGCTTTGCTATTTTAGTTACTTATTGTAAAGCTCTCACACTTGCTCTTAATACAGAGAGATTGAATAGGAAGTACTTGTTTGCAAGTTTCATCAGGGGTTTGTCTTTCGTTCAGTATTCGCTCTTGTGTAGTTTCAGCATCAGCCAAGCGTTCTACTTCATTTTCATCAACATTCTTAGTCGAAAACACAACATAATTACTTGGGCCACCACACGCTGCTCTCTCACCTACACCTATTACTTTGCATTGAAAGCTCGCATCACAGCTTAGATCAGCTACATAAGCTTTCAGGGTGTTGCTCTCTTCGAACTGAGTACCTGTTGAGGACTGACAGCCTGATAACATGAGCAGAGTTGATATAACTAGGGCCAAAACTGTTTTCATGTATGTTCCTTTTATTGCGCGATATAAGTACTGTCGCTTAGTGTAACACACTTGTTATTGATACATTGTGTCGTCGGCTTAGTTAACATGGCGCAGATGCTTTGCATACCTGATTGCGCATTATAAAGACTCTCGTACTTTGTCAGTTTATCTGCAACAGTTTTGGCTGTCTCATCAGTTGTAATTTTAGTTGAGTAAAGCATATAGTGGCTAGGACCACCGCAAGCTCGGTTGCCAGCAGCTATTACCTTACATTGTGCATTGGAATCACACTCATTGTTTTTCTCTATTGCGCTTATATCAGCTCTAAGAGAGTTTAAAGTTTCTTGAGATACCTTTTCTAAACCTAGCTCAGTTTTATCTACGTTTGAAAGCTCGGTCACTTTAGGTGCAGACGCAGGCTTATCTTCCGTTGTAGAGCTCACCTTTTCAGCGCTCTGTGGTTTTGCCTGTTCGGTATTATTCATTTCATCAGTTTGACCACAGGCTGATAAAACGAATAAAACAGCTGTGAAGACAATGGCTTTTTGCATAACGTGTTTCGCTCTTTTTTCAATCAGTTTGCATCTTATTGAAAATTTATTCAAGCATAGTGAAAATGAACCTGTTATGTAGAACAGTGACTTAATACATTAATAAAGCACTTTCTGTTTAGTTGCTTTGCTCACGTTAAAATAGCTTGTTGAACAAAGAAGGGACATCAATCGTTTATGGATTTAATGTGACTAAAATTCAGGTATAAAAAAACCGCTGTTAAGCGGTTTTAATACAAGTTAATGGCGGAGAAGGAGGGATTCGAACCCTCGATAGGGC
The DNA here is from genome assembly GCF_005876835.1 of Pseudoalteromonas phenolica. Classification (GTDB taxonomy): domain Bacteria; phylum Pseudomonadota; class Gammaproteobacteria; order Enterobacterales; family Alteromonadaceae; genus Pseudoalteromonas; species Pseudoalteromonas phenolica_B. The sequence continues at coordinate 1,775 of NZ_PPSW01000084.1, forward strand.
TACAAACCCTATACTCCCTTAGCAGGGGAGCGCCTTCAGCCACTCGGCCACCTCTCCGGCGCAAACTTTAAATGTGGCGGAGAGATAGGGATTT
>NZ_PPSW01000085.1 GCF_005876835.1 Pseudoalteromonas phenolica
GATGAAAGACTTAAAAGATGCCAAATACCAGCTAAAAGCACTGCTTCTTCGCAACAATATCAACTATGCCGGCACTGCAAACTGGTCTCTCAAACACTTACGTTGGCTCACAGAATTAGTATTACCACACCCCGCACAACAAATCGTTTTACAGGAGTTTATTCAAACTATAAATGAACGAATGGCTAGATTAGAGCGACTCGACAATGAACTCTCTCACCATGTTTATCAATGGCGGTACTACCCTGTTGTTAAAGCCATTCAGGCTATGCGCGGCGTTCGCTTACTCGTGGCCGCTGGCGTTGTGGCTGAGCTTGGCGATTTAACGCGCTTCGACCATCCCCGTAAATTAATGAGTTATCTGGGTCTTGTACCCAGTGAACACTCGAGTGGTGGCAAACGTCATATTGGCGCCATCACAAAATGCGGAAATGGCCGAGCAAGGCGTCTTCTTGTTGAAGGGGCGCATACATATCGCTACGCAGCAAACATATCGACAGATATGCAAAAACGACAAGAAGGTTTACCAAAGGATATCATTGATATTGCGTGGAAAGCGCAGCTTAGGCTCTGCAAGCGTTATAAAAAAATGATAGCCAAAGGAAAACACTACAACCTTGTTGTCACTGCAATTGCCCGAGAAATGATTGCGTACATATGGGCAATTGCTAAAGAAGTGGTGCTTAAGCCTGTGAATACAAAACTGAGATTGGCAAGAGTACCCGCATGATAAACGAATTAGAGTTAATGCATGGGATCAAGCATCGGGTGTGGCACAACCACCGGCGGCGTTAGGATGGCAATGCAGCTAACGCTGCATTGAACCACGAACATAGACTGAAGACAGGTGCTACGTCGAGTTAAGTAAGGTCTGCTCTGCTCATGAGAATGAGTAACCAACGAATATCACCGGGGCGACGCTTCGCCATGAAAACCGACGAAATTACTTGCTTCATCCTATGCGTTAACTCGCTCTAATTCGAGTTGAGAAATTATGGCTTAAAAAGTTAGGCGGGATCAGTGCGTTTAACTTGACAGTGGGAGTCATACCAACGCCCTCGTTAATGGGCAAAATTTAGTTGGCTAAAATTGTTGAGGAACGAAACACAGCCAACTGTATTTTGTCCTGATTTAACAGCTTGATACTTATTGAACCTT
>NZ_PPSW01000086.1 GCF_005876835.1 Pseudoalteromonas phenolica
TGTTCTAGTTCAAGGAAAAGGACGCAGCGTAATGACGAGTCCTTTCCAAGTTCTTTGACGATGAAATAGGACTGAAAGCACGCTCCCTTGGGCGAGTTTGATTGGCTTTCATACTGCGTTATCAATTTTCGATTTAGAACCACTAGACCTTCAAATCGATGCCTTGTCTGACAGCCAATCAATTCTCGCTGAACCTCGTATCTTGAGGTGGTTTGGGT
>NZ_PPSW01000087.1 GCF_005876835.1 Pseudoalteromonas phenolica
GAGAAGGTTCATATGTGTTATAAGCCCACTTTATTTTTGTACGCACAACCCCACATTTTGGAAGCAGCTAAGGTAAAACCAAAATAGACAATTGAAAATACAATATGGAAATAAGCTTCTTGGGGTGGTTTACCTAAAGCTGAAGTAGCAATATTAATAAAAAAGCCAATCACTGAAGCAAACCAAATAAATCTTAGTACACTTTCAAAAGTACTATTCGAAACTATACCACTATGTGACTGAAAGCTTAAAACGAACTGTGTGAACTTACTTAAAAGCAAGCATAATGCAAAAGACATGATTGAAACAAATATTGCCGCACCAACCTCAAAGAAAGCAAACCCTATAACCAATGACACGATGCACCATATTGCAGGAAATGAGACTCCAACCTTTTCAGTTTTTATGAAGTAATTAGGCTTCATTTTATCTTCTAGACTCCAAGCTCAAAGGGCTTATAACGCCGCCAACACCGGCCGAGCGTAGCGAGGTCCAGCGCACGCAGTGCGCGATGGTGCTTGGCTTTGTTAGCATTCATAAATTCACAGCCATAAATCGCTTTCATCATAAAGCAAAAATGGGCTAGTTTTTTCATGCATATATTTTAGATATATACTGTCAAGGGATTCCTTAACAATATTAAGGAAAAATCCTGTTGGATATATTAGCTCCCAGTGGTTGTCAAAAATTAATCCATTCACTGGGTCAACATCTGTTATTGTCGACATTTCTTGATAGTAAGGCTCATGCTCCCATCGGAATGGGGATTGAGACCCTTTACCAGGAAGACGAAACTCGTGAGCTAATTTGTTGCGATATTTCCAGAAAAGCCCTCGATGAGTTAGATCCTCCGGCCAAAGCTTCCCTAGCTTTTCTGGGTTACCATCTGCTTTCATTGGCCAATGAGCCAACACTTCACTAAGAAATGGATCGTTATTAAGCCCGATATTAGGGGACAACATTCGCGTAGTTGATGGAAACTTTTTTGAAGTCTCTACACTTACCCAATTCTTTAGTTCTTCAAAGTTACTTGAAATATTGTCTATTCTTTTCATAACTCCATTTAACTGTAGCAAACTAACCCGATCATGATCTGTCCATTCAGTATGATCAGCAATTGTTTGCTTGTAGCGTTTTCCAACTTTATCTTCATTAGGGAAAGCTGCAATCGACAATGAATCAAATATTGAACACAAAAGCAATTTGGCGGGTAACCCTTGATACCTACGATTTTTTTTGGATATAGCAGCAGCTATCAGAGTACGATTGTAATCTTTAAACCTTTCAATTTTTTCTTCGATTGTCTCGGTCATAAAGTTTCACCGACTTAAAATGCTAACGCCGCAAATAAACGGCAAAAAATAGTTGGCTATAATTTGTGAGGTACGAACAAAGCCAACTGTTTTTTGTCCGCTCTTTTAATTTGTTTTGTTAGGTTTACGATAACATACAGAAAACCAGAACACTGTTGTTAAAGTAACACCGAAAACTGCATAAGTTATTATTGATTCAATAATTAACCTACCCGTTGCGTCCGTAAAAGAAGGTATAAATACAAATATAATAGAAGGAACAAGGCCGACCATTAAATAGTAATGTAAACCAACTAGTTCGTTACGGCTCAACCAAAGGTGTATAGGCAGCATATAAAAGATTAACGCAGATGCACTTACTAAACCACCTAGTACTGAAGCGTAAAGCAAGTGAGAAAAAAGCACATTAAAGTCTGCTAAATACCAAAAATATGCAAAAGACAACCCCCAACCTGTAAGGATTGCATTTCTTAATCCTTTGATAACTATATTCAAACTAGTAAACCTAACGCCGCCTTAAGCGGTGAGTAATAGTTGGCTAAAATGTGTAGCGAAGCGGAATCGAGCCAACTGTTACGAATCCGACTTTAAGGCCTTGTTAACTGAATACTTTAGAGAACAAGCCTCGTTTTTTACCTAGAGTTTTATACCCAAAATAATTTGTGGCTGAAAGACATGCACCTGCAATTTCAGCGCCCTCATTCAAAGCTTTATTAATCGTATTAAACTCAGCGCTTCGAGTTACAATACTATTAAAAACTTCCGATAGCTCAGGCTCATTGTGATAAATTTCAGATGCTATATCGATAGCTAATTTGTAAATAGGCTCCTCCTTGTAAGGAAACTCACCTTCCACACCCTGAACTTTATATGTGTCAGGAAAACCTAAATCAAATTTATGGCTTAGAGCTATACGACAAAATGCGCTTGGTAAAAATGCAGAAACCCTTTCGGCCTCAAAAATGCTTAAACCTTGGCTTTCTAATCTGTCGCTTATATCTGAATCATTCTGCTTTTTTAACTCCAGAAACACAGACAAAACACTCTTGATTTTTTCTCGATTTATCATATTCAGTTAACGCCGTTGTAACCGGCAAATAATAGTTGGCTAAAATTTGTGAGGCACGAACAAAGCCAACTGTTATTTGTCCGAGTTTACGACTTTGTTATGTGCCTGACTGCTTAATAATTGCGTAACCATCCTTTTGATAGTCATTGATACAGTTTTCATACTTTTCTATCAAACTTGGTTCGTTAACAACACCGAATGCCCAAGTATTACAATTTACAGTTTGATTGGAAGAATTTTCCAAAGTGGTTTCTTTATAAAATTTTACAAAACCAACTGCGTATGCAGCCTCAACAAACTTCGTATGAACAAGAAAACCAAAGCCTAAAATTACAGCTAAAGTAAAAACTTTTTTCATAGATATCCTTCCTTTATTGTGACGGTGCGTAAATTTTTAGCACATAGACATAATGACTCCCA
>NZ_PPSW01000088.1 GCF_005876835.1 Pseudoalteromonas phenolica
TTCCACCACCCGGGCATCGGGCTGCTTTCGCATGTGGAGAGTTATCTTTCGATAATGGAGGCGGAACCCGGAGTCGAACCGAGGTAGACGGATTTGCAATCCGCTGCATGGCCACTCTGCCATTCCGCCTAAATATTCCAAATAAATTGGAGCGAGTAACGAGGTTCGAACTCGTGACCTCGACCTTGGCAAGGTCGCGCTCTACCAGCTGAGCTATACTCGCGTCACATAATGCTTTTTATTTCAACTGAGATAAGACGAGGTCGCGTCTTTACTTTTATCAGCTAAGCTATACTTGCATTCAATTATTTAGAGTAAATGTTAAGTTGGAGCGAGTAACGAGGTTCGAACTCGTGACCTCGACCTTGGCAAGGTCGCGCTCTACCAGCTGAGCTATACTCGCGTTCCATGATGCTTTTTAATTCAACTGAAGTAGAAGCAAGATCGCTTCTTTACCTTTATCAGCTGAGCTATAGTCACATTCCGTTTAACATTTTTAAGTTAAAGATAAGCTGGAGCGAGTAACGAGGTTCGAACTCGTGACCTCGACCTTGGCAAGGTCGCGCTCTACCAGCTGAGCTATACTCGCGTTCCATAAATCTTTAACATTAAAACCAATTTGGAGCGAGTAACGAGGTTCGAACTCGTGACCTCGACCTTGGCAAGGTCGCGCTCTACCAGCTGAGCTATACTCGCATCAAATTGATTCTAAAATCAATGGTGCCCGGGGCCGGACT
>NZ_PPSW01000009.1 GCF_005876835.1 Pseudoalteromonas phenolica
TTCAAACTTTTCTTTTGCCATGACGGAACCTATAAGTAAGATTTATGTGTATCTAGATTACATATAAAAATAACCCGCAAAATGCAGATTAAAATTATTCTTCAATTATTAAGTATTTTTATGACAAGTCAAAGGAAGTATTATGGAAGATTCTAGTACTGGTGCTGATAGGCAGATTTGAACTGCCGACCTCACCCTTACCAAGGGTGCGCTCTACCGACTGAGCTATATCAGCACACCAGAACTCTGGAGCGGGCAGCGGGAATCGAACCCGCATCATCAGCTTGGAAGGCTGAGGTAATAGCCATTATACGATGCCCGCTTTAGGAACCTGTTATTCAACTACCTCTAACCGTCAAGAATAAAGTGGTGGAGGGAGCTGGATTCGAACCAGCGAAGGCAGAGCCGTCAGATTTACAGTCTGATCCCTTTGGCCGCTCGGGAACCCCTCCACGTCAAAAATTCTTGCCTAAAGCGCCTCATAGTGAGGGTAAATAAATGGTGCCGACTATCCGAGTCGAACGGATGACCTACTGATTACAAGTCAGTTGCTCTACCAACTGAGCTAAGTCGGCACTGCTTTAGTACGGGGCAGGATTCTAGAGCAAGGTTTGGGGCGATGCAACAAGAATCTGAAAAAAAATCAAAGTTTCTTGTTTAAATGCTCACATTTACAACAAAAAAGCCAAAAAACATCTATTTGCGTATGAATTCACACCAATTTCTCAGCCCTTTTAAAACCAGGTCATCGACATATACACTTGGCTTTTCAAAGTGAAGTTGTAATAACTCGCCATATCCACCAGCAAAAATCACCTGAATATCGTCAAAATCACTCTTTAATTGTGCAATGCCCGCTTCAACAGCACCTAAGGTAGCAATCAAGGCTCCATTCTTAACCGCATTTGGGGTGTTTCTACCAAGATCAGGCAAAAATAAACTCTCTGAGTCTGAAAATACCTTTTGCGTGTTACTCACAAGACTGTCGATCATCATATCTAAACCGGGCAAAATCCACCCACCTAGATGCTCACCAGATTTAGTAACCACATCCACTTTACTTGCCGTGCCCGAATCCACTACCACACAATGTTTTTTTGGATATAAGTAATGGCAGGCAACTACCCCCAACCAACGGTCAATGCCGAGATTTTGAAATTGCGGATAAGCACATTTAACTGTACCAAGCTGTGCTGTCACATTTGCTTGTAATAAAGGTATGCTGAGCTGCTGTGCTTTAGCAGTTATATCTGCAAGCAGTTTGTCGGGCCCAACTTGTGCAATCGCGATTTCTTTAACCGCTGACCACTTAATATCATCTTCTTCTATAAGGGTGATCTGGCCATTTACTTCACCGGCAACTTTTAATGCGGTATTGCCCACATCGATTAACAATCTCATTCTGTTACTTCCTTACGCAATGAAATCTCTCCACCATAGTAGCTTTTCACTTCGCCATCTTGTCGCAGTACAATGCCGCCTTGATGATCAATGCCTTCACAAATACCGCGCCATTGTCTTTGCCCAGTAGAAAGGCAAACCACTTCTCCGGCAAATGCGTTTAGTGCATTCCACTGCGTGACCATCTCGGTTAAGCCTGACACCTGATATTGCGCTAACCTTTCATCGAGGGCATAAGTTAAATGTGCCACCAGCTTATCTTTATCTAGTTCATTGCTGTGAGAGGCTATATCTGTCCAAGGTTGATCAATATGCTGTGATGCCGTTTCAGGCATTTGTAAATTAATACCGATACCAATTACTAAATGACATGGCCCTTCAACCTGACCATCTAATTCGACTAATACGCCGGCTAGCTTTTTATGATTCAGATAAATATCGTTGGGCCACTTCAGCGCCACTTCCAAGCCATAAAGCGCTTTTAGCGCATCATACACCGCAAGGCCTACCGCAATAGACACGCCCATCGCTGCTTGTAGTCCATCATCTAAACGCCAGTAATAACTGTAATACAGGTTTGCACCAAATGGAGATTGCCAAGTACGGCCGCGACGGCCACGCCCTGCTTCTTGCATTTCAGCGACCAGCACTTGCCCTGAATTAATCGGCAATTTATTTTGCACACGGCGCATTAACTCTGAATTGGTTGAATCAATAATAGGCATCACTTCAAGCTGTTTTTGCTGCCCCGACAGCGCTTGGTAATACTGATTAACAGCTGATTCATCAAGTAAAGGGACACTGTGATTGAGTTTGTAACCTCTGCCACTGAGCTTAAAGATGTCGATGCCCATTTCTTGTAGCGACTTAATATGTTTCGATACCGCAGCGCGAGAAATATCTAAGCTTTCACCTAAATGCTGCCCGGACACAAACTCTCCCTTATTAAGGGCTTTTAAAATAGCCAGCTTGTTCCCTTGTGGTCCTTTATAACTCATGCTTGCACACCTTGTAGTTGCACATTGCCATTTGCAGCAATCACACGCACTTCATGATCTAGTTGTACATTGAATTTTTGCCACACACTTTGTTGGATATGTTGGATCATGGCTTTAAGATCTGAGGCTGTACCCGCACCTTGATTAACCAGTACTAAAGCTTGTTTGTGATACACGGCAATGCCCCCTAACTCAAAGCCCTTGAGCCCGGCTTGTTCAATCAACCATCCTGCGGCTAATTTTGTATGCTTAGCATCGACTGGATAATTTGGCATATCAGGATACTGCTTTAACAAAGTTTGTACTTGCTCGCTTCCCACAATGGGGTTTTTGAAAAAACTACCGGCATTGGCTAGCTCTTTCGGATCAGGGAGTTTACTTTGTCGTATTTCAATCACTTTGTTAAATACCTGCTGTGCAGTGACCGTATTTTTATCAAGCGATTGTAAAGGTCCATAGCTAATTACAGGCTGCCATTGTTTAGGTAGCTCAAACAGCACTTCGGTAATAATAAACGTCTCTTTCAACGCCTGCTTGAACACAGACTCTCGATAAGCAAAACCACACTCAGCTTGCGCTAGTTCTACAAATTGTGCTTTGGCAATATCATAACCTTTGACCGATTTAATGAACTGCCCGACCTCAACGCCATACGCACCGATGTTTTGTACAGGAGCTGCCCCCACCGTCCCCGGGATTAAGGCCAGATTTTCAAAACCAAATACGCCTTGTTCAAGTAAATAAATAACCAGTTGATGCCAGTTCTCACCTGCGGCTACTTGAACATGCCAAACATCTTGTTGTTCTGTCACTGCTATGCCTTTAGTGGCAATTTGCAATACCGTGCCAGCAAAGTCTTCAATAAACACCGTATTGCTACCCTCACCCATTACATAGCAAGGCTTAGAAAAATCGAGCTCAGTGAGGTTATCTGGATGAGTAATGGTTATGAGCGCTGCACAGTGGGCAGGTAAAGCAAAAGTATGGAGCGATTGGACTGATGGCACGTTCAACCTAACAAGTAATATAGTAATCGGGCTAGTTTACCCTATGCTATGCCTGTACGCACCTATGTGATCTTATCCTTAAGCATGATATAAATGCCGCTCGTTTACTCAATCCGTGCAAGGATAAACAATGAAAAAAACTGCTTTAGCCGCAAGCTTAATGCTGGCAGGCTTCTCTCACAGCGCATTGGCAACACAGGCGTTCGACGAACATACCTATGCAAATTTAAAAGATGTAGTCAGTACCCACCTGCATTTAGACCTAGACGTGGATTTTGCAGATAAGCAACTGGAAGGCTTTGTAGAGCACACCCTTGATTGGCGCAATGCGTCAGCGCGTACCCTAGTTCTAGATACTCGCGACCTTGAAATAGATAAGGTGATGTACCAAGGTAAAAACGGCCAATGGCACAAAGCAGATTTCACCCTCGCACAACGCAATGGCGTAAAAGGCGCAAAGCTGACCATTCGCTTTAAAGAGCAAGCTAATAAAGCCCGTATTTACTACAACAGCTTACCGCAAGCTTCTGGCCTTCAATGGTTAACACCGGTACAAACTGCCAGTAAAACACACCCGTTTATGTACAGTCAGTCACAAGCAATTCATGCGCGTAGCTGGATCCCAGTGCAAGACACACCAGCAATGCGTACTACCTACACAGCCCGCATTCAAACACCAAAAGATGTTCGTGCGGTCATGAGTGCTGATAACTCAGAAGCATTTGTTAAAGACGGTGACTACTGGTTTGATATGCCGCAGGCTATTCCACCTTACCTCATTGCGATTGGTGCGGGTAACCTAGAATATAAAGAAATGTCACACCAGACTGCGATTTTCGCAGAGCCACAAATTCTAGATGCCTCGGTGGCAGAGTTTAATGACACGCAGGCGATGATCGACAAAACCAATGCGATGTACGGTGAATATGCATGGGGTCGTTACGACCTACTGATGCTGCCGCCAAGCTTCCCGTTTGGTGGCATGGAAAACCCACGTCTGTCATTCATCACCCCAACCGTTGTTGCAGGTGACAAAAGCCTAGTTAACCTAATTGCCCATGAACTTGCGCACTCTTGGTCAGGCAACCTAGTGACTAACGCGACGTGGGAAGACTTATGGCTAAATGAAGGTTTCACCTCTTATGTTGAAAACCGTATCATGGAAGAAGTATTTGGCCGCGACCGTGCTGTAATGGAGCAAGCATTAGATGCCGCAGGTCTGCGTGCACAGCTAAAAAATATTCCAGCGCCAGATACCCGCCTTAACTTAAAACTTAATGGTCGCGATCCAGATGATGCGTTCAGCAAAGTACCTTATATCAAAGGTCAGTTATTCTTAATTTACTTAGAAGAAAAGTACGGTCGTGCGCGCTTTGACGAGTTTGTAAAAGGCTACTTTGCAAAATATTCGTTTAAATCTCTAACAACTGCTGAGTTTGTAGAATACCTAAATACGCACTTACTAGAAAAACACCCTGGTATCGTGTCTTTAGAAAAAGCTAAAGAGTGGATCTACGAGCCGGGTTTACCTGCAGATGCGCCAAACCCGACTTCAGATGCATTTAATAAAGTCGATGCTGCAACAGCAGCTTGGTTAAAAGGTAACAAAGACTTGGCAGACTTACCAACGGACGCATGGACAGTGCACGAGTGGTTACACTTTTTAAATAACCTACCGCGTGATTTAAGCCTAGATAAGATGGCGAAGTTAGACGAAGCATTTAACCTAACTAATTCAACCAATGCTGAGCGCGCATTTGCTTGGTATATGTTGGCAGTGGGTAATGGCTATGAGGCTATTTATCCGGCACTGGATAAGCACCTTACTAGCATTGGTCGTCGTAAACTCATCGTGCCTTTATACAAGTCTCTTGTGCAACATGGCAAACGCGATTGGGCACAAAAGGTATATAACAACGCACGTCCGGGTTATCACCCGTTAGCACAAGGTACTGTGGACGCGATTTTTAAATAAACAGACAAAAAATAGCCTCTGTAAAGAGGCTATTAATTAATAACTATTTTTAGAAAGCCTTACAATCACAATTAGTCGCTGTTCTGCCTAAGTAACCTCGACAAGTAAAGCCACCTTCTTGAGACGCTGCGCCTGGATTACCACCCGCAACTTTTGGTGTGAACTCTTTTTCAATTAGCTGTTTGTTAGCATTAAGGTTTTTTAAATTTTTTTTATTTAGTGTAAGTTTCATTTTCATTTCCTTGTTTTCTTTATCGAAACAAACGAAAGGTAACACCATTCAAATTAAATTAAAACATCTAGTTAACCTTAACCGCTTTCAAAAACGCCTTTCGCTGCTTTTCATCGGCCTGTTGCCACCAGTAGTGCAACATAAGTTCAGCACTTGGGTGCGTCACCCCTTCAATCTGTTTTCTACTCTTAGGTGCAGTTTGTGTTGTAATCGCCATTGGCGTTGCTACAGTTTGAACAGTTGCAGCGACCACAGCGGGAGCTACCACTGCTTTAGGTTTTACTTTGACAGCCTCTTGCTGGGACTTATTCGGTGCTATCACATATACACTCGGTGATTTAGCAAACTGCTCGGCTGCATCCGCATCTTTTGCCCTATCAAAACCAACACGATATTGGCCATCTTGCGTGATGGTCACTTCAATCCAAAAAGGCGCTGATGACACAGTTTGATGCTCATCATAGTCTAGCTCATATAGGTCACTATATTTTATCTGCACTTTGTGAGCACCAATTGGCAAGTCAAAGTCAAGTTTCTTACTAAACAAAGAGTGTTCAACTTGTTTACCATTGACTGTGATTGGGATCAGCTCTTCTGGAAAGCTAAGAGTTGCAGCCTGCACTGCTAGATTAAAACTCCCCAACAAAACCGCTAAAATTAAGCCTTTAGTTTGACTCATCACACACTCCCTCATTGAATTTTTATCATCTAACCGTTTGCAGTTTGACAGTTCATAGATTCTTTGTCATTAGTGTATAGACACTAAAATAGTTTTAATAAACCAATAGATAGCAACAACATACTTTTAGGATACATCATGGCCGAAGCCACTATTTTTGACAAAATTATTAGTAAAAAAATACCTGCCGATATCATCTATGAAGATGAACACACGCTGGCTTTTCGAGACATTAATCCGCAGGCCCCTTTTCATGTACTGGTGATCCCTAAAACACCCATCGCGACTATTAATGATGTCAATGAAACTAACGCCCATTTAATTGGTCAACTCTACGTAGTAGCGGCGAAGTTAGCAAAAGAGCATGGCTTTGCAGAAGATGGTTATCGTGTCGTGATGAATTGTAACGAGCACGGGGGTCAAACTGTGTTTCATGTTCACTTGCACGTACTGGCAGGTTTAGAAATGGGCTGGCCACCGTTCACAAATAAGAAAAAAGAATTAATTTAAAAAATTCTGCGTTAATAAATGTAAATGAATAAGCTATTAATGCGACTAACAAAATAATAACATTATCAATTAGTTAAAATTGAAAATGCCAATTAGTCGCATTATTTAACAAAAACGCTTGTATATATAGCAAAATTTTCTATATTTTTAGTAGCAAACTCATACAAAAGGTCTGAGTCGCGTGTTAGCATTAAAGCAATAATTTGAATGAGAGCGTCCATTTAAAATGAGCAGTACCGCCTTTTTACTTTTAGATAAAGAGCCAATTAATACAATTGGCATTAATGTCCTTCAACCTTTACTCAAAACCCAAGGTTTAGAAGTTACTACCGGCACAGACATTACTGAAGTGCCAGAAGATACCAGATTGTTATTCATCGAAACCGCACAAAACGATGCATGGAACAAACTAAAAGAACATTTAGTTAAGCTAAAAGTAAATTGCGATATCGTGCTATTTAATCTAGACGAAAACCCTGAACTTGCAAACCGTGCATTACTAAGTGGTATTCGCGGCGTATTCTATACCACTGATAACGCTGATGTACTGATGAAAGGGATCCGTTTACTAATGGAAAACCAACTTTGGTATCGTCGTGACATCATGTGTAATGCCCTTAACCGTATGTTGCAATTCAATAAAGATGCACTTCATAAACTCACTGAAGGCGATATTGAACCGGTTAAGTTGACCAAACGTGAAAAAGCCATCATTTCACTGATGAGTAAGGGTGCGAAGAACAAAGAAATCGCCGAAGATTTAAATATCAGCCCGCATACAGTTAAAACTCATCTTTACAGTGCATTCAGAAAGACTAAATGCCGTAACCGAATTGAATTGTTGTCTTGGGCGCAACAAAATATCCCAGACGAAATTCGTTAACAAAACAATTCTCAAAAGAGGAAGCCTAGCTTCCTCTTTCTTTACCTGTTCCTAACTTCCCTCTATGCTAGAGTCATTACTTAATAAGTTCGACGCGTATGTTTGATCCCAAAACTCTCTATTTTACTAGTGGCGCTATGATGGCCATGATGACCTTGTTATGTTACTTAACTTGGCGAACCAATAAAAACATACCCGGCACTGCCACTTATACCCTCTATCCGCTGGTACTTTTTCTGGCAACTATGAGCTTTTCACTTCATGGTTATTTAGAGCATTGGCAAACCATAGGCATTGGTAATGCGCTTTTATTTGCCGCATCCATTATTCATGTATTAGCGATCAGCCAATTCTTAGAGCATAAAGGTTGGGAGTTAAAGAGTTTCTTAGCATTTACCTGCGTTTTACTCGTTGCTTTGGGCTACTACAGCATAGTCGACGACAATTTAAGAGCGCGGATCTGGATTTCAGACTTACAGCACATCGCTGAAATTGTGTTGCTTCTATCAATGTTTTGGCGATTTGCCCGCCCACGCTACCCCAATGGCACCATTGTATATACCATAGTGCTTGGTTTGCTGCTTATCGCTTTTATTGGCCGCTCAATTATGATGGGAGAGGTCACACACCTTACCATTATGCAAGACACTTGGTTCACCAGCACTGTGTTCATTAATGGCGTGCTCTCTCCAATCTTCTATGCCACTGGTATGGCCCTGCTCTGCAATGAGCGACGTGAATTACATTTAAATGCGCTGACTGAAAAAGCACAAAAAGATTTAGAAATACGTGGCTTATTTTTATCTACAGTAAGCCACGAAATCCGCACCCCGTTAAACGGTATTCTTGGCAGCGCACAGCTGGTGCTAAGCCGTACCAAGAGTCCAAAAAATAAAGCCTATTGCGAAGCCATTATTAATTCCGCAGAGTCACTGAATTTACTCATTGATAAAGTACTCGATTACGCCAGTTTAGAGCAAAGTGATGAGTCACTCTATGAAGAAGATATCGAGCTCAAGACTTGGTTAAATAATCTCTGCTTGCTACTCACGCCATTAGCAGAACAAAAACAATTGAAGTTTGAGCTCGACTATGACCTGCCTGAACAGGCTTGTTATTACTGTGACCAACAAAAGCTTCGACAAATTATCATTAACCTCGTCGGCAATGCCATTAAGTTTACCGACTCAGGAACAGTAAAAATTAAAGTCCACCTTGAGCAAGATAGTGCTATGGCACATACCGTCACATTCAGCGTGATCGACTCAGGCCCAGGCATTGAAGATGACGATATTGAAAAACTGACTCAGCCTTATGTGCAAAGTAGCGCAGGTAAAGTAAAAGGCGGTACTGGTTTGGGGTTGGCGATTACTGCACGCTTACTCGAACGTTTAGGTTCGAAGCTTGAAATTGCCAGTCAGTTAAATAAAGGCAGTGTGTTTAGTTTTAGTCTAAATCTTGCCATTGGTGAGCTCAGCCTTGTCCCGCAACGTCTTCATGAGACAGACTGTGTGACTGGACTTAACATTTTATTAGTCGAAGATTTAGAGTTAAACCAAAAAATTGCCATTGAGTTTATGGCTGAAGATGAGCACAAAGTTAAGCTCGCAACCACAGGGCAGTCAGCACTCGATTTACTCCAGAACCACCAGTTTGATGCTGTGTTGCTCGATATGAATCTACCAGATTTGACCGGTCAAGAAGTACTGAAGTCATTGAAAAAAATAGAGCATAAAAATCAGCGTACCCCCTTCCTCGCGTTTACAGCAAGTTTAAGCCCGGATGAAATAAAAGAGTACATGATGTTGGGGATCAAAGACATTGTTGCCAAACCCATCAAACAAGAGAAGCTACGCCAAGCGCTCAGTGATTCACAGACACTAAAAGAGCCTACCATCAGTGTTGAGCTGGCTGATGTGCTATATGATGAAACCGCGGCAAGCTCTTTACAGAAAAACTTTAATGAAGATGAAGTGTCTTCTATTTACAATGAATTTGTACTTTCTGCACGCAACAAATTAATTAGCATTCAGCAGCAGTTAGACATAGACAACGACCAATGCATAAAAATGCTGCACCGCCAAGCGAGCACAGCCTTACAATTAGGTTTTAATCGCTATGGGCAAATGCTAAAAACCATCGAGCGTCGTTTACTAGAAGATAAATCTGCCCACGAAGAACTGACTCAAGCCATGGTCTTGTGGCAAGACAGCTTATCGGCATATTTGCAATTCGTTCGCTCCCAAACGCTGAATTAAGGCGTTTTATCGCGCAGAGTCGACACCTAGAAGTAAATTCGTCATGCTAATGACAAGTGTGGATATCACACATATAACAAAACAAAGGGAACCATTATGGCATTACTTAAAACACCACTGGCGCTGGCCGTCAGTTTAGCCGTATTCGGTGCAAGTGCTCCTGCGCTTGCTAATGCTGATAGTAAAGCAACCGATAAGGCAGCTGTAAAAACTGAAGCTAAAACAACAGAAAAATGGGATGTACTAAACCCACCAGGTGAAAAGCAAACCATCACCATCGACACCAACGAAACGACATGGAGTAACCTAGACGTTAGTCCTGATGGCAAAAACATTATCTTCGATATGTTAGGCGACATCTATGTGATGCCTATCTCAGGTGGTAAAGCAACAGCAATTACCAATGACAGAGCATGGAACTTCCAACCGAAATTCTCTCCAGATGGGTCTAAAATTGCGTTTATCTCTGACCGAGAAGGTGCTGAGAACCTATGGGTTATGGATGTGAACGGCGAGAACATGCGTAAAGTATCGACCGAATCTCACAACCTACTTCACAACCCTGCATGGTCGCCAGATGGTCAATACCTTGCGGTTAAGCAAGGTCAAGTAACTGGCCGTACAATTCCTGGTGGTTCAATTCGTATGTACCACATTTCTGGTGGTAAAGGCGTGGTTGTTCGCGACCGTCTACACGGTGCTAAATCACAGAAGAACGTTGCAGAACCGGCTTTCTCAAAAAACGGTAAAAAAATCTATTACTCAGTTGATGCAACGGCAGGCGTACGCTGGCAATACAACAAAAACGCACTTGAGTCAGTCTTTGAGATCCGCTCTTGGGATTTAGCAACCGGTGAAGAAGAGACTGTGATCCGCGGCTCAGGTGGTGCTATTCGTCCAACGCCAAGCCCAGACGGTAAATCGCTTGCATTTGTAAAGCGCATCGAGAATGGCAAAGAGATGCAAAGTGCCCTGTATATCAAAGATCTTAAGTCAGGTATCGAGACTGAAATCTTTGCAGGTCTAGACCGTGACTTACAAGAAGCAAATGGCGCACAAGGTAATACGCCAGCATTCGCTTACACGCCAGACGGAAGAGCATTAGTGTTCTGGTCGGGCGGTGTATTCCACAAAGTAGATATTGCCAGCAAGCAAGCGCAAGTGATCCCAACGCGTGTTGTGGCTGAAAAGCAAATCACGCCAGCGCTGAAGTTTGCAGTAGACGTTGCCCCTGACACATTCAAAGTGAAACTGGCACGTTGGTCACAAATTTCTCCAGATGGTAAAACAGCCCTATTCCAAGCACTTGGTCACCTTTACACCAAAGACATCGCGTCAGGTAAAGTAAAGCGTGTGACTAAGCAAAACGACCACTTTGAGTTCTACCCTAGCTTCTCTCGTGATGGCAAATATATTGTCTATACAAGCTGGGATGACCAAGATTTAGGCGCGGTTCGCGTGGTATCTGCAAAAGGTGGTAAAGGTAAAGTGATCACGCAAGAGCCAGGTCACTACATCAACCCAAGCTTCTCACCAGATGGTAAAAAAGTACTTTACCGCAAAGTAACCGGTGGTTACTTACTCAGTGGTGACTGGTCAATGGAGCCGGGCATTTACTTAACCAGCGTTAAGGGCGGTGAAGCAAAGCGCATCATCAAACGTGGTGACAACCCACACTTTGGTGCTGACAGCGACCGTATCTTCTTCAATGTTGCAAGCAGCGAAACTAGCCGTGAACTTAAATCAGTCGACTTAAACGGTCAGCAAGAGCGCTCACACTTCAAAGGTGAATACATCTTTGACTACCGCGTATCACCAAACGGCAAATACGTGGCCTTCATTGAAAACTTCAATACCTTTGTAGCGCCATTCACAAGCACAGGTAAAACACTATCTATTAACAAGGGCACTAAATCATTCCCTGTTAAGCAAGTGTCTAAGTATTCTGGTGACTTCTTAAACTGGAAAGCTGACAGCAGCGCATTAACTTGGGCGTTTGGTCCTAACCTTTATCAACGCAAGCTAACTGATACATTTGCGTTCTTAGAAGGCGCAGCAGATGATGTCAGCGAGCTAACGGCTGAAGGCATCGACTTAAGCTTTGAGAAAAAAGCGGATAAGCCAGAAGGCATACTAGCCCTAGTTGGCGGTAAAGTCGTCACCATGC
Organism: Pseudoalteromonas phenolica; assembly: GCF_005876835.1. GTDB lineage: Bacteria > Pseudomonadota > Gammaproteobacteria > Enterobacterales > Alteromonadaceae > Pseudoalteromonas > Pseudoalteromonas phenolica_B. The sequence goes on from NZ_PPSW01000009.1 coordinate 12,111, forward strand.
GTAACGCAGACCAAGAGCAAGAAATCATCGAAGACGGCGTGGTCCTTATCGAAGATAACCGCATTATCGCAGTCGGTACGCGCAGCGATGTGAACATTCCTAGCAAAGCAAAAGTCATGGATATCTCAGGTAAGACTGTGATCCCAGGTCTTGTAGATGCACACGCACACGGCAGCTATGGTAGCCGCAACTTGCAGCCTGAGCAGAACTGGAACCAGTTCTCAAACGTAAGCTTTGGTGTAACAACCATTCACGATCCATCGAACGATTCAAACGAAGTGTTCTCAATGGCTGAACTTCAGCGCGCTGGTCTAACGGTTGCACCACGTATTTACTCTGTAGGTCGTATTTTATACGCAGGTAATGCACCGGGTTATAAAACGCCGATCAACAATCTTGAAGACGCTCAGTTCCACGTTAAGCGCCTGAAAGATGCGGGTGCTATTTCTGTTAAAAGCTACAACCACCCTCGTCGTGACACCCGCCAGCAAGTGTTAGAAGCAGCGAAAGAAATGGAAATCATGGTGGTGCCTGAAGGCGGTTCTAAGTTCCAACAGAACATGAACATGATCATCGACGGCCACACAGGTCTTGAACACGCGCTACCGATTCCAAACATCTACTCAGACGTGGTACAAATGTGGAGCCAAACCAAAGCGGGCTTTACACCAACCTTTAACGTCGCTTACGGTGGTATTAAAGGGGAAGATTACTTCTACGATAAAACAGAAGTATGGAAGAACGAACGCCTAAAAGCATTCGTACCTGACTACATTCTAAACACACGCTCAATTCGTCGTCCTACGGCACCAGAGCACCACTATAACCACATCAATGCCGCTAAGTCGGCGAAGCAACTGCGCGACAAAGGCGTAACGGTTCACATTGGTGCACACGGTCAACGTGAAGGTTTAGGCGCACACTGGGAGCTATGGTCAATGGCACAAGGTGGCTTCACAGCATGGGAAGCGCTTCGTAGTGGTACAATTGATGGCGCTAAATACCTAGCGCTAGACAATGACATTGGTACCATTGAAAAAGGCAAATTAGCCGACTTGGTGATCATCGATGGCGACGTATTAAACGATATTCGTCAATCAGAAAAAGTGGCTTACACAGTGCTAAATGGCCGTATCTTTGATGCTGCAACGATGAACGAAGTAGGTAACTACAATCGTGAGCGTCAGCCATTCTTCTTCGAAAACGGAAGCAAAGCACCGATGCACTCAGCAACCGAAGCGTATATGGAAGAAAAAGCACACAAATATCACTGGAAGCATTAATAACCCGAGCTCAGGCTAATTATTACAGTTTGATGTAGTGTAAAAACTTCAAAAGGCCGCAAATCAGCGGCCTTTTTTACATTCATAAAAAAATAACCTAAATTTGCAACAAAATCGGACGATAACTGTAGACGCAACTAATAATTGTTCTAAACTTTGCACCTATATTAGTCACCATCTCAAATAAGATATAATCTTAAAAAGGAATGCGCTATGACCAGCCCATTGACGTCTTTCCGCTCATTGAATTTGAGCAGAAAACTCATCGCCGCGTTTTTAACTGTGGCCCTAGTTCCTATCGTGGTAATCATTTCAATTGCGCTATATAAAGCTTCTACCGCGTTAGAACAACAAGCCTACTCACAACTTGCAGCAGTAGGTGAAATAAAGAAAAGTGCAGTTTCTAGGCATTTCGAAAGCGTCAAAGATAATTTATACACACTGGCAATCAGTCAAAAAACCGCTGATGCCTCAAAAGCATTTATTGCCAGTTTCAATGAGCTTGAAGGGCTAAATAGCAAGCCACAAAGCTTAACCCGTTACTATCAGCAAGATTTCAGTAGCAAGTTCAGAGCAGAAAATCCAAACACCTCTGTACCAAGCTCAGTCTTAGATGGTCTTAGCCCGAGAGCACTTGAGTTACAGGCTCGTTATATTGCTGACAATCCGCATCCGCTAGGTGAAAAGTCTGCACTAGACTCAACCGGTCACAATGATGCCTACGACCTAGCACACCAAAAATTTCATAGTTTTTTCAGTGAAGTAGCTAATGTTTATGACTTCTACGATATCTTTATTATCGATAATCAAAGCGGCTATGTTATTTACTCTGTTTATAAAGAGCTAGACTTTGCGACCTCACTTAATAACGGCCCATACGCAAATAGTAATCTCGCCTCAGTATTTAATGAAGCCAAAGACTTATTCAGCCAATCTGATTTTGCGTTTGTCGATTATCAGCAATACTTACCTTCGTATAATGCACCTGCCAGTTTTATTGCGGCCCCGATTATCTATGAAGGTATGCCACAAGCTACACTGGTATTTCAGTTATCAATCGACGCATTAAATAGCATCATGACTGAGCGTGAAGGCTTAGGTGAAACCGGCGAAACCTATCTTGTTGGTCCCGATGGCTTAATGCGTTCAGACTCTTATTTAGACCCAGAAAATCACTCTGTGATTAATTCATTTAAGTATCCGAACAAAGGCAGTGTGAATACCGAGGCATTCAAACTCGCTATGTCGGGCCAAGAAGGTGAAAAAATCATTACAGACTACAACGGTCAACCTGTCCTTTCAGCCTATCGCAATATCGATGTATTTGGCAATAACTGGGCTCTTTTAGCAGAAATAGATGAAAAAGAAGCCTTCTCAGCTGTCACATTATTAAGAAATGTACTGTTAGGCATTCTGGCAGTTGCCATCGCTTTTATTGTCGCTGTCGCTATTTTCTTTGCTCGTTCACTTACACAGCCAGTGCATGAACTCATGGCCACGATGCGCCGAGTTGAAAAAGAAGGCGATTTCTCGCTTCGTGCTCCTGTTTCTTCTAAAGACGAAATTGGTCGCTGTGCAGTGGCGTTTAATTCACTGTTAGAAGCACTGCAAACTTCAATTAGCGCATCGAATCGCGTGCTTAATGAAATGGCTGACGGTAAATTCCATGACCGTATTAAGGTTGAATGTAAAGGTGAACTAAACACCCTTAAGCAAGCAACCAATAACTGTGCAAATAGTTTAGACGTGGCGATTGGTGAGATTAACCATGTCATCAGCGCTATGTCTCAAGGTCAATTCGACAAGCAATTACAAGCGCCTATGTCAGGGGATCTTGCGCACCTTAAAGACAACATTAATTGTTCTTTAAACTCACTCGATAGCACCATGAATGCCATTGTTGAGACTATGGCTAATGTGGCTAAAGGCAATTTCACCGACACCATTCAAGTTGAAGCACAAGGTAAGCTAAACGAGCTAAAAGTTAGCGTGAATGATTCCGTGAAAAGCATCAATGGTGCCGTTGCCGAGATTAATATGGTGATGGGTGCTATCCGTCAGGGTGATTTCTCTAAGCGTGTTAACTTACCACTTCAAGGTCAGCTTGAGGCACTAAAAGACGATATCAATTTCAGTGTTGCCAACTTAGCTGAAATCATTAGTGATATCAGCAATGTCATGGCTGCTGTGAATAAAGGTGATTTCAAACATATCGTTGAATGTAACGCTGAAGGTGAGCTAGGCCAACTTAAGCAAGACATTAATGCCTCGATTAACAGCCTAGATAAAGCAATGAGCGAAATTTCTGCGGTGATGATGGCAATCAGTCACGGCCGTTTCGACCGCACCATTGATTCTCCAATGACGGGCCAGCTCAATACCCTCAAGCAAGACATCAACCGCTCAGTATTGACCTTAGACCAAGTGATCCAAGAGCTAGCAAGCGTGATGGCGGCCATGTCTGAAGGTGACTTCACTCAGAAGATTGAGTCAGATCTACAAGGCCAGCTACTACAACTTAAAGAAGACATTAATGGCTCAACCGATACCATTTCTGATGCCATCAATGAAGTGACACAAGTGCTTAGCGCAGTGGCACAGGGTAATTTAACACACTCAATTAATAGTGATTACCAAGGGGTATTCTTAACCCTTAAGCATGATGTGAATAGCACCATTGCAAAACTTACAGAGGTGATCCAAGGCATTCAGATTGCTGCTAACCAAGTCTCACAAAGTGCCGGCGAAATCGCCAATAGCAATACCGAGATAAGTTCACGTACTGAAGAGCAAGCAGCCAACCTTGAAGAAGCCAGCGCCAGCACCAGCAATATGTTGGATGAAATTGGTCAAGTTGCCGACCAATCAGATGTAGCTGTGGAACTCGCTGAAAGCGCCGAAGCCATTGCCAAAGAAGGTGGCACACTATCGCACGATACGGTATTGGCCATTGACGAAGTTAACACGGCGAGCAAAGACATTAATGAAATCGTGTCTGTTATCGACGGCATCGCTTTCCAAACTAATTTACTTGCCCTTAACGCTGCGGTAGAAGCCGCCAGAGCCGGTGATAATGGTCGCGGGTTCGCAGTTGTCGCTAATGAAGTTCGCGAACTCGCTGGTCGCAGCGCATCTTCAGCCCGACAGATCAAAGACATCATTGCCAACTCAAATGACAAAGTTGAGCAAGGCACTGAGCTAGCCAATAGTTCAGGTCAAAAGCTAGAACAAATTGTTGGTGCGGTTGCACAAGTAAATCACTCGATTGTGAAAATCAACCAATCGACTATGACTCAGCAGCAGGCAATTAGAGAAGTTGATACGGTTGTACAACGACTGACTCATCTAATTCAAGAAAACTCCGCCATTACTGAAGAAACTATGGCTGCTGCGAAGCAAATGGCCGACCAAGCGCATAATATGCGACGCTCATTAGAGTATTTCAATTTAGGTGAAAGCGACTATGCTGAGCCAACTTTGCTGGTGCATCACTACAACCGATAGCACCCTGCAATAAACAAAAAAAACGGCCCATTAGGGCCGTTTTCTTTTATCAAACTCAGTTAATACTTTTAATTCAGTATTTTTCATTTAGCAAAGTTTGCAGCTCATCAATTTGCTCTGGTGTTAACTTGGTTTCTTTCAGTAATGACGTGATCAACTTAAACTCATGATCGCCTTCACCATCTGTACCAAACGAGAACTTAAAGATTTTAGGCGCTTTAGCTGGCTTAACTGGTTTTGGTGCGCCTGGCGGTAACGGTGGCTCTGGTGGTAAATGAAGCGTAAAATCTTCACTGTCATGTTGTACAAATACCACTTTGTTTACTTCACCATCTTTACCTAGCTTTTGAACCACCTTATCGGCAAAGACAGTGACTTTATTATCATTTAAGTCGATTTGTTCGAGCACTTCCTCAATCTTCTGACGTGCTTCATCAGGTAAATCGGCCAACTTTTCAACAAGTACTTCACTGTTCAGATCTGCTTTATCAAGCTTAATGACTCGAACATCACTATTATGACCTTCACTCACCATCACTTTGACATCATCATTGATTTGTTTAACTTTAATCACATGAAGTGCTTCTTTATCTGTTGCGTAACTGCTGGCCGCAAAAACAATACCTGCAGCAGCAAGTGCTTTGGCGACTTTTTTATACTTAATGGTTGAAAACATGATCTTCTCCTTATAGTGCGATTTATACACGCTAAAATAAAATGTCGACCTAGATATAGAAAAAGGCATGCCAAATTACTTTTTATAATACTTTCATGGTGTTACTAATATTTATTAGAAAGGTCAATGAAAAATATCCTGATATCAGGATAAAGTAAGGCTGATATCAGGAATACTAGGTAGGTAAAATCTAAGCACTTAAAAAAACTCTAATTAATCTGCATAATTTCATAAACTTACAAACCACTTGCGATCTAGCATTTTGGAATGCATCTTGTAGTAAGTGCTGTAGAAGCAGTTTAAAGATCTAATTGGGAGAGGGTGTGACGATTAAACGCTATTTTATTCTGGGTATTTTGGCGATATTTCTTTTACTCGCCGTGAGCCAAACATTGCTAGTCTTGCATTTCAAATCACAAGTCAGTGCAGATATCACAGAACAATCAAAGGTGATCACTAAGCAACTGATTGGTAAAGCTCGAGAAGATATCAATCAAATCATTCACAAATTAGATGGCGACGCTCCTAAAGTTGTGGTTTTATCTGACACAGTGACGATTTCGAACACCTTAGAGCGACCCCCTGCACCACCTCTGCCTCAGATGCCAACTGGAGCGCCGGAGCCAAATAAACCACCCATACCGACTCAGCCGGTTAAACCTGTAGTTACGATAAAAGCTGAATCACTCAAAGATGAAGTAAACTCAATATTTTTTCATTTTGAAGATGACAAAAGTATCAGGAAGATTATTAGCACTGAACACAACAGCCATACCCAAAGTCATAGCTTCGAACGCTTCACTTCGCTCATCCTTTGGAGTATTGCTCTATCAACGCTCATTGCCGTTGGTTTAATGCTGTATTTTGTACACCGCCTTACCCAGCCAATTACCGCGTTAAAACAAGGCTTTAATGATTTATCAGATGGTAAGCTTGGTACTCAACTGCCAGCACAGGGCGTGGGTGAAATTGCAACCTGCATTGACAGCTTTAATGCCACCAGCACTAAGCTCGAACAACTGAACCAAGTTGAAAAACAATTACAACAACAAAAACAATTGGCGGAGCTCGGCGAACTCAGTCGCGCTATCGCCCACTCTCTGAGAAACCCTTTACATACTTTGGGCCTCACGCTTGAGCAATTTTGGCAAAGCCAAGACAGCCAACTCAAGGACAGCTTAAAAACCATTGCGGATAATAAAATCGCGCATTTAAATAAGAGTATCAGCGCTTTGTTGCAGCTCAGTAATCAGGACTCTTCTAGAGCGCAAGCTGTGCCAATTTCTGCCGTTTTACAAGATATTCAACTCGAAGTAGGCCAACTTGATTTTGACCTTAATATTCAAGTAGCTGATAACTTGTCTATACAAGGTGCCGAATCTGAGATCCGCGCTATATTGCACACCCTGTTAGTTAACGCCATTGAGGCGCAGCAAGTCACTCAAAACACCCAAACCATTGAGGTGAAAGCCTATTCAGAGCAAAACACGTTATTTGTAGAAGTTGAAGATCATGGCGGTGGTTTTGAAGCGCATATTCTTGCTCAGTTATTTGACCCCCATGTGAGCAGCAAAGCCGATGGCGCGGGCATGGGCTTGTATTTAGCTAAACGTTTAGCAGAACTTTACTATGAGGGTGATATAAAAGTTCAAAATATACAAAATGGCGCACGTGTTACCTTGCAACTAACGCAGTCATCGCTTGAAGAAGGAGCAATTCATGACTAAACCCCAACCTATCTTGTTGGTTGAAGACGACCAAGCGCAAAATACCCTGATCAGCGCCATGCTAAGTGCTGCGAACTATCACGTTTATAGCGCCTTTAGCGTTGAAGATGCCATCGTCACCCTTAAAAACTATGCAGATATCGAACTCATCTTTACCGATTGGAAACTAGGTAACCTATCGGGCATGGACTTGATCAAATACGTGCGGGCACAACAAAAGCATATTGGTATTGTCGTCGCGACTGCCTATGGGTCAATTGAGCATGCCGTTGAAGCCATCGAACTGGGCGCTGATGACTACTTGAGCAAGCCATTTCAGCGCCAAGAGTTACTGTTGGCACTGGCCAAAGCCAATAAGGCTAATCAGTTACGTCTTGCCAACCAGCAGCTCAGCTCGCAAATAAGCGAGCAAAACCAGTTGGTCGATATCATTGGCCATGCTCCGTGTATGCAAAAAGTCTTTCAGCGTATAGAGCGCGTCAGTGCCACCAGCGCCACAGTGTTAATCAGTGGAGAAAGCGGCACAGGTAAAGAGCTTGCTGCACGTGCGCTTCATCAACTCTCAAATCGTAGTAAACAAGCGTTTATTGCCATTAACTGTGGGGCGATTCCTGAAAACCTAGCCGAATCAGAACTCTTTGGTGCACTCAAAGGCGCCTACACTGGGGCAACACAAGATAAACTCGGTAAGTTTGCCGCGGCCAACAAGGGCACGATATTTTTAGATGAAGTGGCAGAGCTGAGCCTCAATGTACAAACCAAGCTACTGCGCTTATTACAAGAAGGTGTGGTGACGCCGGTAGGTGACACCAAAGAGCATAGTATTGATGTCCGAGTACTTGCTGCAAGCCATAAAAACCTGCAACAAATGGTACAAGATGGTTTATTCAGAGAAGATTTATACTACCGCTTAAACGTAGTGCCGTTACATATGCCACCACTGCGAGAACGCCAAGAAGATATTCCACGATTAATAGAACACTTCTTAAAACGATTTAGTCAGCAATATGCTATTGAAGCCCCCCAACTGAGCAGCACACTACTAAAGCATCTCCTTAACTTTAATTGGCCCGGAAATGTGCGCCAACTCTCAAATACGCTGGAGCAATTTGTACTTCTGCAGGATGAAAATGAACTAAAGGAAAACCTAAGCAACACGGCTAACACGTCACAAAAGAATGGGCTGTTTACCTTACCAAGTGAGGGGTTAAATTGGGATGAATTTGAAAAAGACTGCTTACAACAAGCCCTCAACCGAGAAGGTGGCAATAAAACCCAAGCTGCCAAACTATTGGGGATTAGCTACAAGCAGTTTTTATATCGTCTAGAAAAGCATAATTTAAATTAAAAAAGATCGCATTGCGCACCACAGCACTATTAATTGCTTAAGCAAAGTTCACCGGGAGTAACAACTTGGATTCAGTCACGCAAATTTTACTTGGCAGTGCCGTGGGCTACGCCACTTTAGGCAATAAACTTGGTCGTAAGTCGCTACTTGTCGGTGCTGCTTTTGGCACCCTGCCCGACTTAGATGTACTGATAAACTTTGGAGGTGACGTCGAAAACTTTGTTTATCACCGCAGCTTTAGCCACTCTTTAATTGTGCAGTTACTGCTTAGCCCTGTATTTGCTTGGTTAATTGCAAAAATGAACTGGGCAAAATCCGTGTCGCTGACACGTTGGACTCTAGCCATATTTTTAATCATGAGCACCCACGCGCTGCTCGATACTTTTACAGTATATGGCACGCAGCTGCTTTGGCCTCTGAGCAATTATCCGTTTGGTATTTCCAGCGTGTTTATCATCGACCCCATGTATAGCCTACCTTTACTGTTTGCGTTTGTCGCTCTGTGCTTTGCTCGTACAAAACCCTATGCAAGCAAAATTAACACTACCGTACTGGTAGTGAGCTCGCTTTATCTGACTTGGAGCCTAGGGGCAAAATGCTTTATAGACAGCAAAATACTAGAGGCATTAGACAAGCAAGCCATTACTTTTAAACAATTCGAAAGTACCCCTTCGCCATTTAATACTTTGCTTTGGCGCGCCGTAGCGACCACAGAGCAAGGCCACTATGAGATTTATGCATCGGTTTTTGATTCAGTAGATGAGGTAGATACTCGATTTTATAAAACAGCAAATCATGTCCTTGATACCTTGAGTGAAGACCAACGTATTGCCTTACTGCAAAATTTTACCAAAGGCCTATACGGGGTTTATCAACAAGATCAGACTTATGTTTTTAGTGATTTAAGAATGGGCTTAGAAGGCTTTTATGTGTTTTCTTTTGAGATAGCCAAACAGGCTGAAAGTAGCATTAAACCAAGCGATTTCAGACAACTACAAAGTCGCCCTCCACTTAGTCGAGCAAGCCTAGTATTCGATAGGATCACCAATCCAAATATCGATTTATCACAAATTAAAGCTGATTAATAAAACATAAAACAATAAAAACTTATCGTTTTTCGATAAGTTTTTATTGTTTTCCAAATTTAACACGTTTATGCTTTACCTGTAACAGTGACTTTTTAAGGATAAAACATGAACGCATTCAAAAAATATATGGCGCGAGAGCGCAAGCAATTAAAAAGCTCAATCTTCCTAGTGGCGGTTTGGAGTTTTCTAGGCCTGCTCTCAATTGTTTTTTTGATCATAGGGCTAGAGCCACAAGATAACCTGTATGTTGAAGTTAGAAATGCACTGCAATTAGGCGCTGATGGCTTAGTAGCACTTGGGCTACTACTTGTGTTTTCTAAATTACTCAAAAGTTATGAGCAGGGTCAGCAAGTATTTAATGCTATCAGCTTACAAACCAACCTACTGATCGCCAGAGTTATCTTACTCTATGCGCTTATCGCTAAGCCTATGCTGAGCATCGTGCTTGAAATGATTTATTTTGATATCGAGGTCAGCTTGATGGATTACTTTGCCAATATTGAAATAGTGCTCGCCACGGCTGGATACATACTGCATGTGTTCTGTGCCAACAATAAAGTCGCCAAAGATCTCGAAGAAGAACAAGAGTTAACGATTTAATTATGGCTATCATCATTAACTTAGATGTCATGCTCGCAAAACGGAAAATGAAATCCAGTGAGTTAGCTGAGCAAATAGGCATTACGCCACAAAACCTCAGTGTGCTGAAAAGTGGTAAAGCCAAAGCGATTCGCTTTAGTACCCTAGACGCTATTTGTGATGCACTTGAGTGTCAACCAGGTGATTTGATTGAATTTCAAAAGGACAATAACGATGAAAATTAATACTGAATTTAACTATCAAGATAATATCATTGCCATTGAAGCAAACATGTTTGGCAAAGAGGTTATTTATCTGAATGGCGAAAAGGTATCAGAGCAAAGAAACATCTCATCAAAAGGCACTCACTGCATTGAGGTTAACGAGGAGCAATTGCAAATCAAACTCACGGTTGTGTCTCAACTAAAAGGTAACCTCGTTATAGAACTCAGTAATTCGCAAGGTCTAATTGAGTCTAAAACCATCGACCTCTATTACGAATATGGTCAACAAAACCCAGAAGCTGGCGTTAAGTTCACACCTGAAGAATATAACTGGAAAGACGAACTTGAGTTGCCTTGGTATTTTATTATTTATGGCCTGTTAATTACCTTAGTTATGCTGTGCCAAATTTTAGAAAAGTCTCCTATAGAGGCAACTTGGCCTGATCAGGTGACATTTTATGGCTGTATCGGTCTGGCAGTTATCGCCTGCACAGAGATTGTTTATCGGATTTTAAAACAATTTAAAATATTAAGCTCACAGCAGAAAAACATCTGATTTAAACTAAAAATGACAAGAAAACGATATGGATGATACTGACTCAGTGCCATCCATTATTGTGTGTATTAGACACACCTTGTTACTTTAGACTAACGATGATTGATACAACTTTAGTGTTTTCTCAACGGCACCTTGCAGGGTTAAGTTTGCAGAAATATCTTGCTGTAAAAGCTCTACTTGTTGTTGATAATACGCTGGGTTGTCTAGATATTTGGAAATTTGCTGGATCAAGCCTTGGGGCGTAGGTGCTGGAAAAGTGGTGGGCTCAAAGTTATTTGCCATCAAAGCCGAAAAGTTTTTCGTGGTGATTGGCTCACCAAGATTATGAACATTGACAGGCAATACAGCCGTATTATTACATAATGCGTCCATCGCGGAACGAGCGCAGGCTAGTGCAAGACCAGCTTGCTGGTATTCTAAACCAAGCTCAGATGTATACCCTCTAAAGTCAATTACCTGCTTGCCTAATGAAGAGTTAGTTTGCTCTATTAGTTCTTTTAATTCTGACGAAAACTTTCCTTCACCGAAAACCAGTAGCTTTACGTCATTATTTAGTTGATATAACTCTGGCAAGACATCCTTGATCAACATAGTCAAAACCGCAAAGTGTCGTTTATCGATACGACTTCCATACATTAAGGTAAAAGGTTCTTTATTTTTGCTAAGAGGGTAAGGACGTACACCATTTAAAATAAGCGACGAATTTTGATGTAGCTTTGGATATTTCTTAGTTTGCTCATAGGTATTGCTGCGTACACAAATTAACTGCTGAACCCAACGACGTATCATAAATGAACGAATATCATATTTGAGCTGGCCATGTATCGTTGCAACATTCGGCGTGCCTGTTAACTTTGACGCCATAATTGCGAGTGAAATACCTAACCTTTGATGACCGTGAACGATGTCAATTTGCTGCTCTTTGATTATCTTTTTAATAAAAAATAAGTTTTTCAGATAATTAATATCATTCACTTTTAGCGCATGATGTTCCACCTGAGGTACCAAATGCTCAGTTTGCCCCCCCGCGTTTGATATCAGAACAACATGATGTCCAGACTCTGATAGCTGATTTGCGAGATCACATACATGAACCTCTGCACCACCCATATGGAAGTTTTTAGTAATCAGCAATATGTTTAGTTTTTTCATGGTAGACAGAGCTTCCTCACGTTGATGACATCTGGGCTATAAGCCATGTTACTTTGGCAAAATAATGAAATTAGGTCTCAAAGCTAAACACAATACGCTCATCGCTATTGTGTTTTTATTTTAGAGCCAAACAATCAAATAAAAGGAGTATATCTCACCTTATTAAATCAAGAAAACCAATGTGCTCTTTCTGATCAGTTTAAACTCAAAGCTTTAAATTAATGAGGCATAAAGTATTCCAAGCCACATTCACAAAAATCGATTGAACTAATCAAAACAATCCATTTTATTTAAAAACCCAAACCCTCTATCTTAGTTACCAAGCAAAGGGGCACAGCAACAGGATGCCCCAAATGATGTAAATACAAACTAAGAGAGTAAACATTATGACTACTTCATTGATCAACACACAAATCAAACCATTCAATGCAACGGCTTACCACAATGGCGACTTCGTTGAAGTAAGTGAAAAAGACCTACTAGGTAAATGGTCAATCGTATTCTTCTACCCAGCTGACTTCACATTTGTATGTCCGACTGAGCTAGGTGACCTTGCTGACCATTACGCAAAACTTCAAGACATGGGCGTTGAAGTTTACTCAGTATCAACTGACACGCACTTCACACACAAAGCATGGCACGATGCGTCAGACACAATTAAGAAAATCCAATTCCCAATGATTGGTGACCCAACAGGTCGTATTACACGCAACTTCGGTGTAATGATTGAAGAAGAAGGGTTAGCACTTCGCGGTACTTTTGTAATCAACCCAGAAGGCGAAATCAAAGTAGTTGAAACACACGACCTAGGTATCGGCCGCGCTGCAAATGAATTAGTACGTAAAGTACAAGCAGCTCAGTATATTGCAAACCACGACGGTGAAGTATGTCCAGCTTCTTGGCAGCCAGGCGAAGAAACATTAGCGCCATCATTAGACCTAGTTGGCAAAATCTAACTATCCGTCATCTTTCGCACTGCACGGGTGTTGGCTACGCTTCTTCTTCCCAATCACATAGTAAAACTATGCTCATGGGATTCATAAGCTTGCCGCCTACGTGCAGCACGAAATCTATTGGATATTAATTTATTCAGTTAAAGGCTGTTACAGCAACAGCCTTTTATTCAAACCTTTACCTTAAGCATGTCAAAAGGCGACGAGTAAAAAATAGGACAATCACCATGCTAGACCAAAATATTAAAACGCAATTACAAAGCCACTTTGCTGCCATTACCGATCCTATCGAGCTAGTGCTTGCCCTAGATGACAGCAACAAATCAAACGAATTAAAAAGCTTAGCAAACGATTTAAGTTCATTGAGCACACACATCACAGTGTCAGAACAAAGTGATGCGACCCGTGCACCGAACATGTCTGTGCGCTCACCCAAGCGCAATACACACATCGATTTTGCGGGCATTCCGATGGGTCATGAGTTTACCTCATTGGTATTGGCACTGTTACAAACAGGTGGACACCCAAGCAAAGCCTCTGAAGAAGAACTGAGCATCATTGATGGCATTACTGAGCCATTAAACTTTGAAATCTATATATCTCTGAGCTGCCAAACTTGTCCGCAAGTGGTACAAGCGCTTAATACGATGGCGGCCAGAAACAGCAATATTAAAGCGACCATGATCGACGGCGCACTGTTCCAAGACGAAGTGAACGCACGCAACATCATGGCTGTGCCGAGTGTATTTTTAAACGGTCAGCAATTCTCACAAGGTGCCCTATCACTGAGCGATATTCTTAATAAACTAGACACAGGCGCGGCGGCCAAACAAGCCGAGAAGCTCAATGAAAAAGACCCATTTGACGTACTGGTTGTCGGTGGTGGGCCTGCAGGTGCATCGGCAGCCATTTATGCTGCACGTAAAGGTTTAAATACCGGTGTTGTCGCCGAGCGTTTTGGTGGTCAAGTTGCCGATACCCTCGCCATTGAGAACTTTATTTCAGTCAAAGCCACTGAAGGGCCAAAGCTGGTTGCCCAACTTGAAGAGCACGTTAAAGAATACGATGTCGATGTTATGAAAGGCCAACGCGCTGCGGGTATTGCTCGCGGTGACTACATCGAAGTGCCCCTAGAATCAGGTGCGACGTTAAAAGCGAAATCAGTGATCATGGCAACCGGTGCGCGCTGGAGAAACATGAATGTACCAGGCGAGCAAGAATACAAAGGCAAAGGCGTCGCTTACTGCCCACACTGTGATGGCCCATTATTTAAAGGCAAGCCAGTTGCGGTGATCGGCGGCGGTAACTCAGGTATTGAAGCGGCAATTGACCTTGCAAACATTACCTCGCACGTCACCGTATTAGAATTTGTCGACACATTACGTGCCGACGAGGTGCTTATTCGCAAAGCCAACAGCTTGCCGAATATCACTATTATTAAGAATGCGCAAACCACCGAAGTACTCGGTGATGGCAAGCGTGTAACAGGATTAAGCTACACCGACCGCGTATCGGGTGAGCAACACCAAGTAGACTTAGCCGGTATTTTTGTACAGATCGGCTTAATTCCGAACAGTGAATTTTTAAAAGAAACCGACGTACAGCTGAGCCGCTTTGGTGAAATTGAAGTTGATAAACACGGTGCCACCAGCATGAGTGGTGTCTATGCTGCGGGAGATGTGACTGACTCAGCGTTTAAGCAAATCATTATCGCCATGGGCTCAGGGGCAACCGCCAGCTTAGGGGCTTTTGATTACCTTATTCGCCACAGCGATGAATCACAAACCGAAGCAAGCGCAGCGTAATAAACTAAATAGCTGCACCCAAGCACCGATTTACTCCTAATACTTGCTATTACACCCAGCAAGTCCAAAGCAGCCCTAGAGTTAGGTCAAGGGCTGCTTTTTTCTGTAATTAACCCAAACCTGACTACTTATTCCGCAGTTGCACTGCACTTGGCTATACAAGTGTCAGGTCAGAGATTATGCTGTGCGGCCAAATTAAAGATGTTGAGGTGATGTATTATGAGCACGGCTTTTTCTCGTCGTTTTATGGAGCTGGTTGAGCAATTTGCTGGCGGTAACAAACGCCAATTTGCCATTTTAACAGGCAAGTCACCTTCGCATATTTATCGTATTTGTCGTGGTTTAAGCCGCCCTTCAATGACCTACCTTGAACACCTTTATGGCCTATTTAGTATCGACTTAAATTGGCTATTAACTGGCGAGCAGCCCGTCGATAAACCGTTTTCATCAAGCCAAGACGAATTATTAATGGTGCCACAACTCGACGTTGAGGCCAGTGCGGGTTTTGGTAGCATGGGCGGCAGTGAAGATGTCACCGAGCAATTTGCGCTAAATAAACGCTGGTTAAGCTCACAACTTGGTGTGCACAGCGACCGTTTGGCATTCGTGTCTATTCGCGGTGACAGTATGCTGCCAACCCTTGAGCATGGCGACATGGTGCTGGTTGATTTAAGCCAACAACAAGTCAGTCGTGAAGGCGTGTATGTGATTCAAACCCAAGATGGTTTAATGGCAAAGCGCTTAAAGCAAAAATCTGATCATATTGCAGTCGTATCAGATAACGATGCTTACCCAAGCTGGCAAATTGATAGCCAGAACGCCGAGCAACACGGTGTGGCGGGTCGCATTGTCTGGTGTGGTCGCAGCTTATAACAATGGCTTTTAAACTTATGCAGGTGACGTAAGTCACTTGCAAAACGTTCAAAGTTACCACAATGTAAACAAAATCAAATCAGACCACTTTCTTCATTCTTTTATAAACCTCCCATTAAAGCTATATCTTA
Organism: Pseudoalteromonas phenolica; assembly: GCF_005876835.1. GTDB lineage: Bacteria > Pseudomonadota > Gammaproteobacteria > Enterobacterales > Alteromonadaceae > Pseudoalteromonas > Pseudoalteromonas phenolica_B. The sequence continues at coordinate 28,013 of NZ_PPSW01000009.1, forward strand.
CTTGATTAAGCTGAAAGACACTCCCTGACTTGAAAAATAATCATTAACATTTCATTTGCATTTAACCAACCAGTACCCATAATCACCACTCGATTAAAAAAACAACAAGGACACCCGTTGTGAAAAAACTCAACCTATTAACAACAAGTTTAGCGATTGCGCTTTCAAGTGTATTTGCAGCCCAAGCACAAAGCGATACCTTGCCATTTATTCCTGAACAGGATACTGCTGAAATCACCCCACAAATTGTTGGTGGTGGTCCTGCGAACACGGCGAACTGGCAGTTCTATACTCAAATTTTGAACTCAAATGGTACGACTGCTTTTTGTGGTGGTAGTTATATTGGTGACGGCTATGTTCTGACTGCCGCGCACTGTGTCAGCAGTAAAGCAGCCCGCTTTATTGATGTAAAAGTGGCCGGTTTTAGACTCGGTGGCACAGATGGCGACCGCATTGGCGTTGTTGAAAAGTACGTGCATCCGCAATATAACCGCAGCACGTTGAACTATGACATCGCGCTATTAAAACTAGAACGCACACCAACACAAGGGCAAGCCGTTCGTTTGGCAACAGGCTCTTTAAGCCAATACGCCCGCAGCGGTGACTTATTATCTGTAGCCGGATTAGGTCGTTTATCAGAAGGTGGTAGTCGTCCTTCATTCATCCAAGAAGTCGATGTGCCACTTGTCTCTGATGCTATCTGTAATCAATCAGGTGGTAATTATGCCAATGTAGGCAGCGTCGCGTTTTGTGCAGGCTACCCACAAGGTCAAAAAGATTCATGTAGTGGCGACAGTGGCGGCCCTATCGTGATCAACCGCGGCGGCGAGATTGTACAGCTAGGTACAGTCAGTTGGGGGATCGGCTGTGCACGTCCTAGTAAATACGGTGTATATGCCGATGTGGCAGCACTGAGTGGTTGGATCGACGAAATTAAATTCGGTGGCGGCGGCTCAAACCTAGTTTATAAGCAAAGCCAAACCTTAGCTGACTTCACATTATATGAAGTTGTTTCGCACCGCTTTAACATCAGTAATACAGGCAGTGAAGCATCAGCACTTAATGCGGTTACAGTGCGCGGCAGTGGTGTAACAAGTGGTCTGGTTGTGACTTCTGATACTTGTAGCAACCGCACACTGAGCCAAAATGATAATTGTAGTGTCAATGTAGAATTCACAGCCACTCAGTCTGGTACCGCAGGCGTGACCTTTGAATTTACAGAAGCTGGCAGCAACACTAATCACGCAGGATCTATTTCTGCAAAAGCAGCTGATATTCCTGTATGTGCAGGCTCTTGGGATGCCAATACCGTTTATCGTAAACCTGACCGTGTAACTTACAACGGCAAAGTGTACGAAGCAAAGTGGTGGACGCTAGATGAAAAGCCTGGCTCTTCACAAGTTTGGCAGCTAATCGGTAATGATCCGAGCTGTAAGTAATAGTAAGCCGAGGGGAGTGTGCTCCCCTTTTGATATAAAACAAAGTTAAACCTACTGACAAATAAGGAAAGATCATGTCTAAAATCACCAAACTCATTGCCGCTGCTAGCTTAAGTTTTATCACCACAGCGTCACTTGCAGTTGTAGCTGCAACGCCTTGCTCAAGTAATTGCAGTGCATGGGCTAAGCAACAACAACTGTCATTTTGTGCCCGTGTAGGTGGCGGCTCAGCTTGTGCATCAAGCCAAGGTCTCTACAACCACCTGCTACAGCAATGTAAGCAAGGTCAGTGTCAGGGTGTTTAATTAGAACACTTTGAGCAGTCGATTAAGGCGTAAGTGCATACATTCACGCCTTAGTTTTTTATAGTTAGACGGTTAATGTCTGATTGTGGCGTTAAACTCTGAGTAAATAGCAGTGCTTGTGTTGTCTCATCAAAGACAAACGGAGCCGCTTTACTAAAACTTGATTTAGGCAATCGCAATAACTTTTCAGTGGTTTTACTATTTAAATCGTAAGCATGAATAAAGTTATAGTCGTCGCCCAAGTGCTTATAGAAGACCTTTTCTGGCGTCGCTAGCCAAGCATATCGGGTATTAAATTGCGCTTTTGCAATTAACAACGCCTGCTTCTCACCTTGCTTTATCCATAAACCTTTACCATTAACAAACAGCAGTTCATGCTCAGAAATATACTGCCCGGATCGGGCTGGTTTAGTTAACAGAGCTGAAAGTGCCATGGTTTCAACATTTAGGCGAAATAGTTGCCACCCTTCATCTGTTGATTGACGGATCACGATATCTTGCCCGTTACCATGCCAAAACGGTCGGCCTATTTTGCCAAAAGATAAATCAAGACGACGTAATTGCTTCGAGCCATAATCGAACACATAGAGCTTATCGTGGCCATCGGCTTCATCTGAACTCACGACGAGTAGTTTATCACCTTGCAAAGACCAACTTGGGTAGCGTAAGTTACGATGTAACTGAGTGATTTGTTCTCGACCCGTGCCATCTAAGTTCGCCAGCCATAGCTCATAATACCCTGATTCATTTGACAGAAATGCTAATTTTTCATGCGCGCGTGATAAAGACGGGTACTGGTTTGAATAGTGAGATTCAATTAACGGCGATGGCATAGACATTACTTCACTGTCTAATGCAAAACTGGCGATAAAATAATTCTCTCGACGTTTCTGGTAATACAAGTTCCCAGAGTCATCAAAATGGGGGTAGCTAAAGCCTCTCGGAGCCAACTTGGTTTGTGCTTTAGTCTCTAAGTCAACGACATAGCCACGACGTTTATCCGCAGCTTGTGCACCATATACCAAGTATTGACCATTCGGATGAAAGCTCATACCAACGATATCTGCATGACTTGAGTCCAATATTTGGAACTCCTTCTTACCTAGATGATAAAGACTCAAGCGCTCTTCTGACGTGCTTTTACGCTGTGTGACCGCTAAATACTGCCCATCAGGCGAAAAAGCCACATCTCGATCTCTCAAGTCACACTCTGTATCACAACTCAGCCGCTCAGGTGTTGCGTCGTCTTGGCTTAAATCGAGCAAGTAAATACCATCTTGCGACGCCAAAGGTGCTTTGCCATTAAACGCCAAGGTTTTACCGTCTGGGCTGATCGCAATATAGTTATAACCAGAATCAGTCGGGCAACTGGTCAAAACCAACTGCTCTAAGTCAGCTAAAGAGAGTCGAACAATTTCACACGCTTGGCTATTCTTCTGAGCAAAATATAAATATTGCTGATCGGGGCTCCAGACTGCTTTCCAAGGTCTTTTATCTGAAAAGGTCAGCTGCTTAATAGGTACGTTGGGGTGGGTTAAATCTTTTAAATAAAGCTGACTGTCTTGCCCCTGCTGCCAAATAAACGCTAACTGTTTACCGTCTTGTGAAGGACTCGGGCGCAATTCACTGCCCGGCATTTTCGTGATTTCATCTATTTGAGAGGCTGACTTTACAGGCGCTTCAATGGGAGACTTCAAGAAGGACCAAGCCACTAAAACCATCATTATGCACACTAAGCCAAAAGCAACTTGATATTTGTAAGACTTTTTCTCAATCAGTGACGCTGGTTTAATTGTTTCTGAGGATAAGCTCAGGGGCTCGGGTGTTAGTGTCAGCTTGTAGCCCTTTTTACGGATCGTTTCAACAACATCAAGGGGTGCACTTGGGTGAGCAAATAATTGTCTAAGCTGCCAAATCGTGTTGGTGAGGGCTTTTTCACCGATGATTTCATTACCATGCCATACGCCTTCAATCAGCTCATTGCGACTCACAACTTCAGGGTATCGTTGTACTAGAACTTGTAATAGCTCCATCACTTTCGGTTGAGCCGCTACCTTTTCGCCATTCAGCACCACCAAGTGTTCATCAATAAACACTTGATACGGACCCAACTGAAACGACTTTTCATACTGCATGTTCTTCGCTCTACTTAACCACTTGACTTGCAACCGCTACTTTTTATTCATATTTATTCAGTGCGGGCGAATAGTTTTATCTTACCTTATTTATAAAAAACAGGGAGTAGCTAGAGTTATTTAATTGCAACAAATAATTTTACTTAACAATTCACAAGATTATGAAAAGTAATAAAAAGATATAAAAAAGAGATAAATCGGATGTTCCCGAGGTTGAGTTAGGAGGGCAATTTATCAAGTCTCATGTGTCCTTGATCATCAAGGTATAAGAAACACAACACAAAAACAGACATCACTTTAACAAGTTAACTCATCAAAACGGGAACAACCATGAACAAGAAGCAACTTTGCGTTGCCGTGCAAGCCGCCCTATTTGGTGCCGTATTCAGCACCCATGCACAGCAAAATGATTTAGATGCCGTAAAAGTAAAACAAAACCAAACGACAATAGAGCAAGAAGAAGAGAAAGTTGAGAAGATTGTTGTCACCGGTTCACGTATTAAACGAGATAGTTTTAGTGTCGCCACACCACTAGTGACTATGAATAAAGATGCAATTTCAGATACTGGCTTAGGCTCTCTGTCTGAAATTCTAGTCGATAATATTCCTTCAATTAATGCCTCTATCAGTAACACCACCAGCCAATCGAGTGTAGCGTCGACGGGTATCTCGTCTATCAGCCTGCGAGGCTTAGGTTCAGATAGAACACTTACCCTTATTGATGGACGCCGCGTCGTATCAAACAGTTACAGCGGTAACGTGGTCAGCCTAAGTACCATTCCAAGTGGTATGGTACAACGCATTGAGGTGATCAGTGGCGGTGCATCAGCCACTTATGGTGCCGATGCGGTTGCCGGTGTTGTAAATATCATCACACAAACTGACAAAGAAGGCGCAACATTTAAGACGCGTACTGGTGAGTCATTTGATGGCGGCGGCAAAGAATTCACGCTAGATTTTGATTTTGGTAGCAGCTTTGATGATGGTCGTGGCTATGCTTTTGTCAGTGCAAACTGGGATCGACAATTTGGTATGAGCTTCTTCGATCGCGAACGCGCTCAAATTGAAGATGCATACCGCTACAGTGAAAGCGAAATGTGTAACCAGATGCAGACCGCAACAGGTTACCAGTGTATGCGTGACATCACTCAGGCTGATTGGGTAAGTAAGAGTGACGGCATTCCAGGTGGCGTATTCTTAGAAAACTCGAAAAATGACAAACAATTTTGGTATGACGGTCAAACATTGCGCGACGACTGGAAAGACAACGAAGAAATTTACGGTCTCAATACACGTCAATATGTGATGTTAAAAGTACCAAATGACAGTTTTTCTATCGCAGGTAAGGTTGATTATGAACTAACTGATGATGTTAGCTTTTATGGTCAGGTGCAACTCAGTATCGATGAATCATTCAACGACAAGTCACCAGAAGATGAGTATGAAGGTGCAAGCCAGACCATTTATGATCCAGAAACCGGAGAACGCTTAGGCCGTATTAAACCTGGTTATATTCCGCTAGATAACCCATTCGTTCCACAAGCCATTCTTGATAGTGAACCTTACAAAGATCGTATTTATTGGGACAGACGCTTCAATGAAGTCGGTAATATTGCCACCGATAACACACGTACCACCATACGTTCATGGGCTGGCTTGAAAGGCACTGCATTCGACGGAGAGTGGGATTGGGATGTGTCAGTCGGTCTAGGTAAATTCCACCAAGAGCAGTTGCGTTATAACGAACTCGATGTGCGTAAACTAAGCCATGCCCTAAATGCTGAAAAGCTTGCTGATGGAACCATTCAATGTAAAGACGAGGCAGCACGTGTAGCTGGTTGTGTGCCAATCAATCTATTTGGTGAGGGCTCTATCACTCCAGAAATGGCTGACTGGATCCGCGTTAATCCTGAAATCAATACCTATATTGATCAAACTAACATTGTTGGTTACATGACCGGTGAGCTGTTTGAGCTACCAGCCGGTGCCGTATCGGCAGTATTTGGTGGTGAATATCGTAAAGATAAACAAGATCTTCAAACCAGTATTGGTATGCGTGAAGGCGGTATTACCTTTAATGTTGTACCCCAGTTTGAAGGCTCTATCGATGTCTACGAGAGTTTTGCTGAATTTGATGTGCCGCTACTTAAAGATGCGCCACTAGCGAAAAACCTTTCTCTCGAAACCTCGCTACGCTTAGCAAAATACAGCATAGATGCCGTAGGCACAGTGCCTAGCTATAAGTTAGGCATATTGTGGCAACCTATTGAAGATCTGACTATTCGTACTAACTTTGCCCGTGCGCAACGTGCTCCGACTATCACTGAACTGATGTCTCCTGCTCGCGGTGACTACGATAGCTTTACTGACATTTGTGAGGGCTTAACGGCAACTTCGACCAATGCAGGGCATGATAAATGTCGTCAAGACCCTGTGTTCACGGCTTTACTGGCTGAAGACCCGGACTTTGAATTCGATCCAAGCTCAGGTAGTAAATACTCACCAAATGCAGGTAATGCCAACCTAAGAGAAGAAACGGCTGACACCTTCACATTTGGTTTTACTATGGCGCCAAGTGCCATTGAAGACCTGCAAATTGCCGTTGATTATTATGATATTGCCATTGAAGGCGCTATCTCGGTGATCTCTAATGAACGCATCTTACAAGAGTGTTACGATTCAAGCGCCGCATTTGGCAGTAGTAACCCTTTCTGTAATGAAATAAGCCGTGATGATGAGGGTAATATTACCGAAATCGTACAACGTGAAGATAACTTAGACGAAGTCAGTAGCCGTGGTATCGATGTCGCCATCGAGTATAAATACGACTTTGAAACCTTAGGTCGCTTATCTTTTAAAGCGGACTATAACCATATTCTTGAAAGCTCAACCACTTACCTTGGTTTAGATGGCCTAGAGACCGATGACTATGCAGGCTATGGTAGCTCAAAAGACAAATTATCAGCCTCAGTAGTTTGGCGTCTAGATGAGTGGCGAGTTCGTTATGCGATGAAATATTTAGGGTCATTTACTGATAGCCTAAGCCGTGAGCGAGAATACACCGCTGCACTAGAGCGAAATGCTGAGCGCTGTGCATCAACTGAAGAAGACAATGGCTGTATCGCTAGCCCTGAAGCGCTGGCATATCACAAATATGGCAGCTATATGCGTCACGATGTATCTGTATCATATAATACAGACTTGGCAGCTGACATTGAGTTACGCGTGTTTGGTGGTATTAACAACCTACTAGATGACAAGGGTGACTTTATGCCGGGCGGTCGTGGTAACTTCTATAGCCGATATGGCACAGGTATGGGTCGCTTTGGCTACTTAGGCGCAGAAATTAAGTTTTAATTTTTAGCATTAGAACAGCAGCCTTGATAGCCTCAAAAAGCGTGTAATCAAGGCTGTTTCTTTTCTAAGAAAAAAACTGACACTCGCCAATTTAAACAGGATAAAAATAATGATAAAAAGCCGCTTTCGCATCACACTGTGTGCCTCACTGATATTTGCTTCACAAATCAGCGCTGCAGAATCGACCAGCAAAGAAGTCATTTCTGACGGTCCATACATTGACGTGCACGCCAGTGCATTAACAGTCAATTGGATTTGCAATGACCAAGTTAAACGCAAAAAGGTCAATCTTGAAGGGGTCTCCCTGCCCTATGGATTTACTGATTGCGGTTTAACGGCAAACACTTCGCAGCTAACTTTTGATGAGCAGTTAATTGAGTTCCAAGGTGTTAAACGCGTAGCGGCCCTCAGTGATTTACACGGACAGTATGATCTGATGCTCACTTTACTTAAAAATAATGGCATCATTAACGCGCAAAACCAGTGGGCGTTCGGTGATGGCCATTTTGTAATAACCGGCGATATTTTTGACCGTGGCGAAAAGGTAACTGAAATCCTTTGGTTTATTCACGACCTAGAAAAGCAAGCCGAGCAAGCCGGCGGTAAAATTCATCTACTGCTAGGTAACCATGAAGTCATGGTTTTAAATGGCGACTTGCGTTATTTACATCCTAAATATGTCAAAGCAGAAAAGCTGCTAGAGACACCTTTCGACCAGTTATTTAATCAAGATACCATTTTAGGTCGTTGGCTGCGTAGTAAGCCTGTGCTGGTAAAAATCAACGACCACTTATATGCCCATGGTGGTTTTCATCCGCAGCTCGCTGAAGATAAGGTTACTTTAGACACCATAAACAAAACCTTTAAGTCTCACCTTGTTGAAAAAGAACTGCTGGAGAAACGTAAAGGCTTTGCCCGTTACTTACATAAAACCCATGGCCCAATTTGGTATCGCGGCTACTTTAAAGACGACGGTGCTACTGCTGAAGAACTGGATTTATTATTAAAGCATTTCGATGTGAATCACATCGTTGTTGGTCACACCTCTCAGAAAAAAATCGAAACCCGCTTTAAAGGTAAAGTGATTGCCATCGATAGTAGTATTAAACGCGGCAAGTATGGCGAAGTGTTATTTATTGAAAATGGTAAACATGAGCGTGGCACGTTAGAAGGCGAGAGGAAGAAGCTGAAATAGTTTTGTAATCCAGATAGTTAACTGGGGCGAAGGATACTTGAAGCAACTTCGCCCATATCACTATCTAATTCCCTTTTTCTTTCTTACCCTCAGTAACAGCATCTAGTTGCTTTTGTCTATCGTCCATTAGCTTTTGAATGTTTTTAGTGTTCTTCATCAGCTCTTTGACATCTTGCGGATTCATTGCGTTGGCTTTCAATGATTCGCTCTCAGCGGTTTGTTTGTCTTTATATAAAATTGACGTATCTTCAGCGGCCATGATGGTGACTTTACTAGGGTCAAGTTGATGAGTTTGGCTGTTGCCTTTTGGGTTTGGTTGGTCTGAGTAAATCCAGTTGCCATTTTCATCTTGCCATTTATAAATGGTTGGCTGTTTTGTAGTTTGGTTCTCATCAGTGGTTGCTTGTTTGGCGTAATCTACTGCTTTATTTAAGTGGCGTTTAGACTCGTCTAATAAGCTTTGCGTATCATTTTCAACTTTATTGAAGATTGCATCAATAGACAGATATGGTTGACCGTCAGGACGCTTAATTACAAACAATGATGCCACACCAATCAGCATCACCATAATCATCATATATGCTTTATAACCCACGAGAACACTCCGTCGTATCGACTCTTTATTATTTTAGTTTGGTTATAGATATTATACCAATTAGTGTAATTTAGTGAGCAATTTTGAGGCTGATAAAATTTGGCGATTGCCAGGCAAAAACTTCGTGATTTAGTTGTTCTAAATGAGAAGTTTTTAACATAGCAAGCGTCAGTTTTAGTACCTCAAATTGTTTAAGTATTACGACTGATTGGTATCAACAGGAAATGTGGAATAAAAAAGCACAGGCTTTGAGGCCTGTGCTTTTTATTTACATCAAGGCAAAATTATTAATGGCTGTATGTTTAGACTAGTTTCTAACAATTCGCCATTTAAATAACCTGAATTCAGGTTAAATAAGAACTTTTCAATATGAGTTTTTAGATACCGTCACCGTCAATGTGTAGACCACACTCACGATTAAGGCCGAAGAAGCGTGTTTCTTCTTCTGTCATACCTGGCTCTAACTTACGGGTAGTATGCACATCGCCCATCGACACATACCCTTCGTCCCAAAGCGGATGATACGGTAGATCATGCTTGGTCAAATACATATACACGTCGCGGTTGCTCCACTCGATGATCGGGTACACTTTTACAATACCTCGGCTGATCTCAAGTACTTGTTTGTCAGCACGACTTGATGCCTGATCACGACGTAAGCCACTGAACCAAGTCTTTGCACCAATATCTTCGATAGCACGAGTCATAGGCTCCACCTTGTTTAAGGTGTTGTATTGTTTAATGCCTTCTTGACCTTGCTCCCAAAGCTTACCGTACTTAGCTTCTTGCCAAGCTGGACTCATTGGTGAACGATATACTTTTAAATTTAAGTCTAAACGCTCTGTTAAGTAATCTACAAACTGGTAAGTTTCTGGAAACAAGTAGCCAGTATCAGTTAATACCACTGGAATATCTGACTTCTCAGTTGAAACCAAGTGCAACATAACTGCCGCTTGAATACCAAAGCTTGAAGATAAAAATGCCGTATCGGGCAAGTTTTCAAGCGCCCATGCCACACGCTGTTGCGGTGTCATTGGCTCTAACAAAGCATTCGCTTCGGCAAGTAACGCTTTTTGCGCTTCGCCTTCTAACTCTAATAATTGTTTAAAATTACTCATGCTTGTTCCTAGGTTGGCAGGCTTGCCTGCCAACTCAATGATTTCTTAAGCGTGGAAGTCTGTTTTAGAAACTTTCACTTCGGCAACGATTTCCTTGCGGATAGCGAAATCACCAAAACATTCGCCTTCATTGCGCTCTTTAGCCCATTGGCCAATTAATTCATCTAATGCTGGTAGGTAAACATCTTCACCCACGTTTTCTAGGTAAAGCTTAGGTACGCGCGTACCTTCACGGTTACCACCTAGGTAAACGTTGTATTTACCTGGGCCTTTACCGACAAAACCAATTTCAGCCAACATCGCACGACCACAGCCATTTGGACAACCAACAACACGCATGATGATGTCGTCATTCGGGATTTCGTGCTTAGCTAAAATCGCTTCTGTTTTCTCGATAAGCTCTGGCAAGTAACGCTCTGCTTCAGCCATTGCAAGCGGACATGTCGGTAATGCCACACACGCCATTGAATTCTTTTGCTGTTCAGAGTGTGAATCGTCAATTAAACCATGCTCACGGGCAATCTGCTCAATGATGTCTTTTTGATCGGCAGGTACACCGGCAACAATTAAGTTTTGGTTAGCTGTCATGCGGAAATCACCTTGGTGAATTTCAGCAATCTTACGACAACCCGTTTTAAGTGGCTGACCCGGGTAATCTAGAATACGACCACTTTGGATAAATAGCGTTAGGTGGTGCTTACCATCAATACCTTCTACCCAGCCAATACGGTCGCCACGATATTTAAACTCATATGGACGACTGTCTTCAAATTTAACGCCGGCGCGGTTTTCTACTTCTGCTTTAAATGCATCACTACCAAATGTATCTAAGGTGTACTTAGTTTTTGCATTCTTACGGTTAACACGGTTACCCCAGTCACGCTGTACAGATACGACGTGCTCAGCAATTTTTAGCGTGTGCTCAAGCGGGATAAAACCAAAATCATCCGCTTTACGAGGGTATGTGTTTACATCACCGTGGGTCATAGCAAGACCACCACCAACTAGTACGTTAAAACCAACTAGTTTGCCGTCTTCTGCAATCGCTACAAAGTTAAGGTCATTTGCGTGAACGTCTACTTCGTTATTTGGTGGAATCGTCACTGTCGTTTTGAACTTACGTGGTAAGTAAGTTGAACCTAAAATTGGCTCTTCTGTTGTTTCTGTCTTCTCACCGTTTAACCAAATTTCAGCATACGCCTTAGTGTGTGGTAGTAAATGCTCAGAAATCTTCGCTGCCCACTCGTAAGCTTCTTGGTGTAACTCAGACTCAACTGGGTTAGTCGTACATAGTACGTTACGGTTAACGTCACCGGCAGTTGCAATTGAGTCAATGCCAACGCTGTTTAGCATTTGGTGCATTTCTTTAATGCCCGGCTTTAACACACCGTGGAATTGGAATGTTTGACGCGTTGTTAGACGAATACTGCCGTAAATAGTTTTATCGCCAGCAAACTCATCAATCGCTAACCACTGCTTAGGCGTGATAATACCACCAGGCATACGTGCGCGAAGCATCACGTTGTGCATTGGCTCAAGTTTTTGCTTAGTACGCTCTGGACGAATATCACGGTCATCCTGCTGATACATACCGTGGAAACGGATCAGCTGGAAGTTATCCGCTGTAAAACCACCTGTAAGCTGGTCTTTTAAATCCGTTGTAATCGTACCGCGTAAAAAGTTACTTTGTGTTTTTAGTCTTTCGTTATCAGCAAACTTGGCATTTGGGTCTAGCTTGCTGTTAGGTTTGTAATCTGTGCTCATGGCTTATCCTAAAATTCTACTGTGACGGTCAGTGTGGTGTACTAGTACTAGCACTTGCTACTAGTACACGTCTTTTTGATAACGGTTGTTGCTGCGAAGCTCTTTTAGGTAGCTTTCAGCTTGCTCGTCATCTTTGCCACCATGGGCTTTAATAATGTCGATAAGTGCTTGGTGAACGTCTTTCGCCATGCGGTTAGCGTCACCACAAATATAGAAGTGTGCACCTTTTTCTAACCATGCAAATACTTCTTCGCCTTTCTCACGAAGTCTGTCTTGCACGTATACTTTTTCTGCTTGGTCGCGGCTAAATGCTAGGTCTACTTTGTTTAGTAGGCCAGACTTCACATAACCTTGGATCTCTACTTGGTATAAGAAATCTTGCGTGAAGTGTGGGTTACCGAAGAATAACCAGTTCTCACCTTCAGCTTCACGTGCATCACGCTCTTGTAAGAATGCACGGAATGGAGCGATACCTGTACCTGGGCCTACCATGATAACTGGCGTGTTATCATCACTTGGTAAACGGAAGTTGTCGTTATGCTCGCTAAATACTTTAACTTGTACGCCTTCTTCTGCACGGTGTGCAAGGTAACCAGAACAACCACCAAAGTGTTTTTCACCAAAGGCATCAAACTCTACTAAACCAACAGTTAAGTGCACTTCTTCTTCAACCTCAGCTTGGCTTGAAGCAATTGAATATAAACGTGCTTGTAACTTACGTAGGCTGTTCGCTAGGTCTTGTGCACTAATATCGCTTAGGTTTTGCTTGATGATATCGAAGATTTGACGCGCTTCGATGTACTCACGCATCGCTGCTTTGTCTTCAACTAGCTTTAATAGCTCAGCGTTGTTAGTTGCTTGTGCGTACTTTTCAACGAAACCAGGGTAAGACTGAGTTAGCTCTAGCTTTTCAATAAGCGCTGTACGAATTGATAGCGTTTCTTCACCTAAAGTGATTTCAGTTGCGCCATCAATGTTTAATAGTGCTAGCGTTTCATCAACAAGTGCTTCGTCATTTAAGAAGTAAACACCTAAAGAATCACCCGGAAGGTAAGTAATGTCAGAGCCTTCTAGTGAGATTTCAATGTGACGTACGTCTTTCGTTGAATCGCGACCTGTGATCTTTTGTACCACACTTAGCTCAGCCGCAAATGGGTTTTGCTTAGTGTATTGGCTTTGTGCTGGTGCTGCACCGAAGCCAGCCATAGGAATAACTTGTGCTGAACCTTGTGACTGTGCTTTTAGCTCAGGTTCGAATGCATCAACTGCACCACCGATCCAAGCTGATGCTTGGTCTTCATAATCAACGTCCAAGTCAGCGCGAGCAACAACCGTTTCTGCACCTAGTGCTTTAAAGCGCTCTTCAAAATCAATCGCCGTTTGGCAGAAGAATTCGTAGCTTGAATCACCTAAGCCGATAACCGCTACTTTAACGCCATCTAGTTTAGGTGCTTTTTTCGATGCTAAGAACGCGTGTAGGTTTTCAGCGTCTTCTGGCGGCTCACCCTCACCATAAGTAGAAACAGCGACAGCAATAAACTTTTCTTTCTTAAGTTGAGCAGGTTTGTAGTCAGCCATGTTCACCAGCTTAACCGCCAGGCCTTTCGCCTCTGCAGCTGCTTTTAGCTGGTTAGCAACGCCTTTAGCATTACCAGTTTGCGAACCATATAGAATGGTGAGTGCTGCCGCTTCGCCTGCAGCTGGCGCTTGACCACCCACTACACCGCTTAATGCAGCTGTATTTGCATTTGCAGCTAGGTAACCACTTACCCAAGCTTGCTGAATTGGGTTTAGCTCGGCCACTAAACCTTGTAATTTTTGCACTTGCTCTTGTGTCAGCGGGCTTGCCGCGGCACTAAGTTGACTTAACAACATGGAATCTATCCCCTAACCCTAAACCGTCTGCTTAGTTTGCTTGCTGAAATACTTCTACTCGAAGTAAGGTTTTCTAAGGCTGAAGCATACTGATTTGCGTTACCAAGGATAAAGAATTAGATCTGCTTTGTTATTCCATTTGGTTATCAAAGAGCAAAAACACCATTAAAAACAGTTTTAAAAAAATTCTGCTCGAAAACAAAAAAACGCGATCTTGGAAACCCAAAATCGCGTTTTTTGTTAAATCAATGCTAGCTTAACTTTCAACCGGGTAAATGGTGATTTCAATTCCAGCGCCAATCGCCGAGATTCTCAGTAGCGTATCGGCACTGATTGGCTGAGAAAAGCACTTAGGTGCAGCGCCCGAGTTAAAGCCAATATCAAAAGTACGCTTAGAACACGATAACCATTGCTTAAGCGCACTTTTAGAACAAGACTCAATGAGCTCGCATAGATGATTAATCGCTTTATCAGGGCTTACCACATCAGCATCTGCTTCAATGCGTGCTAAATGACGATAGTCGTCTTTATCATAGTGCAGCACCATAGCCTTCTTCTTTAAATCGTCTACCAAGACACTAATATCCTGTTTTGATTCAAGCTCTAGGTCTACATTTAAGAATTGGATTTCTGACATTATGACTGTTCTCTTTTTAAGCTATATTTTTTAAGGTGTAACAAAGCGATACTTAATATAGACAAGTGTAACTAACTCACCGAATGGTTGCTACCGCTAAGGCATTTTAAAACTGAACAAATATTGTTCTTATCTACTAAACAAGATTTAATACGACTTTTAGGCTGAGACAATTTGTCGCAGTGACAGAAAAACCTTTTTAGGTACACTGAGCACTTTTCTCATTTGCTTGGATAAAAATAATGACAAAAACAGCATTTAAACCCATTCGAAAAATACATAAATGGCTTGGCTACCTACTCGCTATTCAAATATTCGCTTGGTTATTAGGCGGGTTTGTCATGAGCGCCATTCCGCTTGAAAAAGTACATGGCAAACACTTAGCTCACCGTCAGCTCGATAATCCATTTAAGCGAGCCGATTACTCAACTGATTTGAATATCATTACAAAAAGCCAAGATGCACTCTCAAACATTGCTTTCAAACACCTATTAGAGATACCCATCATTAAAGTGCAAGCTGATAAAACGACTTGGTTTAACGGCAGAACAGGTGAAGCGCTTGCAGCACCAAATGAATCTTTAATTAGAAGACAGGCCGATGCCCACTATTTAGGCAATGGCAAAATCAATGCAGTTCAATTGTTAGCTAAAGGCCCAAGAGAAATTGGCTATAGAGAAAACGTCTGGGCAGTCACTTACAACGACTGGTGTAGTACGACACTCTATTTAGAAGCGCAAAGCGGGCAAATCATTACAGTAAGAAGCACCATTTGGCGTATTTTTGATTTTTTCTGGATGCTACACATTATGGATTATGACGAACGAGAAGACTTCAATAACCCACTACTCATTAGCTTCTCTGTCGTCAGTGTGTTGTTTTGTCTCTCTGGTATGTTCTTATTATTTCAAGCACCACCTTGGCGCAAGCGCAGACAAAAACCAGCTTAGCGGAACATGCGCCCTATATTTTTAGGGCGTGAATCTTTGTAAAAACCGTTGCAATCAACAAGATAATTTTAAAGCCTTTATTGCGGTGATATAGTGCATTTTTCTGTAGTCCACTTAGGTGAGAGAAATGCGCCCGCTATTCGCGTTAATGGCTTTGCTGTTGCTGAGCCCGCCAACTTTTGGCAAAGAATTTTCAAGCTTTTCACAAGCAAAAAAACACCTCAATAAAACCTTACCTCAAGATGCCACCACGCTTTATTGCGGCTGTAAGATCAAACGCCAAGGCAAAAAACTTATTCCTGATGCAAACAGTTGTGGTTATGAACCTAGAAAACCCTACACCCATGCAGGCAAACCAAATAGCCGCGCCACGCGTATTGAATGGGAGCACATTGTTTCAGCTTGGGAGTTTGGCCACCAGCTACAATGCTGGCAAGATGGTGGTAGGAAAAACTGTAGAAAAGTCAGTGCTAAATTTCGCAAAATGGAAGCTGATATTAACAATTTAGCGCCCACTATTGGTGAAATAAACGGCGACAGAAGTAATTATCGTTTTGGTATGTTGCCTAATACTGCATTAAAGCACGGTGCTTGCCCTGTTAAAGTCGATTTTAAGGCACGCACAGTAGAGCCGCCTGATTTTGCCAAAAAGCGTATTGCGGATGCTTATTTTTATATGCAAAGCACCTATGGCTTGAAGTTATCTAAAAAACAGCAACAATTATTTACAACTTGGCAAAAAAAGGACGGGTACAATTAGCATTAAACTCGCTTTATCAAGTTGTACCAATTGTGTTTACAAACACTTGTTGGTATTTTGATCACACACGATGTGATAGGAATATATTATGAAACTAAATACATTAAGCTTCAGCATTGCGCTTGCTTTATCTGCAACAGTATTGGCTGGTTGTGGCGGTGGTAGCTCAAATAACGATAATCAACAAACAGCAACACCTACAACGCCTTCAACAAATACAGGAAGTACAGGAAGTACAGGAAGTACAGGTGGAACGGTAACAGAGCCAACTTGGACGCTAAATAAGTACGATCCTTCGAGCTCTTTTGTAAACCAATGTGAAACACCTCGTACTGGCACAGACCCATATGAAAATGCACCGTACCCTGATAAAGCCGGTACTACCATGCATGAAAAAATGTTTTTACGCTCATATACCAACGAAACTTATCTTTGGTATGACGAAGTAGAAGACAACGATCCTAAATCATTTGATTCAGTCGGTGAGTATTTCGCACAGTTAAAAACGACCGCGATTACCGATTCAGACAAGGCAAAAGACCAATTCCATTATTCTGAAAGTTACGATGACTTTAAAAAAGAAGCGCAATCGGGCGTGGTATCTGGTTATGGCGTAAGATGGGCGTTCATTAGTACCACCCCGCCTCGCGTGCTTAGAGCTGCTTTCACACAAGACGGTTCTCCAGCTGACAAAGCAGGCCTGCTTCGAGGTGACACGGTTATAGCCATTAATGGCACAGATATAAATACCTCTGATTCGGCTGGTGTAGATAAACTAAATGCAGGTTTACTGCCTAAAGCTGGTGAAGAACACACCTTTACTATTCAGCGTGAAGGTGAAGAGAATCCTATAGAGATTGTAATGACGGCGGGTGATGTGCAATCAACCCCTGTTCAAAATGCACAAGTGATAGAGCACGCTGACAAAAAAGTAGGTTATGTACAATTCAACCAATTTATTTCTGTTGGTCAAGATCCACTCGTCACAGCATTCCAGCAGTTTTCAGATGAAAACATCAATGAGCTTGTACTCGACATGCGCTACAACGGTGGCGGTTTAGTTGTGATGTCTGCTCAGCTTGGTTACATGGTAGCCGGTGAAGAGCAAACACGAGCAAGTGAAAACAACGGAGCAGCTAAGAGCGCGCAAAATAATGCAAAGGTGTTCAGTCGTACGCTGCGCAATGACAAAATTGAAGCGGCTAGCACTGAAGAAGATTATTATACCTTTGAAAATCGCAAAATTGATTGGAACGCGAGCGTATACACTAACCAAATCTTACCAAGTGTAAGCCTAGATACTGTGTATATACTTTCAAGTGCAGGCACTTGCTCTGCCAGTGAATCATTGATCAATGGCTTGCGCGGTATCGATGTGAATGTGGTACTGATTGGTGGACAAACCTGTGGTAAACCATATGGCTTCACTCCAACTCCAAACTGTGGCGAAGTTTACTATACAGTACAATTTAAAGGCGCAAACGCCAAAGAGTTCGGTGACTATGCTGACGGCTTTATCCCAGTCGAAAACGAAAACTCTGAAGCAGGCCTATCGGCGAGAGTACCAGGCTGTAATATTGCGGATGACTTCTCTAAACAGCTTGGTGACAAGCAAGAAGGTATGCTCGCTGCGGCGCTAACACATATTGAAACTGGCGCTTGTCCTGTAGTTGCAAAAGAAACCGCTAACCGTGCGCCAAGCATGCAGAAAACAGTGTTAGATGACAGCCTTAATATCGCTCAGCCATTCCACCCAATGCGCAATAGCATGGTTGATATTAAGGTGAAAGAGCAGTAATGCACTGCAGACTCGTTACCCTACTTTTGGGCGTAACATTGTTGGTTGGGTGTGCACACACCCAACCAACAAAGCCTATTCCAGCGGTTATAAAACACACCACCCCGACCATGAAAGCGGAATTACAGCAAGCCATCGTTTCACTAAAAGGCGGAATCGCACCGCTGTTGTCTGATACCACTTTTATGAACAATAACGAATTATTGCTAGAACATGGCCGCTCAACCGATGATTCAGGAAACCCAATTCTAGGTGCACATTCACTGACTGTTCAGCGATTTGTGCTACAACTAAGAGAAACAGGCTGTGTGCTTTTCTACCCTAAGACTGCGCAGTTTGTATTACTAAAAAGCGTTTCTTGCCAGCCCATGGTAGAATAGTCTGCTTTTAGAGGCGTATGGATCTCGCCAATTCATCAACTTTGGGATTGTTATGAAAATACAATGGATTAAATTATTGGCTGTTGGGGCACTAGGCGGACTGCTCACCGCTTGTCATCATACACCGACACCACTCGGGAAGCCTGAAAAAGTATATGACTTTGATCACAAAATCCATTATGAACAAACTAAGTTCAGCGATGACCACTACTTCTTAAAGATCCGCTCAGATGATTATGCACACTTCACCCGACAGAGCGTATTTCTATTAAGGCACTCAGAAAAGCTTTGCCAAGGCATGAATGCACAATTGACCTTACAAAAAGGTGTGCAAGACTTTGAAAGATTACCCACTCACCCTCGCGCTTATCAGCCAGATCTGCAAGCCGAAGTAAAATGCGTGCCCAGATAATAAACTTTACTGCGCTTAGCGATTAAAAGCATGCGCCTTCATCACGGTTGCAATCATTCGAAACGTATCAACCCATGCTTGGCGCAATTCAGGCGTCCAAGCATCCCCTAACCCCATTTTTAAAGTATATAAAAGCGCATTGCCTACTGGAGTAAAGTCTTTGGCCTGCACCCCATACCCCACATGCCGTTCAGCCAATTGATGAATTACGGGCACCAGCGCATTTATATCATCAAGCCCCCTCACTGCCACGCGCAAGGTCATCATTAACTTTTGCCCTTGGCTTTTAATATCACTTTTAAATAGCTGCTTGAGTGACGGATCGTATTGGAACAGTGTTTGATAGAAAAGCGCTGCGGCTTCTTCTGCATGGGGCTCTATTTGAACAAAACTGCGTTGTACTAGCTTTTTTTGCCTATCGGTGATCGACATAACTGACCTCTAGTTGGCAGATGCCGAGTCATTCGACACCATCACGATAGTTCTAAAGCTAGTCGCAATAGTGTCAAAAAGCGAATAAAGACTAGTCTTTATAACCCCAAGGTGCTTTTGGCGGTGTGATCGGTTTCGTTAAATCAAAATCAACTCTAAACTCGCGACCTTCACGCACTAAACGGTAAGTAAACTTATCGTCATAAATGTACATTTGCCAAGTGTTGCCCATTGACTGAGGAATACCTTGGCTCACAAATAACTCTTTTGAATACTGATCAGCAGGGAAAGACTGCACGTTTGCAAAGCCTGCATCAACGGTATGGCCGCCATACATGGTTGACGGATCATCGTCGCCGTTTTCTAAACGGTGGTCGTGCTTCAAACTCAAGCCACTGCCGGTTTTGGTGATGATCCAAGTACGAGACGCATCTTTTCCTACATGAAAAGGCACTTGCAGTTTTTTTTCGTCACAACGACGCACATGCATCACGAGTTTAGCTTCATTAAACTTGCTCGGGCCTTGGTTATCCAGCGTTACTTTTCCTTGATACGCTTTACCACAATGCGCCGCAATTTTATCGAAGAATGCATCATGGGTTGGAATTGATACCAATGGCGCTGGACGCGCGATGGCTGAGCCACTAATAAGTAGTGCAAGAACGGCTAGGCTTTTTTTCATTATGCTTGTCCTAAAAAAAGAAAAACCAGAGAGTAGTCAGCTCTCTGGTTAGATGCAAAAAAACGAGATTAACTTAGCTTTACTGCCAAGGGCGTTCAGCGGCTAAGTTAGCTTCAAACGCATCAATTCGCGCATTCAATTGCTCAGTCTCACCAATAAAATCTAAGCCACTTAATAAACGCGCTTTAATATCTGAGCGCACATCAAAGTCGATGGCATCGAAATACTGACTGCGGATCTGTTGACTTTCTAAATCGATTTCAACCTGAATATCTTGATGCTGCTCTGCAATCGCAAACAGGCTATCTAATGTGTCTGCCGATAGCGCGATACACAACATCTGGTTATTACCACAGTTGTTAAAGAAAATATCTGCAAAACTTTGCGCCAAGATCACAGTAAACCCATACTGTTTTAATGCCCAAGGCGCATGCTCACGAGATGAGCCACAACCAAAGTTATCACGTGTCAGAAGTACCGAAGCGCCTTGATAACATTCTGCGTTTAACACAAATTCAGGATTTGCGCTGCCATCATCTAAATAGCGCCAGTCATAAAACAGCGCTTTATCAAAGCCGTCACGACTGGTTGAAGTTAAAAACTGCTTTGGAATGATCTGATCGGTATCGACGTTATTTTTGTCTAAAGGTGCCAATAAACCTTGATGATAAACCGCCATTACACCGCTCCTCTAATATCTGTAAAGTGACCAGCTATCGCCGCTGCTGCCGCCATCGCAGGACTCACTAAGTGAGTTCGACCACCACGGCCCTGACGACCTTCAAAGTTACGGTTAGAGGTCGACGCACAGCGCTTTTCAGAACCCAACTTGTCATCGTTCATTGCAAGACACATAGAGCAGCCTGGCTCACGCCATTCAAATCCAGCTGCTTTAAAAATATCTGCTAAGCCTTCTTGCTCTGCCTGCTGTTTGACTAGGCCTGAACCCGGTACTATCAAGGCTTCAACACCAGTCGCAACCTGCTTGCCATTGACAATCTCAGCTGCCGCACGCAAATCTTCAATGCGGCTGTTGGTACAGGAGCCGATAAATACGGTATCGACTTTTGCATCAGATAACTTCTGGCCCGCTTCAAGACCCATGTATTTCAAGGCTGCACGCATGGCATCTGCTTTGATTAAATCGGCTTCTTTGTCTGGGTTTGGCACTAGTTCATCAATACCAATAACTTGCTCTGGGCTTGTGCCCCAAGTCACTTGTGGCTGAATGTCTTGCGCATCGAGTTCAACCACTAAATCAAACTGCGCATTCTCATCTGATTTCAGTGTCTGCCAATATTCAACAGCAGCTTTGAAATCATCTCCTTTTGGTGCGAACGGACGCCCTTCAAGATACGCAAACGTTGTCTCGTCTGGCGCGATTAAGCCCGCTTTGGCACCCATTTCGATGCTCATATTACACAGCGTCATGCGCGCTTCCATCGACAACGCTTCGATGCCTTCGCCACAAAACTCTGCCACATAGCCCGTACCACCAGCGGTACCTAACTTGCCAATCACAGCTAGAATTAAATCTTTTGAGGTCACGGTTGGACGCAGCACACCATTAATTTGGATCTTCAACGACTTAGCTTTTTTCTGCTGTAGCGTTTGCGTTGCTAATACGTGCTCTACCTCAGAAGTACCAATACCATGTGCTAACGCACCGAATGCACCGTGTGTTGAGGTGTGGCTATCACCACATACAATTGTAGTCCCCGGTAAGGTGATCCCCTGTTCAGGACCCATGACATGCACTATGCCTTGGTTAATCGAGTTTAAGTCATACAACTCAATACCAAAGTCGTTACAGTTTTGTGCTAGCGCCATTAACTGGTTTTTTGACACTTCACTTGCGGCATCTAGCGAACGACTCTTGGTCGAAACATTATGATCCATGGTCGCAAAAGTTTTCTCAGGGCAACGTACTTTGCGGTTATTCTCGCGCAGCCCCGCAAATGCTTGTGGTGATGTCACTTCATGTACTAAGTGACGATCAATATAAAGTAAATCGGTTTGTTCGTTGATTTGTGCAACCACATGAGATTGCCAAATTTTATCGTATAAGGTCTGAGCCACTTGCTACATCCTCTTATCTTGGCTGCATGACGGTGCAGCCATCAGCCAAAATTAAATACGTGAAACGATTGCTTGCGCTACATCTTGTGTGGTGTAACCGCCTTGAGGGTAGATATCTGGTGTACCCACACCTGCAGCAACAGCCTCTGCCACAGCCTTCTCAATAGTGCGTGCCGCTTCATCTTGCCCAAGAGAATAACGTAGCATGAGTGCTGCACTCAGAATTTGTGCAATCGGGTTTGCAATGCCCTTACCTGCAATATCTGGCGCTGAACCGCCAGCAGGCTCATATAAACCAAAGCCTGACTGGTTTAAACTGGCCGAGGGTAATAAACCCATTGAGCCTGTGATCATGGCGCATTCATCTGACAAAATATCACCAAACAAATTGTCGCAAAGTAATACATCAAATTGGCTTGGTTGCTTCACCAGCTGCATTGCTGCGTTGTCTACATAAATATAATCAAGCGTCACTTCTGGGTAGTCTTTACTCACTTCGGTGACAACTTCGCGCCACAGTACGCTTGATGCCAATACATTGGCTTTGTCTACTGACGTAACATGGTTACTGCGTAAACGCGCTGCTTCGAAAGCAAAACGCGCGATGCGCTCAATTTCAGCACGAGAATAACGTTGCGTGTCGAATGCAGCTTCACTCGCCCCCTCGCCTTCACGGCCTTTTTCACCAAAATAAATACCGCCTGTTAACTCACGTACACATAAAATATCGAAGCCTTGCGCACTGATATCTGCTCGTAGAGGAGACGCGGCGCTCAGTGCAGGTAATAGCTGTGCTGGGCGCAAGTTACAGAACAAACCAAAATGCTTACGAAGTGGCAGTAAAGATGCACGCTCTGGCTGTTCGTTCGGTGGTAAATGCTCCCACTTAGGGCCACCTACTGAGCCAAATAAAATGGCATCCGCTTTTTCACACGCCGCTAAAGTAGAGTCAGGAAGCGCCGCACCAAATTCATCAATGGCAGCACCGCCAATGGCATGGTGCTCACGTTGTAGCGTAAAATTAAACTTAGCGCTCACCGCATCTAATACTTGCTCGGCGGCAGACATGACTTCAGGGCCGATGCCATCTCCAGCTAAAACGGCGACTTGGTAACTTTGTTGGCTCATCCTGCTTTCCTTTGTTGTTTTAAGTCAGACACTTTTTGTGCTCTGTCAATTAAGTTATATACGCGGATCATGGCGCGTACTGAAGCTTCTACGATATCGGCAGCAAGACCGGCGCCGTGATATTGGCGGCCATCGTATTTCGCAATAATATTTACCTGACCAAGCGAGCTCGCGCCCTGGCCTGTGGCATCTAAGTTGTATTCAATCACTTCAACTGCCATACCCGTTATGCGTTCAATGGCTTTGAATGAGGCTTCGACCGGACCATTACCTGTGGCAGCTTCTTGCTTTGATTGTCCGCCCACAGTCATGCCAATGGTCGAACTGGCAACTGATTGTGAATTTGACGCTGAGTTTACAAACTCAAGTTGGTAGGTTTCGTCTTTATCACTGATCTGATTAAAGTAGATCATGGCTTCTAGGTCATAGTCATAGACCGTGCCTTTTTGGTCCGCTAGCGCTAAGAAACTTTCATATAAGCTATCCATGTCATAGTCAGACTTTTGATAGCCTAATTCTTCTAAGCGATGCTCAATGACATGGCGACCTGAACGCGAGGTCATATTTAATTGGTTGTTTGGTACACCCACGATTTCTGGGGCCATAATCTCGTAGGTGTTTTGTGCTTTTAACACGCCATCTTGGTGAATACCTGAACTGTGAGCAAAGGCATTCTCGCCGACAATGGCCTTATTCGGCTGCACAGGCATATTACAAATGGTTTCAACTTGGCGCGACGCGCGGTAAATTTCTTCGCTGCGAATATCGGTGTAAACACCTAAATAGTCGTGACGCATCTTCATGATCATCGCCACTTCTTCTAACGAACAGTTACCCGCTCGCTCACCAATACCATTAATCGTACATTCGATTTGTCGTGCACCAGCTTGTACTGCAGCAATCGAGTTTGCTACCGCCAAACCTAAGTCGTTATGGCAATGCACACTTAGACGCGCTTGGTCGATGTTTGGCACGTTATTCATTAAATGATGGATCATCGCCGCATACTCGTCAGGCGTCACATAGCCCACGGTATCAGGTAAGTTGATGGTTGAAGCGCCCGCTTTAATCGCTTGTTCGACAATACGACATAAATCCCAATGCGGAGTACGGCCGGCATCTTCACACGAAAACTCCACATCATCGGTGTAATTTCGGGCTAACTTGATTGATTTTACCGCCATTGCAGTCGCATCATCTAGGCTCATGCGTAGCTTGTGTTCAAGGTGTAAAGGGCTGGTTGCAATGAAGGTATGGATACGGCTTTGCTCTGCTGGACGTAATGCTTCACCACAAGCTTCAATGTCTTTTGCCACAGCCCGGGCTAAACCACAAATCGCAGGGCCTTTAATTTCAGTGGCGATGCGCTGTACTGCACGAAAATCTGCAGGACTTGAAACCGGGAAACCAACTTCCATGACATCCACATTAAGGCGGCTGATGGCATGTGCAAGCTGTACTTTATCATCTTCAGTTAAGCTCGCCTTTAACGCCTGCTCACCGTCTCTTAATGTTGTATCGAAAATCCAAACCTTATCTTTCATACCTTAGCTCCTCACCCCTTTGTATCGCCCTTTGAACACCATCGCTATAAGCAAATAGTTTTAGTCAGTCTTTAGATAACAGTGCAAAAACAAAAAACCCCGCAATGTGCGGGGTTTTCGTTATGCTGCATTTCACACGCACACCGCCCCACACCGATACTTGATCAGTAAGAGGTTTAATAGCAGTGACAATTGTGTGAACTTTTTCATTTCTTAATCTGCATGTTTTGTATTTATGCTGTAACTGATGCGATTTTTAACACGCCTACACACTTGAAATCAAGCATAAACAATTCAACAAAGCAGCAAAAACAGAATTGACAGAGAAACCAAAAAGCAAATTGAGTTTGAAATGAGAATAAAAAAACCCTTAAACATAAAAATTAAGGGTCTTTTTAAATTTGAACAGTAAACAATCGAGTAGATTAATTTTTATATGATTTTTTTATGAAGGCTTTGAATTTACTTGATGTGTGCCGTAATGATTCGCGCCTTTGGCGATATAACGCAACTGCCAAATCAGACGCTCGGTTAATTCTTCTCGTTGTTGTGTGTCTTGATCAAGTGCATCTGCACCAGCATTAAATACCAAGGTCACCATGGCTTCTGCTTGCATATAAGCATGATTCGCATCGCAGGGTGTTTCGGCTTCTAAATAATGTGCAAGCTCTAAAATAAAATGTTGGATTTCGCGTGCGACTGCAGCACGAAATGCTTTTGATGTGCCTGAGCGCTCTCTTAACAACAATCTAAATTGGTTACTCGACGTATCGATGAACTCCATAAAAGTCAGCACAGAAGTATTGATCACACTGCCGCCACTCGCTATACGACGGCGTGCTTGGCGCATCAGTTGACGCAGTGTTAAACCCGCTTCATCAACCATGGTTAAACCGAGTTCATTCATGTCTTTAAAGTGTCGGTAAAACGAAGTTGGTGCAATGCCCGCTTCTCTTGCCACTTCTCTTAAACTCAAATTAGAAAAACTATGCTCCGCACTGAGCTGGTTAAATGCAGCTACAATCAAGGCTTGTCGGGTTTTTTGTTTTTGTTGTGCACGAACACCTGACATATTTTCTCCCTAGAGTTTATCGATAACTTGTGCAGTCTAATACTTGACGTGATGAGAATGAAATACTATTTTAGCGTACAAGTGTACGCTGAGATTTTTTAAGATGAAAAAACCCCCTCTCATTTGGACAAATGTTTTGTTTTTTGCCCTGTCATTTTTGGCAGCCATTACCCTAGTGCCGTGGTATGGAATAACCCATGGCTTTGAAACCAGCACTTGGGTAGCTTTTGTTGTATGTATGTTTTATGCCGGTTTATCAATCACCGCGGGTTACCATCGCTTATGGGCGCATAAAACGTATGAAGCTCACCCTGCAGTGCAATGGGTGTTTGCACTAGGCGGTGCATTCGCATTGCAAAATAGCGCATTACATTGGAGTAGCGATCACCGTGTTCATCATGGTCAAGTCGATGATCCTGTTAAAGACCCTTATGCCGCAACCAATGGCTTTTGGTATAGCCACATTGGTTGGATGTTGCGTGACTACCAAGGTAAAAACTATGGCGACTACAGCAATGCTAGAGACTTACAACGCAACCCTATCGTGATGTTTCAACACCGTCATTACATGAAACTTGTGTTACTAACGAATGTGGGTATTCCATTACTGCTAGGTGCACTGTTTGGTGACATTATTGGTATGTTGTTATTGGCGGGTGTGTTAAGACTGGTATTGAGTCAGCACTTTACTTTCTTTATCAACTCACTGGCGCATATTTGGGGCTCTCGCCCATATACCGAAAAAAATACCGCCCGTGATAATGGCTTTTTAGCGTTGTTCACCTACGGTGAGGGCTATCACAATTTCCACCATATTTTTGCCAGTGACTATCGCAATGGCATTCGTTGGTACCACTACGACCCAACAAAATGGATGATCCGTGCATTTGCGGCGGTTGGCCTTGCCAGCAAACTTAAACGCACACCAGTCGAGCGTATAGAAAAAGCCAAAGCTGAAACCTTGTTACTTAAGACTAAAGTTAAGCTGGCAAAATTGCCTTTAGCCCAAGATCAGCTTACATTGTTACAACAAGAATATGATTTGCTTCTAAAAAAGTTACAAACCTTTTGTGCGGCACAAAAGCAATTATTAGAAGCAAAAGCTGATTCCATGCGTGAGCAATGTGATACTTCGGCAATTGCCAAGCAATACAAAGAGCTAGAAGCGGCTTGGCAGGCGCAAAAGCAAGCATGGTTAGCACTAAATGCAAGGCTATTATCGAACGCCTAACGGTGATAGCCAACTCGCAAGTTGAGGAGGGGCTGTGGCCAAACAAAAAGCAGAATCAAATACAGACAAGCCGGCGTCATTTATGTATGACGCCATTATTATAGGTTCAGGCCCTGGCGGTGAAGGTGCCGCCATGAATCTATCTAAAAGCCACAAACGGGTTGCCGTTATCGAACGCCATAAAGCGGTTGGTGGTGGCTGCGTTCATTGGGGCACTATTCCTTCAAAAGCACTCAGACACTCTGTTAGTCGCTTAATAGAATACAAACAAAACCCACTTTTCAGCCTCACTGAAAAGCCGCAGCGTTTAACCTTTGGCGATATTCTTAGCCATGCCAGTAATGTGATCTCTAAGCAATCAAATCTGCGCAGCAGCTTTTATGACAGAAACCGCATTGAGTTATTTCAAGGTGATGCCAGTTTTATTGACCGTTACTCAATTAAGGTGACTCATACAGATGGCTCTTATGAAGTTATCACGGCACCGATTATTGTGATTGCCACGGGTTCACGCCCATACCGTCCACCTGGTGTCGATTTCTCTCATCCTAGAATATATGACAGTGACACCATTTTAAGCCTAGAGCATGACCCTCAGCGCGTTTTAATCTATGGTGCCGGTGTTATTGGATGTGAGTATGCCTCTATCTTTAAAGGGCTTGGTGCTAAAGTTGATTTGATCAATACCCGCGATAGATTACTGGCGTTTATGGACGCGGAGATTTCTGATGCGCTAAGTTACCACTTCTGGAATAGCGGCATTGTTATTCGTCACAATGAAGAATTTGCTAAAGTTGAACCACATGAACACGGCGTCGTACTTCATCTGCAATCAGGAAAACGCGTACGTGCCGACTGCATTTTATTTGCCAATGGCAGAACCGGTAATACGGATAAGCTTAATCTTGCCGCAGTAGGCCTAAAAGCCGATGGCCGTGGACAATTAAAAGTTAACGATAGCTACCAAACCGAAATCGATAACATTTATGCCGTTGGTGATGTGATTGGTTACCCAAGTTTAGCCAGTGCTGCATTTGACCAGGGCCGTATCGCAGCCAAAGCCATTGTTTCAGGTGGTTGTAGCGAGAAGCTGATCAATGACATTCCTGCAGGTATTTATACCATTCCTGAAATGAGTTCAGTGGGCAAAACAGAGCAAGAGCTAACAGCAGCTAAAATCCCTTACGAGGTCGGGAGAGCCCAGTTTAAGCACCTTGCGCGTGCGCAGATCACAGGCACACAAGTGGGTAGCTTGAAGCTGTTATTCCACTCAGAAACTAAAGAGATTTTAGGTGTTCACTGCTTCGGTGAGCGCGCCTCAGAAATCGTTCACATCGGCCAAGCAATTATGGAACAAAAGGGCCCGGGTAATAACATCGAATACTTTGTTAATACCACCTTTAACTATCCAACCATGGCAGAAGCCTATCGTGTAGCAGCGTTAAATGGCTTAAACCGCTTGAGTGACTAAGTAACTCACCACATAAAAATGCAAAAACCCGATAAACTGAGTTTATCGGGTTTTTTATTCACTCAAGTTTTGGCTTATCCCATCAATTGACTTAAAGGCTCCATACCCCACAAGAAAATTAATACCGCAGCGAACAGAGCAAAGATGATATAAGCTATCCAACCAGCCTTCATTTTTGGCTGTTGCAAGCTTGATTCTACGGTTCCTGTTAAAAGCGTTTTGATGAGGTTTTTACCTTTAAAACGATAGGCAATGATAGCCAAGATATGTAATGCAATTGCGGCAATTATAAAATCGATATTACTGTGGTGTATTGATCCTGCTAACTCAACAAGATCATAGCTGACATACTGAACTAACGGACCATCAACAAGAATATCGTCTGTGGTAAATAACCCTGTGACGAGTTGTAGAAGGATCAACACAAAAAACAGCACAACCATCAGGCTGCCTGCGGCATTGTGGCCAACTCTGTCTTCTTTGCCTTTTAATGCATTAACAACCTTTGTAGGATGATTAATCAACTTGCTTAGCCTAGCTGTTTCACTACCAATTACACCCCAAATTAATCGGGCTAACATCAATGCTAACAACAAGTAACCTGTAACAAAGTGCAACTCTAACCAGCCTTCTTCTCCACTGATATAGAGCACACCTAACGCAATGACCAACAACCAGTGAAAGCCTCGAATAAAGCCATCCCAAACCTTAACTTTGCCCATATTAATCTCAAACTATTTTATGCCATGCGCACCATTATGACGTACTGCGGGAGCGTGTCTAGATAGTTGAGATTTAACGCAGAGTTACTTCTAGCCCTGACTTTGACTTAAGCGAAGAAACTTAGCTAAAAACAGCCCGTTTTGTTTAATCAATATCCCCAAACTCATCATCACCTAAGCATTCGCGTAAGCGCTTTTGTTCAAAATAATCTTCTAACCTTTTTCGAGCACGGCGCTTTTGAATGCTAGAAGACTCTGTATTTAAATCATCTAACTCCGCACCAAACTCATCATCAATAGGCGCATCTTCAGAAAAGGAATTACGCATGGTGACAACCTCATGACTATAAGCACAATACTGAATTAATAATTAGCTCGATTTTTTAGGTTTGCAAACTTTACGATGTCACTTTGCATGGAGACCACAATGTTAAAAATCGTAATAATTGGTTAAATAAACCACTTTTATTTTTATTTTAGCTATAAGCACACTTACAAAAAGAAAACAAAAACACGTAACAATATGAATTTAAATAACTTTAATTTTTGGCATTCATCTTGATAAGTAATCATCGAGTCTATCAACAGGAATGATAATTATGAAAAAGTTTATGCTAGCAACAACGCTAATTTTAAGTACTTCAGCAATCGCACATGAAGATCATGGTATTCAAATTAGCAGCGACCAGTGCCAAGTCGATTTCCAGAATGATGTTCGCATCACGCCGAATCAACTACAGATCACTGCAGAGAATAATAAACAACTAACGATTGACAGCTATGGTGAGCTTTATGTTGATGGACAAGCAATCACCCTAACCTATGATCAAAAAGCAGCCCTAGCAAATTATGCAGATTCACTCAGAGTACAACTACCACAAGTAGCAAATATCGCTCTTGACGGCGTAAAGCTTGCTGGTGTTGCATTGGATGAAGTAGCGCAAGCGTTCAACCTACAAGGACTAGAGTCTCTTAACGGTCTGATGGATGAACTACACGTTGAGATCAGTGATACCTTCTATCAACAAGGTGCATTTGTCATGGGCGAAAAGACCTTTCATGAGTTCGGAGAAAACTTTGATAACCACTTTGAAACTCACATAGAAGAAGCCGTCGAGTCAGCCATGATGGAATCAATCGGCAGTATCTTAATGATGGTCGGTTCTGAAATGGTCAGCTCAGGCGGCGACATGGAAAACTTTGAAGCGCGCATGGAAAACATGGGTAAAGAAATTGAAGAGAAAGTTCAGTTACAAGCAAAACAAATTGAAGAACAAGCAAATGGCTTATGCGAAAAATTTGAAGGTATTGCAAATGCAGAAACTGATTTAGTTGCGCAAATCCCTGCAATGAATGGCTACCAGCTTTTCAACTTCAAATCTAAGTAAGCATTATTAAATCACAGTATTAATTATCTCCCTTAATGAGCTGACTAATGTCAGCTCTTTTTTATAGCCTCATCTTAAGAACACCAGGGCAGACTTTAACGACTGCGGGTGTCTCTCCTATCATTTCACCATCAGCTTCAATTAACAGATCAGGTTCAGAAATTTTATACTCCACCAACTCACTCACTTCAAGATGAGATGACTTTTCATGCTGACGCACTAACACCAACAGAAAGCTCCATAGCCGACTCAATAAAAACTCAGCTTTAAAGTGCAACATTAAAAGCTTGCCATTATCAACCCTAGCACTCGGCGCTACTTTTAGGCCTGCAGCAAAAAACTGACCATTTGCAAATACACGCATTAAAGAAGGATCATGTGTTGAAGTGTGTTTAAAGCCAAACAGGTGCTTAATGCCCGCAAAAATATAGCTCAGCTTATGACGAATTTGGAACGTATTCATATCTTTTACAACTGCAGCATTAAACCCTATGCCTGCAACATTAATGAAAAAGCGCTGATTGATTTTACCTAAATCTAATAACCTAAAAGATTCAGAAAAAACCAATGCTCGCCATTGCTGTTCAGAATACCCGAACTGTCTAACAAAGTCGTTACCCGTGCCGGCTGGTAGCACAGCAAGCGCAGCAGTTGAGTTCACCAATGCGTTCACGACCAAATGTAATGTACCATCACCACCAACAGCAATAACCGTTTCTACATCTGCTAGCTTTTGCTGAATAGTGATGACATCCGTTTCAAAACATCCTGATGTAAAAAACCATTGATTTTTAAGCCCTCTTTTTACAAATTCTTCTTCTAACCATTTAACCTGCGCCTGAATAAAAGGCGAATCACTTGGTTTTACAACAACGAGCATAAAATTAATTAACCTAGCTTATTAAATAATTATTCACAAAGAAGCGAGAAAGCCCTTAAACCATTAAAAATAGAAAAGAATAACTATTCAAGAATAATAATATAAAACACAATTCATTAGAAAAAATTATCCGAAAACAGCAATTTTTATTGTTTTTAAATTAATCAAATCGAATGCAAAATACACTCAATCAAGCATTACTCACTTACATAACTTAGGAGCTCATCATGATCCAGACAGCTGCGGCGTGCAGCAACACGCAACCTCGCTTAAAGAAATCAACGATTAAAAAGCCAAGCTTTAGCTGGCAGTCTCTTTTTGCAGTCTGCGCGCAAAAACTGTCAACAGCTCATATGGCTCAATATAAGTAACCGTTTAAAGCGCTTATCTTTTTGATTTCACTATACACAATTTAACCGATGTGGCTATCTAAGCTAAAAAAAAGAATTTTTTCTTTAATTTTAGGTTAATTTTTAGGCAAACAAATCAAAAGCTATTTACAGCAGCATAATCGCTGAGTATTATCTTTGCCCATGGAGAGATGGCTGAGTGGTTG
>NZ_PPSW01000089.1 GCF_005876835.1 Pseudoalteromonas phenolica
TGGTGCCGACTATCCGAGTCGAACGGATGACCTACTGATTACAAGTCAGTTGCTCTACCAACTGAGCTAAGTCGGCAACACCGAAAATAAGTGGTGCCCAGAGGCGGAATCGAACCACCGACACGAGGATTTTCAATCCTCTGCTCTACCGACTGAGCTATCTGGGCAAATTCTTCATGAATTTAGGCTTAGTTTTACTTCTTAGCGAGAATATGGTGCCGACTATCCG
>NZ_PPSW01000090.1 GCF_005876835.1 Pseudoalteromonas phenolica
TCAACGCCCCACTAAGGGGCTAATAAATAGTTGGCTATAATAGCGAGCGCAGCGAGACTAGCCAACTGTTTTTAGTCCCGCTTAAGTGACTTGTTAGGTAACTTTACCGCACCTCTATAATTTTACCTATTGCAATAATTTTCGTTCCCTCTCGAATTGCAAATTGAGCACCAATCTTAAAATTAGGTACAGAGAGCTCTTTGATTGTGCCACTAAGTAACACTTTGCATTTTGAACTATTGCCAGGGTGTAACTCCCCATGTTCTAAAATATAACATGCCAACCAATCTGAACAAGATTCACCATTTATATGCCAGAAAAATTGACCTCTATAGCCATCGAAAATAGGAGTGTTTCGCCCACACATTTCCGGATTGAGCATTTCTACAATAGCTAATAGATCATAACTCTCAAGTTGGGCAAAGCTTTCCATTAAGTTACCTAACGAGCCTGTAGAATTACT
>NZ_PPSW01000091.1 GCF_005876835.1 Pseudoalteromonas phenolica
GTGTCCACACAGATGATTGTTGAATAGAATTAGAGAACAAAACATTGTTTGGGTCTGTAGCTCAGCTGGTTAGAGCGCACGCCTGATAAGCGTGAGGTCGGTAGTTCAAGTCTACTCAGACCCACCACTTCTTCTCGATGCTGCGTTATAAAGCTCGTCGTTTAGTCGAACTAAACTTCCTCGCTTTATGCCTTGCCTCAAAAAGAAGCTCGGTCAAAACAATGTATTCCTAGTAATGTGGGGCTATAGCTCAGC
>NZ_PPSW01000092.1 GCF_005876835.1 Pseudoalteromonas phenolica
GGCTGCTCCATCCCGCGTCAGATGGTTTGCATAAGCAAACGAGCCCTAGAGTTTTGAATTCACTCTAGAAGAATTGGTTGCGGGAGCCGGATTTGAACCGACGACCTTCGGGTTATGAGCCCGACGAGCTACCAGGCTGCTCCATCCCGCGTCCGAATGGTTTGCATAAGCAAACGAGCCTTAGAGGTTTTAATTCTCTCTAAAAGAATTGGTTGCGGGAGCCGGA
>NZ_PPSW01000093.1 GCF_005876835.1 Pseudoalteromonas phenolica
GAATCCAGCCCCCTCCACCAAGTTGTACAAAATTAGATATCCCCTGTGGAGGGGTTCCCGAGCGGCCAAAGGGATCAGACTGTAAATCTGACGGCTCTGCCTTCGCTGGTTCGAATCCAGCCCCCTCCACCATAACAACACACTACAACTTGGAGGGGTTCCCGAGCGGCCAAAGGGATCAGACTGTAAATCTGACGGCTCTG
>NZ_PPSW01000094.1 GCF_005876835.1 Pseudoalteromonas phenolica
ATCAATTGGTTTGATGTGGCGGACGTGGGACTTGCTTTATAGAGAGTGAACCTTCGACAGCTTGGCTAGCTAAAAAGGAGTTAGAGCTAAATTTCAGTCATAAAAAACCGACGCTCAATGGCTATTTCTCACATCAATTGGTTTGATGTGGCGAACGTGGGACTTGCTTTATGAAGAGTGAACCTTCGACAGCCTGATTAGCTAAAACAGA
>NZ_PPSW01000095.1 GCF_005876835.1 Pseudoalteromonas phenolica
TAGTACTTAAGTTTGTTGCTGTTAAACTGGTAGTGGTATTGGCTATATCGGTATCACTAGCAAAGTTATCTGTTGAACTCTCCCATCGTACAATACTTCCTGTATGACCACTTAAGGTTAAGGTAGTACTGTTAGTACCTGTACATACACTTGTACCTCCTGCAATACTTCCACCTACACTTGTTGGGTCAACTGTTATAGTTGCCTCACTTGATGTGACTTCTGAGCAGGCTCCACTTTTAAGAACTGCTCGGTATTTTGTGG
>NZ_PPSW01000096.1 GCF_005876835.1 Pseudoalteromonas phenolica
TTTACTGTAAAAGTAACATCTGCTGTTGTAGCGGCACAACTTCCATTGGCTGCTATTGTATAACGTACCGTTACATTGGTATCACTCGCTACATCTGCTGGGGTATACGTTGTTCCTGAGATACTTCCACCTCCAGAGACAATACTCCATGTTCCTCCTGCTGGACTTCCTACTAAGGCTTTAGTATCGTCCTCACAAATTGCACTATTATCTGTTGTATTTGCTGCTGCTCCTGGGTTCGCG
>NZ_PPSW01000097.1 GCF_005876835.1 Pseudoalteromonas phenolica
GTGATAAGTCGGCAAGTACAAAGCATCATTCGTTTAAGTTTAAAGCTATGCTTTCATTATTACTGCTTTTTACACTGTTCTCAGTAGCCAGCTTTACTGTTTATTTTACCAAACCACACGCATCGGAAACTAAGGTTGAAAGTCAGCCTGTGACTTCACCGCAAGCAATAAAACCGCTTACTTTTATAACTGGCTGGAACAGCGCACCACAACTTTCTAAGTCAAATTTATTAGGATTTATTCATCGAGACCCTGAGCTGCAGACTCAACACCTCATAGTTCAAAAAAGTCAAAACAATCAGCATAGAGAAGTTTTTAAGATTGAGCATGTAAGGGCGTTTTCATGGGCTAGAAACAGCGATACACTTTACTTTATTAAAGAAACAGATAAACAATGCCATATCATTAAACGTGAACTGGTTTCTGTTACACCCACCTATCACGATGAAGTAATTAAAGACTGTCGAACTGGCATGAATTTGCAGTCTATAAGTGTTGACTCAAAACAAGAGTGGCTTTACTTCCCATCTCGTAATTCTGACACTCAAGTGCATAGTATAAAGCGTTATCATATGCAGCAAAAAATTACTGAGCAACTCACTTTCCCGATAAAAGTGCATCAAATGGATAGCTACGCACAAATAAACCCAGCAAACACTCATTTTGCTTTTATACGCTTTTTCCAAGCTCGTCATGCCCAGTTAATGGTATATGATTTAAAAGATGGCAGTGTCGAAAAGCTAGTAACATTAGAGACTACTCACCCTCTTAGAGTATCTTGGGCAGATAATCGAACCTTGGTATTTAATAAAAATGCGACAACCATTGCCACCATAGATATTAAGCAAAGAAAAACGATTGAGATTTATAAAACTGACAAACAAATCTCGATGCCAATCCTTAATGGTAAAACGTTGCTGGTATCAGTAGGGCAAGAAACCAACTCAAATACTGTCGAAGTTAATTTAGCTAATGACAGTTTACTGCCTAATTATTTAGCCCGCTCGCCCTTTACCAATTATGCGGGTACAACCTATCGCAGTCATGAACACCTTAAAACCGCGGTGATTTCTTTACGTACCGGCAAGCAAGAGGTTTGGTTGATTGAGAATGGCATATTCACACAATTAACCCACCTTAAAGATAGCAAGCTAACTTATTTACTTTTTTCTAGTAACGGCTCAAAACTGTTGTTTAAACAAGATACACAGCTCGGGTTAATTGATTTAACCTCTAAAGCCATTACATACTTAACATTGCCCTACAGCGAATTTAAGCCTCCCGTCTTTGCATGTCACTCTGAACAGACACTTCTTTTACCCGTAAGAGAAAACAATCAATGGCACTTATACAAATACAACATGTATTCTCAACATAGTGAAAGACTGCTCAATAATATCAATGACTTTCATCAAAACTGTGACTTAGGCACTTACTATGTCACGCAACCTGATAAGCTAGGTATTTATCCGTTAGACTCAAACTGGCAAATCACCACTGAGCATATTTTCTTTGCTGATAGACAGTTTAACCACTTCCGACACTGGGATGCCGATGGCGAATATATTTATGCGCTCGAAGGTCAAAACCAGCTTTTACAACAGCACATAGAAAGCAAAGAGATCACCCGTCGTGAAATCCAAGAACTACAAACTTGGGGGATTAATGTCGAATATGGACATTTAATATTGAATAAATCCCATTCAATGAACACCTTTGTTGGCGAAACTGAAATTAGCAAAAGCCTGCTCTAAAGCAGCTTTGCTGGTAATAAGTCTTCTAAAAAGAACGCCGAGAGTTCTGAGCGGCCACTGAGGCCAGCTTTTGCATAGATAGACATAGACTGGGCACGGGCGGTTTTTTC
The DNA here is from genome assembly GCF_005876835.1 of Pseudoalteromonas phenolica. Taxonomy (GTDB): domain Bacteria; phylum Pseudomonadota; class Gammaproteobacteria; order Enterobacterales; family Alteromonadaceae; genus Pseudoalteromonas; species Pseudoalteromonas phenolica_B. The sequence continues at coordinate 1,865 of NZ_PPSW01000097.1, forward strand.
GCTCGTGCCTCTAAGCTCAGCAAGTTCTTTTAAACTCATGCCTTTTAACAATAAAAACGCCACTTCTCGCTCTGCGGGGGTGAGCTGCCAAAGGGTTAATTGCTCATCAATTAAAATCGATAAACCATCTAAATAGGTTTTAGACTTCTCGCGCCACAATTCGGCCTCTGCTCGGTAATCTTTCGCCAGCGCCCGCTCTGACTGTAAGTCTTGTTTAAGCTGATCGATATCTTTAAAAATATACGCAATACCAATGAGCGCCATAACCCCCGCAGCCCCTTCAATAACAAGATGCCACAGTGCCACACCTTCTTTTAAATCGGTCGAGAGATCTACCGCGATTAATACCGTAATGATTAACAAGGTAGACAGTAAAATCAGACGGTCTTTACGGGTCATAAGCTTCTCTATTCATGCTCATCATAATGTTCATCATGCGCTTTGTGCTCGTCAGTTTCAAACTCTGATAACTGCCAAGTTACCCCAAAAATTGAAGTTGTACTCGTGTGTGGATCAAATTGTGCTATCAAAGTCGTGGTAAATAGCAAAGTAGCCACTAAGCACAGCACGCCCAAAATGGTAAATGTGGCCACAGGTTTATTGTCATCTGATACCGACTTTTCACCGCTTACCATACTTTTACCAATGGGATCTCGATATTTAATGGTGTGCAGCGCAATGCCACATAAATGCAATACCACCACCAGCATAAACGCATTGGCGCATAACTCGTGCACCTCTTCAATCACCTCATTAAATGGTCCATTGGTCATCAAAAAGCCTGTTACGCCTAAACATGCTGCTAATATCATCATAGTAATTGCCGCCCAGCTCGAAGCGGGATTATGCCCCACAGAGTGCGTATTGCAGCCGCTCAGCGCTCCTTTCAAGTAATGCATTAACGCGGATGGGTTTAAATCAAAATCAGAAAACTTGGCGTGTTTGGTTCCTACAAAACCCCAAATAACACGCCAGACGAGCGCCATGCAGATGGTTGCTCCAGCAATCATGTGGTAAGAAAAAGCGGCTTGCTCATCGTCTATGGTATTGGCAAGGGTAAAAGCAGTTAAAAAGCCAAAGGCAAAAAGCCAGTGAAAGACTCTTGTGGGTAAATCATAAACGCGGATCATCGTGGTAGCTCCAACAGTAAAAATCGATATTGAAGATAAACATCAAAATCTAAAATTACATGGAGCAAATGCCTTAGACTGACCTATTGGACAAATGACCTATAAAAATTAACGAGTATTTTTATATAGTTAGCGAGTTGCGAGTTGCGAGTT